>NZ_JCAFVN010000001.1:0-1317815 GCF_059372355.1 Stenotrophomonas sp. YJH_SMC_135
GAAATGGTGATGCCGGGTGACAACGTCAAGATGGTCGTCACCCTGATCAACCCGGTGGCAATGGACGAAGGCCTGCGCTTCGCCATCCGCGAAGGCGGCCGTACCGTCGGCGCCGGCGTGGTCTCGAAGATCATCGAGTAATCTGGTAGTATCTGCGCCCCGATGTTGCCTGGGTAGGGCATCGGGGCGTATCAAATGGGAAAGCAGGCACAGGATGTGCCTTGTGTTCCCCGGACCAGGAAGGGTCAATGCCATTCAGGCGGCGTCAACAGGCGACTGTTGACAGCTGCCTTGCGTGCCATTATGCTTCTACGTCTGGGCAGGCCGGGAAACTGGTCTGCCTACGTTTTTGAGGTCCATGGAGTGACCTTGTCGGCCTGCAGGACTGCGGGCCGTCCGTATTCAGGAATTTCATGGGGCAAAGCAACCCAGAGGCTTTGTCTGTCGCTCTTTTAACGAAGGAACCTACCGCCATGGCGGACCAAAAGATCCGGATCCGGCTGAAAGCGTTCGATCATCGTCTGATCGACCGTTCGGCCAGCGAGATCGTTGAAACGGCAAAGCGGACCGGCGCGCAAGTGCGTGGCCCGATCCCGCTGCCGACCAAGATCGAGCGTTACACCGTTCTCGTCTCCCCGCACGTCGACAAGGACGCGCGTGACCAGTACGAGACCCGCACGCACAAGCGCGTGCTCGATATCGTTGACCCGAATGACAAGACCGTGGACGCGCTGATGAAGCTCGAACTGGCTGCCGGCGTCGACGTTCAGATCAAGCTGACCTGAGGACTACGACCATGACGAAGAAGTATTCGTTGGGCTTCGTGGGCCGCAAGGCCGGCATGAGCCGCGTGTTCACCGAAGATGGCCGTTCCATTCCGGTGACCCTGATCGAAGCAACCCCGAACCGCATCGCGCAGATCAAGACCGTCGAAACCGACGGCTACAGCGCCGTGCAGGTGACCGTCGGCGCGCGTCGCGCTGCCCTGGTCAACAAGCCGGAAGCCGGCCACTTCGCCAAGGCGAAGGTGGAAGCGGGTCGTGGCCTGTGGGAATTCCGCGTTGAAGACGCGCAGCTCGGCGATTTCGCCGTTGGCGGCGAAGTCAAGGCGGACATCTTCGAAGTCGGCCAGATCGTCGACGTCCAGGGTGTCACCAAGGGTAAGGGCTTCCAGGGCACCATCAAGCGCCACAACTTCCGTATGGGCGATGCAACCCACGGTAACTCGCTGTCGCATCGCGCGCCGGGTTCGCTGGGTCAGCGCCAGACCCCGGGTCGCGTTTTCCCGGGCAAGAAGATGTCGGGCCACATGGGCGCGGTGCAGCAGAGCACCCAGAACCTGGAAGTGGTCAAGGTCGACGTCGAGCGCGGTCTGATCGCCGTTCGCGGCGCCGTTCCGGGCGCGGCGGGTGGCGATGTGATCGTCCGTCCGGCGAGCAAGGCATAAGGAGAGATGACGATGGAACTCGTTATCACGGGTAGCAACAACAAGGTCTCGGTCTCCGACGCCGTGTTCGGTCGCGATTTCAGCGAAGATCTGGTCCACCAGGTCGTCGTTGCCTACCGCAACGCCGGTCGCGCCGGCACCAAGGCACAGAAGACTCGCTCCGAAGTGGCTGGTACCACCAAGAAGTCGAAGAAGCAGAAGGGCGGCGGCGCGCGTCATGGCGCACTGACGGCTCCGATCTTCGTCGGCGGCGGTGTCACCTTCGCGGCCAAGCCGCGCAGCTTCGAGCAGAAGGTCAATCGTAAGCAGTACCGTGCCGCCATGTGCGCGATCCTGTCCGAGCTGAACCGTCAGGGCCGTCTGACCATCGTGGAGTCCTTCGATGTCGAAGTGACCAACACGAAGGGTCTGATCGCCAAGCTGGCCGGCCTGGAAGTGGGCAAGCGCCCGCTGATCGTCACCGAAGAAGCGTCCGAGCACCTGTACCTGTCCGCCCGCAATCTGCCGTACGTGCAGGTGCGTGACGTCCAGGGTCTGGATCCGGTCTCGCTGGTGGGTGCCGACACGGTCGTCATCACCGCTGACGCGGTCAAGAAGGTCGAGGAGTGGCTGGCATGAACAGCAACGAAAAAATCTTCAGCGTGCTGCGTGCCCCGCGTGTCTCCGAAAAGACCGCGCGCCTGCAGGAACTCTCCAACCAGTATGTCTTCGAAGTTTCGAACGAAGCCACCAAGGCCGATGTAAAGGCCGCGGTTGAGCAGCTGTTCGACGTCAAGGTCGAAGCCGTCAACGTGGTCAACGTCAAGGGCAAGAACAAGTCCTTCCGTAACCGTGCTGGCCGCCGCGGCGATTGGCGCAAGGCGTACGTTCGCCTGGCCGACGGCCAGTCGATCGATGTAACGGCCAAGGCCTGAGGTACATCCCATGCCATTGATGAAATTCAAGCCCACTTCCCCCGGCCGCCGTTCGGCCGTGCGCGTGGTTACGCCCGACCTGCACAAGGGTGCTCCGCACGCCGCACTGGTCGAGTCGCAGAGCCGCTCGGGTGGCCGCAACCACCACGGCCGCATCACCGTGCGTCACGTCGGTGGTGGTGCCAAGCAGCACTACCGCATCATCGACTTCAAGCGCAACAAGCTGGGCATCCCGGCGCGCGTGGAACGCATCGAATACGATCCGAACCGCACCGCCCACATCGCCCTGCTGTGCTACGTCGATGGTGAGCGTCGCTACATCATCGCCCCGAAGGGCCTGAAGGCCGGTGATCAGGTGATCGCTGGTTCGGATGCCCCGATCAAGGCCGGCAACACCCTGCCGCTGCGCAACATCCCGGTCGGCACCACCATCCACTGCATCGAGCTGAAGCCGGGCAAGGGCGCTCAGATCGCTCGCGCCGCTGGTGCGGCCGTGCAGCTGGTGGCTCGCGAAGGCATCTACGCCACCCTGCGCCTGCGCTCGGGTGAAATGCGCAAGGTTCCGGTCGAGTGCTGCGCCACCATCGGCGAAGTCGGCAACGACGAGCACAGCCTGGAAAAGCTGGGCAAGGCCGGTGCCAAGCGTTGGCGCGGCGTCCGCCCGACCGTTCGTGGTGCTGCCATGAACCCGGTTGACCACCCGCACGGTGGTGGTGAGGCCAAGGCCGGCCAGGGTAACCCGCATCCGGTCACCCCGTGGGGTGTTCCGACCAAGGGTTACAAGACGCGCCATAACAAGCGCACTCAGCAGTTCATCGTCCGCGATCGTAGGGGCTAATCGACCATGGCACGTTCACTCAAGAAGGGCCCGTTCGTCGATCACCACCTCGTCAAGAAGGTGGAGGCCGCTGCGGGCAGCAAGAAGCCGATCAAGACCTGGTCGCGCCGTTCGATGATCCTGCCTGACATGGTAGGCATCACCATTGCCGTGCATAACGGCAAGAACCACATCCCGGTTCTCGTCAACGAGAACATGGTCGGCCACAAGCTCGGCGAATTTGCCATCACCCGGACCTTCAAGGGTCACGGTGGTGACAAGAAGTCGGGCAAGTAAGGAGAGATGACAATGGAAGCGAAAGCCATCCTGCGCACTGCGCGCATCTCCCCGCAGAAGGCTCGTCTGGTCGCTGACCAGGTGCGCGGTCTGCCGGCCGAACGTGCGGTCAACCTGCTGAAGTTCTCGGACAAGAAGGCTGCCCACCTGATCAAGAAGGTGGTGGAGTCGGCAATTGCCAACGCCGAGAACAACCAGGGCGCCGACGTCGACGAGCTGAAGGTTCAGACCATCATGGTTGATGAAGGTCCGACCCTGAAGCGTTTCATGGCGCGGGCGAAAGGCCGCGGTACCCGCATCCTCAAGCGCACCAGCCACATCACTGTGGTTGTGGGCGCCGCCAAGTAAGCGGATAAGGAAAAGACCATGGGTCATAAAGTTCATCCGATTGGTATCCGCCTCGGCATTTCCAAGGACTGGAACTCCAAGTGGTACGCCAACAAGGCCGAGTTCGCCGGTTACCTGGCAGCCGACCTGAAAGTGCGCGAAATGCTGCGCAAGAAGCTGGCCCAGGCCGGCATCAGCAAGATCCTGATCGAGCGTCCGGCCAAGACCGCTCGCGTGACGATCCACACCGCCCGTCCGGGCGTGGTGATCGGCAAGCGCGGTGAGGACATCGAGAAGCTGCGCAAGGAAGTGAGCGAGATGATGGGCGTCCCGGCGCACATCAACGTCACCGAAGTGCGCAAGCCGGAACTGGACGCGCAGCTCGTTGCCGAGTCGATCGCCCAGCAGCTGGAGCGTCGCATCATGTTCCGCCGTGCAATGAAGCGCTCGGTCGGCAACGCGATGCGCCTGGGTGCCCTGGGCATCAAGGTCAACGTTGGTGGCCGCCTCAACGGTGCTGAAATCGCCCGTTCGGAGTGGTACCGCGAAGGCCGCGTGCCGCTGCACACCCTGCGTGCCGACATCGACTATGGCTTCGCTGAAGCCAAGACGACCTACGGCATCATCGGCATCAAGGTCTGGATCTACAAGGGCGAGGTCTTCGATTTCTCCCAGGTTGGCCAGGAAAAGCAGGACGACACCCCGTCGCGCAACGATCGTCACGATCGCGGCGACCGTGGTGACCGTCAGCGCCCGGCCCGTGAAGCGAGGTAACGACAATGTTGCAACCCAAGCGAACCAAGTACCGCAAGGTACACAAGGGCCGTAACGATGGCCTGAGCTGGAGCGCCAACGCTGTCAGCTTCGGCGAATACGGCCTGAAGGCAACCGCACACGGTCAGCTGACCGCGCGTCAGATCGAAGCGGCCCGCCGCTCGATCAGCCGCTACGTCAAGCGCGGCGGCAAGATGTGGATCCGCGTGTTCCCCGACAAGCCCATCACCAAGAAGCCCATCGAAGTTCGAATGGGTTCGGGTAAGGGTAACGTGGAATACTGGGTGGCCCAGATCCAGCCCGGCCGCATGATCTATGAAATCGAGGGTGTTTCCGAGGAAGTGGCTCGCGAGGCGTTCCGCCTGGCCGCCGCCAAGCTCTCGGTCACCACCACTTTCGTGACCCGTACGGTGCGCTGATGGATATCAAAACTCTCCGTGAAAAGTCGGCTGACGAACTCAAGGCCCACCTGATCGACCTGCGTAAGGAACAGTTCTCTGTCCGTATGCAGCAGGTCACCGGCCAGCTGCCGAAGACCCACGACATTCGCCGGGTCCGTCGCGAGATTGCTCGCGTCAAGACCCTGCTCGGCAGCACGAAGTAAGGATGGCCGCTATGAGCGACAATACTGAAAAGAAGACGCTGCGCACGGTCGAAGGCCGTGTCGTCAGCAACAAGATGGACAAGACGGTTACCGTCCTGGTTGAGCGTCAGGTCAAGCACGCGCTGTACGGCAAGTACATCAAGCGCTCGACCAAGCTGCACGCCCACGATGCCGACAACGCCTGCAAGGAAGGTGATGTCGTCCGCGTGACCGAGATTGCTCCGATGTCCAAGACCAAGAACTGGCGCGTGGTGGAAGTCATCACGCGTGCGGCTGAATAAGGAGTCTGAATCATGATCCAGATGCAGAGCTACCTTGACGTCGCGGACAATTCGGGTGCCAAGCAGGTGATGTGCTTCAAGGTGCTGGGTGGTTCCAAGCGCCGTTACGCCGGCATCGGCGACATCATCAAGGTCACCGTGAAGGATGCGATTCCGCGCGGCAAGGTCAAGAAGGGTGAAGTGTATGACGCCGTCGTGGTGCGTACCCGCAAGGGTGTGCGTCGCGCCGACGGTTCGCTGATCCGCTTCGACGGCAACGCTGCCGTCCTGCTGAACAACAAGCAGGAGCCGATCGGTACCCGTATCTTCGGGCCGGTGACCCGTGAACTTCGTTCGGAGAAGTTCATGAAGATCGTCTCGCTCGCTCCCGAAGTGCTGTGAGCGACAGGAGATAATCATGGCTAACCGTATCAAGAAGGGCGACCAGGTTGTCGTCAACGCTGGCAAGGACAAGGGCAAGCAGGGCGAAGTCGTCCGCGTCGACGGCGACCGTGTGGTCGTCGCCAACGTGAACATCGTCAAGCGCCACACCAAGCCGAACCCGCAGGCAGGTGTTGCCGGCGGCGTGGTCGAGCGCGAAGCTTCGATCCATATCTCCAACGTGAACGTGCTGAACCCGGCTTCGGGCAAGGGCGAACGCGTTGGCTTCAAGGTGCTGGAGGATGGACGCAAACTGCGTGTGTTCCGCTCCAGCGGTGAGGCGCTCGACGCCTGAGGAATGTGAAGATGACTTCCCGTCTCGAAAAGATCTACAAGGAAGAAGTGGTGCCGGCGCTGATGAAGCAGTTCGGCTACACCAATCCGATGGAAGTACCGAAGCTCGTCAAGGTCACCCTGAACATGGGTGTCGGCGAGGCTGCCACCAACAAGAAGATCCTGGAAAATGCCGTCGCGGACATGACCAAGATTTCCGGCCAGAAGCCGGTTGTCACCAAGTCGCGTATCTCGGTTGCGTCGTTCAAGATCCGTGATGGTTGGCCGATCGGCTGCAAGACCACGCTGCGTCGCCACAAGATGTACGAGTTCCTGGACCGCCTGATCAACATCTCGCTGCCGCGCGTGCGCGACTTCCGTGGTGTTTCCGGTCGTTCCTTCGACGGCCGCGGCAACTTCAACATGGGTGTGAAGGAACAGATCATCTTCCCGGAAATCGACTTCGACGCCGTCGACGCGATCCGCGGTATGGATATCGCCATCACCACCACTGCGAAGACCGACGCGGAAGCGAAGGCGCTGCTGGCAGCGTTCAAGTTCCCGTTCCGTAACTGATCTGTCGAGGAAACCGAAATGGCAAAGACCTCCATGGTCAACCGCGACATCAAGCGGGAAAAGCTGGCCAAGAAGTACGCTGAGAAGCGTGCGGCTCTGAAGAAGATCGTGTCCTCCGTGGACGCGACCTACGAAGAGAAGATCGACGCCGCAACCAAGCTGGCCAAGCTGCCGCGCGATTCGTCGCCGAGCCGTCAGCGCAACCGTTGCGAGCTGTCGGGTCGTCCGCGTGGCGTGTACAGCAAGTTCGGCCTCGGCCGCAACAAGCTGCGCGAAGCCACCATGCGTGGCGACGTCCCGGGCCTGCGCAAGGCCAGCTGGTAATCCCAGCCGGCCCTGCGCTCAGCACCCCCTTGCGGGGGTGCTGAACCGGGGAGGGGGCTGTTCAGCTTCCTTTCTGCGAAAAAACCCGAAGAGCCCGACGCAAGTCGGGCTCTTTTGGCGTATACTCCCGCGTCTTGCCCTGTGCAGACGGGGTTGTAGGAGTGGGCCCCGGCCCGCTGCATCAAGGGACCTGGCCCGTTTCCAGGAGACAACAGATTTTCGCGAAAGCGGATATCGGTGCACTCAAAGGTACTCATATGAGCATGACTGATCCCATCGCCGACCTGCTGGTCCGCATCAAGAATGCGGCCGCAGTTGGCAAGCAGACGGTGAAAGCCCCGTCGTCCAAGATCAAGGTTGCGATCGCCCAGGTCCTGAAGGACGAGGGTTACATCACCGACCTGCGCGTGACCCAGCTGGAAAACAACAAGTCCGAGCTGGAAATCGTGCTGAAGTATTTCGAAGGCAAGCCGGTCATCGCGACCCTGAAGCGCTTCTCGCGTTCGGGCCTGCGCCAGTACCGCGGCAAGAGCGAGCTGCCGAAGGTCATGAACGGCCTGGGTATCTCCATCATTTCCACCTCCAAGGGCATCATGACTGATGCGCAGGCGCGCCAGCTGGGCGTCGGCGGCGAAGTCCTGTGCTTCGTGGCCTAAGGCGAAAGGAGTAGAACTATGTCCCGCGTAGCCAAGAAGCCGATCACCCTGGGTAAGGTTGAACTGAACGTCCAGTCGGACAGCGTCACCGCCAAGGGCCCGAAGGGCACCCTGTCGCTGGCCAAGCCGGCCGGCATTGCCATCAACGTCGACAATGGCGTTGCCACCCTGAGCACCGAGAACGCCGAGCTGGTCGCACTGACCGGCACCGTGCGTGCGATCCTGTCCAACATGGTCAAGGGCGTGTCCGAAGGCTTCGAGCGCAAGCTGGAGCTGGTTGGCGTGGGTTACCGCGCTGCCATGCAGGGCAAGGACCTGAGCCTGTCGCTGGGCTTCTCGCACCCGGTCGTGTTCGTGGCGCCGGAAGGCATCACCATCACCACCCCGACCCAGACCGAGATCCTGGTCCAGGGCGCTGACAAGCAGGTCGTCGGTGAAGTCGCCGCCAAGATCCGTGCGTTCCGCAAGCCGGAGCCGTACAAGGGCAAGGGCGTGAAGTACTCCGACGAAGTCATCATCCGTAAGGAAGCCAAGAAGGCGTAAGTGCGAGTCCCTCGCAAGAGCCCGCACATCCATGTGCGGACTCCTCAGGGAGAAGCCCATCCTTCAGCTTTCAAGGAATAATCAAAATGAACAAGAACATCGCCCGCCTGCGTCGCGCCAAGTCGACCCGCGCCCACATCCGTGAGCTCGGCGTCGCCCGCCTGTCGGTGCTGCGCACCGGCCAGCACCTGTACGCCCAGGTCTTCACCGCTGACGGTTCGAAGGTGCTGGCTGCCGCCAACACCACCCAGACCGACGTCAAGGAAGGCCTGAAGAACGGCAAGAACGCCGATGCCGCTGCCAAGGTTGGCCGCATCGTCGCCGAGCGCGCCAAGGCCGCCGGCGTCGAGAAGGTTGCCTTCGATCGTTCGGGCTACCGCTACCACGGCCGCATCAAGGCCCTGGCAGAAGCGGCCCGCGAAGCCGGCCTGCAGTTCTAAGGGACAAGGGCAGGGGGCCGATGGCCTCCTGCCTGCCTGCTCGCCAGCCTGAGCGAGGCTGGACGGCGCCGCTCTTCTGCAGTGGCCCACCGGAACAACGCGTCACTCCACAACCATAAGCGGCCTCGAGCCGTACATACCCAAACAACCAAGGAATCAACATGGCAGAAGAGCGTCAGCAGCGGGGTCGCGATCGCGACCGTAACCGCGAAGAGAAGATCGACGACGGCATGATCGAAAAGCTGGTCGCGGTCAACCGCGTCAGCAAGACCGTCAAGGGTGGCCGCCAGTTCACCTTCACCGCCCTGACCGTTGTCGGCGACGGCGAAGGCAAGGTCGGTTTCGGTTATGGCAAGGCCCGCGAAGTGCCGGTCGCCATCCAGAAGTCGATGGAACAGGCCCGCAAGAACCTGGTCAGCGTTGACCTGAACAACGGCACCCTGTGGCACACCATCAAGGATGGTCACGGCGCAGCCCGCGTGTTCATGCAGCCGGCTTCGGAAGGTACCGGCGTGATCGCCGGCGGTGCCATGCGCGCCGTGCTGGAAGCCGTTGGCGTGAAGAACGTGCTGGCCAAGGCCACCGGTTCGCGCAACCCGATCAACCTGGTGCGTGCCACCGTGAAGGGCCTGTCTGCTGCGCAGTCGCCGGCTCGCATCGCGGCCAAGCGCGGCAAGAAGGTGGAGGAACTCAACCATGGCTAATGAGTCCAACAAGACTGTGAAGGTCCGCCTGGTGCGTGGCCTGCGTGGTACCCAGTCGCGTCACCGCCTGTCGGTGCGTGCCCTGGGCCTGAACAAGCTCAACGATGTGCGTGAACTGAAGGACAGCCCGCAGGTACGCGGCCTGATCAACAAGGTTCAGTACCTCGTCCAGGTTGAGGAGTAATCGACCATGACTCTGCGTCTCAATGAACTGAGCCCGGCACCGGGCGCCCGCACCGAGCGCACCCGCGTCGGCCGCGGTATCGGCTCGGGCCTGGGCAAGACTGCCGGCCGCGGCCACAAGGGTTCGTTCGCCCGTAAGGGTGGCGGCAAGATCAAGGCTGGCTTCGAAGGCGGCCAGACCCCCATGCAGCGCCGTCTGCCGAAGATCGGCTTCCGTTCGCCGATCGCCAAGGACACCGCTGAAGTGCTGCTGTACGCGCTGGACAAGCTGCCGGCCGGTGAGATCGATTTCGCTGCCCTGCGTGCTGCCAAGCTGGTCCCGAGTACCGCAAAGAAGGCCAAGGTCGTCGTCAAGGGCGAAGTGACCAAGGCGTTCACCCTGAAGGGTATTGCTGCCACGGCGGGTGCCAAGGCTGCAATCGAAGCTGCCGGCGGCAGCGTAACGGAGTAAGAAAATCATGGCGCAAGCTGGCATCGGTAACCTCGCGGGCGGAATGGGCAAGTTCACTGAACTTCGCCAACGTTTGCTGTTCGTCGTCGGGGCTTTGATCGTCTATCGCATCGGCTGCTACGTGCCGGTGCCGGGCGTCAATCCCGATGCCATGCTTGCCATGATGCAACAGCAGGGCGGCGGCATCGTGGACATGTTCAACATGTTCTCGGGCGGCGCCCTGCACCGTTTCAGCATCTTCGCGCTGAACGTGATGCCGTACATCTCGGCATCGATCGTGATGCAGCTGGCCGTGCACATCTTCCCCGCCCTGAAGGCGATGCAGAAGGAAGGTGAGTCCGGCCGCCGCAAGATCACCCAGTATTCGCGCATCGGCGCCGTGCTGCTGGCAGTGGTGCAGGGCGGCTCGATCGCGCTGGCCCTGCAGGGCCAGGTCTCGCCGTCGGGCGCTCCGGTCGTGTATGCGCCGGGCATGGGCTTCGTGCTCACTGCCGTGGTCGCACTGACCGCCGGCACCATGTTCCTGATGTGGGTCGGTGAGCAGGTCACCGAGCGCGGCATCGGCAACGGCGTGTCGCTTATCATCTTCGCCGGTATCGTGGCGGGCCTGCCGGGTGCGGTCATCCACACCTTCGACGCCTACCGCGACGGCAACATCCAGTTCATCCAGCTGCTGCTGATCGCCATCGTCGTGCTCGCCTTCACCTTCTTCGTGGTGTTCGTCGAGCGTGGCCAGCGCCGGATCACGGTCAATTACGCGCGCCGCCAGGGTGGTCGCAACGCGTACATGAACCAGACCTCGTTCCTGCCGCTGAAGCTCAACATGGCCGGCGTCATCCCGGCGATCTTCGCCTCGAGCCTGCTGGCCTTCCCGGCCACCCTGGCCATGTGGTCCGGCCAGGCCGCCAACCAGAGCAGCTTCGGCCAGGTCCTGCAGAAGGTCGCCAACGCCCTGGGCCCGGGCGAGCCGCTGCACATGATCGTGTTCGCTGCGCTGATCACCGGTTTCGCGTTCTTCTATACCGCGCTGGTGTTCAACTCGCAGGAAACCGCCGACAACCTGAAGAAGTCCGGTGCGCTGATCCCGGGCATCCGTCCGGGCAAGGCGACCGCCGACTACATCGACGGCGTGCTGACCCGCCTGACCGCGGCCGGCTCGGCGTACCTGGTGATCGTCTGCCTGCTGCCGGAACTGATGCGCACGCAGCTGAACGCCTCGTTCTACTTCGGTGGTACTTCGCTGCTGATCGTGGTGGTGGTGGTGATGGACTTCATCGCCCAGGTGCAGGCGCACCTGATGTCCCACCAGTACGAGAGCCTGCTGAAGAAGGCCAACCTGAAGGGTGGCAACCGCGGCGGTTTTGCCCGCGGCTGATAGGCCTGTTATACTTTCGTCTTCCTGACGTGATGGTCCCTCCGCTTCGCGGACTCCGGCCACACAAACGAAGGGCGGCCCCCGCAGCGGTTCCGGGTGGGGGTGTGATGAGGTGGTCCCGCGCTGGAGTAGCGCGGGCGGCCCCGGGGGAAACCCCAGGTCCAACCCCATCCGGCGCCGGAGCCTGGGCACACTCCCCAGGCCGGGTTCATGAAACCAATGGTTTCACGGGCTTCCATGTAAACCGGAACCTTGTTAGTATCGCTAGTTCACTTTTTTGATCCATCCTGCCGGATTGGCGTGCCCGAGGCGCGCTGTCGGCCATCACTCAGCTGGAGAACCGCGTCATGGCGCGTATTGCAGGCGTCAACCTGCCAGCCCAGAAGCATGTCTGGGTCGGGTTGCAAAGCATTTACGGCATCGGCCGTACCCGTTCGAAGAAGGTCTGCGAAGTCGCAGGCGTTGCTTCGACCACCAAGATCCGCGATCTGTCGGAGCCGGAAATCGAGCGCCTGCGCGCCGAAGTCGGCAAGTACATCGTGGAAGGCGATCTGCGCCGTGAAATCGGTATCGCGATCAAGCGCCTGATGGACCTGGGCTGCTACCGCGGCCTGCGTCACCGTCGTGGCCTCCCGCTGCGTGGCCAGCGCACCCGTACCAACGCCCGCACCCGCAAGGGTCCGCGCAAGGCGATCAAGAAGTAAGGGACTGAGAAATGGCTAAGCCCGCTGCTAAGACCAAGAAGAAGATCAAGCGCGTCGTCACCGACGGCGTTGCCCACGTCCACGCTTCGTTCAACAACACCATCGTCACCATCACCGACCGCCAGGGCAATGCTCTGTCGTGGGCGACCTCCGGTGGCGCCGGCTTCCGCGGTTCGCGCAAGTCGACCCCGTTCGCTGCCCAGGTGGCTGCTGAAAAGGCCGGTCGTGCTGCGCTGGACTACGGCGTGAAGTCGCTGGAAGTCCGCATCAAGGGCCCGGGTCCGGGCCGTGAGTCGGCCGTGCGTTCGTTGAACAACGTCGGCTACAAGATCACCAACATCATCGACGTGACGCCTATCCCGCACAACGGGTGCCGTCCGCCGAAGAAGCGTCGCGTCTAAAGGGAGCGATAAGAAATGGCTCGTTATATCGGTCCTACCTGTAAGCTCGCCCGCCGCGAAGGCGCCGACCTGTCCCTGAAGAGCCCGGCGCGTGCGCTGGACTCGAAGTGCAAGCTGGAGCAGAAGCCCGGCCAGCACGGCGCCACTGCCCGCAAGGGCAAGCTGTCCGACTACGCCACCCAGCTGCGTGAAAAGCAGAAGGTCAAGCGTATCTACGGCCTGCTGGAGCGTCAGTTCCGCAACTACTACAAGAAGGCCTCGACCAAGAAGGGCAACACCGGCGAGAACCTGCTGCAGCTGCTGGAAACCCGCCTGGACAACGTCGTCTACCGCATGGGCTTCGCTGTGACCCGTCCGGCTGCCCGTCAGCTGGTGTCGCACCGCGGCGTCACCGTGAATGGCAAGTCGGTCAACCTGGCTTCGTACCAGGTCAAGGCTGGCGACGCCATCGCCCTGTCTGAAAAGGCTGCCAAGCAGCTGCGCGTCCAGGAAGCCCTGACCGTCGCCGCCCAGCATGACCTGAGCCCGTCGTGGGTTGAAGTGGATTCCGGCAAGTTCACCGGCATCTTCAAGGCTGTTCCGGATCGTTCGGATCTGCCTGCGGACATCAACGAAGCGCTGATCGTCGAGCTGTATTCGAAGTAATTCACATTGGAGAGCCCCCGGCGACGGCCGGGGGTTCACTAGGAGAACCCGCAACATGACGGTTACCGCCAACCAGGTTCTGCGTCCTCGCGGTCCGCAGATCGAACGCCTTACCGACACCCGTGCAAAGGTCGTTATCGAACCTTTGGAGCGGGGTTACGGGCATACGCTGGGTAATGCCCTGCGTCGCGTGCTGCTGTCGTCCATCCCGGGCTTCGCCATCACGGAAGTCGAAATCGACGGCGTGTTGCATGAGTACACCACGGTCGAAGGTCTGCAGGAGGACGTGCTCGAAGTCCTGCTGAACCTGAAGGACGTGGCCATCCGTATGCACTCCGGCGACAGCGCCACCCTGTCCCTGTCCAAGCAGGGCCCGGGCGTTGTCACCGCTGCCGACATCAAGGTCGACCACAATGTGGAGATCCTGAACGGCGACCATGTGATCTGCCACCTGACCAAGGATACGGCGATCAACATGCGTCTGAAGATCGAACGTGGTTTCGGCTACCAGCCGGCTGCCGCGCGTCGTCGTCCGGACGAAGAAACCCGTGCCATCGGCCGCCTGGTCCTGGATGCCTCGTTCTCGCCGGTCCGCCGTGTCGCCTACGCCGTGGAAGCGGCGCGTGTCGAACAGCGTACCGACCTGGACAAGCTGGTCATCGATATCGAGACCAACGGCACCATCGATGCCGAGGAAGCCGTGCGCACCGCCGCCGACATCCTCAGCGACCAGCTGTCGGTGTTCGGTGACTTCACCCACCGCGACCGCGGTGCGGCCAAGCCGGCCAACAACGGCGTAGATCCGGTGCTGCTGCGCCCGATCGACGATCTGGAGCTGACCGTGCGTTCGGCCAACTGCCTGAAGGCTGAAAGCATCTACTACATCGGCGATCTGATCCAGAAGACCGAAGTGGAGCTGCTGAAGACCCCGAACCTGGGCAAGAAGTCGCTCACCGAGATCAAGGAAGTGCTGGCTCAGCGCGGCCTGTCCCTCGGCATGAAGCTGGAGAACTGGCCGCCGGCCGGCGTCGCCAGCCACGGCATGCTGGGCTGATATCGGTAATGCCTGGAGGCTCCACCGCTTGCGGTGGAGCCTTCAACGCAACACACCATGCCACGACGAACCGCAGGTTCGCGGGCAGGTCGTCCAGGACGGGCGGCCAGGACCAACCGCAGTCCGCGCAGTAACGCCAGGATGGCGACAACGATCCACACAGCCGCATCATTAACCAAGGAATATCACCATGCGTCACCAGAAGTCTGGCCGTAAGTTCAGCCGCACCAGCGCCCACCGCGAAGCGATGTTCAAGAACATGGCCGCCTCGCTGTTCAAGCACGAGCTGATCAAGACCACCCTGCCGAAGGCCAAGGAACTGCGCCGCGTTGCCGAGCCGCTGATCACCCTGGCCAAGGTCGACTCCGTCGCCAACCGCCGTCTGGCCTTCGCCCGCCTGCGCGACAACGAAGCCGTGGGCAACCTGTTCACCATCCTGGGCCCGCGCTACGCGAACCGTCCGGGCGGCTACCTGCGCCTGCTGAAGTGCGGTTTCCGCGCCGGCGACAACGCACCGATGGCTTACGTCGAGCTGGTTGACCGTCCGGTCGTGGCCGAGGAAGTGGCCGAGTAATCGGACCGCTCCAACGCGACACAGCGAAAGCCCGGCTCCTGCCGGGCTTTTGCGTTTCCAGGGGTCGGATCCCTTTCCGCAGGAAAGGGCTCTGTCCCCGAGCGGGCAGCACCGCAGGTCAGAGCCCTTTGCATTCGCAAAGGGATCCGACCCGCACCGTTCCGACAGGCGTCACCTGTGGCGGTTCGAATGGGGCGCGCTCTCGGTTACGCTTGGCGCCTTGATCCATTCGAGCGTTGACGATGAATCCACTGCGCTGGCCCTTCCGCGCCCAGTTCTTCCTGGGCTTCCTGATCTGCGCGGGCCTGCTCGGCTACGCGATCTTCCTGCAGCTGAAGATGGGCCTGGAGCCGTGCCCGCTGTGCATCTTCCAGCGCCTGGCTTTTGCCGCGCTGGGCCTGTTGTTCCTGATCGGCGCGCTGCACGGGCCGTCCAACCGTCCCGGCCGCGCCACCTACGGCGTGCTCGCCTTCATCGCGGCGGCCGTCGGCGTGGGCATCGCTGCGCGCCACGTCTACGTGCAGATGCTGCCGCCGGAGATGGGCGCGACCTGTGGCCCGCCGCTGAGCTTCCTGCGCGAGACCATGGGGCCGCTGGAAGTGTTCCGCACGGTGCTGACCGGTACCGGCAACTGCGGCAACATCGACTGGACGTTCCTGGGCCTGACCATGCCGATGTGGTCGGGCGTGTGGTTCGTGCTGCTGGCGCTGTGGGCACTGGTGGTGTCGCTGCGCAAGGTCAAGCGCTGAAGCAGAATGGGGTCGGATCCCTTTGCATCGCAAAGGGCTCTGACTCCATTCCCGGTGCGGGGTCAGAGCCCTTTCCTGCGGAAAGGGATCCGACCCCTGTCTCGTCAGAAGTCCTGCTGCAGGCTCAGGTAGGCGCCGCGGCGCGGTCCCCATTGCGGGGCGAACACGCCGACACCGCCGCCATCGCGCAGCTGGTAGCTGCGATCCAATGCGTTGATCACGGCCAGCTGCACGTGCAGCGGATGGCCGCTGTCGGCATTGAAATCATGCCCGGCGCTGAGGTTCACCTGCAGGTAGGACGGCAGCTCGCCGCCGTTGGGCACGCCCTCGATATCCGAACGCAGGCCGCTGCCGAACACGTAGTTGGCACCGACCCGGTTGTGCCCGGCGAAGGCGTAGCTGAAGCCCCCCGACGACGTCAGCTTCTGGTCGTGGTCCAGGTGGATCCAGTGGTCGGCCACATAGGCCAGCGCGTCCGGATCGAGGTTGTACTGGCTGGTGATGACCTGGGTGCCGATGGCCTTGTTGTACGCCGCGTTGAAGTAAGCGCTGAACGGACCGTTGCTGTAGTCGGCACTGAACTCCAGCCCACGGATATGGCCGCGGCGGTAGTTGAACGTCGAGTAGATGTAGGCGGCGCCGAACTGGCCTTCGTCCTGCAGGCGCGCGACGCGGCGGTCGTACGCGTCCAGGCCCAGGGTCAGGTGTTCACCCAGCTGCTGCGAGACGCCGATGTCGTAATAGTCGCTGCGTTCGGCCAGCGGAATGTTGTTGCCGCCGCTCGGCTGCTGGTTGGTGGTGCCGTCGTACAGGGCGATATCGCTGCCGGCGATCAGCTCACTGGCCGGTGGCGTGAAGTAACGCGAATAGCCGGCATGCACGGTGGTGCTGTCGCTGGCATTCCAGACCGCGCCCACGCGGGGGCTGAGCTGGCCCTCGGTACGGCCGAAGGCCTTGTAGCGATCACCACGCAGGCCGTAGTTCACTGTCCAGTCGTCGCCGATCTTCCACTCATCCTGCACGTACACCGCCAGCGTGCTGGCGTGGAAGGCGCTGCGGTCTGGAATCAGCAGTGGCGTGGTGCTGGATTGCTGGCCGGCGCCATCGACCGGGAACACCCAGCTGTTGTTGCTGGCGCGCGCATTCTCGTAGTTGCCGTACAGGCCGTAGCGCAGCGTGTGGTCGTTGCCCAGCGGGGTGGAGAAGTCGGCCTGCAGCGTGTTGGCGCGGTTGCTGCGCTGGACCTGGGAGGCGACGCCACTGAATACCAGATCGCCGATGACATCCGGGTTGAACGCCACGTCGCTGTAGCGCTGCCCGGCGGACAACTGGTAGGCGGTGCCGCCCAGCGTGCCCTGCAGCACCAGCATGCCGAAGCGGGTGGTCTCGCGCTGGGTTTCATCCAGCTGGCTGGAGTCGAAGGTGGTCGTGTCCAGGTAACCGAACTGCGGGGTCTGCCCGGGATTGACCGGGATCTGGAAGCGATTGTTGGCAAAGCCGGCGAACACGCTCAGGCGGGTGTTCTCGTTGACCAGGTAGGTCAGGTCGGCGAAGGCTTTGCCCTGGTGCGTGTCGTCGTGCAGCGGCTTGCGCGAGCGGGTCGGGTTCTCCAGGCCGACCTCGTTCTGGTCGTAGTTGCCGGTCAGGAACCAGCTCCAGCGTCCTTGATTGCCCCACCAGGAGGCATTCGGATTGATCTTGCCGAACGAGCCTGCGGTCAGACCGGCGCTGCCGCCATTGCCGAGCTCGGCGCCGCTGCGGGTGGTGATGTCGACCACCGCAGCGGTGCGCTCGCCGAACTGCGCCGGCAGCGCCCCGTCCATCAGGCGGATGCTCTTGATGGTGCGGGCATCCAGGGTCTGGCCGAAGCCGGAGATCGATTCGGGCAGCAGTACGCCGTTGATGCGGTACTGCAGGTTCGCGTGGTCGCCGCGCACGTGCACGCCACCGTACGAATCCTGGACCACGCCCGGAGCCTGCAGCAGCACCTGGCTGAGCGGCGCGGAGGCACCCAGCGGCTGCTTCTGGATGTCCTCGGCGGTGATCTGGTACTGGCTGCTGCCGATGTCCGGCGACAGCGCATTGCGGGCCTGGTCGAGCTGGGCGCTGACAGTGACCGTGTCGAGGTCCTTTACGGGAGCGGCGGCATCGGCGGCCATAGCGAGGGTGGGCAGACTGGCCAGGGTCAGGGCGAAGGTAATGCCGGTAGCGAGCAGGGAGGGCTTCATGGCAGATAGGCTGTGGAAGGGGCCGACGGGGACGAAGTGTTACTTCGTAACAGTGCGTGGCGAATCATGCGCCTGTCCGGGCGGCCGTGGCCATGCGGTTTCTGGCCGATCGCGATGCCCTTTCCCCGGCGTTCAGTCATGTGCAGGGCGTGCCCAGCCCTTTGCGCCAGCGGCTGGCTCTGCGACCATGACCGCCCCCCTCCCCGGAAGTCTGCAATGAGCCTGTCCGCCGTTCCGCCCGTCCTCGATCCTGCCGCGACCGCCGCTGGCGCTGCCTGGTCGCCGGAGAGCTGGCGCGGCAAGACCGCGCTGCAGATGCCGACCTACCCTGACCCGGTGGCGCTGGACGCCGCCCTGCACGAACTGAAGCGGCTACCGCCGCTGGTCACCTCGTGGGAGATCCTGGCGCTGAAGCAGCAGTTGGCCGAGGCCCAGGAAGGCAAGCGTTTCCTGCTGCAGGGCGGAGACTGCGCCGAGAACTTCAGCGACTGCGAATCGGGCACGATTTCCAACCGGTTGAAAGTGCTGCTGCAGATGAGCCTGGTGCTGGTGCATGGCCTTCGCCAGCCGGTGATCCGCGTCGGGCGCTTTGCCGGCCAGTACGCCAAGCCGCGTTCGGCCGATACCGAGACCCGCGACGGCGTGACCCTGCCCAGCTACCGCGGCGATGTGATCAATGCGCCGGCGTTCACCGAGGCGGCGCGCCTGCCGGATCCGAAGCGGATGCTGCAGGCGCATGCGCATTCGGCGATGACCATGAACTTCGTGCGTGCGCTCATCGATGGCGGCTTCGCCGACCTGCATCATCCGGAGTACTGGAACCTGGAGTGGGTGCGGCATTCGCCGCTGGCCGCCGAGTACCAGAAGATGGTGGCGTCGATCGGTGATGCGGTGCACTTCATGGAAACCCTGGCCGGGGCCCGCGTGCACAACCTCAACCGCATCGACTTCTACACCTCGCATGAAGCGCTGCTGCTGCCCTACGAGCAGGCGCTGACCCGGCAGGTGCCGCGCCAGCAGGGCTGGTTGAACCTGAGCACGCATTACCCGTGGATCGGCATGCGCACCGCCGCGCTTGACGGCGCGCACGTGGAATACCTGCGTGGCGTGCGCAATCCGATTGCGATCAAGGTCGGCCCGTCGGTGACGCCGGACCAGCTGCTGCGCCTGATCGATGTGCTCAACCCGCATGACGAGCCGGGTCGACTGAGCTTCATCCACCGCATGGGTGCAGCGCAGATTGCCGATAAGCTGCCGCCGCTGCTGGACGCGGTCAAGCGCGATGGCCGTCGCGTGCTGTGGGTGTGCGATGCGATGCATGGCAACACCGAAAGCACCGCCAATGGCTTCAAGACGCGCCGCTTCGACAACGTGCGTGGCGAAGTGGAGATGTCGTTCGATCTGCATGCGGCCGCAGGCACGCGACTGGGCGGTGTGCACCTGGAACTGACCGGCGAAGACGTGACCGAATGCACCGGTGGCGCGCGCGAACTGACCGAGCGCGACCTGGAACGCGCGTATCGTTCGACGGTGGACCCGCGTTTGAACTACGAGCAGTCGCTGGAGATCGCGATGGCGATCGTGCGCAAGCAGGAGCAGGTGCGGTAAGGGCGTTGCGGCAGGGCTTGCAGCCCTGCACCTGCTGACGCAACGGCAACGGCAACGGCAACGGCCTAAGCAACGGCAACAGCATGCATTCCGTGGGATGGCGGGGCGATGTGGGCAGGCAGGACACGCCGTGAACCCCCCTCCGGGGTCCGGCCCAGCCGCCAGCGGCTGGGCCGGACCCCGGAGCGGGATTCACGGCGTCTCCCGCAACCGGACCGACCCCGCCATCCCCCGGAATGCACGCTGTTGCTGTTGCTGTTGAGGTTGCCGGCCAGCGGCCGGCACTACCGCAGGTACAGGGCTGCAAGCCCTGCCGACCAACACGCTGCTTACGAACGACTGACGTGGCGCTCATGCGCCATGCGCGAGTCTGTCCACTTGGCTGTTCGAGTGGAGGTGGCAACGGTGCACTGGCAAAGCGCACAGGCATACGCATGGCCGTTGGGATTGGCCGTAGTGGTGGGCGGCATCGGCGCGTGGCTGATCCTGTGGATCTACCATCGGCTGAAGGGGCGCGATCGTCGGCGCGCGCGTATCGGGCGTGTGCTCGGGCTGCCGATGGCCACCGCATGGCCGCTGCTGCTGTTGATCCCTGCATTGCAGGCCACGCCGCTGCAGGATCCCGTTCTGGGCAACCTGCAACGGGTGCTGCATATCGCGCTGACCGCGTGCTTCATCTGGCTGCTGGTGCGGGCGGTGGCGGCGGGCGAACGTGCCATCCTGCGCAGCCATCCCATCGATGTCTCCGACAACCTGGAAGCGCGCCGCATCCAGACCCAGACGCGGGTGCTCAGCCGTGTGCTGATGGGCGGCATCATCGTGCTGGGCGCATCGCTGGTGCTGCTGACCTTCCCGATGGTGCAGAAGATCGGCACCGCGCTGCTGGCCTCGGCGGGCCTGATCGGCCTGGTGGCCGGTATCGCCGCAAAGCCCGTGTTCGGCAATCTGATCGCCGGCCTGCAGATCGCAGTGACGCAGCCGATCCGGCTGGATGATGTGGTGATCGTCGAAGGCGAGTGGGGGCGCATCGAGGAGATCGGCAGCAGCTATGTGGTGGTGCGCATCTGGGATGAGCGGCGAATGGTGGTGCCGCTGACCTGGTTCATCGAGAACCCCTTCCAGAACTGGACGCGGCGCAGCGCCGACCTGCTCGGCACCGCGTTCCTGTGGCTGGACTATCGTGCCCCGGTGGCAGCGATCCGTGCCGAGCTGGAACGCATCTGCCGCGGTGAAGCGCTGTGGGATGGCCGGGTCTGCGTGACCCAGGTGACCGAGACCAGCGAGCGCGCGATCCAGGTGCGCCTGCTGGTCAGTGCGCGCAGCTCCGGTGATGCCTTCGATCTGCGCTGCCTGGTGCGCGAACGCATGCTCGATTTCCTCGCGCGCGAGCATCCACAGTCGCTGCCGCAGGTGCGTGCGCGGCTGCAGCATGCAGACGAACTGGACATGCCGCGCGGTCCACGTGCGCGCACTGCGGATGTGCGTTCGCCGGGGGCTGAAGACGGTGAGGCGGCGATCGTGCCGGTGGAGCTGGAGCCCGAGCGGTAGCGCCGGCCGCTGGCCGGCGAGCTCGGTTCTGCCGGCCAGCGGCCGGCACTACCGCAAGCAGGATTTCGCGGCGTTACCGGAGCTCACGGCTCGCCGGCGTCGATCAGGGTGTCGGTGTCGAAGTGCGGCGGGCGTCGCGCGCGGGTGCGCTGTTCGTAGGCGTAGGCCATTTCGATCAGCTTCGGTTCGCTCCAGGCGGTGCCCATGAACAGCAGGCCGACCGGCAGGCCATTGATCTGGCCCATCGGCACGCTGAGGCTGGGATAGCCGGCGACGGCGGCGGCGCTGTAGCTCTCGCCGGGGAAGTCGTCGCCTTCGCTGCGGATCGGCCACGCCACACCGGTGGTCGGCGCCACCAGGGCATCGAGCTGGTGAGCGGCGAGGGCGGCGTCGATGCCTTCCGCGCCGGCCAGCCGGCGCGCATCGCTGCGTGCACGGATATAGGCGGGGTCGGCCAGGCCGGCGGTAGCGTCGGCCGCCACCAGCAGTTCCTGGCCGAACAGGCCCAGCTCCTGCTTGCTGTGCGCCTGGTTGAAGGCGATCAGGTCGGCCAGGCTGCGTAGTGGCGCGCGATGGGTGCTGAAGTAGCGCTCCAGCCCGGCCTTGAATTCGTACAGCAGCACCGTGCGTTCCGCCTCGGCCCAGGCGCCCTGGTTGGGCAGCTCCACCGGCACCACGAAGGCACCCGCCCGACGCAGCTCGGTGGCCGCCTGTTCGATCAGCGGCGGCATGCCGCGGTATTTCAGCAGCGGTGTCTGCAGCAGGCCGATGCGCTTGCCACGCAGGCCCTGCGGGTCCAGGCGCGCGGTGTAGTCGTACACCGCGCGGCCAGGCATGGTCGCCGTGGCCGGGTCGGCATCGTCGCGGCCGGCGATAGCGGTCAGCACGGCTGCAGCGTCGGCGACGCTGCGGGTCATCGGCCCTGCGGTGTCCTGGCTGAAGGAAATCGGGATGATGCCCTCGCGGCTGACCAGGCCGACGGTCGGCTTGAGGCCGACGATGCCATTGACCGCCGCAGGGCAGACGATGCTGCCGTCGGTTTCGGTGCCGATCGCCACGCTGGCCAGGTTGGCGGCGACCGCCACCGCGCTGCCGCTGCTGGAGCCGCAGGGCGAGTGGCTGAGGCGATAGGGATTGCGGGTCTGGCCGCCGCGCGCGCTCCAGCCGGACACCGAATCGTTGCCGCGGAAATTGGCCCACTCGCTGAGATTGGTCTTGCCCAGCACCACCGCGCCGGCGTCGCGCAGCCGGCGCACCAGGTAGGCGTCGTCCGGGCGGAACCCCTGCAGGGCCAGCGAGCCGGCGCTGGTGGCCATCGGGGCGGCGTTGATGTTGTCCTTCAGCAGTACCGGAATGCCGTGCAGCGGGCCGCGCAGGCGTCCATCACGGCGCTCGCGGTCGCGCGCAGCGGCTTCCTTCAGTGCATCCGGGTTGAGCTCGATCACCGCGCGCAGGCGCGGCCCGGTGCGGTCCAGGGTGGCGATGCGCTGCAGGTAGGCCTGGGTCAGGGTGGTGCTGTCCAGCTCACCGGCGCTCATCCGCGCCTGCAGGTCGGTGACATCGGTTTCGGCGTACGGGAACGGCACGTTGCGGCTCGCGGGTTCGGCCGCATGCGCGCTGGACGCGGCCGGGCTGCAGCCAGCCGAAAGCAGCGCAGGCAGCGCAGCAAGCAGGCAGGTCAGCAGAGGCGGCAAGGACGGGCGCATGGGGCGGCTTGGTCGGCTCCAATCCCCAGTGTAGCCGGTGCTCAGCGGTGGCGCTTGCGCAGGTCGCGGGCGAGGACGTAGACCACGATCAGGTTGATCGCCAGGATCGTCCACGATGGCCAGCCGGGATGGCGGATGATCGCGAAGATGTCGAAAGGCAGGTACAGGGAGGCGGTCAGGCAGCCCAGCCAGGAGGCCCAGGCCTTGGCCCGCCACAGGCCCCAGGCTTCGACCAGGTGCAGCAGGCCGTAGCCGATCATCCCCGCCGCGGCCAGGTGCACCGCGTCGGGGCTGATCATGTGCAGCAGCGAGGGCAGGGTGCCATGGTCCGGATCCAGGCTGAAACGCCGGATCAGGACCATGATGCCGTGCCGCAGCGGCTGCGGTCCGAGCACTTCCAGCCCGGTGGCGGCCAACAGCGCCAGCATCGCCTTGCTCGCTTCGAGCAGGGCGATGACGTGGAGGCCCGGATGCCGGTGCGGATCCGGGTTGTAGCCGCTCTGGTCCACGGGGTGCTGGCTCAGCCGCCGCGCGAAGCCTTCTTGCGGTCGCTTTCGGTCAGGAACTTCTTGCGCAGACGGATCTCCTTGGGGGTGATCTCGACCAGCTCGTCGTCTTCGATGAAGTCCAGGGCCTGTTCCAGCGAGTACTTGATCGCCGGGGTCAGCTGGATCGCGTCGTCCTTGCCCGAAGCGCGCATGTTGGTCAGCGGCTTGGTCTTGATCGCGTTGACGGTCAGATCGTTGTCCTTGGAGTGGATGCCGACCAGCTGGCCTTCATACACGTTGTCGCCTTCGGCAGCGAAGAGCTTGCCGCGCTCCTGCAGCGGACCCAGCGAGTAGGCGGGAGTGACGCCCGGCGCATTGGCGATCATCACGCCGTTGATGCGCTTGGCGATCGCACCCTGTTCCTTCGGACCGTAATGGTCGAACACGTGGAACAGCAGGCCCGAACCCTGGGTCAGGGTCTTGAACTCGTTCTGGAAACCGATCAGGCCACGGGCCGGGATCTGGTATTCCAGGCGCACACGGCCCTTGCCGTCCGGTTCCATGTTCTTCAGCTGGCCCTTGCGGGTACCCAGCTTTTCCATCACGCCGCCCTGGTGGATTTCTTCGATGTCCACCACCAGCTGCTCGATCGGCTCCATCATCTGGCCGTCGATTTCCTTGATGATCACTTCCGGGCGCGACACGGCCAGCTCGTAGCCTTCACGGCGCATGTTCTCGATCAGCACCGACAGGTGCAGTTCGCCGCGGCCGGAGACCAGGAACTTGTCGGCGTCTTCCAGCTGTTCGACCTTCAGTGCCACGTTGTGGACCTGCTCGCGGTCCAGGCGGTCCTTGATCTGGCGGCTGGTCAGGAACTTGCCACCGGACAGGTCCTTGTTGCCGGCGAACGGCGAGTTGTTGACCTGGAAGGTCATCGAGATGGTCGGCTCGTCGACGGTCAGCGCCGGCAGGGCTTCGGGGGTATCCGGGTGGCACAGGGTGTCGGAGATGGTCAGCTCCGGAATGCCGGAGATGGCCACGATGTCACCGGCCTCGGCCGTCTCCTGCTCGATGCGCTCCAGGCCCAGGAAGCCCAGCACCTGGGCGACCTTGCCGTTGCGCTTCTTGCCTTCACGGTCGATGACGGCGACCTGCATGTTCTTCTTCAGGGTGCCGCGCTGGATGCGGCCGATGCCGATCACGCCCACGAAGTTGTTGTAGTCCAGCTGGCTGATGCGCATCTGGAACGGGCCTTCCGGGTCCACTTCCGGACGCGGGGCGTGCTGCATGATTGCTTCGTACAGCGGGGTCATGTCGCCGTCGCGCACGGTGTCTTCCAGGCCGGCATAGCCGTTCAGGGCCGAGGCGTAGACGATCGGGAAGTCCAGCTGCTCATTGGTGGCGCCGAGCTTGTCGAACAGGTCGAAGACCTGGTCGATCACCCATTCCGGACGCGCGCCCGGACGGTCGATCTTGTTGACCACGACGATCGGCTTGAAGCCCATCGCGAAGGCCTTCTGGGTGACGAAGCGGGTCTGCGGCATCGGGCCGTCCATCGCATCGACCAGGATCAGCACGGTGTCGACCATCGACAGCACGCGCTCGACCTCACCACCGAAGTCGGCGTGGCCGGGGGTGTCGACGATGTTGATCCGGTTCTTGATGCCGGTCTTCTTGTCTTCCCAGGTGATGGCGGTGTTCTTGGCCAGGATGGTAATGCCGCGTTCCTTTTCCTGGTCGTTGCTGTCCATCACGCGCTCGGCGAGGACGGTACGCTCGGACAGGGTGCCGGACTGCTTCAGCAGCTGGTCGACCAGGGTGGTCTTGCCATGGTCGACGTGGGCGACGATGGCGATGTTGCGAAGATTTTCGATGGACATACGAAAGGGGGCCAGTCGGCGCCGGATTTGGAAAAAGAAGTCCAACATTATACGTCGAACTTGACGATTCGCGAAAAGGTGGATTTCACGCCTGTCACGGGGCCCATTCAGCTGGGCATCCGCCGCCCCGGCCGGGGCCGCCAGGACCCGGCTGCGCGGCTCCCCGTCCGGGGGCTGAAGCGGGACGCTTCACCAATGGTCGAAGCCGCCGCCGACACGAGGCGGGTGTAAACTAGGTGGCTAGACGCATTCCCCTTTGCATCAAGGATCTTCATGTCCCTCATCGCCACTTTCGACACCACCCAGGGCCCGATCAAGGTCGAGCTGTTCGCCGACAAGGCACCGCTGACCGTGGCCAACTTCGTGAACCTGGTCAAGCACGGCTTCTATGACGGCCTGATCTTCCACCGCGTTATCGCCGACTTCATGATCCAGGGCGGCTGCCCGCAGGGTCGTGGCACCGGCGGCCCGGGCTACAAGTTCGAAGACGAGAAGAATGGCGTGAAGCACGAGGTCGGCTCGCTGTCGATGGCCAACGCCGGCCCGAACACCAACGGCAGCCAGTTCTTCATCACCCACATCAAGACCGATTGGCTGGACGGCCGCCACACCGTCTTCGGCAAGGTCCTGGAAGGCCAGGCGATCGTCGATTCGGTCAAGCAGGGCGACGTGATCCATTCGATTACCCTGGAAGGCGACGTCGACGCCGTGCTGGCCGCCCAGGCCGACCGCGTCGCGGAGTGGAACAAGCACCTCGCCGCCTGATCCCCCTTCGAAACGGCCACCCACGGGTGGCCGTTTCCCTGTTCCCCGCCGCCCGCCAGGCCTGCGTGGCTCTGCCCGCGGCGTCCCATCAAACGCTTGCAAGCAAGAGGAAACCCCCATGAAAGCACCCGTTCGTGTTGCCGTGACCGGCGCCGCCGGCCAGATCGGTTATGCCCTGCTGTTCCGCATCGCCTCCGGCGAAATGCTGGGCAAGGACCAGCCGGTCATCCTGCAGCTGCTGGAACTGCCGGTCGACAAGGCCCAGGCCGCCCTGAAGGGCGTGATGATGGAGCTGGAAGACTGCGCCTTCCCGCTGCTGGCCGGCATGGTCGGCACCGATGATGCCGAAGTCGCGTTCAAGGATGCCGACATCGCCCTGCTGGTCGGCGCACGTCCGCGTGGCCCGGGCATGGAGCGCAAGGACCTGCTGCTGGAAAACGCCAAGATCTTCACCGCCCAGGGCGCGGCGCTGAACAAGGTCGCCAGCCGTGACGTGAAGGTGCTGGTGGTCGGCAACCCGGCCAACACCAATGCCTACATCGCCATGAAGTCGGCCCCGGACCTGAAGCCGGAAAACTTCACCGCCATGCTGCGCCTGGACCACAACCGCGCGCTGAGCCAGCTGTCGACCAAGCTCGGCAAGCCGGTCGGTGGCATGGAGAAGCTGGTCGTGTGGGGCAACCACAGCCCGACCATGTACCCGGACTACCGTTTCGCCACCGCCGATGGCGCGTCGATCGCCGATGCGATCAACGACCAGGAATGGAACGCCAACACCTTCATCCCGACCGTGGGCAAGCGCGGCGCGGCGATCATCGAAGCCCGTGGCTCGTCCTCGGCCGCTTCGGCCGCCAACGCTGCCATCGACCACGTGCGTGACTGGGTGCTGGGCAGCAACGGCAAGTGGGTCACCATGGGCGTGCCGTCCGACGGTTCCTACGGCATTCCGGAAGGCGTGATCTTCGGCTTCGCAGTGACCACCGAGAACGGCAAGTACACCCTGGTGAAGGATCTGCCGATCGACGACTTCAGCCAGAAGTACATCGACAAGACCCTGGCCGAGCTGGAAGAAGAGCGCGCCGGCGTTGCCCACCTGCTGGGCTGATGCAGGCGGTACCGGCTCGAGCCGGTACCTCTTTCATCGAGGTGGGTGTCGACCGCTGGTCGGTACATTCCCATCGAGGTAGGTACCGACCGTTGGTCGGTACATTTCCATCAAGGTAGGTACCGACCGTTGGTCGGTACGCAGAACGGGGAAGCTTCGGCTTCCCCGTTTCTGTTTGGACGGATACGGAGCCGCATGATCCACCTGCATTACATCGACGACGCGCTGCTGGTGGCCGAGAAGCCGGCCGGCCTGCTGTCCGTGCCCGGCCGCGGCGCCGAGAACCAGGATTGCGTGGTCGCGCGCCTGCAGGCGCTGTACCCGGATGCGTTGACTGTGCACCGCCTGGACCAGGTGACCTCCGGCCTGCTGCTGCATGCGCGCGGCAAGGACATGCAGGTGGCGTTGTCGATGCAGTTCGAGCAGCGCCAGGTCGGCAAGCGTTATGAAGCGATCGTGGAGGGGCTGCTTGAAGGCGATGCCGGCGATGTGGACCTGCCACTGATCGTGGACTGGCCAAACCGGCCGAAGCAGATGATCGATCACGAACGCGGCAAGCCGGCGCTGACGCGCTGGCGCGTAATGGCGCGTGATGCCGAAGCGCAGCGCACGCGCGTGGCGCTGGAGCCGGTTACTGGCCGCAGCCATCAACTGCGCCTGCACATGGCCAGTCTCGGCCATCCCATCGTTGGCGATGTGCTGTATGACGCCGCGCCTGCGCAGCGCGTGCATCTGCATGCGCGCAGCCTGCGGTTTACCCACCCGGTGACGGGCGAGGCGCTCGCGTTCGAGTCCGCCACTCCGTTCTAGGGGTTCGGCAGGGCTTGCAGCCCTGCACCTGCTACGAACCGGAGCAACGTCAAAGGCCAAGGCGGCTCTGGTCTTCTGCTTGCTGGGCGGGCGGTGTGGGTTGGCAGGACACGCCGTAACCCCCCCTCCGGGGTCCGGCCGAACCGCTGGCGGCTGTGCGTTCGGGCGCTTGCAAAGCAGTGCTTCGCAAGCAAAGCGCCCTCACCCAAGGGGGCTCGATGGCGCCATCCATGGCGCCAACGGTCCTGCCAACCCACACCGCCCCACCCCCGACAGATTCCTGCGGCGGTTGGTAACGGCTGTCGCTGTTGGTGTTGGTAGGTGTCGACCTTGGTCGACACGGTTTTTCTGTCAGATATCGAATTGAATATTGAATCTGGGGATCCGACCCCGTGCTCCGACAGATCGCGGAAGTCTGTCGAAGGCGGGGTGGGTCCGGTTGCGGGGGCGTGAGCCGCATGGATGCGGCGACCGAGCCTCCATGGACGGATTCACGGTGTCCCCCGCAACCGGGCCCACCTCGCCATCCCACGGGAAACCCGCTGTTGCTTCAGCTGTTGCTTCTGAGGTTGCCGGCCAGCGGCCGGCACTACCGCGGGTGCAGGGCGCAGCCCTGCATGAAAACCCCACCCCCTACCAAGGTAGGGCGGCCCGCGCGGCAGCGCCGGACTATCCTCGAACCCATGACTTTGTCTGGGAGGGCTGCGTCATGAACTACGAGGAAACCTACCGTCGCTCGATCGACGAGCCGGAGGCCTTCTGGGGCGAGGAAGCCAAGCGCATCCATTGGCACAAACCGCCGCAGCAGGTACTCGACTACAGCAACCCGCCGTTCCGGCGCTGGTTTGTCGGCGGTGAAACCAATCTCTGCTACAACGCCGTCGACCGCCATCTGGCCGAGCGCGCCGACCAGCTCGCGCTGGTTGCCATTTCCACCGAGACCAACAGCACCCGCGAGATCACCTATCGCCAGCTGTATCGCGAAGTGAACGACTTCGCCGCCGTGCTCAAGCATCTTGGCGTGGGTCACGGTGACCGCGTGGTGATCTACATGCCGAACATGGCCGAAGCCGTGTTCGCGATGCTGGCCTGCGCGCGCATCGGTGCGGTGCATTCGGTGGTGTTCGGTGGCTTCGCCGCGCACAACCTGGCGCTGCGCATCGACGATGCCAAGCCGAAGCTGCTGATCGCCGCCGATGCCGGCATGCGCGGTGGCAAGCTGATTCCGTACAAGCCGATGGTCGATGCAGCCTGCGCCGAAGCCACGTCGCCACCGCCGCACGTGCTGATCGTGTCGCGCGGACTGGATGCCGCCGAACCACGCGTGCCGGGCCGCGATGTGGAGTACGCCGCGCTGCGTGCGCAGATCGGTGAGGTCGACGTGCCGGTGCAGTGGCTGGAATCGAGCGAGCCGAGCTACCTGTTGTATACCTCGGGCACCACCGGCAAGCCGAAGGGCGTGCAGCGCGATGTCGGCGGCTACGCGGTGGCGATGGCACAGTCGATGGAAACCGTGTTCGACTGCAGGCCGGGGCAGGTGATGTTCTCCACTTCCGATGTCGGCTGGGCGGTAGGCCATTCCTACAATGTGTACGGCCCGCTGATCGGCGGCTGCACCTCGCTGCTGTACGAAGGGCTGCCGACCAACCCGGACCCGGGCATCTGGTGGGCGCTGTGCGAGCAGTACAACGTGCGCACGATGTTCTCGTCCCCCACTGCCATCCGCGTGCTGAAGAAGCACGATGCGGACTTCATCCATCGCCACGACCTGCGCGCGCTGAAATACCTGTTCCTGGCCGGCGAGCCGCTGGACGAACCGACCGCGCACTGGATCAGCGAAGCGCTCGGCAAGCCGATCATCGACAACTACTGGCAGACCGAGACCGGCTGGCCGGCGCTGACCCTGCTGCCGGGCCTGGAGATGAAGCCGGTGCGCTTCGGTTCGCCGGGCTTGCCCAACCTCGGCTACCGGATGAAGGTGATCGACGAGAACACCGGCGAGGAAGTCGCACCGGGGCAGAAGGGGGTGCTGGTGGTGTCGCCACCGTTGCCGCCGGGCTGCATGAGCACGGTGTGGAACGACGACAACC
Organism: Stenotrophomonas sp. YJH_SMC_135; assembly: GCF_059372355.1. Lineage (NCBI taxonomy): Bacteria > Pseudomonadati > Pseudomonadota > Gammaproteobacteria > Lysobacterales > Lysobacteraceae > Stenotrophomonas > Stenotrophomonas sp. YJH_SMC_135. The sequence continues at coordinate 29,762 of NZ_JCAFVN010000001.1, forward strand.
GTTTCCTGCAGAGCTACTTCAGCCACTTCAAGGAACTGCTGTACAGCTCGCTGGACTGGGCGATCCGCGACGACGATGGCTACACCTTCATCCTCGGCCGTACCGATGATGTGATCAACGTGGCCGGGCACCGGCTGGGCACGCGCGAGATCGAAGAGGCCATTTCGAGCCACCCGCGCGTGGCCGAGGCTGCCGTGATCGGGGTCAAGGACGAATTGAAGGGGCAGGTGCCGCTGGTGTTCGTCACCCTCAAGCAGGGCCTGGATGGCGAGGATCCGGCGCAAGTGGTGGCCGAGATGATGGCCACGGTGACCACCTCGCTCGGCGCAGTGGCCCGCCCGGCGCACGTGCACGTGGTCAACGCGCTGCCCAAGACCCGTTCGGGCAAGCTGCTGCGGCGCTCGTTGCAGGCGCTGGCCGAGCAGCGCGACCCGGGTGACCTGTCGACGCTGGACGACCCCGGCGCGCTGGAGGAGATCCGCCGGGCGCTGGGCCGTTGATCCGGTCGTGCCGGCCACTGGCCGGCACCCCCATCCACCCCGAGGTTGCCGGCCAGCGGCCGGCACTACCCGCAGTACTTGCGCTAAGCTCGGCCTGTCATCGACCTGCAATACGCGGCTCGCGCCGGGGAACGCGCGTGCCGTCCGGAGATGGCAACACAGGGGAGCGTGCCCGCGAGGGCGCGCCGGCATTGCGCATCGAGCGAGGGGGAGGCAATGGCATTGCTGCACGCCAAGACGGCTGCTGGCCGTCAGGAAATCGAAGACCGTAGCCGGCGCCTGCCGGCGGCACTGCGTTCGATCCTGCTGATGGTCGATGGCCATCGCAACGACACCGAACTGCGTGGCCTGTTCGAAGGCCTGCGGGCACCACCGGACGCGCTGGAGCAATTGTCAGCACAGGGCCTGATCGAAGTGATCGGCGGAAGCGCAGAGGTGGCGCCGGCGCGCGGCATCAGCACCGGGCGCGAACAGGACCCGGCGCTGTACCAGCAGTTGTACGACGCGATGAGCGAGGCGGTGCGCCGCCACCTGGGCCTGAAGGGCTACTTCATGCAGTTGAAGATCGAACGCTGCACCGATGCGCTGGCGCTGGAGCGCTTGTGCCCGGAGTTGCTGGCGGCGGTGGGCAAGGCGCGCAGCCCGGCATTGGCGCAGCGCTGGTGGCAGGAAACCCAGGCGGCGGTGCTGAACGCTGACAGTGAGGTCGTGCAGGCCTGAGCCACCGCGTAAAGTGATCGGTTCACTTCCCTACAAGGAGTCCCGCGTGCAGGACGACCACGACGACACCGACACCCCAGGCTGGGACGCGATCAATGCGGCGCTGGCGCCGCTGTATGCCGGCCAGGAGCCGCGTCACTTCGGCACCGCGCTTCCGTACACGCTCGGTGGCCAGGATCCACTGGATGGCATCAGCGTGTACTGGGCGGATGCGCCGGTACCGCACTGGCATTACATCACCTACGGCTTCTCCGAGCTGTACGCCAAGGAGAGCAGTGATGCAGATGCCAGCGGTTATGGCTTCGAGCTGACCTTCCGTCTGGCTGCCGAGGCCGGTGAGAACGCCGGCAGCACCCCGCCGGTGTGGCCGATGAACCTGCTGCAGAACCTGGCGCGCTACGTGTTCGGCAGTGGCAACGTGTTCGAGGATGGCCATCACCTCAACGCCAACGGTCCGATCGCGCTGGAGACCGGCACGCGGCTGTGCCATCTGGCCTTCATTGCGGACCCGCAGTTGCCGGCGCGGGACACGGCCAACGGCCATCTGCAGTTCCTGCAGCTGGTCGGATTGACCGATGAGGAGATGGAGGCGGTCAAGCGCTGGTCGACGCGTGGCGTGCTGCAGGCGCTGCTGCCGGCAATGCCGCTGTGGATCAGCGATCTGCATCGCGGCAATCTGCTGGACGATCCGGCGCTGGCACAGCGGGTGCGGGCCGGCAGCGAACGCGAGGGTTCCAGCACCGGCATGCTGTTCATCGAGACCCTGGACTGGCGGCAGGAGGCGGGCGTCACCACGCTGGTGCTCGGCGCCGGTCAGGTCGCCAGCGTGTGCGAACTGTTGCCGCTGCGCCTGCGCCACGGCAAATCGCTGGAACTGGCCAGCCGCGAGCGGCAGTGGGAGTTCATCGCGCATGGGGGCGGTGAAGCGGCGGACGTATCCGCCGACAGCGCGCGCTGGTCACTGGACGAGGCGGGCCTGCAGGCCCTGGCACGGGTGCGCGCCGAGCGCGGGGTTTACCCGGTGGCGGGGGCGCTGCGCATCGAAGTGGTGCCGACCTACCTGCGCGATGCCAAGGGGGAAGTGATCCGCCAGATCGGCTGATCGCGCGAATGATATCGAGGGGTCGGAGCCGCCTGCTTCGCAGGCGGATCCGACCCCGTCTGGTGGCCGGTGGGGTCAGATCCGTCCGCCACGCGAACGGCTCTGACCCCTGACCAAGGTCAGGCCAGGCCTTCGGCCTTCAGCGCGGCCTGCACGCCGGCATCGGCATCCATGCGTGCCTTGTAGGCGGCCAGATTGTCCAGGCCCGACAGGTCGACCTTGGTGCCGGCGGCCCAGCGCAGGGTGATGTAGAAGTACGGGTCGGCGAAGCTGCGGAAGCCGGCCAGCCAGGGCTTGTCGGCCAGCTGCCTGTCGGCGGTCTCGAACAGGCCACGCAGGCGCTTGTGCGCGGCGGCGCGGATCGCGTCGTACTGGCCTTCGTCGGCAATGAACTTGCCCGGCGCGAACAGCGGCGAGAAGGCCGGGTGCACGTCGGAATTGACGAACGCCAGCCAGCGGGTGGCTTCGGCGCGCTGGCGCGGGCTGCCGTCACCGCCGAGGCCGGCCTGCGGGAAGCTGTCGGCGATATAGCCCATGATCGCGGCGTTCTGCAGCAGCACGAAGTCGCCGTCGACCAGCGCGGGCACCGCACCGGCCGGATTGATCTTGAGGAATTCCGGACCCTTCAGGGTGTCCTTGTTCAGCAGTTCAACCTCGAACGGCTGGCCGGTCCACTGCAGGGCGATGTGGTCGGCGGTGGAACAGGCACCGGGCTTGCTGTACAGCTTCATGGGAACTCCAGGTGATGCGGGCGGGAAACGCCCACTATCCCAGAGCCTGCCGGCAGGCGGCAACGCTGCCGCCGGCACGGATCGTTACGACTGCCGCGGCTTGAGGTTCTGCACCTTATAGAAGGTGTGATCGCCGATGGTGGCCACCTGGTAGGCATTGCGCCAGTTCGGGCTGGCGATGGACAGCGCGGCGAAGTGGCTGGCACCGGGCACGATCTCGCGGCGCTCGCCGGCCGGCAGCGCCCAGTTGCGCTCGGCGTCGAAGGCCACGTTCATTGCCTCGCTCCAGGCCGCGTCGTTGCCCAACTGGGTGCCGGGGGAGACGATGGTCGGTGCGAACTGCTTGCGCGCGGTGACCACCTGGCACATCGAGTCGCCCCACAGGCCACTGTCGAGACGGCGCAGTGCGACCTCGGCGACGGCCTGCTGGCCGCGCAGGGTCTGGTCGCGGGCTTCCAGGTAAACGGTGGTGCTCAAACACAGTGAATCAGCGGCCGGCTGCGGCAACAACTGCGACAGCCAGAGAATCCAGGCCAGTTTCATATAACTCCTTGCTCCGTATGGGTCGCACTTTCCGGTTCCGGCCGCGGGGGCGACAGGAGGCGGGGTACGACTTGGCGTCATGGGGAGGCGGCCATCGGGGCCGCCCCGTGGGCAGCCCCAAAAGAAACGACCAGTACCGATCGTGGGGGGCTGCGCCGGCTCACCGGAAACTGGCTGGTGACCGGAAAGATGGCGCAAGGTAGGGGGGCGTAGCCGAACGCATCGTGAACCGCTCGGCTTGACATTCAGGTTCAATGAGGGTGACGGAAATCACATTCCGCCCCCCATTCAGGCGCTCATCAGAGCGCGGCGGCAACCCGGCTGCCCTGGTCGATGGCGCGCTTGGCGTCGAGTTCTGCGGCCACGTCGGCACCACCGATCAGCTGCGCGTTGACGCCGGCCGCCTGCAGTTCGGCCTGCAGCGTGCGGTTCGGTTCCTGCCCGGCGCAGATCACCACATGGTCGACCGGCAGCAGCTGTTCGCTGCCGTCCACGCGGATGCGCAGGCCCTCGTCGTCCACCCCGAGGTACTCGACGCCACCGAGCATGCGCACGCCCTTGGCCTTCAGCGTGGCGCGATGGATCCAGCCGGTGGTCTTGCCCAGGCGCGCGCCGGGCTTGCCCGGGCTGCGCTGCAGCAGCCACAGCCGGCGCGGCGAGGTCTCAACCTCCGGCCTGGCCAGTGAGCCGCGGGCCTCGAAGGTGCTGTCCACGCCCCATTCGGCCATCCAGCGCTGCGGGTCGAGGGAGGGGGACTCGCCGGCGTGGCTGAGGAATTCGCCGACATCGAAGCCGATGCCGCCGGCGCCGATGATCGCCGCACTGGCGCCCACTTCGACCCGGCCCAGCAGCACGTCCAGGTAGCTGACCACCCTGGCGTGATCGGCACCGGGGAAATCGACCTTGCGCGGGGTGATGCCGGTGGCCAGCACCACCTCGTCGAAGCCGGTCAGCTGGGCGGCATCGGCGCGAGTGCCGAGGCGCAGCTGCACACCGGTTTCGGCCAGTTTGTGGCGGAAGTAGCGCAGGGTCTCGTGGAACTCTTCCTTGCCGGGGATGCGCTTGGCCACGTTGAACTGGCCGCCGATCTCATCATTGGCGTCGAACAGGGTGACCTCGTGGCCACGCTGGGCAGCGACGGTGGCACAGGCCAGGCCGGCGGGGCCGGCACCGACCACCGCAACCTTCTTCGGCGCAGCGGTGGGGCGATAGACCAGCTCGGTCTCGTGCGCGGCGCGCGGATTGACCAGGCAGCTGGCCAGCTTGTTCTCGAACACGTGGTCCAGGCAGGCCTGGTTGCAGGCGATGCAGGTGTTGATCGCCTCGGCGCGGCCGGCACGGGCCTTGTTCGGCCACTGCGGGTCGGCCAGCAGCGGGCGCGCCAGCGACACCATGTCGGCGCCGCCATTGGCGAGGATGCGCTCGGCGACGTCGGGCATGTTGATGCGGTTGGTCGCCACCAGCGGCACCTTCACATGCGGCTTGAGCTTGGCGGTGACCCCGGCGAAGGCAGCACGCGGCACCGAGGTGGCGATGGTCGGAATGCGCGCTTCGTGCCAGCCGATGCCGGAATTGATGATCGTTGCGCCGGCCGCCTCGATGGCCTGCGCCTGCTGCACGATTTCTTCCCAGCTGCTGCCGTCGTCGACCAGATCCACCAGCGACAGGCGATAGATGATGATGAAGTCCGGGCCGCAGGCCTCGCGGATGCGGCGTACGATCTCGACCGCGAAGCGCATGCGTTGGCGCGCGTCGCCGCCCCAGGCATCGGTGCGCTTGTTGGTGCGCGGGGCGATGAATTCGTTGATGAGGTAGCCCTCCGAACCCATCACTTCCACGCCGTCGTAGCCGGCCTCGCGGGCCAGCTTGGCGCTGCGTGCGTAATCGGCGATATGCCGGTCGACGCCGCTGGCCGACAACGCGCGCGGGGTGAACGGGTTGATCGGTGCCTTCAGCTTCGACGGTGCCACCGACAACGGGTGATAGGCGTAACGGCCTGCATGCAGCAGCTGCAGGCAGATCTTCGCGCCGTGCTGGTGCGCGGCGGCGGTGAGCTGGCGGTGCGGCCGCACTTCCCAGGGCCAGGACAGCTTGCCGCCGAACGGCTTCAGCCAGCCGACCACATTCGGTGCGAAGCCGCCGGTGACGATCAGGCCGACGCCGCCCTCGGCGCGCTCGGCGAAGTAGGCCGCCAGCCGCGGGAAGTCGCGGGCGCGATCCTCCAGGCCGGTGTGCATCGAGCCCATCAATACGCGGTTGCGCAGTTGGGTGAAGCCCAGGTCCAGCGGGGCGAACAGATGGGGATAGGCGCTTTCGTTGGCTGGCGACATGGTCGATACGCTTGCGTACGGAAGCGCGAAGCGTGCCGCGAAACGGCGGCCGGGGCAAGGGCCGCTGGCCGGGTACGCTCGGCACATGCGTGCTGTCGCTCCCGCGTTTCGCTGCGCGAATCGCGGGCCCCACTTACCGGCCTCCACCCCCCGCGCCTGCGGCGCTGCCCCCGAACTCCGGGGGCGGTAGTGCCGGCCGCTGGCCGGCATTCGGGGCAGCTCAGGGTGATTGCGGCTGCCGGGCAGCGGCGGGTACGACCGGGGGGCGGCCGATCCCGAACCAGCCCAGCGTGACGCCGCACAGCGGGCCGATCAGCAGGGCGAAGGCGAGGGTGCCGAGGCCGACATTGCCGCCCAGCCACCAGCCCAGCAGCAATACGCTGCCTTCGATCAGGCTGCGCACCTTCCAGATCGGCCAACCGGTGCGGGCATGCAGGCCAGTCATCAAGCCATCGCGCGGTCCCGGGCCGAGGCGGGCGCCGATGTACAGGCCGGTGGCCAGCGCGACCAGCAGCATGCCTGCACAGAACATCGCCAGCTGCCAGCCCACGCCGATGGCCGGTGGCAGCAGCCACAACCCGAACTGTGCGGAGGGACCGATCAGCATCACGTTGAGCACCGTGCCGACGCCCGGCTTCTGGCGCAGTGGCCACCACAGCAACAGCACCAGTGCGCCGATGACATTGGTCGCCAGCCCGAAGGACAGCGGCGTCTGTGCGGCGATGCCCTGCGACAGCACGTCCCAGGGCGCCACGCCGATGGCGGCACGGATCATCAGCGAGGCACCGAAGCCATACAGGAACAGGCCGGTGATCAGTTGCAGCAGGCGCAGGGGCAGGGCGGTAGGCATGGTGGGCTCGGGGGAGAGGATATCTGTTTCCACCGTATCCCTGATTTCCTTGAGGCCATAGATACAGATCCCAGCCAATCCGCTGGTACAGGCAGCGCCGATCCTGCATGCGGGCGGTTGTGCAGGGCCGCGCCCGTGCTCTGCTGGTGGCGGCAGGCGTAGCAGCCTGGCGTGGGCTCGGCCTACATCACGGCGTCAGTCGTCCCAGCCCACCAGCGCCAGCTTGCCCACCGTGTGCCCGCTGGCCAGGCGCTGATGCGCGATGTCCAGGTTGGCCGCATTGATCGTGCCCAGCGTTTCACTGAGCGTGCCACGCAGCTGGCCGGCATCGATCATGCTGGCGGCGCGGCTGAGGATGCGATGCTGTTCGATGCAGTCGGCGGTGGCGAAGCGCGAGCGCGCGAACATGAACTCCCAGTGGATACCGATGCATTTGGCCTTGTACGGATCGCCGATGCGCAGTGCGCCACGCGGCTCCACGATCAGGCCGACATGGCCCTGTGGTGCCAGCAGCTGGCCCAGTTCGTCCCAGTAGTGATCGGTGTCGGCCAGGTTGAGCGCCACCTGCACTGCGTCGATGCCCAGTGCCTGCAGCTGGGGCTGCAGCGGCTGCCGATGGTCGATCACATGCGTGGCCCCCATCTGCCGGCACCAGTCGATCGAAGCCTCGCGCGAGGCGGTGGCGATCACCTCGAAGCCGGCATGGCGGGCCAGCTGGATCGCCATCGAGCCCACGCCTCCCGCACCGCCGATCACCAGCAGGTGCTGGCCGCCATGGCGGCGATCATCCAGATGCAGCGGCATGCGCTGGAACAACAGCTCCCAGGCGGTCAGCGTGGTCAGGGGTAGTGCGGCGGCTTCGGCGAAATCGAGCGTGGTCGGCTTGCGGGCGACCAGGCGCTCGTCCACCCACTGGTACTGGGCGTTGCAGCCCGGCCGGGTAACGTCACCGGCGAAGTAGACCTCGTCACCAGAGGCGAACAGGCTGGCCTCGTCACCGATGGCTTCGACCACACCGGCGGCGTCCCAGCCGAGCACCCGGGGAACCTCAAGGGTGGCCGGATCGGTAGCGGCCCGCTGCTTGCCATCGACGGGGTTGACCGATACCGCTTCGATCCGCACCAGCAGATCGCGGCCGCGAGGAGGCAGCGGCGGCGGCAGCAGGACATCACGCAGGGCAGGTGCGTATTCACGACTCAGGGCGACGGCTTTCATCACGGCTCCGGCTGGGTTCGTGATCCCATCATAAGGTTCCTCACGTTTCCGCAAACCTGCTGAACCGTGCGATGCAATGTGCTGCGCAGTATGTCGGTTTTCGCGCTTAAACCCCGTCAAACCCTTGCAGCGTGTGGGTCTTGCGGATTTTCATCATCCTGTATAGGGTTTCAACGTCGGACCGGTCGACGGTCGGGCGCAACACTTCACATGTTACGGGACTGTTAACATGGCCTTCACCCGCCTGAGCATAATGTTCGCGGCGGTGGCGTGCTGAATCGGCTGTCGTACATCGACGCACTAGTGCTGGCCCATGCCTCTACCGGTTTCATACCCCCGAAATAGGAGCTGTACTCAATGAACAAGAAGATCCTTACTGCCGCGCTGCTGGGCGGCCTGGCTTTCGCCCAGGCAGCTTCGGCGCAGGAGTTCGATGACCGCTGGTACCTGACCGGTTCGGCCGGCTTCAACTTCCAGGACAGCGACCGTCTGACCAATGACGCTCCGTTCGTGACCCTGGGCCTGGGTAAGTTCATCAGCCCGAACTGGTCGCTGGACGGTGAACTGAACTACCAGAACCCGAACTTCGACAGCAACCAGGACCTGAACTGGTCGCAGTACGGCGTCTCGCTGGACCTGCGTCGCCACTTCATCAAGGAAGGCCGCGGCTGGAACCCGTACATCGTCGGTGGCCTGGGCTACCAGAAGTCGGAAGAAGAGTACGCTGCAATCGACAACAACGGTCCGCGCCAGCGTAAGGACGGCAACGTTGCCGCCAAGCTGGGCGTCGGCCTGCAGACCACCTTCGAGAAGCGTGTTGCTGTCCGCGCCGAAGTGGCCTACCGCGCTGACTTCGACGACCAGAGCATCGCCGCCAAGGACGAGAGCTGGTTCGGCGACGTGCTGGCTTCGGTCGGCGTCGTGATCCCGCTGGGCCCGGCTCCGGTCGCGGCTGCTCCGGCTCCGGCTCCGGTTGCCCCGAGCTGCGCCGACCTGGATGACGACGGTGACGGCGTCAACAACTGCGACGACAAGTGCCCGAACTCGCAGCCGGGTCAGACCATCGGTCCGGACGGTTGCCCGGTTCCGGTCTCCATCGACCTGAAGGGCGTCAACTTCGACTTCGACAAGTCGAACCTGCGTCCGGACGCCGTGGCGATCCTGAGCGAAGCCACCGAGATCCTGAAGCGTTACCCGGATCTGCGCGTTGAAGTTGCCGGTCACACCGACTCGAAGGGTACCGACGCTTACAACCAGAAGCTGTCGGAGCGTCGCGCCACCGCCGTGTACAACTACCTGACCAAGAACGGCGTCGACGCCGGTCGCCTGGTCGGCCCGATCGGCTACGGCGAGAGCCGTCCGATTGCTCCGAACACCAACCCGGATGGTTCGGACAACCCGGAAGGTCGCGCCAAGAACCGTCGTACCGAGCTGAACGTCCAGAACTAAGTTCTGACGCTCTGCCAGTAGGACACAGCAGGACCCGGCTTCGGCCGGGTCTTGTTGTTTCTGCGGTCCGGAACCCGGCGTTTCAGGCGCGGGAGTAACCGTTCGTCGGGATTTTGCCCATAAAACCAATGAGTTGCCGTATTCATTGAAAGTGGCGCTTGAAAGCTGTCGCGGCATTGCTAAACTCGCCGCGTCACTTCCTTTCCTGGATGCCCTTCATGCTGCGCTCTGCATCGGCCGCCTTCCTGGCGCTGGCCCTGGTTCCCGCCGCCCACGCTGCGGTCGATTGCTCGGTCAACACCAGCGCCTCGCCGCTGCCGTTGCCGGCCACGACCATCGCGCCGGTGGCCGACGAGCTCTACATCCGTGGCAACCAGCTGGGCATGCCGGCCGGCGTGCTGAGCAGCAACTACGATCCGTCGCAGTCGCTGGACCAGGTGCTGCAGCGCCTGCGCATTGATGGGTGCCAGAACATCGCCAAGGCCATTCCGAGCGCACCGGCGGTGAAGCCGAACGATCCGGCGGCCTACAAGCCGCAGACCGAATTCGACAACACGCCCTGGCGCTTCGACATGAGCCAGAACGGCAAGCGCATGACCGCCGAAGAGTTCGACGCCTGGATGAAGGCGCGTGGCGTGCGTGTGGTCAAGGCGCGTCCGGCTCCGGCCGCCACTCCGGCTGCGGCCGAAGCACCGGCTGAGACCAAGCCGGTCGACAAGAAGTAAGCGCGGCGGGGAGCAGAGGCTTGCGCACGCGCCGCCCACCTGCTGCCCCCGCTGCCCGCTCCCACGCACCGCGTGGGCGTGCGGTTCCGGATGTCTCCAATGGCGTGCGCCATGGCCTGGCGCGCGTGCTGTCCAAGGCCGGCGTGTGCTCACGCAGCGAGGCCGCGCGCTGGATTGCCGAGGGCCGCGTGCGCGTGTCCGGCCGCATCATCCGTGATCCCGAGTTCCCGATTGCCAGTCCGCACCCGCTGATCGAAGTCGATGGCCGGCCGATGGATGCGCCGCAGCGCCTGTACCTGGTGCTCAACAAGCCGCGCGGCGTGGTGACCACGGCGCAGGACGAGCGTGGTCGCGACACGGTGTATCGCTGCTTCGATGGTGCCGGCCTGCCGTGGATCGCGCCGGTCGGGCGCCTGGACAAGGCCAGCGAAGGACTGTTGTTGTTCAGCAACGATCCGCAGTGGGCGGCGCGCCTGACCGATCCGGAGACCGGCCCGCAGAAGACCTATCACGTGCAGGTGGATCGTCTTCCCGATGAGGACACCCTGGCCGCGCTGCGCGCCGGTGTCGAGGACGAGGGCGAGTTCCTCGTCGCCCAGGCCGTGCGCGTACTGCGCAGTGGCGACAAGACCGCATGGCTGGAGGTGGTCCTCGACGAGGGACGCAACCGCCATATCCGCCGCCTGTTGGCGGCCTTCGACCTGCAGGTACTGCGCCTGGTCCGGGTCGCGATCGGTGGGCTGCTGCTCGGCGATCTCGGCAAGGGGCAATGGCGGGTGCTGGAGGTCAGCGACCAGCAGCGGCTGGGGGCCGCTGCACCGGGCTGATCATCGCCCGCGGCCGGCAGTCGCCGGCCACCGTTCCAGGCGTAGGGGGCGCCTGGTTGCTGAATTTCCCGAACGGAGCCTGCCCATGTACCACCCGACCCTCAACCAAACCCTGCGCTGCGCAGGCCTGCTGCTGCCGATGGTGCTGCTGGCCGCCTGTGGCGGCCACAAGAAGGTGGCCAAGGCGGAAACGCCTGCCGAGACCCCGGTGGTGGAAGTGAAGACCCCGGAGCTGGATGGTCGCGGCAGTTACCGCTTCCTGATGAGCAACGGCGACAAGAAGATGACCGCCGATGAGTTCGATGCCTGGATGAAGGCCAACGGCATCCGCGTTGCCAAGGGCAACGGCCAGGACGCCGCCGCCAAGCCGGTAGTGGTGGCCAGCAAGGAAGAGCCGAAGGGCAAGAAGAAAAAGAAGTGACGCCTGGCGGTGCCGACCCTGGCCGGCACGCCCTCAGGCCACGGCGGGTGCCGACCGTGGTCGGCAGCCATCCAGCCCGGTAGGTGCCGACCTTGGTCGGCACGCTTTGACCAGCGGGGTCAGGGCCTTTTCCGCAGGAAAGGGATCCGACCCCGGCATGATCAGCCCTTGACCACGCCCAGTTCGACACCAATGCGGGTGAACGCATCGATCGCGCGATCCAGGTGCTCGCGGCTGTGCGCGGCGCTGATCTGGGTCCGGATGCGGGCCTGGCCCTTGGGCACCACCGGGAAGAAGAAGCCGATCGCGTAGATGCCTTCTTCCAGCAGGCGCTCGGCGAATTTCTGCGCCAACGGTGCGTCATACAGCATTACCGGGCTGATCGGATGCACGCCCGGCTTCACGTCGAAACCGGCGGCGGTCATCTTCTCGCGGAAGTAGGCGGTGTTCTCGGCCAGCGTGCTGCGAAGGTCGTCAGCGGCAGCCAGCATTTCGAACGCCTTGATGCCGGCGGCCACCACATGCGGCGGCAGCGAGTTGGAGAACAGGTACGGGCGCGAGCGCTGGCGCAGCAGTTCGATCACCTCGGCGCTGGCGCAGGTGAAGCCGCCCAGCGCGCCGCCCATGGCCTTGCCCAGAGTGCCGGTGATGATGTCGATCTTCTCCAGCACGCCCTTGACCTCGGCCGAACCACGGCCGGTAGCGCCAAGGAAGCCGGTGGCGTGGCATTCGTCGATGTGTACCAGCGCGTTGTACTTCTTCGCCAGCGCGGTGATCTCGTCCAGCGGCGCGATGAAGCCGTCCATCGAGAATACGCCATCGGTGGTGATCAGCTTGGTCTTGCAGCCTGCGGCATCGGCGGCCTGCAGCTGCGCTTCCAGATCGGCCATGTCGCAGTTGGCGTATCGGAAGCGCTTGGCCTTGCACAGGCGCACGCCGTCGATGATCGAAGCATGGTTCAGCGCGTCGGAAATGATCGCGTCGTTCTCGCCGAGCAGCGGCTCGAACAGGCCACCGTTGGCATCGAAGCAGGCCGCGTACAGGATGGTGTCCTGCTTGCCGAAGAAATCGGCGATCTGCTTCTCCAGCTGCTTGTGCAGGTCCTGGGTGCCGCAGATGAAGCGCACCGAGGCCATGCCGAAGCCGTGGGTATCCAGTGCGTCCTTGGCGGCCTGGATCAGGTCCGGATGGTCGGCCAGGCCCAGGTAGTTGTTGGCACAGAAGTTCAGCACCTTGCGGCCGTCGTCGAGGGTGATTTCGGCCGATTGCGGGCTGGTGATGATCCGCTCGGACTTGAACAGGCCCTGGGCGCGGATGGCGTCCAGTTCCTCGGCGTAGTGGCGGGTCAGGGCGGAGGAGACGTCGGTCATGGCGTGGGCACGGCTCTGAACGGGGAAACCGCTGATTCTACCGGGCATCGCCGGTCATCAACCGGGCTGGATGGGGCATCGCCATGGGCAGCGCATGTTGCATCGCAATAGCAAAGTGGTTAAGAATTCGTGAACCGGAGCTGTCGCGCTCCGGCCGCTCCCGCCTTCCACGCCACGCCACCGCCCCCACCGGAGACGCTCATGAAGCACGCCCGTGCCTGCCTCGCCATTGCCGCTGCCCTGACCCTGGCCGCCCCGTTCGCCGCCAGCGCGCAGGAGAACGAATCGCCGTACAGCTGGAATGTCACCGCCGTTTCCGACTACCTGTTCCGTGGCGTGTCGCAGACCGACGAGAAGCCGACCCTGCAGGCGGGCTTCACCTACACCTCGCCGGTGGGCCTGTATGCCGGTGTCTGGGGTTCGGGCGTGGACTTCGGTCCGGGCGATCCGAACACCGAGATCGACTACCAGATCGGCTACGGCGTGGACGTCACTTCGCGCGTCAACTTCGACGTGCTGCTGAACCGCTACACCTACCTCGGTGCCAGCCACCAGAACTACAACGAGCTGGTGACCACCACCACGCTTGACGACACCTACAAGCTGACCGTGGCCTACACCAACGACCAGTGGAACAGCGGCACCGATGGCTGGTACTACGGCTTGGGCGGCAGCTGGGGCCTGCCGAAGGACTTCACGCTGAATGCCAACGTCGGTCGCAGCACCTTCGAGGACGGCATCGCCAAGGACTATACCGACTGGAACGTCGGCGTCAGCCGCCAGTTCGGCCTGTTCAACGTCGGCCTGGGCTACTACGGCACCGACGGCAATGGACGCGAGAACTCGGGCAAGCTGGCCCACAGCCGGGTGCTGCTGACCGTGGCCGTGGGCAAGTAACGCCGCAGGCGTTACGGGTAGTGCCGGCCGCTGGCCGGCAACACCAAAGAAAAAGGCGCCCATCGGGCGCCTTTTTCAGTTCCGCGGTGTTCTTGATCCCATCTGGGGAAGAGCCCCCTTGTTGTTCAAGGGGGCGCGCCAAAGGCGCGGGGATAAGGAAACATGCGGGGGAATTGACCCTTCGGGTCAATTCCAGCTGAGCACGACCTTGCCGGCCTTGCCTTCTTCCATCAGGTCGAAGCCCTTCTGGAAGTCGTCGATCGGCAGCTGGTGGGTCATCACCTTGCCGAGCGGGAAGCCGGACAGCACCAGCTGGGTCATCTTGTACCAGGTCTCGTACATCTTGCGGCCGTAGATGCCCTGCACGGTCAGGCCCTTGAAGATGATCTTGTCCCAGTCGCAGCCGGCGCCCTTGGGCATGATGCCGAGCATGGCGATCTTGCCGCCGTGGTACATGCAGTCGAGCATGTCGTTGAACGCACGCGGGTTGCCGCTCATTTCCAGGCCCACGTCGAAGCCCTCCATGTGCAGCTCCTTCATCACGTCCTTCAGCGACTGGTTGGCGACGTTGACCACGCGGGTGGCGCCCATGTCGGCGGCCAGCTTCAGGCGGAAGTCGTTGACGTCGGTCACCACCACGTTGCGCGCACCGATGTGCTTGCAGATGCCGGCGGCGATGATGCCGATCGGACCGGCGCCGGTGATCAGCACGTCTTCGCCGATCACGTCGAATTCCAGCGCGCAGTGTGCGGCATTGCCGTACGGGTCGAAGAACGCGGCCAGTTCCGACGGGATCTGGTCCGGAATCGGCCACAGGTTGCTGGCCGGCATCACCATGTATTCGGCGAAGGCGCCGTTGACGTTGACGCCGATGCCGACGGTGTTCGGGCACAGGTGCGGGCGGCCGCCACGGCAGTTGCGGCAATGGCCACAGACGATGTGACCTTCGGCCGAGACGCGCTGGCCGATCTCATAGCCGGTCACCGCCGAGCCGAGCGCGGCAATGCGGCCGACGAACTCATGGCCGATGGTCAGGCCCGGCTTGATGGTGCGCTGGCTCCACTCGTCCCACAGGTAGATGTGCAGGTCGGTGCCGCAGATCGCGGTCTTTTCCAGCTTGATCAGGACCTCGTTCGGGCCCGGGGTCGGAACCGGAACTTCTTCCAGCCAGATGCCCTTGGCCGCTTCGCGCTTGACCAGGGCCTTCATCGTTTGCTGCGCCATCGGGGTGGAACTCATCAGGGGGAAAGCGCGGATTATAGGGTGCCGCGCGGATTTCCCATGTTGCGCTGCGGGTGCAATGGCGGAACGAAAGGCGTGCGCCGACGGGCGTTTCGAACGTGCTGCAAACAGCAGCGCCTCCTTGATTCCTGGGGAGGGGGCGTGGTCACCCTGGCCGGGACACGCAAAAGCCCATCCATGGTGCTCGACGGCGCCTTGCTCGTGCGCGCTATCCTGCGCACACGGCAAGACCGGGGTTGGGCGTCCTGCCCAACCCGCCAGTCGCATGCGCCCGGCCCATGGCGCCAACGGTCCCGGCCAGGGTGACCACGCCCCCTCTGGACGATTCCATGTGCGCGGCCGATGTGCGCATGGCAGAGCAAGAAGTAGGCCCATGACTTCCGGGGTTCGGGCCGGGGCAGGGCGGCGGGCTACAATCGAGGGTTCCACTACCAGGGGCTGCTCCATGCGCTCGAACCTGCTTGCATTCTCCATCGTCGCCAGCCTCGGGCTGGCCCAGGTCGCCCATGCCGCTGAAGGCATGTGGGTGCCGCAGCAGCTGCCGGAAATCGCCGGTCCGTTGCAGAAGGCCGGCCTGAAGCTGTCCCCGGAGCAGCTGTCCAACCTCACCGGCGACCCGATGGGCGCGGTCGTCGCCCTCGGCGGCTGCACCGCCAGCTTCGTGTCGCCGCAGGGCCTGGTGGTCACCAACCACCACTGCGCCTACGGTGCGATCCAGCTGAATTCGACCGCCGAGAAGAACCTGATCAAGGACGGCTTCAACGCGCCGAAGCACAGCGATGAACTGAGCGCCGGCCCGAACGCCCGCGTCTACGTGCTCGACCAGATCACCGACGTCACCGCCCAGGCCAAGGCCGCCATTGCCGCCGCCGGCAACGACCCGCTGGCCCGCAGCCGTGCGCTGGACGCCTTCGACAAGGCCCAGGTCGCCGCGTGTGAAGCCGAGGACGGCTTCCGCTGCCGCCTGTACACCTTCTCCGGCGGCAACACCTACCGACTGTTCCGCAACATGGAAATCAAGGACGTGCGCCTGGTCTACGCGCCCCCGGGCAGCGTCGGCAAGTACGGCGGCGACGTCGACAACTGGATGTGGCCGCGCCACACCGGCGACTTCTCGTTCTACCGCGCCTACGTCGGCAAGGACGGCAAGCCGGCCGCATTCTCGGCCGACAACGTGCCGTACCAGCCCAAGCACTTCCTGAAGTTCACCGACCAGCCGCTGGGCGCCGGTGACTTCGTGATGGTGGCAGGCTATCCGGGCCGCACCAACCGCTACGCGCTGGCCGGTGAGTTCAACGAAACCGCCAGCTGGACCTACCCGACCATCGCCAGGCACTACAACGCAGTGTTGAAGATGATCGATGAGGCGGGCAAGGCCGACGCCGACGTCAAGGTGAAGTACGCCGCCACCGCGGCCAGCATGAACAACATGGCCAAGAACTACGCCGGCCAGCTGGAAGGCTTCAAGCGCATCGACGCTGCTGGCCAGAAGCAGGCTGAAGAAGCCGCCGTGCTGGCCTGGCTGAAGAAGCAGGGCGCCGCCGGCAAGCCGGCCCTGGCAGCGCACGCGCAGCTGGTCAGGCACCTGGATACCAGCAAGGCGACCCGCGAGCGCGATCTGTTCGTCGGCCAGTTCAACAACACCTCGGCGGTCAACGCCGCCATCGGCCTGTACCGCCTGTCGATCGAACGCACCAAGCCGGACGCCGAGCGCGAGGTCGGCTACCAGCAGCGCGACCTGCCGACCCTGGAAGGCGGCCTGAAGCAGATGGATCGCCGCTATGTGGCGAAGATGGACCAGCAGCTGCAGACCTACTGGCTGGACCAGTACGTCGCCCTGCCGGCCGCGCAGCGCAACAACGACGTGCTGAACACCTGGCTGGGCGGCAGCGATGCCAACGCGGTCAAGGCGCTGGTGAGCAAGCTGTCGGGCACTGAGCTGGGCAGCCTGGATACACGCCTGAAGTGGTTCAAGGCCGACCGCGCCGCGTTCGAAGCCAGCACCGATCCGGCCATCCAGTACGCGGTGGCGATCATGCCGTCGCTGCTGAAGCAGGAAGAGCAGAAGAAGATCCGCGAAGGCGAGTCGCTGACCGCACGTCCGCTGTACCTGCAGGCACTGGCTGACTACAAGAAGAGCCAGGGCGAGTTCGTGTATCCGGATGCCAACCTGTCGCTGCGCATCACCTTCGGCAACGTGATGGGCTATGAGCCCAGGGACGGCGTGGCCTACACCCCGTTCACCACGCTGGAGGGCATCGTCGCCAAGGACACCGGCGTCGATCCGTTCGATGCGCCCAAGGCCCTGCTCGACGCGGTCAAGGCCAAGCGCTACGGCGGCCTGGAAGACAAGCGCGTGGGCTCGGTGCCGGTGAACTTCCTGTCCAACCTGGACATCACCGGTGGCAACTCGGGTTCGCCGGTGCTGGACGCCAACGGCAAGCTGGTCGGCCTGGCCTTCGACGGCAACTGGGAATCGGTCAGCTCCAACTGGGTGTTCGACCCGGTGATGACCCGCATGATCGCGGTCGACAGCCGCTACATGCAGTGGATCATGCAGGAAGTGGCGCCGGCGCCGGCGCTGCTGAAGGAACTGAACCTGGCGAAATAAACCCGTTGCGGTAGTGCCGGCCGCTGGCCGGCAACCCCGACCAGATAGCCGGAGTTTCCAAAACCCCGCGATCCACGTCGCGGGGTTTTTTCATGCCCGGCACGGCCCGGTGCGCCGAACGGGTATCATCCCTGTTCCGCGCACTTCACAGGATGTGAACGAAACGCGGAACCTCCTCCCCCCAGGACCCCTTGCACGCATGCGCATCCTGCTTGCCCGCCACGGCGAAACGCCGTGGAACGCCGAAGGCCGCTACCAGGGCCAGATCGACATCCCGCTTTCGCCGATCGGTGAAGCCCAGGCCCAGGCCCTGGGCGCCCGCTTGGCCTCGGTGGACATCACCCGTGCCGTCGCCTCGCCGCTGTCACGCGCGCAGCGCACCGCGCAGCTGGCACTCGGTGCCGCCCGTGCCGACATGTTGCTGACCGAGCCGGAGCTGCAGGAAATCGCCCACGGCGAGTGGGAAGGCCTGCTGGCCAGCGAAATCAACGAAAAGGACCCGTCGCGCCTGAAGGCGTGGCGCGAGGAGCCGGACACCGTGCTGATGCCCGGCGGTGAATCGCTGCGCCTGGTGCTGGAGCGCAGTTGGCGCGGCCTGGCCCGCGCCACCGAAGGCCTCGGCGAGCACGACACCCTGCTGGTGGTCGCCCATGACGCGGTCAACCGCGTGATCCTGTGCAAGGTGCTGGGCCTGCCGATCTCCCGCCTGTGGACCTTCCGCCAGGCGCCGACCACGCTCAACCTGCTCGAAGGCGCCGACCTGGACAGCCTGGAAGTGGTGCGCCTGAACGACTGTGCCCACCACACGCCGTTCTTCGGCGAAGCCAAGCACCGCGCACTCTGATCCATCCCCTCGCATCAACTGCTTCTGCTGGAACCGCTGCCGTGACGAACACCCCGACCACCCTGGCCGACTGGCTGGACTACATTGAACGCCAGCACCCGGCGACCATCGACATGGGCCTGGAGCGCGTGCGCGCCGTGGCTACGGCGATGGGCCTGGGGGCGCCGGCCCAGCGCACCATCGTGGTCGGTGGCACCAACGGCAAGGGCTCCACCGTGGCCTTCATCGAAGCCATCGCGCGTGCTGCCGGCTGGAAGGTCGGCGCGTACACCTCGCCGCACCTGCTGCGCTACAACGAGCGCGTGCGCATCGACGGCCACGATGTGGAGGATGCGGCGCTGGTCGCCGCCTTCAACACCATCGAGGCCGCGCGTGGCGATATCACGCTGACCTATTTCGAGTACGGCACGCTGGCCGCGCTGCAGCTGTTCGCCGACGCCGGGCTGGACCTGGCGGTGCTGGAAGTGGGCCTGGGCGGTCGCCTGGATGCGGTCAACATCGTCGACGCTGACGTGGCGGTGATCACCACCGTGGACATCGACCATGCCGAATGGCTGGGCGGGGACCGCGAAGCGATCGGCACCGAGAAGGCCGGCATCATCCGTGGCTGGAAGCCGGTGATCCTGGGCGAGACCGACCCGCCGTCGAGCGTGCTCGCACGTGCCTACCTGGTCGGCGCCAACGCGATCCGCGGCGGCAGCGATTATTTCTACGAACCAATCGATGCCCAGCGCTGGCGCTGGCGCGATGTCGGCCTGCGCATGGAACTGCCGACCCCGGCGCTGGCCGGCCCGATCCAGCTGGCCAACGCGGGTGCCGCCATCGCTGCGCTGCGCGCGCTGGACAAGCCGGTGCCGCGTGCGGCGTGGGCTGCTGGTGTCGCGGCGGCGCGCATCTCTGGCCGCCTGCAGGCGTTCGAGCGTGACGGCGTGCAGGTCCGTGTCGATGTCGGGCACAACCCGCAGGCGGCGGGCCAGCTGGCGCGCGCGCTGAAGGCCGAAGCGTCGGCCGGGCGCACCCTGGCGGTGTACGCCGCGCTGCAGGACAAGGACGCGGTGGGCGTTGTGCAGGCGCTGCAGGACGTGGTCGGCGAGTGGACCCTGGCCGGACTGGACGGCCCGCGCGGGCAGAGTGCTGCCCAGTTGCAGGCCCGCCTGGCCGGTACGGCGGCGGCCAAGGCCCAGCGCGCTGATACTGTCGAGCAGGCGCTGGCACAGGTACTGGCCCAGGCCGGGCGCGGTGACCGCGTACTGGTGTTCGGCTCCTTCCATACCGCCGCTGCCGCGCTGCAATGGTTGCAGGGCGCCGCCTGATCCGCGTTCAGCCAATGCCGACGCCGTCCGGTCCGGCACCCGTATAATCGACCGCAACCTCCGGACAGTTGCCGCCTCACGTGGATACGCCTCTGAAACAGCGTCTGATTGGTGCCATCGTGCTGGTGGCGCTGGCCGTGATTTTCCTGCCGATGCTGGTCAAGGGACCGGCGCCGGACAGCGGTGTGGCCTCGGTGCCGATCGCCGCGCCGGACGCACCGGCCGATGGCCAGTTCGAAACCCGTGAGCTGCCGCTGGTTGCTCCGGCCGGTGGAGCCACCGGCCTGCAGACCGGGCAGGCCAAGCCGCTGCAGGAGACGGCCGCGCCGGCTACGCCGCCGACCGTGGACACGTCTCCGGCGGTTGCCGCCGGCAACTTCGCCGTCACGTTTGGCGCCTACGGCAGCAAGGCCGACGCCGATGCGGTGATCGCCTACCTGCAGCGCTCGCAGCTGCCAGGCTTCGCCGAAACCACCACCATCAGCGGGCGCCAGGCGTGGCGTGTGCGTGTCGGGCCGTATGCCGACCGTGCCCAGGCCGAAGCCGCGCGCCTGCAGGCGGTCAAGATCCGCGCCGATGTGAAGGCAGAAGTCATCACCCTGGATGCGGCGGCAGGCAGCAGTGCGACGGTTGCCGCCACGCCGGCGCCGACCACCAGCACCCCGGCCGCGGCCACCACGCCGTCGGCCACCAGCAACCCGGTGCGCAGCGAAAGCCTGCCGCCAAGCACGCCGACGGCGACCACCAAACCAGAGCCGCCCAAGCCGGCACCGAAGCCCGAGGCTCCGAAGCCGGACGCCAAGCCCGAGCCGAAGCCGGAGGCCGCCGCCAACAGGCCGGCGCCTGCCACGCCGACAGCACCGGCGGCCAGTGGCGTCGGCTTCGCCGTGCAGTTGGGCGCGTTCGGCCAGGCCAACGATGCCAACGCGCTGCGCGACAAGGTCCGCGCCGCCGGCTTCAGTGCTTTCGTCGAGCAGGTACGCACTGAAAAGGGCACGCTGCATCGCGTCCGCGTCGGACCGGTGGCCAACCGCGCTGACGCCGAGCAGCTGAAGGCGCAGGTCGCCGCCAAGGTCGGCGTGGCCGGCATGGTCCGACCGCACCCATGATCCACGCGCAGGCCCGTTGCCAGCGCCGCCGAAGGAGCGGGGCGCCATGATCGACGTGGTGCTGCTGATCGTGATCGCCGCCTCGACCCTGCTCGGGATGCTGCGTGGCTTTGTTGGAATCGTCATCGGCACGCTGTCGTGGCTGCTGGCCGCGTTGGCGGCCTTCGCCTTCGGCAACGATGCGGCACGCTGGTGGGCGGCCCCGGCCGCACCCGGCGGCGAGCATTTCGTTGGCGGCTACCTGGGCGTGGGCATTGGCGTGATGATCGTGGTCGCGGTGATCGGCATGGTCATCAAGGCGATGATCCACCGCAGCATGCTGACCAGCCTGGACCGGTTGCTGGGCGGCGTGCTGGGCGCCGTGCGTGGCGGCCTGATCGCGGCGATCCTGGTGCTGCTGGCCGGCTTCACCCCGCTGACCGCCGAACCCTCCTGGAAGCGCTCGGCGGTCCGCCCGGTGCTGAACCCGGCCGTGGCCTGGATGAACGGGAAGCTGCCGCACTGGCAGGTGCCCGGCGCCGATCTGCTGCCCAAGACCTTGCCGACCGACATGCTGTCCCCATCTGCATTGATGGAGCTGGGGAAGAGTGCAGGCGCCGATCTGGGAAAGCCGGGCGCGGGAGGCGATAATGGCATCCTCAACCAGGTAGTGGCGGGCAGCGGATGGCTGCGGCCCGCGAAAGCGGAACAGGGCGACGCATACGATCCGGCCGAAGTGCGCCCGGACGCCCCAGCACTGCCAGACAGTATCGAGCCGGGCGATCCGGCCAATGTCGACCGCAGGCGCGGCGACCACCGCGGCCAGGTACGGCCACCTTCCTTGTAACTGGGCACAGCCCAGCGGAGACTTCGCACCATGTGTGGCATCGTCGGAATCGTCGGCAACCAGAACGTCGCCGGGCAGTTGTATGACGGCTTGACCGTTCTCCAGCATCGCGGCCAGGATGCGGCGGGCATCGCCACGGCCAATGGCAGCCGCCTGCGGGTGCAGAAGGCCACCGGCCTGGTCCGCGATGTGTTCGATGCACGCACCATGTCCACCCTGGAAGGCAGCGTCGGCATCGCCCATGTGCGCTACCCGACGGCCGGCTCGGAAGGCATGGACGAGGCGCAGCCGTTCTACGTCAACTCGCCGTACGGCATCGCGCTGGCCCACAACGGCAACCTGATCAACACCGAGGCGCTGCGCCAGCAGGTGTTCGAGCAGGACCGCCGCAACGTCAACACCGATTCGGACAGCGAAGTGCTGTTGAACGTGTTCGCCTATGAGCTGGAGCAGCAGCGCCAGCTGAGCCCGGAAGCCGCGATCCGCGCGGTGGCTGGCGTGCACCGCCGCTGCAAGGGCGGCTATGCGGTGGTCAGCGTGGTGCTGGGCCTGGGCCTGGTGGCCTTCCGCGACCCGCACGGCATCCGTCCGCTGGTGCTGGGCAAGCGCAGCCATGCCGAGGGCGACGAGTACATCGTGGCCTCCGAGTCGGCCGCGCTGGACGTGCTGGGCTTCCAGCGCGTGCGCGATGTGCAGCCGGGCGAAGCCCTGGTGATCACCGCCCGCGGCGAGCTGTTCTCGGAAATCTGCGCCGAGCCGGCCGAGCACACCCCGTGCATCTTCGAGTACGTGTACTTCGCGCGTCCGGACTCGATGATCGACAACGTCTCGGTGCACAAGGCGCGCATGCGCATGGGCATCAAGCTGGGCGAGAAGATCCTGCGCCTGCGCCCGGACCACGATATCGACACCATCATCCCGATCCCGGATACCTCGCGTGATGCCGCGCTGGAGATCTCCAACGTGCTCGGGGTGAAGTACCGCGAAGGCTTCATCAAGAACCGCTACATCGGCCGCACCTTCATCATGCCGGGCCAGGGCGAACGCGTGAAGTCGGTGCGCCGCAAGCTCAACCCGATCCACCTGGAGTTCCGCAACCGCGTGGTGCTGCTGGTGGACGACTCGATCGTGCGTGGCACCACCAGCCAGCAGATCGTGCAGATGGCCCGTGATGCGGGCGCGCGCAAGGTCTACCTGGCCAGCGCGGCACCGCCGGTGCGCTACCCGAACATCTACGGCATCGACATGCCGGCGGCCGAAGAGCTGGTCGCGCACAACCGCACCGTGGAAGAGATCGAGGCCCACCTGGGCTGCGACTGGCTGATCTACCAGGATCTGGAGGACATGGAAGCGGCGGTGAGCGAGGGCAACCCGGCGCTGCGCAACTTCGATTCGTCCTGCTTCAACGGCCACTACCCGACGGGTATCGAGCCGGGCTACTTCGAGCGCATCCAGCAGCTGCGTTCGGACGACGCCAAGCACAAGCGCCGCGCCTGAGGTCCAGGCGTGGTCGATGTACCCGACGTTGGTGGCGACCTGCTGCGCGCGGCGCAGCGGTGCCTGGCCGAAGCCGACCCGCTGCGCAAGGTCGCGTTGACCCAGGCGTATGCCGCCGCGTTCCGTGCCGGCCGCCTGAAGGTGGCTGCCGATGCGCCGCCGCCGGAACCGATCCGCATGCCTGGCCGGCCGGCACGGCTGGTGCTGGTGCATCCGCGCGAAGTGCCCCGGCGCGGGCTGGGCGGCGTGGAAGGACGCGCCGCCTTCATCCACGCCATCGCCCACATCGAACTCAACGCGATCGACCTGGCCTGGGATGCGGTGTACCGCTTCCGCGGCCTCCCGCCAGCGTTCCATGCCGACTGGGTCAGTTGTGCCGACGACGAATCGCGGCACTTCATGCTGCTGCGCGAGCGCCTGCAGGCGCATGGTCACGACTACGCCGATTTCCCCGCGCACAACGGCCTGTGGGAAATGTGCGAAAAGACCGCGCATGACGGCCTGGCGCGCATGGCCCTGGTACCGCGCGTGCTGGAAGCGCGCGGCCTGGACGTGACACCGGGCATGATCGAGAAGCTGCGCAATGTCGGTGATGGTGAAACCGCCGACGTACTGGAAGTGATCCTGCGCGAGGAAGTGGCGCACGTTGCCGCCGGTTCGCGCTGGTACCGCTGGTACTGCGATCGCGCCGGCGTCGAGCCGCGTGCGCGCTTCAAGGCGCTGCTGGTGGAATACGCCGGCGGCTACCTGCACGGGCCGTTCAACATCGAAGCGCGCCTGCTGGCCGGCTTCGACGCCGACGAGCTCGCCAACCTGGTCGAACAGGCCGGTTGAAGAAAAGGGGACGGAGGGGATTAAGTCGTTTGTGGCACAAACGACTTAATCCCCTCCGTCCCCTTTTTCATGCGTTGGGCAGCACCACGCGCTTGCCATCCACGGTGGGCCGGTTGATGTAGAACAGGCCGGGACCGGGCCGGTAGGGCAGTTCGCTGACGCCGGCATCGGCGGCATAGGTCAGGGCGGTGTCGCCCAGCGCGTCGAAATTCCAGTGCGCCGACTGCATCAGGTAGCGTCGGCGCAGCAGCGCCTCCTGGGTCTGGGTCAACGCCTGCCCTGCCACCAGCCGCCGTGCGATCGGTTGCAGGGCCGACGGCAGTTCCCAGCCGGGAATCTCGGCAGCGCTGGCGCGCCAGGTCACGCCGGCATCGATGGCATGCTGCTGCATCACCTGCAGCGCGATCAACTGGTAGCGCCAGTCGATGCGCCGCCGCAGTACCACGGCGGCAGTCACGTACAGCACCGGTGACAGCAGCACGCTGCGGCTGCCGGCGCGGCGCTGCTGCTGCCACTGGTGCCAGACATCCACCCACACTTCCTTTTCGTCCACGCCCAGCTGCTGCCGCCAGCGTTCGGCATCGGCCTGCGTTTCAGCGTAGGCCGTGGTGGCCTGCAGCATCGCCAGCGGGGGAATCTGGTAGTCGGCAACGGCGGGGCGGCGCAGCTGCTGGCGACGTGGGCGGCTGAGCAGCTTGGGGCCTTCCTCCAGCTGGTTGTAGCCTCCGCCGATGTTGGCGTGCACGCCGGGCAAAGCGATCTCGGTGAACGGCGGTGCCACCGTGGTCAGCGGATAGTGCTGGCGATGCTCGTCGCGCGCGGTCAACTGCACCACGCGTGCAGCGATGCCACTGGACAGGGCAAGCTGCGGTTGTTCGTCGGCGCGGCCACCGCTGACCGCAGCCACGGTATCGAACAGGCCGATGAATCGCAGCACCGGAAGGGCAGGGGCGAAGTCCGACGTACAGACCAGGCCGGACGATTGCAGCAGTTGCCGCCAACGCGTGGTATCCCAGCCCTGCAGCTGGTTGGCGATATCACGTGCGGCGGCAGCGCCTCGAGAGAACCCGAACAGATCCAGCTGCACGCGACGCAGCGGTTGCCGCCAACGCGTGGACAGTTCTGCAAGCGCAGCCGGCAGCACCACCTGCAGCGCGCGCTGCACCTTTGCGCGGACGCCGCTGGCGCCGATACCGAACGCCAGTCCGATCAGGTCGTCGTCGGCGTCATCGCGGGTACCGACACCTTCCACGTAGATCGACAGCGAAGGCGTGGCCATCGCATCGCGGCGGCTGTCCGGGTACAGCTGCTGCAGGCGTGCGATGTTGGTCAGGCCGTTGTCGTAGCTGCTGGTCAGCCGGCTCTGGTAGGTCGAATCATCATCCGCACGCAGCTGCGCCGGGCGCGGTCGCGGCTGCTGTGGTCGACCACGCGCGAGGTTGTGCGCGTTGTTGCGGGTGCCATCGAAGAACAGGCCGATCCGCAGCAAGCCGACATCTTCGTCCGTGTCCTGCGATGGTGCCATGTGCATTCCCCGTCGTGGCTGCGTCACGGTAGCGCGAAAGTGGTGTGTTGGCGAAGTGTAGTGACGCTTTTGACCTGGCTGAACGCAGATGCGGTCGATCACAAATCCTGACTTTCACTCCACTCGCCTATTGAATTCACACGAGCCGCGCAGGCCATATGGCCAAACCCGGCAAACCGGGTCGTGCTGCATCAACGCTGTTCACATCATTCAAGGAGCGACGCAATGTTGTCCAGATCGATTGGCAAAGCGGCAGGTGGCCTGGTGTTGGGTTTGTCGGTGGCGGCGGCCGCGCATGCGGCACCGTTGTTCGAGCCGGTGACGGTCATCAGCCGCGCATCGGCAAACAGTGAGCCCGCGCTGGGCAAGCTGCTGGCCACCCCGTCCACCGCGACGGTACAGGAAGTGCGCGTTGATGCAGCCGCGACTGCACAGCCGCAGCTGGAATTCGAACTGCTCGGCCAGCGCGTGCAGGCCGTGCGCAGCAAGGTTGAAGCGCTGCCCGATGGCGGCAGCATCTGGTACGGCCAGTTCCGTTCGCCCTCGGACAAGCTGACCGCGGCCACCTCCAATGGCCAGGACGACCCCGGCAATTCGCTGATCCTGGTGCGCTCGGGCGATACCATCACCGGCTCGATCCGCAAGGATGGAAAGCTGTACCGCCTGCGCCCGCTGGGCAACCGCCACGTGCTTGTGGAAGTGGACGAGTCGCGGATGCCGGCCGACCATCCGGCCGATTACAACCAGCTGCCGAAGATCCCGATGGGCAACAACGATCGCCTCGGCATCGCGCAGGCGTCGTCCGGCACGCCGGCCACCATCCGCGTGCTGGTGGTGGCGACCAATGCCGCCGTCGCCGCCTATGGCGGCAACATGCAGTCACTGGTGCAGCTGGCCGTGGCCGAATCGAACCAGGGCTATGTCAACAGCAACGTCGGCATCACCATGGAACTGGCCCGCTACGAAACCACCAGTTACACCGAATCGGGCAGCTTCGATACCGACCTGGCGCGTTTCCGTGGCACCAGCGATGGCTACATGGACAGCATCCACACCAGCCGGAATACCTACACGGCTGATGTGGGCGTGCTGCTGATCAACAACACCGCCTACTGCGGCCTGGCCTCGGGCATCGGCTCGACGGCGTCGACCGCGTTCGCGGCCGTGTACTGGGATTGCGCGACCGGCTATTACTCGTTCGCGCACGAGATCGGCCATCTGCAGAGTGCGCGGCATGACATCGCCACCGACTCGAGCACCTCGCCCTATGCCTATGGCCACGGCTATCGCTACGAGCCCGCCACCGGCACCGGCTGGCGCACGATCATGGCCTACAACTGCACCCGCAGCTGCCCGCGCCTGAACTACTGGTCCAACCCCAACATCAGCTACAACGGCATCCCGATGGGCAACGCCAGCACCGCCGACAACCAGCGCGTGCTGGTCAACACCAAGGCCACCATCGCGGCCTTCCGCTGACACTGTCCAGGCGCCGACCAAGGCCGGCGTCTACCCGGGCGCATGCACCTGCTCTGGTAGATGCCAACCTTGGTTGGCACCTTGCGATCCGTTATTCGCGCGCCAGCGTATCCAGCGTCCAGCCGCTGGCATCCACGCGCAGCACCGAACCCTGTTCGTACCAGTCACCCAGCACGATGCGGGTGCGCTCGCGACCACCGGCCTGCAGCGTGTGGATCGCCGGCCGATGGGTATGGCCATGGATCATGGTGTCCACGCCATGGCGCACGAAGGTGGCATCGACTTCGGCAGGGGCCACGTCGGTCACCGACTCGAACTGCGCACGATCGTCCTGCTTCATCTCGGACTGGCGCGCCTGGCTGGCTTCGCGCGCCTTCTGCGCGAACGCGATGCGTGCGGCCAGCGGCTGCGACAGGAACTGCGCCTGGAATACCGGGTCGCGCGTCTGTGCACGGAACTGCTGGTAGGGAATGTCATCGGTGCACAGCAGGTCACCGTGCTGCAGCAGCACCGCGCGGCCGTACAGTTCGATCATGCACGGGTCGGGCAGGATGCGCAGGCCGGCACGGCGCGCGTAGTCCTCACCGAGCAGGAAGTCGCGGTTGCCGCGGATGAAGTACACCGGCACGCCGCTGTCGGACAGCACCTTCAACGCATCGGCCACCGCATCGGCGGCGGGCGAGGGCGTGTCGTCGCCGATCCAGGCCTCGAACAGGTCGCCGAGGATGTACAGCGCATCGGCGCCGGGCGCCTGCTCGCGCAGGAAGCGCAGGAACAGGTCGGTGATCTCCGGACGGCTGGGGTCCAGGTGCAGGTCGGAAATGAACAGCGTGGTCATGCCCGCATTCTAGGCCATCAATGATGATGGTGGCGCCGCCGGTATTGTGGGGGTCAGATCTCTTTTCCGAAGGAAAAGGATCTGACCCCGGGGCTATACCGGCAGCGGCAGCCAGGTCAGGCTGGCCGAAGCCAGCAGGACGGCGATGCCCGTGGCGGCAAGCACGTCGGAGGGATAGTGCAGGCCGAGCACCACCCGTGACAGTGCGACGCCGAGGGTGAACGGCACCAGCAGCGGCGCCAGCCACGGGTAGTAGGCCAGTGCCACGATGGTGAACGACACCGCATGCAGGGTGTGTCCGGAGGGGAAACTGAACTCGTCCAGCGGCGCCACCCAGGCGCGGATGCGCAGGTCGGCCGCGTAGGGCCGCGGGCGCCGGGTCCAGCGCTTGAGGACCTTGTACAGCAGCAGCGCGGCCAGGCCCGTGGCGGCCATGTGCACCGAGGCGCGCAGGCCGTCGAAGCCGTCCAGCACCACCAGCGCGGCCATCAGCACGTACCAGAACACGCCATCGCCGAGCCGGCTGATGACCGCGAACAGGCGACGCACGCGGCGCCGCCGGCAGTAGTGGTTTGCGCGCCGGCACCAGCGTGCTTCGCGCCCGGCCAGCAGCTCAAGCGGCGTAGTGCGCATGGCCGTTCCTCCGCGACTGTGCCAGTTCGGCCAGCAGTGCATCGAACTCGGCCACCACCTGTTGTGGATGCAGGCGCTTCATCGCGCGTGCGGCATTGCCGCCCAGTTCGCGGCGCTGCGCGTCATCGGCGGCCAGTCGCACGGCGGCCTCGATGAACTGATCGTCGCTGTCCACGGCTGCGCCGTTCTCGCCATTGCGCAGGTACTCGCGCGCGGCGCCGTAGTCGAAGGCCACGGTGGCCACACCGCTGGCCATGCTTTCCAGGGTCACGTTGCCGAACGTTTCGCTGCGGCTGGGGAACAGGAACAGATCGCCGCTGGCGAAGTGCCGGGCCAGCGCATCGCCGCGCTGGATGCCACAGAAGATGAAGTCGGGGTTTTCATGTGCCAGCTTCTCGCGGGCCGGGCCATCTCCGACCCACACGAAGCGTGCCTTGGGCCGGATCTGCTGCAGCCGGCGGAATGCCTTCACTGCCAGGCCGAGGTTCTTTTCAGCAGCAATGCGGCCGACATAGATCGCCACCAGGCCGTTGCCATCCACGCCCCATTCCTCGCGCAGCGCGGGATCGCGCCGTCCCGGATCGAACTGCTGGCTGTCCACCGCGCGGGCCAGCAGGCGCACGCGCTCGAAGCCCTGTTCGCCGAGGAACTGCTGCAGCTCGCGGGTCGGCACCAGGGTGGCATCGGCCTGGTTGTGGAAACGGCGCATCCAGCGCATGGCTGCGGCCTGCAGCCACGCCACGCCGTAGTCGGGCAGGTACTCGTCGAAGCGGGTGTGGAAGCCGCTGGCGACCGGAATGCCGAGGCGGCGCGCAGTGCGCAGTGCCGACCAGCCGAGCGGACCTTCGGTGGCGATGTAGACCGCATCCGGGCGTTGTTTCTGCCAATGGCGGCCCAGCCGGATCGGTGCCGGCAGTCCGAAACGCAGGCCGGGGTAGCGGGGCAGGGCGGCGCCGGGAACCAGCAAGGTGCCGGGTGCCGAATCCAGCGCTTCGCTGGACTGGCGGGGGCGGACCAGGTCGATCTCGTGCCCGGCTGCGCGCAGACCTTGTTCCAGCCCCTGCACGGTGAGGGCGACGCCGTTCACTTCCGGTGGATAGGTCTCGGTGACGATGGCATAGCGCATGGCGGGCCTCCGGGTTTCCGGCATGCTCGGGCCTGGCGATGTAGCCGACATGACCGCTTTGCGACCATCAGATGACGGTGGCGCCGGCCAGCGCCTGGGCGCGGCGGCCAATAAAAAACCACGGCCCCGAAGGGCCGTGGTCGTCATGCTTCCGTCACAGCGCGATGGATCAGAAGCGCTGCTGGTACTTCATGTAGATGAAGCGGCCGATATCGTAACCACCGTAGTACGAGAAGGCCGAGTTCGGCTTGCTGTACATGACCGGGCCGGTCTTCTCGAACACGTTGTTGGCACCGACCGACACGGTGGCGTCCCACGGCAGCGAGTAACGCACCTGCACGTCGTGGAAGGTGACCGCGCCGCGCTCGTTGTAGTTGCGTGCGCCCTTGTACCACGGTGCGTACACACCCGGATCCGAGCACTCGTCCGGGTACAGCGCGATGTTCGAGCAGGTTTCCTTCACGCCCGAATAGTAACGCGCGGTCCAGCTCGCGCCGAAGTTGCCCCGCTCGTAGCCCAGCACCAGGTTGGAACGGACGCGGAAAGCGCTGCCGATGCCGTTGGTGACGATCGGGACGATCGAGCTGTCGTTGGAGGTGCGGTAGGTCGCACTGGACACGTAGGTGGTGGCCGAGTTCACGTTGAACTTGCCGAACCGGGTGTCCAGACGGTAGCTCACGTCCAGATCGTAGCCTTCGGTTTCCATGAAGCCCGCGTTGCGGTTGCCGAACTTCAGGTTGGTCACGATGCCGGTCACCGGGTCACGCTGGAAGCGCGAGCAGCGCGCGTCGATACCCGATTCGTAGCAGTCCTGCAGGATCTGGGTCGGCGTGTCGGCGATGATCGTGTTGTCGATGCGGATCTTCCACCAGTCCAGCGAGGCGTTGAAGCCCTGGATGAAGCTCGGGCTCCAGACCAGGCCCAGCGTCTTGCTGGTCGAGGTTTCCGGCGTCAGCAGCGGGTTCGACCCGGAGGTGAACGGCACCGGGGTCGCGTCCGTCGACGTGTTCACCGGGGTGCCACCCTGGCGCAGCTGGCGGAAGGTATTCGCATTGGCGATGTCGCGTGCGCAACGTGCACGGACTTCCGCGCTGGAGGCCGAGGAACCGAAGCGGGTGTCGCACGGATCGCTGAACTGCGCGAAGGTCTCCGAACCACCACCGAACAGGTCGCTGATGGTCGGTGCACGGAAGCCCTCGGCCCAGGTGCCACGCACCATCAGCGAGTCGATCGGCTTCCACTTGAAGCCGAACTTGCTGTTGAGCGTGTTGCCGAAGGTGTTGTAGTCCGAGAAGCGGGTTGCGCCATTAAAGGTCAGTTCCTTCGCGCCCGGCAGGTCGGCCAGCACCGGAACGTTCACTTCCAGGTAGGCCTCGTTGACGGTGTAGTCACCGCCGGTCGGGCCCGCGGCCAGGTTGGTGGTCGCGCCGGTCTGGGCCAGGGCATCCGGGGTGTACTTGCCTTCTTCCTTGCGGCTTTCCACGCCGAACGCGAAGCCCAGGTCGCCAGCCGGCAGGGTCACGATGCTGCCAGCGATGTTGGCAAAGAAGTTCTTGGAGGTGGTACGGCCCTTGGTGATCTCTTCCGGGAACAGCCACGCCTGCAGTTCTTCGTTGCCGTACAGGCCATCGGCAGCCGTCGTGCCGTACGGCACCAGCGGGTTCCACGGCTTGCACACGTCATAGGAGATCGGTGCAGCGGCGGTGCCGCACTGCACCTTGCCGGTGGCGGCGTTGTAGAACGACGGGCCGACGCCGCCGGCGACGCGACCCTTGTGCAGGTTGCCGGTCGCCACCGATTCCAGTTCATTGCGGTTGTACTGGTAACCCACTTCCCAGTCGAAGTAGCGGCTGCCGATCTCGAACGAACCGTCGAACGACGCCACCGCGCGGTAGGTCTTCAGCTCGCTGGTGGTCACGCGCGGCACTTCCCAGGTGCGGCGGTTCCAGGCCACGGCGGTCGGGGTGGCATACCCGTGCTGGCGGCCGAACGGATTGAAGTAGCTGTTGATCGACATCGAGCCGACACCGGCGGTGCTCGACTGCAGCGGATAGCCCGCGATCTGGCGGGTGGACTCACGCTGGTTGTAGCCCAGCTCGGTGCGGAAGTTGACGTTGTCGGTGATCTTGAACCGGCCGTCGAAATAGACCGAGTCGCGCTTGACCGGATACATCACGTGCATCTGGTCGTTGGCGTTGCTCACGTCACCGGTGAACGGCGTGCTATCGGTGAGGTGGTAATTGGCCGGGTTGGTGGGATCCGCGCCGCGGTTGAGGGAATAGCCGCAGCCCGCAGTGGCGGTACAGCCCGGGCCGCGCAGACCGGTGAACTGGCCGTACTGGCTGATCGTGGTCCAGTTGCTGCTGTCGTACGGATGGCGATCGGTCATGCCGTACTTGCTGAAGCCGCGATCGCGCGCCCACACGCCCTTCTCTTCGGCATGCTCGGCGGACAAGGTCAACGACACGCGATCGTTGCTCCAGCCGGCGACCACGTCGAAGCGGTCACGTGCGCCGTCGCCCTGGCTGTACTGGCCGTGATAGACGTTGGCGGTCACACCGGTGACATTGGAGCGGGTGATGATGTTCACCACGCCGGCCATGGCGTCGGAGCCATAGATCGCAGAGGCGCCGTCCTTCAGCACCTCGATGCGCTCCACGGCGGACACCGGCAGCGTGGAGATGTCCTGGTAGCCGGAGGTGCTGATGCCCATGCGCTTGCCGTTGACCAGCACCAGCGTGCGCTGGGTGCCCAGGTTGCGCATGTCGATGTAGGTGCCACCCGCGTTTTCACCCGCGGTCAGCGCATTGGCGCGGCTGATGGTCGGGCTGCCCATCGCGGTGACGTTCTGCAGGATGTCGGCAACCGAGCTGAAGCCCTGCTTTTCGATGTCGTTGCGGCTGATCGCGAACACCGGCTGGGCGGTTTCCACGTCCACCTGGCGGATGCGCGAGCCGGTGATCTCGATGCGGTCGAGGTTGGTGGGCGTTGCGTTGCTGCCGTCCTGGGCAAACGCGGGCAGGGCGGCCAACGTTGCGGTGGTAGCCAGGGCATAGCGGATGGCCTGCCCCAGTGCGGTGGTGCGTGAAGTCATGGCGAGCTCTCTCTCTCAGGTCGTGCACAAGACGCCAAAGTGGGCGTCGAAGGAGCCAGCTGGGTTGATGACCGAGCCGGTGACCCGATAGTAGTCTCGTTAGTTAATGCTCTGTAAAGAGTTCGTATCGATTTATGTCACGGGACACCCCCATCCTTCACAAAACGTGAACAAAAGCAGGCGCTTACGTGAGAGGTGCGATACGCGATACGGTGCCGTCGTGATGCGAAGCAGCACAAAAAACCGCCAGACTGCGCAAAGTGGGGGTGCGAAGTGCGTCACTCCTGCTGTCCTGTGGACAACAGGCGACGGCGTATTCAGGCTACGAACGGACGGAACTGGATGCCCAGCCCGGCGATCCCGTCGGTCTCGCCGATCAGGTCGGCGCGCAGCAGCGGACGGGCATCGATGAATGCCTGCGGCACGATCAGCGACAGCCGGTTGTCGTCGGCGGTCAGTTCCAGCGCCGGCAGCGGGTCGTCCTCATGCGCGCGGTTGAGCAGCACCGCCAGCCGCAGCAGGGCCGCCAACCGGCGCGCGGTCAGCAGCAGTCGCTCGGGCAGGGCGTCGAAGGCGGTCTTGGTCACGCTGCGGCGATGGCTGCGCACCAGCGCGGCCAGCATCTGCTGTTCCTGGCGGGAGAAGCCGGCGATGTCCGAGTGCTCCAGCACGTAGCTGCCATGCACGTGGTAGCCGCTGTGGGCAATCATCAGGCCCAGTTCGTGCAGGCGTGCGGCCCAGCCGAGCATGCGCGCATCATCGGCATCGAGCTTCCAGCGTTCCTGCACC
Organism: Stenotrophomonas sp. YJH_SMC_135; assembly: GCF_059372355.1. Lineage (NCBI taxonomy): Bacteria > Pseudomonadati > Pseudomonadota > Gammaproteobacteria > Lysobacterales > Lysobacteraceae > Stenotrophomonas > Stenotrophomonas sp. YJH_SMC_135. Next base: position 63,202 of record NZ_JCAFVN010000001.1, read on the forward strand.
TGCTCCAGCAGTGACAGAGCAGTGTCCTGCACGCGGTCGGCCTGTACCGTATCGATGCCATAGCGCTGGCTGAGCGCAGCTACCGATTCATCACGCAGGTCGTTCTCGCCAGCGCGGCCGACGATGTCGTAGAGGATGCCCTCGCGCATCGCGGCCTTGCTGACCAGCAGCTTCTGCAGGCCAAGTGCCTGGAACGCCGCTTCCAGCACCAGGATGCCGCCGGCGATGATCGGGCGGCGGTCGCTGGACAGGCCCGGCAACTGGATGTCGTCGATCTTCTTGGCCTTCAGCAGCTCATCGCGCAGTTGCGGCAGGGCCTCGGCGGTGATCGCGCCCTTGCTCAGCTTCATCGTCGCGCAGATCTCGCTGATCGCCTTGTGCGTGCCCGAAGAGCCCAGCGCTTCCTGCCAGCCCAGCGCGCGATACTTGCTGGCGAAGGGCTGGAACTCGCGGCCGATCTCGGCCAGCGCGTCCTTCCAGCGCTTCTTGCTGAGCTTGCCGCCGGGGAAGAAGCGCCGGGTGCTGGCGATGCAACCGGCCTGCAGGCTTTCACGCTCCAGGGTCTGCATGCCCATGCCGATGATGAATTCAGTGGAGCCGCCACCGATGTCGATCACCAGCCGGCGCTGGCCGGGCTTGGGGGGTTGCGCGTGGGCCACGCCCAGGTAGATCAGGCGGGCTTCTTCGCGGCCGCTGACCACTTCGATGGCGTGTCCCAGTGCAGTTTCGGCCGGGACCAGGAACGACTGGGGAGAACGCAGCTGGCGCACCGTGTTGGTGGCCAGCGCGCGCACCCGATGCGGCGGCACATTGCGGATGCGCTGGCCGAAACGGGCCAGGCATTCCAGCGCGCGCTGCCGTGCGGCGGAAGACAGTCCGCCTTTGCCATCCAGCCCGTCGGCCATGCGCACCGTCTCGCGCAGGCGGTCGATCACCCGCAGCTGGCCGAGCGTGTAGCGCGCGATGACCATGTGGAAACTGTTGGAGCCAAGGTCGATGGCGGCCAGCAGGTCGCCATCCTGCAATGCGGGCGGAGTCGTGGAGGTATGCGGCATGGGCGAATGTTAGCCGAAGCGGTGGTGTGCTCGTCACCGCGCGGCCTTCACATTTTGGAAGGAGGCGTGCAGCAGGATTGCAAGGGGTCAGATCCCTTTCCCGCAGGAAAGGGATCTGACCCCGGGCGACCGCTGATCGAATCCCGACCAGCGGTCGGGGTCCACCGGGGCAGGATTACAGCCCCTGCATCAATGCCATCTGCGCAGAATGCGGGGCTTCGTCGTGCGCCGGCGCACGCTTGTGGTAGACGCCGTCGGCGTCCAGTTCCCAGGCGTTGAGGTTGTCGTCCAGGTAGTTCTGCAGGACCTCGCGGTACACCCGCTTGGCCAGTTCCGGATCGAGGATCGGGAAGCAGGTCTCGACCCGGCGCAGCAGGTTGCGTTCCAGCCAGTCGGCGCTGGCGCAGTACATCTCCGGCGCGCCGTCGTTGCCGAACCAGTAGACGCGGCTGTGCTCCAGAAAGCGGCCGACGATCGAGCGCACGCGGATGTTGTCCGAGACACCCGGAACGCCCGGACGCAGGGTGCAGGCGCCACGGATGATCAGGTCGATCTGCACGCCGGCCTGCGACGCGGCGTACAGCGCGCGCACCACCTGCGGTTCGTTCAACGCGTTCATCTTGGCGATGATCCGCGCTGGGCGGCCGGCGGCGGCGATGCGCGTCTCGCGCTCGATACGGCCGAGGATGCCGGTGTGCAGGGTGAAGGGCGACTGCAGCAGGCGCTTGAGCTTCATCTTCGAGGCCAGCCCGGACAGCTGCTGGAACAACAGGTGCACGTCATTGCCGATGTCCGGATCGGCGGTGATCAGGCTGATGTCGGTGTACGCGCGGGCAGTGCCGCTGTGGTAGTTGCCGGTGCCCAGGTGCACGTAGCGGCGCAGCTTGCGGCCTTCGCGGCGCACGATCAGCAGCATCTTGGCGTGGGTCTTGTAGCCGACCACGCCGTACACCACCTGCACCCCGGCCTCCTGCAGGCGATCGGCCAGGCCCAGGTTGGCCTCTTCGTCGAAGCGCGCACGCAGTTCGACCACTACAGTCACGTCCTTGCCGTTGCGCGCGGCCTGGATCAGTGCGTCGACGATCAGCGAATCCTTGCCGGTGCGGTACAGCGTCTGCTTGATCGCCAGCACGTTGGGATCGATCGCCGCCTGCCGGATCAGGTCCAGCACCGCGGTGAAGGCATCGAACGGGTGGTGCAGCAGCAGGTCCTGGCGCGCCGTGGTCTCGAAGATGCCGTCGCTGTCGCGCAGCGTGCGCGGGGTCATCGGCGGGTACTTCAGGTCTGGCTGCGCGATCAGGTCGTACAGCTGGATGATGCGGTTGAGGTTGACCGGGCCGTCGATGCGGTACACCGCGTTCTCGGTCAGGCCGAAATTCTGCAGCAGCGTGCGCACGATCTCGCGCGGCATGTCGTGGGCGATCTCCAGGCGCACCGCCGGCCGGTAGCCGCGGTCGACCAGTTCGTCGCGCAGCGCCAGCGCCAGGTTCTCGACTTCCTCCTCGTCCACCACCAGCTCGGAGTTGCGGGTGACACGGAACTGGTAGGCACCCTGGACTTCCATGCCCGGGAACAGCTCATCGACGAAGGTCGACAGCACCGAGGACAGGAACACGAAGTTCTGCGATCCGCCGAGCTTCTCCGGCAGCTGGATGATGCGCGGCAGCGAGCGCGGCGCACGCACGATCGCCAGGTGGCCGGCGCGGCCGAACGCATCGGTGCCCTTCAGCACCACCACGATGTTCAGCGACTTGTTGAGGATCTTCGGGAACGGGTGCACCGGGTCCAGGCCCAGCGGCGACAGCACCGGCATGATCTCGTTGCGGAAGTAGGCGCGCAGCCAGCGCCTCTGGCGGTCGGTCCAGGAATGGCGACCGAGCACGCCGATGCCGGCCTCCATCAGCGCCGGGCGCAGCGTCTCGTTCCAGCAGCGGTACTGCTGGTCCACCAGCTCCGCAGCGCGGTCATGGATGGCGTTGAGGATGGCCTGCGGGCTCATGCCGTCCGGCGCCGGCGGCAGGCCGAATTCCTGCGCGTGGCGCACGGCGGCGGCACGGATCTCGAAGAACTCGTCGAGGTTGGTGCAGGAGATGCACATGAAGCGCAGGCGCTCCAGCAGCGGCACCTGCGGGTCCATGGCCTGCGCCAGCACGCGGAAGTTGAAATCCAGCTGCGACAGCTCGCGGTTGATGTACAGCGACGGGTCGCGCAACGGATCGTTGTCCGGGCTCACGGGGAGGGGGAGGGATCCGAGGCTGCTCATGGCGTCATTCTTCGATGGAGGTCAGGGGGGCGGACTCGCGCGGGCGCACGTGGTCGGCATCGAAATGGCAGGAGAACACCGAGCCCTTGCCGACTTCGCTTTCAATCTCCAGCCGTGCGTGGTGCAGGCCGAGGATGTGCTTGACGATGGACAGGCCCAGCCCGGTGCCGCCGCTCTCGCGCGAGCGGCTGCTGGACACACGGTAGAAACGTTCGGTCAGGCGCGGCAGGTGGGTGGCGGGAATGCCGTAGCCGGAATCGCGCACCGCCAGCACGGCGCCGTCGCCTTCGCGGCGGAACTCCACCGCAATGCGGCCCCCGGCCGGGGTATAGCGCACCGCGTTGGTGACCAGATTGGAGAAGGCACTGTGCAGTTCCTTGGTCGAACCCTGCAGGTCGACACCGGCCAGATCATCGATGCTGATCTGGTGGCGGCCCTGGCTGTGCGCCTCGGCCTCGCGGCGCAGGGTCGCCAGCATCGGCTGCATGGCCACGGTCTCTTCCTCGCTGTGCTCCTGCGATTCCAGCCGCGACAGGGTCAGCAGGTCTTCCACCAGCTGGGCCATGCGCTGGCTCTGCTTGCGCATTTCTTCCAGCATCGGGCCGGTGCCGGGGAAGTCCTCCGGATCCATCATGTCCAGGTAGCCGTGGACCACGGTGAGCGGCGTGCGCAGCTCGTGTGAAACATTGGCCACGAAGTCGCGGCGCACCTGTTCCAGGCGCAGCAGCTTGCTGACGTCGCGGGCGATCAGCAGCCAGTAATCCGACGAATAGGGAATCAGGCGCAGGTTCAGGCGGATCGCCGGATCGACCGGCGAGGGCACGTCCAGGATCGGTTCGGCATTGCGGCCACCGGCCAGCCAGTGGGCCAGCGGCATCGGCTGCAGGCGTTCGACCAGGGCCTCGCCAAGGTCGCCGGGATGGTGCAGGCCGAGCAGGGCGGTGGCCGCTTCGTTGAACCACTGCACGCGCTGGCTGTTGCGGTCCAGCACCACCACCGCGTCGGGCAATGCGGCGGCGGCGGCGCGGTAGCTGCGCAGCATGTCCAGCAGGCGGCGCTTGCGCACGCGCATTTCCACCTGGTTGCGATACAGCAGGCGGTCCAGTTCGTTCCAGACGCCGGTGCCTTCTTCGGCGGTGTCCCAGCGCTGGCGTGCGGTCAGGCGGCGCAGCACGCTGCGCAGGCGCCAGTAATGCCAGGCCAGGGTGGCCAGCGCGCCCAGCGCGATGCACAACCACAGATGGCCCGTGAACCACCCCACCAGTCCGGCGAACAGCAGTACCGCGGCAACGGTGGCCAGGGTCTTCAACCAGGCAGAGCGGATGTGGCGGGGCATTGCGGTCTCGTCGTTGAGGTGCGGCGGTTCACTGGAGTGAACCAAGGGTTATAGCAGAGTTGCCGGCACCGGCACCCGCAGGTGCGCGGTGCCGGCACGACGAGACTCAGGTGGCAGTGGAGAACCGGTAGCCGGCGCCGCGCACGGTCTGCACCATGTTCTCGGCGTTGAACGGTTCCAGCGTCTTGCGCAGGCGGCGGATATGCACGTCGATGGTGCGCTCCTCCACGTACACGCTGCCACCCCATACATGGTCCAGCAGCTGCGCGCGGGTGTAGACGCGCTCCGGATGGGTCATGAAGAAGTGCAGCAGGCGGTATTCGGTCGGGCCGATCGGCACCGGCTGGTCGTTGGCGAACACGCGATGGGCGGCGCCGTCGATGCGGATCGGGCCGACTGCCACGCTGCCGTCCTCGTCGTCCTCGCGGGCACGGCGCATGACCGCACGGATGCGCGCCAGCAGTTCGCGCGCCGAGAACGGCTTGACCACGTAGTCGTCGACGCCGGCTTCCAGGCCACCGACGCGGTCGTTCTCTTCGCCGCGGGCGGTCAGCATGATGATCGGCACTTCGCGGGTCAGCGTTTCCTTGCGCCAGCGACGGGCCAGGTCCAGGCCGCTGGTGCCGGGCAGCATCCAGTCCAGCAGGATCAGGTCCGGAACGCGGTCGGCGATCGCGGTCTGGGCCTCCCGGGCATCGCCGGCGTGGACCGGTTCGTAATCGCCCTTGCGAAGGGCGAAGGCGACCATTTCACGGATCGCGGGCTCGTCATCGACGATCAGGATGCGTTTCTGCACGAGGACACCGTAGGGCTCGGTTACTGGAGTGGTGCCAGTAGACTACGGTTTGATGACATGTTTGTGACTGCCCGGCCGGAACCGGCCTGGATTGCCATCGGCCGGTCATGCAGCGCTCAGCGCCGGTCCAGGTCCGGGTCCTGCACGCCCTGGCGGCGCAGCTCCAGCACGGTCGGGGTGATCGCTTCGATGCGGGCATCGACCCGCGCGCGGCCAATGTAATCCAGCGCCGGGTTGCGCTTGAGCGCCTGCAGCTGCAGCAGCGCCTGTTCCGGCCGACCGCTGAGGAAGGCGGCCTCGGCATAGGCCTCGCTGGCACGCACGCTGTCGCCGGCCAGCTCGCTGGCGCGGGCAAAGCGCTGCTGGAAGACCGGATCGTTACCGCTTTGCGACAACAGGGGGCGCAGCATCGCCTGCGCGCGCTGGCCGGCCTCGCGGTTGCCCTGTTCGTTCAGGATCTCGGCATAGGTCAGTGCTACCGGGCGGCTGTTGGGGTGTTCGCGCAGCAGCTGCTCGAAGCGGCTGTTGGCCTGGGCCGCCTGGCCTGCCCGCGATTCCGCTTCGCCCAGGCCCAGCGCCAGCCACAGGTTGCCGGGATGGGTCTGGAGCAGGCCGGCCAGGGTCTGCCGGGCCTGGCCGGCGCCGGCACGGCCACCGCGCATGACCGCCAGCGCCTGGCCATAGCGCTGCGCATCGTTGAGACCGTCCTTCTGCCGCTTGGCCAGGTCGGCATACTCGCGTTCCAGCTCGGGGGTGGAATCCGCGCTGAGCACGCGCAGGCGCTCACGTGCCCAGTCGAAGTCGCCGCTGGCGCCACGGTTGAGCTGGCCGATCGGGAGGCGCAGCACACTGCTGGGCAGCAGCGGGTTGTTGCCGCGCAGCAGCGGCTCGCCCAGGCTGGGATCGGCCGGGTCCACCCGCTCCTTGCGCTCGCCGGTGGGGGTGCTGGTGGTCAGCAGCACTGTATCCTTCTTCATCTGCTCGGCGCGGGCCTTGGCTTCGCTGATGCGGGTGATGTTGACCGGGTGGGTGCGCAGGAACTCGGGCACGCTGTAGCCCCCTTCGTTGCCACGCATGGCCGCCGACATCCGTTCGAAGAAGCCGGCCATGGCATCCACGTCGTAGCCGCTGCGCGACAGGGTGCGGATGCCCAGGCGGTCGGCCTCGGACTCGTTGGAGCGGGTGTAGTTGATCTGCCGTTGCTGCATCAGGCCCATGCCCGAGCTGATCGCGGCCATCGTCGCGTTGCCGGACGACGTGCTGTTGCTGGCCTGGGCGGCCACCACCGCTGCCAGCATGCCCAGCAGGATCGGGATCTGGTCACGCTGGGCGCGCTCGACGCCGCGCAGCACATGCTGCTGGGTGACGTGGGCGATTTCGTGGGACAGCACCGCAGCGACCTCGTCCTCGCGCTCGGCGGTCAGCACCAGGCCGGCATTGACCCCGATGTAGCCGCCCAGCGTGGCGAACGCGTTGATCTGGCGGTCGTTCATCACGAAGAAGGTGTACGGCTGCCGTGGCTGGTCACTGTTGGAGCCGAGACGGGTGCCCATGGTCTGCAGCCAGTCGTTGACCAGCGGATCTTCCAGCAGGTAGCCGTAGTTGCGCAGCTCGCGCAGCATCATCGCGCCGTACTCGGCCTGGCGGGCCGGGGTCAGCAGCTCGCCGGCCGAGGAGCCGATGTCGGGCAGCTTCTCCTGGGCCTGGGCCAGCGGCATGGCCAGGGCCAGGGTGACGGCGGTAGTCAGCAGCAGGGCTCGCAAGCAGGAGTTCCTCGGGCGGGGCGCGCCAAGCGTGGCAGGGCGGGGGGCAACCATTCGTTAATCCACAGTGTTGCGGCCGTGGCGTGGAAATTCCAGCGCACCGGTACCATATGTAGACCGTCGATCCATCGTGGAGTTTCCCGTGACAGCCCAGACCGCCGGCGGTGCCCCCGCCATCACCATCTATTCCACCGCCGTCTGCCCGTACTGCGTGGCCGCCAAGAACTTCCTGAAGAGCAAGGGCCAGCAGTGGACCGAGGTCCGCATCGACCTGGACCCGGCCGAGCGCGAGAAGATGATGGCGCTGACCCGCCGCACCAGCGTGCCGCAGATCTTCGTCGGCGACGTCCATGTCGGCGGCTACGACGACATGATGGCCCTGCACCGTGAAGGCAAGCTCGAGCCGCTGCTGGCCGGGCAGGGCCAGGCATGAGCGCGGCCGACGACGGCAGCAAGGACCGCATCGCCGAGTTCACCGAGTTCCGCAAGCGCATGAACGAGCGGATCCTGGGTGAGCCGAACCAGGTGGTGCGCCGCTTCTTCGCGCTGGACACGCAGACCTACCAGGCCGGCGCGCTGGACGTGAAGACCAAGGAGCTGCTGGGCCTGGTGGCGTCGATGGTGCTGCGCTGCGACGACTGCATCAGCTATCACGTGGCCCAGTGCAAGGACGCCGGCGTGACCCGCGAGGAGTTCTTCGAGACCTTCTCGGTCGGCCTGGTGGTGGGCGGATCGATCGTGATCCCGCACCTGCGCCGCGCGGTTGACTTCCTCGACCAGCTTGAAGGTGGCGCCGCCGCCCCGGCAGCGCACGAGCACTGAGGGGCGTGCCGGCCGCTGGCCGGTATTCCCTGAATCCGGCATGGCCGGGGTTGCCGGCCAGCGGCCGGCATTACCGCACCCGCGAGGGGCCTTCTCCACGATCCAACAGCCCAGGAGGCCCCTTGTTGTTCAAGGGGGCGCGCCGACAGGCGCGGGGATAAGGCGGAATGCGCGGGCAATTCTGCCTGGGCCGGGCACTGGGACCATGGTCTATTTGGGACCTCGGCCCCGGCTCAGGCATAATTGCCGGTGAAACTTCCTTTGCGCCGGCGTTTCCGGGCACGTCCGGACGGCGTTTTTCCCCCTGTTCGGAACATCGATCAATGACGCAGAAAATTACGGTCATCCGCGGCGACGGCATTGGCCCGGAAATCATGGACGCCACCCTGTTCGTGCTCGACCAGCTCAAGACTGGCCTGGAGTACGAAGACGCCGACGCCGGCCTGGTGGCCCTGGAAAAGCACGGCGACCTGATGCCGGCAGTGACCCTGGAATCGATCGCGCGCAACAAGGTCGCGCTGAAGAGCCCGCTGACCACCCCGGTCGGTGGTGGCTTCACCTCGATCAACGTCAGCCTGCGCCGCCACTTCGACCTGTACGCCAACGTGCGTCCGGCCCACACCTTCCCGAACACCAAGTCGCGTTTCGACAACGTCGACCTGATCACCGTCCGTGAGAACACCGAAGGTGCCTACCTGGCCGAAGGCCAGGAAGTGTCGGCCGACGGCGAAACCGCCTTCTCCGGCACCCGCATCACCCGCAAGGGCTCCGAGCGCATCGTGCGCTACGCCTTCGAGCTGGCCAAGAGCACTGGCCGCAAGAAGGTCACTGCCGTGCACAAGGCCAACATCATCAAGTCGACCTCGGGCCTGTTCCTGAACGTCGCCCGTGAAGTCGCCGCACAGTACCCGGAGATCGAGTTCCAGGAAATGATCGTCGACAACTGCTGCATGCAGCTGGTGATGCGTCCGGAACAGTTCGATGTGATCGTCACCACCAACCTGTTCGGCGACATCATCTCCGACCTGTGCGCCGGTCTCGTCGGCGGCCTGGGCCTGGCCCCGGGTGCCAACATCGGCAAGGACGCGGCGATCTTCGAAGCCGTGCACGGCACCGCGCCGGACATCGCCGGCCAGGGCAAGGCCAATCCGTGCGCGCTGCTGCTGGCAGCCGCGCAGATGCTGGACCATGTCGGCCAGCCGGAAAACGCCGAGCGCCTGCGCAAGGCCATCGTGGCGACCATGGAAGCCAAGGATTCGCTGACCGGCGACCTGGGCGGCACCGGCACCACCATGAGCTTTGCCCAGGCCATCGCCAGCCGCCTGTAAGCGGCCGGCCGACCTCGGTTGGATCCACAGCGGGGCGCCTTCGGGCGCCCCGTTGCGTTGTGGGCCGGCCCGGTAGATCCACGCCGTGCGTGGAATGACGGGGCCTTGGTCCGCAGCCACCCATGGGGTGGCTCTACAGGGAAATTGTCTGTGCGTACATTGCACAGATCATGTGCCGCTACGCGGCTGGTTCGTGCGTCATGCGCTCCGCATCCTGTGCCCACTTCCCAACGCACTGGAGCTCGAACATGAACCTCACCGCCTTCGGCCTGGCCAGCCTGATCGGCATGGCCACCACCGCCCCGGTCGCCGCCGCCGAGCCGGCCCATCCCACCATCCGCCACATGGCTGGCGCGCCGGTCGCGACCTCGCTGGATGCGGCAAAGACCGCCGTGCTGGTCATCGACTTCCAGAATGAGTACTTCGATGCCACGGCCGCACCGGGCTTTGCCGGTGGCCGCATGGTCATTCCCGATGGCGTGGCCGCGCTGCGGCAGGCGAAGCGGGTGGTCGAATTCGCCGATGCCCATGGCATCCGCGTGATCCATGTGCAGCACGTGCTGCCGGCGGGTGCGCCGCTGTTCGCACAGGGCAGCGTCAATGCTGCCTTCCATCGCGACCTGCAGCCGCGCCAGGGCGAGACCGTGGTGCAGAAGGACAATGTCAGCGTGTTCGCCGGCGCGTCCTCCACCGTGCTCGACCCGCTGCTGAAGAACGCCGGCATCGACACCCTGATCGTCACCGGCCTGCAGACCCATGCCTGCGTGGCTGGTGCCGCGCGCGACGCGGCGGCCGCGCCCCGTGGTTACCGGGTGATCGTCTCGTCCGATGCCAGCGCCAGCCGTGACCTGGACCTGGCTGGCGGCCGGCGCATCGGCCATCGCACGCTGCATGAAGCCGCTCTGGCCCAGATCGAGGACGCCTTCGGCGATGTCATGACGACTGACGCGATCCTGGCACTGCCGGTGCGCAAGGCCGGCGACGGCGCTTGATAAGCTGGCGGGGCCCGCATGCCGCGGGCTCCGCCACGTGGAGCTGCCCGCCGATGGATCACTTCGCTGCCCTGCGTGCACTGCGCGCCATCGTCGATGCGGGCAGCTTCACCGCGGCAGCCGAGCGCCTCGGTACCACCCACTCGGCGATGTCGCGGCAACTGCGGCAGCTGGAAGAACACCTGCAGGTGCGCCTGCTCGATCGCAACAGCCGCCGGCTGTCGTTGACCGAGGCCGGGCGCGACTACTACCGTGAGGCGGCAACGCTGCTGGACCGCCTGCAGGAAGCCGACGACCGTGCCCGTGCCGGGCAGGCGCAGCCCAGTGGAAGCGTGCGGATCAGCGTGCCGCAGGTGGTGGCCAGCCAGGAGCTGCCGCACTGGCTGCCGTCATTCCTGCAGCGTTACCCCCAGGTCACGCTGGACCTGTCGGCCGATGACCAGCTGGTCGATGTGGTCGGTGGTGGTTTCGACCTGGCCCTGCGCATCGCGGCTTCTCTGCCGGACAGCCAGCTGGTCGCGCGCGAGCTGGCCAGCTGCCCGCGCATCCTGGTCGCCGCACCGGCCTACCTGGCACACCACGGACTGCCGCGGTAGGCAGCGGACCTGGCTCATCACACGCTGCTGGGTTTCAGTCCCACGCCAGCAATGCCGCCCTGGCAGTTGCAGGGGCCGCGCGGCGCAACCGCGAGCATCGAAGCCGGGCAGCGCCTGCGCGTGGATGCCACGCCCGCACTGTACGCCGCCGCGCTGGCCGGCATGGGCATCAGCCTGTTCACCGCCTTCACCGTGCAGGAGGATCTGCGCGCCGGTCGTTTGATCCGCGTGCTGCCGGCCTGGCATGCGGGCCAGCGACGCTACTTCGCGCTGTACCCGCATGCACGTGCACTGGCGCCCAAGGTGCGTGCGCTGGTCGAGCATCTCGCGGCGCACTACGCTGCACAGGTGAGCGCGGCAGGGTAGTCGCGCGGTTGCAGCCGGGGTGATGATGGAGTCGGTGTATCTGCTGGTCGCGCTTGGCGCGATCGTCGCCGGATTCGTACAGGGCCTGTCCGGTTTCGCCTTCGGGATGGTAGCGATGTCGTTCTGGGCATGGGGGCTGGAGCCGCGACTGGCCGCTGCGCTGTCGGTGTTCGGCGCGCTGGTCGGTCAGCTGGTGGCCGTGTTCACCGTGCGGCGTGGCTTCAACCTGCGCCTGCTGCTGCCGTTCGTGCTGGGCGGCCTGGCGGGCATTCCGCTCGGCGTGATGGTACTGCCACACCTGGACATGGACTGGTTCAAGGCGCTGCTGGGCGGCTTCCTGGCGCTGTGGTGCCCGGTGATGCTGATGGCGCGATCATTGCCGCCGATCCGCGTGGGTGGTCGCATCGGTGACGCGATCGCCGGCATGGCAGGTGGGGTGCTCAGCGGCATCGGCGGTTTCGCCGGACCGGTGCCGACGCTGTGGAGCACGCTGCGTGGCTTCGGCAAGGACGAGCAGCGCGCGGTCATCCAGAACTTCAACCTGGCGATGCTGGCAGTGACCATGGCCACCTATGTCGGCAGCGGCCTGGTGAGCCGGCAGATGCTGCCGTACTTCGCCATCGTGGCGCCGGCGATGCTGGTGCCGACCCTGCTGGGTGCGCGCGTCTACATCGGCACCAGCGAGGCGCGCTTCCGGCAGATCGTACTGAGCCTGTTGACCGCGTCGGGCATCGCATTGCTGGCGTCGTCGATGCCGGCGCTGCTGGCGCGGTCGTAACCGGTTGAACGTCAGGTCGGGCGGAACATGCGGAAGCGCTGTCCGGCGCCGATGCGGAAGTAGTCGGCAGGCCCGCCGCCGCGCAGGATCGGGGCCGCCGCAGCGGTGTCGTAGATGCCATCGACCAGCAGCCGTTCATCGATATGCACCGTCACCACTTCGCCCAGCACCAGCCAGCCGTTGGTGTCCTGGCCGGCGGCATCGCGCAGGCGGACGATCTGCGTGCAGCGGCATTCCATGCTTACCGGGCTCTGTGCCACGCGGGGCGGTGTGACCTGCGTTGAGGCCAGTGGCGTCAGGCCGGCAAGGACGAACTCGTCGACATCCGGCGCGACCGCACGGCAGCTTTCGTTCATCGCCTCGGCCAGGTCGAAGGTGGCCAGGTTCCAGACGAATTCACCGGTGGCTTCGATGTTGCGCAGCGAGTCTTTGCGGCCCTGGCTGGAGAAGCCGATGATCGGCGGGGTGTAGTTGAAGGCGTTGAAGAAGCTGTAGGGCGCCAGGTTCAACGTGCCCTGTGCGTCGCGGCTGGAAATCCAGCCGATCGGGCGCGGGCCGATGATGGCGTTGAACGGGTCATGCGGCAGACGGTGGCCCTCTGCCGGGCGGTAGCTGTGGAAGGTGTCGGGCATGGGGGCAGGGGACGTGTGGGCTTGCTCGACTCTACAAAAAAGCCGCGACCCTTGCGGATCGCGGCTTGTCTTTCTCGGCGTGGCTGGACTCAGCGCTGCTGGATCTTCGACAGCAGGCGCAGGAACTCCACATACAGCCAGACCAGGGTCACCATCAGGCCGAATGCGCCATACCACTCCATGTACTTCGGCGCGCGCTGGGCCACGCCGGTTTCGATGAAGTCGAAGTCCAGCACCAGGTTCAGCGCCGCCACGACCACCACGAACAGGCTGAAGGCGATGCCCAGCCAGCTGGAGTCGTGGATCACCGGCACGTTGATGTTGAAGAAGCCCAGCACGAACGAGGCCAGGTAGAGCAGGGCGATGCCGCCGGTGGCGGCGACCACGCCCATCTTGAAGTTCTCGGTGGCCTTGATCACGCCGCTGCGGTACGCGAACAGCAGCGCAAACAGGGTGCCGAAGGTCAGCAGCACGGCCTGGAACACGATGCCCGGGAACTTGGCGTTGAACACGGCCGAGATGGCGCCGAGGAACACGCCTTCCACCAGCGCGTACATCGGCGCGGTGACCGGCGACCATTCCTTCTTGAAGATGGTGATCAGCGCCAGCACCAGGCCGCCGATGCCGCCGCCCAAGGCGTACAGCTTGGCCGCGTCCATGACCTGGCCGTAGTCGTCGATGGTCTGGTTCCAGGCGAAAGCGGCCGTCAGCACGGTCAACAGCAGCAGGAAACCGGTCTTGTTGACGGTGCCGTTGAGGGTCATTGCCTGGTCGGGGCTGGTCACCACCGAACCGCTGGCAAGGTCGAGGAAGGTCGACTCGGAAAGAGCCGGGTTGCCGCTGCGCATGCGTGTTCTCCGTGCGAATGAGGGTCAGGACGGCCATCCGGCCGATGGGCGTGAGCATAGCCGATGACTGCTTTCGGCGTTGTGGCAGGCCGCGGAACTGCGCATCCTTCGTTGACAGTTCCCAACGCGCTTGGCGACAATGACCAACTCCCCGGGCCTGACCCGAGGGGATTGCAAGACCGGGGTATAGCGCAGTCTGGTAGCGCGCCTGCTTTGGGAGCAGGATGTCGGGGGTTCGAATCCCTCTACCCCGACCAATCCCACGTCACGTCGGATTGGACACCGTTCCGGTTCGGGCGCCCGTAGCTCAACTGGATAGAGCACCGGCCTTCTAAGCCGGCGGTTACAGGTTCGATTCCTGTCGGGCGCGCCATTGGCGGGACAGCGGGATCGCATCGGCGGATGTGAAGAAGTGCTTGCAAAAGCGTAAAGACTCCACCAGAATATCGGACTCGCTTCGGCGGACCGGAACTTCGGTGACAGTCTCCAGGCAAGGTTTCAAGGTTCCAGTGCTGGCGGTATCGGCGGTGGAGCGAAAGTTTCAGTGGTGGCTGTAGCTCAGTTGGTTAGAGTACCGGATTGTGATTCCGGTGGTCGGGGGTTCGAATCCCCTCAGCCACCCCACTGATTCAACCGCATCGGCGCAGCCGAAACGGTATTGCAATAAACAGAAAGCACGCTACAATGTGCGTCTGAGTTTCACGGGCCGTTAGCTCAGTTGGTAGAGCAGTTGACTCTTAATCAATAGGTCCAAGGTTCGAATCCTTGACGGCCCACCAAGACGGAAGCCACCTGGTACGCCAGGTGGCTTTTTTCTTATAGGTGTGACCCTTTCGTTTCAATGGGCCACACGTTGCAGGGCCCCGCCTGGCGTGGATCTGCAGCGCATCGGGATCGCAGTGCTGGTTTCAACGATGTTGAAGAAAGTGCTTGCACCCACCGAGCGGATCGGGTCATAATTCGCGCCCCGATTTCGGGCTGTTAGCTCAGTTGGTAGAGCAGTTGACTCTTAATCAATAGGTCCAAGGTTCGAATCCTTGACAGCCCACCAGACGAAAGCCACTTGGTCATCCAGGTGGCTTTTTTCTTGCCCGCACGCCGGGTTGCGCTTCATCCACGCATGGCGTGGATCTACTGAAGCAGTGCTGAAATCAGGGGCATACGCGTCATCAGTGCTTTCAATGCTGTGCACTGCTTCTCACCGCATGGCGTCCTGCATCGCACCCAATAGATCTTCCGCGCCGATGGCGCATGCAGGAAGGAAGATGTTGATGGCTGAGATCACTCGATTGCACGGCACGGTGTGGGTTCCCTTCGCGTTGATGGCACTGGCGGCCCGCACGCCGGGCAATGATCCCGCGCAGGCTGTCGAGCGTGATGCGGGCGCAGAGCGCATTCCGGCGCGCCAGATCGACGACGCCATGCAGTTGCGGCCGGCCCGGCCCGCGGAGGGGGAGGTCCTGCCCGGCGCGGTGGACGTACAGCGCAATGCGGACGGTTCGGTGGATGTGCGCAGGGCTGCGCCGGCGTCGGTGGCCCTGCGTCGCACCGACGATGGGGGCGTGGAGGTCCGGAAGGTGGATGCGGCCGTCGACCCGAGCTCAGGCGCGGCGCCGGCCCGCACGGTACCGCAGCAGTAGGCTGCGGCCAGCCCGGCGGTCGCGCACCCGCCGGGCTGGCCGCGATGCAGCGATGGCGCGGAGCGTAGTGGATTCAGCTTTGTGCAGGCCTTCCGATTCCAGTCGCCGCCTGCGACAATGAACACCTGTGCCGGCCACGCGAAAGTGGCGGAATTGGTAGACGCCCTGGATTTAGGTTCCAGTGAGGGTGACCTCGTGCGGGTTCGAGTCCCGCCTTTCGCACCATCTGGCCGAGCACAGATTGCCTAAGTGATTGAAAAATAAGCTGGCGACGGTCAGTTGTGCTATTGGATTCCCGCTTTGGCAATTGATCCCTGTCTCGGAACGTCACCTGTTCCGTTCGAGGCGGCTGGGAGGCGGAACTGCTCCAGTGCAGACATGCCCTGGAGCGATTGCTCGGCCAGTACCTTCGCGTAGACCGCTGAGGTGGTCTGGATGTCGCGGTGTCCGAGCCACTCCTGCACGAGCTTGATGTTGCCGGTCGCCAGCAGCAGCCGAGTGGCGCAGGTATGGCGGAGCGCATGTGGTACGCACTCCTTCTCGGAAGCGAGATGTGTCCCCTTGATGGCCCATTGCCACAGCCGGTCGGCGCGCGTGCGATTGAGCATGGTGAAGGGGCCGTCCGATGTGGCCGCCAGGGCGTCCTTGCGCCGCTGTAGAACCTCGGCGACACGGGCGGTGCAGGGTAGGGTGCGGGGACGCCCCTTCTTGAGCGTAGCGTGCCGCCAGAAGCGGACGTGGAGCCTTCCGCCCTGCTCGACTACTTCGGACCACCGGATGCCGATGGCCTGGCTCATGCGGCAGCCCAGGTCGGCGAGGCACACGAACAGGTCGCGGTAGTCCGCCCCGTCGCGTACCCGTGGGTGGCCTCCGGCAGGGCCGTTCGGGAGGGTGTCCCACTCCAGCAGCCGCGCCAGGATCATTTCCTCGTCCTCGACGTTCAGGACGAACGTGCGTGCGTTGTCCCGCTCGTCGGCCAAGCTGTACTCGGGCAGCTCTCCCAAGAACCGGCCGGCCTTCCTCTCGCGTTTCAGCAGGGCAAGGAGGCACTGCATCTTGCGGTTCACGGTGGCGGGAGCTGCCTTGTTGGCGAGCATCCGTTGGGCCATGTCGTTGACCGCGGCCTGCGTGATGTCGTTGATGGGCGTGTCCTCGCCCAGGTAGCTCTGGACCACCTTGCAGTTGGTACGCACGGTGTCGATGGACCGGAGCTTGCCCCAAAAGTTGCGGTTGTCCAGCGCGTCGTCCATCGCGTCCTTGAGGGTGCGCTGGCGGACCTTGGCCTTCGCCACGGCCATCTGCACCGACCGGGACTTGCCCCGAATCAGCTCCCGCAGCGCGTCCTCTGCAATCTCGGGGTCGTCGCGCAGGGCGTCGAGGACCGCCTGCTCCTTGCGCTCGGCTGCCACGCGGTCGCGGGTGCCGGTGGACAAGCGCACGCGCCGGTATCCCTCCTGCACGTCGAGCATGTAGTAGCGCTTATCGGGCGCACCCGGCTTGGGCGCGGTCCCTTTGAGGCGAAGGGCCATGTGTATCTCCAGAAATGAAAAAGGCCCGCACTAGGCGGGCCTCGGGGCACAACGGGGTGTTGGGGGTTAGGCGGCTGCGACGCGCGCCGTCACCTTGCGGTTGACACGTTCTGCGAGCGAAGCCAGCCAGTGCAGCGCCTTGGTCGTCGGGAAGATCAGGTTGCGCTTGCGGTAGGCGGGATCGGGGCGCTGCTCCAGGAAGTCAGGCCCCGGCTCGCGGTTACGCTTGATAGACGACAGGTCGAGCACATTGCGGCTCACTGCGGAGGGAGAGAGTCCGCCGAGGACGCGCTCAAGGTCCACCTGCTGAATGCCCGGCTCGTCCACAACGGCGAGCAGGGTGAGGATGCGGGTGGCGGTGATGTCCTCGTCGATCTCTTCCCGGAAGGCTGACAGTGCGGTTGTGAGAATGGCCGTCAGTTCTTTCTGCGAGAGATTCATGGTGCGCTCATTTTCCGTAAGGGGATGGTTCCCCCTTGGGAAACCATCAGGGTCTATCTTGGAGCCGCAATGTAAGGATTACAAGGCCCAAGCCAATGTTGATGGCATTCTTGCCAATTTTGTCCATCCAGAAACCACGCTGCCAGGGCGTGGGGGAGGGGTCGATTCCGATCTCATATCCAAAGGCTTTCACGAACAGGTCCAGGTACTTCTGCCCTGCGAAGGGGCCGTCCTGTCCCCTGCTCACGGCGTTGTAATGCGCCGCCACCCCCGGCTGCGCTCCACAAAAAGGTCTTACGTTTCAGTGTTTTAAGAACGGTAGTGCCAGCATCGCCGCCAGGGTCACAATGGCCCCGACCACGGATGCAAAAAACAGTCCTTGCCCTACGCGGACTACCGCGCTGGCTATTGTCCGTCTCACCGTGCTCATAGACTGAGAACGCCCCCCCCCTGGTCGTCTGCGGATGCGCAGCCCGACAGCATGACGCTGCCGTCGGGCAGACTACAGGCCACAATGATGGCGCGTCCGTAGGAATCAAGTACCACGGGAGAGATTGATCCCGACTGGTGCAGTGAAGTCATGGCCGCGGGGTCTCGGTTGGGGCCGCGGGTGGGACCGGATACGACACCCGCCAGCCACAGTCCTCGGGGACGACCGAGAACTGGATGCGCTCGTTGAGTAGGCCGAGCATCGCGCGGAGAGCGCCGCGCTTCTCGTTATGGTCGAAATTGATGGTCCGAATCATTCGGGCACCTCGTAGGTCCGTTCATGCAGGACCAAAACCTCCCGCTCGAATACCAAGAACGGGCCGAACTGGTGGACGCGGAGGGCCACGTTGACGATCACCAGGGTCGAGTTTGCGGTGAAATCTGCGTTACGCATATGTAAGTCTCCTGTTATGCAAGTGCTACAAATGGAACAATGAGTGCCAAATATCGAGGTTGGCCTTATGATTAGGGCTGAAGGGCGTGATCGCCACTCCCGACCCCAAGGACCATTCGATGATTGACCCCCGCGTAGAAGTCGCCATTACGGCCCTTCACCTAGTCGTATGGGTGTGGACTAGTTCGGTGCCGGCGCATCGCACATACCTGTATTGGCGCAGGGTCTTGCGGAAGCGGCGTTAGCGGCTCCAGAAGTAGAAGCCGCTCACCTCAAACGCGTCACCGTTGAGCCGAATGTCGCGGCCATAGCTCTCGTAGTCGAAGTAGCGGGAGAGGGCGTCGGGCACGCCGTGAAGAAGCCCCGATTCGTCTACATAGTTCTCGGCAAAGTCGGCCCAGCTATCGAACTGGCCCACGTAGGCTTCGTGGAACTGCTCCACGGTCACATCGTCGAGGCCCTCGTGGTCGCAGAAGGCCGTGTAGGCGGCGCGTTCGGTGTCGTTGTGCAACTCGTCCAGCCGCTCTTGCAATGCGCACAGCTTGTCCAGGTCGGGGTGCTCGCCCCAGGTATCCCCGAACACGTCGTCGTAGTCGTGGACGGCCCACTCCTCGGCGCTGGCGACCTTGCCGCTTCCGCCACACGTCGTGCATTCCGCCCCGCCGAATACTCGGGGGACGTATGTGGTTCCAGTACCGCCGCAATCCGGGCAATCAACGGTCACGTTCGGGTGCGGCGACTCGCGCAGGATGCGGGCAATCTCATCGCGCACGTCGTCGGCGTCGCGTCCCTCCAAGTCGATCCACTCGCCGTGCAGGACGCCAGCGTTATATGAGGCAAGGCAGGCAACGTATATTTGCATGGTGTGCTCCAGAAATGCGAAGGCCCGCACTAGGCGGGCCTCGGGATCAGTGGTGGTTGTCGGTCAGTGCGCCCAATCGGGCTTGACGTTCAGCAGGTAGGCGGCGGCCACTGCGCGGGCGGTGTCCTCGTCGGCCACGTCGGCAATCCACCACCAGCGGTCCTTACCGGCCCAGCGGTAGACGCCCCAAAACTGCGCGGCCATCGGTGCGCAAGGCTCGACGCTCCCGTCGAACTCTTGGCGGGGACCGTAGGAGACCGATCGGTCGCCCAGGGTGACCAGCTTGTCACCGGCAGGTACAGCCAGCTCGTTGTCATTGCTCATTGCGACAGGCCCTTTGCGTGTTCGATGGCGCGATCCAGTGCGCCGGGGATGTTGTGAAAAATGCCGTGGCGTGTCGAGTGGGTGAGGCCGATTTTGTAGACCTCAAAATGGTTCGGCCCCTTGCGCAGCACCCATGCCTTTTCGGTCTCGAACAAGATGTCCTCCTCGCGGTAGCTCATCGCGCGGCTCCCATGCCCTCGGCGATCCATGCGCGGGCCTGCTGCTCGGCGCGGGCCACGCCATCGGCGGTCTCGTGGTTGATGCCGTTCCTCGACAGCCACCCGCCCAGCGGGTCGGCGATGTCGTAGGCCCAAACGCCGCTCCACTGCTCGCCGACCTCCTGCCAGAGGCGGTGCAGCATGCGCGCCACCTCGACAAGAAATTCGGAGTCCTCAATGCCCAGCGGCGCGGTGCTCATCGGCTCGGGCCACGTCCACCCGCTCGCCAGCTGCGCGAGGTCGATGGGGTCGAAGTCGGTATCCCTGATTGCGCGGTTGACCACGGTGGCGAACTCCTCGGCTTGCTGCGGCGTCATCGCGGTCGCCGCCAGTTGTTCGTGATAGCGCCCCGGCTGTGCCAGGAACACGTTGCGGGTTCCGTAGGTGCGCAGTTCCATCACAGCACCCCCAGCCCGCGCAGCACCGGCATCACCAGCGCGTTGGTCTCGTCGTTGTCGCTCCAGTCGCTCGCGGCGTCGTCCCCGTTCTCCCAAATCAGGAGCACAAACCCCGCCTTTGTTGCGTCCGGTCGGTAGAACCGCAGGTGATCGCGGTCGGTAGAGGCGAGGGCCTCCAACACTTCCTGTCGGTCGCGGCTGTGCCGCACCGTGGTTTCTTCGCCGTCGTAGACGCCGAGCGAGTAACCAGCGGCGAGGGCGGCATCCACCAGCGCCACGGCTATGCGCTTTGCGCTCTCGGGGGCGTAGTTGTCGAGGTTCATGGCTTTCTCCGGGCAACAAAAAAGCCGCCTTGCGGCGGCTGATGGGTTCGGGTTAAGCGCGGAGCGCGTCGCTGCACAGGGCTTCCGGGTATGACGAGTCGCGCATTGGCATGACGATCAAAGACGCGCACCTGATGCTCGGATCGGTGATGCCGCCAATACCGAACATGGCCGCCACGTCGCCGCCAGTCACCGGAATCAGTGAAGTGGCCTTGCCGCCGAATGCCTTGCAAATTACACCGGCCGCCTTCACTACGCCTTCGAGGACGGCAGGCGCGAATCCGGACAGCTTGAGTTCGTTCGGCTTGGACACCGCAGCACGCCAGTCCGGGTAGGTTCCATCAACGGCAGCAAACTCAATGGCCTGGCCTCCGCGCTCCGCCTTGAACCGGCTGGCATCGCCCACGGCGCTGAAATAGACATCGCCCTTCATCTTGGCGACCAGCTCGCACGCATTGCGCGGCACGATGATCTTGCCAATGTCCCACGGCAGGCTGGTACGCACCACAAGCATGCGGTGGCCGTCTGTAGCAACGATGATCGCACCATCGGCGTGCGACTCAATCAGCACGCCATTCAAGTAGAAGCGAACGTCATTCTTGGGGGCCACATGCAGAGCGGCGGCGATCAGGGCGGAAGGAATTTTGTTCATAGCTTTCTCCGGGCAACAAAAAAGCCGCCTTGCGGCGGCTTCGGGGGATTGGGGTAGGGCGCTGTTAGAGGAACAGCTTGGTCAGCGTGACGATGCCAGCCACAAAGGCCGTGGCGACCACCAGCGGATACCACCGGGTCTCCATCATCAGCTTGTCGCTCTCGCGGTTGATCTTGCGAATCTCAGCGGTGAGCTTGCGCACTTGCAAGTCCTCCAGTGGTCCATTGGTGCTCATGGTAGCTCCAAAAAAGACCCGCCGTCACACGTCGGCGGGGTGTGGAAAACCGGGTTGACGAAAGGGGATCAGATGACAACGGGGGATGGACAAGGCGCAACTTGGGTGCGGTTCTTGTGTGCCTGGCGCTCCCGCTCGTTGAGTCGGGCGCGGTGCTCGCGGATGCCGCGGCGGATGCAACCGGCCACGTAGTAGTCGCGGGCGGTCATATCAAACGGGATCATCGTCATGGGTTGCTCTCCAGTGAATCGGACCACCAAAACGCCCCATCACAACGGTAGGGGCGCTTTGGCGGTCAGACTCATGCTCGTAAGGCATGGAATCTGACCGTCGCCAGCTTCCGGGAGCGCCTCCAGCTCGCCTAGGAATCCCGTACAGATGGCCCCGCTCTTTCTGGCGGTGACCCGGTATCCGTGGCGGCCTTCATCGGCCCTTACACTTCCCGGCGCGGCTAGTGTTCCCAGCTCCCCGCGTTCTGCCGTGGGCGGCGCTCCTGCCTGCCCCTTTCCTACTGTCCCGACCGCACCCTGCGGCCGTTGTTCGATGGTGGGCATTATGCCCTTTTGCTCCCGGTTTGTCAATCACTCCCGGTGGGGGGATGGTTGAGCCGGACGTTACCTGCGGTGCGCTTAGGGGCCTTTGGGGCTAGTCCTCAGTGCTGGCGGGATAAGCTCTAGGTGCTGTCGATCCATCGGTCGCACGTCTGTCGCCGCCTTTTCCGCTGCCGCCGTGTTGCTGGCGACGGGTATAGATTAGATCAATCCCCGCATGGCTGTCAATACCCCGATGGCAACGATTTTGGATGGTCGCAGGGAGCGCCTAGCGCGCGCGTGGGGAGCTTCTATAGGCGGGGCGGTAGGGATGCCCGTGGCGGGCCTTGCGTGGGCCGTGGTGGCGCATTGGCTGGCCGTGGTGGGCGGCAGGTGGGCATAGGCCGGGGCAGTGTGCGCCGAGGTGGTCGGCAGGTGTGCCGAGGTGGTGCCGAGGTGGGCGCGTGGCGGTCGGGGCAAAAAGACAGATAGGGACAGACAGAGGCGCGAACGTTTGAGCGCGGATGTCTGCAGGTTGCCCAGGTGTCGCATGGGATAGCCTAGGCACTGGATACCTAATCCGGTGGTTCACCTTTGGAATCAGTAGGTTAGCCGAGGTGGTGACGCCGCAGGTGACGCGAAGGGGGCGCATCGTGCCTTACGCTACAGGGGGCGACCCCCTACGGGGGGTGATCGCGCCGTTCCAAGTAGTTGGATACTCCTTCGGAAATTTGCCGCAAACCTTTCGACCACCTCTGTCACTTCGAGGAGACGTTATGTACGCCCGCCGATACACGATAAGAACCGCTACCGCGATCACCGTCCTGGCCTTAGTGCTCGCAGGACTCCCTGCCGCGTACTTTCAGACCGGCGTAAGGAGCGCTGAGGAGTTGCGTTCCTGGAACGAGCAGATCATCGAGAACGACGCCTCGCCGCAGGTGTTGGTTGATGAGGCGGTGCGGACGTTTGACGCCGCGACGAATGACCTCATCAGCAACCGCAATTCCCGCAACCTGTTTCTCCAGCTCGCTTTGGGCATCCCGGCGCTCGCTTGGATTGGTGCGGGCGTGGTGCTATGGGTCATCAAGGATGGGACGGAGGTCTAGTCCGCCGCAGTGGCACCCAAGGAGGACAGAGGAACACCCCAGGAGTGCATAGGAGAACTGTAGCTCTACTTGATGGTGAATACCAATGAATAGAACTCTATAGTCCTGCTAGAGTAATACTTAGGTCTTACTATGATAGCACCCTTGTCAAGCCCTCCCAGTGCTCCGTGGTCGAATAAACTTAGCGGTTGGCATAGACATTACAACGAGCATCTATGGCATCGCTCAATACCCTCCTCATTCGCTTGGCGGCGCTGGTCACTGTCCTCTCGCTGGTCTGTGCTGGAGTGCCCGCCGCCTATCAGCACGCGAAGCTTCGAGCAGCACGGGAGCTGGTCGAACGTACCCGCGAGGTCATAAACGATGACACGACCGCGTACAGCGTGGTGGCCGATGCGGTGCCAATTCTGGATTCTGCACTGACTGAGGCCGCGCAGCACGAGCACATGAGAGGCCTACTCGTGGAATTCACGATTGGCGTCCCGCTGATCGTTTGGTTCGTCGTCTTGGCTGTGATTTGGTGGTTTAAGGACGAGGAATTGGTGTAATAGCTGAATTGTTCAGGTACGCGTAGAGTCGCTTACTGTCTCTTAACGAGCCGTCGATTACGGTACGAGCCGCTTGGGAACGTAGGCGTGGGAGAGCGCGATGGTTTCGGGTACAAACGGCGAGGGTCGCCTCGGGTCGTTGTTGGTCATAGAAGATGACTCTGACCTTTCAGGGATGTTGAAGGAAATCCTGACGATGCAGGGTTATGAGGTCGATGTGGTCGCCTCGTCATCCGAGGCGTTCGAGCGCATAGCGACCCGAGCATTTCACGCGGCGATTTTAGACATCCAGACGCAGGACGGAGCCTCGGTATCCGTCGCCGATTACCTTCTGTCGCACCGGATTCCCTACATGTTCGCGTCCGGAGTTCCTAACCCACAGTTACCTGACGCACACCAATGGGCGACCTTCCTCCAGAAGCCGTACAGCATCAGAGAACTCATGAGCGCGCTTGATAGGACTCGCCAAATCGGTATTTCTGTTTTGGCGCGTCCATGCGCCAGTAGCTCATTCCCGCTGTTTTAGGAAGCGCTTGGTCACTGTGTCGTAGGTCTGCACCGGAGGACCGCTATAGAGGTCCGTCGAGCAGGCCATGAGGACTGCTTCGGTCGCGTTGTGGCCTGCCTTCATGGCGGCCAGGGCAATCGCACCACCACTACCGGCGACGAGGAAGTCGCGCCGGAGGTCGAGAGGGAGACCGTCGTGGTAGAAGGCCACCGGGTTGTCCCGCAGGCCGACCACGAGGATCGTGTACTCGCCCTTGGTCAGTTCGTCGAATCCCTCCGACAGCTCGCGCACGGCTCGCTGGATGTGGGAAGTGGTGCCCGCGCCGAACACCACCAGGTCGCGCCCGGTGGTGTCGGTGGTGCGGTAGAACTTCTCCTCCTCGTACCGCAGATCACCAGCGGTGACCTGCGAGTCGATAGCAACGAGCCGGCCGTCAAAGGCCAGCGTGGTCACTGCTTGATGTGCTCCCGCCAGTAGCTCGGGGTGAACGCAGCCCACTCGATGTCGCTCACGTCATCCCACAGGCGCTCCGCGGCATTCCGCAGGTGCTCCCACAGGCCGCCGAGGACGACGTAGGGCAGCGCCAGGAACACGGCGACGAACAGCCAGCCGGTGTAGGTGCGACGGGAGGTCTCGCGCAGGCTCTCCAGGAGCCACTGCGAGGCGAGGGCAATGCGCAGCGCTACGTACCCCTTGGCGCGCTCGTAGGCGCGCACCAGGCGCTCGCTGGCGCGGTTGTAGATGGTCTTGATGGTCACTTGGAGTTCCAGAGTTTGACTTCCGCCTCGCGGCGGTCGATGAGGCCGGGCAGGTCCCTCAGCACACCCCTGACGCGACCCTTGGTCCATCGGCGGAGCTGTGCGGGCACCGCCGCGTAGTCGCCCGCGTTGAGCACGCGGAGCAGGGTGGAGCTGGCGAAGTTGCCCTCGCCAAGGTTGAACACGAAGTCGATCAGAGCGGCTTCCTGCGGCGCGCTGAGGGGCACGCGTACGTATCGACGGACGACCGTAGCGGCCTTGGAGAGATCAGCCTCCAGCAGTTCCACAGCGCGTTCCTCGGTGATGCGGAGGCCGGGCCTCACGTCACTGCCGGTGTGGCCGTAGCCGATGGTCCACTTGTCTGCGGGGCACAGGTAGGCCACCAGGCGCAGACCCTCCGACTTCATCGTCAGGGGGCGCGCGAGCTGGACAGCCTGGCTCACACCGGGGCGTAGGGGTTCGACTGGCCGCCCTGGGTGTGGCAGCAGGGAGCGTGGTTGCAGTCGCACGGCGTTACCGGCGCGGGTGCGCTCGGGTCGTCGTTGTCGTCGTCGTTCTTGCGGCGCAGGAACAGGTACAGCAGGGCAGCGGCGGCGAGCGCCATCAGCCACGCAGCGAGCGTGTTGGACATTGGGTCTCCTACAGGATGTCGAGGTAGTTGTCGGGTGACGGCATGCGGCCGGTCACGGACTGGATGAAGGAGGCGTACTCGCGGTCGAGCAGCTCCTCCAGGTAGCGCTGCTCCTCCTTGGACACGTCTCGGGAGAGCTGGTCGGCCCAATACTTCACGGCCATCGCCAGCGCTTCGAGGCGGTCGTCGTGGCGCAGTGCGCCGCGGTCGCGCGTGATGCGCGTCAGCTGGTAGAACAGCTGGTACTTCTGTTCGGACTTCTGATCGGCACGGATGATCGAGGCATCGACCACCAAGCGATGCTGGTTCAGCACAGGCTCCAGCACGTCGATGATTCGGTTCTCCTTCGAGGTGCCGTAGTGCTTCACCTCCTCGATGGAGCACGGGTACACGCGCGCCAGGACGCCGGAGAGCATCTTGGCGAACATGCCGTCACCGAAGTTGGCCTCAATGAGGACTGCGGAGACCTTCTCGGCGCGTGCGATGTGCGCCAGGGTCTCCAGCGTGTCGTCGTCGTAGCCGCCCTTGGTCGCGCCAGCACGGCGCGCGTAGAGCATGCCGCGAAGCATGCCGACGACCGCATAGCCGGTTTCGTCGCCGCCTCGGCCCGAGGGGTCGATGGCGAGCACCTTGCCGGTGAACTCCTCCATTTCCGAGGCGAGGTACATGGGCCGGTACAGGCGGTCGCCAGTGAAGCCCACGGACGGGATGTCGCTGACGATGTACTCCGGGCCGCTGCTGTAGACCACGCGGATCGGAGCGACCTCGCGGTCCACGTCCATCACGATCAGGTCGGACAGCTTGAGCGGGTACTTCTCGGCGTCGGACAGCGACGCATCGAGCATGAACTGGAGCATGAAGCCGGAGCGTCCGTAGGACGCCTCGCGCTCCATCAAGTCCTCATCGGAGAAGCGGACGCTCTCGCAGTTCTTCCAGGCGAGCTTGGGGTTTGCGTCGAACGCATCGGCGATCATCGGCGCGAGCCGGTCGCCATACACCTGGCGGTGCTTGGTGTCCTTCGGGTAGCGCGCAGGCCAGATGCGGATGACGTAGCCGCGCTCGGGCAGCTTGTTGTAGAGCGACTCCTCGGTCTGCGGAGTGCCGAGGTAGATGATCTCGCCGCCCGGCTTGAGCACCGCGTCGAACTCCTTGACCAGCTCGGCGAGCTTCTCGCGCTGCACGACGGTCATGGAGTTCTTCGGGACTTCGATGTCGTCCGCGATGATGGTGTCGGCGCGGGAGCCGGTGAGCTGGCCGTTGATGCCGACCGACTTCACCGAGGGCGACTGATCGGGCTGCGCGGGACCGACATCGAACGCCAGGTTCGAGTTGCGCTGGTCCGGGCGCGGGCGCAGGTGTTGCAGCTCAGGCAGAGTTTCGATCAGACGCTTGACGAACACCGAGAACGCATCGGCGCGTTCCTTCGATGCCGAGACCACCATGATCTTGTGCTGGGGGTCTTTCCAGAGAAGCCAGCAGACGTAGGCGGCCGTCACCCAGGACTTGCCGACGCCGCGGTACGCCATGATGACGCGACGGCGCGGGCCGGTTTTCAGGAACTCGCAGATGTCGTACTGGATCGGAGTGGGGCTTGGTAGCCCCAGCTCCTTCCAGACGTACCAGGCGAAGTTGCGGAAGTCCTCGAAAGGGTGACGAACGTGGAGGCTCGTCATGCCCTCCATCAGTTCAGCCGCCCGTCCTCAGCGGGATCGAACGGGAACTCGGACACCTTGTCCGCCAGCTTGCCCAGCGGAGAGCCGGGCGGCGTGGCAGCAACGTCGATGCCGTTGTCCTTGAGAAACTGCCGGGCCACGTTGAGGATCGAGGCCAGGCCCTTCGCGTCCGACTCCATCGTGTCGATGGTGTCGGCGAGCTTGTCCGCGACTGCGGCGTGCAGTCGCTCCAAGGCATCCTTGGGGGCGGTCACTTGTTGACGACGCGGTTCAGTACGGTCTCCAGCGCGGACGTGCCGAGCGACGCCAGGATGCACGCGAGCGCGACCTGGGCGACGAAGGAGACGCCGGGGATGAAAATGACGATGGCACCAGCGGCAAGGCCGGTAGCGCCGGAGAGGATTGCGCGGCCGAGCGCCTGCTTCCAGGTGATCGGGTCGTTCGACGTGAGCATCTTTGCGATGCCCACGATGAGGCCGACGCCCGCGAGAGCGCCGACCAGCTTCACTTCATCGTGCATTAGGTCTCTTGTAGGTGGTAAGGGCGTTAGATCGGAACGCCGAAGCTGTACTCGTAGCTGCCGCTCAAAGTGATCTGCGTTACGCCATCGGTGACGACTACGGTGAAAGTGCCCATGCGGCTAGTGTTGCGGCCAGATGCGGTCACGGTTCCGCCGAGGCCGCTGCCGGAGATCGAAGCGCCACCGTCCACCGTGCGAGAGATCACCGAGTAGTTGCCGGTGCCGCCCGAACAGCTAACGGTGAACGATCTGCTGATCGTGCCGCTGGTGTTCTGCGGCCAGCTCCCCATCAGCCAGCTCGGCGACAACGACGCTTGGAACGGCGTCGCCTTGACCGCGTTGTAGAACTGCGAGGCGTAGAGCGGGCCGCTCGTGGGTACGCCGTAGTTGGCAGGAACGTCGGGCACCAATCCAGCGCCCCGGTAATACTGGTGCGCGTAGATCGGATACCCGCCGCCGAACTCGGCACGGATCATTTCCCAGGAGATCGCACCGGAGCCAGGGAGGGCCATCAGGCACCTCCCCGCAGCTCTGCGACTTCCTTACGGAGCGCCTGCACCTCGGCAATCAGGAACGGCACGGCCTTGTCCCACAGGATCGTCTTGATCCCGTTATGCTCGGACTCGTAGACCATGTACGGCAGAACCTCCTCGACTTCCTGCGCGATTGCGCCGTACTCGTGCTTGGCCGAGTAGGTGAAGCCGGGGTTCAGCTCCTTGATCCGTTCGTCGTTCCAATCGAACTCCCGCACTCGGAACTTCGAGAAGAAGTCGTCCACCGCAGTTCGCGCGATGGGCGCGATGTTCTCCTTGAGACGGGCGTCCGAAGCGTAGGAAATGCTGTTGCTCTGACACTGCCAGTCGTTGTTATTGTTGCGGAAGCAGGCCCAGGCGAAACTGTTAGACGCGAGGAAGCCCAGGTTGTTGTCGTTACAGTGGAGCCAGTGAGTCGTTCCGAGATCGGTGTCGTAGAAGGTAATGGTCGGGGAGGTGCTTTCCAGGCGGAGGTCGCCGTCCGCACCGCCGCCCGACGAGATCAACACGCGCTTGCTGCCGTAGCTGCGGATGTACGAATTGTCTTGCATGAACCAGCCGCCGCCATGCGGCTCCGAGTACCAGCCGGTGCCGGATTGCTGCGAGCGGAACCAGCCCGCGTTGAGGTAAATCTGATCGCCAGCCGTCAGGCGGCCCGCGATATTCGCAGCGCCGTTCCAGTACAGGTTGTACCAGCTGTTCGTGTTCACGCGGGTGATCGAGCAGACGTCATCGCCAGCGCCGTTCGTTCCGTGGATGTACACGGTTCCCGCTGCACCCATGCCG
This sequence comes from Stenotrophomonas sp. YJH_SMC_135, assembly GCF_059372355.1. NCBI lineage: Bacteria > Pseudomonadati > Pseudomonadota > Gammaproteobacteria > Lysobacterales > Lysobacteraceae > Stenotrophomonas > Stenotrophomonas sp. YJH_SMC_135. The sequence goes on from NZ_JCAFVN010000001.1 coordinate 91,875, forward strand.
GTCAACCGCAGAGGCGCGGAGTAGGCCAGAGTGACCTGTCCGGTGAAGGTTGCGCCGCCCAGGCTCGCCTTGCCGTCGAGCGCAGCTTGGAGGCCCGTGACGTTGGCAATGGTGTGCGTGTGGCTCACGTCTGCCTTGCTGGCGGGGTTGAAGGTGCCCGAGTGCCAAACAGCTTTGCCGTTGATCTTGATCGCGGACTTGGCCGGATCGATCTCGATCACGTTGTTGGTCTGCGCCGCTGCGATCTGGAACCTCTTGGCACCAGTGTTGTCATACAGCTGGAGAACGGTCTCAGCGGCCGTGCCCACCTGCTTAAACGACCACGAGCGTTCGCTGTTGAACGTGAGTAGGTCGTTGCCGTCCCCCGCAGAACCAACGCCGACAGGTCCAGTGAAGTTCGCCCCGGACAGGTTCGCCTTCGCGTCCAGCGCCGCTTGCAGGCCCGTGACGTTGGCGATGGTGTGCGAGTGCGACGCCGCGGCCTTACCGTCGAGCGCAGCCTGGAGGCCGGTCACGTTGGCGATGGAGTGCGTGTGCGACGCCGCCGCCTTGCCGTCGAGCGCCGCCTGCGTCGCGGTGCTGATCGGCTTGTCGAGGTCGGCGGTGTTGTCCACCTTGTCGAGGCCGACCTGCGCCTTGGTGTGCGTGTGGGTGCTCGGCGGGTAGGTCGTCGGCTTGCCGGTGACGTGGGTGTTGAAGTCCACGTCGTTGCGGGTCGCCAGCGCGCCCAGCCCGCCGATGTCGCCAGCCACGAGGGTCACGTCGCCCTGCTTCCCGGCGACGCTGGTTACCTGATCGGTGTTGTCGATCTTCTCCCAGGTAGCGCCGTAGAGCGCCTGGTCGCCGACTCGCCAGTGGATGCCCCCCACGGTGCCTTCGCCGACGACCTTGTAGAAGTGACCCTTCACGGGGTTCGCCGGGAATGCCCCGGTGCTCGCGTCCCACGACCCCATGTAGATCAGGGAGCCGGTAGCCGCAGCCTGAGCCTGGGCGGCCCAATGCTTCGCCGAGAACTCGCCCGGCGAAACCTCGGTGCCCTGGGGAGCGTTCGCGTACAGGTTCGCCTTGTCGCGGGCAGCCTCGGCAGCGGTCTTGGCCGACGATGCGGTCTGCGCTGAGGTGGAGGCGGCCGACGCCGAGCCGGACGCTGCGGAGGCATGGCCGGCCGCGGTTACCGCCGAACCAGCCGCTTCGCTGGCCTTGGTGGTGGCGATGGACGCCTGGGCTTCCGCCCGGTTGGCCTGGGAGGTTGCGCTGGTCACCGAGGCGGCAGCAGCGGTTGCGCTGCCAGCTGCGGCGGTCTTGGAGGCGGCGGCCGACTGCGCGTCTGCCTCCACCAGGTCTGCCAGGTCCGTCATTTCCACCAGCACGGCCGCCGAAGCGGCGCGCGAAGCGTCAGCAGCGTTCGCCGCCGCCCGAGCCTGCGACATCGAGTCACCGGCCGAGGCGGCAGAGGCCGACGCTGCCTGCGAGGATGCTGCGGCATCAACGGCCGAAGCACCGGCCTCGGCTGCCTTGGTTGCCGCCGCAGACGCCGATGCGCTTGCTTCGCCAGCCTTTGCGACAGCGGTAGCCGCCGCTTCGGCCGAGGCGATAACGTCGTCCTCGATGCTGGCAGCAGATTCCGCAGCCCGCACGGCGGACGCCTCGGCGGCGTCGGAGAAGCCCAGGGCTTCACTGGCAGACTCGGCCGCTGCGTTCGCCATGCCGGTTGCCACGGACACCAGGTCGCGTACCTGCACGACCGAGCCGGTCAGCTCGTCGGTCATTGCCGTCACGTCCTTCTGGAGCTGCGGGAACGACGGTAGCGTGTGGTTGACGCCGAGGCCGTCCGTGACAACGACAGTGCCTTCGTCCTGCGTCAGCAGCGAGATCATCTGATTCTCGCGGGTATTCCAGCGGTCAACTACTTTCGACAGGCGAGAGGCCAGTTCCGAGTTGGAGACGTAACCGGGATTGTTGCTCATGCGTTTGAGGATTCTCTATGTTGGTTAGCGAATGCCGAATACGTAGCCGCGAACCGAGCGGACGATTCCGTTCTTACGCAGGCTGTCGAGGTCTTGAACAATCAGAAGGCGAAACTCGGACTCGGAGCCGGTCTGATAACCGGCGCCGCTGATCTGCCCGTAGCGGCCCATAGGGATCGCGGTCGATCCGGACGAGTAGATGCCGTCCATGCCCGCGCGGGTGACGTCGAGCCAGACGGAGCCGACACGCTGCTGTAGTACGTACACAGGGCAGTAGGCTTGGTCGTGGACGATACTGAGGTTGATTGCCGGGATGTGCTGCTCCCCGGCAAGCAGCGGCGCAGGAAGCCAGAAGCGCATCACCTCGACTTCCTCGCGCGGGCCACCAAGGTTGACTGCACCAGACCAAGTGATTGCTGCGGCGGCCTGGAACTGACCGACGACATTGGGCGCGTTGACCTTGCCCCGGAAGAATGCACCACCGCCTCGATCCACATAGAAGACAGCATTGTTGGCGGTCTTCACGCCGGAGCCGATCCAGAGGGGCCAGTCGCCCAGGTTGGAGATTTCGACCCGGAACTCAGCCGCGTTAATGACGTTGCCGTTTCCGTCCAGCGAGTGGGTCTTGAAGGTGCCGCCGTTAATCGTGCCAGCGTTCGCGGTGAGTGCCGACAGGCTGTTCACTCTGAGCTTGTCCGCAGTGATGGTTCCATCCACGACGAGGGCGCCTTGGATGCCCACGGTGGACTGGCCGCCCACGCTGCCAATCACGAACGGGTACTTCACGCTCGCCAGGTTGCCGCCCTGAGTGTACTGCGGGTGGACGAAGGCGAAGCGGTCGGCCGTGACGATGAAGTCGCTGCCCGTCGCAGGATTCGCTGACAGGGCAATACCTGCTACGACAGGGACGCCGTTGACAGTGCCTGCGTTGATCTTGACCGAGTAGTTCGCCTGCCACTGCCCGTACATGCCAGCGTGTTCGCCTGCGACGACGGAGAAGTTCTGCTGGAGCGTGGCGAATGCGCCGTCCTTGAACGCCTGCACCTGGGTGCTTGCGATGGACTGTGCCTGCTCTGCGGTGATCTTGGTGGACTGGAGCTGCTGCACCAGCGCACCGGTCGGTGACGTGGTGTCGATGTCGGCCTTGCGCCAGCTCGTGCCGTCCCAAACGTGGGTCAGGTACGCGCCGGTCTGACCGGTCTTGATCCAGAACGTCGGGACCTTGAAGCCGCCAGCGGGAGCCGTGGGCTGCGTCTCGGAGAAGATCGTCGGCGCGGTGGTCGTCTGGAGCGTGGACACCTGGGTTGCCAGGGCCTCGCGCGCGGACGCCTCAGTGTCGATGCGCTGCTCGAAAGCAGCCGACACGGCGGCCACCTGGCCGTCGATCTCGTTGGCGATGCCCTGCGGGACGTTCGCCCCGTAGCTGGCCGCCATCTGCTGCCGGAATGCCGTGTTGGCACCCTCGGCGGTCGTCAGGGCTTCCGTGGTCTGCGCCAGGCCAGCGATGTTCTCGCCGTGCTGGACCACTGCGGTCTCCACGTCGGAGACGCGCGCCTTCGTGGCGTCCACCTCGACCATCACGGCGTCGCGCATTTGCGCCACGCTGTCGTCGATCTGTGCGCCGAGGCGTTGCTCGGTGGCCGCGCGGGCTTCCTCGGTGGTGGATTCCACCTCGTCGATCCGCTGGTTGAGCGCTGCGGACACGACCTCGCCGTTCTGGACGATCTGAGCTTGCAGCTCGGTCAGCGCCTCGACACGCGCCGAGGTCTCGTCTGCGATGGCCCGGTTGACCTCCAGGAACTGAGCCTGGTTGCTCCGCTCGCTGGTATCGACACGCGCGAACAGGTCGATGATCTGCTGGGCGATGACGCGGTTGCCCTCGGTCAGCAGCCCGATCTCGTGGGTTGCCGTGCTGATCTTGTCGCCGTAGTCGCGCTGCACGTCGAAGAACTCGTGCGAGCGCATGATCTCCTCCAGGATCGCCTCGGCGTTCATGTCGATCAGCTCGATGCGCGTCAGGAGGTCCTGGAGTGCGGGAGAGCGGAGGAGCTGCTCGATGATTGCGTTGAGGTCCGAGGAGCCACCGCCGTTGCCGGGGGTGCCACCGGGGAGGCCGCTACCGCCACCGAACTCGGCGAGTTCTTGGTGTGCGTACAGCAGTTGGCGGAACGACTTGGACAAGTCGCGCGCCGGGAGGTTTGCGCCTTCCTTGTAGTTGACCAGGAGGGCGTCAATCGGCGTGAATCGCCGGATGGTCACAGTGTAGGGTGCGTCGAGCACGCCATCCTGCGACGGAATCTCGATGGTGCTGGCGTCCACCCACGACACGGAGACAGCGCGGGCCGCGTCCGGTTCACCGACGAACGCCCGGATGTGTTCGCGGGCGATGTACGGGAACGGCACGGTGAACCGCGTAGGGCCTCCCTCGTAGGTGTAGAGCACGAAGGAGAGGCCGCGCGATAGTTCGATCATGCGTTCTCAAAAAGGTGGAGGCCCCGAAGGGCCTCCTGGTTACGGTCGATCAGTCCCGTCCTTGCGGTCTGGGAACTGCTGTAGGGCTTGATCCGCGATGTTGCGGACGCCCGTCATGTTGTTGAACCACCAAATCTTCCAGAAGTCTCGCATCTGCTTCTCGGTGATCTCCTCGTCGTCGCGGATGGCCGAGCCGATCATCCGCGTGCTGCCGTAGACCTTGTTGAACAGGTCGATGGACGGGATGCCCATCACGCCGTTCTCCAGGCCGGTCGAGCGGTTGTTGGCGAACACCGGGTCGTTGCCCAAGGCGTCCGCCCACACTGCGTCGGTGACGGCGGGGATCACGTTCGACCAGCTCGATTGCGCGACAGCGTTCTTGTAGAAGTTCTCCTGTGTCAGCTGCTTCTTTCGCTGTTCGGGGTTGCCCGCAGTGTTGATGTACGTGCGAGCCGCCCAGCCCATCCCTGCTGCCGAGGTGGACAGCACGACCATCGCGTAGGTGCGCCAGTCGTCGTAGTGGTGGACCGAGTTCAGGAAGTGGCGGGTGTAGCTGTTGACCATGAAGCTGCGGAACTGCGTGACGATGCGGCCGGTGGTGGAGTGCATCAGCTCGATGCTGTCCGAGGCGTCACCTTCGAGAACCTGGTGCCGCGTCACGCGGAACAGGAACGCCGCCATGCGCTCGCGCGTCTGGAACGGCAGCTTGTCGGGGTCGATCTGCTCGATCTGCCGCTTGCCTTTCAGGTAGCCGAACACGTCGGCCTGGGCCTTCTCGTCGAGGCCCCAGGTGCGCAGGCGGGCCACTTCGGCGTCCGACAGCTTCTTGGCGTTCGCCATGTCCAGCAGACGCAGTAGCGTGGCGCGACCGGCGATGCGTTGGAGCATCGTGTTGATCGGGGCCATGCCGGATGCGACCGAGGTGACGTGCGTCGCCATGTTCATCGCGTTGTCGATCTTCTCGCCGTGCTTGACGTTGAACGTCTGCGGCACGAGCGCGTCCTCGTCCAGGCGCAGGAACGGTGGGTTGCGCAGCCAGTCGGTGCCGGGTGCGAACAGCCGCTCCATCACGCGCGCCTCCTGCGAGGACAGCATGCCGTCAGCGCCGCGCACCAGGAAGTCGCGGGCGGCACCCACGGAGTTCCAGAAGTTGCGGAGACCGGCATGCGCGATGGTCGGGCCAAGCTCGGCGAACAGCGAGAAGCCGACCTGGTTCATCACGCGGGCGAAGTTCCAGTTGCGCAGGAACCGCGCGTAGCGTGCGCCACGGCTTGCGGGATCGAGTTCGGTGCTGCGGCCGAAGGTGGACTTGAGGCCGATGTCGATCAGGCGCTCGATGTCCTTCACGTCGTCGCCGGACTTGCGGGCGTCGCTCTTGAGCTTCGACACGAAGCGGTCGAGCTGTGCGCGGTTCTTGATGCCAGCCTTCGACGACAGCGCCGACCAGCCGGTGATCTCGCGCATGTAGCGGGTCATCACTGAGTCCACGTCGTTGTCGAACAGGTCGGCCATCGAGACCTGCACGTCCTCGCCAGCCTCGTTGCGGATGGTGGTGGAGTAGGTCTCGTCGAGGTCGATGCGCTTCTTCGCGCGGTCGAGCTTGCCCGACTCGTAGGTCTTGCGCTCCAGCTTGGACAGCAGCTCTTGCGACCGCACGGGCGAGACGCCCGCCTCGGTCAGCATGTTGCCGATTTCCTCGACCGAATCGCTGTCCAGCGGGCGGACCAGCAGGTCCATCCCGTCGCCCTCGAAGTTCGCCTGAGCGCGCTTGAGGTAGGAGCGTGCAACCGCACCGAGCAGCTCGTCGTCGATCTCGTCACCTTCGTCGGCGGCGGCCTCCCATGCGCGACGCATGGCGGGCTTGATGAGCTGGTCGATCACGTCGTCCTGGTGGAGCTGCATTTCGCCGAACAGGCGCTTGAAGCCCTTGCCGCTCCAGTAGCGCGGCAGGTAGTTGCCGTTCTGCGCCACGTTGGCGAAGCCGTCGAGGTTGCTGTCCTGCGCCAGCTTGAGCGCATCCCGCATCGCCTTGGCGACGCTTCCGGCAGCCTTGGCGGCTTCCGGTGACACGTCCGGCGCACCGCGCACGGCACGGCCGACCTCCTCGTTGAACTTGGCGCGCTCGGAGAAGTTCCACCAATGCGTGCCCGTCCGTTGCTTGTAGGCGTCCCACGCGGCGTTCACTCCGCTCCGCCATTCCGTCTCCATGACGGCCAGGTGGCGCTTGGCGAACTCGCTGGTGGACTCCTGGACCGCGACGGAGCGATCGGTGTACCCGACACCATCGCGGAACAGCAGACGGCCCGCCTCGCGTACCAGCGGCGACTTGGCGCTACCCATGCGGGCAGCGAGGTCGCGGCGGACGGCGGCGAAGTGGGGCGTGATGTGCGCGTTGACCAGCGCCTTGTCGGTGAACTCCTGCTCGAATGCGCTCTCGTTGCGCAGCGGGAGGACGCCGGGAGTAGGGTCATTGGCGTCGGTGCCTGCCACGCGGGCGGCGGACAGGGAATCGTCACCGGCCAGCCGCTTCACCACGTCCGGCTTCACCTCGCCGTCGAACAGGGCACCCCGGCGAGCACCGAGGGCACCAGCGAAGGCAAAGGACAGGGCGGCGCTCTGCACACCATCCGCGAGCGTCTGCTCGGGGTCATAGGTTGAGGTTGCGGCCGACATGAGCGCGGAGGTGCCCGCAGCCTGTAGACCGGAGCGCACCGCGTTGGCGAGGCGTCCGGCCTTGGCTGCGTACCCCAGGCCGCCCGTGGCAAGATCGAGGCCGGTTGCCACCGGGTCAGTGAAGCCGAGGGCGATCTGTCCGCCCAGGCCGAACTGCGCCAGGTCGTCGTCCGCCATCTGATTCATAAAGGCCACGGACTCCAAATAGGAGAGGTGCTCGTCGGACGTGGCCCGGCCGAACAGCTCCCACTGCTCCGGGCGCAGGCCCATCGACTCCCAGCGCTTACGCGCGTCTGCGGGAATGCGATAGCCCTGCTGCGGCTCGTAGCCCAGCTTGGTGATGAAGCGGTCGATGAAGCCGATGCCGCCCTTTGCCTGGGCAGCGCCCCATCCGTCCCATACGGTCGTCTGATCCTTCCGGCGCTGCGCGGCCTCTCGCTGCTCCTTGCGCTCGCGCACGGCTTGCACGATGGGCTGCTGGGTTGCCGGCTTGACGATGTTCTCGTCTGCGCCGGGTAGGGATTCAAACATGCGGTCTTACTTCCTCGTCAGGTACTCCAGGAAGTCCTCGGGGACTGCCGGGGTGGTGGTGGTTTGCTGGGTGCCCGCGTTGGGAACCAGCGACTTGGTGAGGTCGAACTTGGGCAGCTCGAAGGCGGGAGCCTCGGCGGCGCTGGCGTCGCGCTTGGCGATGGCCGCGGGGACTTCCGTGGTCGCCGACTGCGAGCGCAGGTCGCGGATGTTCCGGGACTGATCCGCCCAGGTGGTGCGCTGCTCGACCCGACGACGCGCCTGGGATTCCGCAAGGTCTCCCTTCCAGCGCTGGTGCTGCGCCGCGATGGCGCGCGGGTCGAAACCGATGGCGCGGCCGGTGTCCGGGTCGGGGATCAGCCAGTTGTCGGGGCCGACGATCTGCCACTGCCCTGGATTGCGGGGATTGGGCAGGGCCGACAGCTCATCCGGGTCGCGGCCGAGCTTGCGCGCGACCGTCTGGATCAGCTCGTCAACGGCTGGCTCGGCACCCTGCGGCATGCCAATGTTCGGCACGCGGCGACCGTTGACGGTCGTGCGCTGGGCGTCGATCTGACCGACCGCCGCGCGGATGGCAGCTTCGCCGGACACGCCGCCTCGGGAGGCGATGCGCTCTGCTTCCTGGCGGATGCGGTGCAGCTCGCGCGGGTCGCGGGGCTTGCCGTCGATCTCCAAGTAGTCCTTGATGCCGGACTTCCAGGTGTCGTTGATGACCGCGCGGGCCTCCTCAACCTCGCGCTTCGGCTGCGTCAGGGCGCGAGCGGCCTCCTGGTGGGATTGACCGCTGCGCCGGGTATCGAACAGGTATTGATCCAGCATCGCGGCGGCTTCGCCACCTGCGACCGTATCGGCGTACTTGGGCGAGACCTTGCGGAGCTGCTCGTACAGCGTGGCGGCCTGCTGGAAGTTCTCCTGGAACGCCGGGTCAGCGCGCTTGAGGATGCGTTCGAGCTGGGGGATGACGATGCCCTGCCGTGCCCACTTCTGGAGCACCTGGCCGCGTGCGGCCTGCGGGGTCTCCTCCCACTCCTTACCGGCTTGCTTCTTGAGGTCGGCGTCGCTGATCTCGTAGGGGTTGCCTCCAGCGACCAGCTTGCGGATGCGCTCCTCTCGGGCGCGCTCCTTCGCTTCCTGCTCCCAGCGGCGAAGCGTCTGCTCCTGCTGGTTGTTCCAGTAGCGCTTGAAGGACTGGAGGTCACCGCCGCTCAGGCCGAACTTGCTGGCCCAGGTGTCGATGGTCTTGTGGGTGAGCTGGCCGCGATCAGCGAGGCCCTGGAGCGTCCACTCGGCCTCGGCCATCGCCTGCTTGCGTGCCTCGTCCTCGCGGTGCGCGATCACGCGGGCACCAGCGGCAGCCGCCGCGCGCAGCTCATCGCCGTGCTCGGTGTTCATCAAGCCTGGCTGGCCGTCGCCGCGGTCCTGTTCCAGGAACGCCAGGATCGACTGAGGATCGCGGTTGCCCGCAGCCAGCTCCTCCTTGGCTGCCTCGACGTAGAGTTCGTCCACGTCGCGCTTGTTGAGGTAGGCGTACTCCTCCTGGTCCAGCATCGCGTACAGGCCGTTCATGCCCTCGGAGGTGAGGAACGTGCCGCCCTTGATGCCGTCGCGGATGATCGCGGTCAGCGACTCCTTCTGCCGGAGCAGCATTTCCCGCATCGAGTCGGCCTGCCACTGCTGGCGGACCTGCTGTGCGGCGCGCATGGCGACCGGCATCAGGGCCTTGCGGACCTGCGGGTCTTGGAACTCGGGGTTCTGCGTCAGCGCCGCCATCCGCTCCTTGATGAGCGGCTCGATGTCGGTGCCGGGTTCGGCCTTGGCGATCTCCTTGGCCGCTTCGATCTGCCAGTCGCGGACGCGGATGATGCCGTCAGCCTTGAGGTAGCCGCGACGCCATGACTCCGACTGCTGGGCAACGAAGTCCTCGGCTTGCCGGGGCGTACCCTCGGCGTCCTCCTGCATACGTTGGGTCGCCGCGGCGCTGTACTGCTCGCGGCTGTTGGAGATCATCTGCGAGTTGACGGAATCCGAGACGCGCGTAAGTACCGCAGCGGCGGTGCGAGAGAGGGCACCGGCACCAGCGGAGGTCGCCTGGTCAGCTTGCACCGCCAGGACGGGGCGCTCGGCGAGACGCTGCGGCACCTGCGCGCGGCGGATGATCTCTTGGGGTTTCGTGCGAGCCACGGGTCACTCGTCTCCGGGAATGGAATAGCGCTTGTAGGTTTGGATGTTGCTGTAGGCGTTCGCGCCTGCTTGCATCACGCCACCCAACGCCTCGGCATTGCCGGTGCGGATACGTGCGCGTGCTTCGGAGCCGCTTTCGACGACTCCGTTCCTGCGGTTCTTCTCGATGAGGGCCACGTCACGGCCAGCCTGGGCCATGATGTCGTTCGCCAGCAGCTCGACCGAGTTGCCGGACACTGCCGCTTCTGCTGCGGAGGCGCGCATCGCGGATCGCAGTGCGCGGGCCTCCTCCATGCGCTGTTGGGTGCGCTCGGCGGCCTGGTCGTTGATCTGCTCCTGCTGACGCTCCGCGGCTTCCTCGATGGCCTTGTTGTTCTGATTCTGGCCGTACATGGTCGCCATCGCGCTGACTGCGGCGATACCGACCTGGACTGCTACGGGGTTGCACATGGGGTCTTGGTTACTCGGACGAAGGGTGTCTTGGCGAAGCCGTAGGCGGACTCGACGCCGCTCTCGCGGAAGCCAAGCCAGCCGAGCCATCGCCGCGTGGTGACGGCGTGGACATCGACGAAGTTGAAGATGGTGCCGAAGGTGGCCGCCCACTCGTCGCTGATCCGCCGAGCTTCTCGGAGGAACGTGCGGCGGAACGTGGGAGCCACCAGGGCGTCGGTGCCCAGCAGCCAAACCGAGGCGATTCCCTCGGCGTGCTGGGTGAAGCCGAAGATGCACACGGGAGAACCGTCGTGCATCGCGGCGAAACTGCGGTCGCTCGCGGTCACTGCGTATGCGAGCGCCTGGAGCGGGGTGTGACCATGCGAAGCCGCCACCTCCAGGATGTCCTCCTGCCGCATGTTCTCGGCGACGTGGAGGATGTCGCTGGCGGTGGGGCTTCGATAGGTCAGGGTCATACTCGGCTGCGGGAGACGAACATGCCGCGCCACTGTGCTGACTGGAACCAGCACTGGAACGGCAGGCGGTTGACGAGGTGCATGCGGACGCTGTTGGCGTCGCCCAGCACGGGGAACCGGCGAGAGCCGGAGTGGAACGTCGGGGCGCTGGTGCGGAACACCGAGTCGTTGAGGACGCGCGCGGTGTACGCACCGGAGTGCGACGCCACGTAGGTCTCGACTCGGCCGTTGCCGTGTTGCTCGACCTCCAGCTCGAAGTACGCGCCGTCCTTGTAGGCGACCTCGATGTCACGAACCTGCGTGCGGCCCACCAGCACGGCCTGGTTCTGCCCGCCGCGAACGATGGGCTTGGTAAGCGTGAGGCGGTGCTCGTAGTCCATGCCGACGACCACGCGACCCTCGGTGTGGTTACCGGGGAGCGCGAGGCGGGTGCGGGCGTTGTCCCAGCGTGCCTTGGTGATGTCCAGGTATGCGCCGGGGTCTTGCCAGTCGTCCGTCTTGAGGACGGTGACCGTCATACCATCGGGCACAATGTAGGGCAGGTCGATCCAGGTCTCGTTGCCGAACTGCTGATAGGTGGGCTGCACCACCAGCATGCGGTCGAGCAGGAAGTTGTAGTCGCCCGTGGCGTCTGCGTCGTGCTGGTTGAGCACCATGCGGAACTTGAGCAGCTCGCAGCCGCCGCCCGGAGCTTCCGCGACGGCGTACAGCACGTCGTTGATGGCGTGCATGTGGACGATGCGGCCGACGCCCGAGATTGACCAGCGCGTCCATGCGGACTGCTGCTTCTCGTCGCCGATCCAGCGGACGAAGTAGACGTAGAGCTGCGCGTCGGTCGGCTCGTCAGGAGCGAAGAACACGCAGTCGGCACCACTTGCGCTCGCCATCGCTCGCATGCGGCCCGGCATCAGCTTGGGCACATGCGCCGTCACGTCGGCGGCGTCGCCGGTCACCGACAGGTCGTCGATGAAGTATTCGCGCACGCTGGCGTATGCGCCGCTGTCCTCGGTGAAGTACAGCGACTCGCCCATCAGCTTCGGCCGGATGTACGGCGAGCTGCTGTAGCTGTTGACCGGATCGCTCTTGACGTTCTTGGCGGCCAGGTACGGCTCGGCGGTCAGGAGGAACTGGCCGCCCGCAGCGGCAAGGAACAGGGCCGACTGGAACGGGACTGCGTGGTAGAGCGTGGTGACGCCGTTAGACCCGCTGACGCTCACGTCGATGGGGTCGGCGTCGAGCACCTGGGTCACCGAAGTGCGCCAGAGGTTGAACGGATCGGAGACCTCGGACATCAGCACGTTCTCCCCGGCCAGGAAGCCTAGGCGGTCCCGGTGCTTGAACACCTCGCGGATGCGCTGGCCGTCGATGGACGGGAACGGGTTGCTTTGCTCGTCACCCGCGAGCCGCGCGGTCCACTCCGGTCCACCGAAGGAGAACCAAAAGCCGTCCGCATGCACCGGATCGGGGATGCGCTTGAGGATGTGGGGCATCGTCTTGGCATCGAAGCGGTGCTTGATGCCTGGCCGGGCGACCTCCAAGTAGACCGAGGAGGACTGCTTCTGGACGTAGTAGTCGTCGAACTGCGACTCGGACGAGCCGATGATGTTGTAGATCGCGCCGGTCGGCACAACGGCCGAGCCTTTGTCACCGGGCTTCGGCAGGTCCGACATCGTTTGCGCCGATCCGTACAGCGAACCGGGCGACAGCTCATCGCTCTGCTTCACGTCTACCAGCCGGTTGACGATGAAGGTGGTGTCGGAGAACGTCGCCAGCGCAAAGCACGACCACGCACGCTGTCCCTGGGTGTCCAAATAATCGAGCGCGTCGCCCGTGGCGTTGACGGTGTATTCCTTGCCGGTCTCGTGGTCGAACACGCGGATGCTGCGGTGACCCACGGCGACGATGTAGCGCTCGTTCTCATCGCGGACGATGGAGTGGAAGGCGCAGTCGTGATCGAGGGTGACGCCAAGGCCAGCAACGAACTCGGCGGGCGGGCGCTTGCCAGCGCCCATTGCGGCATGCAGCCAGGCGTTGATCGCCTTAGTGAGCTGGTTCGGCGAGCGGACGGTATCGTCCTGCTGCGACTCGCCTCCCAGGAACGAGGGGTAGTCCCCCGTGATTAGCGGCATCAGCGGTCCCAAATATCAGACACGTCCGTCGATCCACTGAGGAAGTTGTGGCCGCGGGCGTAGGTGAAGTCGGCGTGCTCCTGGGCGAAGATGAGGTATGCCTCCTCCTCGTGCTTCTCGGTGAACACGTAGAGCTGGTCGCTGCCCAGCACGCTCGTCTGGAACAGACGCGCAGCGCGCACGGCGATGTAGCGACGGGCCGACTCGGGCAGCTCCTCGTAGGCGAGGAACCAGGTCACGAAGTCGGCGGTGGGTGCCGACGAGAAGGTGTCGGCGAGGGTGAGCGGGTTGATGAGGCGCGTGCCTCGGATCACCAGTGGCTCGCTTCCGCGTGCGGGGACGAGCTTGAGGATCGACTGCGGCGGCAGCACCTTGCCTTCCGCGTTGAGCGTGAAGGTGAACGACTCGCTGGTGTTGAACCACCAGCCAGCGGTTTGGACCTCGCGGCTCACCGCGCGGAGGGTGTCGCGCGCCTGCGAGGCGTACAGGTTGCCGAGCGCTTCGAGGTCGCTGATCGGCGCTTCGCCGATAGCACCGAGCAGCACGTTGACGGCTTCGAGTTCCGTGGTCGGAGTGAGTTCGAGGTTCATGGATTCGGGGCAAAAAAACGGGGGACACCCGTATGGATGTCCCCCGTAGATGGAGAGAGATTGGAGTTGGGACGGGAGCCGACTTGACGATCTAGGTCTGCGGTGCCAGCTACACGACCGGGTACTCTATGAGTCCCGTCCCGGTGGAACTTACGCGGCCTTCGACAGCTCGATGGCACCGCGCGGAGCCAGGATGCCGTGACCCAGCGCGTACTTCGCCAGCATCAGGGTGCCCTGCTTCTCGCCCTGGTACACGTCCTCCAGGGACAGGTCCAGCAGCTTGAGGGTGCCGACAGCCGAGCGGTGGAAGATCACGCCTACGGTGTCCGCGAAGTTGCCGCGGTACTTGGCCGGGATCGAGGCCAGGGCCGACTCATCGACACGCGGCATCGCGTTGATCTTCACCAGCGGGATGCGAGCGACCGAGGAAATGATCGCCTGGCCGTAGGAGCCGTTCGATTCCGCGTTGATGTCGCGGTCGATCAAGTCCTTGTTCTCGGTCAGCAGATACCACTGAGCCGGGGCCAGTGCGCCAGTGAACTCCTGCGGGTTGTCCGGCAGCAGCTTCTCGTCGAACAGCATGCGGGCGTTGCGGAACGCATCGGCCAGCACGGTCGCATCGGAGGCCATCGTGGCGGCCTTGATGATGGCACCACCTGGCTGGCCTTCGACCTTGCCTTCGGTGGTACGCGCGGCCAGGATCGCGCAGCGCAGCTCGTTCTGCATGCGCTTGAGCGCCAGCTCCGCACCCTGCTGACGGGTGTACTCGGAACGCACATCGTAGTGGTTCATCGCCTCGTCGATGTTGGCGATGAAGGCGTGCGAGATCAGCATCGGATCGAGGGTGATGATGGTCTCGTTGTGCTCGACCACCAGGCCCTTGATCTCGGTGCCCGGCACATGGTACTCGGAGCCGATGGTGCCGACGTTCGGGAACGAGGCGGACTTGCCGCTCTCGATGTTGCGCACCGACACGCGGCCGTCCAGCTTGTAGTTCTCGACGAAGCTGGTGATGGTTTCAGCAGTGTAGTTCTGCTTGAACAGCGCCCAGGCGTCGCCGTTGGCCTGGGCTTGACCCAGGCGGGAGGGGATTGCGTCCGACATTTAGTCCTTGCTTGAGGTTGAGTGGATTACTTGAACAGCGGCGACACGGCCAGGCGGGCGGAGACTTCCGCGCGGTAAGCCGGATCACGGTGGTAGCGCACATCGCGCATCGCTTCGACGACCTGCGCCTGCGACTGGAACGGCTTGGGGCCTGCATCGGCGTTCGATGCGGTCTTGCCATTCAGAAGGCGGCCGTTGCCGCCACGGAGGGCGACGAGGCCCTGGACTGCCAGCGCTGCGCGGCCGGCGTCGCCGGACTGCACCGCTTCGTTGAACGCCCGCTTCTGCTCGGCGCTCAGGTTGGTCTTAGCCCACTGGACCAGGCCGTCGTAACCGGCCTTGCCACCTGCGGGCGAGTAGACGGCGTTCTCGTAGGTCTGCACGCGAGCGCGCAGGCCATCGACGTACACGTCCACCAGCTCCTTCGGATAGCCCGCGTCCTGGAGCTTCTTGTAGCTCTCCTCGGACAGCGCGCCGTTCGAGTTGAACTCGGTGGCGAAGTCGTCCAGGTTCAGGCCAGCCCGCGCCAGGGCGTCACGCGCGTCATCCGCGGTGGCGTCGTCGATGGTCGCGGGGCCGCCCTTGCCACCCTTGTCGTCGGCTGGCGTGCTCAGTTGTGCGTAGGCGGCTTCCAGCTCCTCCACGGTCTTGTACTTGCCGCCGTACAGGCGCTCGCCATCGGTGCCGCCCTGCGCGCCCGGTGCGGGCTGCTGGGTGTCTTGGGAGTTCTGCGGCGGCTGCTGACCTGGGGTCGGCTGGCCGTTGATGCCGTCAAGGTTGACGGTCACTTCGGACTTGCCCGGCTGCGACATTACTTGTCCTCGGGCTTGTAGTTGACGATGACCAGGCCGTTCGCCTTGCGGGTGATCTCGGCCTTGCCCTTACGCTCGACGCTCGGAGCCTTCGGGGCTTCCTTGGTCGGCTTGGCGGGCTTCTCGGTGGTTTCGTTCGACATTGCGTCCTTCTCGGGGTTACGGGGTTTGGGTCATCGCTGAGGCGATATTCGGAGCGGCACGGACCATCGCCTCCTGCGCCGAGGCGTCCTGCTGCTCGGCAGCAAGCTCGTCGTCGGAGCGGATCAGGCCCTTGGTGGAAATGTCGGAAGCGGCGGCCAGCCGGGAGATCGCCTCGCCACTGTTGAGGCGGCGTGCCTTCTCCTCTGCGCCGACAAGCGCATCCACTGCCTGACCGAACTCGATCAGCTTGTTCAGGTCGTGGCCGCGGCCGAGGGCAGCGATGCCAACGGTGATGCGCGGCTTGATGAGTTCCTGCGGCAGCTCGGGCAGGCGACCCTGCTTCTGGAGCTTGTGCAGGCGGCGGCGGATCAGTGGGAGCAAGAGCTGCTCGCCCGACATCGCCATGAAGCCGCTGAGGGCGTCGTCGAGTTCCTGGGTGAGCACCCGGATTTCGTAGGCGGTCACACGCTCGCCGGGGCGCTGCACGGCGGACTTCACGCCGAAGATCAGCTCCAGCGAGTTCGCCAGCCCTTCGGCCTCCTGACGCACGAAGTTCAGGTCGTAGGCTTTCTGGAGCTGGAGCGTGGTCACGTCGCTGGCCTCGCCACGCAGCACCGCGCCGGATTCGGCCTCGGTGAGCTGGCGCTCGCGGATCGTCGAGGTCGGCTTGAGGAACATGATGATCTTCGCCAGCGCGGCGGCACCCTTACGGATCGCCTTGCGCAGCGCCTCCAGCGACTCGAACGCGCCCACGTAGTCGTAGACCAGGCCCTCGCCGTAGTCGTCCACGAGGGACGGCGGGGCGCACAGGGGAATCCACGGGCAGGCGTCGATGGGGTAGGTGCCCACGGTCTCGGGCACTTCGACGCCCTCGACCTCCTGGACCACTTCCCACTCCTTGCCATCTTCCGAGCGACGCACCCAGGTGTAGAGGTTCACGTCGTCGTTCTTGGTCTTTTCGTCGCGTTCCTGGGCGAGCTTCTGCATCACCGCCGCGCGGATCGAGTCCGGCAGCATGGCCGGGGCGATCTTGTCGAGCGTGATGATCTCCAGCACGTTGCCCAGGCCATCGCGGTCGGTCACGTACGAGGTCAGCGGGTACAGCTTCGGCTTGCCCTCGTCGGGGTCATAGAGCAGAAAGTTGCCGAGGACGATGGCGTGCTTGGCTGCCTCGCTGAGGACCGGGCGGACGCCGCTGGTCTCCAGGTCGTTGACGATGACCCGCTCCACGTCCACCAGCGCGGCCTCCAGCTCGGAGGTCTCCACGCCAGCCTGCTCGGCGATGTTCTCGGCGACGGCCTGGTCAGGCGCGAGCTTGAATACCGAGGCGTTCGGCGGGAGCCAGGCCAGCACGATCTTCGAGGCCAGGGCGTTGACGCACTTCGGGCCGGTGTCGATGTAGGCGGAACCGGGGGTGCGCGATTTCGCGCCCTCGTCCACCCACAGGCGGGGCAGGGTGACCTTGGCGCAGCGCTTGGCGCGCGTCTCGGCTTCTTTGCGGTTGGACTTGAGATCGCCGTAGCGCTTCGCGGCCGTCTGCTTCTCGGCCGAGGTCTGCTTGGCGTCAGCCATTCGGAATGGTCAGTCCTTGGTACTGCGTTGCGTTGTTCAGGTCCAGGCGGACCTTGGACTTACGCCGCTGATCGGCCGCGTGGCCGGTCGGCTGGGTGTCCTGGCGGGTCAGCAGGATCGGGTCTTTCTCCTGCTGGTCCGGCATGTTGGGCTTGCTGCACATGGTTAGCGGGCGCGGTGATCCATCTGCTCGACCTTCCGCAGCGCCTTGAGCCGCAGGATCAGGCGACGCTCGCCCTGCCGGAGCAGGAACTCCTCCTTCGGCTGGGCGGGGTCGTAGATCACTTCGGGATGCAGTTCGTCCAGGAGGTCGATCAGGTCGTAGGAGTGCAGAGGGATTTGCATAGAACTCCTGGGTTATGAATAGGTGGGGAAACTGTCGTTTCCCCCGATGATGACCACTAAACCCTTAGAGTCGGGCCAGCGATTCCGCGACCATCCGCAGGCGGTGGATCGGGCCGTTGTTGTCGATCACGGTGTCGATCAGGTCGCCGTGGACGCCTGCCTCGGAGGCATGCGCCGAGACCGGGGCCGCGCTGTCGCGGAGCACCTGGACCACCTGGCCGCCCCACTCACGGATGAACTGCGCCTCGTTGTCGAAGCGAACGTCCGACACCACGACGCCAGCAGCGCCGTCGCGGCGGGCCTGACGGATCTTCTGCGCGACCACCTTGACCCACAGGTCGCGGTCGATCATTTCGCGGCCCCACTCGGTGCCCACGGTCTGCATCAGGCGGCGCGGGGTCTGCCCGTTGAGCCAGTCGAGCGGCTCCTCCTTGAGCGGGCCGTCCTCCATCGCGGACACCGGCAGGCCGGTGATGTCCGCCACGAAGGCGCGGATCGGGGCCGCGAAGGACAGCTTCACGAAGCCGTGGTCGCTGACCAGGAACTCGGCCAGGGTGTCTTTGCCGCTACGGGCGCGGCCGGTGATTCCGATGATCTTCATGGGGACTCCAGAAAAGGAAAGGCCCGCACGAGGCGGGCCGGAGGGGACTTGGGGGAGAGGCGCTACCAGCCGGGACGGCCGTGCAGCGCCAGGTTGATGGCGAGGGCCAGCAGCTTCGGACGCATCAGGCGAAGCACCGGGCGATCAGCCAGGCCGCACCAGCAGCGCCGACAGCGGCCGGCCACAGCTTGACGCGGCCAGCCGAGCGGTACAGGGCGCGTTCGAGGGTGTTGAGGCTGCGCCACCACAGCCAGGCGGCACCGTAGGCGACGAAGGCGAACAGCACGGCCAGCACGGCGACGATGGTGATGAACAGGATCAGGGTTTCCACAGCTTCACTTCCTTGGTCTTGGGGTTGTAGTCGCCGTAGCGCAGGATTCGCGCGAGGCGTGCTTGGCGGATCGCATCGTGCTTCGACAGCGGCTCGGTGCCGCCGCGGGGGATGCGGGTGGTGTAGGTGGTGACGACGGTGTTCCACAGCGCGCCGAGGTGCTCCTCGACGGACGCATCGCGGTACGCCTCGTGGATGGGCATGAGCAGCTCATCCGCGCCCTTGTGGCCGATGCCGGGGAAGCCGGGGTAGTTGTCCACCTGGTCGCCCGTGAGCACCTGCTTCATCCAGAACAGGTCAGCGTCGTGAGCCGAGATTGGCCGGACGCCCACGTCGGGACGGTTGGGGTTGTAGAGACGGATGCCGGGGATCGTCTGCATGTCCTTGTCGATGGACACGACGATGCGGCTGCCTGGCGCGCGCTTCGGATTCGGGTGCGAGGCCAGCAGCCCCAGCACGTCGTCACCTTCCAGGTTTTCGATCTCCACGATCTTGTCGCCGAACTCGTCGTAGACGAACTCGTCGAGCACGTACCACAGGGCAGGCTTGTCCTTGCTGGCACGGTTGAGCTTGTAGGTCGGGTCGATGTCCTTGCGGAAGTTGTGTTTCTTGCAGGACAGGGCCAGCAGGTAATCACGCGCGCCGAACTTCTCGACGATCTCGTCGATGTAGTCCTCCAGCTTCGCCTTCGCGCGCTCGGGCTGGATCGCTTCGACCTTGTTGCCGTCGCCGTTCCAGTCGATGTTCGCGGTGTTCGAGAACGCGAGCTGGTAGCGCAGCACGTCGGCGTCGATCAGCAGCAGGGGGCCGCGCTTGTTCATGCGTCCACCCACTGCCATCCCAGGAACGCCAGCGCGAACCAGCGGTGCAGCCAGTTCGGACGCTCCCGGACCTGCACGAAGAAGTTGCCGCCGATGACCCAGGAACCGGCCACCTGCGGGGGTCGATAGGTGACGTAGGAAGTCACGGCCGCTCCTCCGGGTGGCGCTCGTACCACGCCTGTAGCTCTGCGGCGTAGCGCTTCATTCCGGCCTGGTACTCCGGGCCGTCGCCGAGCGGGTACTCGTGCTCGTCGCACACGAAGTCGGTGGTCGGGATGGTGTACGGAATCTGCGTGCAGGAGTTCCCCGTACACATCGACTGCCACATGATGATGTAGGAGTCCTCGCTGTGCCCTTTCAGGCACGAGCCATAGTCCGCACTCGGCGGCCAGGGCTTCATATCGCACGCAGCGAGGCCAGCACACAGCGCCAGGATCAGGAGAGCGCGCTTCATACCATGCTCTCGTGTACGGCGACCCAGCACTTCTCGCTAACGCGGCGGATGAAGTAGATCGCGGTGTTCCACTCCACGGGGCGCAGCATGCGCTCGGTGCAGCACGGGCACTTGGCGTTGTAGGCATGAACCTCGGGCTGGTGTTCGAGCACAGCCACGCGGTAGGTGGTACACGGATCGATCACGCGGACATCGCCGTCAGCGGGGCCGCCAATGAAATGCACGCGAAGCCGGTTCTCGTTCATCGGTTCGATTCCTTGAGGACTTCCAGGGCGCTCGCCTTGTCGGCGTTGCAACGCTGGAGGCCGTCCTCGGCGTTGCCGCCGAAGCGGTAGAGGTCGTAGGTGGTGGTGGTCGGGTCAGCCATCACGGCGTCGAGTGAGGAGTGCGTGCCCTCAATGACGGTCGGCTGGAGGAACTGCTCCGGCACGACTTTCGAGGTGTGCGCGGCGCAGCTCGTCAGGAATGCGGCGAGACAGGTAATCGCCAGTTTCCGGGTCAGCATTTGCTGCAATCTCCACAGAGCGGTTGGTGGTGGCGCGGGCGTTCCGCAGCGCTGCATCGAAGGCAGAGCGGCGCACGGCTTCGCGGTTGAGGGTCTCGACGGTCTGCTTGAGGTCGGCCAGTTCCTTTGCCGACTCCTCCAGCTCCGTCACGCGCTGGGCCATTGCGGTGTACTTCCAGGCTGCGAAGCCGCCTGCCGCGAGCGCGGCAACGACCAGCAGCGCCGCGAGGGCGCGCAGGATGTTGGTTGGGTTCATCGGTTCTCTTGGACGTAACAGGCGACTCGCAGAAGCTCCGAGGGAGTCGCGTCGGACTTGATCTGATTCGCGCGTGCGGAGATCACGCGCACGTTGCCCCGGACGTAGCCGAGGTCAGGTTCGATGCGGTCGAGCGTGGGTGAGTTGGGGCCTTGGGCCTTGCGCCCGACAGCGCGGTACAGCGGGATGCCCAGTGCCGGGCAGAAGTCGGGGACCACGATGTCGTCCGACGTGAGGTCGAACGGCAGTCCCTTCCTAGCTGCCCGGCGTTTCGCTTGGCGCACCAGGGCGAGTGCAATGTCCCGCTTGCCGCGGGTCAGTGCGTCTCGGCCCAATTCCTTCCGATCTTGAACTCGCCATCGAGCGGACAGCGGAAGCCGAAGTAATCGCCAGCCTTGCGGATGGCAGCCTGGGCGGTCTTGCCCACGAACTCGGCCTTGTCCTCGTCCACTTCGATTTGCCACTCGTCATGGACGTTGGCGAGGAACTCGTAGTGGACGCCCGGCACCAACCCTGCGGCTTGCAGGTCGGCGTCGAGGATCACCAGGGCTTTCTTCATCACCAGCGCACCGGCCGACTGGAGCAGGGTATTGAGCGCGGCGTGGTCGCTGCGGATGTGCAGCTTCCGGCCGTCGAGACCGATCAGGTATCCCTTCTCGGCCGCGCGCTTCTTGACCCCGCGTACCAGCTTCTCCAGCGCAGGCAGCCCGGCCAGGAACTTCGAGCGGAGCTTCGCCCCGGCCTGGCGACCCTTGCCAACGATGGAGCCGAGCTTCGCGTCGCCTGCCCCATAGAGGAAGGCGTAGATGAAGGTCTTGGCGTTGTCGCGGGTTGGCAGTCCTGCCGCCGATTGGTTGACGGAGTGGATGTCGCCTTCGAGGATGACCTTGGCGTACTCGCCGCCGTCGTGCTTTGCCATGAAGTGCGCCAGGCAGCGCAGCTCCAATCCCGAGGCGTCCGCGCCGACCTGGAGCTTCCCTGTTGGGACGCAGAACAACGAGCGGCACTCGAATCCGTAGCCGCCTTCCTGGCCCTTGAGGATTCCCTTCTCCTTCGAGTGCTGGACCTTCGGCACCTGAGCGATGTTCGGCTTCGAGTGCGTCATGCGGCCGGTCACCGCTGCGTTCTGATTCACGCTGCCGTGGATGCGGCCGTCCGTCTTGATGGCCTTGAGCCACGCCTCGTCGCCTTCGGCGAGCTGGCCGAGGCGCTTGTTGACGATGAAGTGCTCCAGCAGGAGCGGGATGATCGGGAACTTGAGCGCGCCCAGGACTTCTTCGTCGATCTTCGGCTGGCCCTTCTCGGTGAACTCCTGGGGCTGCCAGCCGTACATTGCAGTCAAGCGGTCAGCAATGTGCTGGCGGCTTGCCGGGTTGAACACCACGTCCTTGTAGGTCGTGACCTCCACGCCCTTGACGTAACCGCGGCGCTTGTCGTCGCGCTTCGGTACGAACTTGCGCTTCACCACCTTCCACGGCGGAATGACCTTGCGCAGCTCGGCCTCCAGCGCAGTGCGCCGGGACACGAGGATGCACTCCAGCTCACGCGCCTTCTCCTGATCGAACAGGTAGCCGTAGCGCTGCTGACGCGAGAGGATCGGCGCGACGGCCTGCTCCAGCTCGATGGCCTCGGTAGGGAGGCCCTTGCTCATCAGCAACGCGAACAGCGCTTGCGTGACCGCAACGTCCTGGTCGCAGTAGTCGTCCATTTCCTGAGACCACTGTGCCCAGGGATCGAGGCCGCGTGCGGCCATCTGCGCCGCGTAGTCGCCTTTCCAGCGACCGAGGCGGTAGCCCCACGCTTCGAGGGCGTGGCGGCCGATCAGCTTGCCCGGCAACACCGGGTTCGCTCCCTGCTTCTTGCGGGCCTTGAAGTCGCGGTCCTTGAGGTCCGGGTAGACCAGCGTGGACATCAGCAACGTGTCGAAGTACGCCTGGACCTTGAAGTCCGGGAACACCTTGGCGATAGCCGGAATGTCGAATCCGGCGATGTTGTGGCCGACAACGCGCTTGGCCTTCTTGAGCCTCTCGACGGCCTGACGGACTGTCATTTCGCCCGTGCCGTGATCGTTGGCGGACAGGATGGGACCGCGCGGTGCGCCGGTCTCATCTACCTCTTGGAGGGAAATGCAGTGGATCGTGTCAAGTTCGTCGAGGAGGCCATTGGTCTCGCAGTCGAATACGAGGATCAACGGCGGTCCTCCTTACGGGTAGCCGTGGTTGGTTACGGGGATTGCGCGGACGCGGCGGCGGGCGCGGAGGATGTACTCCGGCTCGGGGGCCTTCGGCGGCGTGTGGACGCCCTGCGGCGCGTGGCCGGGGAAGTCGTCGTCCTCGAACAGTTCGTCCTGCTCGGGCTGGTCGGGATGCAGCGTGTAGCCGTAATCCTCGACGTAGTGCGTGATGCGGCGGATGGTGCGCTCGGTGCCGTTGTTGTTCAGCACGAACAGCAGCTTCTCCGATGCGTCGGCAACCGCGCCTTCGAGGGATACGACCACCACCTCGTCGGTGCTGGGTTCGTAGATGGCGACGTGGGCGCAGCACCGCAGATCGAACCGGGCGCAGTGCTCGTGCGGCGTACCGAACTCGAAGCCGATCAGGCTCACGAGGTGACCCTCGGGCGAGCGGAAGTTGCGGATGCCGTTCGGAGCGGCCTCGCTGGTCCAGTCGTTACGGCCGCTCAGGTACGCGGCCACGTAGGTGTAGCTCGCCAGTGACACGAAGAAGCAGTCGATGTCCTTGATTTCGGTCCCGTCGTAGAACGCGCGCAGGCTTCCGCCACCCAGGATCACCAGGTGGCGGACTTCGGCCGGCAACACGTCGAACAGGGACCGAGCGTGTTGCTCGGCAGTCATGGTTGGTCCCTTAGCGGATCAGGTTGGTGAAGCGCTCGGCGACGCGCAGGGCGCGCTCGGCTTCTTCCTCGTGCTCGTCGGCCTGCGAGTGCAGGACATCGGCCTTGTCGCGCAGCGTCGATGCGGTGGCGATGCGGTCGGCGCTGATCTTGAACAGCTTGTCCACCTGGCCCTCCAGCACCTTCACCACGTCGGTCACGGTGTCCTTGCGGAACGGAGCGGTCAGCAGGTCGATTGCGATGGCGACGATCTCTTTCATTGGGGTAGTTCCTCGGCTTTGATGTGGATGACCACGCGCCGCCCAGGCTTGCCGTACATGACACGGCAGGCTTGGTCGGAGCGCGGGAGTTGGTAGGGGAGAACGAGGCTCTCAGCGAAGGAGAGCGGCGCATCAGCTGGGATGAAGCCGACGACCGAGCGGCCGTCAGTAGTCGGAGGTGGATACATCGGATGACTCGTCGGCGAAGTCGCCGTATTCGCCCGGAGCATCTGCATTGAGCAGGCGGCCGGATGCGTGGTCGTAGCTGTAGTAGAGAACCTGGCCGTTCGACTGGCCGGTGAAGCGATCCTTTAGGACGCGGAAGGTCGTGCAGTTGCGCTCGGCCTCGTTCTCGGCCTGCGTGTTGCGCTCCAGGCCGAACGCGAAGTGCGTCCAGAAGCCAATCGCGCGGCTGCCCTTGAAGTGGCGGAGCATCACGCGCCCGCCTTCCTCGTGTGGCTTGCCTTCCGGCGTGGCGAGGTGCGAGACCAGGTAGATGCAGATGAGGTGGCGCTGCGCGAACTGCGCGATCTTCGCCATCGTGTCCTCCAGCATCTTCCGCTCGTCCTCGGCACCGGCCGCAAACGACGTGAGGTTGTCGAGGACGATGTGCTTGACGCCCTCGGCGACGACCATGTGGGCCATCTTGGCTTCGATCACGTCCCACTCGGACGAGCCGAAGTGGTCGTAGATGAACACCTGGCCCTTGTCGAGAATCTCGAACGCGGCTTCCAGCTCCTCCTGCGTCCAGCTCCCATCGGGGACGTGGAAGCGGCGGCCAGCAACCTTGCCTGCCATGCGCTTCGCCGTCTCGACCGGCTGCTGCTCCAGGAAGAACAGGCCAACGCGGTCGCCGGTTTCCTGCGCGATGAAGGCTGCTTCCTCCATCAGCCAGTCGGTCTTGCCGATGCCGGTGCCCGCGCCGAAGGTGTAGACCTCGCCGTACCGCTTGCCGTAGGTCAGCGCGGTGAGGCGCGGGTCGTGCCAAGGCATGCCCATCGAGACCGGCTTGAGTGCCTTCTCCTTGAGGGAGCCGAACGTCACCACTCCATCGGGGCGCTTGGTCTGCGCTTCGTAGATGGCGCGGGTGATCGCCTCGGCATCGCCACGCTGGAGCAGCTCGTTCGGGTCTTTCGCCGGGAGCTGTGCGATCTTGGCCTTGCCGGGAGTCAGCAGCAGCGCCACTTCCTGCGCGGCGGCTTGGCCCGGTTCGTCCATGTCGAACATGAGCACAACCTCGTCGAAGCCGTTGACCCACTCCAGCTCGCGCTTGATGGACTTGGCCGCGCCTTGCGCTCCGTTCGGAACGGACACCACCGGCCAGCGGAGGCCGAGTGCCTGCGCCACGGAGAGCGCGTCGATCTCGCCTTCGGTGATGACGAGGCGTCGCCCCGGTTCGTAGAGGTGCTGGCCGAACAGCCCGCACGCCTTCGAGTCGCCGATGAATGAGAACTTCTTGTCGGGGTAGCGGAGCTTCTGCGCGACGATGCCGCCATCGCGCTTGTAGTTGGCGATCTGCACGGTCTTGCCGTGCTTGTCCTTGCCGATCCAGTAGCCGTACTTACGGCATGCTTCCTCAGTGATACCGCGCTTCGCCAGGGCTTGCGGTTCACCCTTCGCAAAGTCGCTCATGGTTTTCCTGCTGGTGGGTTGAGAGACCTCCTCGCCTTCGGCTGGCTCGTAGTGACCGCAGCCGAAGCAGTAGCCGTGCCCGTCGCTGTAGCGCGCAAGGTTGTCCTTGCTGCCGCAGTTCGGGCACGGCTCTTTGTGGAGGTATTCGGAGTCAGCGCTTTGCACGCTCCACGGACCACATGCGCTTGCGGTAGGAAATGCCGAGGCGACGATTCAGCGCACCCTTGACGGTGCGGCCCAGGCCGCGGAACGGCTTGTCGGCGCGCGCCCATGCGCGCTCGAAAGCCAGGCGCATCGCGGACGGAATGACGGTGGTAGCGGTGTTGGTCATGCGTTCTTCTCCAGCAGGAACTTGGTGAATGCGGCGACTTCTTCGGTCGCATCGTTGGCGTCGAGGCCCAGCTCGTCGGTGCAGTAGTTGCGATACAGCTGGAGCAGCGCATCGACGCGGTACTGCTTCGGAGCGCGGCGCGCTTCCAGGAGCGGAGCCTTGCTGCGGCGCTGACGGCGCGACAGGCGATAGCGCGTGTACCGCTGCCCCGAGGCGTCCTCGCAGGTCTGCGTTTCGATCTCGAAGCCAGCAGCGCGCAGCTCATCGACGCGCGAGGCGAGGCGGCGGATGCGGTAGACGCCTTCGGCCTGCCACGAGGTCAGGTGCGAGTGGCGACGCAGGTGATCCAGGACGACCTGGGTTTGCGGGGGCAGCGGTTTCACGTTGGGTTCTCCTATCGAGGGAAGTCAGGTGCCCACACGACGGGCTTGCCGTAGGCGGCGAGCAGGCGTCGCAGCGCGGCGTGTTGGGCTTCGGTGAAGTTGTCCTCGGGCTGCATGGCGTCGTTGACGCCGCCCAGGAGGCAGACTTGGTATGCGGATTGGTTGTGCTTACCGGCGAGAGCGCCGGGCTGATTCAGCGGGCGACCGTCGTAGATCGAGCCGTCACGTTCGATGACGAAGTGGACGGCGATCTTCGAGTAGCCCTGCGAGCGGTGCAGGCGTGCGAGTTCTTCGCCAGTCGTGACCTGCTCGGGGCGGGTCATGCTGGCTAGGACGAACAGCGCCTCTACCGATTCCAGAGGTTTGAGGCGCACTTAGAGTTTGTAGAGGTGGACTTCGGTGCGTGGTTCTTCGTCCGGCTGCGCCCAGCGCTTACCGGAGAGCAGCCACATGACTTGCTTGTCGTCGGCCCAATAGCCGGTGGCTTTGGTCACAACGTCCATCGGCCCCTTGGCGAGGTTGTCCACGTCGCCCTTGGGAAACGCGGCCTTCGAGGTCTTGGCGCGTTTGCATACCGCGATGATGACCACTAAAACCGGATCGGTCGGCGACATGTCCAGGTCACCGGCTGGCAGATGCTTCTCTGCGGCTTCCTTCCAGGTCTTGTAGGTCTTGCCGTAGTAGACGCCCCAGCGCGAAACCTTCGGGCGCGAGGCGGGCACCGGGTCAAACGGGAACGTGAGGGAGGCCAAATGCTTGGCCCCCCTCGCGGTGTCCACGATGACCGACAGCGGATCAGTAGTCGCCGTCATCGCCCTCGTCGTCGGAGTCGCTGTCGTCGTCCGAGTCGTCATCGCTGTCGCTGAACGGCGCGCTGTCGGCGGCCTCGTAGCCGTCCTCCTCGCCGAAGCCGTAGTCCTTGGCGTTGCGCTGGCCGAACTCGACCAGCTCGATCACCTGGACGGCGACCATGTAGCAGGTCAGGTAGAACTTCTTGGCCGATTCGACGAACGAGCCGCCGATCTCGTAGGAGACCTTGAGTTCGCTGCCGCCGCCGATCTGCGGCGGGTTGTCGATCTTCTTGCCGCGGGCGTCGAAGATGTCCGGGCGCATGGTGAACTTCTTGCCGGTGCGCTTGCTGACGCCGCTGGCCTTCATCTTGAACTTCACCAGCACGCGGCCGGTGTCATCGCCGTTCTCGTCGGTTTCTTCGGTGAACACCGGGGCCACTTCGGCACCCTTCTTCTTCTTTGGGTTCTCGCTCAGGAACTCCTGGAACAGCTCGTCGCGCCGGGTTTCCAGCTTCTTCGCCAGGGCCTTGAAGTCCTTGTCGTTCGGGTCGAACGCCAGGCTCACGGTGTATTCGCCTTCCGGCTTGAACTTGGTGTCCGGTTCGTTCAGGCGCGGCCACACGGCGGTGCCCTTGGGGGAGACGAATCGTTCGCGCTTCTTGGTTGCCATCAGTTGTCGGTCTCGTAGTTGGTCGGGAGATAGATGCCCGCGCGCCACAGGTCAGCGGCGGCGGTCAGCGGGGTGTCGGCGGAAATGCCGAAGGCTTCGTCGATGTCGAAGCCGATGAGCGCCTCGTCGATGAAGGCGTCGGTGATCGGGTCACGCATCACGGGTAGTGCGGTTTCAGCTCGCGCTCCGCGTAGCGGCGCACGGCGTTGAGGGTGTTGACCTGCCGGTAGCGGCAGTCCTGCTCCATGCGCGAGACGACCCGCAGCACTTCCATCGGATCGAGGCCGAGCACTTCGCAGAAGTTCTTGAAGGCGCACGCCAAGCCGATCACCTGATCGGCCGGGTGGCCGAGGGACTGCACGCTGTCGATCACGACGAAAGCGCCGCGCGCGGCGCTCTCGGCAGAACGTGAGTGCAGTCCGTCGATGACGCGATCACGCACCTGCGTGCAGCTCCGTCATGCGGTGCTTGAACTCCTCGACCGTGCCGTGTTCGGCCGGGTTGTAGATGCCGAGGACCACACCGAAGTGGTCCTGGGCAACGTAGGTGTTCAGTGCGTGCTGGTAGTTGATGCTCATGTTAATGTTCTCGCTTGGGGTATCAATTGCCAAAGGGGGATGTACTAGGCAAAGAAATAGCGCGACTCCAGCACCAGGCTGAGGTCCAGGTCGCCATGCGGCGGGAGGGGTGGGAGTTTCTCTGCCGCTTCTGGCGGGAGCTGCTCGACGAGTTGCTGTCGGAAGTCGGCCAGTACGTCGCCGCTGTATTGATCGACGAACGCCTGCCGGAGTGCGGCGGCGAGGATTGCTGCCTGGCCCGCGTGCGTACCGTAGGAGTCGTGGATCATGGCGAACGACTCGATGCCGTTCTCTGCCGCGAGGCAGGTGGTCAGCATCATGTGGCTGGCGTCGCAGGAGTGGACGAAGTTCGGACTGATCCCGAGGGTCTGCCTGCGACGGTCGAGCTTAGTACCGCCGATGTTGACCACTAAATTCACCTCGCGGCCTCCGACGTGCGGCCGGATGCGGACGCCTTCCTCCTCGCGGTACTCCTGGAGGACCGGGAAGCCAGCGGGGGTCGTCCAGCTCACCGGCAGGTCGGCCGACGAGGCGACCTTGGAGGCGTCACGCAGCCAGTCCATCGCCGCGCGGGCTGCGATCACGACCTCGCCGATGCACTCCCACAGCAGGGTCGCCAGGTACTCGGCGGTCTCCCAATCGTCCTCCATGCCCAGCTTCTTGAACTTGGAGAGCACCTGGGCGCGCATGCCCGACTTCGTGACGCCGTAGGGCAGCGTCATCACCGGCTGCTTCACGATGTCGCGGGTGAGCTGGCCGTCCAGCTTGATCGCCAGCGGGTCGCCGCTCTCGGCACGGGCGCGCAGCTTCTCCTGGGCCACGTCCTTCACGCGCGAATAGATGTCGGCGGGCTTCGGCTGCGGGATCAGGTTGGTGGCTGCACCGCCCACGGAGTCGCGGAGCATGGCCGAGAAGTTCTGGAGGCCGTTACAGGAGCCGTCGAGCGCGATGGGCAGATGGGAGACGTGATCGCGGCCGTTGAGGCTGTAGCCGAGCCACTCGAAGCACGCTGCCAGCGCGCAGAACGGGCTGTCGGCGTCCATCCAGAAGCGTTGGCCGTCCAGCGGATCGAGGGCGCTGTCGAGAATCTGCTCCTCGTGCTCGCGCACCCAGGCCACGCGCTCCTCGAACGACACCTTGTCCACGCCGAAGCAGTTGGCGACGTGGATGGCGAGCCAGTAGGCACCGTCCTCGCCGAGCGGCACGCCTTGGGCGAACGTCAGCAGGCCCTTGGCCGCATCATCACCCTGCGGGGTCAGCGTCGGGGGCAGGGGGTAGCACCGGCCGCGGAAGTCGAGGTTGTGAGGGAAGTAGATCGCGGGGTACTCGGCGAACTTCTCCGCCAAGGCGATCTTCTGCGCGGCGGCGAGGCGGGTGGACACGCTGCGCGCGTTGGCCTCGTAGACCTTGGCGCGGTCGCGCTTCCATTCCTTGAACTCGTCGGCGTGGTGCTCCTTGAAGTAGTCCGGGTTGGTCTCCAGCAGGGCAGGGCGGCTCGGCAGGTCCATCAGCTCACGCTCCGGCAGCCCGGCGACACCGCCGCCTGCGTTCCACAGCTCGCGCATGACCTCTAGGACGGGCACGTTCACCTTCCAGGCGGTTGCCTGGATGGCGTTGAGGGCCTGGTAGACGTTGGGCATATCGACCAGCGCCAGCTCGCGCTTGTAGGCGCGGTTGCGGGTACGCACGAGGTCAGCCCGGCCGCCGATGTCGGTCAGGTAGCCGCCGTCGCGGGGCGTGGTCCACGGACGGGGCGGGACGACCATCGGCATCAGCACCGGCTGGTACAGGGCGGCGCTGTCGTGGGCCTTGGTCAGCCAGTCGAGCACCTTCTGATTCCCGGCGATGAGCAGGTGGCGCTTGCCGCGCTCGGCGACGGTGACCAGCTCGACCAGCCCGGTCGCCTCGACGAACAGCTCGATGAGCTTCATGCCCACCAGCAGCGCGTCCTTGTCGGACAGGTAGAGGCGCTTGTCGTCCTCGGGGGCGAACTCGGCGTCGGCGATGACGTGCCGCATGACGGCGGTGGAGTGCCGGGCCGAGGTGGACTTCTTGAGCTGCTCCTGGACGACCCGGTACAGGCCGGGGTGCTTCTCGCGGAGCAGGGAGAAGTTGATCTCGTTGGCGACCTCGTGGCCCAGGGTGATCGCCACGGACACCGCCTTGCGGTGATCGGCGACCAGCGCGTTGACGCAGGTGAAGCTGGTCAGATAGGCGAGGGCGTGGGGGTTCAGGTGGCGGATGAATTTGAGGGCGGCGTGGCGCTTGCCCGGCTTGCCGGTGTCGGCTTCGGCCACGAACGCCATGATCGCGGCGGCGGTGGCGTCGATGCTCTCCATGACCAGCTTGCGGCCGGGGCCGGTCTCGGCCTCCTGGCGCTGCTCCCTGATCTTCTCGTAGCGGGCAATGCCCAGGCTGGTGCTTTCCTTCTCCAGTTCGAGCTGGGCGGCGTGCAGGTCGTTCTCTTGCCAAGTCGTCATCGTTTGCCCTCGGGGGATGCAAAAGTCAAAACGGGAGGACCGCACCGGGGGCTGCCCGGTACGGTCCTGAGTGGTTCGGTTGTTGGTCCTGGGTGGACCTATGTGGAACTGTAGTAGTCCTCGGTGGTGAACAGCAATGAGTAGTTCTGAATGGTTGTCCTAGGAGGAGGTCCGCCGAAGATGACCACTTTATTCGGCGTCACCTGGTGTCACCTGTCGCGGCACCCGGCGTCACCTATATGTCACCCGAAGCGTCACCTGATAGACTGGAACGCTGTAAGTAGTTGAGTGGTCAGCACTAATCGGCAGGGGCTTCGGGATTTAGGTTCCAGTGCCGCAAGGCGTGGGGGTTCGAGTCCCCCCTTTCGCACCAGTGCCGGCCTGTCCCCGCCCTGATCGGGCCATCGGCGCCCCCTTGACCGGCACGCGCTGGCAGTGCAGGCCGAATTGGGCGAAACTAAAGGGCTGCGGCAAGCAGGCGCGTCCCAGACGTCGTGTCCTAACAACCGTTTCATCCCAATCATCGAGCCGGGGGCCTGGGCCACCGGTGGCAGGAGTCAACATGCAAGCTTCGATCGAATCCACCGGCAACCTGGAACGCCGCCTGAGCTTCTCGCTGCCGGAAGAGCGTCTGCAGAGCCACATCGCCGGCCGCCTGGGCGAAATCGCCCGTACCACCCGCATCAAGGGGTTCCGTCCGGGCAAGGTGCCGGCCAAGGTGATCGAGCAGCGCTTCGGCGCGCAGGTCCGTGGCGAGGCGCTGGACGGCCTGCTGCGCGAGACCTTCGACGCGGCCGTGCGCGAGCACGACCTGCGCGTCGTCGGCAGCCCGCGCATCGACAAGGGCGACGAGGGTGAGTTCTCCTTCGTGGCCACCGTGGAAGTGGTGCCGGACTTCGGCGACATCGACGTTAGCAAGCTGACCGTCGTGCGCCACACCGCCGAGATCACCGACGCCGACATCGACCAGATGATCGAGAACCTGCAGAACCAGCGTCGCACCTGGGCCCCGGTCAGCCGTGGCGCGCAGGACGGCGACCTGGTCGCGGTGGAAACCTGGTCGCAGGCCGGCGAAGAGCGCCTGCCGGCCGAGGGCACCGAGAAGGGTTCGATCGTGCTCGGCCAGGGCATGATGTTCGACACCATCGAAAAGGGCCTGGTCGGCCTGGCCAAGGGCGAAGAGAAGACCCTGGACGTCGAGTTCCCGGCTGACTGGCGCGTGCCGGTGCTGGCCGGCAAGACCGTGCAGGTCAC
This sequence comes from Stenotrophomonas sp. YJH_SMC_135, assembly GCF_059372355.1. Lineage (NCBI taxonomy): Bacteria > Pseudomonadati > Pseudomonadota > Gammaproteobacteria > Lysobacterales > Lysobacteraceae > Stenotrophomonas > Stenotrophomonas sp. YJH_SMC_135. The sequence goes on from NZ_JCAFVN010000001.1 coordinate 123,503, forward strand.
CGTCAAGGTTGCCGAAGTGTCCGAGCCGGTCGTGCCGGCGGTCGACGAAGCCTTCATCAAGAGCTTCGGTGTGAAGGGTGGCGACGTCGAGCAGTTCCGCAGCGACATCCGCGCCAACCTGGAGCGTGAGCTGAAGGGCGCGCTGATGAACCGCCTGCGCCGCGAAGTGGGCGAGCAGCTGATCGCGGCCTACTCGTCGGTGGAAATGCCGCCGCGCCTGGTCGAGAACGAAGCCCGCGCCATGCTGGCCCAGCAGGTCGAGCAGCTGCGCCGCAACGGCCAGAACGTCGGCGAGATCCCGGCCGATGCCCACGAAGGCTTCAAGGACGCCGCCGCCAAGCGCGTGCTGGTCGGCCTGCTGGTCGGTGAAGTGGCCCGCATCAACGACCTGCGCCTGGAAGCCAAGCGCCTGAACGAAACGATGCGTCTGATCGCCTCGACCTACGAAGAGCCGGAGCAGGTCATTGAGATGTACCGTAACGACCCCCAGCTGATGTCTGGCCTGCAGAACCGTGTGATGGAAGAGCAGGTGATCGACTGGATCGCCGAGCGTGCCCAGCACACCGAAGAGAAGCTGTCGTTCCAGGACGCGATCCGCCAGTAAGCCGGCGGATCACCGGATGCCCCGCGCCTTTGCCGGCGCGGGGTTGTTGCCCCCCAAGATAGGTACCTCACGTAATGGACAACCGAACCAAAGCCCTGAACCTGGTTCCGATGGTGGTCGAGCAGACCAGCCGCGGCGAGCGTGCCTACGACATCTATTCGCGCCTGTTGAAGGAGCGCCTGATCTTCCTCGTGGGCCCGATCGACGATCACATGGCCAACGTGGTGGTGGCGCAGTTGCTGTTCCTGGAATCGGAGAACCCGGAAAAGGACATCAACATCTATATCAACTCGCCGGGTGGCGTGGTCACCGCCGGCATGGCGATCTACGACACCATGCAGTACATCAAGCCGAATGTGAGCACCACCTGCATCGGCCAGGCCGCCTCGATGGGCGCCCTGCTGCTGGCCGCGGGCGAAGCCGGCAAGCGCTATGCGCTGCCGAACTCGCGCGTGATGATCCACCAGCCGCTGGGCGGCTACCAGGGCCAGGCCACCGACATCGACATCCACGCGCGTGAGATCCTGACCCTGCGTTCGCGCCTGAACGAGATCCTGGCCAAGCACACCGGCCAGTCGCTGGAAACGATCGCCCGCGACACCGAGCGCGACAACTTCAAGAGCGCCTTCGAGGCGCAGGCCTACGGTCTGGTCGACCAGGTCCTGGAGCGTCGTCCGGATGAGTCGATCCAGGCCGGTTGACCGGCCTTCACGGGGCCAGGGAGGCCCCGTTCCTGCAGGGTCGGGCGGGACTGGTGTCCCCTCGGCCCTGTGCTATTCTCGAATCGAACCCCCGTTCAGCGGGTGGGGTAACTGGGTAAGCGAAGCATGAGCGAAGACCGCCAAGGTCGTTCCACGGACACCGGCAAGATCCTCTACTGCTCTTTCTGCGGCAAGAGCCAGCATGAAGTGCGCAAGCTGATTGCGGGTCCGAGCGTATTCATCTGCGATGAGTGCGTGGAGCTGTGCAACGACATCATCCGTGAGGAACTTGAGGAAAAGGCGCAGTCGGCGCGCAGTTCGCTGCCCAAGCCGCGCGAGATCCTCGAGGTCCTCGACCAGTACGTGATCGGCCAGAACCGCGCCAAGCGCACCCTGGCCGTGGCCGTGTACAACCACTACAAGCGCATCGAGAGCCGGCAGAAGAACGACGACGTCGAACTGGCGAAGTCGAACATCCTGCTGGTCGGCCCGACCGGTTCGGGCAAGACGCTGCTGGCCGAAACCCTGGCCCGCCTGCTCAACGTGCCGTTCACCATGGCCGACGCCACCACGCTGACCGAAGCCGGTTACGTGGGCGAGGACGTGGAGAACATCATCCAGAAGCTGCTGCAGAAGTGCGACTACGACGTCGAGAAGGCACAGCAGGGCATCGTCTACATCGATGAAATCGACAAGATCTCGCGCAAGAGCGAGAACCCGTCGATCACCCGCGATGTGTCCGGCGAAGGCGTGCAGCAGGCCCTGCTGAAGCTGATCGAAGGCACCGTGGCCAGCGTTCCGCCGCAGGGCGGGCGCAAGCATCCGCAGCAGGAATTCCTGCAGGTGGACACCAAGAACATCCTGTTCATCTGCGGCGGCGCGTTCGCCGGGCTGGACAAGGTGATCCAGGCCCGTTCCACCGACGTCGGCAGCATCGGCTTCGGCGCCAAGGTGAAGAGCAGCGAGCGCAAGCAGGAAGTGGGCAAGGTGCTGGCCGAAGTCGAGCCGGAAGACCTGATCAAGTTCGGCCTGATTCCGGAGTTCGTCGGCCGCCTGCCGGTGGTGGCGACCTTGGAGGAGCTGGACGAGCCGGCCCTGATCAAGATCCTGACCGAGCCGAAGAACGCCATCACCAAGCAGTTCAAGAAGCTGTTCGAGATGGAGAACGTCGAGCTGGAGTTCCGTCCGGACGCGTTGTCGGCCATCGCCAGGAAGGCGCTCAAGCGCAAGACCGGTGCCCGTGGCCTGCGCACCATCGTCGAATCGGTCCTGCTGGACACCATGTACGACCTGCCGTCGCAGGAAAACGTCAGCAAGGTGGTGGTGGACGAATCGGTGATCGAGCACAAGTCCGAGCCGTACCTGATCTACCAGACCCCGGCGGTCCCTGAACAGAAGGCCGCAGGCGCCGAGTGATCCTTCCAGGTTGTTGATTGGAAAGGATTTTCAAGGAATGCCTTGCATCTGAAAGCCGATGGCCCCATAACGGGGCCATCGGCTTTTTTTGTCTCCGGAAGATGCCCTCCCGGAGGCGGTTTTCCCCCTTCCCTGGAGCCCCCATGGCCCGTTCCCCAAGTGAAACCCTCGACCTGCCGGTCCTGCCGCTGCGCGACGTAGTGGTGTTCCCGCACATGGTCATTCCGCTGTTCGTCGGCCGTGACAAGTCCATGCACGCGCTCGAACAGGCAATGGAGGCGGACAAGCGCATCCTGCTGCTGGCGCAGAAGTCGGCCGAAACCGACGACCCGCATGCGGCCGACCTCTACCAGGTCGGTACGCTGGCGCAGGTGCTGCAGCTGCTGAAGCTGCCCGACGGCACCATCAAGGTGCTGGTCGAAGGCCTGTCGCGCGTGCAGGTCACCCACGTTGACGAGCGCAACGGCTCGCTGCACGGCCAGGCCGTGGAGATCGACGCCAGCGACGAGCGCGAAGCGCGCGAGGTCGAGGCGATCGCCCGCTCGCTGATGTCGCTGTTCGAGCAGTACGTGAAGACCAACCGCAAGCTGCCGCCGGAACTGCTGCAGACGCTGTCGGGCATCGATGAGCCGGCGCGCCTGGCCGACACCATCGCCGCGCACATCAGCGTGCGCCTGGCCGACAAGCAGCGCCTGCTGGAAACGCTGGCCGTCGGTGACCGCCTGGAGATGCTGGTCGGCCTGGTCGACGGCGAGATCGACGTGCAGCAGATGGAGAAGCGCATCCGCGGCCGCGTGAAGTCGCAGATGGAGAAGAGCCAGCGCGAGTACTACCTCAACGAACAGATGAAGGCCATCCAGAAGGAACTGGGTGACCTGGACGATGCGCCTGGCGAGCTGGAAGAGCTGGCGCGCAAGATCGCCGAGGCCGGCATGCCGAAGGCCGTTGAGGCCAAGGCGCGCAACGAGCTGAACAAGCTCAAGCAGATGTCGCCGATGTCGGCCGAAGCGGCGGTCGTGCGCAACTACCTGGAGTGGTTGCTGGGCGTGCCGTGGAAGAAGCGCAGCAAGGTTCGCAAGGACCTGAAGGTGGCGCAGGACACCCTCGATGCCGATCACTACGGGCTGGAGAAGGTCAAGGAACGCATCCTTGAATACCTGGCGGTGCAGTCGCGCGTGAAGCAGATGAAGGGCCCGATCCTGTGCCTGGTCGGGCCGCCGGGCGTGGGCAAGACCTCGCTGGGACAGTCCATCGCCAAGGCCACCAACCGCAAGTTCGTGCGCATGTCGCTGGGCGGCGTGCGTGACGAGGCCGAGATCCGTGGCCACCGTCGCACCTACGTCGGTTCGATGCCGGGCCGCATCGTGCAGAACCTCAACAAGGTCGGCAGCAAGAACCCGCTGTTCGTGCTCGACGAGATCGACAAGATGTCGATGGACTTCCGCGGCGATCCGTCCTCGGCGTTGCTGGAAGTGCTCGACCCTGAGCAGAACAACGCGTTCAACGACCACTACCTGGAAGTGGACCTGGACCTGTCTGAAGTGATGTTCGTGGCCACCTCGAACTCGCTCAACATTCCCGGCCCGCTGCTGGACCGCATGGAAGTGATCCGCATCCCCGGCTACACCGAGGATGAGAAGCTCAACATCGCCACCCGTTACCTGGTGCCCAAGCAGGTCAAGGCCAACGGCCTGCAGCCGGAAGAGCTGGAGATCGGCAGTGACGCCATCCAGGACATCGTGCGCTACTACACGCGCGAGTCGGGCGTGCGCAACCTGGAACGCGAGATCGCCAAGATCTGCCGCAAGGTGGTGAAGGAGATCGCGCTGGCCGGCCCGCAGCCGGTGAAGGCGAAGAAGGGCGCGAAGAAGAAGGCGCTGGTGAGCGTGTCCAGCAAGAACCTGGACAAGTACCTGGGCGTGCGTCGCTTCGACTTCGGCCGTGCCGAGGAAGAGAACGAGATCGGCCTGGTCACCGGCCTGGCCTGGACCGAGGTGGGTGGCGATCTGCTGCAGATCGAATCGACGCTGGTGCCGGGCAAGGGCCAGCTGATCCTGACCGGCCAGCTCGGCAACGTGATGAAGGAATCGGCTTCAGCGGCGCTGTCGGTGGTGCGTTCGCGCGCCGTCGGCTTCGGCATCGACAGCGACTTCCTGCAGAAGCACGACGTGCACCTGCATGTGCCCGATGGCGCTACGCCGAAGGACGGCCCGAGTGCCGGCGCGGCGATGGTCACCTCGCTGGTATCGATGCTGACCAAGGTGCCGGTGCGTGCCGACGTGGCGATGACCGGCGAGATCACCCTGCGTGGTCGCGTCACGGCCATCGGTGGACTGAAGGAGAAGCTGCTGGCCGCACTGCGTGGCGGAATCCGCACGGTCATCATTCCCGAGGAGAACCGCAAGGACCTGGCCGACATCCCGGCCAACGTCACCCGCGATCTGGAGATCGTGCCGGTGAAGTACATCGAAGAAGTCCTGGACCTGGCGCTGGAGCGTCCGTTGGCACCGAAGAAGGCGCGCAAGAGTGCGCAACGTGTCACGGTGCGCAGCAAGGCCAAACCGAGTGGAAACGCGCGCGTCAAGCATTGACGCGCGCTGTCCAATGGCCCGAAACCCGCGTCGTTGCTGGCTTTCCAGCTTGCGTGGGGGTAGGGCCACTGGTATAAAAGCAGCACTCGCGAATGAGTGATCGCAGTCTGGCGATCGCTGAATTCGGCGAACCGTTTCCACATGGCGGCCGCATGCAGAGCGCGTGCGGTTGCTTCCCTGTCGAATAAGCGGAACCCACCGCCAAAGGAGTTGTAGAGAATGAACAAGACCGAATTGATCGATGCCGTTGCTGAAGCTGCAGACCTGACCAAGGCCGAGTCCAGCCGCGCTGTCGATGCCGTCGTTGCTGCCGTCACCAAGGCGCTGAAGGACGGCGATGCGGTCACCCTGGTTGGCTTCGGTACCTTCCAGGTCCGCGACCGTGCTGCCCGCACCGGCCGCAACCCGAAGACCGGCGACACCATCAAGATCGCTGCTTCGAAGAATCCGTCGTTCAAGGCTGGTAAGGCCCTGAAGGATGCTGTAAACTAAGCGGCTCGCTGGGGTGCTTAGCTCAGCGGTAGAGCGTCTCCTTTACACGGAGAGGGTCGGGGGTTCGAAACCCTCAGCACCCACCACAGCACCGCGGTAAAAGTTTGAGTGTGGAGCGGTAGTTCAGCTGGTTAGAATGCTGGCCTGTCACGCCGGAGGTCGCGGGTTCGAGTCCCGTCCGCTCCGCCATTCAACGAGGCCTCCGGCCAAAAGCTGGAGGCTTTGTTTTCTCCCCGGTCCAGGCCGGCTCAAAGCAAAAAAGGTAACAACGCGGAGCGGTAGTTCAGCTGTTTAGAATGCTGGCCTGTCACGCCGGAGGTCGCGTGTTCGAGTCCCGTCCGCTCCGCCACTACATCGAGGCCCCCGGCCTGAAGCTGGGGGCCTTGTCTTCTCACCGACAGGTTCGGAAGGAAGGCGAAAAGGTTTTTGCAAGAACGGAGCGGTAGTTCAGCTGGTTAGAATGCTGGCCTGTCACGCCGGAGGTCGCGGGTTCGAGTCCCGTCCGCTCCGCCATTGCAGAATTCTTAAGTCCCTGTGAAAAAACTTTGAAAAAAGTGTTCATCGGGCTGGGTTTCCAAGGAGTCTTCGGATATACTGGGCGCCTGCAAAGTTCAAGCGCGGAGCGGTAGTTCAGCTGGTTAGAATGCTGGCCTGTCACGCCGGAGGTCGCGGGTTCGAGTCCCGTCCGCTCCGCCAACTTCAAAAGCCCTCGGCGCAAGCCGGGGGCTTTTTCTTTGCGCCATGGTGGAAATGGCCGACACACGGATGGCGCATGCCTGCCGATGTGGGCGCAGGCCGCGCTGGCGCTGCTTTTGGTCCCTGCGGCGAAGCGGGTTACACTGCCGGGCTCGCCAATAAGGCCTTGTGATTCCTCACCATGCTGCAGAAACTCCGCGACAAGACCTCAGGCTGGATCGTCACTGTGATCCTGGGGCTGCTGATGATTCCGTTCCTGTTCGTGATCGACAACAGCTACCTCGGTGGCGTTGGCGCACAGAACGTGGCCAAGGTTTCCGCGCCGCCGACCTGGTGGCGTTCGGCGCCGTCGTGGTGGCCGGTGCGCATGCTGTGGCAGCACCACGAGATCAGCTCGCAGGATTTCCGCACGCGTTTCGAGCAGGAGCGCATGCGTGAGCGCCAGCAGCAGGGCGACAACTTCGACCCGCGCGCGTTCGAGAGCACCGAGAACAAGATGGCCGTGCTCGACCAGCTGATCGACGAGCAGGTCGTGCGCCTGGTCGGTGAGCAGGCGGGCGTGGTGATCGGCGACGGCGCGGTGCGCGAGTACATCGCGACCATGCCCGCATTCCTCGATTCGAACGGCAAGTTCAACGAGAACAACTATCGCCTGGCCCTGGCCGGCGGCAACCCGCCGCGTACGCCGACCCAGTTCCAGGAGCTGGTGCGCGAGAGCCTGCAGCAGTCGGTGATTCCGTCGGGCCTGCAGAGCTCCGGCTTCGTCACCCAGGCAGAGACCGAGCGCCTGTTGAAGCTGCTGGGCGAAACCCGCGACGTCGAGCTGGCCGCGTTGCCGCCCGTACCGGCCGATACCGCGCCGGTGACCGATGAGCAGATCAAGCAGTGGTACGACAGCCACGGCAAGGATTTCCGCCAGGCCGAGAGCGTGTCGCTGGAGTACGTCGAGATCAACGGCGCGAACCTGCCGGCACCGGCGGCGGCCGATGAAGCCACCCTGCGCAAGCGCTATGAAGACGAGAAGGCGAAGTTCACCTCGCCGGAGCAGCGCCAGGCCTCGCACATCCTGATCACCGGTGACGGTGCAGAAGCCAAGGCGAACAGGATCGCTGCCGAAGCCAAGGCCGCTGGTGCCGATTTCGGCGCGCTGGCCAAGGCCAATTCGGAAGATCCGGGCTCCAAGGACCAGGGCGGTGACCTGGGTTGGGTCGAGCGCGGTGCGATGGTGAAGCCGTTCGAGGACGCGCTGTTTGCGGCCAAGGCCGGAGACGTGATCGGCCCGGTGAAGACCGAGTTCGGTTACCACATCATCAAGGTGGCCGCTGTGCGCGGTGGCCAGGGCAAGTCGTTCGAGGAAGTGCGTGACACGCTGGCCGCCGAACAGCTGAAGGCCGACGGTGAGCGTGGCTTCAACGAGCTGGCCGGTCGCCTGGTCGATGCCATCAACAAGAGCCCGAGCGACCTGGCCGCTGCCGCCAAGGAAGTGAACCTGCCGCTGCAGACGCTGGGCCCGATCACCCGCGCGACCGCCAGTGGCATTGCCGCTGACCCGGCCGTGCTGCGTGCGGCGTTCTCCGACGTGCTGGTGCAGGACGGCACCGCCAGTGACCCGATCGCCCTGGGGGGCGCGACCAACCACAGCGTGGTCATCCGCGTGGCTGCGCACACCCCGGAACAGGCCCTGCCGCTGGACAAGGCTCGTGACCAGGTGATCGCCGCGATCCGCGCTGACCGCCAGCGCCAGGCCAGCGACAAGGCGGCCGATGCGATCCTGGCCAAGCTGAAGGCGGGTGCCACCCTGCAGTCGCTGGCCGCCAGCGAGAAGCTGCAGCTGAGCCCGATGCCGGGCCTGCCGCGCAGCCAGCCGGTGCCGACCCCGGAAATCAACCGCGCGATCTTCAGTGCGCCGGTGCCGGCCGAAGGCAAGCCGAGCTATGGCAAGGTCGACGTCAATGGCCACGCGCTGCTGTTCGCGGTGAACAAGGTCAATCCGGGCGACATCAAGGAAGTGACTGCAGAGCAGCAGAAGCAGCTGAAGGAACAGCTGAGCCAGATCGATGGCATGGCCGCGGCCAAGGCCTACATCGAGGCGATGCGCAAGAAGTTCGTGATCCAGACCACCGAGGCGAACCTGTAAGCCTTGCGGCTGCATCCATGAGAAAGGCCCGGCACTGCCGGGCCTTTTTTTGTGCCTGCCGATGTGTAGCGTCGAGCCATGCTCGACTGCGTCTGCCGGGCGCAGGCATGAAAAAGCCGAGCAAGGGCTCGGCTCTGCAGGAAACAGGGCAGGGCGCGGCGGTGCCGCGCCGGACTCAGTCTTCCACGCGCAGCACGGCGCCAGGCTTCAGCACGCTGCTGCCGCTCAGGCCGTTCAGCGACAACAGGGCCTTGACCGGCATGCCGTAGCGGCGGGCGATGGTCCAGGCCGACTCGCCATCACGCACGGTGTGGCGGCGGCTGCGCGGACGATCAGCGATCGCGGCGACGGTCTTGGCCACCTGCGGCGTCGGTGCTGCGGTGGCGACTGGCGCAGCGCTGGCGACCAGGGCGGATGCGGTGTCCGCCACCGTCGCATTGGCAGCCGAGACAGGAGCCAGCACGCGGGTGGTACCCGACGAGGCGCGGCCACCGCCCGCCAGGGCGGGGTTGAGGCGGGCGATCCTGGCCGGGTCCAGGGCGCGCTGTGCGGCCCACTGCTGGACGCTGGTGCCGGCGGGCAGGGTGTGGTCCTTCAGCACCGGCACGGTGCGGTCCAGCGAGGCCATCACGCCCGGCTGGTCTTCCACGTCTTCCAGCACGCAGGCCAGGGCATGCAGCTTCTCGACGTAGGCATGGGTGACCGGCGACAGGCCGGGCAGCGCCGACGGCTTGGCGTTCTGCGCGTTCATGCCCGCCTTGCGCATGGACTGCAACACGCGGTACTCACCGGCGTTGTAGGCCATGGTGGCCAGGCGCCAGTCGCCGCCGAACATGCCGTGCAGGGTCTTCAGGTAGCGCACTGCGGCCTGGGTGGAATCGACCGCCGACAGGCGGCCGTCGTAGCCGTTGGCCATGGGCACGCGGTGGTTGCGCGCGGTGGTGGCGATGAACTGCCACAGGCCGGTCGGGCCGCTGCCATTGCGGGCATTGGGCCGGTAGCCGCTTTCCACGAACGGGATCAGTGCGAATTCGGTAGGCAGGTTGGCCTTGCGCAGCTCTTCAACCACGTAGCCGAACAGCACCAGCGCATCGTCATCCTGGTTGGCCAGGCGCGACGGGGCGTGGGCGAACTGCTTCTGCCAGCGCGGGCTGGTGGCCTCGGCATTGCAGGTGGGCTCGGCCAGGCCGTCGCGGAAGCTGGAGAAGATCTCCTGGCCATTGCGGACCGACGCGGCCGGCAACGCGGCCGGATCCAGCGGCAGGGCCGCCGCGGCGGCCAGGTTCTGGCCGATGCCCGCGCCCAGCGACTGGGCACCGGCGGTTCCGGCCAGCCCCAGGACCAGGCCCAGGGCCAGCGGCAGACTTCGGCGCATCATGCGCGGAAGCCGTCTTTCCAGTGCCGGAGACCGGCCATGACGTCGACGTCGTCAACGACGTCGCGGCCCAGGTGCGCCGACACTGCCGCGCGGATCGGCGCCGTGTGCACGCGCAGGAACGGATTGCAGTCGAATTCGTTGGCCAGGGTTACCGGCAGGGTGGAACGGTCATCGCGGCGCATGGCCAAAGCCTCCTCTTGGCGCTGCCACAGGGCAGCGTTGGCGGGGTCGACATGCCGCGCGAAGACGGCATTTGACACGGTGTACTCGTGGGCGCAACAAAGCAGCAGTTGCGCGGGCAAGGTACCCAGCTTGCGCATCGATGCCAGCAGCTGGGACGGCGTACCTTCGAACAGGCGTCCACAGCCCAGGCTGAACAACGAATCTCCGCTGAAAAGATGTTCAGCAGTGTGAAACGCGATGTGGCTGCGGGTATGCCCGGGCACGGATAGTACGTGGAACGTCCGGCCCAGTGCCTGAACGCGTTCACCTTCGCCGACCAGCTCGGTCGCTGCAGGGATGCGCTCCTCGACGGGCGCGATGACCCGTACGCCGGGAAAACGTGCCTGCAACGCGGGCACGCCACCGATGTGGTCATCGTGGTGATGGGTGAGCAGGATCGTGTCCACGCGCAGGCCCTGATCGGCCAGCGCAAGCACCGGCGCGGCATCGCCGGGATCGACGACCACGGCGGCGCCAGCGTCGTCGATCAACGTCCAGATGTAGTTGTCCGCAAATGCGGGCAGGGCAGTCAGTCGCATAGAATTGGACCATGCCCGCGCTGCAGAGCACCCGTCAAGCGAGCCAGGCCCCGTGGTTCGACACTGAACCGGCGGGCTCCTTGCGCGTGCTGGAGCGGCAGTTGCTGCTGCCGCAGCTGTCTGTCCTGCCGACGCAGCCCTGGCTGTGGATCGCACCGAGTGCGGCCTGGCTGGAGGATGCGCAGCTGGGCGGGCGCGGGCTGCGGCTGTTCCGGCAGGGCCAGGGCTATGCCGGCGACACCCGCTGTGCGCTGCCGCTGCCGCTGGCCAGCGAGAGCGTCAACGCGGTCGTGCTGCAGCATGTGACCGCGGGCGATGCGGAGCGACTGCTGGACGAGTGCGAGCGCGTGCTGATGCCGGGCGGCCACCTGTGGCTGAGCAGCCTCAACCCGTTCAGCCCTTACCGCACGCATTGGCGCCAGCACGGACTGGTGGTGCGCACGCCACAGCGGATCCGCCTGCTGCTCGGCCGCCACGGGCTGGAGTGCGACGATATGCGTTACCTCGGCCCGCTCTGGCGCGGTGCAGGCAGTCGCCGCACGGGCGGTTGGGCGCCGCTGCGCGCGGCCTGCCTGTTCCATGCTGAAAAGCGCACGCTGGCCCTGCCCGGGCCGAAACCGTTGCCGGTGCGTTGGCTCGGCACCGTTGCCACCTGATCTGGAGTTGTATTGAAAACCATCGAAATCCACACCGACGGTTCCTGCCTTGGCAATCCCGGCCCCGGCGGCTGGGCTGCGCTGCTGCGCTACAAGGGCCACGAGCGTGAACTGAGCGGCGGCGAAGCGCACACCACCAACAACCGGATGGAGCTGATGGCGGCCATTTCCGGGTTGGAGACGCTCACCGAGCCCTGCAACATCGTGCTCTATACCGATTCGCAGTACGTGCGGCAGGGCCTGACGCAGTGGCTGCCCGGCTGGATCCGCAAGAACTGGAAGACCGCCGGCGGCGACCCGGTGAAGAACCGCGAGCTGTGGGAGCGCCTGCATGCCGCGACGCTGCGGCACCAGATCGACTGGCGCTGGGTAAAGGGCCACTCCGGTGACCCGGACAACGAGCGGGTGGATACGCTGGCGCGCAACGCGGCCATCCAGATCCGCGACGCCAGCCCGGTAAACTGAGCCCATGCGTCAGATCATCCTCGATACCGAAACCACCGGCCTGGAATGGAAGAAGGGCAACCGCATCGTCGAAATCGGCTGCGTGGAACTGTTCAAGCGCCGCCCGACCGGCAACAACTACCACCAGTACATCAAGCCGGACTGCGAGTTCGAACAGGGCGCGCAGGAAGTCACCGGCCTGACCCTGGAGTTCCTGGCTGACAAGCCGGACTTCGCGCAGATCGCCGATGAGTTCCTGGCCTTCATCGATGGCGCCGAGCTGATCATCCACAACGCGGCGTTCGACCTGGGCTTCCTCGACAACGAGCTGTCGCTGCTGGGCCCGCAGTACGGGAAGATCACCGATCGCTGCACGGTGATCGATACCCTGGTGATGGCGCGCGAGCGCTTCCCGGGCCAGCGCAATTCGCTGGATGCGCTGTGCAAGCGGCTGGGCGTGGACAACTCGCACCGTGCGCTGCATGGCGGCCTGCTCGATGCGCAGATCCTGGGCGACGTCTACATCGCGCTGACCTCGGGGCAGGAAGAGATCGGATTCGGCCTGGGGGATGACGATGGCGGTGGCGCCGGTGCGGCACTGCAGGCCTTCGATACCAGCAAGCTGCTGCCGCGCCCGCGCGTAGTGGCCACGCCGTCGGAGCTGGAAGCGCATGCCGCGCGGCTGGAGCGGCTGCGCAAGAAGGCCGGCCACGCACTGTGGGATGGGCCGAAGGTGGAAGAGCCCGCCAGCGCGTAATGCCTGGAAGAGGTAGTGCCGGCCGCTGGCCGGCATCTGCGTGAACACGTTTCCCGGTGAGCCGGCCAGCGGCCGGCACTACCGCCTCCACGCATGGCGTGGATCTACGGGTTAATGGCAGCGCACCAGGATCACGCTGATGTTGTCGCGGCCACCGCCGTCGAGCGCGGCGGCGACCAGCGTGTCCACGCATTCCTGTGCGCTTGCATCCTCGAAGGCGAGGGTGCGGGCGATGCCGCGGTCGTCCACTTCCTCGGTCAGGCCGTCACTGCACAGCAGCAGCTGCATGCCGGGGCGCAGCTCGCCGCTGGTGGTGGCCACGTTCAGATGTGCCGGATCGGTGACGCCCAGCGCCTGGGTGACCACGTTGCGATGTGGATGCGCGCGTGCCTGTTCGGCCGTCAGGTTGCCCTGCGCGACCAGTTCCTGCACCACGCTGTGATCCTGGCTGAGCTGTGCCAGCTGGCCGTCACGCCAGAGGTAGGCACGGCTGTCGCCGACCCATGCCACTTCATAGCGATTGCCCTGCACGCGTGCGGCGACCACGGTGGTACCCATCGGCAGGGTGTCGTTGCGCCGCCGCGAGGCGCGGATGATCTCTTCGTCGGCGGTGCGGATGGCCTGGGCCAGCGGCGCGCCACGGCGGATCTCGCGCACGATGGTTTCGCGCGCCAGCGCGCTGGCCACCTCGCCGCAGGCGTGGCCGCCCATGCCATCGGCCACCAGCCACAGGGCCAGCTCGCTGTCACCGTAGTAGGTGTCTTCGTTGAGCTCGCGGCGCAGGCCGGGGTGGGTGAGGTGTCCGAATTCGATCATGGTGTGCAGGGGCGGGGTATTGCTGGGGAGACAGGCATCATCGGGGGGCTGCGGGCATCCGGCAAGGCATGCATCCAGGAAATTTTCACTTCATTGACCGGAATGACTTGTCGTCGGCCTGACTTCCTCGTATGATGCGCGTCCCCGGTCCGCCGGGGACCACCCGGAGAGGTGGCAGAGTGGTTGAATGTACCTGACTCGAAATCAGGCAGGCGTTTATAGCGCCTCGGGGGTTCGAATCCCCCCCTCTCCGCCAGATAAAGAAAAAGGGCTGCCGAAAGGCAGCCCTTTTTCTTTATCTGGCGCGGGACGCGACGCGCTCTGCGCGTCGCCCCACACGTTGCTGTGCAACGTGTGGGCCCCTCCCTTTGCCGGCCTCTCCCCGCCCCTGTCGGGGCAGCCCCTCAACAGAGGGGCTTGATCCTCCAGATGCATCACTGAGATCCGCGCGGTGCGTGGATGCGCGGCGGGCATCACGCCGTAGTGACCCTGTACTGATCTGGCGCGGGACGCGACGCGCTCTGCGCGTCGCCCCACACGTTGCTGCGCAACGCGTGGGCCCCTCCCTTTGCCGGCCTCTCCCCGCCCCTGTCGGGGCAGCCCCTCAACAGAGGGGCTTGGTCCTCCAGATGCATCACTGAGATCCGCGCGGTGCGTGGATGCGCGGCGGGCATCACGCCGTAGTGACCCTGTACTGATCTGGCGCGGGACGCGACGCGCTCTGCGCGTCGCCCCACACGTTGCTGTGCAACCTGTGGGCCCCTCCCTTTGCCGGCCTCTCCCCGCCCCTGTCGGGGCAGCCCCTCAACAGAGGGGCTTGGTCCTCCAGATGCATCACTGAGATCCGCGCGGTGCGTGGACGCTGTTCCTGCTGGCAGGCTCATCCACGCATGGCGTGGATCTACCGGGGATATCCGTGCGGACGCTGCGGGTTACCATGTACGCATCACCTGCTGGAGCTTTTCCCCATGACCGCTGAAATCCTCGTTCCCGTTTCTTTCGGCGAGCTGCTGGACAAGATTTCGATCCTGCAGATCAAGTCCGAGCGCATCAGCGACGAGGGCAAGCTGGCCAACGTGCGCAGGGAGCTGTCGGCGCTGGAGCAGACCTGGATGGCACACCCGGCGGCCGTGAAGGACATCGCCAGGCTGCGTGCCGAGCTGAAGGTGGTCAACGAGCAGCTGTGGGAGATCGAGGACGACATCCGGCTGAAGGAGAAGGCGCAGGCGTTCGACCAGGGCTTCATCGACCTGGCGCGCAGCGTGTACCTGCGCAATGACGAACGCGCGCGCATCAAGAAGGCGATCAACCTCGCACTGGGCTCGGCGTACGTGGAGGAGAAGTCCTATCAGGATTACGCGCAGCGCGTGTAATCCCGGGCGGCCTGCCGCTCACCCCAGGTGGTCGGCGACGTAGCGTTCGAAGGCAGCGATACCGTCTTCCACGGTGATCAGTTCCATCACATCGTCGAACTCGATCTTGGTGCCCCACTTCAGATCGGTGGCCTGCTTGGCGAGGTACTTGCGTGCCGCATCGTCGTAGCGGTCCACGCAATAGCGACGATCCGAGTACGGGCCGCTGCGGTTCGGATTGCTGGCCGCATGCAGGCCCAGCACCTTGGCGCCCATCGCGTTGGCGATGTGCATCGGGCCGGAATCGGGCGTCATCACCAGGTTGGCGCGGGCCAGCAGGGCGGGCAGCTGCTTCAGCGTGTCCTTGCCTACCAGGTCCAGCGCCGGCGTGTGCAGCTGTGCCTGGATGGCGTCGGCCATGCTGCGCTCAAGTTCGCTGCGGCCGCCGCACAGCACCACCTGCCAGCCGCGCGTGACCGCGTGGTTGGCCACGGCGGCGTAGCGGTCGGCGTACCAGTTGCGGCGCACGTGGCTGGAGCACGGCGAGATCATCAGCACCGGGCGACCATCGTCGTGCCACTGCGCGGCGGCCCACTCATATGCCGACTGCGGCACGGCCAGGTCCCAGCTGACCTCGGTCTGGCGCAGGCCCAGCGGTTCGCAGAAGCTGCCGATGGCATCGAGCACATGGATGCCCGGACGGTCGGGAATGCGTTCGTTGATGAAAAGCCCATGCAGGTCCTTCGAGCGGCTGCGGTCGTAGCCGATGCGGCGCTCGGCCGGAATGAAGGCCGACAGCAGGTTGGCGCGGAACGCGACCTGCATCTGCAGCAGCGCTTCGAAGCGCCCCGGCGGCAGCTGCCTGCGCAGTTCCTTGACCCCGGCCATGCCGCTCTTCTTGTCGTAGGCATGGAAGGTGACGCCGGGCAGGCCGTCGAGCAGCTTGTGGCCGACCTTGTCGATGATCCAGTGGATCGGCGTGTCCGGGCGCGCGGCCTGCAGGGTACGCACCAGGGGCACCACGTGGGTGACATCGCCAAGTGCGGACAGGCGCAGGAGGCACAAGGAGGAGGACGCTGATGCCATGTGTTGTTAGACTCAATGAAATGGTCGCATTCGACGCCAATGAAGCGCTGACGCCATGCCGCGAGGGTCGCGGCATCGGGGCCATTCTGTTCGACCGCGAGCGGCTGCGGCAAGCCGAGATCGGCCTGTTCTCGCCCCAGCACTGGGGCAGCAGGGCCCGGCCGGTGGGCGAGGGCGGCCGCGGCAGCGCCTGGTTCGTCGATGCGCCGTTCGGTGCCAGCGTGCTGCGCCACTACCTGCGCGGCGGCATGGCGGCCCGTATCAGCCATGACCAGTACCTCTGGCGCGGCTCGGACCGGACCCGCAGCTTCGCCGAATTCCGCCTGATGCGCGCCCTGCGCGAGAAAAAGCTGCCGGTGCCACGGCCGATCGCCGCGTTCTACATGCGCGAGGGCCTGCGCTACCGGGCGGCGATCCTGATGGAGCGGATCGAGGGCGTGCGCTCGCTGGCCGACCGCGCACTGGTGGCCGGCCGGGGGGCTCCCTGGGAGGAGACCGGGCGCCTGATTGCCCGTTTCCATCGTGCCGGCCTGGACCATGCCGATCTCAACGCGCACAACATCCTGTTCGATGGCAGCGGCCATGGCTGGCTGATCGATTTCGACCGCGGCGTGATCCGCATCCCGGCGACCGCCTGGCGCGAGCGCAACCTCAAGCGCCTGCTGCGCTCGCTGATCAAGCTGCGCGGCGAGCGCAGCGTGGAAGACGTGCAGAAGGACTACGCGCGGCTGCGCCGTGCCTATGACATGGCCTGGAACCGGGGCACCTGATGGACTGGTCGCTGCGTTTCCTCGGCGTCGGCAATGCGTCGGCGGTCGAGCTGGGGTCGCCGATGTCGGTGATTGAACGGGAGGGGCGCCCATGGCTGACCATCGATTGTGGTGGCGAAGGCCTGACCGCGTTCAAGGCGCACTACGGGCAGATGCCGCAGGCGCTGTTCGTCACCCATGTGCACCTGGACCACGTGGCCGGCTTCGAGCGCCTGTTCGTGGATACCTTCTTCAATGCGCACCGGCGCGGCAAGGTGCGCCTGTACGTGCCCGCCACGGTGGTGCCGCTGCTGCACAAGCGCATCGGGGATTACCCGAACGTGCTGGCCGAGGGCGGTGCGAACTTCTGGGATGCCTTCCAGCTGATCGTGGTGGGCGAGGCGTTCTGGCACGAGGGCGTGCGCCTGGAAGTGTTTCCGGTGCGCCACCACTGGCCGGAGACGGCCTATGGCCTGCGCCTGCAGGGCGCGCTGACCTGGAGCGGCGATACCCGGCCGATTCCGGAGATGCTGGCACGCTTTGCCAGTGACAACGAACTGATCGCTCACGATTGCGGCCTGCACGGCAATCCCTCGCATACCGGCGTGGACGATCTGGAGCGTGAGTACAGCGCCGAACTGCAGGCGCGGATGATGCTGTACCACTACGCCAGCGCGGCCGATGGTCTGGCGCTGGCTGCGCGTGGGCACCGCGTGGCGCAGCCGGGGCAGTGCGTGCCGCTGGCGAGCCCGACCGCCCCGCACGTGCTGGCCCAGGACCCGCCGTGAGCGGTACCGGCCAGCCCGCAGGTGCGGCGTTGGCTGCCGGGCTGGAGGCGCTGGAGCGTGCACTGCATGCGCCGCAGGTGCGTGCCGACCGCGAGCAACTGGCCGCATTGCTGGATGAGGATTTCAGCGAGATCGGCAGCTCCGGCCAGTGCTACGACCGTGCGGCCGCGCTGGTGGAGATTCCGCTGGAGCGTGCCCAGGTGCAGATCGAATCGGAGCAGTACGCCGTCTGGCTGCTGTCGCAGGACCTGGCCCAGGTGCGCTACCGCAGCCGCCATCACCTTGATGGGCAGCTGCAGCACTGGGTGCTGCGCAGTTCGCTGTGGCGCCGGCACGGGGACAGATGGCGCATGGTGTTCCACCAGGGCACGCCCGAGGCAGGGTAGCGCGGCGCCATGCCGGGCCAAGAATGCGAAGCCGGGGTCAGATCCCTTTGCCATGCAAAGGGAACTGACCCCAGTGCGGAAAAGGCGGTGGCCCCGCCGGCTGACCTCGGCGCCCGCGTCGATCGATACCGTTGCTGCCTTCCGGCCCTGGCGGGGTTTTCGACCTAGCGTCGCGAGGGGCCGACGGGGCCACCATAGAGACGTTGGCCGCCCGATGGGCGGCCAGTTCACGGATCAGGGGAAACAGCGCGCGGCGCGCCGGAGACCACAGCCGGACTGCACATCGGGCTGGCCGATGGCAGACGCGCATTCTAGCGCAGGCAGGCCCATCGACGCCAGCTTCATGCACTGAATCGGCTGTAACCCGCTCCCGGCGGCGGCGGCCTGGGGCTGCCGCCGTTGCTAGAATGCCGGCCAGGAGGAACGACCTCCCCCACATCGGGAATCAAAGACCAGGACGGCCTGGCCCTACCAAGAGGAGGGCCGTCATGGCCTGGATCTATCTGTTGTTTGCCGGCCTGCTGGAAATCGTCTGGGCCGTGTCCATGAAGCAGTCCGAAGGCTTCACCCGGCTCACCCCCACCGTGGTCACCATCATCGGCATGATCGCCAGCTTCTGGTTGCTGGCGGTGGCCATGCGCAGCCTGCCGCTGGGAACCGCCTATACGATCTGGACCGGCATCGGCGCGGTCGGGGCGTTCGTGGTTGGCATTGTGTTCCTGGGCGAGCAGGTCAGCCCGATGCGGATCGGTGCGGCGGTGTTGATCGTTTCCGGCCTGGTGCTGATGAAACTCTCGAGCAGCTGAATCCATTTACTTATGGCGGGGAAGGGAATCTCCGCTTGCTGCAGGTATATGCATTTTCGGCAAAACCATTTTGTCCGCCCCTGTTATTTGACGCACGTCATAAAAATAGCGCGCGTGATTCACATGCCGCTGGCACCGTCGGTCGCACAGTGCCGCCATTCGTCGGGCGAAATCGGGGAGTTTTCGCCTTGACGGACGCGCTGGCGCACCTGTCCCCGGGTGCGATCGCGTGAAGATGTGAAGATTTTCAGGAGTTAATGCCTTCAGGCCTTGTTCCCGTTCGGGGAGCCGGGGTGGGCCGCATTGTCTCCAAAAAACCTGCCAGCTGTGCCATCCGGTCTTTTCATGGAGATTTACCGATGAACCGCATTTACCGTCTGGTTTTCAATCGTGCCCTTGGGGTAATGCAGGTTGCTTCGGAGGTCGCCCAGAACCCCGGCGGAAGCGCGGTCAGCGCAGGGCGGGTGCCGCGATTGCGGGCGCACCAGCTGGCGGCGGCTTTGGCCGCCACACTGGCCAGCGGATCGGCATTCGCAGCGTGCACCGGCACCACAACCGTAAACTGCGACAGCACCACCAGCATCAACAACTACTCCAACGCGACCAACGGCCTCACGCTGAACATCGACGCGGGTGCATTGCTGCGTACGCCGCCGATCGTAGGTGGCGGCAACGCAGCAACGCTGACCGGCGACAACGTGACGGTCAACAACAATGGCACGATCGATCCGAGCTCGATCATCCTCGCCTCGCCCGGCCTGGTCATCGGCAATGGTTCTGCCAACAACAGCGTGATCGTCGTCAACAACAACGCCAGCGGACAGATCAAGGGTGTCGTCAACATCGCAACGCTGCTGGGCTTCGGTGGACAGGCGCTGGTGGCACAGAATGTCAACGGCACCACCACCATCAACAACGCCGGCCTGATCAGCACGTCGCTGATCGGTGCAGGCAGCGTTTCCGACGCGACCACGGTGGTGACCTATGGTGGTGCAGCCGCCAATGTGGCCAACACAGGCACCATCGACGGACGCGTCGGCCTGGGTGCTTCTGGCGGTAACACGTTCCTCAATGCGGGGGCGGTCAGTGGCAGCGTTCACCTGGGTGATTCAACCGGCGGCAACACCTTCACCGCAGTGTCGGGTTCCAGCGTTGTGAGCGGCGGCGGCAGCGCTCTTGCCGGCGTGATTACCGGTGTCACCGGGGTAAAGGTTGCGGCTGCGGGATCGGTCGACGCCGGTACCGGCAGTGGTGCGGCCAACAACACGCTGGTGTTGCAGAACGTCGTCAGCGGTCCGGGGTCCGGCACCGGCGGAGCGGTGACCACGCTGGGCTGGAACCAGTACCTCAACTTCCAGAAGCTCACCGTCAACAGCGGCACCTGGAACCTGCAGGGTGCGTGGGCGGGTGCAGGTACGACCACGCTCAATGATGGCCTGGTCAATTTCAACAATGCCGGTTCCTTCGGCACAGGGCTGTTCACCGCCAACGGCGGTGCCATCGCCTCCGCCACGGCCGGTCTGAACCTGGCCAACGCTTTCAGCCTTGGTGGCAATCTGTCCCTGGCAGGGACCAATGCGTTCAGCCTGGGGGGCTTGCTGTCCGGTACTGGCAGGCTGACGGTCAACAACACCGGCATCGTTACTCTCGGCGGCGCAAACCTGTTCTCCGGCGGCGTCAACCTCAATGCCGGCGGCCTGGTACTGGGCAATGCCGGTGCACTGGGCAGCGGCAACCTGACCGTGGGTGGCAGCGCTTCACTGGATACGACGGCGGGCTTCACCCTGGGCAACAATCTGGTGATCAATGGCGGGGGCTCGCTGAACCTGCTGGGCAGCAATGCGTTGTCATTGAACGGTTCGATCTCCGGTGCCGGCAACCTGACCAAGAGCGGCGCCGGCACCCTCACCTTGAACGGCGCCAATGCGCTGACCGGCAGTTTCAACCTGGCCGGAGGCGCGTTGGCGCTGGGCGCGGGCGGCAGCCTGTCACCCACCGGCGCGATCACGGTCGGCGTCGGTACCACCCTGGACCTGTCGGCGGCCGCCAACCAGACCATCGGTTCGCTGGCGGGCCTCGGCGGTTCGGTTAACCTGGGCAGCCACACGCTCACCCTCGCGGGGCTGGGCGATACCAGCTACAGCGGTACGTTCGCCGCAGGCACGGGTGGCCTGGTCAAGCTGGGCACCGGCGTGCAGACCTTGTCGGGCGTGAACAACCTCAGCGGCGGCGTGGCACTCAACGGCGGCGGCCTGCTGCTGGGCAATGCTGCTGCGCTGGGTAGCGGTGCGCTCAGTGTCGGCGGCAACGTGACGCTCGATGGAACCACGGGGGCGCTTGCACTGGCCAACGCGGTCAACCTCGGTTCGGGTGCCAGCCTCAATCTGCTCGGCAACCAGGCGTTGACGTTCAACGGCGTGATCGGTGGCGCCGGTGGCCTGGTCAAGAGCGGTGCGTCGTCGCTGACGCTCAATGGCGCCAACACCTTCGGCGGCGGCGTGGCGTTCAATGCCGGCAGCCTGGTGCTGGGCAACGCTGGAGCACTGGGAACCGGTGCGCTGAATGTTGGTGGCGTGGTGTCGCTCGACACCAGCGCGGCGCTTGCGGTCGGCAATGGCATCACGCTGGGCGCGGGTGGCTCGCTCAATGTGCTGGGCTCGAACGCATTGACGCTGGGCGGCGCCATCGGTGGCACCGGCAGCCTGGTCAAGAACGGTGCAGCCACGCTTACGCTGGGTGGCGCAAATACCTTCACCGGCGGCCTGGCGATCAATGCCGGCAAGGTTGCGGTGGGCAGCGGCGGAAGCTTGGCTGCCGGCGGTGCGGTCAACCTGACCGGCGTTGGCGCGGACCTGGACATCTCGCTCGGCGGCAACCAGACCATCGGCGCGCTGTCCGGTATTGCCGGCAGCACGGTGACGCTGGGCAGCAGCACGCTCACCTTCGGTGATGCCACCAACCAGACGTTCGCGGGCGTGATCGGTGGTACCGGCGGCCTGGTCAAGCAGGGCACCGGCGTGCAGACGCTGACCGGCGCCAATACCTTCAGTGGTGGCCTGGACCTTACGGCCGGTGGCCTGGTGCTGGGCAATGCCGGTGCGCTGGGAAGCGGCGCGCTGACGGTCAGTGGCAACGGTTCGCTGGATGCCACGACAGCGCTGAACCTGGGCAATGCGATCAACCTCGGCGCGGCCCTGACCCTGCCGGGCAGCCAGAACCTGGCCCTGGCCGGCAACATCACGGGCACCGGCAGCCTGGTCAAGAACGGCGCGGCGACACTGACCTTGAACGGTACCAACACCTTCAGTGGTGGACTGAGCGCGAACGCTGGCGCCCTGCTGCTGGGCAACAGCGGCGCACTCGGCACCGGGACGCTGGGCATCGGTGGCAACGTCTCGCTCGACGGCAGTGCGCCGCTGAACCTGGGCAACAACGTGGCACTGGGTGCAGGCGCCGCGTTGTCGCTGCCGGGTTCGCAGTCGATCACGCTGGGTGGGGTGGTGTCCGGTGCGGGCAGGCTGGTGAAGAACGGTGCCACCACCTTGACCCTCAATGGCGCCAACAGCTTCGGTGGCGGGCTGACCGTCAACGGCGGCGGCCTGCTGCTGGGCAATGCCGGCGCGCTGGGCACCGGTGCATTGTCGGTGGGGGCCAATACCACGCTGGACAGTTCGGTGGCGCTGGACCTGGCCAACAGCGTCAACCTCGGCGCCGGTGCGGTGCTGGATCTGCTGGGCAGCCAGAACGTGTCGCTGGGGGGCGTCATCAGCGGCACCGGCGGGCTGGTCAAGAACGGTGCGGCGACACTGGCGTTGAACGGCGCCAATACGTTCAGCGGGGGCGTCGGGCTCAACGCGGGCGTACTGCAGCTTGGCAACGCACAGGCGCTGGGTACCGGCCAGCTGGACGTGGGCGGCAACGCTTCGCTGGATGCCACTGCGGCGCTTTCGGTGGGCAACACCCTCGGCCTCGCCGCCGGCGCCAACCTCACCGTGCTGGGCAGCAATGACCTGACGCTGACCGGTCCGGTGTTCGGCGCCGGCGGGCTGATCAAGGATGGCGCGGCGCGCCTCACGCTGTCTGGCGCCAACACGTTCGGGGGTGGCACCACCGTCAACGCCGGCACGCTGGCGCTGGGGGCCGGTGGCAGCCTTGCCGCGGCCGGTGCGGTGGATCTTGCCGGCGCCGGTGCGACGCTGGACATCTCCGCAGCCGGTGCCGCGCAGACCATTGGCGCACTCAACGGCGTCGCAGGCAGCCAGCTGGCGCTGGGCGCGCAGTCGCTGACCTTTGGCGGCGCCGGCAACGGCAGCTTTGCCGGCGTGATCGGTGGCACTGGCGGCCTGGTCAAGACGGGTACCGGCGTGCAGACGCTGTCCGGTGCCAACACCTTCAGTGGCGGTGTTGCACTCAACGCGGGTGGCCTGATCCTCGGCAATGCCAGCGCGCTCGGCACCGGTGCGCTGGGCATCGGTGGCACCACCACGCTGGACAGCACGGTGGCGTTGAACCTGGCCAATGCAGTGAACTTCGGTGCGGGCACGCAGCTGACGCTGGGCGGCAGCAACGATGTCACGCTCGGTGGCGTGGTGGCCGGCAATGGCAGCCTGGTCAAGAACGGTACGGGCCTGCTGACCCTCAACAACACCAACACCTTCGCTGGCGGCCTGACCCTGAACGGTGGTGGCCTGGTCGTCGGTGCGGATGGTGCGCTTGGTACCGGCCCGCTGGCGGTGAATACCAGCACCACGCTGGATGCGGGCGCGGCAGTGACGCTCGGCAATGCGGTCACGCTGGGCTCGGGCGTTGCACTGACGGTGCCGGGCAGCAATGCGCTGACGCTGTCGGGCGTGGTCGGCGGCAATGGCAGCCTGATCAAGAACGGCGCTACCACGCTGACGCTGTCCGGTGCCAACACCTACACCGGCGGTACCACCATCAATGCCGGCACGCTGGCGCTGGGCACGGGCGGCAGCCTGGCCGCGGCGGGTGACGTCACGTTGGGGGCGGGCGCCGGCTTCGATATCTCCGGTGCCGGCAGCAGCCAGACCATCGGCGCACTCAATGGTCTGGGCGGCAGCACGCTGGCGCTGGGCGGAAACTCATTGACGTTCGGTACGGCCGGCAATGCCGCGTTCGACGGCGTGATCAGTGGCGGCGGGGGGCTGGTCAAGGTGGGCGCGGGCGTACAGACGCTGTCCGGTGCCAACACCTTTGGCGGCGGCGTGACCCTCAATGCAGGCGGGCTGGTACTCGGCAATGACGCGGCGCTGGGCACCGGTGCATTGACGGTCGGCGGTGCTGCCACGCTGGATACCACCGGCCTGGCAACGCTGGCCAACAACATCGCGCTCAACGCCGGGCTGACCGTGCTCGGGACCAACGCACTGACGCTCAACGGCGTCCTTTCCGGTGCCGGCAGCCTGACCAAGAACGGCAGCGCGACGCTGACCTTGAATGGCATCAACAGCTATACCGGTGGCACCAACATCAACGCCGGCACGCTGGCGCTGGGGGCCGGTGCCAGCCTGGCGGCGAGCGGTACCGTGAACCTCGCCACAGGTGCCACGCTGGATCTGTCTGCCGGCAGCGGCACGCAGGTGTTCGGAACCCTGGTCGGCAACGGTACGGTGAACCTCGGCGCCAACTCGATCGAAGTCGGCGGCGCCACCAATGGCACCTTCAGTGGCTCGATCGCAGGCACGGGTGGCCTGACCAAGGTCGGTACGGGCATCGAGACGCTGACCGGTGCCAACACCTACACCGGCGGCACCTTCATCACTGCCGGTACGCTGGCGATTGGTCCGGGCGGCAGCCTTGCAGCCACCGGCGCGGTGACGCTGAGCGCTGCAGGCACCGGCTTCGATATCTCCACCGCAGGGGCCAACCAGACCATCGGCTCGTTGAACGGGGTGGCGGGCTCGACGGTGAGCCTGGGTGCACAGACGCTGACACTCGGTGGTGTGGGCAACAGCCTCTTCGATGGCGCGATTTCCGGCACCGGTGGCCTGGTCAAGAATGGCGCCGGCGTCCTCACACTGGGAGGCGCCAATCTGTTCAGTGGTGGCGTCGCACTCAACGGCGGTGGCCTGGTGGTCGGCAACAACGCTGCGCTCGGCAGCGGTGCGCTGGCAGTGGGCGGCAACGCGACGCTGGACGCATCGACAGGCGTCAACCTGGCCAACAACATCGGGCTCGCAGCGGGCGCGAACCTCGACCTGCTTGGCAGCCAGGCGCTGACACTGGGCGGTGTGATTTCCGGTACCGGCGGCCTGGTCAAGGACGGTGCGGCCACCGTGACCCTGAGCGGTGCCAACACCTACACCGGTGGTACCACCATCAACAACGGCACGCTGGCGATCGGCGCGGGTGGCAGCCTCGCCGCGACCGGCGCGGTGAACCTGGCCGGTGCCGGCACGTTCGACATTTCGGCGGGCAACCAGGCCATCGGCTCGCTGGCCGGCGTCGCCGGCAGCACGGTGGCGCTGGGTGGCAGCACGCTGACCCTGGGCGGCACCGTGGACAGCACCTTCAGCGGTGCGATCAGTGGCAACGGCGGCCTGGTCAAGAACGGTGCAGGCGTGCAGACGCTCAACGGCGGCAGCACCTTCAGCGGCGGCGTAACGCTCAACGCCGGCGGCCTGGTGGTCGGCAACAATGCTGCGCTGGGCACCGGTGCGGTGACGGTCGCAGGCGCTGCGACGCTCGATTCGAACACAGCGGTCACCCTCGCCAACAACTTCACCCTCAACAACGCGTTGACCGTCCTCGGCAGCAACAACCTCACCCTCAACGGCAACCTGAGCGGCACCGGCAGCCTGACCAAGGAGGGAGCCGCAACGCTGACCCTGAACGGCACCAACACCTACACCGGTGGCACCAACATCAACGCCGGTACATTGGCACTGGGTGCTGGCGCGAGCCTGCACGCCAGTGGCATCGTCAACCTGGCCTCGGGTGCGACCTTCGATCTGTCGGCGGGCAGCGGCACGCAGCAGTTCGGCACACTGGTCGGCAACGGTACGGTGAACCTGGGGGCCAACACGCTGACGATCGGTGATGCCAGCAATGGCACGTTCAGTGGTTCGTTGGCCGGCTCGGGTGGCCTGATCAAGGAAGGCTCGGGGACCCAGACGCTGACCGGCACCAACACCTTCACCGGGGGTACCACCATCAACGCCGGCACGCTGGCGATCGGCGCCGGTGGCAGCCTGGCGGCGACCGGTGCGGTGAACCTGGCCAATGCCGGTACCACCTTCGACATCAGCGCGGGTGGTGCGCAGGCGATCGGTTCGCTGGCAGGCGTGGCGGGTTCGACCGTTGCGCTAGGCGGCAGCACGCTGACCCTCAATGGCGTGGGCAATACCACGTTCGCCGGCACCATCGGAGGGGCCGGTGGCCTGGTAAAGAACGGCGCAGGCATCCAGGGCTTGACTGGCGTCAACGTCTTCACGGGTGGCGTGACCCTCAATGCCGGTGGCCTGCTGCTGGGCAACGACGGTTCGCTGGGCACCGGCGCGCTGACCGTGGGCGGCAACGCCAGCCTGGACGGCACCAGCGCGCTGACCCTGGCCAACACCGTGCAGCTGGCCAATGGCACGCTGACCCTGGCGGGCAGCAACGCGCTGACCTTGAATGGCCCGATCAGCGGCGCTGGCGGCCTGCTGAAAGATGGCGCGGCAACCGTCACCCTGGGCGGCGCCAGCACCTACACCGGTACCACCACCATCAACAGCGGCACGCTGGCGGTGGCGGCCGGTGGCAGCCTGTCCGGTGCCAGCACGGTGAACCTGTCCGGCGCCGGCACGTTGGACATCAGTGCCGGTGGCAGCCAGAGCATCGGTGGCCTGGCCGGCGTGACCGGATCCAGCGTGGTGCTGGGCGGTGCGACCCTGACCACCGGCGGCAACAACGGCAGCACCACCTTCGGCGGTGTGCTCAGTGGCACTGGTGGCCTGGTGCAGAGCGGCACCGGCACGCTGACCTTGAGCGGCGACAACGTCTATACCGGCGGCACCACCATCAATGGTGGCAGCACGCTGCAGATCGGCAACGGCGGCAGCACCGGCTCGGTGCTGGGCGACATCACCAACAATGGCAGCCTGGTCTACAACCTGGGCACGACGGCAACCGTGGGCGCGGTGGTCAGTGGCAGCGGCGGCCTGACCCAGGCCGGTAGTGGCACGCTGGTGCTGACCGGCAACAACACCTACACCGGCGGTACCACCATCAATGCCGGCGGCACGCTGCAGGTGGGCAATGGCGGTGCGACCGGCGCGATCGTCGGTGACATCACCAACAACGGTGCGCTGGTGTCCAACGTGGCCGGCAACACCTTGCTGGGCGGCACCATCAGCGGCACCGGTGGCCTGACCCAGGCCGGTGCCGGTACGCTGACCCTGACCGGCAACAACACCTATACCGGCGGTACCACCATCAATGCCGGCGGCACGCTGCAGGTGGGCAATGGCGGTGCCACCGGTGCGATCACCGGCAATGTCGCCAACAACGGCAGCCTGGTCTTCGACGTCGCGGGCAACACCACCGTCGGCGGCGCGATCAGTGGCAGTGGTGGCCTGACCCAGGCCGGCAGCGGGGTGCTGACCCTGGTCGGCAACAACACCTACAGCGGCGGTACCACCATCAATGCCGGCGGCACGCTGCAGGTGGGCAATGGCGGTACAACCGGCGCCATCGCCGGCGACATCACCAACAATGGTGCGTTGATTTCCAACGTGGCCGGCAACACCGCGCTGGGCGGCACCATCAGTGGCAGTGGCGGCCTGACCCAGGCCGGCAGCGGTACGCTGCTGCTGACCGGCACCAACACCTACACCGGCGGTACCACCATCAATGCCGGTGGCACGCTGCAGCTGGGCAATGGCGGTGCGACCGGTTCGATCGTCGGTGATGTCACCAACAATGGCACGCTGCTGTCCAACGTGGCCGGCAACACCACGCTGGGCGGCACCATCAGCGGCAGTGGCGGCCTGACCCAGGCCGGCAGCGGCACGCTGACCCTGACCGGCAACAACACCTATACCGGCCCGACCACCATCAACGCCGGTGGCACGCTGCAGGTTGGCAATGGCGGTGCGACCGGTGCGATCGGCGGCAGTGTCGTCAACAACGGCAGCCTGGTGTTCAACGTGGGTGGCAACAGCACCGTCGGCGGCGCCATCAGCGGCAGCGGCGGCCTGACCCAGGCCGGCACCGGCACCGTGGTCCTGGCCGGCAACAACACCTATACCGGCGGCACCACCATCAACACCGGCGGCACGCTGCAGGTCGGCAACGGTGGCGCGAGCGGTGCGATCACCGGCAACGTCAGCAACAACGGCAGCCTGGTGTTCAACGTGGGTGGCAACACCACCGTCGGCGGCACCATCAGCGGCAGCGGCGGCCTGACCCAGGCCGGCACCGGCATCGTGATCCTGACCGGCAACAACACCTATACCGGTGGCACCACCATCAACGCCGGTGGCACGGTGCAGGTCGGCAACGGTGGGGCCAGCGGCGCGATCACCGGCAACATCACCAACAACGGTGGCCTGGTGATCAACACCGGTGGCACCACCACGCTGGGCGGCAACATCAGCGGCGGCGGCAGCATCGTGCAGGCCGGCCCCGGTGGCCTGAACCTCGGCGGCAACAGTGGTGGCTTCAACGGTACCGGCCAGGTCACCGGCGGCGGCCTGAATGTCACCGGCACCATCGGCGGCCAGTGGACCATCGGCAGCGGTACCACGCTGTCCGGCACCGGCACCATTGGTGGCACCGGCGGTGGCGTGACGGTGTCCAGTGGTGGCGTGCTGTCGCCGGGCAATGGCCCGGGCAACGGCAGCGGCACAGGCAATGGCACCGGCACGATCACCGTGGGTGGCAACCTGACCCTGTCGCCGGGCAGCACGCTGGGCATCGATCTGGGTGCCAGCGGCAGCGATACGGTACAGGTGGGCGGCAGCGCCAACGTGGGTGGCAGCACCGTAAAGGTGAACACCATCTCGCCGAGCACCAGCTACCAGCAGGGCCAGCAGTACACGGTGATCAATGCGGGCGGTGGGGTGAGCGGGCAGTTCGCCTCGGCGAACTCGCCGTCGGCCTTCCTGACCATCACCCCGGTCTACACCGCCAACACCGCCAACCTGCAGATCGACGTGGCGCAGACGGCGGCGTTCACCACCGTGGCCAACACGCGCAACCAGTACAACACCGCTGCGGCGCTGGACAGCCTGCCGCAGAGTGGCGCGGCGCTGGGCCTGTACAACACGGTGCTGCTGTATGACGCCGGCACTGCGCGCAGCGCATTCGACCAGCTCTCCGGCGAAGTGCACGCGGCCAGCCGCGCGGTGCTGCTGTACGACAACTACCTGGAAGAGGGCATCCGCCAGCGCCTGGGCAGTGAGCTGCCGACCGTGCGTGGTGAGCGTGCCTCGGCCTGGCTGGCCGGTAGCGGCAAGGTGTTCAAGCAGGATGGCGATGGCAATGGCGATGAGATCCGTTCCAATCGCAATGCGGTGATGGCGGGTGTGGACTGGCAGCTGGGTGAACACGTGGTGCTGGGTGCGGCGGCCGGCAACGAACGCCTGGATACGCGCCTGTACGATCGCAGTTCGCGCGCCCGCCTGCGCGGCAACACGTTCGGCCTGTATGCACAGGGACAGTGGAACAACGGCTTTGCGGTCGGTGGCAGCGTGTCGCGCGGTGACTACCGCACGCGCACCACGCGTGAAGTGCCTCTGCTGGGCCAGACCCTGTACAGCCGCCAGGATTCGGACGTGACCATCGCCCAGGTCGAAGGCAGCTGGACCTGGACCCATGGCAGGACCCAACTGCAGCCGTACGTGCAGTTCACCCGGCACTGGGTCGACAGTGATCGTGCGCTGGAGCAGGGTGGCAGTGCCGCACTGGTGCTGGAAGGCGGCAAGGACACGCTCAACGTCAGCACGGTGGGCGTGCGGGGCCGCTGGGACGTGGGTAGCGGCGCGCGCTTCCCGGCGCAGCTGACCGTCGGCCTGGGCTGGCAGCATGCATCGGGTGACACCGATGTGGCCAGCCGCAACCGCTTCGCGGTCGGTGGCGATGCCTTCGATGTCTACAGCGCGGTGATGGCACGCAATGCGCTGGTCAGCCAGCTCGGCGTGGCGGTCGGCCTGGGTCGCAACAGCCAGCTGTCGATGTTCGTGCAGGGCCAGCACGGTGATGGCCGCCGCGATGTCGGCGGGCAGATCAACCTGCGGGTAGGCTTCTAAGGGGGGCGGGCCAGCGGTAGATCCACGCGCTGCGTGGATCTACCGGCGCGGAGGGAGTGAGACCTCCCGCGCCGCGGTGTCGGCACTGCAACCACCTCGCTCAGTTCGCCGCATCCTGCGTGCGTCGACGCAATCCGGCGGGCGGGTCGAACAGGCTCGACGGCACCTCATCGAAAGTGACCTCGGTAACCCGCAAGCCGCGTTCGGTACGCTGGTTGCCGGTGCGTCCGCGGTAACCCAGCAGCAGGCCCGTGCGGGTATCGATCCACAACGTGCCGGAGGTGGTGCCATCAGGGCCATGCGCACTGTCATAGCGCCAGCCGGCAGCGAGGCGACCCAGGATGAACTCGCCGGGTGCGGGAGAGCAGCGCCCTCCGATCGTGTGGCATGGGGCGGCAGGATCGTACCAGTAGGGACCACTGGCGTCGGCGACCGGCAGCGTGTAGTTGCCGCGCTCGCTCACCAGCCATGCCCGGCCGCGCTGGCCCTGGGTGGTCAGCCATGCATCGGGCGCATTGTCGCCGCGGAAATCAATACGGATGGCAGGCCCGCGCAAACGGATCTCGACCTCGACCTCACCACCAGGCGAGCTTGGACCGAGTGGGCCCAGGCCATAGGCGCGTGCCAGCAATCGCGCCTGTGGAGGTTCGTTGTCAGCAGCGTCCGTGGATTGCGCGGCGGCGGCCCAGGTTGCTGCCATCAACAGGCTGGCCAGCAGCACCTGCATGTCAGCGCGCCAGGTTGTTGCTGTCATGCACGGGGCTCTGCATGCGGACGATCGCGTAGGACTCGATCGGCATGCGGCGATGGCCGGTGATCGGGTCCTCGATCAGCATCGAGGCCGGGCGGAAGCTGTCGCCTTCGCTGACCAGGTCTGAAAGACCAGCAATCACCCGGTCGGCAAAGGGAACGATCAGGGGCATCGGATAGGTGACCTTGATCTTGAGGATGTTGGCGTCCTGCACGCTGACGCGGCTGCTGCCGACACGTGCATCGCGGAAGGCAAGATTGTCGTTCGGCAGCGCATAGCGCCCATCGAACTGGCGCTCGCGGAACTCGTTGTACGCCGCGCGGCTGGGTGAAATGACCTCGATCTTCGGTGACAGCAACGGGTTCTTCCACAGCAGGGCGACCTTGGCGCGGGCGGCGACGGCACCGGCGGCATCCGGCGAGGTCGCGTACAGGGGAGCCATCGCCATTTCCAGTGCGCTGCGCATCTCGGAATGATTGACGCCACTGACCGCGCCGGCACGCGCGGCCTGCAGCGTGGCGAAATCCAGCAGCGACTTGGCGCGATAGATCAGGACGAACTGGAAGATGACCAGGATGAGGAAGACGAAGGCCGGAACCACGATGCAGAATTCAATCAGCGATTGCCCCCGCTGCTGGCGGATGGATGTGCGGATGTGCTTCATTGCAACGCCCTCGTGGATGGCGGTGCCGCAGGCGGAGAAGGGCACCATTGGAACGTCTCGCCCAGCACCGGAGCAATATGCCCGAGGCTGTCCACCGGCATTTCCAGCGTCGAGTAGGCGCCGCGGCACCAGGCGCCGCGCCATGGGCGCACGGCCTCGCGCCAGCCAACGGCGCGCTGATCGCGGTCCAGGAACAACAGGTCGAGTGGATACCCCATGGCCAGGGTGTGCACGCTCGAGCAGGGGGTTATCAGCAGGCCCTGCCCAGGCTGGAGTGGCGCGCGCAACAGCAGGCCGCGCAGCCGCTGGTGCCAGCGATCGGCATGCCAGACGCAGCTGAGCAACTGCTGGTGATCGCGGATCAGGGCGCCGGTTCTCATGTGCGGGGACTCACAGGATGCCCTGCTGCTTCATCTGCAGGAAGATGAAGTAGGCCAGGACGACGAAGATCAGCGGGAAGAAGAACAGCACCAGCGGCAGCATCATCTTCACCGGTGCTTCCAGGGCCAGCTTCTCGGCGCGAAGGAAGCGCTCTTCGCGGCGCTGCATGGCCTGCGAGCGCAGTGTGTCACTCAGGCTGGCACCCACCCGGTCCGCCTGGATCAAGGCGCTGGTGAAGCTGGTCAACTGGGAGATGTCGGCGCGATCGGACATGCGTCGCAGTGCTTCGGCGCGCGGAAGGCCCGCGCGCAGATCACGCAGCATGCGCGAGAACTCCTGTGACAACGGTCCGGGCGGCCCCTTGTCGACGGACTGTTCGATCGCACCGGTGATGTTCAGGCCCGCTTCGACGGCCATGGTGATGAAGTCGAGGAAGATAGGCAGGTCGCGGATCACATGCTTGGAGCGCGCTTTCCGCCGTTCGCCCAGCCACAGCGTGGGATACATCCACCCGAAGGGTGCGCCGAATGCCAGGGCCATCAGCACGGAGCCGACTCCGAACCGGCCCAGCAGGATGATGGTGAGCAACAGGAAGCTACTGGCCACGGCGGCGGAGACGATGCGTGCGCCATACAGTTCTTCCGGTGACAGCACGAAGTCCTGGCCGGCCGACTGCAGGCTGCGATGCGCGCGCTCCAGCTGTGCCGAGGACAGGCGCGGCCCGGCCAGGCGCGTAGCGACCGTAATCAGCGGCCACAGGATGCGCAGCAGCAGCGGCAGCGGATCCTGGTAGTTGCGCTGGTCCACCTCGACCGACTGCACCAGTCCGCGCAGCGCGAATGCAAGCAGCCCAACAGCGGCAGCGGCAAGCAGTGCGACCAGGATGAGCAGGGCGTTCATATATCGATCGTCATGATTTTGCGGCACATGCGGTAGCCGAGGTATTCCAGTACCCCGATCAGGGCCATGACGCACCAGCCGATGAAGGTGTGGAACATGGGGTTCATCGTTTCTGGATAGAACAGCACGAGGAAGCCGACAAGGCCGGCTGGCAGCATCGCCATGACGATGCCCTGCAGGCGCCCCTGCGCGGTAAGTGCCTTGACCTTGCCTTCCATGATGAGCTTGCGCCGCAGCGTTTCGGCGAGCGTGGAGAGGCTCTCGGCGAGATTGCCACCAACCTCGCGCGAAATGCTGACGGCGGCCACGAACAGCTTCACGTCGGCAATGGGCACGCGGGCGGCGAAGTTGTCCAGCGCCTCCTCCGTGCGCACGCCCATGTGCTGCTCGCGCAGTACCAGTGCCAGCTCCTGGGCCAGCGGAGGCAGGCCGTCATGGGCCAGTGCTTCCAGCGCAGGATTGAAGCCGACGCCGGCCTTGAGGCTGCCGGCCAGCATCAGCAGCCCGTCGGGCAACTGCTGCTGGATCTGGTCGAGGCGGCGCTGCTTCAGCCACAGGTAGATCTTGCGTGGCGCTATGGCCAGCAGGATCAGGGCCAGGATCGGCAGCAGCAGGTTGCCGCCGGTGACGATCCACAGCAGCACGGGAATCGCCAGCAGCATCAGGACATTGGTCCTGAACAGCACGCGCGGGTCGACGAACAGGAACATGTCGGCCAGATTGACCCGCGCCTGGTCCATGAAGTTGGCGCGGTAACGGTCCATGAAGCCGGAGCTGGCACGCGCCAGCAACAGCACCGAGCCCGTCACGCAGGCAAAACACAGCAGGGCGATCAGCAGGATGTCACTCATTCCGCCGTCCCCCGGTACGGAAAATGTCCAGGTCAACGGCGACGCCGCGCTCGGCAAGCTCTTCATAGAACTCCGGCACTGCACCGGTCGCGACGAACTCGCCCACCACCTTGCCATCGCGTCCGGCAGTGGAGCGTGCCTTGAACAGGAACACATCCTGCAGCTGGATGGTTCCGCTTTCCATGCCCGTCAACTCAGTGATGTGGCTGACCTTGCGCGAACCGCAGGGGAATCGCTTCTGGTGCACGATCAGGTCCACTGCCGACGAGATCTGTTCGCGCACCACCGTCATCGGCAGCTCCATGCCGGACATCATGACCATCACTTCCAGGCGCGACAGCGCCTCGCGCGGATTGTTGGCATGGGCGGTGGTCAGCGATCCTTCGTGGCCGGTGTTCATGGCCTGCAGCATGTCCAGTGCTTCGCCGCCGCGGCACTCGCCGACCACGATTCGGTCCGGGCGCATGCGCAGCGCGTTGCGCACCAGGTCGCGGATGGAAATATGGCCCTTGCCTTCCATGTTGGGAGGACGCGCTTCCAGGGCAACCAGGTTGGGCTGGACGAGCTTCAGTTCGGCCGCGTCCTCGATGGTGACGATGCGATCGGTATCGGGAATGAAGTTGGAAAGGATGTTGAGCAGGGTGGTCTTGCCGGAGCCGGTGCCGCCGGTGACGACGATGTTGCGCCGTTCGCGCACCGCAACGATCAGGAATTCCAGCATCGGCTGGCTGAGCGAACCGAAGGTGAGCAGGTCCTTTCCTTCCAGCTTGCGCTTGGCGAACTTTCGGATGCTGATGCTCGGGCCGCGCAGCGCCACCGGCGGAATGATGGCGTTGACGCGGGAGCCATCCTTCAGTCGCGCGTCGACCATCGGCGAGCTTTCGTCGATGCGGCGACCGAGGGGCGTCACGATGCGCTCGATGGCTGACAGCACCGCGCGGTCACTGGTGAAGACAATGGGGGACCGTTCGATCCGGCCCGCACGTTCAATGAAGATCTGGTCGTGCGCGTTGACCATGATTTCCGTCACCGTCGCATCGTCGATCAGGTCTTCCAGCGGGCCCAGGCCGATGGCCTCATCGAGCACCTCCTTGGCCAGCCTGCGTGGGTTGATCGTCTTTGGCAGCTCGGAGAACTCCCGTTGCATCACCTCATCGATCAGCTTGATCGTGGCGTTGCGCAGCGACTCATCGTCCATGCTGCGCACGTCAAGCCGGCGCAGGTCCATCTGCTTGACCAGCGAGGCATGCAGCTTTGCACGATAGACCGCCATGTCCGGCGGCAGCTGCTCCGGCCGCGCCAGCTGGCGTTCGCTGGATGGCTGCGCCGGTGCGGGTGCCGGTGCGGGCGTGGCGTCCACCGGTACATCGTTGGCCGCGCCCGCATTGAAACTTCCAGCATCGGCGGTGGGTTCGGCCGGCGGGTCGTCGTCCACCACCTGCAGCAGGTAGTCGCCGATCTGCACCCGGTCACGGCTGGTGAGCGGGCCACGGCTGCCTTTGACCTGTTCGCCATTCACCAGTACCGGCGAGCGGCCTCCCAGGCTCTCGATGAAGATGCCCTCGTCCTCGCGCTTCAGCGCCGCATGGCGTTGGGCGATGCTCCAGCCCTGCAGCACCACCAGGTTGCCGTCGCCACGGCCGATCCCGCATTCACGGTGCAGGCAGCGGACACGTCGCTGGTCGCGGTTGGGTGTGTCGATGAGGATGTTGAACATGCGACGGCTCCGGTCACTGCACGAAATCTTTGTTCCTGCGCGGCATGGCCTGCTGGCCGCGCTCCTGGATCTGTCGCGCACGCTCCAGGCCATCGAGGTTTTCCTGCGAGCCCGGCGTCACCACGCGCGGAGTAACGAACATCACCAGCTCGGTACGATTGCCACGGAAGCCATCGGAGCGGAACAGCTTTCCGAGGATCGGGATATCGCCCAGCAGCGGCAGGCGCTTGGCATCCTGCTGCGCGCTGGAGTCGATCAGCCCGGAGATGACGATGGTTTCCCCTGCGTGGACGTTGATTTCCGACTCGGTGCGGCGGGTGGTGAAGCCAGGCACGCCCTGCACGGTCACCGTCGGATCGACGCGGCTGACCTCAGCCAGGATGCGGGTGGAGATGTCCTGGTTGAAGTTGACCAGGGGCTCGATGTCGAGCTTGATGCCGTATTCCTTGTAGTCGACGGTGACCTGGCCGAAACCCTGCGGAACCGGGATCGGCACTTCGCCGCCGGCCAGGAACTTGGCCTGCCCGCCGCTGCGGGCGCTGAGTTGGGGCGAGGCCAGCAGGAACGCCTTGCCCTTGTTCATCATCAGGTTGATCGCCGAGCCGATCTGCGTGGCGATGCCAAAGAAGGCCTGGGTTCCCTGCAGCTTGTTCGGCAGCAGCACGCCGTTGGCCGGGCTCTGCTCGGGGTTGATGCGGTAGTAGTTGTTGTTGGTGAAATCCTTGACGATGCCCGCCACCGGGCCACGGATGACGTTGTCCCACTGGATGCCGAGTTCTTCCAGCGCATTGGTGTCGAATTCCATGATCTTCACGTCCATCTGCACCATCGGGCGCATGCCCACCGGGTCGGCAGTAGTGAAATTCAACACCGTCGGGTAGATCTTCTGGATCGCATCAATGCGGCTGCCGATGCCCGGGTTGATGTCCTGGCCGGTAATGACCACACGGTCGGCGACCGCATGCACATTGATCTTTTCCACGTCGGCCAGCAGGGTACGGATGGTCTCGGCCAGGCTGACGGCATCGTTCTCGGAGATGTCCACCTGCACCTGCAGCTGCTTGCCGTTCTGCAGCCACAGGTGAACCGTGGTGGAGCCGGGCTTCATGCCCATCATGATCAGGTCGCGCGGGCCGACGTTGGTGACCTCGAGCATCTCGCCACTACCGACGGCCACGCGCTTGAGCCCGCTGGGCAGCGTGTAGACGGCGGCCTGGCCGGCATAGATCCGGGCGCGGGTGGGCAGTGGCACCGCGGGCATGGCCGACGCGCTGGTGCGATAGGCGGGATCGGGAACCGGCGCCGGGAAGGCGCTCTGCCCACCGGGTACCGGTGCATGGTTGGTGTTGGGCTGCGGTTGCGCCTGGACAGCAGGGCGCGGTGCGGCCATGACCGGTACCGGGGTCAGCTGGGTGCCGGTGGTCTGTGCCACGGCCAGCAGTGGCGAGGTGACAACAGCGATGGCCGCAGTGGCGGCAATGAGGCTGCGGATTCCATTATTGCTGCGCATTCGTCGACCCTTTGCCCCCAATGATGAATTGCACGCCAGCACGACCCTGCGTGCCGTTGCCGAGCAGTTCCCTCTGCGTCATGCCACTGAGGCCGAACGCACCACGATCCTCCACCTGGCGAAGCATCACCCGCATCGAACCGGCCTTGGCGGCGACCGTGAGTCGCTGCGCCTGTGCCGGTGTCAGTTCCAGAGTGATGTTCGAATAGCCCTGCTGGTCTTCCGAGGCCGGCGTTTCGCCGACGCGGTTGCCGGTTGCCAGAACGTTGATGTCCTCAAGCAGCGGCAGCACCCGGGCACCGGTCTGTTCCTGCTCGACGGTGAGCAGGATGTCGACGTGATCTCCGGGAGCAATCATGCCGGAGATCGAGTTCGTCTCGTCCACCTGGAGGGTGTAGCCCACGTTGCCCTTGGCGATCACGCGCGAGAACTGGTCGTACAGCGGTACCAGTGCACTGGCACCCAGCGGTGCACCTTCGCGGATCGGCGCGCGCAGCATGCGGCCGCTGTACTCGGACACATTGTCCGGCGTGATCGCATCGGCAGGCGGCAGGTCGGCGGGGACTTCGCGCACTGCAAGGTCGGCAACGGTGACAATGCTGCCCGGCTCCATGTCGGTCTTGGGCACGGCTACCGGCACCATTTCCACCGGCGGAGCGGCACGCTCGTTCACTGCCTTCTGCACGTAGCGCACGGCGACCAGGGCCGCGAACAGGCCGAGGGCGAGGGCGATGATGATGAAGACGACGTTGCGGTTGGCTTTCAGCGGGAGCGCCTTCATACGACTCCCATCGACAGCATGTAGGTGAACCCCTGGTACGCCTTGCGCAGTGAATCGATCAGCTCGAGCACGATGTTCGGCTCGGCGACCAGGACCAGGACACCGACGGAAGCGACCACGGCGTACTCGATCAGTGCGGCCCCGCGCTGGCGGCGTAGGGACGGGGGAATGCGTTTTCTCATGGCGGTGGTCTCAGTGCTGCGACTGGTTGACGACAATCGAGGTTCCCTGCTCGTGCCGGTTGAAGGTCATGGTCATTTCCTGGCTGCCCTTGCTGTAGCGGACAACGCACTGCAGCGCGATCATCGAACACCCCGCAGGGCCGGAACTTCGGCTCCAGCCGTCCGCGGGGAGGCGGCTGGCATAGAAGGCATCGGTCTGGAACGGAGACAGCGTGCTTTCCATGGACAGGCTGCGCCCGGGCGTGTCCAGGTAGGTGATGTCATTGATCACCTGCGTCCCGGACGGTTTCGGGAAATCGGCGCCGGCCGCGGCATCGGGCTTGCGCTTGAGCAGGCGTGTAATGCCGATCTGTGACTGGCTGCCACTGCCCTTGGCCGA
Source organism: Stenotrophomonas sp. YJH_SMC_135 (assembly GCF_059372355.1). NCBI lineage: Bacteria > Pseudomonadati > Pseudomonadota > Gammaproteobacteria > Lysobacterales > Lysobacteraceae > Stenotrophomonas > Stenotrophomonas sp. YJH_SMC_135. The sequence continues at coordinate 161,487 of NZ_JCAFVN010000001.1, forward strand.
TACCTCGATGGTCACGTAGTACTCGCCGTGTGCGTGGCCGATCACGGTCTTGCCGCCGACCTCGTTGATCACGGTCTGCCCGGGCCATTCGCGGTTGTAGTAGCTGACGATGGACGACACCGGCAATGCGGACGTGAAGCGCGAGATGCGCATGGGCAGGCCGTTGTAGAGCATGTCCTTGGCCACCCACTCGCTCTGCGCGCCCTCGGGCTCGGGAATGTCCGGCCAGGACGCGGCCAGCGCAGGCCAGGCGAACAGCAGCGCGGCCAGTGCCGCCAGCAGGTCAACGCGACGGCGCATAGGCAGGCAACTTGTCGACAGGCACCACGTCGGGCGCGATGTAACCGGGATCAAGCCTGCTCAGCGTCCCGATCATCGGAATGCCGGAGAGGCCGTCAAACGCCTTGGCGATGCCCGCCATGTGCTGGGATGGCACCAGTGGCTTGACCTGCGCGATCACCGAGCGTGACGAGTTGACCTTGAGCCCGGAACCGGCGGCATTCCAGGGGTCGGCCAGCACCACATGGGTGGCCTGCAGCTTCAGGCCCAGCGAATCGAAGGGTTCCAGATAGGCGGCAGCACTGCCGTTGGCACTTTTCAGATCCTGCACATCCAACCGCAGCTGGGCCTGGGTCAGGCCGTTGCGGTTGGGCGGGAACGAACCGAACATCGAGGTCACGTCGCCGATCTTCTTCATCATGCCGCCTGCCGACGTGCTGGTGTAGGAGACCAGGGCGAGGTCACCGCGCCGCACCAGCGGCTGGTTGGAGAAGGTATTCATCAGGACGTCGCCGACGGCGGCATCGCGTGCGCCGGTCTGCGCCTGGCTGACGATGGGATCGTTGGCACGCCCGAAATAGCGGTCGACGGCAAGATCGCGCTGGCGGCCGCTGGCCGGCAGCTTGTAGTCCGGCGATACGGTGGCTTCCCAGGCGATCGCGCGCGCGGCCTGCTGGGTGGCCTGGCGGGCGTGGATGTACTTGGCCAGGATCGGGATCAGCAGGAAGATCGGCACCAGCACGGCGCAGAGCACGGCGACTTCGGTGAGACTCTGGCCGCGCTGGCGACGCGCGCCGCGGAATGGGCGTTCCCTGTCCATGGCTACCTCAGCAGGTCATCGTTGGGAGGACGGTTCGCGCGGTACCTCGAGGTCGCCGCGTTCAAAGGGTTGGCCCACCGTCATGCGCTGCGTGGTCAGGCGGGTGCCATTGCCGTCGAGGGGTTCCTGCTCCAGGACAATGGCGTAGCGGCTCGGCCGGTAGTCGTTCAGCGCACCGGGGGTGAAGCCCCAGCTCGCACCAGCCGACCACACGCACTGGCTGAACCGTCCGTTCTCGTCCTTCCACACGTTGCACGGCTGGCCAGCGACCCTGCGGTTGCCCGCGCGCTGGAAGCCCGGCGAGGCGCTGCCCTCGTCGGCTTCGGCGGCAAAGCGGGTGAGCCCGTCGCTGTCGGCAGGGGACTGGCTACGCTCTCCCGTTGCCAGATCGACCTGCTCCACGCCGGAGGCGCTCTGGGTCTCCTGCAGGCCGGTGGCCTCCAGCCGGAACTGGCAGCTGGTCGCAGGGCCATCGTTGAGCAGGCGCCATTCGCGGGTACGGAACACTTCCTCTTTGCTGGAAAGCCAGGCTTCGTAACGGACGGTTCCCAGGCGGGCGACATCGGCGTCATCCAGTGCGCGGGTCGGCAATCCTGCTGCCTGGCAGTCGCTCAGTGCCTGCTGGTAGCTGGTGCGCGCCGCGTTGCGTCCATCCACCAGGGTTTCGGCAATCTGGTCAAGATGGATGCCCGGCATGTTCCTGGCAGCGGCGGGCTCGCCGTTGTCCGCCGCGCTGCCACAGCCGCTGATCAGCAGTGTGGCGATCGACAGGTGCAGGCGATTGAAAACAGCAAACGTCATGGCATCAAGGCTCCGGCTGCCGCCAGGGCAGCCTTGGTGGTGGCATCGGTCTTGACCAGTCGTGCCTGCCAGTAAGGACTGAACAGGTTTCCGGTTTCACGCTTGCGGTCATCGCGGCTGAACATGCGCAGCTGCACCGGGCGGTCGAAGAACACCTGCGCGGAGGAAAGTGCGGCGATCTTGTTGTTGGCCATCCTGTCCGGCAGTTCCATCTGCGAGCCGGCCGGGGCGCCGATGCCGGCGCCGGACGTGGTGCGCGCGCTGGTGCCGGCGGTCTCGGCATAGATGGTGAAGACCGGGCCGACCTTGTCGCGGTCACGATCATTCTCGGCGTAAGGCTGCAGTGCCTGCCCGGCCTTGACGTCGTGATAGTCGCGCAGGCCGTTGTAGCCGGTGAAGAAGGCCTTGCGATGCTGGCCATTGGCGAAGCGCACGTTGGCATCCTGGCTGCGGTCGACAATCCACGCCGCGCCGCGATTGCGGCGCACCGCTTCGCCATACGGGCGGTAGCGGCGGCGGTCCCAGTCCGAGTACCAGCCGTTGCCGTTGCCGAAGCCGTTGAGGAAGCGCTGGTTGCGATAGCTTTCCACGGCTTGCGCACCGCCCCAGCCGACCGGAATATCGATATCGGAAAGCGGCCATGGCAGCGGAAGCTCGACGGCCATGGTGTCCAGCGCTGCCCATCGGTTGTAGTCGACCATGTCGGTGCCGCCGGACTGCACCAGGAAGCCGAGGAAATCATCGCTGCGGCTCTTGCTGAAGCCATCACGCGACTGCATCACCACATTGCGGAAGCGGTCGGCGCCCTGGCGCTGCGTGGCCGAGCCACCGTTGGCGGTACGGGGAATGCTGTAGCGCTGCAGCAGCCGGTTCTCGGCCGTGGCCAGTTGCGTGCCGAGCACCGCGGTTCCGATGGTGCCCAGTTGTGCCTGCGGTGAGTTCCGCTGCAGCACATCCTTGGCGATGGTGTAGCTGTCCAGCCGCGATACGCCCTCGATGACGAGCTGCACCGAGGCGGCGAACATCATGTTGAGCTTGTCGATGGCGATGATGGCCGCCTGCGCGACAGGCTGGAACGTCTGGCGGGTGACCTTGAGAATGCGTTCGGCGACCTTGAAGGCGGTTGCCAATGCCTTGAACACCACGCCGATGTAGGGAATGGCGGAGAGCACATCCAGCGTGGTGCGGATGACGATGGAGGTGGTGTGCATCTGGTTCAGCCACGAATAGAGGCTGATCGTCTGTGCCACGGCCACTTCGTTGGCAACGCGGGCACGGTTCATGTAGGCCGCGTAGTTCAGTGCGCGTGCCTGCTGGATCGCAACGCTGTAGGCGGCGGCGTCGGCCGCATTGACCAGCTCCACCTTCTTGTTCACCACCTGCCCTGTGTTGAACAGCAGGACAATCCCGATGCATAGAACCAGAATGAGTGCCAGCCCGAGAACCATTGCTTGGCCGGCGACCGTTCGGTGGCTGGAAACGCCCCGGGCCGCACGGCTTCGTGCCAAAGCCAATGCGCTGCGCATAACGAATTCCTGGGCCGGAGGCCATGGCTGCCCGTCGCGCGCCGCGTGCGGTGCGCGCAGGGAGATTATGCTGGGAGGGCCCTGGCGGCTTCATGCCGCCAGGGCTGGGGTATTACTTGTTCTTGTACGCGTCCATGCCCTTGGTCTTGTCAGCTTCCTGCTGGGCGCTGTTGGCCTGGTTCTTGGCGCGGTTGATCGACTGCGTCGCGCTCTGGCCGGAAAGTTCTTTCGACATGCCTGCCACTTGGCTGCGAACCGTGCCTCCGAAGAAGGTGACGGCTCCGATCGCGGCGATGGCGATCAGCGCGGTGATGATGATGTACTCGGTCATGCCCTGACCGGCCTGCTTACGGGAAAAACGGATGTGACGACGGCTGCGTTCCATGTATTTCCTCCTTGATGGCAGGAATCCTCCCGGGTGTGCGGGATATTCGGCGTGTCCGCTGGGGGATCCTGATTAATGGCAGGGCGAGGTAAAGACAGGAAGCTCACACCCTGGTTCGTCGAAAATTTGTCGCTTGTTCGAGAACGGGGCCAAGCCTATCGACAGAAAATTGACGATACAAGTCAGGTTTTTCCGATATGCAATGAAATATTTGAAAATGTGATGAACATTGCAGATTAACAATTGTCTGCACATAATCACGTCAAATTTGAGCTAGATGCACCGCTTTTCGTTAAGGAAATTAACACTTAACTGACATATTTGTGTCACGCAGGCGGCTTGTGGTGCCGGAATATTGGCGCGCTACAGAGGGCGCGTGCACGGCCTGCTTCTTGTTCGAACGGGATGAGAGATCCGCGTGTTTTTATCTCGTTGCATCCGCGGCAAAACAAATGACCGTGCGGCGCGGAAAAGAAAAAAAGCACATGCAGGGCATGTGCTTTTTCCGGAGTGCTTCAACGCAGTAACGTCGTGGTGATATCAGCGCTTGACCAGTTCCACGCGACGATTGGCGCGACGCCCTTCTTCGGTTGCGTTGTCGGCGACCGGCTGGCTCTGCCCATAGCCTTTCGCGCTCAGGCGTTCGGCTGCGATTCCACCGCCGACAAGACGCGTGCGCACCGACTCCGCACGCGCCTGCGAGAGCGTCTGGTTGTGCGATTGGCTGCCGCTGTTGTCGGTGTGTCCTTCAACGGAAAGGCGAAGCTGTGGGTCGGCCTTCAACAGCTGGGTGACCTGTGCGATCTGCGGTTCCGAATCGGGCAGGATCTCGGCGGCGTCGGTTGCGAAGTTCACCTGGATGGATACCTTGCCACTGCTGTCCAGTGCCTGTTTCAGCGTGTCCGCTTCAATGACCTTGGCCGTGATCTGCACCGGTTTTGTCTCTGCGACGAGCAGGCCGCCGGAGTTTCCACCCGAGCCCAGGTGAATCCAGATATCGCGATCTTCGCGATGGATGACATAGGTTTCTGCGGGTTCGTTGTAGATGTCGCCGATGCCGCCGACATAGGTGGTCGCCGCCTTGCTGTTGCCGATGTCACGCGATGCATCGGCCGGTATGGTGCCGGAGAAAATGCGCTTGCCCCCTAGGGCCTCGACCAGGCTCTGTACATTGCGGCTGAGCTCCAGCTGCGAATAAGGGTGATCGCTGCTGCTCTGCAGGACCGAAGAATGAACCTTGCCTTCAATCCATTCCACGCGATCGCCGGTCCAGAACGGTACGCGATCGAATTCGCTGTCTACGACGTCCTGGCTGGTGTAGCCCTGCGGCAGTCCGAGATAAGGGAAGCTGCCGATCGTTGCCTGCGATACGGGCAGCTCGGCAACATTGAATGCTGCGGCCTTCTGGCTTCCATCCGTGGCCGCAGCCGCCTGCGGTGATGGTTCGGTTGCGGTGCTGGAAGGTGCGGCCGAGGAAGCGCCACCCTCTGCAGGCGCTTCGCCAGCGCGCTTGCAGGCACCCAGTGCCAGTACCAGGCTGGCGGCCAACAGGCTCGCGCGCACTGCGGACATCGTCGATCCGTGCTTCTGCGTCATGAACGCACCTGCTTCATCAGTTCGTTGCAGACTTCGCTGGTGGGCTTGTACTGGCCCTTCTTCCAGGCATCGGTGATCTTCTTCTGTGTCTGCGCTTCGGCCGTGTCATAGGCCTGGTCGAAGCCTGCTTCGGCGCCGAACACGGTTTTTGCCTGTGCCTTGTGGCTTGCGCGCAGCTTGGCGGCCTGTTCCGGGGTTGCGCCGCACGCCAGGGCATTGCCTGCATGCGTGCCTCCCAGTGCGCCGAACTGCGCCGCACCGCCGCCCTGTGCGACTGCGGTGCCGCTGCCGATCAGCAAGGCGGAGGTGATCACTAGCTTCGTCATGAAATACCGCATGTTGATGTTCCTCATCCGGCCCGATAGCGGGCATCAATCCCCTGTGGCCCGAGCATAGCAACAGGCAGTGAGTGCCAGCGTGTCGTTGCATCGCCACGGCACGGCCAGTGGTCAGGGCGTGGACAGGAAGCGCGGGGTGCCACGACGTGGGGCAGATCCTGTCGTTGGACGGCCATCGAACGTGGAAGCGGGACGGTCGACCAGGCATCCCCGCACGACGGAAACCCATTGATGGATCTGGAGCAACAAGCCCCTCTGTTGAGGGGCTGCCCCGACAGGGGCGGGGAGAGGCCGGCAAGGGGAGGGGCCCGAACGTTGCGCAGCAACGTCTGGGGTGAAGCGCGCGCAGCGCACTTCGCATCTCCCGCCAGCGGCTTCTGCGAGGTACAACCGATCAGGCATCCCCGCACGGCGGAAACCCATTGATGGATCTGGAGCAACAAGCCCCTCTGTTGAGGGGCTGCCCCGACAGGGGCGGGGAGAGGCTGGCAAGGGGAGGGGCCCGAACGTTGCGCAGCAACGTCTGGGGTGAAGCGCGCGCAGCGCACTTCGCATCCCCCGCCAGATAACTGAAAAAGGCTGCCCGAAGGCAGCCTTTTTCAGTTATCTGGCGGAGAGAGGGGGATTGTCGGGTGCATCCATGCACCCGATCCCGGTGCGCGCTGCGCCCCGGGACCCGCCTTCGGCGGTCCGGTTCTGCTCCTGCAGAACCGTCGAACCCCGGCAGGGCTTCTCTCGCCCGATGCTCTCCGCCAGCCAAATAAAAAAGCCGCCCAGAGGGCGGCTTCTTCATTTGTCTGGCGGAGAGAGGGGGATTCGAACCCCCGAAGCGCGGTTTAGACGCTTACACACTTTCCAGGCGTGCTCCTTCAACCACTCGGACACCTCTCCGGATCCCTGCCATCGGCAAACGCCTCAGCAGGGGCGCAGATTCTAGCGGGCGGCGCGGCCGGACACAAGCACCCTGATCAGGGGCGCATCCAGCGGCATTGTTGGCGAGGGGGCTGGACAGGCATGGCACAATGGAACATCCGATGGAAAACGGTGGCCTGATGTCCTATCTCGTCCTTGCCCGCAAGTGGCGTCCGAAGCGTTTCGCCGAGCTGGTGGGCCAGGAACACGTGGTCCGTGCGCTCAGCAACGCGCTGGACAGCGGCCGGGTCCACCACGCGTTCCTGTTCACCGGCACCCGCGGCGTGGGCAAGACCACCATCGCGCGCATCTTCGCCAAGTCGCTGAACTGCGAGCAGGGCACCAGCGCCGACCCGTGCGGCCAGTGCGCGGCCTGCCTGGACATCGACGCCGGCCGCTACATCGACCTGCTGGAAATCGACGCCGCGTCCAACACCGGTGTGGATGACGTGCGCGAGGTGATCGAGAACGCGCAGTACATGCCCTCGCGCGGCAAGTACAAGGTCTACCTGATCGACGAAGTGCACATGCTGTCCAAGGCGGCGTTCAACGCGCTGCTGAAGACGCTGGAAGAACCGCCGGAGCACGTGAAGTTCCTGCTGGCCACCACCGATCCGCAGAAGCTGCCGGTCACCGTGCTCAGCCGCTGCCTGCAGTTCAACCTCAAGCGCCTGGATGAAGACCAGATCCAGGGCCAGATGACCCGCATCCTGGCGGCGGAAGCGATCGAGGCCGATGGAAGCGCCATCGTGCAGCTGGCCAAGGCCGCTGACGGCAGCCTGCGCGATGGCCTGTCACTGCTGGACCAGGCGATCGCCTATGCCGGCGGCGCGCTGCGTGAGGACGTGGTGCGCACCATGCTGGGTACCGTGGACCGCACCCAGGTGGCGGCGATGCTCGATGCGCTGGCCGACGGCGATGGCCCGCGCCTGCTGCAGGTGGTAGCCGCGCTGGCAGAGTTCTCGCCGGACTGGAGTGGTGTGCTGGAAGCGCTGGCCGAAGGGCTGCACCGCATCCAGGTGCAGCAGCTGGTGCCGGGCGCTGCCGCGGCGGAAGGCCTGGATGTCGCCGCATTCGCCGAGCGCCTGCGCCCGGAAGTGGTGCAGCTCTGGTACCAGATGGCCTTGAATGGCCGCCGCGACCTGCCGCTGGCACCCAGCCCGCGCGCGGGCTTTGAAATGGCCGTGCTGCGCATGCTGGCGTTCCGTCCGGCCGCAGCGGTACCGCCGGTGCCGAAGGCCGTCGACGGTGCGTTGGGCGGCACGCCGGGTGGCAACGCTGCTGGTGGTGGCGCCGGTACCGGTAGCCGCGATGCGACGCCGGCCGCTGCTGCCGCTTCGGGCAGCCCGGCGGTAGCGGCGCAGGCAGCCGCGCCGGTGCAGGCCGCGCTGCGCGAACCTGAACCCGAGCCCGAACCGGCCCCGCAACCGGAACCAGATCCGACGCCGGAGCCCGAGCCGGTTCCGGTGGAAGAGCCCGTGTCGCCGCCGCCGGTGAAGGCTGAGCCACAGGCGCCGGCGCCTGCCGTCACTGCAGAGGCAGGCGACGACCTGCCGCCGTGGGCCACTGACGAAGCCGAGGCGCGTGACGAGGCATTGGCGGCCGAGATGTCCGGCCCGGACGCCGCCATGGCTGCGCCCTGGCACGAACCGTCGGCTCCCGTCGCGGCTCCCAGCGAGCCTGCGCCGCCCGAGCGCCCGTTCCGCGCCGAAGGCATTGCCATTGCGCCGGCCGAACATGCCAAGCCGGCCCCGGCGCATGCCGCCGCGCCGCAGGAAGGTGTCAGCGAGCTGGCCACGGCCGAAGACTGGCTGGACCTGGTCGCCAACAGCGGCCTGAGCGGCCCCTCGCGACAGCTCGCCGCCAACGCCGCGTTCATCAGCTGCCAGCACGGGACCTTGAAACTGGGCCTTTCGCCCGGATTTGAATACCTGCGCTCGGAGCGCGCGCTGGCTGCCCTGGGCGAGATGCTGCAGAAGGCCCTCGGCCAGGCGCCGAAGATCGTGGTCGAGACCGTGGAAACCGAACACGTTCCGGCCGAGACCCTGCATCAGCGGGCCGACCGCCAGCGTGGCGAGCGGCAGCAGGTGGCAGAGGCCGTTTTCATGGACGACCCGGAAGTGCAGGTGCTGATCCAACAGCACGGCGCACGGGTTGTTTCCGATTCCATCCGTTCTTTTGACGAGTAAGACACCATGCGCGGAAACATCGCCCAACTGATGCAGCAGGCCCAGAAGATGCAGGAAAACCTGCAGAAGGCCCAGGAAGAAATCGCCAAGATCGAAGTGACCGGCAGTGCCGGTGGCGGCATGGTCAGCGTGACCCTGACCGGCGCCAAGGAATGCCGCAAGGTGCGCATCGACCCGTCGCTGACCAGCGACCCGGAGATGCTGGAAGACCTGATCGCCGCCGCCTTCAACGACGCTTCGAACAAGATCGACGCCGAGTCGAAGTCGAAGATGGGTTCGGCCACCGCCGGCATGCAGCTGCCGCCGGGCATGAAGCTGCCGTTCTGATTGCCAGCGTGGCACCCGTGCAAGCGGGTGCCACAGAATCTGTAGCCGTCGAGCCTGCTCGACGCCATGAAAGCATGCCGCCGTGTCCGCACCCCTGCTTGAACAATTGATCGACGCACTGCGGGTGCTGCCTGGCGTGGGCCAGAAGACCGCACAGCGCATGGCCTACCACCTGCTCGAGCGCGAGCGCGAAGGTGGCCAGCGACTGGCCGAAGCCCTGGCGCTGGCGGTGGAGCGCATCGGCCACTGCGCGCAGTGCCGCGACTTCAGCGAAACCGAGCTGTGCCCGACCTGTGCCAACAGCAGCCGCGAGCGCAGCCAGCTGTGCGTGGTCGAATCGCCGGCCGACCGCCTGGCCATCGAAAACGCCACCGGCTTCCGCGGTGTCTACTTCGTGCTGCAGGGCCGGCTGTCGCCGCTCGATGGCATCGGCCCGCGCGAGCTGGGCCTGGAGCAGCTGGAGCAGCGTCTGGCCGACGGTGAGGTGCAGGAGCTGATCATCGCCACCAGTGCCACCGTCGAAGGCGAAGCCACCGCGCACTACCTGGCGCAGCTGGCGCGCGCGCGCAAGGTGCAGCCCAGCCGGCTGGCACAGGGCCTGCCGCTCGGTGGCGAGCTTGAATACGTTGACCGCGGCACGCTGTCGCACGCGTTCGGAACGCGCAGCGAATTCCGCGATTGAGCGCCACCCGGGCATCGCCCGGCGCGGCCGGCCTACAATGCGGAAGACACTCCCGCCGAGGCCGACCATGAGCAACGAAACCCTCTTCAGCAAGATCATCCGTCGCGAGATCCCGGCCACCATCGTCTACGAGGACGACGAGGTGCTGGGCTTCAAGGACATCGCACCGCAGGCGCCGGTGCACGTACTGTTCATTCCGAAGAACGAGATCATCCCGACCCTGGACGACCTGCAGCCGTCGCAGGCGCACCTGATCGGGAAGCTTGCCCTGGCTGCCGCCGAATATGCGCGCCGCGAAGGGTTCGCGCAGGACGGCTACCGCATCGTGATGAACTGCCGCGAGGATGCCGGGCAGACCGTGTTCCACATCCACATGCACCTGCTGGCCGGGGCGCCGCTGGGGCATTTCGGTACGCCGGGGCGCTGAGCGCCCGGCATCCACCATTGCCCGCAGTGGATCCATGCGATGCGTGGATGAAAAAAAGGCCGCCCGAAGGCGGCCTTTTTCGATCACGCATGGCCGGTGGCGATCACCACCAGCCCCAACGGCCGTAACCACCCCAGTACGGGCCATACGGGCCCGGGCCCCACGGGCCATAGGGGTAGGGCACCACATCGACCTGGCGCTGTTCCGGCCACAGGTAGATCACATCGGCCGACAGCTTCGGCAGGCGATAGTCGTACTCCCCGATGCGGGTGTTCTGGTAGCCGTCGATCTTGCCGATGAAGGTCACGTCGCGGCCGGCTTCAAACACGGCCGGGTCGTAGAAGCCGGCGCGGCACGCAATGAAGCGGCCGTCGCTGGCGTCGGACGAGGTGGTGTTCGGGCGGCCACTGGCGTTGAGGGGGCGCGAGATCATCTGGAAGCAGGTCTCGCCCTGGCCGGGCTTGGTCTCAATGATGCGACCACCCCATCGGACCGGCGTGCCGACCTGCTGGGTGGCGACCGAGTCGCGCGGGGAGACCAGGCTGAACTGTCCCTGCAGCGGCTTGGGGGCCGTGGCGCAGGCCGACAGGGCCAGCGTGGCCACAGCGGTGAGGAGGAACTTGGTGTTCATGGGGAGGCTCCGGAAGTCGGGCGATGCCTGCGCAGGTCCCGCAATAATGAAGCGAGGTCGGTGCAAGTTCCAGCGTAACGCGCGTCGGCGAAACGCTGGCTGAGTGCCAGCAGGGCGGGGTCGGGGCGCACGGCGTGTACCCGTCGTGACCAGTCGCATGCCGTCTCGTGGGGGGCGCGGGCCAGGCCAAGGCGCGCATAGCGCCGCCCCAGCCGGTGCCAGGCGCGCAGCAGCGGGTCGCGCTCGCGCTCGCCGCGGGCCAGCAGCCAGGCCATCCATGCCAATGCCAGCAGTGCGGCGACCACGAAGCCGGCCACCAGCTGCGCCGGCCCGAGATCATCCAGCCCGAACGGCCTGAGCAGCTGCTGCTGACGGCGTGCGTCGAAGGAAAGCACCAGGTCGTTCCAGCCACGGCGCAGCCAGTCACCCATCTGCCCCAGCTGCAGCCAGCGCTGCTGCAGCGGGGTGTCCGTGCCGGCCTGCAAGCGGTCGTCCAGCGTGTCCAGGATGCGTTCCGGTGCCACGGCCGCAGTCGGGTCCACCCGGACCCAGCCGCGCTGGGGCAGCCAGACTTCGGCCCAGGCGTGGGCGTCCATGCGCCGCACTACCCAGTAGTCCCCGATGCGGTTGCGGGTGCCACCTGCGAAGCCGGTCACCACCCGGGCCGGAATGCCGGCGTTGCGCATCAGCACCACGAAGGCCGAGCTGAAGTGCTGGCAGAAGCCGGCCTTGTAGTTGAACAGGAAATCGTCGACCGGATCGCGCCCGGCCACCGGGGTATCGAGCGTGTAGGAGAAGTCGCGGGTGATCCACTGCAGCGCTCGGCGGACGATGGCTTCGTCATCGTTGCCGGCCTCCTGCCGCCATTGCCGTGCCAGCTGGGCGGTGCGCGGATTGAAGCCGGGGGGAAGCTGCAGCGCGGCGCGGCGCAGGTAGGGCGACAGATCGGTGTCGAACCGTTGCGGAGGCGCCGAATGCAACCGCCAGCGGCTGAGCGCGGACAGCGTGCGGTCGCTGCGCAGGCTCATGTCCGCATCGAAACTGCTGCCTTCCGGTGCGCGGCTGGGCAGGTCCAGGGCCACCAGCAGGCGACGGTCGGTGGGTTCGTAGTCGATCTGGTAGTCCCATCCCTGTGCGGCGGCTTCGACCACGGGGGCGGGGCGCCGGGCCGTCGCGCGATCGCGGCTCCAGCGGTGGCCATCGAAGGAAGTCAGCACCGGGCCGCGCCAATAGCGCTGCGCGGGCTCGGGCACCGCGCCGAAGAACTGCACGCGCAGCGCCGGGGTATCGTCGGCCATCAGGTCCAGCCATTGGTCCGGCGCCATGCTGTCAGCCAGGCCGGGCGTACCCACCGCTCGTTCGGGTACGCCCCACAACGGCGTGGACAAGCGCGGGAACAACCAGAAGCAGGCCAGTGCCAGCGGCAGGCCGATGCCAAGCAGGCGGCCGACGCCGCGCAGTTGACCGTGCAGTGGCAGGCGTGGGCTGCGGCCCTCGTCCTGGGCCAGGCGTTGCAGGGCCAGCAGTGCGGCAACCGCGGCCAGCGCAGCCAGTCCCGTGGTCAGCGGGCCCTGGTCGAGCAGGAAGGCCGCGAACGGCGAGAACAGCGCGAAACCGAGCAGGCTGCGCGCATCACGCAGGTTGCGCAGTTCGCTGGATTTGATGGCCAGCATCGCCGCCAGCAGCGCACAGCCGGTATCACGCCCCGGCCGCACCATGCCCATCTGCCAGACGATGGTGGCGAGCATGGCCAGCACCAGCAGCAGGCGCACCGGCATCGGCAGCACCCGCCGCCAGGAAAGCGCAGCGGTCAGCACGGCGGTGATCGCGATCACGACGGCCAGCACCGGCGGCAGCTGCAGCAGCAGTGGCAGCAGCGCCAGCGCTGCGCTGGCCAGGGTCCAGCTGCGGGCGTTGCGATCGAGCAGGACGGCAGGCTCAGTCATGGGGCATCAGCGCCAGTGCGCGCAGGCACAGGTGGTGGTGGCTGGCGCCCTGGCCGGGCCCGAACGGGGGATGGGCTGGAAGCAGCAGCGTGTAGCGCCGGCCTTCGCGCTCGGCCATGTCGACCCAGCGTGCCAACCGCGCGATGCGTGCTTCATGGCCCAGCGGCGCCAGCGTGCGCCAGTCCAGCACCACTTCGATGCCGATCGGCTTCTCGTATTCGCGTACCAGCAGGCTGTCGCGGCGTGCCGAGTGTTTCCAGGCAATGCTGCGCGGGGCGTCGCCGGCACGATAGGGGCGCAGCTGGTGCAGCTCGTCGCCACTGGCATGGGCGCGGGTGTGCAGTGGATCGCTGCCACTTTCCGGAAGGGGTGGTGCCAGTGCCTCGGCCAGTGGATAAACCAGCAGCGGCTGCTCCGGCCACACCCACGACCATGCCCGCACCAGCCCCAGAGGCTGCGTGCTGGACAGGCGGATGCGCGGCAGTTCCAGCCAGCCGCGGCGCTCGCTGGGGACATCCAGCTCCACTTCGCCGCGACCGTGTGCAGGCAGTGCGACCCACGCCTCGCTTGCGCCCAGCTGCAGGTGCAGCCCGTGGCGCGCGCGCGGGTCGCGCAACGACAGGTCCACGCGCAGGCGCAGGGGGTGCCCGGCCGGAACCGGCTCGGCGGAGATTGCATCGATCTGTATGCCGGACAGCTGCAGGTGCGCGGCAATGGCGCTGGCGATCGCTGCTGCGGCCAGCAACAGGGCCAGCAGCAGGGCCGGGTTGTTGTTGTAGTTCAATGCGCCCAGCAGCATCGCCGACAGCAGGGTGGCGACGAACAGGCCGAAGCGGGTCGGCAGTACATAGATGCGATGGCGATCCAGTCGCTGCGGCAGGGCTTCGGGCCTGCGTGGGCGTGCCAGCAGCTGCATGCGTGCCCAGCGTGTGGCCACCTTCAGTCCACCGCGACGGTCTGCAGGATCGCCCGCGCCAGTGCCGGCCCGGAGCTGGATTCGGCCTCCGCCACCAGGCGATGGCCGGCCACTGCCACGAACAGGGTCTGCACGTCTTCGGGCACTACATGCCCGCGGCCGAGCAGCAGTGCATGCGCCCTGGCGGCACGCAGCAGGGCCAGCCCGGCGCGCGGTGACAGGCCCACGCGTACGCCGGCATGCTGGCGGCTGCGGGTCAACAGTGCCTGCACGTAGTCGATCAGCGCGTCGCTGGCGTGTACCTGGCCAACGGCTTCACGCAGCGCACGCACCTGGGTGTCATCCAGCTTCGGCACCGCGCGGGCGATCAGGTCGCGGCGATCGCTGCCACGCAGCAGCTCGCGCTCGGCCTGCACGCTCGGGTAGCCCATCGCCAGCCGCAGCAGGAAACGATCGAGCTGCGAATCCGGCAACGGGAAGGTGCCGGACAGGTCGACCGGGTTCTGCGTGGCGATCACGAAGAATGGATCGGGCAGTGGATGCGTCTGTCCATCCAGGGTGACCTGCTGCTCGGCCATCGCCTCCAGCAACGCGCTCTGCGTGCGCGGCGGTGCGCGGTTGATCTCATCGGCCAGCAGCACGTGGGTGAACACCGGGCCGGGGTGGAACTGGAACTGGCGGCTGCCGGCCTCGTACACCGATACGCCCAGTACGTCCGCCGGCAACAGGTCGGAAGTGAACTGCACGCGCTGGAAGCTGAGGCCGAGGCTGCTGGCCAATGCATGCGCCAGCGTGGTCTTGCCCAGCCCGGGCAGATCTTCGATGAGCAGGTGGCCGCCGGAAAGCAGGGCGACAAAGGCCAGCCTGACTTCCGGCACCTTGCCCAGTACCAGTGCGTTCACCTGATCCTGTGCCTCCCGCAGGGCCTGGCGCAGTTGATCGGTTAGCATGCTGGGATTGGGGGACGAGGCTGGCATGATCGTCTCAGGTCTGGAATCCACTCGATTATCCATAGAGCAATGCAAGGCGAACAGCGCGCGCGGGCAATATTTCTCTGGTTATGGACGCTTATCACAGCGGCCAAGCTGGTGGTGGCTGCACGCCTGCCGCTGTTCGTCGATGAGGCGTTCTATTGGCAGGAAGGCCAGCACCTGGCCGCCGCCTATTCCGACCTGCCGGGGTTGACAGCATGGCTTGCACGCCTGGGCGTGGAAATCGGTGGCCATCACGTGCTCGCATTGCGCCTGCCGTTCCTGGCCATCGGTGCGTTGCTGCCGTTGCTGGTGGTGCGCATCGCCACGCGCTGGTTTGGCAACGTCGCAGGGTGGCAGGCGGGCAGCCTGACCCTGCTGATGCCGCTGTCGGCCACGCTGGGCCTGCTGGCCGTGCCGGATGTGCCGATGGCGCTTGCGGCGGTGATCTGCCTGCACGCCGGTGCGCGCCTGCTGCACAACGTGGATGCGTCGTCGGCGATGAAGCTGGCGCTGGGCCTGCTGATCGGTGCGCTCAGCCACTACCGTTTCATTGGCGTCATCGGTGTCGGCTTCATTGCGCTGCTGGCGCTGCCGCAGGGCCGCCGCATGCTGGCCGACCCGCGCGTATGGGTGGCGCTGGCGGTGGGTGTACTGGCCTGGCTGCCGTTGCTGGCGTGGAATGCGGACAACCATGATGCCGGCCTGAAGTTCCAGGTGGTCGAGCGCCACCCGTGGACGTTCGAGTGGGAAGGGCTGTGGTTCCTGGTGATCCAGCCGATGCTGGTGACGCCGATCCTGTGCATCGCGATGTGGAAGGTCGCCCTGGCGGGTACCCGCAGCGGTGGTGGTGTGCGGGTGCAATGGCGCTATTTCGGCCTGGTGGGCGGGGTGTCGACGCTGGGCATCTTCCTGCTGGGCTTCTTCACCGATGTCGAGCGGATCAGTTTCCATTGGCCGTTGCCGGGCTACCTGGCGCTGCTGGTGGCCGTGCCGGTGGTCCTCAACGGCTGGCCACGCTGGCTGCGCCGCACCGGCTGGTGGCTGGCAGCTGCAGGCACCGTACTGGCTTTCGGCTACTACCTGATGGCGTCCACGCCGGCGCTGCGCGAGCAGATGGCCGGCAGCAAGTACTACCCGCGCAACTTTGCCGGCTGGCAGCCGCTGGCCGTGGCGGTGCGCGACGAACTGCGGCAGATGCCGCCGGGCACGCGTGTGCTGGCGGGCAACTTCAAGGTCGGTGCCGAACTGGGCTTCCAGCTGGGCAACGGTGATATCGAGGTGTTGCCGCATCCGCTCAACGACAAGCATGGGCGGACCGCACAGCTGGCACAGTGGGGCCTGCTGCACGAAGGCCCGCGCAGTGCGCCGATGCTGCTGGTGCTGTCACCCAGCGACCAGCGCTACCGCGATCTGCTGGCGCGCTATCACGCCATCTGCGAGCAGGTGGGGCCGTTGCCGGCGCCGCGCGTGGTCAGCAGCGATCATGGTTTCCAGCGCTTCCTGCTGTTCCAGCTGCCGGTGCAGCGCGCGCAGGGGCCCTGCGTGACGCCGGCAATGGCTTGGCTGGATGCGCCGTCCAACGGTGAGAAGGTCTCCGGAACGCTCGCCATCAAGGGCTGGGCATTCAAGGATGGCGTGGGGTTGGCGCGCATCGAAGTGCTGGTCGATGGCCATTCGATTGGCGATGCGCGCTACGGGCGCATGTTCGACATCCGCCACACCTGGCCGGACAGCACCGATCCGCAACATCCGGCGGTGGGCTTCGACGCATCGCTGGATACCACCACGCTGGCGCCGGGGCGGCATTGGCTTGGCCTGCGCCTGCACGGCCGCGACGGCAGCGTGGAGGCGTGGCAGGAGCAGCCGTTCGAAGTTCGTTGAGGTCCCCTGGTCCTGTAGAGCCGAGCCGATGCTCGGCTGCTTCTGCTACAGATGGCGGGCAGCCTAAAAAAAAGACGGCCGAGCAAGGGCTCGGCTCTACCGTTCACGGCACCGCGAATCCAGCCCTGCGCAGCAGGCCGCACACCGCGATCAGTGGC
Organism: Stenotrophomonas sp. YJH_SMC_135; assembly: GCF_059372355.1. Taxonomy (NCBI): domain Bacteria; kingdom Pseudomonadati; phylum Pseudomonadota; class Gammaproteobacteria; order Lysobacterales; family Lysobacteraceae; genus Stenotrophomonas; species Stenotrophomonas sp. YJH_SMC_135. The sequence continues at coordinate 178,275 of NZ_JCAFVN010000001.1, forward strand.
AGGCCGACCAGCGCGGTCGGGTCGCGGTTGTCGATTGCCTCGAACAGGCTGATGCCCAGGCCCTCGCACTTGAAGCTGCCGGCGCAGTCCAGCGGCTGCTCGGCGGCGACGTAGCGGACGATTTCCTGCGGGTCCAGCACGCGGAAGCGTACTTCGGTCAGATCCAGGGTGGCGAGGGATTCTCCATCCCGCCTGAGACTGATTGCCGTGTGAAAGCGCACCGTCTGTCCGGACATTGCCGCCAGCTGCGCACAGGCCGCCTCGACCGTGCCCGGCTTGCCCAGCGGCTGGCCGTTCAGATCGGCCACCTGGTCCGAGCCGATCACCCAGGCGCCCGGATGGCGGGCGGCCACGTCGGCGGCCTTGGCGGCGGCCAGGCGCGTGGCCAGGGCCAGCGGGGTCTCGGCGCCCAGAGGGGTTTCATCCACGTCCGGGCGTGCGCAGTCGAAGGGCAGGCCCAGCCGTTCCAGCAGTTCGCGACGGTAGCGGGAGGTGGAGGCCAGGACCAGTGACATGTGACAATACCGGGGCAGGGCGCGGCAGTCTGGCCCCTCCACGGCGCCAGCGGCAAGTGCTGCAGGGCGGGCATTTGACAGCGGGCGGTGCGATCCTTAGTATTCAGCGGCTTATGTCCGCGAACGTGCCCGAAACGCTGGATGCCTGGCGGATGGTTGTAGCGCGAAGGCGCTTCGACGGTCAGGTCTCCCTGGCTGAATTGACCCGCCTGCAGGGGTTGGTCGCAGATACCGACGGCGAGTGTGTCTACTCGCTTGAATTCGGTCGCGACGACGTCTTGCGGGTATCCTATGTGGAACTGACCATCGACACCGCGCTGCCGCTGACCTGTCAGCGCAGCATGCAGCGATTCCTGTTGCCGGTGAAGGTGACCCAGAGGCTTGGCCTGATCCGCGACGAGGACGAGGAATCGTCCCTGCCGGAGGAATACGAGGCGTTGCTGGTGCCGGAAGACGGCCAGCTGCGTCCGCTGGATCTGGTCGAGGACGAATTGGTGCTGGCGGTGCCCGTGGTGCCGCTGTCGCCCGACGGTGAAGCAGTCGACAAGGACTGGGCACCGAGCGAAGAAGAAACGAAGAAGGCCAACCCGTTCGCGGCGTTGGCGGCACTGAAGAAACAATAGCAGCCGGATTGTCGTCGGCGGCTGCGGCGAAAGCGAAAGTGTGCTGGGCGCTGGCGTCCTGCGCGACGATACGACGAAGCAAAACGAACCGAGTTTGGAGCAATCCCATGGCTGTGCAGAAATCCCGTGTTACCCCGTCCCGCCGCGGCCAGCGCCGTTCGCATGACGCCCTGAGCGCCAAGCAGCTGTCGACCGACCCGACCACCGGCGAAGTGCATCTGCGTCACCACATCACTGCCGATGGTTTCTACCGCGGCAAGAAGGTCATCCAGACCAAGACCTCGGCCGTCGAAGAAGATTGATGTGCCGGGAAGGCCGCTGCCTCCGGGCAGCGGCCTTTGCCTTCTTTCCCGGGCGTGCCGGTGATCGGCGGCCCGCGCAACAGGAAACATGATGAGCAAGCGGATCTATTCGAGGATCGCGGGCACCGGTAGCTATTTGCCGGAAAAAGTCCTGACCAACGCCGACCTGGAAAAAATGGTCGAAACCTCGGATGAGTGGATCCAGTCGCGCACCGGTATTCGTGAACGGCACATCGCGGCCGAAGGCGAAACCACCAGCGACCTTGGCTACAACGCCGCCCTGCGCGCGCTTGAAGCCGCAGGCATCGATGCCTCGCAGCTCGACATGATCGTGGTCGGCACGACCACCCCTGATCTCATTTTTCCGTCCACCGCGTGCCTGATCCAGGCCAAGCTCGGTGTGGCCGGGTGCCCCGCCTTCGACGTCAACGCAGCCTGTTCCGGCTTCGTGTTCGCGCTGGGCGTGGCCGACAAGTTCATCCGCTCCGGCGACTGCAAGCACGTGCTGGTGATCGGCACCGAAACGTTGACCCGCATGGTCGACTGGAACGATCGCACCACCTGCGTGCTGTTCGGCGATGGCGCCGGCGCTGTCGTGCTCAAGGCCGACGAAGACACCGGCATCCTCAGCACCCACCTGCATGCCGATGGCAGCAAGAAGGAACTGCTGTGGAACCCGGTCGGCGTTTCGACCGGCTTCAAGGACGGCGCCAACGGTGGCGGCACCATCAACATGAAGGGCAACGACGTGTTCAAGTACGCCGTCAAGGCGCTGGACTCGGTCGTGGACGAGACCCTGGCCGCCAACGGCCTGGACAAGTCCGACCTGGACTGGCTGATCCCGCACCAGGCCAACCTGCGCATCATCGAAGCCACCGCCAAGCGGCTGGAGATGTCGATGGACCAGGTCGTGGTGACCGTCGACAAGCACGGCAACACCTCCTCCGGCTCGGTGCCGCTGGCGCTGGATGCCGCGGTGCGTTCGGGCAAGGTCGAGCGTGGCCAGTTGCTGCTGCTGGAGGCCTTCGGCGGCGGCTTCACCTGGGGTTCGGCCCTGCTGCGCTATTGATAGTGCAAGTTACGACAATGTGAAGTCTTGTCGTTACGGCCCCTCCGGGGCCGTAACGCGTTTAAGGAGGACCTGTCATGGTTGAGCCCATCGTCATCGAAGGGCAACGTGCCTGGCTGAAGCAGTACGGCAAGGGAAGCCGGGCAATGGCCCTGGGCCTGCTCAATTTTGTTGCGCGCCGTTTCCATCTGGATGCGCTGCGCCCGCCGCCGCACCGCGGTGGCGACGCCGCACGCGAAACCGAGGCCCGCCGCCTCGCGGAACTGCAGGCGCAGGGTGTGAACGTGCCGGACGTACTGGGCGCCGGTCATGCCGCGCTGGTGATCGGCGACAACGGCAGCTCGTTCAATACCTGCCTGCGCGAAGCCGACGAAGCCGGTCGCGATCAGCTGGTGATGGCGGCGATGCTGGCCATTGCTGAAGCTCATGCCCGCGGCGCCTATTTCGGGCAGCCATTGCCGCGCAACCTCACATGGGATGGCGAGAAGGTCGGCTTCATCGATTTCGAGGAAGATCCGCTGGAAGTGATGGATCTGTCCGAAGCGCAGGCCCGCGACTGGCTGATGTTCGGTTACGGCGTGGCCAAGTACTACGCCGACCGCCCCGGGCACCTGCAGGCGATGATGGCCGAGGCGATGGGTGACGTTCAGGCGCCGGTGCGCGAGCACGTGCATGCGGTCAGCGGCCGCCTGCGCAGCCTGGCCCGGGTCTGCATGAAGCTGGGCCGTTCGGCGCGCGCGCTGGCCCATTCCATCTTCATCGCCCACGGCGCCAGCACCGCCGGCGTGTTGATGCTGGTGGGCCTGTGCGTGGATTTCCTCGCCGACGGCGACCTGGACGTCCTGCAGCTGTTCTGCTGAGGCTGATAGGGGTCAGATCCCTTTTCCGCAGGAAAAGGGATCTGACCCCGTTGCGCTTGCCCGGCCATTCACCATACGCGTGCATACGCGCACGTACAGACGACACGGCATGTTCCCCCTTATCATGGCCCGCTTCGATTGCAACAAGCGGATGACCGCGTGACCGTATCCACCCTCGCTTTTGTCTTCCCCGGCCAGGGCTCGCAGTCTGTGGGCATGGTGGCCGAGCTGGCCGAACTGCACCCACAGGTGCGTGAAGCCTTCACCGAGGCATCCGATGGTGCCGGCGTCGACCTGTGGGCGCTGTCCCAGGGCGGCCCGGAGGAAATGCTCAACCGTACCGAATACACCCAGCCGGCCCTGCTGGCCGCGAGCATCGGCGTGTGGCGCGCCTGGAACGCCGTGGGCGGTCCGCGCCCGTCGGTATTGGCCGGCCACAGCCTGGGCGAGTACACCGCCCTGGTTGCCGCAGGCGCACTGAGCCTGCATGACGGTGCGCACCTGGTGCGCCTGCGCGGCCAGCTGATGCAGGAAGCCGCACCGGCCGGTGTCGGCGCCATGGCCGCCGTGCTCGGCGCCGAAGACCAGCTGGTGCTGGACGTCTGCGCCGAAGCGGCAGGCAGCCAGGTGGTGCTGCCGGCCAACTTCAATTCGCCGGGCCAGATCGTGATCGGTGGCGACGCCGACGCGGTCGACCGTGCGCTGGCGCTGCTGGCCGAGAAGGGCGTGCGCAAGGCGGTCAAGCTGGCCGTCAGCGTGCCCTCGCACACCCCGCTCATGCGCGAAGCCGCCAACCGCCTGGCCGAAGTGATGGCCGGCCTGTCCTGGCACGCGCCGCAGCTGCCGGTGGTGCAGAACGTCGACGCCCAGGTGCACAGCGGCATCGACGCGATCCGCACCGCGCTGGTCCAGCAGCTGTACCAGCCGGTACAGTGGACCGGGTGCGTGCAGGCGCTGGCTGCCCGTGGCGTCACCCGGATCGCCGAGTGCGGCCCGGGCAAGGTGCTGACCGGCCTGGTCAAGCGCATCGACAAGGCCATCGACGGCCGTTCGCTGGCCACGCCGGGCGACTTCGAAGCCGCCCGCGAGGCATGGTCGGCCTGATCCCCCCTGTTCCTGCCGACCGTACCGGTGGCCGCGGCAAGCGGCACGGGTGCGGCGGTCGCCCCAGCCTGAGGAAAACATCATGAGCAAGCCCCTGCAGGGTGAAATCGCACTGGTCACCGGCGCCAGCCGTGGCATCGGTGCCGCCATCGCCGATCTGCTGGCCGCCCAGGGCGCCACCGTCATCGGTACCGCCACCACCGAATCCGGCGCTGCCGCGATCGGCGAACGCCTGGCCGCCCACGGTGGTCACGGCCGCGCGCTGAACGTCACCGATGCCGCCGCGCTGGACAGCGTGCTCGATGGCATCGCCAAGGAATTCGGCCCGATCTCGATCCTGGTCAACAATGCCGGCATCACCCGCGACAACCTGCTCATGCGCATGAAGGACGAGGACTGGGCGTCGATCATCGACACCAACCTGACCAGCGTGTTCCGCACCAGCAAGGCGGTGATGCGCGGCATGATGAAGGCGCGCAAGGGCCGCATCATCAACATCGCATCGGTGGTGGGCGTGACCGGCAATGCCGGCCAGGCCAACTACGCCGCGGCCAAGGCGGGCATCATCGGCTTCAGCAAGTCGCTGGCCAAGGAAATCGGTTCGCGCGGCGTCACCGTCAATGTTGTCGCACCTGGCTTCATCGACACCGACATGACCAAGGCGTTGCCGGAAGAAGCGCGCACCGCGCTGATCAACGACATCGCCCTCGAACGCCTGGGGTCGCCGGAGGACATCGCCCATGCGGTGGCCTTCCTGGCCAGCCCGGCTGCCGGTTACATCACCGGCGAAACCCTCCATGTGAACGGCGGCATGTACATGCCGTAAGCAAGGGGCGCAGGGATTGCGCCGCAAGTGGTTGATCTGCGGAGGTTTTTGCTGCAATGCAAGGCCGCGCCGGTTTCCACTACACTATCCCACGGCCATCGCCTTTGATGGCGACCACTTTTGAACCACAACTCCATCTGGAGCGAGATCCCATGAGCACCATCGAAGAACGCGTCAAGAAAATCGTCGTCGAACAGCTTGGCGTCAAGGAAGAAGAAGTCACCAACAGCGCATCGTTCGTCGATGACCTGGGCGCTGACTCGCTGGACACCGTCGAGCTGGTGATGGCCCTGGAAGAAGAATTCGAGTGCGAGATCCCGGACGAAGAAGCCGAGAAGATCAGCACCGTGCAGGCCGCCATCGACTACATCAAGGCCCACGTCAAGGCCTGATGTCAGACGGCAGTGCGCGCGCGGGCCCACGCTCGCCGCGCACCGCACCCCATGGGGCCGCAGTTGCGGCCCCGTGTGTTTGAGCATCACACCGAAGCAAACCGAGTTGCCCGTTGAAATCAGCCGGGCCAGGAGAATCAGCAATGAAGCGTCGCGTCGTCGTAACCGGCCTGGGTATCGTCTCGCCGTTGGGCAATGATCTGGCCAGCAGCTGGGAAGGCATCACCCACGGTCGTTCGGGCATCGGTCCGCTGACCAACGTTGCGGATGCCTATCTGGATCGGTTCACCACCAAGATTGCAGGTGAGGTCAAGGGATTCGACATCACCGCCGACAATGAACTGTTCGGCAAATTCCGGGTCAGCGGCAAGGATGCCAAGAAGATGGACCCGTTCATCCATTACGGCCTCGGTGCCTCGTTCATGGCCCTGCACGACTCGGGCCTGGAGATCACCGACGCCAATGCCGAGCGCATCGGCGCCATCGTCGGCGCCGGCATCGGCGGCCTGCTCGGCATCGAAGAGCAGACCATCGAGTTCCACGAGGGCAAGAAGATCTCGCCCTTCTACGTGCCCAAGACCATCATCAACATGCTGCCGGGCCAGCTGAGCATCATCACCGGCCTGAAGGGCCCGTCGTTCTCGGCGGTGTCGGCGTGCGCGACCTCGAACCATTCGATTGGTACCGCGATGCGCATGATCCAGTACGGCGACGCCGACGTGATGGTGGTTGGCGGTGCCGAGCGTGGCTCGTCGCCGACCGCACTGGGTGGCTTCTGCGCGATGAAGGCCATGAGTACCCGCAACGACGCCCCGGAACAGGCCTCGCGCCCGTGGGACAAGGACCGTGACGGCTTCGTGCTGGGCGACGGCGCCGGCATCCTGATCCTGGAAGAGTACGAGCACGCCAAGGCACGTGGCGCGAAGATCTACTGCGAACTGGCCGGCTTCGGCGCCAGCTCCGACGCGTACCACATGACCGCACCGAGCGAGAACGGCGAAGGCGCCGCGCGCTGCATGGCCATGGCCATGAAGGACGCGGGCGTGAGCCCGGAACAGGTGGGCTACCTCAACGCGCACGGTACCTCCACGCCGCTGGGCGACCTGGGCGAGACCATGGCGATGAAGACCGCCTTCGGCGACCACGCCTACAAGATGATGGTCAGCTCCACCAAGTCGATGACCGGCCACCTGCTGGGTGCTGCCGGCGGCGTGGAAGCGATCTTCTCGGTGATGGCACTGCAGGACAACGTCATCCCGCCGACCATCAACCTGCAGCAGCCGGGCGAAGGCTGCGACCTGGACTACGTGCCCAACGAAGCGCGCCAGGCCAAGGTGGACGTGGTGATGTCCAATGGCTTCGGCTTCGGCGGCACCAACGGCACGCTGATCTTCAAGCGCGTCTGACCGAGTTGTAGCGTCGGGCCATGCTCGACGCCGCGTTCTACGGAGCCGCCGCAAGGCGGCTTCCGTGCATCTGAACCCCCGAACTGGCCGCCATGACCCACGCACCGCTGATCCACCCGCTGCCGCACCCGATCGATCTGCTGGCCCTGCAGCAGCATGACCCGGCGCGCTTTCCGCTGCTGATGGAATCCACTGCCTCGGGCACCGCGCAGGGCCGCTGGAGCCTGCTGCTGGCCGCGCAGGGCGATCGCCTGCGACTGGATGCGGATGGCCAGGTGCGCGACCAGCACGACGCGGTGCATGCCGGCAGCTTCCTGCAGGTGCTGGACCGTGCCTGGCAGCGCGAACGCCTGCCGCATGACGGCAGCCACAGCCTGCCGTTCCGCGGCGGCTGGGCGTTGATGCTCGATTACGAAGTGGCCAGCCAGATCGAACCGGTGCTGCCGGCGCGCGCACGCGAGGATGGCCGCCCGACCGCGGTGGCGCTGCGCTGCCCGGCCGCGGTGCTGCACGACCACCACAACGATGCCAGCTTCGTCATCGCCGAGGCCGGCGAGCAGGCGTTGCTGGATGCGCTGGTGGCACTGGCCTCGGCCGCGCTGCCCGAAGCCGGGCAGGGCTGGCAGCCGCCGCAGGCGGTGGGCGAGGATGCGCCGCAGCGCTTCACCGACGGTGTGCGCCGGGTAATCGAGTACCTGCGTGCCGGCGACGTGTTCCAGGTGAACCTGTCGCGGCGCTGGAGCGCGCAGTTCGCTGCGCCGGTCAGCCCGCAGGCGCTGTACGCGCAGCTGCGCCGTGCCAATCCGGCACCGTTCGCCGGCCTGTTCAGCGCCCACGGCCGCCATGTGGTCAGTTCCTCGCCGGAGCGGCTGGTGTCGGTGCATGCCGGCCACGCGCAGACCCGTCCGATTGCCGGTACGCGTCCGCGCTTCGAGGGGGACGATGATGCCGCACGCATCCAGGAGCTGGTCGGCCACCCCAAGGAGCGTGCCGAGCACGTGATGCTGATCGACCTGGAGCGCAACGACCTGGGCCGCATCTGCCTGCCCGGCACCGTGGTGGTCGATGAGCTGATGACGGTGGAGAGCTACGCGCATGTGCACCACATCGTCAGCAACGTCAGCGGCCACCTGCGCCCGGAGGTCACGCCCGGCGAGGTGATCGCCGCCACGTTCCCGGGCGGCACCATCACCGGCTGCCCCAAGGTGCGCTGCATGCAGATCATCAGCGAGCTGGAGCAGGTGCCGCGTGGTGCCTACACCGGCGCGTTCGGCTGGCTGAACCGCGATGGCGACCTGGACCTGAACATCCTGATCCGCACCGCCGAAGTGGATGGCCACCAGGTCAGCTTCCGCACCGGCGCCGGCATCGTGGTCGATTCGGACCCGGACAAGGAACTGGACGAAACCCGCGCCAAGGCCCGCGGCCTGCTGCGCGCGCTCGGCCAGCAGGGCTGATCCGGTCGGGGTCGGATCCCTTGCGCACCGCGCGAGGGCTCTGACCCCCGCAGTCATGCCGCCGGGCGTTCATCCACGCATGGCGTGGATCTACTGATCGACCGTTGGTCGGCACGCAGGCGCCACCCCGGTCATGACCCCAATCCATCGGCACGGTATCCTGCACGACGGAATCGAGTTCAGAGGTAGTCCATGGCGCGAGCCAAGCGCGGGTGTCTGTTCGTGGTAACGCTGGTGGTGGTGCTGGCCGCCGTCGTGGCCGGCGCGGGCGCGTGGTTCTTCTACCAGCAGACCCGCTTCGCCGACGCCCCGATCACCCCGACCGCCGAGAGCGTGGTCATCGCCAGCGGCGATGGCATGAACAGCGTGCTGCGCAAGCTGCGCGATGCCGGCGTGGACGAGGGCCAGGACACCCAGTGGCAGCTGTTGGCGCGCCAGCTCGATGCGGCCGGCAAGCTGAAGGTGGGCGAGTACGCGCTCGGTGGCGAGCTGACCCCGCGCGAGCTGTTGCTGCGCATGCGCGCCGGCAAGGTGCTGCAGCACCGCGTCACCATTGTCGAGGGCTGGAACATCCGCCAGCTGCGTGCCGCACTCAAGCGCGCCGAGCCGCTGCTGCACACCACCGACAACCTGGATGACGCCGCGTTGATGCAGCGCCTTGGCTTCGGTGGCCAGCACCCGGAAGGCCGCTTCCTGCCGGAGACCTACGTTTACCAGCGCGGCGACAGTGATCTGGACGTGCTCAAGCGCGCCCACGCCGCAATGGAAAAGGCGCTGGACGAAGCCTGGGAAAGCCGCGCGCCGGACCTGCCGATCAACACGCCCTACGAACTGCTGACGCTGGCGTCGATCATCGAGAAGGAAACCGCGCTGGCCAGCGAGCGCCCGCAGATCGCCGGCGTGTTCATGCGCCGCCTGAAGATCGGCATGCGCCTGCAGACCGACCCGACCGTGATCTACGGCATCGGTGCCGCGTATGACGGCAACATCCGCCGCCGCGACCTGACCACCGATACGCCATACAACACCTATACCCGTGCGGGCCTGACCCCGACCCCGATCGCCATGCCCAGTCGCGACGCGCTGATGGCCGCGGCGCAGCCGGCCGCCGGTGATGCGCTGTACTTCGTCGCCGTGGGCGACGGCAGCGGCGCGCACGTGTTCTCGCCCAGCCTGGACCAGCACAACGCCGCCGTAGCCCGCTACCTGCAGCAGCTGCGCCAGCAACGTACCCAGGAGACCCCGGCGCAATGAGTCCCGCGCTGCTTCGCCACCCGCGTTTCGTCAGCCTGGAAGGCGGCGAGGGCGCAGGCAAGACCACCGCCATCAATGCCATCCGTGACTGCCTGCGCCGCCACGGCCACGAGGTGGTGCTGACCCGCGAGCCGGGCGGTACGCCACTGGCCGAGCGCATCCGCGGCCTGCTGCTGAAGCCCGATGCCGAGATCGCTGCCGAACCGCTCAGCGCCGAAGCCGAGCTGCTGCTGGTGTTCGCCGCACGCGCCCAGCATGTGCGCCAGGTGATCCGGCCGGCGCTGCAGCGCGGTGCCTACGTGCTGAGCGACCGCTTCACCGATTCCAGCTACGCCTACCAGGGCGGTGGCCGTGGCTTGGACCCGCAGTGGATTGCCGACCTGGAGCGCCGCGCGGTCGGCCTGCTGCCGGGCCTGACCCTGCTGCTGGACGTGGACGTGGCCGTGGGCCGCGCCCGTGCCAACGGCCGCGACCTGTGGCCGGACCGCATCGAGAGCGAGCAGGACGATTTCTTCCAGCGCGTGCGCGCCGTGTTCCGCAGCCGCGCACAGCAGGACCCGCAGCGCTTCGCGCTGATCGACGCCGGCCAGGTGCAGGAACGCGTGGCCGCCAATGTGGTCGCACGTGTCGAGCGTTGGCTGCAGGACGGGGAGGGCGCATGAGCACGTTTTCGCCGTGGCAGCAGCGCGCGTTCGACCAGACCGTGGCCGCGCTCGACGCCGGTCGCCTCGGTCATGGCCTGCTGATCTGCGGCCCGGCCGGGCTGGGCAAGCGCGAGGTGGCGCTGGCGCTGGCCGACCACGTGCTGGCGCAGGGTGATGCAACGCACGCCACGCGCACGCGCCAGCTGATCGCCGCCGGCACCCATCCGGACCTGCAGCTGGTCAGCTTCATTCCGAACAAGAGCGGCGACAAGCTGCGTACCGAGATCGTCATCGAGCAGGTGCGCGAGATCACCGACAAGCTGGCGCTGACCCCGCAGTACGGCGTGGCGCAGGTGGTGATCGTCGATCCGGCCGATGCGATCAACCGCTCGGCGGCCAATGCGCTGCTGAAGACCCTGGAAGAGCCGCAGCCCGGCCGCTACCTGTGGCTGATCAGCAGCGATCCGGCACGCCTGCCGCAGACCATCCGCAGCCGTTGCCAGCGCCTGGAATTCAAGCTGCCGCCGCAGCACGAAGCACTGGCCTGGCTGCAGCAGCTGGGCCACAGTGAAGCATCGGCGCGCGAAGCGCTGGAGGCCGCCCGCGGCCATCCCGGCCAGGCCGACAACTGGCTGCGCGAAGACGGCCTGAGCCTGCGCCGCGAAGTTGGTCGAGATCTGGAACAGCTGGCCGCCGGCAAGACCGGCGCGGTGGAGCTGGCGCAGAAGTGGTGTGGTGATGACAACGCGGCGCTGCGCCTGCGCTTCGCTGCCGACCTGGCGCTGGCCCAGGCCAGCACCGATGCCTTGACCACGCCGGAGCGATTGCACAAGCTTGCAGCCTGGTTCGATGCGGCCAACCGCACCCGCGACCTGCTGCGCACCACGGTGCGTGCAGACCTTGCGGTGGTCGAGTTGCTGCTGGCCTGGAACAAGGTGAACGAGCGGCCTGCCGCAAGGGGAAATCGATGAGTGCCAGCAACGCCCGCCAGGGCATCCTGTCCCTGGCTGTGAAGGACAAAGCCGCGCTGTACAGCGCGTACATGCCGTTCGTGAAGAATGGCGGCATCTTCGTGCCCACGCCCAAGCGCTACTTCCTGGGCGACGAGGTGTTCCTGCTGCTGACCCTGCCCGATTCCAGCGAGCGCCTGCCGGTGGCCGGCAAGGTGATCTGGGTGACCCCGGCCGGCGCGCAGGGCAACCGTACCGCCGGCATCGGCGTGCAGCTGGCCGACGGTGCCGAAGGCGAGGGCGTGCGCCACAAGATCGAGACCCTGCTGGCCGGGCTGACCGGTTCGGACAAACCGACCCATACGATGTGATTCCGGTAGCGTCGGGTCATGCCCGGCTGCGTGCCCCGAAATGCCCGTGAACACGACTGTGAAAAACTGTTGACGGCCTCTGAAAAGCCCCTATAATGAGCGGCTCAGCAACACACCGGGCGGTTAGCTCAGCGGTAGAGCATTGCCTTCACACGGCAAGGGTCACAGGTTCGATCCCTGTACCGCCCACCATGTTGCAGAACGAAAAAAGCCTCCAGCAATGGGGGCTTTTTTGTTGCCTGCGATCCAGCAGGATCAGCCGGAAGCGCATACCCTTTCAGCCGTGCCGCTCCAGCAGCTCGCGCGCGATCATCGCCGTGGCATCCAGCAGGTCGTGTCCGCTGCCGGCCTGCGCCACCACCGCCAGCAGACTACGGCCCACCTCGGCATTGCCGCTGGTCAGTTCCATCTCGCCTTCAAAGCACAGATCGGCCAACCATTCGTGGGCCTGTTGCAGCCCGCGCTTGCGGACGCGGCGGAACTCCGCGAGCAGCTTCGCCTGGCCGGCCTCCTGCTCACCCTCGGCAAGCAGGCCGATGGCACCGCCGTGCGCCGCGCGCCAGATCGCCGGTAGCGGGCGACCGTTCGCGTCCACCACGTCCGGCGAGAACTGCGCGCAGTACATTTCGTAGCGCTTGCCCGCCGTGCTGCGGGGCACGATGCCGGCCTTGGCGAGCAGGCGTTCGGCTTCATCCAGTGTGCTGAACTTCAAGCGCAGCAGTGCAGGGCGGCTCAGTTGTTGTGCCAGCGCCTGCTGGTTGGCGGCGAACCAGACGTTCCAGCCCACGCTTGCGCGGCCTTCCAGTGCGGCCTTGAAGTACTCCAGGTGTTCGGCGTCCATCGCTGTCTCCTGCGCTCCCTGCGGGATTGTAGCGGGAGCACATCCGGGCCGGTCAGGCATCGCCGCTGGAGAGGCAATGATGTGCCTCGCGCACCAACTGGCGTGCGGCCACGATCAGTCCGTCGGTATGGAAGGCGCCCAACTGTTCGTCCGGGCCGCCTTCGTTGCGCGCATGGTTGGCGGCCTGCAGCAGATCGAGCAATGCGCCGAGCCCAGATAGCGAGCGGCGCAACGAAGCGTGATTGCTGGCGCCGAGGGTGAGGCTGATGCACGGCTGTCCGTCATCACCGTCGGCATGGTTGATCGCATTGAGACGGGCGAAGAACGTGGCCGACTGCGCCGGAAGGTTCTGTTCGTTCAGGGCGCACTCGATCTCGCGTGCGAGGTCCCCGGGCACGTCGGCGGCGATGTCGCCGATCAAGGCGTGCAGGCGGGGATGGATGGCGGTGCAGTTGGTCATGGCGAAACCCTCACTGGCGTGAAGCCACCTTCCGAAGCGAAGGTGGCGGACGGTGCGGGTTGGCGTACCAAGGCACGAAAGCTCACTGGGAGAAAAAGCCTGGCGGATCTTCCGATCCCCACGCACCGCCCGCCATGGAAGGCAGTGGGTGCATTCTCTTTGCTGCGATCAAGATCGCAACTTCCAGTAGCTTGTTCGTTTATTCGAGACGCCAATCCCGGCCAAGGCTCTTTGCCTCGGCGCGGCGATCTTCAAGCCGGGCAATCACATCGGTCTGTAAGGAAAATTCTCAACTGTCCCTAGGCAGGTCAGACGTTTTCCGATGTGTGTCGTCCAGCACCCGCGAGTAGTGCGGCCCATCACTGATGGCGCACATCGCCGCACCTGCCGACCGTGCACGAGACGACTCCACAGCGGAGCCACCACGGCAATCGCGTCACCCCGCGCGGCGGAGGCGGGACCATGCCACGCATGGAGCCAGACGGTTCCATCCCTGCGCTGTCCCGCCGCCCCGGGCAGGCGTAGTCTCAGCCCGTTGCCGTGCCCATCCACTCTGGAGTGCCGCCATGCCGCTCGCCCGCATCGATCTTCGCAAAGGTAAATCCGCCGACTACCTGCAACGCGTCGGCGAAACCATCTACCAGGCCATGCGCGCGGTGGGTGTGCCGGAAAACGACCGCTTCCAGATCTTCCAGGAACACGCGCCGGGCACATTGATCTACGACCCCGGCTACTTGGGCGTGGATCGCACCGACGACTTCATCTGCATCCAGATCACCTGGAACGAAGGGCGCACGCTGGAGCAGAAGAAGGCGCTGTACGCCGGCATCGCCGATGGACTGCATGCGGCGGTGGGCATCCGCCGCGAGGATGTGTTCATCAACCTGGTGGAGGTGAAGAAGGAGAACTGGTCGTTCGGGAACGGTCAGGCGCAGTACGTGAGTTGATGCGGGAACGGTGCCTGCGCCTGACGCGGTTTGGTCAGGCCATGCGCGGCGACGCCTGCTGTTGTGCCTGTTGCTCGTCCTGCGCCAGCCGGCTTGCGTCGCGGGATTGCTGCTGCACGTTGGCCTGCTGATACAGCGTGTCCGCGTCGCCCTGCAGCGTATCGAGCAGGGACAGGCGCTGGCGATTGGCGGCAGGGTCCGGCGAGGCGGTGTCGCCGCTGCGATGCAGGAATACGTAGCCGGGTGCCTCGGCGATGCTGTTTGAACTGAATGCCACCTGCAGCGTGTCCTTTTCGCTGAAGCCGGCCTGCACCGCCGCGTGGGTCAGATGGCCGGCCAGTCGTTCGTGCTCCTGTCCGGGGGGCAGTCCCTGCTGTTCGCCGGCCTGGGCGAGTGCGGTACGCACTTTCTGGTCCAAGGCATGAAGGCTGTGCCCCGGTGCGCGCGCGTCCGCAGCCAGACGCTCGCCCAAGGGGCCATCAATACCATCGGTTTCGCTGAGCAGACGCTGCTTCAAGCTGCGCTCGGGCAGGGGATGGGTGGTCGTGCGGTTGAGTTCGCTGTTGGGGAAGGGCGGTTCAATGCTGTCCACGCCATGGATGTTGCGCAGGGGGCGATAACCGTCCTTGCCCTGTGACTGGACGCCCAGCGGAATGCGGACGTCTGGCAGCAATTGGCCGACGGGGCCGCCGATGCTGTTCACGTCCAGGCTGTGCTTGCGCTGGATGCCGGCATGATTCAATGCGTCCCAGGTGAAGTCCACGCAGTTGTGGCGCACGTCGGCGTAGTGCTTGCTGAAGCCGTGCGCCACTGGATCGTCGCCGAACGCCTTGAGCTTGTTGTACTGGGCTTCGGTGATTTCGATGGTACGGACATGGGCGGGGTCCTTATAGACTTTCACGTCGTCTCTGACGATGCGCCCGGGACCATTCATGCTGCCATGCTCGACGGGTGCGAAGCCGAAACTCTGCGCCGCTTTACCTGGAGCGTGCAGAACATAGAACATGTGGCCAGGCCCGGAAGTATCAGGAGTGCCATCGGGCGTCAGCTGCTGCTTTCCCGAATCGGGATCGAGCAGTGGGGTGCCGGGTGCGGCAATGACAATGTCCAGGCTGTAGCGGGGCTTGTTCATGGAAACTCCTTCGTTCCTTCGAATGAATGGTGTCACTTCCCTGCAGGACGCGAGGCGTGCACGACTAGCCTTGCCGAATAGTCTTGCAGTCCTGATATGGCATGGACCGTTTGAATCTGCAGCCGGTATCTGCTGTCGAGCTCCAGCGGCAGCGCTGTCACGTTCAGGAGGTAGCTGCCGTCGCTGCCTGATGCGAGCGAGGCATAGCGCCAGCTCTCAGAGTGGTGCCACGAGGGGAGCGGCTCAACACCGTTGCGCGCGCGTGCCTGATAGCTGTCCTGTGTTGCAATCTCCTGCCAGGTAGTGCCTTCCCGACGCTGCAGGGATACTTCGAATGGGATGTTGATACTTGCTATATCGGGCGTGCCCGTTGTAGCTGGACTTCGCCGCTGCAGCTCCAGTTCCACCGCATAAGTGCGGTAGCTGGCAAAATTGCGCGCCGTGGTTTCGAACTCGAACTGCACCTGCTGGCCGGGCGCGTCCACGGCGATGGGCTGTGAGAGTTCCAGCGGCTCTGGCGGTGGGGGCGGCCCGTTGTCGGCGCAGGCGACAAGCAGCAGCCCGGACAGACCAAGCAGGCCGATGCGCAGGCGGGGCTTGATGGGGATGGTCATGCAGGTTCCTCTGGCTCCTTGCCGTGGCCTCTGAACCCTAACGTTCGCGATACGGGCCTGCAAGCACGGGGAGCCCGGGAGCGTCACGCGGCGCGTTCACACGTCGCAGCCAACAGGGACTGCGTCACCGTGTCGCAGGGGGCAAACCCTGAACGGGGTCCAAGGTTGGCCATGGCCCCGTAGAATGGCGGCGTGCGCCGTTCTGCTCTCCATCGTCGGTTCCAGGCCCTGGCATGGCTTGCCATGCTGCTGGTGCTGCTCGCCCCGCTGGTGAGCCGCTGGCTGGCGCACGGTCACGTGGCTGCCGCTGCGCCGGTGGCAGCCATGGACCACGCAATGCACGCAGAGCATGCGCAGCACGCGATGGAAGGGCACCACGACCATCACGCGATGGCGATGCCGCACGGCGAGGCCACGAAGAAGCCGCCCGCCGATCCACACGCCGATCATGAGATGGGCGTGGACTGCGATTACTGCCTGATCGCTGCACGGCTGATCACCCTGCTGGTGGCGGCCGTGCTGCTGTTGGCGCCGATGGCACAGGTGTGCCGCGCACTGCGCGGTGCGGTGCAGGCGTTGCCGCAACGGATCAGCGGCACATTGGGAGCGCGTGGGCCGCCGGCCTTGATGGCCGTCTGAGCCGCACGCGCGCTGCATTGAACGTTCTTCCATGAGGTTGCCGGCCACGGCCGGTGCCCGCACGCGCGTGTCTGTCCCTTTCTGATTGCTGCCCTGCCATTGCGGGGTGGCCTTGCATGCCGTGAAAAAATGAAAACGAACCCCAACCCCGCGCGCCTGCGCCGGGCGACGCTGCCTGTCCTGTGCTCGCTGCTCTTGCATGCCGCGCCCCTGCTTGCCGCCGGCGCGGCACCCCCGACCACGCTGGAGACCGTACGCGTGGTCGATACCCGCAGCGGTGAACTGTCTTCCACCGCCAGCGCCGGCTCTGCGTTGGGCCTGAGCGTGTTGCAGACACCGGCCAGCCTGACGGTCATTTCGCGCGAGCAGCTGGAGCAGCGCGGCGACAGCAACCTCAACGATGCGATCAGCCGAGCGGGTGCGATCAGTGCCGTGCCGCACCCGGGCAATGGCCTGAGTGCGCTGTCCAGCCGCGGCTTCACCGACGGTGCCTCGGTGATGCGGCTGTACGATGGGCTGCGCCAGTACGGCGGCGTGGGCATCACGTTCCCGTTCGATACCTGGTCGATCGAGCGCATCGAAGTGCTGCGCGGCCCGGCCTCGGTGATCCATGGCGACGGGGCGATCGGCGGCGTGATCAACATCGTGCCGAAGAAGCCCACGCGCGGCGCCATCGAGAACCAGATCAGCATGACCGTGGGCAGCGAGGACACCGCGCGGCTGGGCTTCGGCAGTGGTGGCGCGCTGACGCCTGAGCTGGCCTATCGGGTTGATGTGAGCGGCAACTACAGCGGTGGCTGGGTTGATCGTGGACGCAACAGCGACGCGACATTCTCCGGTGCGTTGCTGTGGCAGCCACGTGCGGACCTGCAGCTGATGCTCACCCATGCGCAGGGCTACCAGCAACCCATGCGCTACTTCGGCACGCCGCTGGTCGAGGGCCGCCAGCTGGAGGCGCTGCGCCACCGCAACTACAACGTGGACGACAGCGAGATCCGCTTCCGCGACCGCTGGACCCAGCTCGACGCGCTGTGGACACCGAACGCGAACGTGGAATGGCGAACCCGCGTCTACCAGATCGACAGCCAGCGTGATTGGCGCAATGCCGAGGCCTATGTCTACAACCGCGCTACCGGCCTGATTGATCGCTCGGGCAATACCGAGATCACCCACAACCAGGACCAGACCGGACTGACCTCGACGCTGCGCGTGCTGGGCAATGTGGGCGGTTGGGCGAACAGCTTCGCGGTGGGCCTGGATGCCAACCGCGCGCACTTCAAGCACACCAACAACACCTATGCCGGCAGCTCGGGCCCGGTCGATCCGTTCGATCCTGTCCCGGGCCAGTTCGCCAGCGACGCGCCGAACCTGCCGCGCTACCGCAACCGTGCCGAGCAGTACGCGCTGTTCGTGGAAGACCGGCTGGCGCTGAGCGAGCGCTGGTCGGTGCTGGGTGGCCTGCGCCACGACCGCGCGCGCATCGATCGCACCGATCTGATCAGTGGCCAGAATGCGTTCTCGAAGACCTACAGCAGCACAGGCTGGCGTGCGGGTACGGTACTCGCGCTGCAGCCGACGCTGAGCCTGTATGCGCAGTATTCGCAGGCGGCGGACCCGGTCAGTGGCCTGCTGATGATCAGCCCGGCCAACGGCGCCTTTGACCTGGCCAAGGGCCGGCAGATCGAGGTTGGCCTGAAGCAGGCCTTCGACGGTGGCGAGTGGACGCTGGCGGCGTATCGCATCCGCAAGACCGGGCTGCTCAGCCGCGATCCGCTGGTGCCGGATCGCCGGGTGCAGGTGGGCGCGCAGACCTCGCGCGGTATTGAAGCGTCGTTGAACTGGAACTTCGCGCCGCGCTGGTCGCTCGATGCCAACGCGACGGTGCTGAAGGCCGAATTCGAGGACTTCCTGGAAACCACGGGTTCGCCGGCGGTGTTGGTGTCGCGCGACGGCAACGTGCCGCCGAACGTGGCCGAGCGCCTGGCCAGTATGTGGTTGAGCTGGCAGTTCGCGCCGGACTGGAGCGCGGCGGGTGGCGTTCGCTATGTCGGCAAGCGCTACGCCGATAATGCCAACACGCTGGAGTTGCCCGGTTACAGCACCACCGACCTCGCCCTGACCTGGCAGGCGGCACCGCACACGCGGCTGTCCGCGCGATTGTTCAACGTGTTCGACAAGGGGTACTACGCCACCGCGTACTACACCAGTACGCAGTGGTTGCTGGGTGCGGACCGGCGCGTCGAATTCACCGTCGACCATCGCTTCTGAGGGCGCTGGCGATGACGATGCGTTCCACCGCCAAGCGCTGGACCTACCTGGTGCATCGCTGGCTGGGCATCGGCGGATGCCTGCTGATGCTGCTGTGGTTCGTCAGCGGCATGGTGATGCTGTTCATTGGTTACCCGAAGCTGACGCCCGGCGAGCGGCTGGCGGCGTTGCCGGTGCTGGGTGAGGCCCGCGACCTGCAGGGGCTGTCGGTACTGCCTGCCGCCGTGCAGGCCGAGCCGGAGGCTGTGGCATTGACCACGCTGCGTGGCGAGCCGGCGTATGTGGTGCGCAGTGGCAGCAACGTGGGCGCCTGGTCTGCCGTGACCGGCCAGGCGCTGCTGCCGGTGTCGGCACAGCGCGCCGAAGCATCCGCTGCGCAGTTCGCGGGCGGCCAGGCCTTCGTGGGTGCGATGCGCGTGAATGAGGATCGTTGGACGCATTCGCGTGCACTGGACGCGCATCGGCCGCTGTATAGGGTGGAGGTGGGCGGTGCGCAGCCGGGCGACCTGTATGTGTCCTCGCGTACCGGTGAAGTGGTGCTGGACGCTCCGCATGTGCAGCAGCGCTGGAACTATGTGGGCGCCTGGCTGCACTGGCTGTACTTCCTGCGCATGCAGTCGGTCGACCCGGTGTGGACGTGGGGGGTGATCGTGCTGTCCGCACTGTGCACGGTGGCGGCGATCAGCGGCATCGTGGTGGGCGTATGGCGCTGGCGTTTCCGTGGGCACTATCGTTCCGGTGCGAAGACGCCGTACGTGGAGTCGTGGATGCGCTGGCACCATCTGATCGGATTGTGTGCTGCGGCCTTCGTGTTCACCTGGATTTTCAGCGGCCTGATGTCGATGAATCCGCTGCAGGTGTTCAGCAGCCCGGCGGATGCGACGAATGCCGAGCGTTATCGCGGTGCGGTGGTGGCGCTGGATGATGCGCTGGCCCAGCCGCAGGCGTTGCTGGCCTCCGCGGCACGGGCGGGGTTTGCGCCGGTGGAGATCCAGTGGCGGCGTATCGATGGCCAGCTGTTTGCGGTGCTGCTGGACGGGCAGGGCGGTACGCGCATCGTCTCGCGCGTAGATGGGCAGCTGCAGCTTGCGAAGCAACTGCCGGTGGCGTGGCTGCAGCAGCGTGCACCGGTCTTGGGCACCGCACCGCTGCGTGCATTCACGATCCTGCATACACCGGATGCCTGGTTCTATCCCCGCGCGCCTGAGGCGATGAACGGTGCGGCGGTGCGGCGCTTCCCGGTGGCGGTGGCCGACTTCGGCGATGAACACGCCACGCGGGTGTACATCGATCTGGCCACCGGCGATCCGTTGCTGATCCTGGGCCATCGCGAACGCGTCGGCCGCTGGCTGTTCTACTTCCTGCACAGCTGGGACCTGCCGGGCATGCTACGGCAGGAGAACACGCGGCTGGGCGTGCTGTTGCTGCTGAGCGTCGCGGGTACGGGGCTGTGCGCGACTGGCGTGGTGATCGGCTACCGTCGCCTGCGGATGAAATTCGGCCGGCCGCGCCAGCGAAGGGGATGATGGCGGCCGGTCTCGCGTGGTGATACGCCCGTGCGTGATGATCGTTGCCACAGTCATTGTCATCCGCCTTCGCTATGATGGGTCGATCTGAAGTGGGTACGCATATGGAAGTACGACTCACGCGCGAGCAGGTACTCGCGCTTGCGCCGGATGCGGCGTCGGCCAAGGCCGGCGGCGGCCTGGCCATCGATGGCAAATGGGGCCTGCTGGGTGCCGATGACGAGGCGCTGTGGGGCGAATGCCAGGGCAGCGGTTCCAAGCCCTACCAGACCCAGGTGGACCTGGCCGCGCTGGTCAGCCGGTGTTCCTGCCCCAGCCGCAAATTTCCCTGCAAGCACGGGCTGGCCCTGCTGCTGTTGTATGCCGCCGGCAACCCGCGCTGCGTGCCACAGGCGCGACCGGCGTGGGTGGACGAATGGCTGAACGGACGCCGCGACCGCGCCGCGCGCAAGGAGGCTGCCGTGGAGGCGGCCGCTGTTGCGCCGCCCCCGGACCCGCAGGCGCAGGCTGCGGCTACCGCCAAGCGCGAGCAGGTGCGCTGGGGCCGCATCGAAGCCGGTGCAGCCGAGCTGCAGCGCTGGATTGCCGATCAGTTCCGCCAGGGCCTGGCCAACCTGCCCGCCGATTTCCACGCGCAGGGCCAGACCATGGTCGCGCGCATGATTGATGCGCAGGCGCCGGGGCTGGCCAGCCAGCTGGAGGCTGCGCTGGGCGAGGGCATACCGGGCCTGGCTGGCCTGGGCGAACTGGGCGCGCGGCTGGGGCTGCTGCAGCTGCTGACCCAGGCCGTGGCACGCCGTGCGCAGTACGAACCGGCGCGACTGGCCGACCTGCGCGCCGCGCTGGGCTGGCCGGTAGACCGCGAGGCGGTGCAGCGCGATGGCGAGGCGGTGCACGACCGCTGGCACGTGCAGGGGCAATGGCTGCTGGAACAGCCGGGCAACCTGGTCGAGCGCCGCGTCTGGCTGCATGGGCTGGACAGCGGGCGCAGTGCGCTGGTGCAGGATTTCAGCCACGGCGGTCGCGGCTGGCAGGAACAATGGCGCACTGGCAGCGTGCATGCGGCGCGGCTGCATTTCCATGCCGGCAGTGTGCCGCTGCGCGCTTTGGTGAGCGAATTCGAAGCGGCCCGCGCTGAAACCACCACGCCCCGCACCGATACCTTCGACGCGGCCTCGCAGGCGTACGCGCGCAACCCCTGGTTGCCGCAGGTGCCGATGCGCCTGCAGGACGTCCACATCGCCCATGACGGCACGCAGTGCTGGCTGCAGCATGCCGAAGGCGCGCTGCCGCTGCAGCTGCCGGGCCTGCAGGCGTGGGCGTTGATGGCGTTTGCCGGTGGTCATCCGGTGTGCGTGATGGGTGAGTGGGACGGCCAGGTGCTGTTGCCACTGTCGGCATGGAATGCGCGCGACGAGCGCTGGGAAAGGAGTGCCGCATGAACCAGGCCTGGTTGAAGCCGGCGTTGCTGGGCATTGACCGCCCGCAGGTGATTGCCGTGGGTGGCGCGCTGGATGTGCTGCTGCAGGCGGTGGCCGATGCGGACGAACCGGCATTGGCCTACAGCCGCCAAGTGGGCGTGCTCGCCGCCTGCGAGCGCGCCGCCGTGCGCACGGCCGCAGCGGTGAGCGTGCCGCCACCAGTGGCGGATGACCCACTGCAGTTGGCGGCCGACCACCCGTGGGTTGCGTTGCTGGCCACGGTGTTCCAGCCCGGCCAGTTCTCGCCTTGGGGCAAGCGGCTGCGGCTGCAGGCCTGCGCGCAGCTGGCCGCACACGGCCGGCACCTGCCGGTGGCGGTGCTGCCACAGGCGCTGGAGGCAGGCGCGCGCCTGGCCGTGCTGCGCGAGGCGCTGCGTGCGGTGCTGGGGGTGCGCGGTTACTGGCTGGCGGCCTGCAATCCGGAGTGGCGCTATGCGTCTGCACCGCTGGAAGCGCAGGCCAGCGCGGAGGAGGTCGAGCAGGTCTGGAAAGAGGGCAGCAGCGAGGCACGCCTGGCCGTGTTCCAGCAGCAGCGCCTGGAGGATGTAGCGGCGGCGCGTACGCGGTTGCAGGACAGCCTGAAGGAACTGCCCGCACGCGAGCGTGCCGCGTTCGTGGCCGCGCTGCAGGCGGGCCTGGGCGCGGACGATGCGCCGCTGTTGCAGGCCTTGTTGAAGGACCGCAGCCGCGAGGTGCGCGCGCTGGCCGGGCCGATGCTGGCGCGACTGCCCGACTCGGCGCACGCGGCATACCTGCAGGCGCAGATGGCGGCGTTGCTGCAGCAGTCGCGCAGCGGCCTGCTGCGTCGCCTGGCGTGGACGCTGGAGGCGCCGGCCACGCTTGACCCGGGCTGGGCCGAAGCGGCGATCGACGGCAAGCGGCCCAACGGCGAAGTGCTGGGCGAGCGGGCCTGGTGGCTGTACCAGCTGGCGCGCCAGCTGCCGCTGGCCTGGTGGTGCCGGACGCTGGAAAAGCCGGCCGCCGAGGTCGTGGCCTGGGCGCGCGAGGGCGACTGGTACCAGGCGTTGCTGCGCGCGTGGCTGGAGCGCGTGGATGCCAGCGAACCGGAGTGGGTGGAAGCGCTGGTCGCGCTGAAGGAAACCCATGCGCGCAAGAGCGAGCTGCTGGCGTTGCTGCCTGCGGCGCAGCGCGAGCGGTACTGGCCGGCCAAGCTGCAGGACCTGATCGCACAGGGCCTGCTCGATGATGTGCTGGACAGCACCGGCGCGGCGCAGTCGTTGAGTGCGGCCTATTCGCAGGCGCTGGCCCCCAGCGTGGGCGCACTGTTCGGCGATGAACGCCTGCGCTACGACTACCTGCTGCGCGACCGCCTGCTGGAACTGCTGGCGGTGCTGCATCCGTCCACGCTGGCCGGCGTGCAGATCGCCGAGCCGCCGGCCACGGCCACCGACGCGATGCTGCACTGCGCGCAACAGGCGCGTGCGCTGCTGGCCCTGCGCCAGGCCCTGTATTCCCCCTTCTGATCGAACCCCTTACACACGGAGCCACCATGACCACTGCCGTCCTGCGCCAGCACGCCGAACACCAATACGCCGAGGAACTGGAGGAGCTGCGCCGCCAGGACAACCGCCAGCGCCCGGCCAACTGGACGATGTCGCCGTGGGCGGTCGTCACCTATCTGGTGGGTGGCACGCTGGACAACGGCTTCGTGGTCAGCCCCAAGTACATCGGTGACCGCCGGCTGATGGAAATCGCCGTGGCCACCATCGCCACCGACCGCGCGCTGCTGCTGTTCGGCGTGCCGGGCACGGCCAAATCCTGGGTGTCCGAGCACATGACTGCGGCCATCAGCGGTGATTCGACCCTGCTGGTGCAGGGCACCGCCGGCACCAGCGAAGAGCAGATCCGCTACGGCTGGAACTATGCGCAGCTGCTGGCCAACGGCCCCAGCGAAAAGGCCCTGGTGCCCAGCCCGATGATGAACGCGATGCGCCTGGGCAAGATCGCCCGCATCGAGGAACTCACCCGCATTCCTGCCGACGTGCAGGATGCGCTGATCACCGTGCTTTCGGAAAAGACCCTGCCGGTGCCCGAGCTGGGCAGCGAAGTGCAGGCCGTGCGCGGCTTCAGCGTGATCGCCACGGCCAACAACCGCGACAAGGGCGTCAACGAGCTGTCGAGCGCACTCAAGCGCCGCTTCAACACGGTCATCCTGCCGGTGCCGTCCAGCGAGGAAGACGAAGTGGCCATCGTGCTCAAGCGCGTGGGTGAACTGGGTACGGCGCTGGACCTGCCGGCCGAGCCGCCGGCGCTGCAGGAAGTGGCGCGCGTGGTGCGTATCTTCCGCGAGCTGCGCAACGGCGTCACCGAGGATGGCAAGTCGAAGCTGAAGAGCCCGACCGCTACGCTGTCCACCGCCGAGGCCATCTCGGTCATCAACAATGGCATGGCGCTGGCCGGCCACTTCGGCGATGGCGTGCTGCGCCCGGCGGACATGGCCGCTGGCATGATCGGCGCCATCGTCAAGGACCCGGTGCAGGACGCGCTGGTGTGGAAGGAATACCTGGAGACGGTGGTGAAGGAACGCAGTGAGTGGAAGGATCTGTACCGCGCCTTCCGCGAACACGCCTGAGCAGGCCCGCGCCGATGAGTGAAGGGACTTCCCTGTTCGGCATCCGTCACCACGGCCCGGGCTGCGCGCGCAGCCTGCTGGCCGCGCTGGACGCGTTGCAGCCGGACTGCGTGCTGATCGAGGGTCCGGCCGGTACCGAGGACCTGTTGCCGCACGTGCTGGATGCGGCCATGCAGCCCCCCGTGGCCCTGCTGTCCTACAGCGTGGACGACCCGCAGCTGGCGGTGTTCCATCCGTACGCGCTGTACTCGCCGGAATGGCAGGCCCTGCAATGGGCCGCGCGCAATGCGGTCGAGGTGCGCTTCATGGACGTGCCACCGGCGTTGTCGCTGGAGTGGCTGGAGCAGGCGCGGCCGGCGCCGCCGCAGGACGAGGATGCCGAGGATGCCGAGGCAGACGATGCTGCTGAGGCCGCCGCCGAAGAGGCCGCCGAGGAGCGCCCGGCCGATCCGCTGGACTGGCTGGCACGGGTCGCCGGCCACGCCGATGGCGAGGCCTGGTGGAACCACATGGTGGAGGAACGCGGCGATGGCCAGGGGCTGTTCGAGGCGATTGCCGAAGCGATGACCGCGCTGCGCGAACACACCCTGGATTATCCCGGCCGCCGCGGCGAGCAGGAAGCGATGCGCGAGGCGCACATGCGCACGGCACTGCGCGCGGCAAGCAAGAACTTCAGCCGCGTGGCCGTGGTCTGCGGCGCGTGGCACGTGCCGGCGCTGCAGCCGGCGGCGCTGCGCGCCAACAGTGCGGCTGCCGACAACCGCCTGCTGAAGGGCCAGAGCCGGCGCAAAACGCAGAGCACGTGGGTGCCGTGGACCTACCGCCACCTGAGCGCAGGCAGCGGCTACGGCGCCGGTGTCGATGCACCGGGCTGGTACGACCACCTGTGGCGCAATGCCGGGGTGCATGGCCAGCGTGCGGTGGGCTGGTATGCGCGGGTGGGCCGCCTGCTGCGCGAACACGGCCTGGACTGTTCGTCCGCGCATCTGATCGAGGCGACACGCCTGGCCGATACCCTGGCGGCCCTGCGCGGGCGCCCGGCGCCTGGCCTTGAAGAGATCGGCGAGGCCAGCCGCAGCATCATCTGCAATGGCGACGATGCGCCGATGCAGTTGATCCGCGAGCAGCTGCTGATTGGCAATGCGCTGGGCCAGGTGCCTGACGGCGTGCCGGTGGTACCGCTGCAGCGTGACCTGGAAGCGCTGCAGAAGCGCCTGCGGCTGAAGCCCGAGGCACTGGAAAAGACCCTCGACCTGGACCTGCGCAAGGACAACGATCTGGCCCGCAGCCACCTGCTGCACCGCCTGCGCCTACTGGGCATTGAATGGGGCCGGTTGGCGCGCTCCGGCCACGCTGCACGTGGCACCTTCCACGAACTCTGGCAGCTGGCCTGGCAGCCGCATTTCCTGGTGGCGCTGGTGGAAGCCAGCCGCCATGGACAGACGCTGGTGGATGCGGCGTCGAACCTGGCGGTCAGCCAGGCACGCGCAGCGGCTGACCTGCCGGCGTTGTCCGAGCTGGTCGACCAGGTGCTGCTGGCCGATCTGCCGCAGGCCGTGCAGGCCATTGCGGCCGAACTGGAAGCGCGCGCGGCCACCGATGCCGATCCGCTGGCCCTGCTTGGCGCGCTGCCGCCGCTGGCCAACATCCATCGCTATGGCAACGTGCGGCAGACCGAGGGCGTGCAGGTCGCGCACCTGTTTGACAGCATGCTGGAACGCGCGGTGATCGGCCTGTCGCTGGCGCTGACCGGACTGGACGAAGCACGCGCGGAAGCGGCCCGCGAGGTCGTGCTGGCTGCCGAGCGGGCGATCAGCCTGCGCGACGATGCCGACGGCCGCGATGCGTGGCGGCAGGCGCTGCGCCGGGTCGCGCTGTCGCAGGCCAGCACGGCACTGCTGCGTGGTGTCAGCCTGCGCCTGCTGTTCGATACTGGCGCGCTGGACGCCGGCACCGTGCACACCCAGTTGCAGCAGCAACTCTCGCCGGGTGCCGAGCCGCTGCAGGCCGCGCAGTGGCTGGATGGCTTTCTCAACCGCAACGCCACCGTGCTGCTGCATGACGATGCGGTGTGGCGGATGATCGATGACTGGGTGGTGAGCCTGGATGAAACCCAGCTGGTGCGCGTGCTGCCGCTGGTGCGGCGCACCTTTGCCGCGTTCGAGGCGGCTGACCGCCGCGACCTGGGCACCCGGGTTGCGCGGGCCACTGTGACGAAGGCGGTGGCCAGCGAAGCCCCGGACTGGAACCTGGCACGCGCCGAGCGCGCGCTGCCGATGCTGCGCGAACTGTTGGGGATTGCCGGATGAGCACGCCAGACGACCTGTCCAATGACACAGTGGGCCAGCTGCCCACCACGCGCGAACAGCGCTGGCGGCTGATCCTGGGCCAGCAGGCCGATGGCAGCTGCGGCGCACTGCCCAAGCCCCTGCAGGGCATCGACCAGGCGCTCTCCGCGCTATACGAACCGGAGGGCCAGGGCGGCCTCAACCGGCGCGGCGGGCGCGGTGGATCGGCGCCGAACGTGGCGCGCTGGCTGGGCGACATCCGCCGCTACTTCCCTTCCTCGGTGGTGCAGGTGATGCAGCGCGATGCCCTGCAGCGGCTCAACCTGACCCAGATGCTGCTGGAGAAGGAAATGCTGGAGCAGGTGCAGCCGGACGTGCACCTGGTGGCCAACCTGATCGGCCTGGGCCAGGTCATCCCGGCGGAGACCAAGGACACCGCGCGCATGGTGGTGCGCGCGGTGGTCGACGACCTGCTGCGGCGGCTGGAAGAGCCCATGCGTTCGGCGGTGACCGGTGCATTGGACCGTGCCCGCCGCAACCGCCGGCCGCGCCTGGCCGAGATCGATTGGCACCGCACCATCCGCAGTAACCTGCGGCACTGGCAGCCGGAACTGCGCACGGTGGTGCCACAGGAACTGGTGGGTTATGGGCGCAAGGCGCGCAAGCCGCAGCGCGAGGTGCTGCTGTGCATCGACCAGAGCGGCTCGATGGCGGCTTCGGTGGTGTATTCGAGCATCTTCGGTGCGGTGATGGCCTCGCTGCCGGCAGTGTCCACGCGGCTGGTGGTGTTCGACACCGAAGTGGTGGACATGAGCGAGCAGCTGGATGACCCGGTCGATCTGCTGTTTGGCGTGCAGCTCGGCGGCGGCACCGACATCCATCGCGCGGTGAGCTATTGCCAGGGGCTTATCCGCGAACCACATGGCGCGATCCTCGTGCTGATTTCCGATCTTTACGAAGGTGGAGTGGAGGACAAGCTGCTGGCGCGTGCGCACGAGCTGGTGGAGTCGGGCGTGCAGTTCATCGTGCTGCTGGCGCTGAGCGATGAAGGTACGCCGTCCTACGACCAGCAGCTGGCAGGCAAGCTGGCCGCGTTGGGCGTACCCTCGTTCGCCTGCACGCCCGATGCGTTCCCCGGCCTGATGGCCGCTGCCATCCGACGCGATGACATCAACCAGTGGGCCGGCGCCAATGGCCTGCTGGCGACCCGTGGCCGCTGACGCGGCGCAATGACCGAACCCGATTGGATTCCATCGCATGACCCCCGCTGTCCATCACCGCCTGCGTATTGCCGGCGACCAGTACACCGGCCAGAAAGTGGTCGACCAGCAGTTCCATGAGTGCGATTTTTCCGGTGCCGACCTGACCGCCACCGAGTTCATCAACTGCAGCTTCTACGATGCCGACAGCCGCAGCGGCTGCCGCTTCAATGGCGCCACATTGAAGGAGGCCAGCTTCCGCAGCTGCGACATCAGCATGTGCCACTTCAACTTCATCAAGGCGTTGGGCCTGGAGATCAGCGAGTGCCGCGCGCAGGGTGCGGATTTCAGCAACGCCAGCTTCATGAACCAGATCACCACGCGCAGCTGGTTCTGCAGCGCCTTCATCAAGAAGTCGAACCTGCGCTATGCCAATTTCTCGCGGGTCACGCTGGAGAAGTGCGAACTGTGGGAAAACCGCTGGGACGGTGCAAACGTCAGCGGCGCCAGCTTTGCCGGCTCGGACCTGTCCGGTGGCCAGTTCGAGGGCATCGACTGGAACAGCGCCAACTTCACCGACTGCAACCTGACCAATTCCGATCTGGGCGAGCTGGACCTTCGCAGCACCAACCTGCGTGGCGCCACGCTCGATGTCCAGCAGGTGGCGCTGTTGATGCAGCGGATCGGCATCACGGTGGTGCCGTAGGCATCAGCCGGCGTACGCCACCCAGCCCTTGAAGCTGAAGCCCGCATAGAACAGCTCCACGTCGTCGAAGCCGGCCTCCTGCAGCAGCGTCACTTCCTGTTCGGGGGCCAGCAGCGGCAGCCGCTCGGCAATGGCGTCGATCGCGCGCTGTGCATCGGCGTGGGCAACGCCGGAGGCTTCGGCGAACGCGGCGTAGCGCTGCAACCAGCGCAGCTTGCCGGCCGGATCCTGCGGCACGCTGTGGTGGGCCACCACCAGCGGTGCGCCGGGCTGCAGGCGCCTGTGCAGCTCCCGCAGCGTGTGCAGGCGCTGCGCGGCGTCGAGGAAGTGCAGGGTCAGCAGGCAGCTGGCACCATCGAAGCGCACGTCGGGGGCATCGTCGATGTAGCCTTCCAGCAATTGCACGCGCGACATCAGCGGGCCCAGTGTCTGCTCGGCCAGGGCCAGCATCGGTGCAGCCGGGTCCACGCCCAGCAGCTGCCAGCCCGGCTGCGCCTCGGCAAAAGCCTTCAGCTCCAGCCCGCCACCGGCGCCCAGCACCAGCACGCGGCCCTGCGCAGGAACGCGTTCGGCCAGCAGCAGGCGGCTCATCTGCTGCAACGCGAGGAAGCCGGGCACCTGGCGCAGCGGGCCCTCGGCATAGCGGGCAACGGCCTGCGGATCGGAGAACGAAGACATGCGTGCATTCCTGCGGCGGAGGACATATCACTGTAGCGCGGCGCGCAAGGGGCATTGCGCGCCGCTGCCGGACAGGCAGGGCAGGACTCAGGCCGCCGCGGCCTCAAGCACGTCTTCCAGCCGCACGTCGCTGAGGAAGCCGCCGCTGCTGGTAGCCGGCCGCTCTGCTTCGATGGCGTGGGCGAACTGCACGCCGGCGTCGTCCTGCAAGCGCTCGAACAGCTGCTGCACCCTGGGGAACTCGCGGCGATCGACCACCTGGTGGTAGTCGTTCCAGCGCGCGATGCCGGCGAAGTAGGCGTCGGCGAAGCTGCGCTGCTCGCCCAGCAGCCACGGGCCTGTGATGAGCATCTGCTCCAGCGCCTGATGGGCCTGGCGCACCTTGGTGGTGCCATAGGCACGCAGCGCCTTGCCGTCATCGCCCTCGGCGTGTTCCAGCGCGTGCCAGAGGGGGGCGTAGGCACCGAAGAAGCTGGTGTTGAGATAGGCCAGCCGGTGGTTGAGGCGGTCGAAGCCGGAGGTGCCCTGTGCGAAGCCCAGCCCCTGCGCAACGCCCTTGGCGGCCAGGTGGTTGAGGATGGCCAGGCTCTCGCTGAGCAGTTCGCCCTGCGCGGTGCACAGAGTGGGGGTTTCGCCCAGTGGATTGAGGCGGCGATAGTCTTCGCCCTGCACCTGGCCGGGCATGTCGATACGGCACAGGTGATAGGGCTGGCGCAGCCATTCCAGCGCGACGATGGAGCCGAACGAGCAGCCCGAGGGCACGCCGTAGAAGAGAATCGGGGTCATGGCAAGTTTCCGGTTCAAGCCGCGATGCGGCGGGTGAGGAAAGCGTGCCTGCGTGGACATTGCCCCGGAAGCTGTTCGAATGGCATCCTGAAGTCCATACCTGTGGACGTTGTGCATGCTCAACCTCAACGATCTGGCCCTGTTCGTGGCCGCAGTGGAGCAGGGCGGTTTTGCAGCAGGCGGACGCCATCTGGGCCTGCCCCGCTCGACGTTGAGCAAGCGCGTGGCGCTGCTGGAAGAACACCTCGGGGTACGGCTGCTGCAACGCAGTTCGCGGCGCTTCGCGCTGACCGAAGTCGGGCAGGCGTTCTTCGATCGCGCACGCGCGGCGTTGTCCGAGGTGGAGTCCGCCGAGGCCATTGTCCGTGACCGCCAGTCCGAACCGAGTGGCACCGTGCGCATCAGCGCTTCGATTCCGGTGGTGCAGGGCGAGCTCGCAGTGTGCCTGCCCGCGTTGGCCCGCCGCTATCCGCGGCTGCGCATCGAAGTTGAAGTGAGTGATCGTTTCGTCGACCTGGCGCAGGAAGGCATCGACATTGCCTTGCGCAGCCACTTCGGTCCGCTGCCGGATTCCGGTTTGGTGCAGCGCTCGCTGGGTAGCGAGCGCATCGTACTGGTGGCGTCCCCTGGCTATCTGGCAGCCGCGCCGGCAGTGGACACGCCCGAGCAACTACGCGCGCATGCCGGCCTGCTGACGGCGCGCCACGCAACGCGCTGGACACTGCACGGCACCGATGCGCGCACCGTGCAGGTGGAACCGCAGGTGGCGCTGGTCGGCAATGAGTCGCAGCTTCTGGTCGCGGCGGCCGAAGCGGGTCTTGGCATCACTGTGTTGCCGCACAGCCTGTGTGCCGCAGCGATTGCGGCCGGCCGCCTGCAGCAGGTCCTGCCGGCGTGGCATGCCGGCGAAGTGACCACCAGCGTGCTGCTGCCGCATCGTCGTGGACAGTTGCCGGGCGTCCGCGTGGTGGTGGATGCGCTGGTCGCGCATTACCAGCTCAGCGCAACGCCCGCGCCAGCACCTGCCAGATCCTCGGGTCCTGGCACTGCGAGACGTTGAAGCGCAGATAGTCGGCCGCGCGCTGCGACTGGCTGAACGCGTTGCCCGGCGCCAGCACGATGCCCTCGCGCAGGCATTGCCGCGCCAGTGCGGCGGCGTCGCGGCCGTCGGGCAGCTGGCACCACAGGAACAGGCCGGCTTCCGGCTGCAGCCACGGCGTGATGCCCAGCGCCTGCAGTTTCCGCAGTGTGTGCCGGCGTGCATCGGCCAGGCGCGAACGTATCGACTGCATGTGGCGGCGGTAACCGCTATCGGTCAGCGCGATGTGCATCAACTGCGCGGCCAGATGGCCGCCGCCAAAGCTGGTCGCCAGCTTCAGGTCGGTCAATGCTTCTATCCAGTCATGGCGTGCAGCAATGTAGCCGCAGCGCGAGGCTGCCGACAGCGTCTTGGAGAAACTGCCGACGTGGATCACCCGTGACAGTCCATCGAGCGCGGCCAGCCGCGGTGCCGGCTGCAGTTCGAAGTCGGCGAAGATGTCGTCCTCGACGATGATCAACTCGCTGCGTTCGGCCAGGCCCAGCAGGCGGTGCGCGGTGTTGGCCGAAAGCACCGCGCCGGTCGGGTTGTGCAGGCCGGAATTGGTGATGTACAGCCGCGGCGAATGCGCCTGCAGGGCTTGCGCGAACGCCTCCAGGTCCGGGCCGCTGTGCGTGTACGGCACGCCGATGGCCTGCACCTGGTGCGCCTTGAGCAGCGCGTGGTAATTGAAGTAGCTCGGGTCATCGACCAGCACGCAGTCGCCGGGCTTGAGCAGGAAACGGCAGAGCAGATCGACTGCGTGCGTACCGGATTCGGTCAGCAGGATCTGCTCCATCGGTGCATCGATGCCAAGCGTGGCGCTGCGCCTTTGCAGCAGCTGGCGCAACGCGGGCAGCCCGAGCGGACCGGCGTAGTCCACCAGTTGCATGGCATCGGCACGCGACAGCCGGCGCAGGCCGCGGCGCACGCCATCGTGATACAGCCAGTCACTGGGCATCCAGCCGCACCCTGGCTTGAGATCGCCCGCGGGCGTTTCCAGCGATTGCCGTGACACCCACAGCGGATCCACCGCGCGATCCAGCCGCGGCTCCATTTCAGCCAGCGCCAGCGGTGCGGCCGGGCCACTGACGTAGAAGCCCGAGCCTGCGCGCGCACTGATCAGGCCTTCGGCCGCCAGGCGCTCGTAGGCCTCGACCACGGTGGAGACTGAAACCCCCATGGTCGCCGCCTGCGCACGTACCGAAGGCAGGCGGGAGCCGGGGCCGTCCACCCGTGCACTTATGCGGGTGCGGACGGTCTGGATGACCGATTCGATGCGGGTGAGCGGGCGCGGCATGGTGGAACCGTAGTGGAAGTGTGGGCAGTACAGTTACTTGCGGCTGTACTGGATTGTAGCTGGGGTCGTTCCGCGCCGGATGCTTCCATACAGGTGCAGCCGGGCATCGTCCGGCACCTTCAGGAGTACAGGCGTGGAACGGTCGGCGAGTGGTTGGATCAATGGCTTCATCGGTGTGGTGATCTTCGCCGGCTCATTGCCGGCCACCCGCCTGGCGGTGCTGCAGCTGGATGCCGGGTTCGTCACCGCCGCACGCGCCACCATCGCCGCGGTGCTCGGTCTGGGGCTGCTGCTTCTGCTGCGCCAGCCATGGCCGCGGCGCGGCGACCTGCCGGGGCTGGTGGTGGTCAGCCTCGGCGTTGTGGTCGGCTTCCCGCTGCTGACCGCGCTCGCGCTGCGTCACGCGTCGTCGGCGCACACCATCGTGTTCCTTGGCCTGCTGCCGTTGAGTACAGCGGTGTTCGGCGTGCTGCGCGGTGGCGATCGGCCGCGCCCGGCGTTCTGGCTGTTCTCGTTGCTGGGCAGTGCCTGCGTGGTCGGCTATGCCGCGCGCAACGGAATCGAAGCCTCGTTGCAGGCCGACCTGCTGATGCTGGCGGCGATCGTGGTGTGCGGGCTGGGCTACGCGGAAGGTGGTCGGCTCGCCCGTCATCTGGGCGGCTGGCAGGTGATCAGCTGGGCACTGCTGCTGGCGTTGCCGGTGATGCTGCCGCTGACGGTGCTGATGCGCCCGGCCTCGTTCACTGCGGTCGGTGCCTCGGCGTGGTGGGCACTGGGCTACGTGGCAGTGTTCAGCATGCTGATCGGCTTCCTGTTCTGGTACCGCGGGCTGGCCCAGGGCGGCATTGCTGCCGTCGGCCAGCTGCAGCTGCTGCAGCCGTTCTTCGGCCTGGCCCTGGCCGCGCTGCTGCTGCACGAATCGGTCAGCCTCAGCATGGTGCTGGTGACTCTGGTCGCGGTGATCTGCGTCGCCGGCGCGCGCCGCTTCAGCCGCTAGGAAAATGGGGACGGAGGGGATTAAGTCGTTTCAGGCACAGCAGGACCAATTACGACTTAATCCCCTCCGTCCCCTTTTCCGGGGGGCTGCGGAAAAGGTGCGCAACGGCGTAGTCGATGAACACCCGCAGGCGTGCACTGGGATGGCGCCCGCCGGGCCACAGCAGCGAGAACTGCCCCTGGTGCGTGGGCAGTGTGGGCAGCACCTGTTGCAGGCGGCCATCGGCCAGCGCGTCGGCTGCGAGGAAGTCAGGCATCCAGGCCAGGCCCATGCATCCGATCGCAGCGGCCAGCACGGCTTCCATGTTGTTGCAGGTCATCGCCGTGGGAAGGCGCGCCCCGGCGTCGCCTTCGATGCCGGGCAGCTGCCACGGATGCAGCTTTCCCGTGGTGGGGTAACGGAAGCGCAGCGCGGTATGCATGCGCAGGTCGCCCACATCGCCGGGCGTTCCATGCATCTGCAGATAGCCCGGCGCCGCACAGAGGATGAAACGAAAACCCCCCAGCCGCCGTGCGGTCAGGCTGGAATCGGCCAGTTCGCCACTGCGTATCACTGCATCCAGGCCTTCGCTGACCACATCGACGATGCGGTCGTTGAAGTCCAGTTCCAGCTGCACCTGCGGATAGCGTTGCTGGAAGCCGGGCAGCACCGGCAGCAGGAAGCGGTAGCCGATGGTGGGCAGGCCGATGCGCAGCAGCCCGCTGGGGGCGTGCTGTCGCTGCGCCAAGTCCGCCTGTGCTTCGGAAAGCTCGTCCAGTGCACGCCGGCAGCGCTGCAGCAGCAGTTCGCCTTCGTCGGTGAGATGCACGCGGCGGGTGGTGCGCTGGAACAGGCGCGTGCCGAGTTCCTGTTCAAGCCGGGCGATGCGCTTGCCGACGGCCGAGGCTGACAGGCCGAGTACGCGGGCGGCACCGACAATGCTGCCGGCCTCCGCGGTGCGGACGAAGGCGAGCAGGGCGGAGATGGAGTCCATGCTTGGATGATTGCGGAACATCTGGCCGCAATCAACATCCACCGAGCCTGTTTTTCTGGAATAGCGGCCTGTCCATCATCAATGCCCCTGATGGATGGAGGCCCGCATGGCCCCGGATTCGATGCTCCCTGTACCTGTCCGCGCGCAGCAGCGCTGGGCGCTGCTTGCGGTCTGCCTGGCCGCGCTGGCGTTGCCGTTGTCCTTCTCTGCCGGTGCAGTCGCGGTGCCGGCGCTGGCCCGTTCCGCGGCGGCATCGCCCACCGCGCTGGCCTGGGTGACCAACGCCTTCATGCTCACCTTCGGCAGTCTGTTGCTCGCTGCGGGCGGCTTGGCCGATCGATATGGCCGTCGGCGGCTGTTCCTGCTGGGCACGGCGGGCTTCACCACCGCCACCGCCGCCGTCTGCCTTGCTCGCACGCTGCTATGGCTGGATCTGGCGCGCGGGTTGCAGGGCGTTGCCGCGGCGGCGGCGCTGGCATCCGGCACGGCGCTGCTGGCACAGGCTTGGCAGGGGCCGGCGCGTGCCCGTGTCTTCGCCCTGCTGGGCACCACGTTCGGCATGGGGCTGGCGTTGGGGCCCCTGCTCGCGGGCCTGCTGCTGCAGACATTGGGATGGCGCAGCGTGTTCGCCGCGGGCGGTGTGCTCACGTTGGTGGCCTTCGGCCTGGGGGCACGCGCGTTGCCTGAAAGTCATGGCGAGCGCCGACCGCTGGATATCGGCGGCATGCTGAGTTTCAGCCTGACGCTGGCGGCGTTGACCCTGGCGCTGCTGTGGCTGGGCGAGTTCGGCCTGCATGCCGCGCGCGTGCGGCTGGCGCTGCTGGTGACGCTGCTGTTGGGCGGGGTGTTCGTCTTCATCGAACGGCGGCACCCCTCACCGTTGCTGGACCTCTCACTGTTCTCACAACCGGCGTTCCTCGGTGTCCAGCTGCTGCCGGTGGCGACCTGCTTCGGCTACGTGGTGCTGCTGGTCGCGTTACCTCTGCAACTGCTGGGCGTGCATGGCCAGAGCGCGACGCTGGTGGGACTGCAGATGCTGGCGCTGTCCGCGCCGATGCTGGTCCTGCCGATGCTGGCCGCGCGTTGGGCGGAGCGCGTGGGAAGTGCGCGGTTGTGCACGCTGGGTCTGCTGGTGTGTGCCGCCGGCCTGTACCTGTTGTCGCGGCAGGCGTCGCACCCGTCGCCCTTGCAGTGGGTGCCGCTGCTGATGCTGGTCGGCGCAGGCACGGCTTTGCCGTGGGGGCTGATGGATGGACTGTCGGTGAGCGTGGTACCGGTGCAACGTGCCGGCATGGCCGCAGGCATATTCGGAACCGTGCGGGTGGCCGGCGAAGGCATCGCGTTGGCCGCAGTCACTGCCTTGCTTGCGCTGCTGATCGGCCATCAGCTGCAGGGCGCGTCGCCGGCACCGCTGGTGCGTGCCGGTGCCTATCTGGCCACGGGGGCGCGGGAACAGGCGCAGGCACTGCTACCGACGATGAGCCGCATGCAGCTGCAGCACGCCAGTAGTGAGGCGCTGGCGACACTGCTGCGTGTACTGGCGCTTCTGACCGCCGCCTGTGCCGCCGTGTTGCGCCTGTTGCTGCGGAAACGCACAGGTGCCTTGGTCGGGGACATGGTGTAGCAGGCTCATCGCCGCCTCCGCCGTCATCCCGCTGTCGTGTCCCGCTCACGCGGCCTATGCCCACCCGGGCCTAGTGTTGATCGTCCCCGTCCCCCCACGGAGACCTGCCATGTGGCTGCTCGACCATCTCTGGCCCGGCCGTCGACCCCTTCCTCCCCCGGTCGAGGACGCGCCACAGGCACCGTCACGCCGGCCCTGGCTGAAACGCCCGGCGCGGGCGGGGCGCAGCGGCATGGCGCCCTGGCAGAAGGTGGCCACGCCGCCACGGCGCACGCGCCACTAGCCGGTGCGGTCTGATGGGTGGTTGACCCCATCGCTGACCGGGATCACCCCCAGCGCGAACGGGTCGATGCCCTCCAGGCAGGCCACGTTGTAGCCGTACTGGTCGGGGTTGGAGCGGCGCCGGTGATGGGTGTAGATGCCGCACACGCCGCAGAAGTAGTGCTCGGCCACATGGGTGTTGAACTGGTACTTCTGCAGGTGATGCTGCCCGCGTACCACCTGCAGGCCCTGGCGGGGGACGCTGGCGGCGATGGCACCCCGGCGCCGGCACATCGAGCAGTCGCAGCGGCGCGGGTCGACGATGCCGTCCGGGAGGTCCAGCAGCAGCTCGACCGTGCCGCAGTGGCAGGTGGCGCGGTGCTGGGGTTGGACCGGAACGCCGGCCACGGAAGTGATGCCCATCGTTGCTCCTGTGAGGTGAACCTGGCCGCATGGACCGCCGCAGACGGTGCGCCGCGGTCCCTGAACGGGCCGTAGATGCCACGGTGAACCCGCTTGTGGCTAACTATGCGGCTTCGGGACCGCGACAGGATGCCAGTGAGAGCCGCAGGACGATGGATGACAGGAAGTGCCATGGCGCTGGCAGCGTTGTGGGTGACCGGGCTGCTGGCCTATCAGATGCCGGGGCCGGGCTGGCTGGCCAATGGCATTGCGGTGCTGTGGCTGCTGGTTGCGCTGTGGGCGTCGTGGCAGGTCGCGCGTGGCCGTGGCCATCGTCGCCTGGGCATGGCGTTCAGCGCGTCGCTGGCGCTGGCCGGCCTGTGGTGGCTGCTGCTCACCCCGCGCCAGGACCGCGTCTGGGCCGATGACGTGGCCCAGCGCCTGCACGTGGTGTCCTTCGACGGGCGCCACGTGGTGCTCGACAACGTGCGTGATTTCACCTGGCGCAGCGAGACCGACTACGACGCGCACTGGGTACGCCGCGCGTACGACCTGGACCAACTCCGCTCGGCCGATCTGGTGCTGTCGTACTGGATGGGCCCGGCGATCGCCCACACCCTGATCTCGTTCGGTTTCGAGGATGGGCGCCACGTGGTGTTCTCGCTGGAGATCCGCAAGGAACGCGGCGAATCGTTCTCGGCGCTGGGCGGCTTCTTCCGCAAATTCGAGATGACCTTGGTGGCCGCGGAGGAGACCGACATCATCCGCACCCGCACCAACGCGCGTGGCGAGGATGTCTACCTGTACCGCCTGCACGGCATGGACCAGGCGCAACTGAAGCAACTGTTCGCCGCGTACATCGCGCAGGCGCGCGAACTGGATGCGAAGCCGGGCTTCTACAACACGCTCACCAGCAACTGCACCACCATCGTCTTCGATCTGGCCCGCCACATCGCGCCGCGCCTGCCGCTGGACTACCGCCTGCTGCTGTCCGGCTACCTGGCCGAATACGCGCAGGAGGTCGGCGCGCTCACGCCGGGCGTGCCTTATGCCGAACTGCATGACAAGGGCCGCATCACCCAGCGTGCGCTGGACCTGGGCAGCGGCGACCACTTCTCCACCGTGATCCGCCAGGGCGTGCCCGGCACCGAGCAGGACCCGCAGTAATGACCCGACTCTTCCTGATCCGCTGGCAGCGCGCGCTGCCGGTGTTGTTCGCCGCCTTCCTGCTGCTGGGCAGCAGCGGCTGCGCGATGGTGACTGTCAAGCAGGTCAAGTCCAGCGATTCGCTGGTGAACAAGCGCGCCGATGTGCTCAACACCGGCAAGCTCAGCCCGGCCGCGCGCGAGACGCTCAGCGCGGCAGGCCTGGATGAGTCGCAGTGCGAGAAGGACTTCCTGGTCTGCCGCAGCACGTTGTTGATGACCGATGACCTCAACGTCGAGCAGCGGCTGTCGGCGCTGTCCGAACTGTGGGTGAAGGCCGCGCTGGCGCTGACGCCGAAGAAGACCGCCGCCGGCGATCCGCCGATGAGCGATGAGGCGCTGGATGCCTGGCTGGAAGCCGCGCGCTATGCCTATGCTTACCTGTTCTACAGCGGCCGCTCGCCGTCCGACCGCGCCTTCGAGGACCGGCAGACGCAGGTGCGCGACTACTACAACTACGCCGCCGAGAAGGCGGCGGTGGTGCTGTTCGTGCGCGCGCGTGCAGCGGCACTGGCCGGCGAGGACTATACGAAGCCGATCTCGGTCGGCAGCTGGTCGCTGGCCTCCAACTACCAGCAGTTGAACCTGAAGAGCATTCCGGCGCAGTTGGTGCCGGCCGGCACGGTCAGCTTCGTCGGCCTGCGCAGCACCTATCGCCGCGATGGCTTCGGTGCCGAGCTGG
Organism: Stenotrophomonas sp. YJH_SMC_135; assembly: GCF_059372355.1. NCBI lineage: Bacteria > Pseudomonadati > Pseudomonadota > Gammaproteobacteria > Lysobacterales > Lysobacteraceae > Stenotrophomonas > Stenotrophomonas sp. YJH_SMC_135. The sequence goes on from NZ_JCAFVN010000001.1 coordinate 216,728, forward strand.
TGATGGTGATGGACCCGCCCAAGCTGGTCGCGCCGGTGATCGCGGGCGATGGGCCGAAGGCGGAAACAGCGGCGGATGATGCCGACGACGAGCGCCGTGGCCGCCGCCATCGGCATGACGATTCGGTGCCAGAATTCAGCGAGATGTCCTCGATCAACGTCACCGCGCTGCTGCGTTTCGAAGGCAGCAGCCTGGAAGACGTGATGCGCACGCGCCGGGTTGAACTGGACGCCTATTCGCCGGAGGCCACCGAACGCATCACCCTGCACGGCGAACAGGTGCCGCTGGCCGGCAATTTCACCGCTGCCTACGGCCTGTGGCTGGCGCAGAGTGGCTTTGCCCGGCAGTCACTGCGCACCCTGTTCGGCATGAGTGAGGGCATCGGCGAACCGCACATCTATCTGATGCAGCCCTGGGACCCGAACCGCCGCATCATCTTCATGCTGCACGGCCTGGCCAGCAGCCCGGAAGCCTGGGTGAACCTGGCCAACGAGATCATGGGCGACCCCGAGCTGCGCCAGCAGTTCCAGGTGTGGCAGGTCTACTACCCGACCAATGCACCGATCGCGCTGAACCGCTACGAGATCGCCAACGCGTTCAATGACACGCTCAAGCACTTCGACCCCAACGGCAGCACACGCGCATCGAAGGACATGGTCTATATCGGCCACAGCATGGGCGGCGTGCTCGCGCGGCTGCTGGTGAGCGACTCGGGTGATGTGCTGTGGGATGACCTGCTGGCCAACTATGACCTGAAGGGCGAGCGGCTGAAGCGGGTGCAGGCCAAGCTGGGGCCACTGCTGCATTTCAAGGCGCAGCCGAACGTGGAACGCGCGATCTTCATCGCCGCGCCGCACCAGGGCACGGATATCGCAGGCAACAAGGTCGGGCGGCTGATCGGGCGCCTGGTACGCCTGCCGCTGACCATTCTCGGCAAGTTCGAGGACGTGTTCATGGCGCTGGCACAGGCCGAGCAGCAGGTCGACGGCACCGCCAAGCCGAAGATTCCCAACAGCATCGACAACCTCAAGGCCAGCGATCCGTTCGTGAAGGCCGCCGCACAGCTGCCGATCGAAGCGGGCCTGAAGTACCACTCGATCATCGCCCAGCGCAAGCCGGAGCTGCCGGTGGAGAAGTCCGATGACGGGCTGGTGCCGTACTGGAGCGCGCATCTGCCGGGCGCGCTGTCGGAGAAGGTGATCATTTCCGGCCACAGCGTGCAGGAGACCCCGCAGGCCGTGCTGGAAGTGCGCCGCATCCTGCATCGGGATATCGATGATGTGGGGGCCGGTACACGGTAATGCCGGCCTCTGGCCGTCGCCATCATGGGATTCCCGCGTGCGCGGAGGTTGCCGGCCAGCGGCCGGCACTACCGGAATCCGGCGGCGCTACACCCGCCGCGCGATCACTGCGGCCAGCACCGCCAGACCGAAGGTGATGGCCAGGCACAGCAGGTAGCCGGTGTGCGGCGCGCTTTCCACGAACATGGCGAACAACGCGCCGGACACCGCCAGCGCGGTGGTCACCGACAACGCCTCGCTCAGCTGCAGCGCCGAGGTATTGGCACCCTGCTCATGCGGTGCTGACAGCGACAGGGTCAGCACCGACAGGCTGGCGTAGATCATGCCCATGCCGAAGCCGGTCACGGCCCAGCCGACCAGCGCGACCGGCAGCGGCATCGGGTTGAACAGCACCGACAGCGTTGCGGCGATGCCGACCGTCATCATCACCGTGCCAACGCGCAGCAGCTGCTGGCGTGACCAGCCACGCTGCTGGTGGCCCTGCAGCCATGAACCGGCGAACCAGCCCAGCGCACCGAGGCTGAGCACGGCGCCGGCCCAGCTGGGCGAAAGCCCGCGTTCGCGCTGCAGCAGCAGGGGCAGATAGGCCTCGCAGGCGAAGAACGCCGCTGCAGCGATGCCGCGCAACGCGATCACGCTGGGCAGGCCGCGGCGCAGGATCAGGGTTCCGGCCGGCAGCAGCCGATGCACGCAGAACAGCAGCGCCAGCATCGCCACGCCGATGCAGAGCAGGGCAGCCATGCCCTGTTGCTGGCCGCCGACGTAGAGCAGTAGTGCGGCCAGTGAGGCGCCAGAGGCCCAGCGCACCACGTTGCTGCGTTCGCCATCGTTGCAGACCGCAACGGGAGGTTGCATGCGCGCCAGTGCCGGGCGCAGCAGCAGTGCGGCCGGTATCGCCAGCAGTGGCACTGCCAGGAATACCCAGCGCCAGCCCAGGTGCTGCACCATCAGGCCACTCAACGCCGGGCCGACCATCGAGGGCACCACCCAGCCTGCGGAGAACGCCGCGAACACCTTCGGCCGCAGGTGTTCGGGGTAGCTGCGGCCGACCATCACGTACAGCGAGACCGAAATCGCGCCCGCGCCCAGGCCCTGCATCAGGCGCCCGGCCACCAGCATGCCCATGCGCGTCGCAAAGCCGGCCAGCAGCAGGCCCAGCACGAAGCAGCCCAGGCCGTACCAGAGTGGCCGCGCGGGGCCGTGGCGATCGGCCCAGCGCCCGGCCAGGGTCATGCCGATTACACTGGTGGCCAGGGTGCCGCCAAAGGCCAGCGCGTACAGGCGCAGTCCATCGAGTGCTTCGGCCACGGTGGGCATCGCGGCCGCGACGGCCAGTGCTTCGAACGCGTGCAGCGCGACCAGTGCGACCATGCCGATGGTCGTGGCGCGGTAGCGCGCGGACAGGATCGAGCTGTCAGCCGGCAGGTGGGTGTCGGCGGGAGAGAGGGTCGGGGTCATACGGGTCAGGTGCAGGCCGCGCTTGTCAACGGGCGGCGAAGGTAGCAGCATGCCACCTCAACTGTAGTTGAGGTCAAGCAATGGCATCCCAGGAACTCAGCGTTGGCGAGGTCTCCCAGCGCAGTGGCGTGGCCGTTTCCGCACTGCATTTCTACGAGCGCAAGGGGCTGATCAGCAGCCTGCGCACCTCGGGCAACCAACGGCGTTACAGTCGGGACGTGCTGCGCCGGTTGGCGGTGATCCGCGTGGCGCAGCGGGTGGGCATGCCGCTGGAAGCAGTCGGCCGTGCCTTCGAAAGCCTGCCTGACGGCCGCGCACCGACCAAAGCGGATTGGGCCAGGTTGTCCGCGCGCTGGCGCACCGAGCTGGAAGAGCGCATCCACATGCTGCAGCTGCTGCGCGACGAACTGACCGGCTGCATCGGTTGTGGCTGCCTGTCGCTGCAGCATTGCCGCCTGGCCAATCCCGGCGACGTCCTCGGCGAACGCGGCGACGGCCCGATGCGCTGGGAGTGAGCGACAAAAAGGGGACGGAGGGGATTATGTCGTTTGTGCACTTGCGACTTAATCCCCTCCGTCCCCTTTTTCTTACCAGACCGTGATCGTCTCGCCGCTCTGGATGCCTTCCACCGCGCGCTGGAAGGCCAGTGCCGCGCGCTGTGCGCTTACCGCTTCGAAGCCCGGGAAGTAGGGGCCGTAGGCGGCCATCGATTCGATCAGTACGTTCGGGCTGACCACGTTGATGCGCAGGCCGCGCGGCAGCAGCTCCAGTGCGGCTGCGCGCACGAAGCCTTCCAGTGCGGCATTCACCGAGGTGGCGTTGACGCCGTCGCGGATCGGTTGTGCGCTGACGATGCCGCTGGTCAGGGTGATCGAGCCGCCGCTGTTGAGATGATGCTGCGCGGCCAGTGCCAGCCTCACCTGGCCCAGCAGTTTGTCCTGCAGGCCGAGGTTGAACTGCGCCGGCGTCATCTGCTGCAGCGGGCCGAAGTGCAGCTTGCCGGCGGTGGAAATCACCGCATCGACCGGGCCGGTACGTGCGAACAGTTCGGCGACGCTGGCGTCATCGGTCAGGTCCACGCGCAGTTCGCCGCTGCTGCGGCCGGCGGCGAGAATCTGATGCTGTTGGCCGAGCTGGTGGGCGACTGCCTGGCCGAGGGTGCCGCTGGCACCAACGAGGAGGATCTTCATGGCCGTTCCTTGCGTAAGGGAGTGAGCGCAGTCTGCGCCCTCACAATGGGGTTAGGTAAGCGGCGTATGATTCGCAGATTCCTAACTAAGGATTAGTAATGGATACCCTTCGATGCATGCAGGCCTTCGTTGCCGTGGCCGAGCGTGGCAGCTTCGCCGGCGCCGCCGAACAGCTGCAGGTCTCGGCGGTGATGGTGGGCAAGTACATCCAGCAGCTGGAGGCGCATCTGGGTACCGCGCTGCTGCAACGGAACACCCGCCGCCAGCGCCTGACCGAAGCCGGCAGCGCCTATCTGGCCGGCTGCCGGCAAGTGCTGGAGCAGGTGCAGCAGGCCGAGGCCGATGTGGCCGGTCTGCAGGTACAGCCGCGTGGCCTGCTGCGGGTCAGTGCGCCGACCACCTGGGGCAGCTGCGTGCTGGCGCCGCAGCTGGCCGGCCTGCTGCGCGCGCAGCCGCAGTTGAACATCGAACTGGATCTGAGCAACCGCCGTGTGGACCTGATCGAGGACGGCTTCGACGTGGCGATCCGGGTCGGGCCGTTGCCATCGCAGGAGGTGGTGGCGCGGCCGCTGCCGCCGTATGCGATGAGCCTGTGCGCGGCGCCGTCTTACCTGCGCAGGCGCGGCACGCCACGCACGCCGGCGGACCTGCAGGGGCATGATTGCCTGAGCCATCTTGCCTGGCGTGGTGGCCATGGCTGGCAGTTGGCCAACGGTGAACAGGTGGATTGGGAGGCGCGGCTGACCTGCAACGACGGGTTCGCGCTGCGCGAAGCCGCCGTGGCCGGGGCCGGGTTGGTGTTGCAGCCCACCGCGCTGCTGGCCGGCGAGATCGCGGCCGGGCGGTTGAAGCCGCTGCTGCGCGACTACCTGCCCGAACCGCGACCGATGCATCTGATCTACCTGCCGGATCGACGGCCGCGCCCGCGGCTGCAGTGCTTCGTCGATTTCGTCATGACCACATTGGGGCAATGAGCATCCACGCCATGCGTGGATGATGGTAGGTGCCGACCGTTGGTCGGCACACATCGGGATCAATCATTCGCCGCAGACAATTCCTGCCCGCGCACCTGCGCAGCACGCAGCGCGTTGTCCACCAGCACTTCGAAACCTCCGGCCTGGAAGCTCTCGATCGCGGCCTGGGTGGTGCCGTTCGGCGAGGTCACACGGCGGCGAAGCTCGGCCGGGCTTTCGCCGGCTTCATCGAGCATGCGCGAGGCGCCCAGCAGGGTCTGCACCACCAGCGTGCGCGCGGCGTCGGCCGGCAGGCCCTGGGCAATGCCCGCCGCTTCCATCGCTTCGGCCAGCAGGAACACGTAGGCCGGCCCGCTGCCGGACACGGCAGTGACCGAATCCATCAGCGCCTCGCGCTCGATCCACACGGTACGGCCGGCACTGGCCAATACCTGTTCGGCCTGCGAGCGCTGCTGTGCATCCACCGACGGCGTGGCATACAGGCCGGTCACGCCGGCGCCGAGCAGGGCCGGCGTGTTGGGCATTGCACGCACCACCGGCAGGTTGCCGCCCAGCCAGCGTTCCAGCTGCGCGCTGGTGATGCCGGCGGCGATCGACACCACCAGTGGCCGGCTTGCCTGGGCCAGTGCCTGCAGCGACTGGCAGACCTCGCGCAGCACCTGTGGCTTCACCGCCAGCAGCCAGGTGCCGCCCTGCGCGGCCGCATCGATTGCGTTGTCGTGCACCTGCACGCCGAAGTCGGCAGCCAGCGACTCGCGCAGGGCGGCCACTGGTTCGGCCACATGGATGTGCGCGGCCGGCATGCCCTGGCGGATCAGGCCGGCGATCAGGCTGCGCGCCATGTTGCCGCCGCCGATGAAGGTGATGGAATCAGCTGCCATGGAACTCTCCTTGCAAGATCAGGCCGGGCGCGGGCGCGCGCCGAACAGGGCGGTGCCGATGCGCACCAGGGTGGCGCCCTCGGCGATGGCGTCGGCGTAGTCGCTGCTCATGCCCATCGACAGCGTGTCGACCTGCGCGTGCCGGGCGGCCAGCGACTGGAAAAGTGTGCGCATGCGCACGAATGCATCGCGGCGACGCTCGGCCTCGGGCCATGGCGCGGGAATCGCCATCAGGCCACGCAGGCGCAGGCGGGGCTCAGCGGCAATCGCGGCGGCCAATGCCTCGACGTCCTCCGGCCCACAGCCGTGCTTGCTGGATTCGTCGTCGATGTTGACCTGGATCAGCACATTCAGCGGACCGCGCGCGGCCGGGCGATGGCGCGCCAGCGCCGTCACCAGCTTGGGCCGGTCCACGCTCTGCACCCAATCGAAGTGGGTGGCCACGGCCTCGGCCTTGTTCGACTGCAGGTGGCCGATCAGGTGCCACTCCAGCGCCAGGTGCTGCAGCGCCTGCATCTTCGCCAGCGCTTCCTGCACATAGTTCTCGCCGAAGGCCTGCTGGCCCTGCGCGGCCAGCGCGGCCACGGCCTCGGCCGGTTGGGTCTTGGAAACGGCCAGCAGGCGCGGATCAGGCCGGCCGGCCGCCTCGGCGGCGGCATGCAGGTTGCTCAGGATCTGGGGCAGGGGAGTGGCCACGTAACGCGTTCCGTTGAATCAGGAGGCTATACTGCCGCCCGGGGAAAGATCCTTCCAGTCGAAGCCGTTATTGGGGAGTAGCCGCTCATGGATATCGCCGAACTGCTGGCGTTTTCCGTAAAGAACAAAGCGTCCGACCTGCACCTGTCCGCAGGCCTGCCGCCGATGATCCGCGTGGACGGCGACGTTCGCCGGATCAACATCCCGGCCCTGGACCACAAGCAGGTCCATGCGCTGGTGTACGACATCATGTCCGACAAGCAGCGCCGCGATTACGAGGAATTCCTCGAAGTGGACTTCTCCTTCGAGATCCCGTCGCTGGCGCGCTTCCGTGTGAACGCGTTCAACCAGAACCGTGGCGCCGGTGCGGTGTTCCGTACCATTCCGTCCGAGGTGCTCACCCTCGAGGACCTGGCCTGCCCGCCGCTGTTCCGCGAGGTGATCCAGCAGCCGCAGGGCCTGATCCTGGTGACCGGCCCGACCGGTTCGGGCAAGTCGACCACGCTGGCGGCGATGATCGACTACATCAACAAGAACGAATACGGCCACATCCTCACCGTCGAGGATCCGATCGAATTCGTGCACACCTCGCAGAAGTGCCTGATCAACCAGCGCGAAGTGCACCGCGATACGCATGGTTTCAACGAAGCGCTGCGCTCGGCACTGCGCGAGGACCCGGACATCATCCTGGTCGGCGAACTTCGCGACCTGGAAACCATTCGCCTGGCGCTGACCGCCGCGGAAACCGGCCACCTGGTGTTCGGCACCCTGCACACCAGCTCGGCGGCCAAGACCATCGACCGCATCATCGACGTGTTCCCGGCCGGCGAAAAGCCGATGGTGCGTTCGATGCTGTCCGAGTCGCTGCGTGCGGTGATCTCGCAGGCGCTGCTGAAGAAGGTTGGCGGCGGTCGTACCGCAGCGTGGGAAATCATGGTCGGCACCCCGGCCATCCGCAACCTGATCCGCGAAGACAAGGTGGCGCAGATGTACTCGGCCATCCAGACCGGCCAGCAGTACGGCATGATGACCCTGGACCAGCACCTGCAGGACCTGGTCAAGCGCAGCCTGATCACCCGCAACCAGGCCCGCGAGTACGCCAAGGACAAGCGCCTGTTCGAGTAAGGCGGGACAACCACGGGCGGCGTGCACCAGTGCGGCGCCGTCTCCGTGCCGTTTCCTCCACCGACCGTTTCCTGGTACATGCCCTCTTGGGAGCCCGCCGTGAACAGCACCGCGACCACCATCGATTTCACTTCGTTCCTCAAGCTGATGGCGCACCAGCGCGCCTCGGACCTGTTCATCACGGCCGGCATGCCGCCGGCGATGAAGGTCAACGGCAAGATCTCGCCGATCACCCAGACCCCGCTCACGCCGCAGCAGAGCCGCGACCTGGTCCTCAACGTGATGACCCCGGCGCAGCGCGAGGAATTCGAGAAGACGCACGAATGCAACTTCGCCATCGGCCTGTCCGGCGTCGGCCGCTTCCGCGTCAGCTGCTTCTACCAGCGCAACCAGGTCGGCATGGTGCTGCGTCGCATCGAGACGCGCATTCCGACCGTGGAAGAACTGAGCCTGCCGCCGATCATCAAGACGCTGGCGATGACCAAGCGCGGCATCATCCTGTTCGTCGGCGCCACCGGTACCGGTAAATCGACCTCGCTGGCAGCGATGATCGGTTACCGCAACCAGAACTCGACCGGCCACATCATCACCATCGAAGACCCGATCGAGTTCGTGCACAAGCACGAGGGCTGCATCATCACCCAGCGCGAAGTCGGCATCGATACCGACAGCTGGGAAGCCGCGCTGAAGAACACCCTGCGCCAGGCGCCGGACGTGATCATGATCGGCGAGGTGCGTACCCGCGAAGGCATGGATCACGCCATCGCGTTCGCCGAAACCGGCCACCTGGTGCTGTGCACCCTGCATGCGAACAACGCCAACCAGGCGATGGACCGCATCGTCAACTTCTTCCCGGAAGACCGCCGCAACCAGCTGCTGATGGACCTGTCGCTGAATCTCAAGGGCGTGGTCGCGCAACAGCTGGTGCCATCGCCCGATGGCCGCTCGCGCAAGGTGGCGATGGAGATCCTGCTGGGCACGCCGCTGGTGCAGGACTACATCCGCGACGGCGAGATCCACAAGCTGAAGGAAGTGATGAAGGACTCGGTCCAGCTGGGCATGAAGACCTTCGACCAGAGCCTGTTCGAGCTGTACCAGGCCGGCGAGATCAGCTACGAGGACGCGCTGCGCTACGCCGATTCGCAGAACGAGGTGCGCCTGCGCATCAAGCTCAGCCAGGGCGGCGACGCACGTACCCTGTCGCAGGGGCTGGACGGCGTGGAGATCTCCGAGATCCGTTGACCTGGCCGGCATCGGTCGTGGCTGGATTGATGAATTCCGGTCATGACCGACTGCGGCCGGGCTGGCTCAATCCAGCGCCACGACAGGCGTATCGTCATCACTCCCCCTCTGGAGCACGACGATGCAGACACGCGAACTGGGCCGCAGTGGCCTGAAGGTTTCCGCCCTCGGCCTGGGCTGCATGGGCCTGACCCATGCCTACGGTCAGCCGGTGGAGCAGGGCCAGGGCATCGCCCTGCTGCAGGCCGCCGTCGAGCGCGGCGTGACCTTCTTCGACACCGCCGAGGTGTATGGTCCGTACACCAACGAAGACCTGCTCGGCCGCGCGCTGGCGCCCTACCGCGACAGGCTGGTGATTGCCACCAAGTTCGGATTCAAGGGCGCGCGCACCGATGATGGCCTGGACAGCCGTCCCGAGAATATCCGTGCCGTTGCCGAAGCCAGCCTCAAGCGCCTGCGCACCGACCATATCGACCTGTTCTACCAGCACCGCGTCGACCCGAACGTGCCGATCGAGGATGTGGCTGGCACCGTGCGCGACCTGATCGCCGAAGGCAAGGTCGGCCACTTCGGGCTGTCCGAGGCGAGCGCTGCCACCGTGCGTCGCGCGCATGCGGTGCAGCCGGTTGCCGCCGTGCAGAGTGAGTACTCGCTATGGTGGCGCGAACCGGAGCGCGAGTTGTTGCCGACGCTGCAGGAGCTGGGCATCGGCTTCGTGCCATTCAGCCCGCTTGGCCGCGGCTTCCTCACCGGCACGATCAACGCCGACACCACCTTCGACGCCAACGATTTCCGCAACAGCGTTCCGCGTTTCGAAGTGGAGGCGCGCCGCGCCAACCAGGCGCTGGTGGATCGCATCAGTACGATTGCCGCAACACGGGACGCGACGCCGGCGCAGGTGGCGCTGGCCTGGCTGCTGGCACAGGCGCCGTGGATCGTGCCGATCCCAGGCACCACCAAGATCCATCGCCTGGAAGAAAACCTGGGCGCGGCCGACCTGCAGCTGGCACCGGAGGAGCTGCAACGCATCGCACAAGCGCTGGACGAAGTGTCGATCGTCGGCGAGCGCTACAACGCGCAGCGCGCCGCCCAGGCCAAGGGCTGATCACCAGCTGGGTGCGGACCGTTGGTGGGTGCGCACCGTTGGTCCGCACGCCTTGCCCCTCACCCCAGCGGCCCGCGCAGCGCATCAAGCACCGTGCGCATCGCCACGGTGACGTGGCGGCGCGACGGGTAGTACGCGTAGTAGCCATCGAAGTGCGGGCACCAGTCGTCCAGCACCGACTGCAGGCGGCCATCGTCCAGCATCGGCTGCACCTGGTCTTCCGGCAGCCAGGCCAGTCCGCTGCCGGCCAGCGCAGCGGCGCGGGTCATGCCCATGGTGTTGAACGTCCATTGCCCGCCAACGCGCACACTCAGTTCGTTGCCATCCTGGCCGAAATCCCACGGCATCAGTCCCCCATGCGTAGGCAGGCGCAGGGTCACGCAGTTGTGCTTGGCCAGGTCGTCCGGATGCTGCGGCACCACGTGCTGGCGGAAGTAGCTGGGTGCACCGACCACGCGCATGCGCAGCGGCGGGCTGATCGGCACCGCGACCATGTCGCGCGCCAGGCGCTCGCCGAGGCGGATGCCGATGTCGTAGCGCTCGGCGACGATGTCGGCCAGGCCGTAGTCGGTGGTCAGTTCCACCTTCAGGTCCGGATAACGCTGCAACAACGGCGCCAGCCGCGGCCAGGCGATGTACTCGGCGGCATGGCCGGTGGCATTGATGCGGATGGTGCCGGCCGGGCGTTCGCGGTACTCGGCCAGTGCGGCCAGCCCGTCCTCGATCTCGGCCAGGCGTGGGCCCAGGGTGTCGAGCAGGCGGGCACCGGCTTCGGTGGTCGATACGCTGCGGGTGGTACGGGTCAGCAGGCGCACGCCCAGGCGCTGTTCCAGGCCGCGCATGGCATGGCTGAGCGCGGACTGGGACACGCCCAGCTGGGCGGCGGCCCGGGTGAAGCTGCCCTCGCGGGCAACGTGGACGAAGGCCTGCAGGTCGTTGAGGTTTTCGCGGGGCATGCTGGAATGATACGGCCGGGCTGCGCCCGGCACCTGCCGAAGCAACGTCAACGGCCACGTCAACTTCAAAAACTGGCTATCCGTGAGATGGCGGGGTGGGCCCGGTTGAGGGGGACGCCGTAAACCCATCCATGGGGGCTTGGTCGCGGCATCCATGCCGCTCACACCCCCTCAACCGGACCCACCCCGCCTTCGACAGTTGGCTGCGGCCTGTCGGGCGAGGCGGGGTCGGACGTTTGGGTGTGTCGATTTCTGCGTCTGTGGTTCGTCGAATGAATGACTTCAACGGGAGCTGCACATGAGCACTGACACCAAGCCGAAAGGCCCGGCCTCGTATTTCCCCTCCATCGAGAAGACCTACGGGCAGCCGGTGGCGCACTGGTTCGGGTTGCTGGCCGGGAAGAAGGGCCTGAAACACATGGAACTGGTCAGCTTCCTGAAGAGTGAACATGGCTTGGGCCATGGCCATGCCAACGCACTGGTGGCTCACCATCTGGCCGGCAAGGGCTGAGCAGGCAACCCCGCGCTGAACGGTTGTCGGCGGCCTTGCTCCACCGGATGCAGGGGCGGGCAGACTGGGCGTCCATCCCCAGGCAGGACGCCCGCATGCAGGTCACGCTGGAAGCGATCACCCCCGACAACTACGAAGCGGTGTGCGACCTCGACGTCAGCGATGCGCAGCAGGGCTTCGTGGCCAGCAATACCTGGTCGCTGGTGCAGGCGGCGTTTCATCCCGGCTACCAGACCCGCGCCATCCAGGCCGATGGCGAGCTGGTCGGGTTCTTCATGTGGGTGCCGGAGACGCCGCAGCGGATGTCGATCTGGCGCTTCATGGTCGATCAACACTGGCAGGGCCGTGGCATCGGTCGACGCGCGCTGGAACTCGCGCTGGCGCAGATCCGGGCCACGCCCGGTCTGGCCGAGATCGAGATCTGCTACAACCCGCGCAATCCGGTGGCCGGCGCCTTCTACGGCAGCTTCGGGTTCGTCGAGACCGGGATGGACGACGACGGAGAGGACATGCTGGCCGTGCTGCCTGTAGCGGTCCCGGGATAACCTGAATGGGCGAATCTGACTGAACGATTTCATCTGCAACTGTCATGCAGATCGTGTCTAATACCGCTCCCCACCCGCTGTTCCCCACCCGCATGTCCCTTCCTTCCCATGGCCCCGCGCCGTGCGACGACGCTGACGGCCACCTGGTCACCGCCGGTCCGCTGACCCCGCCGCCCGACAGTGCTGGCACCACCGCCGACGAAAAAGCGCTGCGTCACTCGATCGCCGAGGACGTGCAGGGCATGGTGCTGGCCACGATGGTGGCCTCGCTGGGCTTGGCCATCTTCGCCAAGGGCGGGCTGATGATCGGCGGCATGGCGGGCATGGCCTTCCTGCTGCACTACGCGATGGGCTGGAACTTCGGCCTGGTGTTCGTGCTGGTCAACCTGCCGTTCTACTGGGTGGCGCTGCGGCGCATGGGCTGGGAATTCACCCTGAAGACCTTCGCCGCGGTCACCGCCTGTGGCGTGCTGACCGACCTGCTGCCGCGCTGGATCGACTTCTCGCACATCAACCCGCTGTATTCGGCGATCGTCGGCGGTGCGTTGTCCGGCCTGGGTATCCTGTTCTTCATCCGCCATCGTGCCAGTCTCGGCGGCATCGGCATCCTGGCGGTGTACCTGCAGCGCACCCGCGGCTGGAGCGCGGGCAAGGTGCAGATGTCCTACGACGCCTGCCTGATGGTGGCCGCGTTCTTCGTGTTGTCGCCGTCGAAGGTGCTGTACTCGGCCATCGGCGCGGTGGTGCTCAGCCTGGTGCTGATGTTCAACCACCGCCCCGGCCGCTACATGGGCGTGTGACCGTTCAACGGGGTTGCCGGCCAGCGGCCGGCACTACCGGCATCCACGCGCGGAGATCCCTCAGCGGACGGCGGCCTGCAACCACGGCGGCGACAGCTTCAGCAGCCGCGCATGCACCGGGCAATCCTCGGCGTGCGCGCCGGGCAGGTAGCCCAGGCTCATCAGGAACTCGCCGGTGATCTCGCCACCGGTGAAGCGGAAGGTCTTCTTGAACAGCTTCACCCAGTCGGCCTTGCTGCGCGGGTGATGCGCATCCAGCCACGCCGCGAAGCTGCCATGACTGGCCCGCAGCTGCTGGATCACCTGCGCGTTGTGGATGGCGGCCAGTACCTTCAGCCGGTTGCGGATGATGCCCGCGTCCGATAGCAGGCGCTCGATGTCCTGCTCGGCATAGGCCGCCACGCGGTCGACATCGAAGCCGTCATAGGCCGCGCGGAAGCCCTCGCGCTTTTTCAGGATCGTCTCCCAGCTCAGCCCGGCCTGGTTGATTTCCAGCACCAGCCGCTCGAACAGTTCGCGCTCGTCACGCTGCGGGAAGCCGTACTCGTTGGCGTGGTAGTAGTCGTGCACCGGATGGCCCGGGGCGATGAGGCAGTAGCCGCTCATGGGGAAGACTCGCTGGATTCGGGTTCGGGATCGATGGCCACTGCGGGGCGCCCACCGATGGACAGCATCGGCCAGCGTGGCGGTTCGAGAGTGAGTTTGCCATCACGCAGCGCCTGGTTGATCGCCTCGGCCTGGCCGCTGGCGGTGCCGAACAGCGAACCGGCCCGGCGCCAGTGGTTGTCCCTGCCACGTGCGTACAGCACGCAGTCCGGCCCACGGATGGTGTACAGCTCGCACAGCAGCACTTCGCCGGTACCATCGCCGTCCAGGTCGCGATGCACGATCAGGCAGTCGCGCTCGCTCTGGGCGCAGGATTCGCCATCGATCGCGCGCGTGGCCAGTGCCTGCCACCAGTCGTCCGGTGGTGAGCTGGATCCCTTGGCCAGCTTCAGCGCGCGCTGCAGGGCCACGACGTCCTGCGGCCCCTTGTCGAGGCGCTGGCCGTCATCCCAGCGCGAGGTACGTGCCAGCGCGGCCGCGATCACCTGTGGCGCGTTGGCATCGGCGGTGATGGCTGGATCACGCTGCAGCTCGCGCAGCGCCCGCACGCCGCGGTGGCCAAGATCGAAGCGCAGCACGTTGACGTCACTGCTGGTGATCGCGGGCGGGTCCGCACGCAGGCGCGCCAGCTGGCTGGACAGGGTCAGCCGCACCGGGTCCAGCAGCGGCGAGTTGCCCAGCAATGCCAGTGCCAGCACCGCCCAGCACATCCAGCGGTTGACCGGCTCCAGCATCTGCAACCAGCGGCGCTGCCGGCGCAGCACCGCCAGCGCGTAGCCCACGGCATAGCCGGCCACGGCCACTGCGACGAGTACCGCCCAGAACCGGTCCACGGTCCAGCCGTACTGCACCACGCGCAGCCCCAGTGCGTACAGCGCCAGTGCGGCGTAGACCGGCAGCGCCAGCAGGCTGGCTTCAACCAGACGGCGCAGCACGACGGGGTAGGGCGCGGTGTCGTCCCCCTGCTGGTAGACCGCATTGGTGAACGTCACCAGCAACAGCGACAGCACCAGCAGCAGGCTGGCGGCCGAGCGGGTCTTCCACAGCGGTTCCAGCCCGGTAAGCGGCAGGCTCAGCACGAACAATACGGCGATGAACGAGAGCAGCGGCAGCAGTCCGCGGCAGATCGCGAACAGCACCTGGCGGGTGATCTGGATCGCGCGGTGCTGGGTGCGCCCGATCAGCACGCCGAACCCGGCCAGGCTGCCGGTAGCCAGCGCAATGAAGGCATCCTGTCGGAACAGGTCGCGGAAGACGGTGACCTCCAGCAGCTGGAACAGCGCCGCCCACAGCCACAGCAGCAGCCAGGTCAGCCCGGTGAACAGCGCCGCCAGGGCGAGGGTCAAACCGTTCTGCCAGGCGCGCTCGAACAGCTCGGGGTAGCTGGCGCGCCAATGCCCGTGCTGCAGCTGGAACTGCCACCAGGGCAGGGCCACGAACACCGCCACGGCGATGCCCAGGGTCAGTGGAAACTGCAGCGCGCTCGACTCCAGCGCGGTCTCGCCAGTGAGGTTCCAGCCGATCCAGGCGGCCAGCGCCAGCACCACCGCCGAGCCGAGCACGGCCTGCAGCCACAGGCGGCGCTGGCCCAGCTCGACCAGGCTCAGCGCCACCGCGCTGGGAATGGCCAGCACCCAGGCGTACCAGCAGTAGCGCCAGCCGATATCGCGGAACGGCCACGCATCGGACAGTTCCTGCGCGGCATACAGCATCAGACCCTGCAGCAGGGCAATCAGGACGATGGCGCCGCGTGCCGGCAGGGTCAGGGGCGATGAAGACTGCATCGATGACCTTCCATGGCAAAGCACCATCCTAGCCCATCGCGGTTCGCCGCCTTTGCGCGACCATCCCGCCCCCAGCAGGTAGAATGGGACCATGCCTGTAACGCCGACCTCCCTCGCCGATCACCTCCTCGTCGCGCTGCCGTCGCTGCTCGACGCGACCTTTGCCCGCAGCGTCGCGCTGATCTGCCAGCACGACGAGAACGGGGCGATGGGCGTGCTGGTCAACCAGCCTTCCGAGTACACGCTGGGTGAAGTGCTTGCACAGATGGACATCACCACCGGTGACGGCGACCTGCAGGCGCGCATGGTGCTCAACGGCGGCCCGGTGCATCCCGAGCGCGGCTTCGTCATCCATGACGACGCGCGGGCGTGGGATTCCAGCCTGATCGTGGGTGACGGCCTGTACCTGACCACTTCGCGCGACATCCTTGAAGCGATGGCGCGTGGCGAAGGCCCGGCCAATGCCGTGGTCACCCTCGGGTGTGCCGGTTGGGGCGCAGGGCAGCTGGAAAGCGAGCTGTCCGAGAACAGCTGGCTGACCGTGCCGGCCGATGCCGAGCTGGTGTTCCAGCTGCCACTGGAGCAGCGCTGGCAGGGTGCGGCCTCGCGCATCGGCGTGGACCTGTTCCGGCTGACCGACTACAGCGGCCATGTCTGAGCCGGCCACGCCCGTACCGGCTCCTGCTGTCCCGGCGATCCGCCGTGACGGCACCGTTCTGGGTTTCGACGTCGGCTCGCGGCGGATCGGCGTGGCCATCGGCAGTGCCTTCGCTGCGCATGCGCGCGCGGTGGCGGTGGTCGATGTGCACGGCAATGGCCCGGACTGGACCGCGATCGAACGCCTGCTCAAGGAATGGAAGCCCGACGGCCTGGTGGTCGGCGACCCGCTGACCCTGGACGGCCAGGACCAACCCAACCGCAAGCGCGCGCAGGGCTTCGCCCGCCAGCTGCGGGAACGTTTCAAACTGCCGGTGGTGATGATCGACGAGCGTTCCAGCTCGGTCGAGGCCGCCCGCCGCTTCGCCGTCGAGCGCGCCGAAGGGCGCAAGCGCCGCCGTGATGCGGCCGCCCTCGATGCCGTGGCCGCGGCGGTGATCATCGACCGCTGGCTGTCGTCTCCCGACGACGCCACCCCCATTCCCTGACTGCCCGACACCGCCATGACCGCCCAGCAAATCGATGCCTCCGGACGCCTGCGCCACCTGCTGACCCTGGAGGGCCTGCCGCGCGGGACCCTGCTGCAGCTGCTTGACCGGGCAGGTCAGATCCGCGATGCCGCAGTCGGCCGCGTCGGCAACAAGCGCCACGTGCTGGCCGGTTCGGCGGTGTGCACGCTGTTCTTCGAGCCGTCCACGCGCACCCGCAGCTCGTTCCAGCTGGCCGCGCAGCGCCTGGGCGCCGATGTGCTCAACTTCGATGCCTCGACCTCGTCCACCCGCAAGGGCGAAACCGCCTGCGATACGCTGCGCAACCTGGAAGCGATGGGCGTGCGCGGCTTCGTGGTGCGCCACCCGGAGGATGGCGCGGTAGCCGCACTGGCAGAAGCGGCGGGCGAGGGCACCGCACTGATCAACGCCGGTGACGGTCGCAGCGCGCACCCGACCCAGGGCCTGCTGGACATGCTGACCCTGCGCCAGGCCAAGGGCCCGGATTTCTCGAAGATGAAAGTGGTGATCGTCGGCGACGTGAAGCACTCGCGCGTGGCCCGCACCGACCTGCATGCGCTGCGCACGCTTGGCGTGGGTGAGATCCGCGTGTGCGGCCCGCAGTCGTTGCTGCCGGACGATGAGACCCTGAAGGGCTGCGTGGTCGGCGATGATTTCGACGCGATGCTGGAAGGCGTCGACGCGCTGATGATGCTGCGCCTGCAGCGCGAGCGAATGGAAGAAGGCCTGGTGCCGTCGCTGGAGCAGTACCACGCCCAGTACGGCCTGACCCGCGAGCGCCTGGCGCGCGCCGGCAAGGATGCCGCGGTGCTGCACCCGGGCCCGATCAACCGCGGCGTGGAAGTGACCGACGACGTGGCCGACGGCCCGCAGTCGTGGGTGCTGCGCCAGGTCGCCAACGGCGTCGCCGTGCGCATGGCCGTGCTGGAAACCCTGCTGGGCTGACCACCCGCTCTGGTAGGTGTCAACCTTGGTTGACACACTTGCCGCGCGGCTTGTCCGCGCACCGCTCTGGTAGATGCCAACCTTGGTTGGCACTATCCATCCGCGCCCAAGTTGTCGAGCGGATCACACGAAGCCCCAAGCTCCCATTCGCACCATGCATGGGGATATTGCCCAAGCCGCGTCGCCAGTCCGGCCCTGATCGGATTTCCCATCAGGCACATCGCATGCCGGTGCAACGATTCGTCAGAGCGGATCGCATGATCGTGATAGCAGGCCTGCCAGAAGCGCCCGACTCGCCCCAGCAACCGGTTTGCCTGCTGGGCTGTGCGCGACTTGAAACGCTTCATGACGGTTTCCAGCGTTCCCGCACGTAGTTCGACCAGCCAGTGGATGTGGTCGGGCATGACCACGTACGCAATCGAGCGGGTGAAGCCTTCCTGATCCAGTCGCTGGAATTCGCGGACTGCCAAGGCGGCCGCTGCGGCGTTGGTGAAGAGCGGCGCGCGGTCATGGACGACGGTGGTGAGGATATAGCTGAGGCCGATGCTGGAGCGACGACCGAGCAGGAGACGTGTGTTCTGCATGGAGCAAGCATGGACGGGCCTGCTTCCAGTGAACATCGGGGAATGGGTTGGTTTCAGGTAGGCCAGTGCCAACCAAGGTTGGCAACTACCAGAGCAGTCAGTGCCAACCAAGGTTGGCAACTACCAGGGCAGTCAATGCCAACCAAGGTTGGCAACTACTGAAGCTGCGGCTCAGCGCTTCTGCGCGAACAGCCATGCCCACATCGCCGGGTCGGCATAGGTGGCGTCCCAGGCGTTGTGGTTGCCGTCCGGGTACTCGGTGTAGCGCACGTCGCGTGCAGCGGCGCTCCGGAATGCGGCGTGCAGTCTGCGATCGTCGTCCGGTGGCACCACATCATCCAGCGCACCGTGGAAGATCCAGATCGGCGTGCCTCTCAGGCGCTGGGCGATGGCCGCATACGGATCGGTTTCCTGGGCGACCTGCTCGACGAACAGGGTCGGGCGCACCGCGCGCGGCGCCAGCACCGCGCCGCACACGGGCACGATCGCGGCGAAGCGCCCGGGGTCATCCAGCGCGATGTTCCAGCTCCCATAGCCGCCCATCGACATCCCGGTCAGGTACTGCCGTGAGGGATCGGCACCGAACTCGGCGATGGTGGCGTCCAGGGCGGCCAGCGCAACGCGGTTGTTGCGCCCGCTCCATTCCTGGTGGCCCGGCACCTGGGGGAAGACGGCCAATGCGGGGAAGTCGGCCGCGTGCCTGCGCAGGTGCGGCCCCAGCCCCGCATGGGTCTGCTTGACACCGTCGCCGCCACGCTCGCCGGAGCCGTGCAGGAACAGGATGACCGGGAGTCTGGTGGGAGCGGTGGCCTGAACGCCGGCCGGAATGAACACCTGGTAGTAGGCGGTCTCGCCGTCCACCTTCACTGCGCGGCCCTCGAAGCGGCCGCGCGCGCTGTCCGGCAGCGAAGTGCAACCGCTCATCATCAGAAAGGCCAGCAGCGGCAGCCAGCGCGACATCGATCGGACCATGGGATTTCCCGGGGCGGCAGGGTCAGCTGCATCCTAGCCCGCCGCAGGTCAACGCGGCATCGTGCGGCGCGTCACTCCGGTCGCGGGAAACTGGCAATGATGTCCAGCTGCTCCTGCGCTTCGGCATTGCCGTCGGCGGCGGCCGCCTGCACCTGCGCGATGTCCGGATGCAGCACCACCAGCAGCGGGTTCTCGCAGACCGGGCAGGCGTACTCGGTGGCGTCCTCGTCCAGCTCCATCTCCATGGCACGCGAGCTGCCCTTCCATTCGCAGGCCGGGCAGGTGTGCTGCTGGTCGCGCCAGCCGGGCTGGAAATAGTTTTCGATCGTGGTGGCCATGGGTGTCCAGTTGGAAACGGGTCAGAGCCCCGCGCAGCGGAGATCCGACCCTGGGTTTTGGCGTGGGTCGGAACTCCGCGCGGCGGGGATCGGACCCTGCAGGGTTCAGTGCAGCAGCACCAGCGTGGCAAGGCCGAGGAAGGTGAAGAAGCCCATCGAGTCGGTCACGGCGGTCAGGAAGATGCCGCTGGCCAGCGCCGGGTCGAAGCCGAAGCGTTTCAGGGTCAGTGGCACCAGCACGCCGGCCAGTGCGGCGAACAGCAGGTTGCAGGTCAGCGCGATGGCGATCACCGCCGACAGCCCGGGTGAGTGGAACCAGGCCAGCACGATCAGCCCCAGCACGGAACCCAGCATCACGCCGTTCAACAAGGCGACCCGCACCTCCTTCCACAGCAGCGTGCGCGCGTTGGACGCGCCCACCTGGCCCAGTGCCAGGCCGCGCACCATCAGCGCCAGCACCTGGGTACCGGCATTGCCGCCCAGGCCCGCCACGATCGGCATCAGCACGGCCAGCGCCACCAGCTTGTCGATGGTGCCTTCGAAGTGGCCGACCACGCTGGAGGCCAGGAAGGCGGTGCACAGGTTCACCGACAGCCACATCAAGCGTCGGCGCATGGCGCGCCAGACCGGGCTGAACAGGTCTTCGTCCTCGTCCAGGCCGGCGGCGCCCAGTGCCTGGTGCTCGGCCTGGCCACGGATGATGTCGACCACGTCATCGATGGTGATGCGGCCGATCAGGATGTTGTTGTCGTCCACCACCGGCGCGGAGATCCAGTCATGGTCGGAGAACTGGCGGGCGACCTCCTGGTCGCTCTCGCCGACGTCAATGGCCGGCTGCTCGTCGTCGATCAGGCGGTTGATCGGGGTGGTGTCCTCGTGGGTCACCAGTGCCGCCAGCGACACCCGGCCGAGGTACTGATGGCGCCGGCTGACCACGAACAGGTGATCGGTATGGTCCGGCAGTTCGCCGCGCAGGCGCAGGTAGCGCAGCACCACGTCGACATTGACGTCGGCGCGCACGGTCACCACGTCCGGGTTCATCAGGCGGCCGGCGCTGTCCTCGGGATAGGACAGCACCTGCTCCAGGCGCTCGCGGTTCTCGCGGTCCATCGACTTGAGGACCTCGTCGATGACCGTATCGGGCAGGTCTTCGACCAGGTCGGCCAGGTCGTCGATGTCCAGGTCTTCGACCGCGGCGATGATCTCGTCCGGGTCCATGTCCGCGAGCAGGCTCTCGCGCACGTCTTCGCCGACGTGGACCAGCACCTCGCCGTCATCTTCCGGATCAACCAGGCCCCACACCACCTCGCGCTTGCCCGGCGGCAGCGATTCAAGCAGGTTGCCGATCTCGGCCGGGGCCAGGGTGTTGACCAGCCGACGTACCGGGCCCAGCCGGCCGCTGTCCAGTGCATCGGACAACATCCGCAGTTGGCGCGCAGTCTTGTCGTGGCGTACAGCTTCAGCCATCGCAGCTCCCGCGGGATAAGAAAAGCCGCGATCCCGGCAAGGATGCGGCAACAGGGGTGTTCAGCGCGTCATTATCGCAAGGGGATGTTTCAGCGCATAGCCGCCGGGTGGCGGTAGTGCCGGCCGCTGGCCGGCAACCTCTTGGCCTTCAACGAGACGGGGCCAGATCCCTTTTCCCGCGGAAAAGGGATCTGACCCCAGGCGTGCATGCCCGGCGAGCGGGTGGTGTCAGGGCGTATCGGCCACCAGCGCCAGCCAGCGTTCGATGGCGCGGCGGTCGCGCGCGGCCAGCAGCTTCGGGGCACGGGCGCGCAGCGCACCCAGATCGGCTTCGCGGATGGCGCGGCGCACCTCCAGCAACGTACCGGGATGCAGGCTGAACTCGCTCAGGCCCAGCGCCAGCAGCAACGGGGTCATCCGCGCATCACCGGCCATCTCGCCACAGACCGCCACCGGAATGCGGTGGCGTGCGCCGGTCTCGATCACCATCTGCAACAGCCGCAGCACCGCCGGGTGCAACGGTGAATACAACTCACCCAGCGCCTCGTTGTTGCGGTCGGCGGCCAGCAGGTACTGCACCAGATCGTTGGTGCCGATCGACAGGAAATCGACCAGATCGATGAAGCTCTCCAGCGCCAATGCCGCCGCCGGGACTTCGATCATCGCGCCCAGCGGCACGTGCTCGGACACCATATGGCCTTCGCTGCGCAGCTGTTCGCTCAGCTTGAGCATGCGCCGGCGCACCGCCAGCAGTTCCTCGCGGGTGCTGACCATCGGCACCAGCACGCGCAGCTTGCCGTAGGCCGAGGCGCGCAGGATCGCGCGCAGCTGGGTGTCGGCCACCTTGGGCCGTGCCAGCGACAGGCGCACGCCGCGCAGGCCCAGTGCCGGGTTCTCTTCGTTGCTCAGGGTCAGGCCGGTACGATCAGCCTTGTCCGCACCCAGGTCGAGCGTGCGGATGGTCACCGGCCGGCCGCTCATGCCCAGTGCGGCATCACGGTAGGTCTGGAACTGTTCTTCTTCGTCCGGCAGCTCGTTGCGCTGCAGGAACAGGAATTCGGTGCGGTACAGGCCCAGCCCCTGCGCGCCCAGCGCATGCGCCTGGGTGACGTCCTCCAGCGATTCGGCATTGGCCAGCAAGGCAATGTCGACCTGGTCGCGGGTACGGCTGGGCTTGCTGCGCAGGCGGCCAAGCTCGCGCTGCTCGCGCGCGTGTTCCTTCAGGCGTGCGCGGTAGTCACGCAGGTTGTCGGCCAGCGGGTTGACGGTGATGCTGCCGTCGGCACCGTCGATGATCAGCACGTCGCCGTCGGCGACGCGGCTGAGCAGTTGCGGCACATTGACGATCAGGGGCAGGTGCAGGCTGCGCGCCAGGATCGCGCTGTGCGACAGCGCGCTGCCGGCGGCGGTGACGATGCCGACCACGCCCTGCGCCTGCAGCTGCGCCAGTTCGGATGGGGCGATGTTGTCGCAGACCAGGATCTCGCCGGCCAGGCCCTTCATCACCGGCGGGCGTTCGGGTTGCAGGAAGGCGTGGATGCGGCCGATCACATGGTCGAGATCGTCCATGCGGCTCTTCAGGTAGGCATCGTCCATGCCATCGAAGACCTTGGCCAGGCGGTCACGCTGCAGGCGCAGCGCGTAGCCGGCACTGTACGGGCCGCTGCGGATCAGTTCGTCCAGGCCATACAGCAGCTCGGGGTCGTCCAGCAGCAACGCGTGCAGGTCGAGGAACTCGCCCACTTCCTGGTTCAGTGCGCCATGCAGGCGCTGACGCAGTTCGTGCATTTCCGTACGCGCGGCATCCAGCGCACGGTGCAGGCGGGCCAGTTCGGCCTCGACCTGGTGGGCGGCCACGCGTTGCTCGGCCACTTCCAGTGCATGCGGCAGCCGCACGCGCGCCCGGCCCATCGCCGTTCCGCGCGCCGCGCCATGGCCGGCCAACAGCTGTACCGGCCGTTGGCCGGAAGGGAGCTGGCCAGCGCGTGCGCGTGGCACGCTCAGCTGTCCTCGTCGAAGCGGCGTTCGAACAGGCCCACCACCGCCTCCATCGCGGCGGCTTCATCTTCGCCGTTGATGCGCACGGTGACCGGAGTGCCCTGGCCGGCGGCCAGCAGCATCACGCCCATGATGCTCTTGGCGTTGATCTCACGGCCCTTGGCGGCCATGGTCACGTTGCAGCGGAACGGCGCCAGGGTCTGCACCAGCTTGGCGGTGGCCCGGGCATGCAGGCCCAGGCGGTTGCTGACGGTGAGTTCTCGTTCAAGCATCGTCGACTATCGCTCCATTACGGGTACCCGCCGCGGCTGTGGCGGGCAGTTGATCCAGTCCCTGTTCCGGATAATTCATCACCCGCAGCAACATCGGCAGGCTCAGCGCCGACACCCGGCGAACCGGGGTTCCCAGCCGGGCCAGCTGCCCTGCAAGGTTGGCGGGGCTGGCGCCGTACAGGTCGGTCAGGATCAGCACGCCCTCACCACTGTCGACCCGCCGCAGGGCGGCCGAGGCGAGCGGGAGCAGGGCGTCCATGTCTGCGTCGAACGGTACTTCGAAAGCTTCGGTTTTCAGCGGCAATTGCCGCAGGAGCCGGGTCGCCACGTCAAGCAGGGCGGTCCCGACCCCGGGATGTGTTACGAGGAGAATGCCACAGGTCATTACTGCACGTTAACAGGTCAAGGTGAATCGGCGATAGCAGCAGATGAGGGGCACTGTGTCCCGTATTCAGCGCTATCGGGGTCAGAGCCCTTTTCCCCTGGAAAAGGGATCCGACCCCATGCGTTTTTCGATGCCTGGCAGCGATTCATCCACGCATGGTGTGGATCCATCGTGTCGACCAAGGTCGACACCTACCCACACCGCCCCGCCATCCCACGGAATGCCGCTTTTGCTGTTGCTGTTGCTGTTGCCGGCCAGCGGCCGGCACTACCGACGGGTGCCGGGCGCAGCCCGGCCGGCCACCCTCAATCCTGTTCGCGGTGGTACGTCGCCACGTCCTGCCAGCCCATCTCGCGGGCATGCCGGGCCATGCGCTCGGCCAGGAACACCGAGCGGTGCTTGCCGCCGGTGCAGCCGAACGCCACGGTCACGTAGCTGCGGGTGCCATCCCCCAGTTTCGGCAGCCAGGTATCGAGGAAATCCATCAGCTGGGCCAGGTAGCGCTGCACGTCCGGTTGCGCTTCCAGGTAGTCGCGTACACCCGGTTCGCGGCCGCTGAGCGCACGCAGGTCCGGATCCCAGTGTGGATTGGGCAGCACCCGCGCATCGAACACGAAGTCCGCTTCGGCGGGTACACCGCGCTTGTAGGCGAATGATTCGAACAGCAGCGACAGGCCGGTGGCATGGTCCATCGCGAACTCGGTGATGATCCGCCGCCGCAGTTGGTGCACGTTGAGGTTGCTGGTATCGATCACCGCATCGGCCTCGCGGCGCAATGGCGCGGTCAGCTCGCGCTCGCGGGCGATCGCCTCGGGCAATGACAGGCCCAGCTGGCTCAGCGGATGGCGGCGGCGGGTGTCGGCATAGCGCTTGAGCACCGTTTCGTCGCTGGCCTCGAAGAACAGCACCTTCACTTCCACGCCGGCGTCGATGGCCAGCTGCCGCCAGTCGCCCAGCTGGCTCAGGTCGGCCTGGCCGCGCACGTCGATGCCCACCGCCAGCCGGCGCGGCGCGCTGCCATCGTGGTTGGCCAGCAGGCTGCGCACGAAGTCCGGCAGCAGGTGGATCGGCAGGTTGTCCGAGCAGTAGTAGTCCTGATCCTCGAAGGTCTTCAGGGCGACGGATTTACCCGAGCCGGACAGGCCGCTGACGATGATCAGGGTCGGGGCGGAGGGGGTGGCGGTGCTCATGGACAGGCTCTTCGAGGGGCAGGGGAATCAGGGTGTTCGCCGTTCCAGCAGATTGCTGTGGCGGGCGATGAACATCGCTGCCGGATCAATGCCCTTGGTGCGCAGGATGTGCAGGCGGGTGGCGGCTTCGGTCAGCACGGCCAGGTTGCGGCCGGGCATCACCGGCAGGGTGATCAGCGGAACGTCGAGGTCCAGCACATGGCGGGTGCCCGAGTCGCCGGTCAGGCGCTCGTAGCCATGCGGGGTGGGTTCGGTCATCGGCTTGGTCAGGTGGACGATCAGCCGAAGGTACTTGTTCTTCTTTACAGCCGTGTCGCCGAACATCTCGCGCACATTCAGCACGCCCAGGCCGCGCACTTCCAGCAGGTCCTGCAGCAGTTCGGGGCAGGTGCCGTCGAGCACGTCCGGGGCGATCTGGGTGAATTCGGGCGCATCGTCGGCCACCAGGCGATGGCCGCGGCTTAGCAGCTCCAGCGCCAGCTCGCTCTTGCCCGACCCGGCCTCACCGGTGATCAGCACGCCGATGGAATAGATCTCCATGAACACGCCATGCAGGATCACCCGCGGCGCCAGCGTGCGCGCCAGGTGGTAGGACAGGTGGTTGAGCAGTTCGTGGCCGCGCTTGGGCGACAGCCACAGCGGTGTACCGGATTCATCGGCGGCCGCGCGCAGGTCTTCCGGGCACGCCTGGTTGCGGGTCAGCACCAGCGCCAGCGGATGCGACTGCATGATCTTCTCGATGGTCTCCCAACGCTGGCGGGGTTCCAGCGCGTCCAGCCAGGACAGTTCCTCGGTGCCCAGGATCTGCACCTTGTTGGGATAGATCGCATTGAGGTAGCCGGCCAGCGACGGACGCCGCGAGACCGTGTTGCCGGCCTCCAGCTCGCGTTTCTCACCGGATTTGCCAGCGGCCCAGCGCAGCCCCAGCCGCTCGCGCTGCTGTTCGAACAGTTCACGGGCGGTGATGCTGGTATTCATGCGGCACTCGCAGGTGGGGTCATGTCCAGCGCCTCGCGCAGCGCCCGGGCATCGCCGGCTTCGCGCAGGGCCTGGCGGATGTCCGGTGCGGAAAACAGCTCGGCCAGCTCGGACAGCAGCATCAGGTGCTGGTGGGTGTAGTGGGCGGGGACGGCCATCGCGAACACCAGGTCCACCGGTTCGTCGCCGCCGAAATCGACCGGGGTCGCCAGTCGCAGCAGGGCGCCACGGGGGCGGTCCAGGGTCGGCGCGCGGCCGTGGGGGATGGCGATGCCGTGGCCGATCGCGGTGCTGCCCAGGGCTTCGCGCTGGCACAGGTTCAGATAGATCTGTTCGGCGTTGGCCTGGCGGCAGGCCAGCAACCCGGCGGCGGCCTGCAGGACGCTGTCACGGTCGGTGGCCGTGCAGAGCTGGGTCTGCACGGCCGCCAGGAGGTCAGTCAGGGGCATGTCTGCGGGGAACGGTGGCGATCAGCCACCATTGTCGCCCACCGGCAGCGGTGCGTGCTGCTGTTTTTTCTCCTTGTGCTTGATGACCAGGCGGTCAAGCTTGTCCGCGAGCAGGTCGATCGCGGCATACATGGTCTGGCCGCCGGCCTCGGCGTGCAGGGTCTGCCCCGGAATGTTGAGGCTCGCGTCGACGTGGTGTTCGGTCTTCTGCAGCTTGAGGGTCACCCGCGCTTCGCAGTGCTGGTCGAAGTGTTTTCCGATCCGGGCCAGCTTCTCCTCTACATAGGACTGCAGGGCCGGGGTGACTTCGACGTCTTTGCCAAACGTTTCGATGCGCATCGGGTTTCTCCTGTGTTCGGATGTGCCAATGAACCTCTCCGCCGGGCGCGGCGGCGCGTCAAGCGATTCTGACCCTTTCGTGCGAGGCGGAAATGTTCATGGCTTCACGATACTTCGCCACGGTGCGTCGCGCTACTGGAATTCCCGACGATTTGAGCAGGTCAGCCAGCTTGGCGTCAGAAAGCGGCTTGCGCGGGTTCTCGTCGTCGATCAGGCGGCGGATCATCGCCTGGATGGCCGTGCTGGACGCCTCGCCACCGCCTTCGGTATCGATGCCCGAGGCGAAGAAGGCGCGCAGCGGCAGGGTGCCGCGCGGCGTGCGCACGTGCTTGCGGGCGATCGCGCGCGACACCGTGGATTCGTGCAGGCCCAGCTCGGCGGCGATCTCGCGCAGGGTCAGCGGGCGCAGCGCCTGCTCGCCGAATTCGAGGAAGCCGGCCTGTTGCAGGATCAGGCTGCGCACCACCCGCAGCAGGGTTTCGCCGCGCTGCTGCAGGCCCTTCAGCAGCCAGCGCGCCTCCTGCAGCTGGCCGCGCAGGTAGCCGGCGTCGGCCTCGCCACAGCGGCGGATCAGCTGTTCGTAGCCACGGTGGATCACCACCTTCGGCCCGGCATGGGCCGCCAGCGCTGCGCGCCAGATGCCGTTCTGCCGCCACACCACCACGTCGGGCACCACATAGGTGTCCTGCGACAGCGGCGCGATCTGCGTGCCCGGACGCGGGTCCAGCGAGCGCAGCAGCGCGACCGCCGTCTCGACCTCGTCCAGCGGCTGTTTCAGTTCATGCGCCAGCCCGGAGACGCCACTGCGCGGCAGCCGTTCCAGCGGGCCTGCGGCAATCTGTCGCGCCAGCGCCAGCCCCGGCGTGTCGGCAGGCAACACGTCCAGCTGCAGCTGCAGGCACTCGCCGAGCGTGCGCGCGGCAACGCCGACCGGGTCGAAACGCTGGATGCGATGCAGCACCGCGAGGATTTCATCCTCACCGGCATGGACCGCCGGCAGCAGGGTTTCGGCGATGGTGGCCAGCGGTTCGCGCAGGTAACCATCGTCGTCCAGCGCATCGATCAGTGCAGCGCCGATGCTGCGGTCATGCGTGGAAAGATGCGACAGGTGCAGCTGCCACAGCAGGTGGTCGGCCAGCGTTTCGGTTTCCGCCACGCGCTCGGCGGCACTGCCGGTGTCATCGTCATCGTCGAAGCTGCCACCACTGCCGGCGGCACTCCAGTCGAGTTCGGCCGGCGCCCAGTCGTCGCCGTTGTCGGTGCGTTCGGCGGGCGCGTCGGCATCGGTGCTGTCGCTGGCCTCATTGGCGGCACTGCTGTCGTTGCTGTCGGCCCAGTCCAGCAGCGGATTGCTCTCCACGGCCTGGGCGATTTCAAGCTCCAGCTCGGTCGTGGACATCTGCAGCAGCTTGATCGCCTGCTGCAGCTGGGGCGTGAGCACCAGCTGTTGTCCCAACGATGTCTGCAGCCGAGTCTTCATGCCTGTGCCGAACGGAAGGAAAGGGACCCGGCGCCTGCGGTCACAGCTTGAAGGAATCCCCAAGGTAGACGCGACGTACGTCGGCGTTGTCCAGGATCGCCTCCGGCGAGCCCTGGGCCAGCACGGTGCCCTCGGCGAGGATATACGCGCGGTCGCAGATTCCCAAGGTCTCGCGCACGTTGTGGTCGGTGATCAGCACGCCGATGCCACGCTGCTTGAGATGGGTGACGATGCGCTGGATTTCACCCACCGAGATCGGGTCGACACCGGCAAACGGTTCGTCGAGCAGGATCAGGCGCGGCTGCGCGGCCAGTGCGCGGGCGATCTCGCAGCGACGACGTTCGCCACCGGACAGGCTGGCGCCGAGCTGGTCGGCCACATGGCCCAGCTGCAGCTCGTCGAGCAGGCTGTTCAATTCGCGTTCGCGGCCGGCCGAATCCAGGTCTTCGCGAAGCTCCAGTACCAGGCGGAGGTTGTCGGCCACCGTCAGCTTGCGGAACACCGACGGCTCCTGCGGCAGGTAGCCCACGCCCTGCTTGGCACGGGTGTACATCGGATCGCTGGTGATGTCCTTGCCGTCGAGCACGATGCTGCCGGCATCGGCGGCGACCAGGCCGACGATCATGTAGAAGCAGGTGGTCTTGCCGGCACCGTTGGGGCCGAGCAGGCCCACCACTTCACCGGCGTCGAGGGTCAGCCCGAAGTCCTTCACGACTTCGCGCTGCTTGTAGCGCTTGCGCAGGCCCTTGGCGACGAGCATTACTTCTTGCTCCCGGCCGGCTTGGCCGACGTGCTGGCCGGCGCCGCCGCCTTGGGCGTGGCCGCCGGCTGTGCCGCCGCGTTCTTGTTCTTCGGCGGAATGACGGTGCGCACGCGGCTGCCATCGCCACCGGAATTCATTTCGCCGCTACGGGTGTTGTAGACCATGCGCTGGCCGGCATTGGTGCCGCGCGCGCTGGTGACCTTGTAGTTGCCGGTCAGGGTGATGATCTCGGTCTTGATGTCGTAGTCGATGCGATCAGCCACCGCGTCCATCCAGGTGCCATCGTCGAGCTGCTGCTTCATCGTGGCCTGCTTGCCGGTGAACACCGCACGCACGGCCTCGCCGTCCTTCAGGTAGATCTCGGCTTCGGACGAGCGGATGTCCAGCGAGCCCTGGGTGACGGTCACGCCCTGCGAGAGCACGGTCTTGCCATCGCCGGTGAGCACGCCCGACTGCGCGCCGGAGTCGATGTTCATGTTCTCGTTGCGGTCGGTGGACTTGGCAAAGGCAGCGCTGGGAACAAGGAGACCGAGCGCGAGTACGGCTGCAAAGGGAATCTTCATCGGGGTCCGTTCTACCGGTGGGGCCGCCCGGGAAACCGGGGGCGGATGGGTGGGCTGCCTGCCTTGCGCCTGTCCGGGGACGTCGCAGGAGGGCGGCGGAATCAGCGTCGGGGCGTGTAACGGCCCTTGGACTGGCTGAGGAAATGATACGTGTTGTTCTTCGAATCCACCTCGAAGCCAACGCCGGACTGTTCCATGCCGGGGCGGGTCATGGTGACCAGCGCATCGGTGCGGGCACGGTTCTCCTTCGGGAA
This sequence comes from Stenotrophomonas sp. YJH_SMC_135, assembly GCF_059372355.1. NCBI lineage: Bacteria > Pseudomonadati > Pseudomonadota > Gammaproteobacteria > Lysobacterales > Lysobacteraceae > Stenotrophomonas > Stenotrophomonas sp. YJH_SMC_135. Next base: position 246,045 of record NZ_JCAFVN010000001.1, read on the forward strand.
CACGTCCAGGTGGTCGGTGCGGAAGGTGGTCGGCACCACGCCCGGATCGGCCGGGCTGTCGCCGGCGACATTGCCGCGCAGCTTCATCTGGTCGCCCTTGGCGCTGAGCCAGCCCGTCTCGGCACGCAGGGTCCAGTGCTTGCCATCCTTGTCCGGCATCTCGAACAGCGGCGTGGCGATGTTGATGGTCTGGTCGCCACGCTGGCGCTCCAGCAACGGTGCGCGCAGGGTGGTCGATTCCTTGCCGTGCTCATCCAGGGCGACGACCTGGAAGTCGTGCAGGACGTAGTCCACGCCGACATCCTGGCCGGCAGTGGCCGGACCCTTGTCGCGGTTGCGCAGGGCCGCCCAGCTGCTGAGCAGGGCCGCCAGCAGCAGGCCGATGCCGAGCAGGGTGCGCCAGTTCAGGCTCGGCAGGTTCATGCGCCGAACCTCGCCAGGACCGCGTCCACATGTCCCTGCGCGGCCAGCAGGATGTCACACAGCTCACGGGCTGCACCACGTCCGCCATCGGCGCGGGTCTGCCAATGCACGCGCTCGGCGATCCACGGGTGGGCGTTGGCCGGCGCCACCGCCAGGCCGACCGCGCCCAGCGGTGCCAGGTCAGGCAGGTCGTCGCCCATGAAGGCCACCTGCTCCAGGCCGATGCCGTGCTGCGCACACAGCGCCTGCACGCTGGCCAGCTTGTCGCCCACGGCGATCTGGGTATCGATGCCGAGGTCGGCGCCGCGCCTGAGCGCGGACTGGCTGTTGCGCGCGGTGATCAGCACGGGGTGGATGCCGTGCTGCTGCAGCAGTTTCAGGCCCAGGCCATCCTGCACGAAGTACGCCTTGCTCTCGTTGCCGTCCTTGTCGTAGTACAGCCGACCGTCGGTGAGGGTGCCGTCCACGTCGAAGCAGGCCAGGTGGACGCGGGCCGCGGCGGCATGCAGGTGGGCGGGGAAGGCGGGCAGGGGGGACCAGGGCATCAGGGGGGCAGGCTCGGTGGATTCGGGTTGGGACGGTACAGACTGAATGGGGTCTACGGACTGTCGGTTAAACCACCCGCGCCCGCAACAGGTCATGAATGTTCAGGGCACCGACCGCCCGGCCCTGGTCGTCGACCACGATCAGGCCCGTGATCTTGTGGGTCTCCATCAGCCGGGCAGCCTCCACCGCCAACTGGTCGGCGCCGATGGTACGTGGGTTGCGGGTCATCACATCGGCGATCTTCGCGGTGCGCACGTCCAGCGCGCTGTCCAGCGCCCGGCGCAGGTCACCGTCGGTGAACAGGCCGATCAGCACACCGTCGGCATCGACCACGGCGGTCATGCCCAGCCGCTTGCGGCTCATTTCGACCAGCGCCTCGCTGAGGCTGGCGTCGGCCCCCACGCTGGGCAGGTCCTCCCCGGTGTGCATGACGTCGGTGATATGCAGCAGCAGGCGGCGGCCGAGGCTGCCGGCCGGGTGCGAGCGGGCGAAATCGTCGGCGGTGAAGCCGCGTGCGTCGAGCAGGGCCACGGCCAGCGCATCGCCCATCGCCAGCGAGGCGGTGGTGCTGGAGGTCGGCGCCAGCGCCAGCGGGCAGGCCTCGGCCGGCACGCTGACGTCCAGGTGGATATCGGCGGCGGTGGCCAGGCTGGACTGCGGGCGGCCGGTCATGGAAATCAGCACGTTGCCCTGGCGCTTGAGCACCGGCAGCAGCATCAGCACTTCGTCCGATTCGCCCGAATAGGACAGGGCCAGCACCACGTCGGCCTCGGTGATCATGCCCAGGTCACCATGGCCGGCTTCGCCCGGATGCACGTAGAACGCGGGAGTGCCGGTGGAGGCCAGCGTAGCGGCGATCTTGCGGGCGATGTGCCCGGACTTGCCCATGCCGGTGGCGACCACCCGGCCGCGGCTGGCCAGGATCGCCTGGCAAGCCTGCTGGAAGGCCTCGCCGAGGCGGTCGGCCACGGCATCAAGCGCCTGCCGCTCGATCTCGAAGACGCGGCGGCCGCTGGCGACCAGGCCGGCAGGGTCGACGGAACGGGGGGGCAACAGGGATTCGGCCATGCGGACGCCACGCAGCGGAAGTAGAATGGAGGCACATTTTATTAGGAAAGCCCGTTGGACGCCGACACCATCCGCAACCTGATCGAAACCGGCCTGCCCGGCGCCCGCGCCGACGTGCAGGGCGACGATGGCGTGCATTTCGAAGCGACCGTGGTCTGCGAGGCCTTTGCCGGCAAGATGCCGCTGGCCCGCCACCGGATGGTCTATGCCACCCTGGGCGACCTGATGGGCGGCGCGATCCACGCGCTGGCGCTGAAAACCGTGACCCCGGCCGAAGCCGGCTGAACCGCAGAAGATCCCGAATACATGGCCAAGATCGTTGTGACCGGCGGCGCTGCGCTGCACGGTGAAGTGAGCATCTCCGGCGCCAAGAACGCCGTCCTCCCCATTCTCTGCGCGACCCTGCTGGCCGATGCGCCGGTGGAGATCACCAACGTGCCGCACCTGCACGATGTGGTCACCACGGTGAAGCTGCTGGGTGAACTGGGTGCCAAGGTCACCATCGACCAGGGCACGCTGTCGCGCGGCAGTGCGATCGTGGTCGACCCGCGTCCGGTCAACCAGCATGTCGCCCCGTACGAGCTGGTCAAGACCATGCGCGCCTCGATCCTGGTGCTGGGCCCGCTGCTGGCCCGCTTCGGCGCGGCGGAAGTGTCGCTGCCCGGCGGCTGCGCGATCGGCTCGCGTCCGGTCGACCAGCACATCAAGGGCCTGCAGGCGCTGGGCGCCGAGATCGTGGTCGAGAACGGCTTCATCAAGGCCACGGCCAAGCGCCTGAAGGGCGGCCATTTCACCTTCGACATGGTCAGCGTTACCGGCACCGAGAACGTGCTGATGGGCGCGGTACTGGCCGAAGGCACCACCATCCTCGACAACTGTGCGATGGAACCGGAAGTGACCGATCTGGCGCATTGCCTGATCGCGCTGGGCGCGAAGATCGAAGGCCTGGGCACTGCCCGCCTGGTCATCGAAGGCGTCGAGCGCCTGTCCGGCGGCCGCCATGAAGTGCTGCCCGACCGCATCGAGACCGGCACCTTCCTGGTGGCTGCGGCGATGACCGGCGGCAAGGTCACGGTCAACCGTGCGCGCCCGAACACCATGGACGCGGTGCTGTCCAAGCTGGTCGAAGCCGGTGCGAAGATCGAGACCACCGACCACACCATCACCCTGGACATGCAGGGCAAGCGGCCGAAGGCGGTCAACCTGACCACTGCGCCGTACCCGGCGTTCCCGACCGACATGCAGGCGCAGTTCATGGCGCTCAACTGCGTGGCCGACGGCGTCGGCGTGATCAACGAAACGATCTTCGAAAACCGTTTCATGCACGTCAACGAGTTGCTGCGCCTGGGCGCGGACATCCAGGTCGAAGGCCACACCGCCATCGTGCGGGGCAGCGAGCACCTGAGTGGCGCACCGGTGATGGCCACCGACCTGCGTGCCTCGGCCTCGCTGATCCTGGCCGGCCTGATGGCCAGCGGCGAGACCACCATCGACCGCATCTACCACCTTGACCGTGGCTACGAGAACATCGAAGAGAAGCTGTCTTCGCTCGGTGCCACCATCCGGCGCGTGCCATGATCCTGCGCGGCAAGTTCAGCCCGCGTCGCAAGGCGCTGCTGGCGCTGGTGCTGATCGTGCTGGCGTGGCTGGGCTACGCCTGGTACGCCAACATCGCCATCACCCAGGGCATCGAGCAGAAGGACATGGACTGGAATGGCGATGGCACGGTCTCGCGCGACGAGATCATCGAGTCGTTCTATGCGGTTGCGGTGAATGACAGCCAGGACGGCAACCGCCATTGCCGCACCTTCGTCTGGCGCAGCACCGGCGAGCAGATCCGCGTGGACTGCCGTACCGAGTTCAAGCCGGCGGCGGCCGAAGAAAAGAAGTAAGAAAAACGCCCGCGAAAGCGGGCGTTTTCTTTTCGCGGGGCCCGGGGTCGGATCCCTTTCCGTCGGAGAGGGCTCCGGCCCCAGCCACACAACCGGGGTCGGATCCCATCCCCGAGGGGATGGGATCCGACCCCGGCACTCAGTTCATCGCCTTGATGGTCAGGTCCAGTGCATCGCGGTCGTTCTCCCGCTGCAGCATGCGCGCCGGCACAGGGAACTCCGGCACGATCCAGGCGATCAGCTCCTTGTTGCCGTCGGCACGCGAGACCTTGGTCGCTTCGTAGCTCTTGCCGCCCACGGTGATCGACTCCTTGCCGATCACGCGGTAGGTCATGTTCTTGATGCGGCCTTCGTCGACCATGCGATAGGTCAGCGGCTTGCCGGCGGCGAGGTCACGGGCGATCGCCAGGTTGATCAGCAGCGCGTCCATGTCACCGGATTTCAGTGCGATAGGTCCAGCGCGGTCCGGCTTGATGTCGCCGGTCCAGGTGGCCTGGTTGCTGGTCCAGTTGTAGTTGGCCTGCACGTTGCGCTTCTTCACCAGCAGCGCCGAACGGTCCTGGCTGCTGAGCGGGCGCAGCTGGCCGCGCACTTCTTCGAACACGGTGCTCTGGCTCAGGTCGGCCAGCTGGTTCTTCACCTGCAGCGTGTAGCGCCACTTGTTGGCACCCTCGCTGCTCAGCGTCATGCTGCCATTGGCCTGCATGCCCATGTAGCTGGCCAGGTAATCGGCCTTGAACGGCTGCAGGGCCATGGCCGGCAGGCTGGCCACCGACAGCGCGGCGGCAGCGATCCAGGTGAGGGGGCGGGTCAGGGTGCTCATGCTCAGACTCCTTGGTATTCGATCAGGCGCAGATCGACGCGGTCTTCGCCGTCTTCGCGTTGCAGGATGCGCACCGGGGTGGGGACACCGTTGGCGATCCAGAGGATGGTTTCGTTGTTGCCGCCGTTGGTCCGGTAGACCCGCAGCGCGTTGTAGGACAGGTCGCCGACCTCGACGTTCTCGGTCTGCGGCGCGGCCTGGTAGTCGTGCTGGCGGACCTTGCCCATGTCCACGTAGCGGTAGTGCATGGTGGCACCCGGACGGGCATCCCGCATGATCGCCAGGTTGATCAGCAGGGCGCTCTGGTCGCCCGGCTGCAGCGGAATCGGCTGCGCACGCTTCTTCTCGACGTCGCCGGTCCACTGCGCGGTACCGGCCTGCCAGTTGTACGTGCCGACCGCCTTCTTGCCCAGGAACAGGCCCTTGCGCACCGTGCTCTGGCTCAGCGGTGCATAGGCGCCGGCGCGCTCCTCGAACACCGTGCTCTGCTCGATGTTCAGGCCCAGCACGCTGGCAAAGCCGCGGCGGCCGACCACCTGCATGTCGACCCGCCACTGGTTGCCGCCGGTATGGGTGACCTGCATGCTGGCGTCGCCGGCCTCCTTGCCTTTGTAGAAGGCCTGGTAGGTGGCGCTGAACGGCTGCAGCGGCGGCGGTTCCCACGCCAAGGCCGGCAGGGCCGGGGCCGCCGCTTCGGCCGGCGGTTGCACCGCTGGCACCGGCGCCGGAGCCGGCGAGGCGGCAGGCGCCTGCGCCTGGCCCCAACCCACGCCGGGGAGCACGACAAGCGACAGCAGCAGCGAAGTGGACAGCAGGGTCGTGGTCTTCATGGAAGAGAGGAGCCGCAGGAGGTGGGCAGGATGCCAGCCCCGCAGTCAGCGGGGCGTGTGCGTGGGCGTTACCGGTTCAGGCTCCCGGCGGAATCTAGGGCCAGCGGGCTAAACAGGGGGTGACCGTCCAGTTGCGGCTGGCCCTCCCGTTCAGTCAGGCGGCCGGCGCACAGCAGCTGCAGCGTGGCGATCAGCAGGGGATGCTCCACCGCCAGCACACGCGCGGCCAGGGTGTCGGCGTCATCGCCGCGCAGCACCGGTACCCGCACCTGGGCCAGCACGGCGCCGGCGTCCAGCTCGGGTACGACCAGGTGCACGCTGGCACCGTGCTCGGCATCGCCTGCATCCAGTGCCCGCGCATGCGTGTCCAGCCCCTTGTGCAGCGGCAGCAGTGACGGGTGGATGTTGACCAGGCGGCCATTGAAGCGCTGCACGAAGGCGGCGCCGAGTATGCGCATGTAGCCGGCGCAGACGATCCAGTCCGGTGCGACCGCGGCCAGTGCGTCGCCCAGTGCCTGCTCGTAGGCGGCGCGGTCCTGGAATTCCTTCGGCGCATGCGCCCAGCGCAGGTTGGCGCTGACCCGCTGCAGCGCGGCGGCGGCCGGGCGGTCGGAAAATACGCCGACGACCTCGGCGCGCAGGCGTCCCGCAGCGATGGCATCGAGGATGGCCTGCAGGTTGCTGCCGCGGCCGGAGGCAAGCACGGCAATGCGGGTGGGCGCGGTCATTGCGGGGTACTCCGGCGGATCAGCGGCCAGGTCAGCAGGCTGCCCACGGTGGCCATCAGCATATCGGCATGGGCGTCCCACATGTCGCCCTGCTGCCCGTTGTAGGCCTCGGCGGCGTCCGGCGACAGGGCGAGCGCGATGGCCCATTCGAACCACTCGTAGACCAGGCTGGCGCACATCACCGTCATCACCGCCAAGGTGAAGGCCTGGCCGCGGCGCAGCGCCGGCCAGGCGTGACGTGCCAGCTGCAGCAGTGCCGGCGTGAAACAGACGCCGAACAGGAAGTGGATGAGGCGGTCGAAATGATTGCGCTGCCAGCCGAACGCCGCATTCGGCGACCAGCCGATCAGCGCCTGCGTCCACGCGTCGTAGGGAACGTTCGAGTACAGCCAGCGGGCGGCCACACAGTGCAGCGCGATGAAGCCGCAGATCGCGATGAAGGCACCGTTGCCCAGCCAGCCACCCCGGCGGTCGACCCACAGCAGGGCGCCCAGGCCGATCACGGTCAGCGTGCTGTGCAGCGCCTGCTCGGTGGGCCACAGCGGCTGGATCCAGCTGACCGCGAATACCGCCAGTACGGCAGCGAAGGCCAGCTTCTTGGGGCGCGAGAAACGGAAGGCGCTGGGCGAAGCGGTCGTGGGGAGGGCAGGCGCGGACATGGGAAGTCGATCAGGAAAGGGCGGGGCGTCTGCCGGCAAGTTCAGACGCGGAGATGGTCGCCGCGGTCGAACAGGGCGGCCATGTCAGGCTTGGACAGGAACACCCAGGCATAGGCGGTCAGGGCCATGCCCAGCGGGCCGGCCAGCACCGCCAGCCAGGCCGCGCGCTGGCACCAGGCCAGCCCGGTGCGGCGCGACAGCAGGCGCGCGGTGTGCAGCTGCACGAAGCCCAGCGCGGCAGCCAGCACTGAAACGACGCCGTACACGGTGGCCAGTACCGCGCCATCGTCCAGCCCGCGCGAGCTGGCAACCAGGCCGATGAAACCGAGGAAGGCCAGCGCGGCCATCCAGTGGAAAACCGCCAGCGCGTAGAACAGCACCTTCAGCGTCTGCAGGTGGCTGCCCAGCTGAAGGTGCGCCAGGGTCTGCTGCGGCAGCGGCGGCGGTGCGCCCGGGCTCGTCATGCCGCCGTGCCCGCTGTGTCGAACGCGGCCTTGACCTGCGGACGCAGCAGCGTGATCAGGCTGAGTACTCCCAGCACGGTACCGATCGGCGTGAACAGACAGGCCAGCCCGGCCACGATCAGGCACAGCAGGTAGCGGCGGCGGCGGGCCAGGCAACGGCCGGCGTAGGCCACGAACGCGCCCAGGGTGACGCCACCGAACACGATGACACAGCCGATCACGACGAACATCCAGCCGAACACGCGCTGTTCGGCCGGCGACGAGGGCTGGCCGCCGGAGTTCATCGGCAGGTTGCCGGTGAGCGCGGTGACGCCGAGCACGATGTGGACGATGAAGATCAGCGAGAACAGCGCGATCAGGCCGCCGACCACGTAGTGCGCGATTGACAGCATGCGCAGGTGGTCGGCGTCCTGGGGGCTGAACGCCGGTACCGCCGTCGTTGGCGGCGGCACGGGGGTAGGGGGCAGCGGGGGCATTGCGTCCATGCGGGCTCCTCGGGGCCGGGTTCAGCCGATGCGGACGCGCTCGGCGCCTTCAGCAGTGACCACCTGGCCGATGGTCCAGTGGTCCAGGCCCTGCGCCTTGACCGCCTCGGACACGGCGGCGACCTGGTCGGCTGCCACGATCAGCACGAAGCCGATGCCGCAGTTGAAGGTGCGCCACATCTCGCTGTCGGCCACGGCGCCTTCCTTCTGCAGCCACTGGAACACCGGCGGCAGGGTCCAGGACGATGCCTGGATGTCCAGGCCGAGGCCGTCGGGCACCACGCGGATGATGTTCTCGGTCAGGCCGCCACCGGTGATGTGGGCCATGCCGTGGATGGCCTCGCCGTGCGACTTCAGCAGTGCCAGGATCGGCTTCACGTACAGGCGGGTCGGTGCCATCAGCGCGTCGACCAGCTTCACGCCGCCCTCCAGCTCCAGGTCGGCCGGGCGGCCGGCGCGGTCGTAGATGCGGCGCACCAGCGAGTAGCCGTTGGAGTGCGGGCCGGACGAGGCGATGCCGATCAGCACGTCGCCGGCGGCCACGCTGGCGCCGTCCTTCAGCTCGCTCTTCTCGACCGCGGCGACCGTGAAGCCGGCCAGGTCGTACTCGCCCGGGGCATACATGTCGGGCATTTCAGCGGTTTCGCCGCCGATCAGCGCGCAGCCGGCCTCGGTGCAGCCGTTGGCGATGCCGCCCACGACCGCTGCGGCGGTGTCGATGTCCAGCTTGCCGGTGGCGAAGTAGTCCAGGAAGAACAGCGGCTCGGCACCCTGCACCAGCACGTCGTTCACGCACATGGCGACCAGGTCGATGCCGATCGTATCGTGGCGGTTCAGCTGGTGGGCCAGCTTCAGCTTGGTGCCCACGCCATCGGTACCCGACACCAGCACCGGCTCGCGGTACTTGTTGGACAGGTCGAACAGGGCGCCGAAGCCGCCCAGGCCGCCCATCACTTCCGGGCGGAAGCTGCGCTTGACCAGGGGCTTGATCCGCTCGACCAGCGCGTTGCCGGCGTCGATGTCGACACCCGCGTCACGGTAGGTGAGGGGGGAAGGGGCGGAAGACGGGGTGTTGGTCACGGGCGTCGGCGCTGGCAGGGGTTGAATGAGCGATTTTAACAGGCCGCATTGGCGCAAAGGCCGTATTCGGGCAACAATTCCCCCGGATTCGTCGAGCCAATGGATGTCCTGATGCGCCGCAGCCTGATTCTGACCCTGCTCCTTGCACTGAGCCTGCCGGTGGCCACGATGGCCCAGAGCGGCCTGCGCACCGAGGGAGATGTCGCCACCGCTTCGGGGGCCTACGAGGCCGAAGTGCCCGTCAACAGCCAGGCCGAGGCCGATCGCAACGGTGCCCTGGCCCGTGCCCTGAGCGTGGTGCTGGGCAAGCTGTCCGGCGACCGCAACGTGATGTCACGCCCCGGCGTGGTGCAGGCGCTGCGCAATGCCAAGGACTACGTGGCCAGCTACGACTACAAGCAGGACCAGAGCGTGGGTGCCAGCGGCGCACCGAGCTTCCGGACCCTGCTGGTGGCCCGCTTCCGCGAGGATGACGTCGATTCGCTGGTCTCGGCGCTGGGCCTGCCGCTCTGGCCGCAGCCGCGACCGAAGCCGGTGCTGTGGCTGGCCGTCGACGACGGCAGCGGCCCGCGCCTGGTCAGCGTGCAGCAGGCCAATGCCGCCCGCCCGCTGCTGAACCGCGCCATCGAGCGGGGTTACAAGCTGGGCCTGCCCAGCGGCGGTGCTGCCGAACAGGCCCTGGCCGGTGCCATCTGGCGCCAGGACAGCGCCGCCGTGGCCCGTGCCTCCTCGCGCTACTCGCCGCCGATGCAGCTGATCGGCAAGCTGTACCGCGCCAACGGTGGCTGGCAGGCGGACTGGGTGTTCGTCGACAACGGCCGCGAACTGAACAAGTGGACCAGCAAGGACGCCAACGCCATGCGCGCGATGGCCGCCGGTGCCGACGGTGCCGCCGATGCGCTGGTCAAGCGCTACGCCAAGGCTGGCGTGGCCGTCGGCCAGGCCGGCACCTACCGCCTGGTGGTGACCGGCATCAACAGCGCCGATGACTACCTGCGGCTGGCCGCTGGCCTGCGCGAGGTGCCGGTGGTGCGCAACGTCACCCCGCTGCACGCCTCGGCCGGCCAACTGGAGCTGAGCGTGGAGATGACCACCGGCCTGGCCGGCTTCAACCGCATGCTTGGCGACAATGGCGTGCTGGTGCCAAGCGCGCCGCTGCCGGCCCTGCCGACCCCGATCGATGACACCACCGGTGCCCCGGTGGCCGCGCCGGTCAGCAACGAGTACCGCCTGCGATGATCCTGAGCCCGGAAGCTGAAATCGCGCAGTTCCTGCGCCGGCTGAAGTACATCCTGTTCGCCGGCCTGATCGGCTGGGTGGTGTGGCTGCTGGCGCCGATCCTGACCCCGTTCGTGCTGGCACTGGCGCTGGCCTGGCTGGGTGACCCGCTGGTGGACCGCATCGAGGCCACCGGCCGCTCGCGCATGACCGGCGTGGTGCTGGTGTTCGCAGCGATGGTGCTGGTGATCGTGGCATTGCTGCTGGTGCTGGTGCCGATGATCGAGCGCCAGATCACCACCCTGATCGCGGCCGCCCCGCAGGCGCAGGCGTGGCTGATGCAGACCGGCATCCCCTGGTTCGAGCACAAGACCGGCCTGGAAGTGATGCAGTGGCTGGACCCGGACCGCCTGATCGAATGGGTGCGCAGCCATTGGCAGCAGGCCGGCGGCTTCGCCACCACGTTCATGGGCTACGTCTCGCGTTCGGGCTTTGCGATGGTGACCTGGGTGGTCAACATCCTGCTGCTGCCGATCCTGGCGTTCTACTTCCTGCGCGACTGGGACAAGCTGGTCGAGCGGGTGGCCTCGGTGATTCCGCGCAACCAGATCGGCACCATCAGCGCGCTGGCGCGTGAATCCAACGAGGTGCTGGGTGCGTTCATCCGTGGCCAGTTCCTGGTGATGCTGGCGCTGGGCGTGATCTACGCCGGTGGCCTGTCGCTGGTCGGCCTCAAGCTGGGCCTGCTGATCGGCCTGATTGCCGGCCTGATCAGCTTCATCCCGTACCTGGGCGCGACCACCGGCGTGCTGATGGCGGTGATCGCCGCGCTGGTGCAGGCGCAGGGCTTCGACCTGAAGCTGCTGATCCTGGTCGGCGTGGTGTTCACCGTGGGCCAGCTGCTGGAAAGCTACGTGCTGACCCCGCGCATCGTCGGCGACAAGATCGGCCTGCACCCGGTGGCGGTGATCTTCGCGGTGATGGCCGGCGGCCAGCTGTTCGGCTTCCTCGGCATGCTGCTGGCGCTGCCGGTAGCGGCGGTGACCAACGTGCTGCTGCGCTATGCCCACCAGCGCTATCGGCAGAGCGAACTGTACGTGGGCGAGAAGCCGGCGATCGTGCTTGATGGCGTGGTCGACGCGCCCCATATCATCGTTCCGGACGACAAGGGCCCCGACCTGAAGTGATGGGTGTGCCGCAACTGCCGCTGGCCCTGCATTACCCGCGGGACCAGCGCCTGGAGACCTTCATCGGCGCGCCGGATGGCGCGCTGGCGCAGCTGCGCGCGATCGCGGTTGGCGCCAGCCACGACTGGGTTTACCTGGAAGGTGCGGCGGGAACCGGCAAGACCCACCAGGCGCTGGCGATGTGCTCCAGCGCCGAGCAGGCCGGACGGTTGCCGACGTACGTGCCGCTGGCCAGCGCCGCCGGCCGTGTCCGTGCGGCGCTTGATGGGCTGGAAGCGCGCGAACTGGTGGCGCTGGACGGCCTGGACGAGGTTGCCGGCAACCGCGAGGATGAGATCGCGCTGTTCGATTTCCACAACCGTGCGCGCGCTGCGGGCGTGACCGTGCTGTACACGGCACAGAAGGCGCCGGGCGAACTGGGCCTGGTGCTGCCGGACCTGCGCTCGCGGCTGGGCCAGTGCGTGCGCGTGCTGCTGCAGCCGCTGGATGAGGAAGGGCGGGCGGCGGTGCTGCGCGAGCGTGCACTGCGACGCGGCCTGGCCATCGACGAAGCGGCCATCGAGTGGCTGCTGTCGCACACCGGCCGTGAGCTGGGTGGATTGATCACCCTGCTGGACTGGCTGGACCGCGAATCGCTGGCGGCGAAGCGGCGGATCACCGTGCCGTTCCTGCGCCAGGTGCTGGAAGAAGGCCGGCCTCGTTACTGAGGGATGTTGTTCGGCAGGGCTGCGCCCTGCACCCGCGGTAGTGCCGGCCGCTGGCCGGCAACTTCAACAGCAACGTCAAAAGCTGGCTTCCTGAGGGGAGGCGGGGTGGCTCAGGTTGCGGGGGACGGCGCAAGTACGTCCCTGTAGCCTCGATCGCGCCATCCATGGCGCTCACGCCCCCGCAACCTGAGCCACCCCGCCTTCGACAGGTTCCCGCGATCTGCCTGGTCTCTGTACTGCACTGCTGTTGGTGGGTGTCGACCTTGGTCGATACGTGTCTTGCTTATGGTGGGTGACGACCGTTGGTCGTCACCAGAGCGAGCGCAGCGAAGCGATCCGCTTTTGATTTTCTTTCTTTCTTCCGTGGCTGGACGCGCACGGAAACTGTCAGGGGCCGGGCGGGGTGGATTCGCGGGGGTGTCCGCGGCATGGATGCCGCGGCCAAGCCCCCAGGGACGGGTTCACGGCGTCCCCCGCGAATCCACCCCGCCCGGCCAGCTCACAATGCCAGTCGACTAACAGTCGACTCTACGCGTCCAGCCACGAGGGGCTCAGCCGTTCGCCGCCAACTCAGCATCCAGCGCACGCAGGCGATCCACGGTGCCGACGTCGGTCCAGCGCCCGCGATGGTGCTGCCCGGTCATCAACCCCTGCGCCATGAAGTGCTTCTGCAGCGGTACCACCGAGAACTTCGGTGGCAGCCGCTCGCTGCCCGGCGCATCGCCGATCACCGCGCGCCAGTCGGCCACGATCGAAGGACGGTACACGCCGATGCCGGCATAGGTCAGGCATGGTCCTTCGCGGTCGTGGTGCAGGAACCCCTGTGCATCCAGGCGGTAGTCACCATTCGGGTGCTGAACCGGATTGTCGACCAGCACCAGGTGCGCCTGGCCCTGCGGCTCGCGCGGCAGCGTGGCGAAATCGAAATCGGTCCAGATGTCGCCGTTCACTACCAGAAACGGGGCATCGCCCAGCACCGGCAGGGCGTTGAGGATGCCGCCGCCGGTTTCCAGCGGGGTCTGCCCTTCGTACAGGAAATGCAGGCGCAGGCCCCACTGGCTGCCATCGCCAAGCGTCGCCGGGAACTGTTCGGCCAACCATGCGGTGTTGACCACCACCTCGCGCACGCCGAGTGCGGCCAGGCGTTCCAGGTGCCAGACGATCAACGGCTTGCCAGCCACTTCCAGCAGCGGCTTGGGCGTGTGCAGGGTCAAAGGGCGCATGCGCTCGCCGAGGCCGGCGGCAAAGACCAGTGCCTTCATCGGGCTACGCGCATCGGTGCACCCAGCTCGGCCAGCGCCGGCTTGATGCGGTCGTCCAGCAGCTGCTGCAGCGGTGCCAGCTCGCGGTAGCGCGGCAGCACTTCATCCAGATAGGTGATGAAGCGCGGTGCGTCGTCGAGGTAATGGCCCTTGTTGTCGCGGTAACGCAGCCGGCAGAACAGGCCCAGGATCTTCACGTGGCGCTGGATGCCCATCCAGTCGGCATCGCGCAGGAAGGTGGCGCGGTCGGGCACCGGCAGGCCGGTGTCGCGGGCGCGCTCGTGATACTGCGCCAGCCATTCGTCCACGCGTTGCAGTGGCCAGCTCAGGAAGGCGTCCTTGAACAGGCTCACCGCATCGTAGGCGATCGGGCCGCGCACCAGGTCCTGGAAATCCAGGACCGCGGGGCCGTCGTCGACCGGCATCAGGTTGCGCGGCATGTAGTCGCGGTGGGTCATCAGCTGGGCCTGGCCCAGCGCGTTGTCCATCAGGCGGCGATGCACCAGCTGCAGGCCTTCGATCTCGCCGCAGTCCAGTTCAAGGTTCAGGTGGCGCTGCAGGAACCATTCGTCGAACAGGCCGGCATCGCGCTGCAGCAGTGCTTCGCCGAACTGGCCGAAGTCGGCCGGCACCGGGATCGCCTGCAGGCGCAGCAGCTGCTCGATCGAACGACCGAACCATTCGTCAGCGTTGCGCTCGTCGAGGATCCTGGCCAGGGTCGGGCCGCCGAGATCTTCCAGCAGCAGGAAGCCGGCATCCAGGTCCTGCGCGAGCAGCATGGGCACGCGCAGACCGTTGTCGTGCAGCAGGCCGCGCATGCGCAGCCACGGCCGCGGATCTTCCAGCCCCGGCGGGGCGTCCATCACGATGTGGCTGCCGCGCGTGCTGGTGGTGCGCCAGTAGCTGCGCATGCCGGCGTCAACCGAAGCGCGTTCGACCACCGCGTTGGCATCATCGAGCTGGGTACGGGCCCACTGCAGGCGCTGCGCGCTGCGCTGGGGATCGGAGGCGGGTTCGGTCATGCGGGCATATCCGGGCGCGCCGGGCGCGCCAACGTCGGCAACAGGAAGGGAAGGGGGAGCGGCGTCAGCGGCGACCGCTGAACAGGCGCAGGACGGCCAGCACGGCCACCGCGCCCACCACCGCGCCGAGGAAACCGGCCGGTTCGCCGGGGGCGTACCAGCCCATGTACTGGCCGAACCAACCGGCCAGCAGGGCACCAAGGATGCCCAGCACGATGGTCAGCAGGCAGCCCATGCGGTTGTTGCCGGGCATGAAGAAACGCCCGAGCAGGCCGACGAAGAAGCCGACCAGCAGGATGTACAGCCAGCTGCTGCTGCCGAACAGACCATTCATGCGCGCGGATTCCGCTTGAGTGTGGACGCAGCCTAGCAAGGCCAGGCTGCGTCCGTCACGAGTGCCGGATCAGCAGCAGCCGTGGTCGCCGTGGCGGGTGCCGCTGTCGGCAGCCACCGGCGAGCCGCTGGTCTCGCCGCGCAGGCTGGCGGCGTAGTGCTCGCTGATCACCTTGGACACGCAGGCGGTGACCTTCTTGCCCATCGGGATGTGCAGGAACTCGTTCGGGCCATGCGCATTGGAGTGCGGGCCGAGCACGCCGGTGATCATGAACTGCGCGCCCGGGAACTTCTCGCCCAGCATGCCCATGAACGGGATCGAGCCGCCCTCGCCCATGTACATCGCCGGCTTGCCGAAGAAGGCCTGGCTGGCGTCGTCGATGGCCTGGGTCAGCCACGGCGCCATCGCCGGGGCATTCCAGCCGGTGGAGGCCTTTTCCAGGTCCAGGGTGACCTGCGCGCCGTTCGGCGGGTCGCGCAGCAGTGCTTCCTTCAGCAGCTCGCCGCAGGTCTTGCCATCGGCGGTCGGCGGCAGGCGCAGCGACAGCTTCACCGAGGTCTGCGGACGCAGCACGTTGCCGGCCGATTCCAGCGGCGGCATGCCACCGACGCCGGTGACCGACAGCGCCGGGCGCCAGGTGCGGTTGAGCACCAGCTCGGTCAGGTCCTCGTTCATGGGGCGCAGGCCGTCGACCATCGGGAACTTCTCGAAGATCTCGGTATCCACCACTTCGGCGGCACGCCTGGCCTGTTCCAGGCGCTCGGCCGGGATCTCCACGTTCATGCCGTCGATCAGGATGCGGCCGGTGTCCTGGTCCTCGATGCGCGAAAGGATCTGGCGCAGCAGGCGGAAGCTGGACGGGATCACGCCGGAGGCATCGCCGGAATGCACGCCTTCGTTGAGCACCTTCACGGTGAAATTGCCGCCGGTCAGGCCGCGCAGCGAGGTGGTGCACCACAGCTGGTCGTAGTTGGCGCAGCCCGAATCCAGGCAGACCACCAGCGACGGCTTGCCGATGCGGTCGGCCAGGTGGTCGACGTAGGCCGGCAGGTCATAGCTGCCGGACTCTTCACACGCTTCGATCAGCACCACGCAGCGGGCGTGCGGCAGGCCCTGGGCCTGCAGTGCCAGTACCGCAGCCAGCGAGCCGAAGATCGCGTAGCCGTCGTCCGCACCGCCGCGGCCATACAGCTTGTCGCCGCGCAGGACAGGGGTCCACGGGCCGAGGTCGTCGTCCCAGCCGGTCATTTCCGGCTGCTTGTCCAGGTGGCCATAGAGCAGGATGGTGTCGTCGCCGGTTTCGGCGCCGGTAGCCGGAATTTCCAGGAAGATCAGCGGGGTACGGCCTTCCAGGCGCACCACCTCAACCTTCAGGCCGGGCAGCTGCTGGGCCTTGGCCCAGTTCTCCATCAGGGTGACCGCCTGTTCCATGTAGCCGTTCTGCACCCAATTGGCGTCGAACATCGGCGACTTGTTGGGAATGCGGATGTAGTCGACCAACTGCGGGACGATTTCGCTGTCCCACTTGTCATTGACGAATTGGCCGAGCTTGGCGCTGTCCATCTGAAACTCCGGTTGCATGGGCTGATCCGGCCATTCTACGCCTGTGCCGCGGGTAGGGTTTTTCCTACATCACGTCGGGTATTTGGCTGGCTTACGGAAATCCGGGAAACCGATAGGCTGTGCACATGTGGTGACGGACACTGTTCCTGCCGACGGGATTGCCGGTCGGGGCGGCCAGAATCACAGGGAGATACACGTCGTGCCTTGGTTTGTCGTGTTGAGGGCGCTGGTGCTGGTAGTGGGGATCGCTGGGGCGCATGCCGCCGAACCGATCGACATCAACCGCGCCGATGCCCAGGCGCTGCAGCAGGGATTGACGATGGTCGGAGCCGCCAAGGCCGAGGCGATCGTCGAGCACCGGCGCAGACACGGCCCGTTTCATCGCGTCGAGGACCTGACGCAGGTGAAGGGGATAGGGAAAGCGATCGTCGAACGGAATCGACAGCGGATCACCGTAGGCAACAGGTTGTTGCCGGCGGATCCGGTACCCGGATCGGTACCGGTGCGGACCGTACCCAGGCGCTGACAGCAGGAATCGTCGGAACCGGCAGGAGGCTGGTTCACCGGTCACGGACAGGAAGGCCGTGACCACCGACCGCCGCAGGACGCGGCACCAATCACCAGGATGGTGGCATCACAGACCTGTGGAAGGGGCTGAGATACAAACAGGACAGACGCGGCCGCGTGCAGGATGCAACGCTACCCCCACAGCGCAGGATGCGAGGGGGCGGCAGCAGGCCGACAAGGACGTAACGATTGCCCGGTACGACACATGGCTGTGTCGCCGGGCAATTTCATTTCCGGCGCCTGGTTTTGCCGCGGCCACCACGGGCCGATGGTGTACGGTGGCCGCTCCGCATGGAAAGGACCCCGCTGGATGCTTGCGCACCGCCCCACGACCTTGATGCTCGCCCTGGCACTGACCCTGCCACTGCTGGCCCATGCCGCTGCGCCGACGCCGACAGCCAAGCCTGCGGCCGAAGCCAGCACCGCTGAAGTGCGCGGACCGACCGACCTGAAGCCGGGCGAGTACCTGTGGCATCCGGAAATCTCGCCGACCGGCCCGATCGTGCTGGTGGTCAGCCTCGATGAGCAGCGTGCCTACGTGTACCGCAACGGCATCGCCATCGGCCTGACCACGATCAGCTCGGGCAAGGCCGGGCACGAGACGCCGACCGGCGTGTTCACCATCCTGCAGAAGGACAAGGACCACAGGTCCAACCTCTACAACAGCGCGCCGATGCCCTACATGCAGCGGCTGACCTGGGATGGCATCGCCCTGCATGGCGGCAGCCTGCCCGGGCATCCGGCCTCGCATGGCTGCGTGCGCCTGCCGCAGGCGTTCGCGCAGAAGCTGTTCAGCGAAACCCAGCGCGGCGATACGGTGGTGGTGGCCGACGCCAAGAGTTCGCCGATGACCCTGGCCTATCCTTCGGTGCTGGCCCCGGTCAACGCGCGCGGCCAGGCTTTGCCGGAAACCGAGGGCGGGGCCCCGGCGCAGGCCTGGTGGGACGACAGCGCAGCCCCGGCCGGGCAGGTCGGCATCCTGGTCAGCCTGCATGACCAGCGCCTGTACGTGCTGCGCGATGGCGTGATGATCGGCGAGTCGCCGCTGAAGGCCGACGCCCTGCCCGCATTCCAGGGCACCACGCTGTTCGTGATGGGGCAGGGCTACAGCGATACGCCCAGCCCGCTGGACGTGAACCAGCGCCTGCACCAGTGGACGGCCTATCCGCTGCTGGGCCAGGATCGTGCCCAGGCCACCCCGGACCTGCTGGCCACGCCCTCGTTGCCAATGGCGCTGCCGGCCGATTTTGCCCGCCAGCTGTACCAGGTGCTGGTGCCGGGCACGACCCTGCTGGTGACCTCGTTGCCGGCGGTCCGCCCAAGCCCGGCTGAATCCGGAATGCAGCCGGTCTTGGAATCCGAGCCGCCAGGGTCCACCCTCAAGGGCAACTGAGTCCCCTCGTTGTGCCCATGACTGCATCCCGCCTGTGCCGGCTGGCCGCGTTCGGCCTGCTGGCGACCTCGGCCAGCGCCCCGGCGCTGGCACAGACGCCCGCCCTTGCCACCAGCGCTGATGATCTGGCTGCCTTGCTGTCGCGCAGTGCGCCCAAGGCTGACCGCCACGTGTTGCAGCTGGCGGCGCACGCCATGCGCTGTGCGTTGCAGCGTCCGGAGCTGGGCATCAACGGTGATCGTCTCAGCGTGATCGATTATTCGCGGCCGTCCACCGAGCCGCGCCTGTGGGTGTTCGACCTGGCCCACCAGCGCCTGCTGTTCGAGGAATGGGTGGCGCATGGCCGCAACAGCGGCGAGAACCGCACCCAGCACTTTTCCAACCGCGATGGGAGTTTCATGTCCAGCCTCGGCGCGTTCACCGCGCAGGAGACCTACATGGGCGGTAATGGATATTCGCTGCGCCTGGCCGGGCTGGAGCCGGGCTTCAACGACCGTGCGCGCGAACGCGCGATCGTCATCCACGGTGCGCCGTACGTGAACCCGGCCACCGCGCAGCTGCAGGGCGCTTGGGTCGCAGCCTGGGTTGCCCGGCGGTGCGCCTTTCGGTGGCCAAGCCGCTGATCGATGCGTTGCGTGGCGGCACGATGGTGTTTGCTTACTACCCCGACCAGGATTGGCTGAAGCACTCGCAGCTGCTGGCCGGCGGATGCGGTGGCCAGGGCACGCTCGCTACGCGGTGATGCACGATGGCGCGTGGCGTGATGCAATGCGCCGATGAACGTCGACTCCCTGTTGCACACTCCGAGCCAGGTGATCTCCCACCTGGACTATCGCCGCGAACGCTGGCGGAATGGACTTGGCTGGACCCGCGAGATCCTGCGCCTTCCTGCGCAGGGTGATGACTGGGCGCTGCGCCTGTCGGTGGCCGAGATCGAGCAGGACGCTGCGTTCTCCACCTTCCCCGGCGTGGAGCGAGAACTGGTGCTGCTGCAGGGCAATGGCGTGCGCCTGCGTTTCGAGGATGGCCGCGTGGCCCAGGTGCTGCCGCCGCACGGGCGGGTGCGCTTTGCCGGTGAAGAAGCGCTGCACGGTGAACTGGTCGATGGCACCACCCACGACTTCAACCTGATGTGGAAGCGCGAGCTGCTGCAGGCCGAACTGCTGCACCGGCCGCTGGTGGGGTCGATGTTCTTCTTCTGCGAACCGGGCGTTGCGTGGGCACTGCATCTGCTGGCCGGACAGGCGCAGTTCGGTGCCGATAGTGGCCTGCCGGCGCTGCAGGCGGGAGACACCGCGTGGTTGGCGGCGGGCGAGAGGCAACGGCATGCGCTCAGCGGTGGTGGCGAGTTGTTGGCGATACGGGTGAGCGCGGCGGGGGCATGATTCCTGGGCGCCGGTGGGCGCCATCCACGCATGGCGTGGATCTACTGCTGTGCGGTTGCCACCATGCCTGGGCACGCCGTCATGGTGCGGCTGTGGTTGGGGTCAGAGCCCTTTCCTGCGGAAAGGGATCCGACCCCGAAGGTTCGTTCAATACACATCGCGCCGGTAACGACCGGCCAGCAGCAGCGCTTCCTTGCCTGCGGTACCCAGCACCCGCTCGATCACTGCATCCACGCCCGGGGCCATGCCCTGCAGGCTGCCGCAGACCAGGATCGTCGCGCCTTCATCGACCCACTGCCGCAGCGTCGCCGCTTCGGCCTGCAGCCGGTCCTGCACATAGCGATGCGCGCCGCCGTCGCGGCTGAACACTGCATCCAGCCGTGCCAGCGTGCCGCTGGCCAGCATCGCCTGCAGTTCTTCGCCGAAATGGAAGTCGTGCGCGGCGGTGCGCTCGCCGAACAGCAGCCAGGTGCGGCGCGCGCCACGCTGGGCACGTTCGTGCAGGTGCGCGCGCAGGCCGGCGATGCCGGTGCCGTTGCCGATCAGCAGCAGCGGTACATCGGCGGGCACGCCATGAAAATTGTCGTTGCGGCGCAGCCGCAGTTGCACCGGTTCGCCGATGGCCGCGTGGTCGCACAGCCAGCCGCTGCCGATGCCGGGTGTACCGTCGGCGCGCAGTTGGCGGCGCACCAGCAGCTCCACCGCGCCGTCGGCCATCACCGAGGCGATCGAGTACTCGCGATGCGGCAGCGGTTGCAGGGTTGCCAGCAGTGCGGGCAGATCACCCGGGGGAACCAGCGAGGGCAGATGCGAGCGCTCGATACGGGCCAGTAACGCCTGCCCGTCATCCAGCACGGTGTCTGCATTGAAGCCCTGTGCATCGAGCCAGGCGCGCGCGCTGTGGCGTGGGTGCTGCGGGCCGATCTCGGCGATGTCGCCGGCCTGCCACTGCACATCGACGCCAGGCGGTGGCTGCAGGCGCACCCGGTACACCGGGCCGCCGGGGCTGCCCGGATTCAGATGCTGGCGTTGCAGCAACGTCCACGGCTGATACTCGGCCGGGCTCCAGTCAGGCAGTTCAGTGGCGCCTCCGCCAAGTTGTCCCAGCAACTGCTGCCAATGTCGCAGCGCCGCCGGATCGGCATTGTCGACCTCGATCGCATCGAACAGCGGGTGCGCGCCATGCTGGCGCAGCCACTGGTCCAGCTGGTGGCCGAATCCGCAGAAGTGGCCATAGCTGCGGTCGCCCAGCGCGAGCACGCCGTACTGCAGATGCTGCAACGGAGGCGGCGTGGCCATCACCCCGCGCAGGAACGGCAGGGCGTGGTCGGGCGGATCGCCTTCGCCGGTGGTGCTGGCAATGAACAGCGCGCGCTGGCTGTCGGCCAGCAATGCGGCGTCGACCTCATGCAGCCCGCGCACACGCACCGGCACGCCGGCACCACGCAGGGCCTCGGCACTGCGTTCGGCCAGTTCGCGGGCAAAGCCGGTCTGGCTGGACCAGACCAGCAGGAGCGGTGCGGTATCGGCGGACGCCGCATCATCGCGCGGACGAGTGCGCCACCACAGGGCCGCGCAGGCCAGCGCGTACAGCGCGGTGGCGATGATGGCGATCTGCGATTGCCGTGCCGGCGGTGCGCCCTGCCACCAGGCTTCGCCGAGGTGCAGGCGCAGCAGCGCCCAGGCGATCAGCGCCAGTACGATCAGTACAAGTGTGTTGCCGAGCCACGCACGCGATGGCCGAGTGCTCATGCGTCCTGCCCGTCGAGCAGGCGCTGGAAGGCGCTGCTGAGAAATTCCTGCGGGCCGTCTGCGGTGCGTTGCAGGTAGCGCGCGGCCAGTCCTTCGCGCTCGGCCAGCGCCATGCCCTGTTCGCGACCCAGCACGGTCAGTGCGGTAGCCCAGGCATCGGCGTGCATGGCGTCGTCGGCCACGACGGTGACCGCTGCGGCGACCTGCTGCACCGGCCTGCCCGTACGCGGGTCGAGGCTGTGGCTGTAGGCCTCGCCATCGGCCTGGTACTGGTGCCAGCGATCGCCCGAAGTGGCCACCGCCTTGCCGTCCAGCGCCAGCACCCGTGGCGGGGTTTCGGTGTGCACATCCTCTTCCGGTGCGGATTCCACCAGCACGCGCCACGGTTGGCCGTCCGGTTTTCTGCCGTAGCCGGCCAGTTCGCCACCCACTTCGATCAGCGCTGCAGCAATGCCTTGTCCACGCAACCAGGCGGCTACGTGATCGACGCCGAAGCCCTTGGCGATCGCAGAGAGATCCAGTTCCAGCCGGCCCGGTTGCAGCAGCGCATCATCCTGCCACTGCAGGCGCTGCCAACCGCAACGCTCACGGGTGGCCTGCAGGGTAGCGGCGTCGGGCTGGCGGCGTTCGCCGGCATGTGCACCGAAGCCCCACAGTGCAACCAGCGGACCGATGGTGGGATCGAAGGCGCCGTCACTGGCGGCAGCGATGGCCTGTGCAGAGGCCAGAACGTGGCGGGTCTCCGCCGGCAGCACGCACCATTGGCCAGCGTCGGCGCGGTTGTAGCGGCTCAGATCCGAGCCGGGCTCCCAGGTGCTCATCTGCGCGACCACGTCGTCCAACCGCGCCTGGATGCCGGCGTGCAGCGGGTGCAGGTCGCGCTGGCGCGACGCGACCAGCGACACGCTCCAGGTGGTGCCCATGGTGGTGCCACCGAGGCGGGCGATGTCGAGATGGGAATCGGTCATGGTGATGCGTTGCGGTGGCGATGCCGGGGAATGCCCGGCATCGCGGTCCACATTACTGCGGCAGCACTTCCAGCGTGGCGACGTAGCTCAGGCGGCGCTTGGCGGCCTGCTTCACCGACGTCTTGTTGTCCTCGGTGCCGGTCTCCAGCCAGTACATGCCGGCTTCCGGCCAGGTCACCTTGATCTCGCCCTTGGCATCGCTGGTCAGCTTCAGCTCGTCCTGCGCGTTGCGGTAGCGGGTGGCGCCACGCACGATCTCGAACTGCAGGCCGGCGGTCGGCTTGCCATCGACCAGCACGCGGAACGTGGCTTCCTCGCCGGCGAACAGGTCATTCGGGTGGCCGACGGCGACCAGCTCGATGCCACGGTTGGTCGGCTTCAGCGCGGTGTCGTTCGGCGCACCGTTGGTGACAAAGGTCTCCACGCGGCCGATCGACTGGCTCACTTCCAGCTTCTTCGCATCCTTCGGCAGTTCACCGAAGGTAGCCACGCTGCCGCGCCAGCGCTTGCGCTCGCCGTTCTGCTCGTACGTGGCGAACAGGCCGTCATTGACCGACGCGATGCGGTAAGTGCCCGACTGCTTCAGTTCGATGTCGAACACGCTGCGGTACTTGCCGGTCGACGCGTTCTGCGGCTGCACGGTGCTGCCGTCCGGCGCGGTGATCACCAGCGATTCCAGGCGCAGCGGCACGTGGTTGAAGTAGAACAGATCGTTGGAGACCGCACCGTCGACGGTGATCCACGGCGCGTTGCCGGCGATCACGGTCTGCGAGGGCAGCAGCCAGGCCTTGTGGGCCAGGGCGGAGAAGGGAAGGGCAGCGGCCAGGGCGGCGGCGAGGACGAGCGTGCGCTTCATGCGGAAGACTCCAGTTGGAAGGGGTCGGATCCCTTTCCAGCGGAAAGGGCTCTGACCCCGAGGGATAGGGCGATGGGGTCAGAGCCCTTCCTGCGGAAGGGATCCGACCCCGGCTCAGGCAGTTATGGTTTGACGGCGAGGGTGACCTGGCCCAGTTCGGTGGCGCCCTGCGCCTTGCCGTTCTGCGCGGCGGTGGCCGGCCAGGTGAAGGGGATCTTCAGCAGTTCGCGGCCACCGACTTCGCGCACCGCTTCCACCACCAGGGTGTAGTTGCCCGGGGCCAGTTGCTTCAGTGCCGGCTGCCTGTCGTTGAACGACAGCGCGTGCTTGCCGGCCGGGCGGGTCGGGCCGGTCACGCCGTCCACCGGCACCTGCAGGGTGCGGCCGCTCTTGCGCCACCACTGGCGCAGGTCCGGCAGCCATTTGGTGCCGTGGCCTTCGCTGTTGCTGGTCTGCTGGTACCAGACCGACAGGTTGGCCGCGACCTTCTGGTCGGCGCCTTCCAGCCACACCGCCACGTACGGGCGGTGGTACTCGGCCACGTTGAGCTTGGGCACTTCGACGTTGATGTCGAGGGTGGTGGCGTACGCCGGCGAGGTGGCCAGCAGGCCGCTGAGGGCGATGGTCAGGGTGACGCGCATGGGGCGGCTCCGGAAACGAAGGAAAGTCAGTGGATCAGCAGCAGGGCGATCAGCAGCGGAATCATCAGGCCCAGGCCGACCAGCGGCCAGGTCATGCGCCGCTGCCGTGCATGCAGGTGCAGCAGGAACAGGCCGGTGATGCAGAACACCAGGCAGGCCACGGCGAACAGGTCCAGGAACCAGCCCCACGCCGGGCCCGCGTTGCGGCCCTTGTGCAGGTCGTTGAGGTAGGACACCGCGCCGCGCGAGGTTGATTCGTACTCCACCGCGCCGGTCCCGCGATCGATGCTCAGCCAGGCGTCGCCGCCGGGGCGCGGCAGCGACAGGTAGATCTCCTCGGCCGACCACTCGGCCGGGCGCCCGCCGATGGCGATGCCCAGCTGCGTGTCCAGCCAGTGCCGGGCCGGGCGCGGAATCGGTGCATTGCCGTTTTCGCGCGTGCCGAGCTGGCCGAGCAGATCGGCCGGCAGTTCCAGATGCTGGTTCTGCACCTGGGGTTTGGCTTCGATCTTCGCCGCGTGGTTGAGGGTCAGGCCGGTCACCGCGAACAGCAGCATGCCGATCAGGCACACCGCCGAGCTGATCCAGTGCCACTGGTGCAGCGTCCGCAGCCAGAAGCCACGGTTCTGTTGCTGCGCCACGGTGGAAGAGGCAGGACGGCTCACGGCACGGTTCGAGGCGGACGGGGACTGCCCATTACATCATTGATGAGAATAGCTCGCAATTGCGTGTCGTTCTGTATCGCTGGAGGGCGATTGCCGGCCAGCGGCCGGCACTACCGATCGGTAGATCCACGCCACGCGTGGATGAAGCGGTGCCGACCAAGGTCGGCACCCACCGGGGCCGGGCGCGGCGATCAGAACTTCGCGTTCAACGAGATCCAGTAGCTGCGGCGCTGGTCCTTGGTCGCGTAGTCGTCCACGCAGTTGAACTCGCTCTGGCTGATCAGGAGGCACGACTGCGAAACGAAGTCCTTGTCGAACAGGTTGTTGACCCGCGCGTTCACCGTCAGCCATGGCGTGGCCTTCCAGCTGCCACCGAGATGGAAGATGGTGTAGTCCTCGTAGTAGCGGGTGTGGCTGGCGCCGTTGGCGTCCAGCAGCGTGTCGCGGTAGCGGTCGTAGCGGCCTTCGCCGATCAGCGACAGGCTGATCGCTTCGTTGACCTGCCAGTTGAGGCTTGCATTGGCCATGTGCCTGGCCGGCATCGTGCCGCTGATCGGCAGGCCCTTCTGCGCGCCGCTGGTCTGCTCGCTCCTGGTCCAGGTGTAGTTGCCGCGCAGCTGCAGGGTGTCGAGCAGGTCGACATGCGCGGCCAGTTCGGCACCGCGGGTCTCGGCCTTGTCGATGTTCACGCTCTGGGTGAACGTGCTGTAGCCCAGTGCCGCCCAGCCCGGGCCGATGTCCACGCAGTAGCCGCTGCCGGCGCGGGCCACTTCGCAGTTCGCAAAGGTGCCGCCGCTGGCGATCTTGTCCTCGAACGTGTTGAAGAAGCCGGTGACGTTGAAGCCCCAGCGCTGGCCTTCGTAGTAAGCGGCCAGCTCGTAGTTGGTGCTGGTTTCCGGCTTGAGGTTCGGCGAACCGACCAGTGGCAGCACGCCCTGGCCACCGAAGCCGGTGATGCCCGGGAACAGCTGGTCCGGACGCGGGGTCTTGTAGCCGGTGCTGACGCCGCCCTTGAAGGTCCACGCATCGCTGGCATTCCACACCAGGTAGCCACGCGGACTGACATGGCTGCCGAATACGTTGTGGTTGTCGTAGCGCAGGCCGAAGGTGGCGGTGAGGGTGTCGGTCAGCGCCCAGTTGTCCTCGGCGAACAGCGCCCACATGCGGTGCGTCTGCTTGACGTTGCTGCGGTAGCCGGCGCCATCCATGCCGAACACACCGTCGACCATGTCAGTGTCGTTGTACTGGCCGCCCACGGTCAGCGTGTGCGCGCCGAAGTCCAGGTCGAGCATCGTGTCGAGCACGTAGCCTTCCAGTTCCATGGTGCGCAGCGGGCGCGGCAGGAACGCCTGCAGGCGCGCCATCTCGCTCGGGTTGAGGGCAACCAGGGCGTTGCCGCGGCCGGCCGCACAGTTGTTGGCAGCACCGGTGCGGCGGCAGACGTCATTCCAAAGCGTCTGCAGGTTGGCGCGCTCTTCCAGGGTCAGCGGCAGCGAACGGCCCAGGTTGCTGCTCTTGCTGTGGGTCAGCGAGGTCTGCCAGGTACCGAAGCTGTAGCGGCCCTGATGGGTCAGCGACAACTGGTCGCGTTCGTAGCGCTGGTAGGCGGTGTAGCCCACGCGCGGCTGCACCACGCGACGGGTGACGGTACCGCTGCCGTTCGGGTTGGGAATGACGGCATTGCCGACGCGCCACAGGCTGGCCAGGCTGTCGAGGGTGCCGGTCTGGCCTTCGCTGTTGTCGAACTTCTGCCGCGACACGTCGTAGTCCAGCCACAGTTCGTGATCGTCGTTGATGCGGACGTCCAACCGCACGCCGCTGTTCCAGTTGGTGTTGGCCACCGACTTGCCACCACCGCCGAAGCCGATGCTGCGCTCCCACAGGGTGCCGTCGGGCAGGGACAACGCATCCCATTCCGGGTTGGAAGCCTTCGCGTCGTAGTAGCTGCCGCGTACTGCCAGGCTGAGGCGCTCCTTCAGCAAAGGGTCGCTGAGGTAGAGGTCGGTGGTGCGTGCATCGCCGAACTGGTCGTCCTGCTGCACGGTGAAGCCCTGGCTGACCGAACCGTGCCAGCTGTCCTGGTTGCGGCGGGTGATGATGTTGATGACACCGCCCATCGCGTCCGAACCGTACAGCGTGGACATCGGCCCGCGCACGACTTCGATGCGTTCGATCGCATCCAGCGGCGGCAGGTAGGCGAACTGGCCGCCACCGAAGTTGTTCGGATAGATCTGGCCGACATTGCTCTGGCGGCGGCCGTCGATCAGCACCAGGGTGTACTCGGACGGCAGGCCGCGCATCGACACGGTGGCGCGGCCGTTCTTGTCGGTCGCTTCCAGGCCGACGTCGATGCCTTCGACGTCGCGCAGCGCATCGACCAGGCTGGTGTACGGGCGCTTGCTCAGTTCCTCGCGGCTGACCACGCTGATGCTGGCCGGGGCGTCGATCACCTTCTGCTCGAAGCCGGCGGCGGTGACCACCACCTTGTCCAGCGTCTGCGGCGCGCCTGCGGCGTCACCGTGGGCGAAGGCGGGGCTGGCGCAAGCCGCCAGCACGGCGCTGGTCAGCAGGGTACGGGACAGGGACGAACGGACACGATGGCGCTGGGCCATGGCAGTTACCTCGAAGGATGCAGGGTGGCGCGGTGCCGTGCGCGAAGGGCGCGGCAGGCACGGAAGGGCCGGTCAGGGGCGGCAGGGATGAAGCAGGCAGCGGCGTGCAGGCGCGACCGCGCAGGCGGTCACGTCGGGCCGTGGATCAGGCGAGCGGCGGCGCCTGGCCGCGTTGCTGACGGCGCCCGGGCGCATCGGCCCAGGGCGTGTCCGGAGCGGCCAGCGGCCAGTCCGCGCGCACGCCGGGCATGGCCGGCATGGGGGGTACGAGGTCGAGCTCAGTGCGCAGCCAGTGGCTGACCAGCAGCAACGGCGGGCGTGCCTTCTCGGCCGACTTCACCGGAGCGGAGGCGCAGCGGCGCAGCTTGGCCGGCGCCTCTTCCTGCAGGGGCGCTTCGCCTCCGCGCTCCTCCAACGGCACCTGCACGGCGATGCCGGCGTGGGCCTGTGGCAGCAGCGGCAGGGTGCCCAGCAGCAACGCCAGCATTGCCACCCACGCCAGCAGGCTGGCCAGCGCAGGACGCTGGCCGCGCATGGCGGTGCCCATCTTGCGATGGATGAGTGGGCGAGGGCGAAGCGGGCGCAGCAAGCGGGGGTTCCCTGGGGCTGCCGGCAGCGGCCGGCATCAACGGGGCGTGATTGTAATGAGAGCTGTTAGCTGTTGCAAATGAGAATGATTGCCAAAATGTCGCAGACCGGCCCGGCAAGGCTCAGACTTCGCTCCAGCGCCGCAGCAGGTTGTGGTACACGCCGGTCAGCTGCAGGATCGCCTCGGCGTCGCCGCCGGTCTGCCGCAGGCGCTCGATCGCGCCATCCATTTCCCACAGCAGGCGGCGCTGCACATCGTCGCGGATCATGCTCTGCACCCAGAAGAACGAGGCCACGCGCGCGCCGCGGGTGACCGGCCGCACCTGGTGCAGGCTGCTGGACGGGTACACGATCAGGTCGCCGGCCGGCAGCTTCACTTCGTGCTCGCCGTAGGTGTCGCTGATGATCAGCTCGCCGCCTTCGTACTCCTCGGGCGCGGACAGGAACAGGGTGCAGGAGATGTCCGAGCGCAGCTGCTCGCCATTGGCCAGGTTCATCACCGCGCCATCGACGTGGTAGCCATAGGTGCCGCCACCGCTGTAGCGGTTGAAGCGTGGTGGCAGGTACTTCAGCGGCAGCGCGGCACTGAAGAACAGCGGATGCCGGGCCAGCGCGACGAGGATGATCTCGCCCAGTTCGCGGCGCAGCGGCGAAGCCTCGGGCAGCTGCTGGTTGTGCTTGGCCTGTGCGCCCAGATGCCCCACGGTTTCGCGGCCATCGGTCCAGTCGGCGGCGTCGAGGCGGCGGCGGAAGTCGGCGACCTGGTCGGCGCTGAGAATGTCGGGGATGTGCAGCAGCATGCGGGACTCCTCAGAGGGACGGCGGTGCGACCAGGGCGCGCACCTGTGGATGCGGTGACGCGGCCAGCTCCGGCACGATGTGCGCCATGAATGCCGGGCTGCCGTGCGCCAGTGCGAGCCGCAGCCAGTGCACGGCCTGCTCGACCTGGCCGGCCTGCAGCAGGATCGAGGCGTAGTTGGCCTGGCCGCGGAAATCACCGGCCTCGGCCGCGCGCTGGTACCAGGCCAGCGCCGCCTGCGGATCGGGTGCGGTATCCAGCCCGTCTTCGAGGTGGCGGGCCAGCAGGTTCATCGATTTGGCGTGGCCCAGGTGCGCGGCACGGGTGTACAGGGCCAGTGCCTGCGCGCGGTCCTGCGCAATGCCGCGGCCGGTGGCCAGCAGGTTGGCCAGGTTGTACAGGCCCCAGTCCAGGCCGGTATCGGCCGCGCGCCGGTACCACACCGCCGCCAGCGCCAGGTTGACCGCCGTGCCGTGGCCCAGCTCATGGCAGCGGCCGAGCATGTTCATCGCCATCGGCGCGCCGTTGTTGGCGGCGGTTTCGTACCAGAGCAGCGCCGCCGAAGCGTCCTGTGCGGTCCCTTTGCCTTCCATGTGCATCTGCGCGAGCAGCAGTTGTGCATCGACCTGCCCAGCCTGTGCGGCGTCGCGCACGCGTGCGAACGCGGCCTGCGGATCGTGCTGCAGCAGCTCGGCCAGGGCGTCGCTGTCGATGGGGGTACGGGTTGCCATGGGGTGAGTATCGCCGGAAACAAAAACGGCGGCAGGAGAGCCTGCCGCCGTGGTGGAGCGAAGCTACATCAGAACTTCACGTTCAGTGCCAGGGTGGCCGAGCGACCCGGGGCGATGCTCGCGTAGTGCGAGGCATAGGCCTTGGTGAAGTAGGTCTTGTCGGTCAGGTTCTGCACGTTGAGCTGCAGGCTGATGTTGTCCTGGATCGCGTAGCTGGCCATTGCGTCGAAGCGGGTGTAGCTGGCGATCCACTTGCTGTTGGCGACGTCACCGTACTGCTTGTCCGAGTAGAACGCACCGGCACCGACGGTCAGGCCGATGGGGAAGCGGTAGGTGGTCCACAGGTTGGCGCTGTGCTTGGCGGTGTTCGGGAATACGTTGCCGTTGTACGGCGAGGGCACGTAGACGTTGGACGGGCAGGTGCGGCCGACCGGTGCACCACAGACGAAGCCGTTGTCCTTCAGTTCCGAGTCCAGGTAGGTGTAGCCGCCGTACAGGCTCCAGGCGTCGGTCAGCTGGCCGGTGAAGCCCAGCTCGAAGCCGTTGATTTCCTTCTTGCCGGCATTCTGGCTGGTGCCGTTGTCGACCGTCACGCGCGCGTTGTTCATCACCGTGTGGAAGATCGCCGCGGTGAGGTTCAGGCGCTGGTCGAACAGGTCCCACTTGGTGCCCAGCTCGAGGTTCTTCGTATCCTGCGGCTTGAGGTCGGCCACGGCGGCGCTCAGGCCGTCCGAACCGTCACCACCGTCCATGCCCGGCGGAGTCGAGGAGGTGCCCCACGACAGGTAGATGCTGCCGTTGGCGGCCGGCTTGAACACCACGCCGGCCTGGTAGTTCAGGAAGTCGTTGCTGTTGCGCACGCGGGTCGGTGCCTTGCCGGCCACCGGGGTGGTCAGGGTGGTGCGGAAGTCGTCGTAGCGCAGGCCGAGGTTGATCATCCACTGCTCATTGAGCTCGATGGTGTCGAACACGTAGGCCGAGGTGGTCCTGGTGCGCTGCTCTACGTCCAGTGCCTTGTCGCTGCGGTACACCGAATGGGTGGCCGCCCACGGATCGCGCGGGTTCGGATTGGCGAAATCGGTGCAGTTGTAGCCGGTGGCCGCGCCGGTGGTCGGGCACTTGCTGTTGCCGGTGAGCGGGTTGCTGGTGCCCGGGGTCATCAGATAGCTGCCGCGGGTCATCTTCTCGTCGCTGTATTCCACGCCCGCGCTGTAGCTGTGCTTGAGCGCACCGGTCTGGAAGGCACCGGTCAGGCCCAGCTGGTCGGCGAAGCTCTTGACGTCGACGGCACGGCTGTTGGTCCGGCGCCACAGGGTGCCGTAGTTGTTCGGGTTGCCCTGGCTGTCGTCCGGCTGGGTCCACAGGTAGTCGTTGCTGGTGTTGCCCAGGCGCGCGATGTTGCGCAGCTTGTGGCCGCCGAAGTCGTAGCTGGCATCCAGGGTGCTGATGTCGGCGCGGGTACGCTGGAAGTCACGGTCGACCAGGCCGTAGTAGTTGTTGCGGTCCGGCACCATCGGGCGGCCGTCGACCCACTTCGAGGCCGGCGCACCGTTCGGGTTGCCATACGGGAAGCCACCCGCGTCCGGCAGGTCATCGCTCTGCATGTGGTAGTGGCTGGCGATCAGCTGGGCCGGGCCGTTCAGGCCGAACGCGATCGACGGCGCGATGCCCCAGCGGCTGACATTGGCGGCGTCACGGCCGGCGATGTCCGATTCGTGCTTCATCAGGTTCAGGCGCGCGGCGATGCCATCGCCCAGCACGTAGTTGGCGTCCACGGTGCCGCGCGCGTAGCTGTCGGTGCCGATGCCCATGCTGGCGCTGGTCTCGTTCTTCAGCTTCGGCGTCTTGCTCACAAGGTTCAGGCTGCCACCGCCGGAATCACGGCCGCCGTAGGCCGAGCTCGGGCCCTTGACTACTTCCACCTGCTCCAGGTCGAAGATCTCGCGGGTCTGCGAGCCGACGTCGCGCAGACCATCGACGAAGACGTTGCTCTGCGAATCGAAGCCACGGATGAAGGGACGGTCGCCGGTCGGGTTGCCGCCTTCGCCGGCACCGAAGGTGATGCCCGGCACCATGCGCAGCGCATCCTGCAGGTTGGTCGCACCGGTTTCGGCGATCAGCTTTTCCGAGACGATCGACACCGACTTCGGGGTGTCCAGCAGCTCGGCGGTGAACTTCGGTGAGGACGGATTGAACCAGCTGCCGCGCACCTGCACCTTGTCCAGGTCGGTGGCCTTGCGGGAGGAGGCTGCGTCAGCGCTGTCGGCCGCCTGTGCGGCCAACGGCGCGAAGCCGGCGGCCAGGGTGGCGGTGGCGAGCAGGGAAACGCGCGGGGCGTGCTTGCGGGACGTGATGTGGGTCATGACTGTGGGTAGTGGCTTGGATCGGGAAAGGGCGAGCGCGAGCCGGCGCAGATGGGCATGCGGCGACAGGCGGGAAGTGGGTGCTGTAGAGCCGAGCCAGGCTCGGCTGGCGGGAAACGCAATCAGGCGCACGGCAACGGCCGCAGGGCGCCTCAGCTGGCGTGCGGTGCGGGCGGTGCGTGGCCGGGGTTCAACCGCAGTGCGGGATCGTGCAGCTGCCAGTGCAGGGCATCGGAGCGCCACAGCGGAACATGCGCGACCAGGGCGGCGCGCGGGGGAGCCAGTCCGGTACAGGGCGTTGTGCCCTCGCCATCCAGCGGCGGCTCCGGTACTGGCACCGCATGGCGCGGGCACTCGTCCGCCGGCGGGGCCGGCATCGGCATGGCCTGCTGAAGATCTTCAGCGTGTGCCTGCCAGCCGTAGGTGGCGGGTCCATCGCGCCCTTCGTGCAGGGCCGACCAGCCCAGCAGCAGCGTCAGCAGCAGGGCCACAGCCAACGGCCACCCATGGCGGGCAAGCTGGCACAGCGTGGCGGCGGGCGCGGGCAAAGCCATGGCGCAGGGGACGGAGTCGTTACGAAGGTGTTACGTAGAATAACATCAACGATAATGATTCGCATATGCGTGGGCGAACGAGCAGTCTGGAGGCCCGGGGAGGCCCCTGAACGCCTCTCAGCGCGCTCCGCTGGCTTCCACCCCCTGGGCGGAGTCGCCGGCGGCCGAACGCCGCGTCAATCGCGGTCGTCGCGGGTCCAGACGGCGTCGTGTTCGCGCTTCACCGGGAACTTGGGTACCGGCGTATAGGCCGGGGCGCACAGGGCGCGGCCATCGCGCACGTCGAAGCGCGCGCCGTGCAGCACGCATTCCACGCTGCCTTCGTCGGTGTTGAACTCGCCCGAGGACAGCTCGAACTCCTCATGCGTGCACTGGTCTTCCAGCGCGTACAGCTCGCCGTCGAGGTTGAACACCACGATCGGCGTGCCGGTCACTTCGTCGAACACGCTCTTCATTTCACCGGGCAGCAGCTCGTTGCCGGCACACACGAAGGTCCAGGTATCGCTCACGCGGCGGCTCCGGCCAGTGGCTTTTCCAGGACCTCGAAGCGCAGGTCGTCGCGCTTGGGGATTCCGAAGCGTTCGTCGCCATATGGGAACGGCTTCTTGATGCCGGTACGCTGGTAGCCGCGGCGCTCGTAGAAGGCGATCAGTTCGTCGCGTACGTCGATCACCGTCATCTGCATCACCGGCACCTTCCATTCGCGTGCGGCGTGCGCTTCGGCGGCGTCCATCAGCTGCTTGCCGACGCCGCCGCCCTGCTGGGCCGGATCGACCGAGAACATGCCGAAGTAGCCGTTGCCGTCGACGTCGGCAACGTGGGCGCAGGCCACCAGCTGGCCCTCGCGCTCGGCCAGCAGGATCGTGGAGCGCGGGCGGTCGAGGTCGGCCTGGATGCCTTCGGCGTCGATGCGGGCGCCATCCAGCAGGTCGGCTTCGGTGGTCCAGCCAACGCGGCTGGCGTCGCCACGGTAGGCCGAGGTGACGAGGGCGATCAGGGCGGGGATGTCGGCCGGCGTGGCGGCGCGGAAGGTCAGGGTGCTCATGGCCCCATTCTAGGTGGGGCGTGGGCGGGCGCAAATGGGGGAGTGGGGTCAGATCCCTTTCGCAACGCGAAAGGGATCTGACCCCGGCATCTACTGACTCAACGGCAGGCCATGGACCGACTGGCACGGGCCCGGAATCGGCAGATGCTCGGGGTCAGATCCCTTTGCGCAGCGAAGGGCCCTGACCCCCTGCTACCAGGAGCAGCCCATGCCAAGGCCACGGCGCATCGATGCGCCCGGATATCCGCAACATGTCGTCCAGCGCGGCAACAATCGTCAGCGCGTGTTCTTTGCGGATGGCGACCGCGTCGCCTACCTGCGCCTGCTGTGTCATCACGCAGGTCAGCAGCAGTGCCGGGTCCACGCCTATGTGCTGATGGACAATCACATCCACCTGCTGGCGACACCCGATGTGTCCGGCGGCTTGTCTCGGATGATGCAGGCGGTAAACCGGGCCTACGTGCGCCGGGTGAACGATCGACAGGGCCGCACGGGAACCCTGTGGGAAGGACGTTTCCATTCCACGCAGGTGGATACGGATCGCTATCTGCTGGCCTGCCAGCGTTA
Source organism: Stenotrophomonas sp. YJH_SMC_135 (assembly GCF_059372355.1). Classification (NCBI taxonomy): domain Bacteria; kingdom Pseudomonadati; phylum Pseudomonadota; class Gammaproteobacteria; order Lysobacterales; family Lysobacteraceae; genus Stenotrophomonas; species Stenotrophomonas sp. YJH_SMC_135. The sequence goes on from NZ_JCAFVN010000001.1 coordinate 279,822, forward strand.
CATCGAGCTCAACCCGGTTCGGGCGGGGAAGGTGGCGCATCCCGGTGACTATCGCTGGTCGAGCTATCGTGCCAATGCGCGTGGCAGGCCCAATGCGCTGCTCGAGCCGCATTCGGCATTTGAGCTGGTGGGTTCTGATGCGGATGAACGGTGCAGGCGCTATGTGGAGTTCATCGAGGCGGGTATTCCGGCGGGGGATCTGCTGGCGATCCGGCGGGCATTGCAGTCGCAACGGCGGCTGTCGGGAATGCTGGTGGAGTCAGATCCCTTTCGCGTGGCGAAAGGGATCTGACCCCGGTGTGCTGCGGGCGGTATGCCGCGTTCATCTGGTCGCGATCCGGCGGGCATTGCGGTCGCAACGGCGGTTGTCGGGAATGCTGGTGGGGTCAGATCCCTTTCGCGTGGCGAAAGGGATCTGACCCCGGTGTGCTACGGGCAGTATGCCGCGTTCATCTGGTCGCGATCCGGCGGACATTGCAGTTGCAACGGCGGTTGTCGGGAATGCTGGTGGGGTCAGATCCCTTTCGCGTGGCGAAAGGAATCTGACCCCGGTGTGCTGCGGGCGGTATGCCGCGTTCATCTGGTCGCGATCCGGCGGGCATTGCGGTCGCAGCGGCGGCTGTCGGGAATACTGGTGGGGTCAGATCCCTTTCGCGTCGCGAAAGGGATCTGACCCCGGTGTGCCGGCTCAGCCCAGAAGCTTGCGCACCTTGGTCAGCGCGGTCATGAAGCGCTCGATCTCGGCGTGCGTGTTGTAGAACGCCAGCGAGGCACGGCAGGTGGCGGCGACGCCGAAGTACTGCAGCAGCGGGTGTGCGCAGTGCTGCCCCGAGCGCACGGCCACCCCTTCCAGGTCGAGCAGGGTGGCCAGATCGTGCGCATGCGCGCCATCGATCAGGAACGAGACCACGGCGGCCTTCTCCGGCGCTTCGCCGATGATGCGCAGGCCGTCGACGCGGCGCAGCTCCTCGGTGAAGTGCGCCAGCAGTTCGGCTTCGCGGGCTTCCACGTTCTCCTGGCCGAGCTGCTGCAGGTAGTCGGCAGCCACGCCCAGGCCGATGAAACCGGCGATGTTCGGGGTGCCGGCTTCGAACTTGTGCGGGGCATCGTTGAACACGGTGCCGTCGAAGCTGACTTCCTTGATCATCTCGCCGCCGCCGAGGAACGGCGGCATCGCGTCCAGGTGCTCGCGGCGCGCCCACAGCGCACCAGTGCCGGTCGGACCGCACATCTTGTGGCCGGTGATGGCGTAGAAGTCGCAGCCGATCGCGGCGACGTCGACCTTGCGGTGCGGCACCGCCTGCGAGCCATCGACCACGGTGATGATGCCGCGCTTGCGCGCTTCACGGCAGATCTCGCGCACCGGATTGACCGTGCCCAGCACGTTGGAGACATGGGTGACCGCCAGCAGCTTGACCTCCGGGGTCATCGCCGCGCGCAGCGCATCCAGGTCCAGCGCGCCATCGGGCGTGATCTCGGCCACGCGGATGGTGGCGCCGGTACGTTGCGCGACCAGCTGCCACGGCACGATGTTGGCATGGTGTTCCATGCGCGTGATCAGGATCACGTCGCCGGCCTTCAATCGCGGCAGCGCCCACGAGTAGGCCACCAGGTTGATGGCGAAGGTGGTGCCGCTGCACAGCACCAGGTCGCTGGCGCGCACGTTGAGGAAGCGTGCCAGCTTGTTGCGTGCGCCTTCGTAGGCGTCGGTCGCTTCGCTGCCCAGTGCATGCACCGCGCGGCTGACGTTGGCGTTGTAGCGGCGGTAGAACTCATCCACCGCGCCGATCACCTGTACCGGCTTCTGGCCGGTGTTGGCGTTGTCGAAATAGACCAGCGGCTTGCCGTGCACTTCACGCATCAGCAGCGGGAAGTCGAGGCGGACGCGATCCCAGTCCGGGGCGCCGGTGCGTTCTTCGATCGGGCGTGGCGTGGACAGGTTCATGCCACACCCGCCTCGGCCAGGGCCTTGTCCAGGCGGCGTGCCAGCTGCTCGCGCAACGCGTCCGGCAGGATCTTCAGCGGTTCATGGCAGAACGCAGCGCTCAGCAGTGCCTGCGCCTGGACCTGGGGCAGGCCACGCGAGCGCAGGTAGAACAGCGCATTGGCATCGAGCTGGCCGACGGTCGCGCCGTGCGCGGCCTTCACTTCATCGGCGTCGATCACCAGCGTCGGCTGGGTATCGATCTCGGCATCGGCCGACAGCAGCAGGTTCTTGTTGGACAGGTTCGCGTCGGTGCCGTCGGCGCCTTCGCGGATCTGGATGCCGCCATGGAACACCACGCGGCTGCGGTTGGCGGCAACGCCGCGCCACAGCAGCTCGCAGGCGGTATCGCGCGCGATGTGGTCGATGCCCAGGCGGGTCTCGACGTGGCGGCGGCCATTGCCGAGCAGCACGCCGTTGGCGGTCAGCCGGGCGTTGTCGCCTTCCAGGCGCACGTTCAGTTCGTGGCGGCTGAGCGCGGCGCCCAGTTCCAGGTCCACGCGGTGGTACTGCGCGTCGCGGGCCAGCACCGCGTCCGTACGCAGGAAGCTGGTCTGGCGGGCGCTGCCGGCCTGCACGCGGGCGTGCTTGAGTACGCCATCGCGGGCGACGTGGGCATGCAGCACGGTGTTGTCCAGGTGGGCGGAGTCACCCACGCTGAAGCGATGCTCGACCACGCCGAGGCTGGCGCCGGCGCGCAGTTCGATCAGGTGGCGATGGTGCCAGGCCAGGTCGGCTTCCCCGGCGACGCTGGCGAATACCAGCTGCAGCGGCGTTTCGACCTGCACGCCTTCATCCACGCGCAGCACCACGCCTTCATCGGCCAGCGCGGCGTTGAGCCGGGCGAAGATCTCTTCGCTGCGCTCGTAGCGACGGCCAAGGAAACGCACGGCGTCTTCGCCAGCGGCCAGCGCGGCCGACAGCGGCTGCAGCTGCACGCCGGACGGCAGGGCCTGCACATCGCTCAGCGCGGCATCCAGGCGGCCGTTGACGAACACCAGGCGCGGCGCCGGGATGTCGTCCAGCAGCGCGGCGTCCAGCGCCGGGCCCTGCAGCGGCGCTGCAGCGAACGCACGGCGTTCCAGCTGGCGCAGCGAGGTGTACTTCCAGGCTTCATTGCGGGCGGCGGGCAGGCCGTCGCGCAGGGCCGCATCCAGCACTTCGCGGCGCGCATCGCTGCCACAGAAGGCCTGGGCCATGGAGTCAAGCAGGGCGCTCATCAGACCGCCGCCTCGGGCACGACCCGGTCCTTCAGGAAATCATAGCCGTGCGCTTCCAGCTCCAGCGCCAGCTCGGGGCCGCCGCTCTTGACGATGCGGCCATCGGCCAGCACGTGCACCACGTCCGGCTTGATGTAGTCCAGCAGGCGCTGGTAGTGGGTGATGACCAGGAACGAACGGTCGGCGCCGCGCAGTGCGTTGACGCCGTCGGCCACGCTCTTCAGCGCGTCGATGTCCAGGCCCGAGTCGGTCTCGTCCAGGATCGCCAGCTTCGGTTCCAGCACGGCCAGCTGGAAGATCTCGTTGCGCTTCTTCTCGCCGCCGGAGAAGCCTTCGTTGACGCCACGGTGCAGCAGTTCGTCCTTCAGGTGCAGCACGGCCAGCTTCTGCCGCACCAGCTTGAGGAACTGCATGGAATCGAGTTCTTCTTCGCCGCGCGCCTTGCGCTGGGCGTTCAGTGCCGCGCGCAGGAAGTAGGTATTGTTCACGCCCGGGATTTCCACCGGGTACTGAAACGCCAGGAACAGGCCCGCGGCGGCACGTGCTTCCGGGTCCTGCTCCAGCAGGTCGACGCCGTCGAACTGCACGCTGCCTTCGGTCACTTCGTAGCCGTCGCGGCCGGCCAGGACGTTACCCAGGGTGGACTTGCCGGCGCCGTTCGGGCCCATGATGGCGTGCACCTGGCCGGGCTTCACATCCAGCGACAGGCCCTTGAGGATTTCCTTGTCGCCGATGCGGGCGTGGAGGTTTTCGATCTTCAGCATGGTGGGGGTTTCCGTGGGGCGGGCCAGGGCCCGCCGGTAAAGAGAATGCGTTTGCGAGGGGCAGGGGCGGGCGGTCAGCCCACCGAACCTTCCAGCGAGACTTCCAGCAGCTTCTTGGCTTCCACCGCGAACTCCATCGGCAGTTCGCGGAACACCTGCTTGCAGAAGCCGTCGACGATCATCGACACCGCGTCTTCCTGGCTGATGCCACGGGCGCGGCAGTAGAACAGCTGGTCATCGGAGATCTTGGAAGTGGTCGCCTCGTGCTCGACGGTGGCGCCCGGGTTCTTCACCTCGATGTAGGGGAAGGTGTGCGCGCCGCACTGCTTGCCGATCAGCAGCGAGTCGCACTGGGTGTAGTTGCGCGCGCCCTCGGCGTTGCGGTCCACCCGCACCAGGCCGCGGTAGGTGTTCTGGCCACGGCCGGCGCTGATGCCCTTGCTGACGATCTTGCTCTTGGTGCGCTTGCCGACATGGATCATCTTGGTGCCGGTGTCGGCCTGCTGGCGGTGATGGGTCAGCGCGACCGAGTGGAACTCACCGACCGAATCGTCGCCCAGCAGCACGCAGGACGGGTACTTCCAGGTGATCGCCGAGCCGGTCTCGACCTGGGTCCAGGTGACCTTGCTGCGCGCGCCACGGCATTCGGCACGCTTGGTCACGAAGTTGTAGATGCCACCGACGCCGTTCTCGTCGCCCGGGTACCAGTTCTGCACCGTGGAGTACTTGATCTCCGCATCTTCCAGCGCGACCAGCTCGACCACCGCGGCGTGCAGCTGGTTCTCATCGCGCATCGGCGCGGTGCAGCCTTCCAGGTAGGAGACGTAGGCCTTGTCCTCGCACACGATCAGGGTGCGCTCGAACTGGCCGGTGTGGCCGGCGTTGATGCGGAAATAGGTGCTCAGTTCCATCGGGCAGCGCACGCCCTTGGGAATGAACACGAAGCTGCCGTCGGAGAACACCGCCGAGTTGAGCGCGGCGAAGTAGTTGTCACCGACCGGCACCACGGTGCCCAGGTACTGGCGCACCAGCGCCGGGTGTTCCTTGATGGCCTCGGACATCGAACAGAAGATCACGCCCTTCTCGGCCAGTTCCTTGCGGAAGGTGGTGCCCACGGATACCGAGTCGAACACCGCATCCACCGCCACGCCGGCCAGCTTGGCGCGCTCGTGCAGCGGCACGCCCAGCTTGTCGTAGGTGTCGAGCAGTTCCTTCGGCACATCATCCAGCGAGGCGTACTTCGGGCCCTTCGGCGCGGAGTAGTAGCTGAGCGCCTGCAGGTCGATCGGCGCGATCTCCAGCTTGGCCCAGTCCGGCATCGGCAGGGTCAGGAAGTGGCGGTAGGCATCCAGGCGCCACTGCGTCATCCACTCCGGCTCGTCCTTCTTGGCCGACAGGGCACGGATGGTGTCCTCGTCCAGGCCCGGCGGCAGGGAGTCCGACTCGATCTCGGTGATGAAGCCGGCCGAATACTTGCGGCCGAGCTGCTCGTGGATCTCGCGGTTGGGGGTGTCGTCGTGGGCGACGTTTTCGATGGTTTCGGTGGCCATGGGGGGCTGCCTACGGATCAGGAGACGACGTCGACAGCGATGGTGCGGCGCTGTTCGTCATCGGCAAGGGGGAGAGGGGGCAGGATCTGCGCGAGGGTGACATCGCGCAGGGCCTCGGAGACCACGTCGTTGATCAGCCGCCAGCTGCTGCGCGCGCCGCACTTGGGCGCCATGCCGCACTGGTGGTGGTCGTGGCTGCATTCGGTCAGGGCCAGTGGCCCTTCCATCGCTTCGACCACTTCGAACAGCGAGATCTCGATGGCCGGGCGGGTCAGGCGGTAGCCGCCACGGACGCCACGCAGGCCTTCGACCAGGCCGGCCTGGGCCAGTGGCTTGAGCACCTTGCTGACGGTGGGCGGCTCCAGACCGGTGAATTCGGCCAGCTCGGTGGCACTGAGCACTTCGCCCGGACGGGCGGCGAGCACGGTCAGCACGACGGTGGCGTAATCGGTGAGTTTGGTGACGCGCAACATGGGGATGCGAGTGGTTCTTAAAGCGGACTGAAATTGTACGCTTTTATTCGCCACCATCCAACCCGGGCATTCAGCCGGCGCTTGGGCCAGGCCGGGAGGACACACCGCGGCCGTTGCCGGGGCGCAATGCTGCGCCAACGGGGTGATTTTCGCAATCACCCGGAATGGGCGAGAATCCCCATTCCATTCGCTGCAAACAGCCCTCGCCGATGCCGAAGAAGATCCAAGCCCGCAAGTCCGCCATCCATGGCAACGGCGTGTTCGCCGTGGCCCCGATCAAGCAGGGCGAGCGCGTGATCCAGTACAAGGGCCTGCTGCGCAGCCACGGCGACGTTGATGCCGATGACAGCGGCGACGTCGAAAGTGGCCATACCTTCCTGTTCACCCTCAACGATGACTGGGTGATCGACGCCAACTACAAGGGCAACGACGCGCGGTGGATAAACCACAGCTGCGACCCGAACTGCGAGGCGGTGATCGAGGAGGACGAGGACGGCGACAGCCGGGGCGACAAGGTGTTCATCGAGGCACTGCGTGATATCAAGGCCGGCGAGGAGCTGACCTACAACTACGGCATCACCCTGGCCGAGCGCCACACCGCCAAGCTGAAGAAGATCTGGGAGTGCCGTTGCGGCTCGCCCAAGTGCACCGGCACGATGCTGCAGCCCAAGCGCTGATCGGTACCGGGTAGTGCCGGCCGCCGGCCGGCAAGGCGCAATCCAGGTGCCGGCCAGCGGCCGGCACCACCCGGCGGCTCTCCACCTGCCGTGCACGACAGGGTCACCGCCGCGCAAGGGCCGTTCTTCCATTCTGTGGGCTCCCCCAACCGGAGTGCCTCCATGGCAGAGCGATTGAAGGGCAAGCAGATTGCCATCCTTGCCACCCACGGCTTCGAACAGTCTGAACTGATCGAACCCAAGCGTTTGCTGGAAGCGGAAGGGGCGCGCGTCAGCGTGGTCTCGCCCGCAAAGGAAGCGACGATCAAGGGCTGGAAGGAGAAGAACTGGGGCGACGCCGTCGCGGTGGATATCCCGTTGGATGAGGCGGATCCTGCACGCTTCGATGCGGTGGTTCTGCCCGGCGGGGTCATCAATCCGGACACACTGCGCACCGATGATGCCGTACTGGCCTTCATCCGTTCAGTGGATGAAGCCGGCAAGCCCGTGGCGGCGATCTGCCATGGCCCGTGGCTGCTGATCAACAGCGGCCTGGCCGATGGCCGCGAGCTGACCTCCTGGCCTTCCCTGCAGCAGGATCTGGCGAACGCGGGTGCGACATGGCGCGATGCCGAGGTGGTGGTCGACGGCAACGTCATCACCAGCCGCAAGCCGGATGACATTCCGGCTTTCAGCGAGGCGGTGGTAAAAGCGCTTGCCGCCTGATGCGCTACCGGTAGTGCCGGCCGCTGGCCGGCAGATGCAGTGACGTGCTGCCGGCCAGCGGCCGGCACCACCTCATTTGCCCAGCAGGCCTGCCGGTACCAGGTTGCCCAGGTTCTGGTTGAAAGTGACCACCAGCTTGCCGTTCTTCACCTGTGCCGACTGCACCTGCAGGGCGCCGAGCACCCCGGCCACGGCCGGGTCCAGCTTGTAGATCGGTTCGCGCTGGGCGTAGTCGCTCAGCCACGCATTGAGCAGGCCACGGGTGCGCGAGTCGAGGCGGCCGCCCTGGTTGGCCGGGGTGAAGTCATCCACGCTCGGCTGCTGCAGGTGAAAGCCCTGGGTCTGCGCGTCGTAGCGCAGGCCGCTGCTGAGCTTCACCGTGCCCAGTCGGGCCGGGTTGCCGCCGGCGGTGGCCAGCGCGACGTCCATGCCCAGGTTCAACCGTTCGCCGGCCGGAAGGCTCAGCTGCGGGTGGCTCATGGTCAGGGCGATCAGGCCGCCGAGGGCGTCCTGGGTGCGCGGGAAGCTGCCATCGAGGTACTGCTGCACGTCGCTGGCGCCCACCGACAGTTCGCGGCCGGAAATGGAGGGAGCCGCCTGTGCACCGATCGCAGCGGCGATCAGCACGGTGGAGGCCGCGAGGCGGGTCATCAGGGAACGCAGGCGCATGTCGGTGACCGGTGGGAAGCAGATGGATGGATCAAAGAGTAGCCGCGCAGGCTGAATCGCGCGTGCATGCCGCTGCAACGGTTCAGTCCAGCGTTGGACGCAGCTGTGCCGACTGGATCTGCCAGGCGCTGCCGTCACTGCTGGGCTGCACGCGGTACCAGCCGCCGAAGCGGAACGTGCCATTGGCGGTGACCGCACGGATCTGCACAGGGACTTCAAGCAGCCGCGGTGGCTGCCGGTCATCTCGGGCGATCGGGGTATCGCTGTGCAGGCGCAGCGTGCGCAGGTCCTGCAGCTGCCGCAGCGCGGCGTCGTCTGCATGCCGCGGGTCGCCGGGTGGGATCGTCCAGGCAGCATCGCTGGCGGCGCGGTCGCGGTTGAGCAGTGCGGCGACGTAGCGGTTGAGCATCGTCGACGGCGGCTCTGCGCCGTCGTCGACGGCGGACAGCAGCGTCATATCGCTCGCCTGCAATGCTGCGGGAACGGGACCGGGACCGGTGTCCGCTGCTGCGGCGACGGGAGCGGACGCTGCCGTGATGTGATCATTCGTCTGTGCCGCCGGGCGTGAACAACCCAGCAGCACCAGTGGTGCGATCAGGAACAGGATCCTGCGCATGCCCGCCTCCTCCCCGAGGCAACCTGGAGGGCGGCAGTGTATCGGTTGCGCCGCTATCAGCGGGAGGAGGGCAGCTGCTCCAGCGCGTCCAGCGCCGGCAGGACCTGGCCGGCGATGGCGGCCAGTGCGTGGCCGTCGGTCTCGGCGTGGCGCTGTACGATGTCGCGCAGCAGCTGGGTGGCGATCACCAGGGTCGCGCGCTCGTCGCCACTGATGCCGGCGGTACGCGGGGCCGCTTCCAGCAGGCGCATCAGGTCGCGGCCGGCGCGGTGTTCCAGTTCGATGGTGCAGCGCCCGGTGCACTGCAGCCCGTCCTTTTCGATCGGGGTTACCGAGATCCGGTAGCGGGTGGAGGGGCTGGCCATGAGGGTGTGCTCGCCGTAGCTGTGGAGGATGTGCCCACCATAGGCAAGGCCACGGCTGGCGGCGACGGCCGGCGCTGCACGCAGTGTTCCACCCGGTACGTTCCGCGCCCTTTGCGGAGCACCGGCAGCCAATGCTGGCGGGCCTGTACGGGGATTGCCGGGGCCGCGGCAACGCTGTGTTGCGGGGTGTGGTGCGGACAAAAAAAACGGGACGGCCAGAGCCGTCCCGTCGGAATCCGCGTTGGGGCGCGCGCTTACAGCGCGGCGTCCTTCAGCTTCTTCAGCGGACGCACCTTCAGCTTGGTGGTGGCCGGCTTGGCAGCGAACCACTGCTCTTCCTTGGTGAACGGGTTGATGCCCTTGCGCTTCGGCTTGGCCGGCACATTGACGGTGGTGATCTTCAGCAGGCCCGGCAGGGTGAACGAGCCAGCGCCCTTCTTGTGCACCGAGGAGGCGACGGCGCTTTCCAGCGAGGCCAGCACAGCGCGGACGTCCTTGGCGATGACGCCGGAGGCTTCAGCGATGTGTGCAACCAGGCCGGACTTGGTCAGCACTTCCTTGATCGGCTTCGGAGCGGCCGGCTTGGCGGCTGCCTTCGTCGCGACTTTCTTCACTGCCTTCTTCGGGGCAGCCTTCTTAGCGGTCTTTGCCATGGTTTCCTGTTCCGTGAACGGTTGGTTGTGTGGTCGGCGCCGAACCCCGTCGGCAAGCGCAATGTAGGGCAACTCTCGGGCGCCGCCAATAGCCCGAAGCGCGGAAAGTGCATGTTTTTTCATATCCAGGCCGATTCAGTACATGGCCGGCGGTGGGGGACGGGGGCGCTGCAGCGTGCGCGATGGCTGCTGCCTGCCCGTTGCTGGAATGTGCGAAACCACTGAAAACAAGGGAAAAGTCCGCGTCGGTCTGGCGAAGAAGTGACCAGCTGTCCGATGTCCGGCGGACGTGCGGCATGCGGCGGAGCGACGCAGGGCTAACGCGTCCCGTGCGAGAGTGGCCGTTCATCACCGCCACGCAGGAGCAGCACATGGGAATCTCGCGACACGCCACCGCGCACTGGGAAGGCGATCTGAAGTCGGGCAAGGGACAGCTGAGCACGCCGCAGAGCGGGCTGCTGGACAAGACCCGCTACGGTTTCAACAGCCGCTTCGGCGACGAGAAGGGCACCAATCCGGAGGAGCTGATCGCCGCCGCGCACGCCGGCTGTTTCACCATGGCGCTGTCGGCCAAGCTTGGTGAGGCCGGCTTCACCCCGACCTCGCTGGACACCGAGGCCAAGGTCGATCTGTCCCTGGAGGGCGGGCCGCAGCTGTCGCAGATCCGGCTGAAGGTGAAGGCCGTGGTGCCGGGCATCGACGCCGCACAGTTCCGTGCCATTGCCGATGACGCCAAGCAGAACTGCCCGGTGTCCAAGGCGCTGAGCGCGGTGCCGATCAGCCTGGAAGCCGAACTGGGCTGAGCCACGGTAGTGCCGGCCGCGGGCCGGCAACCGCATGATGCCGGGGTCCATGTAGCAGCCGGCCAGCGTTATGGCGGCCTTCCTGGTCCCCACCCTCCGGGCCGTCGCGTCCGACGTTGGCAGCGGCTCCTGCCGCTGCCTTCGGCTCTACCACCCGCCAGCGCGATCACCAATCAAGGGTGCCGGTAATCACCGTCTGCACCTGCCCGCCCGACCAGACCTCGCCGTCTTCATCGACGCGCAGGGTCAGGCGCGCGTCGTGGCCGACTTCGCGGCCCTGGCTGACTTCGAACGATTCACGGCCCCGCGGCAGCGCATCGCGCAGGTCCAGCCATGCGGCCAGCACCGCATTGGCAGCACCGGAGGCGGCGTCCTCGAAGCGGCGGCCATTGCCGACAAAGGCGCGCACCGCCAGATCGAAGCCTTCGCCGCCATCGCTGAAGGCGTAGGCAAACACGCCCATGCTGTCGGTGGATTCGGCCAGAGCCGCGACCGCGTCCCAGTCCGGGCGCAGTGCGCGCAGTGCCGCTTCATCGGCCACCTGCACCACCCACCAGCTGCGCCCGCCCTGCATGCGCGCTGGCGGCAGCGAGCCCAGCGGCCAATTCTTCAGCGCCGCCTGCAGGCGCGGGTCGGTGGCCTCGGCGATCTCCGCCAGCTGCGCGCGCGGGGTGCGAATGGCAATGCGCTGCTGCGCGCCCTCGCCGTTCACGCGCAGCGGCAGCGCACCGGCAATGCCATCCTGCACGAGCACGCCGTCGACTGGCGCGGCCAGGCCCGCCTGCAGCACCGCATGCGCGGTGCCGACGCTGGGATGGCCGGCGAACGGGACCTCCTTCTGCGGGCTGAACATGCGCAGCCGGTAGCTGGCGCCTGCGACCTGCGGCGGGAACACGAAGGTGGTCTCGGGCAGGCGCGTCCAGCGCGCAATGGCCTGCATGCTGGCATCGTCCAGGCCTTCGGCATCAAGCACCACGGCCAGCGGATTGCCGGCACCGGCGCGCGGGGAGAACACATCCAGCTGCAGGAAACGGCGGGTGGACATCAGGCAGGACTCCAGTAAACAGGCGGCATAGCGTAGCGCGGGGCACAAAAAAGGGGACGGAGGGAATTAAGTCGCTTGTGCCCCAAGTGCCATAAGCGACTTAATTCCCTCCGTCCCCTTTTTTGTGCGCTACCAGCGAAGGTGGCCGTCGATGACCGGCTGCACCTGGCCGCCGATCCAGACCGTGCCCTGCGCGTCGACCTGCACCTGCACGTGGCCATCGCGGCCGACTTCGCGGCCCTGGCTGGCCACGTAGTGGCCCTCGCGGCCGGGCAGGGCGTTGCGCTGCCGCAGCCAGGCAGCGATCAGGGCATTGGCGCTGCCGGTGACCGGATCTTCCGGCACGCTGGCCGCATCGGCGGGGCAGAATGCGCGCACCACACGGGTGTGGTCGGTACCGGCTTCGTCGGCGAATACGGCCACGCCGGTGGCCTCGGTGGCAAGGCTCCAGTCACGCAGGGCGGCCATGTCCGGCGCCAGGCCGCGCACAGCGGCGGCATCGCGCAGCGGCAGCAGCCACCAGCGCGCGCCGTTGTCCCAGAGTTCGGGCACGTGCCCGTTGGCGGCGAGGGCCAGCAGTGTTTCGGGTGCCGCATCTGCGCCAGTCGCCAGTTGCCGCGCCGGTGGGCTGGCCAGCTGGATCTGGAGTGCTTCGGCCGGGCCGCTCACCCGCACGGGCAGCACCCCCGCCGCGCACTGCTGCAGCAGGGCGCCGTCGCGAGGCTGGGCCAGGCCGCAGCTCACCGCCGCCCAGGCCGCGCCGACGCTCGGGTGGCCGGCGAAGGCCAGCTCACGGGTCGGGGTGAAGATGCGGATGTGGTAGTCGGCGCCGGGCGCGCTGGGGCGCAGGAAGAACACCGTCTCGGACAGGTTCAGCCAGGCGGCCAGGGCCTGCATCTGCTCGCCGGAGAGCGCATCGGCGTCCAGGAGGGCACCCAGTGGATTCCCGGTTCCGGGGCGGGAGGCGAAGACATCGAGCTGCAGGTAACGGAGGAGGGCCATCTACGGGGATATTGCGCTTAGAATCAAAGGTTCCGCCCCCAAGGGCGGCTTCCCCACATTCTACATAGCCAATCCATGTCAGCTTCCCCCCTTGTCGATCGTTGGATCGTACTGAAGTTCGGCGGCACTTCGGTGTCGCGTCGTCACCGCTGGGACACGATCGGGAAGCTGGCGAAAAAACGCGCGGAAGAGACCGGCTCGCGCGTGCTGGTGGTGGTGTCGGCGCTGTCCGGGGTCACCAACGAGCTGACCGCGATCGCCGATGGCGCGCCGGACAGCCGTGATCGCGTGGCCGCGCTGGTCGAACGCCATGAAGGCTTCCTGGCCGAACTGGGCCTGGGCCGCGAAGTACTGGCCGAGCGCCTGGCGGCACTGCAGGGCCTGCTCGACGACCCGCGTGCGGCCACCCGTCCGCTGCAGTGGCAGGCCGAAGTGCTGGGCCAGGGCGAACTGTTGTCGTCCACGCTGGGCGCGGCCTACCTGCACGCCTCGGGCCTGGACATGGGCTGGATGGATGCCCGCCAGTGGCTGGACGCGATGCCGCCGCAGCCGAACCAGAGCGACTGGTCACAGCGCCTGTCGGTGAACTGCCAGTGGCGTGCCGATGCGGAGTGGATGCAGCGCTTCCGCGCGCAGCCGACCCGCCTGCTGATCACCCAGGGTTTCATCTCGCGGCATGCCGATGGCGGTACCGCCATCCTCGGCCGTGGTGGCTCGGATACCTCGGCGGCGTACTTCGGCGCGCTGCTCGGCGCCAGCCGCGTGGAAATCTGGACCGATGTGCCGGGCATGTTCAGTGCCAACCCGAAGGATGTGCCGGACGCGCGCCTGCTGACCCGCCTGGACTACTACGAGGCGCAGGAAATCGCCACCACTGGTGCCAAGGTGCTGCATCCGCGCTCGATCAAGCCGTGCCGCGATGCAGGCGTGCCGATGGCCATCCTCGATACCGAGCGTCCGGAACTGCCGGGCACCAGCATTGACGGCAGTGCTGCACCGGTACCAGGCGTCAAGGCGATCAGCCGCCGCAACGGCATCGTGCTGGTGTCGATGGAAGGCATCGGCATGTGGCAGCAGGTCGGCTTCCTGGCCGATGTGTTCAACCTGTTCAAGAAGCATGGCCTGTCGGTGGACTTGATCGGTTCGGCCGAGACCAACGTCACCGTGTCGCTGGACCCGTCCGAGAACCTGGTCAACACCGATGTGCTGGCCGCGCTGTCGGCCGACCTGTCGCAGATCTGCAAGGTGAAGGTGATCGTGCCGTGCGCGGCGATCACCCTGGTCGGCCGTGGCATGCGTTCTCTGCTGCACAAGCTGTCGGACGTGTGGGCCACCTTCGGCCGCGAGCGCGTGCACATGATTTCGCAGTCGTCCAACGACCTGAACCTGACCTTCGTCATCGACGAGGCCGATGCCGATGGCCTGCTGCCGATCCTGCATGCCGAGCTGATCGACAGCGGTGCGATGCCGGTGGAAGAAACCGAAGTGTTCGGCCCGCGCTGGCGCGAGATTGCCGGCACCGTGCGCCCGCGCGGCACGCCGTGGTGGCGCGGCCAGCGTGCGCACCTGCTGCAGCTGGCCGATGCCGGTACGCCGCGCTATGTCTACCACCTGCCGACGGTACGCGCCCGCGCCCGCGCGCTGGCCGCGATCAAGCCGATCGACCAGCGTTACTACGCGATCAAGGCCAACAGCCATCCGGCCATCCTGCAGTTGCTGGAAGCCGAGGGCTTCGGGCTGGAGTGCGTCTCGTACGGCGAGCTGAAGCATGTGTTCCAGCACCTGCCGGAGCTGTCGCCGCGGCGCGTGCTGTTCACTCCCAGCTTCTGCCCGCGCAGCGAGTACGAGGCGGCGTTCGCCCTTGGCGTGACCGTCACCGTCGACAACGTCGAAGCGCTGCAGCGCTGGCCGGACCTGTTCCGCAACCGCGAGCTGTGGCTGCGCGTCGACCTGGGGCGTGGCGAAGGCCACCATGCCAAGGTCCGCACCGGCGGCAAGGAGTCCAAGTTCGGCCTGCCGATCGCCCGCGTGGACGAGTTCGTGCGCGCGGCCACCGAGCTGGGCAGCCGCGTGGTCGGCCTGCATGCGCACCTGGGCAGTGGCGTGGAAACCGCGCAGCACTGGCGCCTGATGTGCGATGAGCTGGCCGGCTTCGCCCGCCGCATCGGCAGCGTGCACACCATCGACATCGGTGGCGGCCTGCCGATTCCGTACAGCGACGAAGACGAGCCGTTCGACCTGGACGCCTGGGCCGAGGGCCTGGCCGAGGTCAAGGCGCTGCACCCGGCGTTCCGCCTGGCGATCGAGCCGGGCCGCTACCTGGTGGCCGAATCGGGCGTGCTGCTGACCCATGCCACCCAGGTGGTGGAAAAGGACGGCGTGCGCCGCGTGGGCCTGGATGCCGGCATGAACACGCTGATGCGCCCGGCCCTGTACGACGCCTGGCACGACATCGAGAATCTCAGCCGCCAGGGTGGTTATGCCGAAGCGGCGTTCGATGTGGTCGGCCCGATCTGCGAATCCAGCGATGTGTTCGGCAAGCGCCGCAAGCTGCCGGTGTCAACTGCGCCGGACGACGTGATGCTGATCGCCGACGCCGGCGCGTACGGCTATGTGATGGCCAACACCTACAACCAGCGGATGCTGCCGCGCGAAGACGTGATCGAATGACCACCGCGCGCGCCCTGCACCCGCCCACCGACACGTCCCGCGCCATCGCGCGGGCCCGTGCCTGACCGGATACACCATGACTGCTTTCGACAAACACCAGGTTTCCCGCTTCCGCTTCGTCCGCTGCGAATTCGCCGCGGATACCGGCGTGGCCAAGCTGGTCTACGCCTTTGATGACGGCCCGGAGATGGTGGAAACCATCACCGTGCCGGGCGCCCCGTTCGTGCTGGACGAAGCGCGTAGCGCCGCCGTGCAGCGCGCGCTGCAGCTGCTGCACCTGATCGCCGGTGTCAGCTACTACAAGGCCGGCGTACCGGATACGGTCAGCATCGAAAGCTACAGCATCGATGCCGATACCGCCGCGCTGGTGGAGACCATTTACC
Organism: Stenotrophomonas sp. YJH_SMC_135; assembly: GCF_059372355.1. NCBI lineage: Bacteria > Pseudomonadati > Pseudomonadota > Gammaproteobacteria > Lysobacterales > Lysobacteraceae > Stenotrophomonas > Stenotrophomonas sp. YJH_SMC_135. The sequence continues at coordinate 295,401 of NZ_JCAFVN010000001.1, forward strand.
TCAACGGCCTGGGCGAATTCGCCTACCGCAACGGCCTGAACCTGCGCGGCCGCTTCCGGTTGCCGGTGCAGGGCGAGGCCGTGCAGGCGCCGGCGCTGGGCCTGCAGCCGCACGCGCTGGTGGCCATCGGCGGCGGCAAGGATTCGCTGGTCAGCATCGAAGCGCTGCGCCGTGCCGGCGTGGACGAGACCGTGACCTGGATCGGTGGCTCGCAGCTGATCCGTGCGTGCGCCGAGCGCACTGGCCTGCCGACCTTGAACCTGGGCCGCACGCTGGCACCGGAACTGTTCGAGTTGAACCGCCAGGGCGCCTGGAACGGCCATATCCCGGTGACGGTGGTGAACTCGGCGATCATGGTGCTGGCCGCGTTGCTGCACGGCGTGGACCAGGTCGTGTTCTCCAACGAGCGCTCGGCCAGCTACGGCAGCCAGATTCCAGGCACCGGCGAAGTGAACCACCAGTGGTCCAAGGGGTGGGCCTGCGAGCAGGCCTTCGGTAGCCATGTGCAGAAGTACGTGGCGGCGGACCTGCAGTACTACTCGCTGCTGCGCCCGATGTCCGAGCTGGCGGTGGCCCGCCAGTTCGCCAAGAGTGACTTCTACGACGCGCATTTCTCCAGCTGCAACCGCAACTTCCACATCCTCGGCGAGCGCCCGGTGAACCGCTGGTGCGGCGTCTGCCCGAAATGCCATTTCGTGTTCCTGGCGCTGGCCCCGTTCATGCCCAAGACGCGCCTGGTGCGCATCTTCGGCCGCAACCTGCTGGACGATGCCGAGCAGGCCGGTGGCTTCGATGCGCTGCTTGAATTCCAGGACCACAAGCCGTTCGAGTGCGTGGGCGAAGGCCGCGAATCGCGTGCGGCGATGGCGACCCTGGCACAGCGCCCGGAGTGGAAGGAAGACGTGCTGGTGAAGCGCTTCTGCAACGAGATCCAGCCGCAGCTGGATGCCGCCGAACTGGAACTGGCACCGCTGCTGCAGCTGCAGGGCGAGCACCGTGTTCCAGCTGCGCTGTGGGAACGGGTGCGTGAAGATTTCGAAGCTTGAAGGAAAGCGCGTCGCCCTGTGGGGCTGGGGCCGTGAGGGCCGCGCCGCGTTTGCGGTGCTGCGCGCGCGCCTGCCCACGCTGGCATTGAGCCTGTTCTGCCCGGCGTCCGAGGTCGAGGCGGCGCGTGCGGAAACGAAGGGCGCGCTGGACGTTCGTGGCGAGCCTTCCGCTGAAGCGCTGGCTGCGTTCGACGTGGTGATCAAATCGCCCGGCATCAGCCCCTACCAGCCGATCGCGCTGGCGGCTGCAGGGCAGGGCACCAGCTTCATTGGTGGCACCGCGCTGTGGTTCGCCGAACACGCGGCCGACGATGGCATCGTGCACGACACCGTGTGCGTGACCGGTACCAAGGGCAAGAGCACCACCACCGCGCTGGTTGCGCACCTGCTGCGTGCCGCCGGCCATCGCACCGGCCTGGTCGGCAACATCGGCCTGCCGCTGCTGGAAGTGCTGGATCCGCAGCCCGCGCCCGAGTACTGGGCGGTGGAACTGTCCAGCTACCAGACCGGTGAGGTGGCACGCAGTGGCGGCCGCCCGCAGGTGGCGGTGGTGCTGAACCTGTTCCCGGAACACCTGGACTGGCACGGCAGCGAACAGCGTTACATCGAAGACAAGCTGCGGCTGGTGACTGAAGCCGCACCGCGCATCGCTGTGCTCAACGCCGCCGATCCGCACCTGGCCGCGCTGTCGCTGCCCGACAGCGCAGTGGTCTGGTTCAACCAGCCGCAGGGCTGGCACATGCGCGGCGACATCGTGCATCGCGGTGAGCAGGCCGTGTTTGATACCCGCAACACGCCGCTGCCAGGCCGCCACAACCGCGGCAACCTGTGCGCGGTGCTGGCCGCGCTGGAAGCGCTGGGGCTGGATGCCGCGGCGCTTGCGCCGGCGGTGCAGGACTTCCGTCCGCTGCCGAACCGCCTGCAGCGCATCGGCGTGGCCGATGGCCTGACCTACGTCAACGATTCGATCAGCACCACGCCGCATGCCAGCCTGGCCGCGCTGGAGTGCTTCGCCGGCCAGCGCATCGCGCTGCTGGTGGGAGGGCATGACCGTGGCCTGGACTGGACCGATTTCATGCAGCACATGGCGCACGATGTGCCGCCGGTGGAGATCGTGACCATGGGCAGCAACGGCCCGCGCATCCACGCGATGCTGCAGCCGTTGGCCGACGCCGGTCGCTTCGGCCTGCATGCGGCGGGCGATCTCGCCGAGGCGATGGCCTTGGCGCGCGCCGCGCTGGGCGAACAGGGCGGGGTGGTGCTGCTGTCGCCGGGTGCACCGAGCTTTGGTGCATACCGCGACTACGTGGCGCGCGGACGTCATTTCGCCGCGCTGGCCGGGTTCGATCCGGACAGCATCAGCGCGATTCCGGGGTTGGGCATCGGGTGAGGGGTCGGATCCCTTTCCGCAGGAAAGGGCTCTGACCCCGGCGGGATCCTGTGCAGCTATCCACGCATGGCGTGGATCTACAGATCTTCGTCGATGAACGCGTAATCGCCGTCAATCAGCTGCTGCAGGTAGGCGTCGAAGCTGGGCGCGATCACCGCGTAACTGTCCGGATCATGCAGGTAGCGCACCACCTGGCCGACCGTACCGCCCGGTGCGGGATCGAAATCCAGGTACAGCATCGAGGTGCCGCCATTGTTCATGCAGTGCGAGAAGCACAGCCGACGGCTCATCGGCAGATCCGCGTCGATGCCCTCGCCGAGGATCTCCGGTTCGTCATCCAGCCACTCTTCATAGATGGAACGGATGCTGTCGTCCCACTGGTGCTGGTCCTCGAAGATCTGCGCGACCGAGCGCAGGTAGTACGGATAGCCGCCGTCCTCAACGTCCGAGCCGAGCATCAGCACGCAGACCTCGCCGCCGGGGTATTCGCGGAAGTGGGTGCCATCCACGCGCGACAGCAGTTCGACCAGGCTGTCCGGCACCTGCGGCCACTGCACACGCAGGCGCTGCAGGTCTTCGGCGCTGGCGCCCTGGACGTGGATCCATTGCGCGGCGCCATCAGCAGGCAGGCGCGGGTTCAGGCCAGACAGAAAGCGGTCAACAACGTTCATACGGAAAAAGGGGACGGAGGGGATTAAGTCGTATCCAACCACACCTGCGTCACGTCGCCAATGCAGAATGCGACGCGGGAGGGGCAAATGCGGCTTAATCCCCTCCGTCCCCTTTTTCTTGCGGAGCAGGCGCATGAATCGTTGGCGATGCGGTGTGGCGGTGATCCTGGGGCTGGCGGCGATGCCGGCGTGGGCGGCGATGAAGACCCAGCCGGTGGAATGGAAACACCAGGGCACGACCTTCAGTGGCGTGCTGGTCTATGACGACGGCGACAACGACAAGCGCCCGGGCCTGGTGATGGTGCCGAACTGGAAGGGCGTGAACGAATCGGCGGTCGAAAAGGCCAAGCAGCTGGCCGGCGATGATTACGTGGTGCTGGTGGCCGATGTCTACGGAAAGGGCGTGCGGCCGAAGACCGATGCCGAGGCCGGGCCGGTGGCAACCAAGCTGCGCAATGACAGGCCGCTGCTGCGCGCACGTGCGCTGGAGGCGGTGAACGTGCTCAGGGCGCAGGCGGGCAAGGTGCCGCTCGATGCCGGCCGGATCGGCGCGGTGGGCTTCTGTTTCGGCGGCACCACGGTGCTGGAACTGGCTCGTGCCGGTGCGCCGCTGGCCGGTGTGGTCAGCCTGCACGGTGGGTTGGGTTCACCGCTGCCGGCGCAGGCCGGTGGCAGCCATCCGTCGGTGCTGGTGCTCAACGGCGCAGACGACAGGAGCGTGACTGCCGAGGACATCGCTGGTTTCCAGAGGGAAATGAACGCGGCCAAGGTCGACTGGGAGTTCACCAACTACAGCGGGGCGGTGCACTGCTTCGCCGAGCGCGATGCCAACAGTCCGCCGGGGTGCCAGTACAACGAGCGGGCGGCCAAGCGCGCGTGGAAGGCGCTGGATGAGTTCTTCGAGGAACGCTTCGAGAAACGTTGATTCGTGCAGTGGTAGTGCCGGCCGCTGGCCGGCAACCTCATGATGCTGCGGATGTCATCGGGAATGCCGGCCAGCGGCCGGCACTACCGATGCTTCAGTGCCGACCAACGGTCGGCACCCACCGGAATGCCGGTTTGGTGGGTGCCGACCGTTGGTCGGCACACCTCAGCCGGTCAATGCGAGCGCTGCACCGCGTAGCGGGCCAGGCCGCGCAGGGCGGCCACGGCATCGTTGTCGCCCAGGCCGTCGAGCGCGCGCTCGGCGGCTGCGGCATATTCCTCTGCACGCGCGCGGCTGTACTCCAGGCCGCCGGTGGCACGGATCGCGGCCAGCACTTCCGGCATCGCCGAGGCGTCACCGTCCTGCACGATGGTGCGCAGGCGCTCGCGGGTGGCGTCGTCGGAGTGGGCCATCGCGTGGATCAGCGGCAGCGTGGCCTTGCCCTCGGCGAGGTCGTCGCCCAGGTTCTTGCCCAGCTCCTCGGCGTTGGCCGAGTAGTCCAGCACGTCGTCGGCGATCTGGAACGCGTAGCCCAGATGCATGCCGTAGTCGAACAAGGCCTGCTGGGTCGCTTCATCCACGCCGCTGGCCAGCGCGCCCAGGCGGGTGCCGGCGGCGAACAGCACCGCGGTCTTGCGCTCGATCACGCGCAGGTAGGCGGCTTCGTCGGTATCCGGATTGTGCACGTGCAGCAGCTGCAGCACTTCACCCTCGGCGATGCGGTTGGTGGCGTCGGCCAGGATCTGCATCACCGGCATGCGCTCCAGCTCGACCATCAGCTGGAAGCTGCGCGAGTACAGGAAGTCGCCGACCAGCACGCTGGGCGCGTTGCCCCACAGTGCGTTGGCGGTGCTGCGGCCACGGCGCAGGCTGGATTCGTCCACCACGTCGTCGTGCAGCAGGGTGGAGGTGTGGATGAACTCGATGATCGCCGCCAGCTGGTGGTGCTCCGGGCCAGCCTGGCCGACCGCATGGCCGGCCAGCATCACCAGCATCGGGCGCAGGCGTTTGCCGCCGGCGGAAATGATGTGGTCAGCGATCTGGTTGATCAGCACGACGTCCGAGGACAGCCGGCGCCGGATCAGGGCGTCGACGGCGGCCATGTCGGCCGCGGCAAGCGACTGGATCTGGGGCAGGCCCAGGGCGGGACGGGTGTCTTCGGTGATGGTCATGCGATCAGGCTTTCAGGCTCACCACCGATTATAGGCGCTGGCCGTGAATTCGGGCGCAAACCGGCCCGAGCGGCAATTCCAGCCCGGCCTGCGCGGCCCTCCGCGTGAATACGTATGCAGGTTGCGCCATGCCTGGGAGCCCGCCGCTAAGCTTGCCGGATCAGGATTTCGGCCCGCTGCCGGCGGGTCCCGCATGCCCGGAGGGGGGCTGTCGATGTCGCACTATCCATGGTGGCGCGGAGCCGTCATCTACCAGATCTACCCGCGCAGTTACCTTGATGCCAACGGCGATGGCGTGGGCGATCTGCCCGGCATCATTCAGCGCTTGGACCACATTGCCGCGCTGGGCGTGGATGCGATCTGGATCTCGCCGTTCTTCAGGTCGCCGATGGCCGACTTCGGCTACGACATCGCCGATTACCGCGATGTCGACCCGCTGTTCGGCAGCCTGGACGACTTTGACCGCCTGTTGGCCAAGGCCCACGGCCTGGGCCTGAAGGTGATGATCGACCAGGTGCTGAGCCACACTTCGATCGAGCATGCGTGGTTCCGCGAGAGCCGCCAGGACCGCAGCAATCCGAAGGCCGACTGGTACGTCTGGGCCGACCCGCGCGAGGATGGTACCCCGCCCAACAACTGGCTGTCGCTGTTCGGCGGCTGCGCCTGGCAGTGGGAGCCGCGCCGTGAGCAGTACTACCTGCACAACTTCCTGGTCGACCAGCCGGACCTGAACTTCCATCACCCGGACGTGCAGCAGGCGACCCTGGACAACGTGCGCTTCTGGCTCGACCGCGGCGTGGATGGCTTCCGCCTGGATGCGATCAACTTCTGCTTCCACGACGCACGGTTGCGTGACAACCCGGCCAAGCCCGCCGACAAGCGGGTGGGGCGCGGCTTCAGCCCGGACAACCCGTACGCCTACCAGTACCACTACTACAACAACACGCAGCCGGAGAACCTGCCGTTCCTGGAGCGCCTGCGCGCGCTGCTGGACGAATACCCGGGGGCGGTCAGCCTGGGCGAGATCTCTTCGGAAGACTCGCTGGCCACCACGGCCGAGTACACCCGCGAGGGCCGCCTGCACATGGGCTACAGCTTCGAGCTGCTGGTGGACGACTACAGTGCGGCCTACATCCGCGATACGGTCTCGCGCCTGGAAGCAGCGATGACCGAAGGCTGGCCGTGCTGGGCGGTTTCGAATCACGACGTGGAGCGGGCGGTCAGCCGCTGGGGCGGCCACCCGGCCGATCCGCGCCTGGCGCGGATGCTGGTGGCGATGCTGTGCTCGCTGCGCGGTTCGGTCTGCCTGTACCAGGGCGAGGAGCTGGGCCTGGCCGAGGCCGAGGTGCCGTTCGAGGCCCTGCAGGACCCTTATGGCATCACCTTCTGGCCGAATTTCAAGGGCCGTGACGGCTGCCGCACCCCGCTGCCGTGGACCGATGCACCGCTGGCCGGCTTCACCACCGGCCAGCCCTGGCTGCCGATCCCGGCCGAACACCGGGCCGCGGCGGTCGCCGTGCAGGAGCGCGACCCGCATTCGGTGCTGGCGGCGTTCCGCGCGTTTCTGGCCTGGCGGCATACCCAGCCGGCCCTCCTGCACGGCAGCATCAGATTTCTTGAAAGCGCCGAGCCCGTGCTGCTGTTCGAGCGTATGCTTGCAGATGAAACCCTCCTGCTGGCCTTCAACCTGTCGGCCGAAGCGGTGAGCCATCCGCTGCCGCCGGGCAACTGGCAGCAGGTGGTGGTACCGGGCCCGGATGCGGGCACGGTGCAGGGCAATGAACTCCAGCTGCCGCCGCGCGCGGTGTATTGCGCCCGACGCAGCTGACCGTTTTCTCCGGTGGCGGTACTTGCGGGGACGGGGCCGAAGCGCCCCGTCCCTCTTTTATGGGTGGGCCTTGCGACCAACGGCCGGCATCCGCGCAAAGGAAAACCCGCTGCCTGCGCAGCGGGTTTCCGGTCCTGCTCCCTGTTTCTGTTGCCGGCCAGCGGCCGGCACTACCGGGTCCGGCTGCCGGGCAGGGCCCGGCGCTACCTCAGAACTTGTAGTTCACGCCCAGCATGTAGGTGCGGCCCCATTCGATGTACTCCAGCGGGCGGTCCTTGCTGCCGGCGTAGGTGCGGTACGGCTCGTTGGTCAGGTTGCTGCCCTGCAGCAGCAGGGTCAGGCCACGCAGGGCGCTGCTGTCGCTGAAGGTGTAGCTGACCTGCGCATCGGTCACGTTCTCGCCGACGACATAGCGCAGGCTGCGGTTGCCGTTGAAGTTGCCGATCTCACCGATGAAGTCCGACCGCCGGCGCTGGCTGACGCGTGCTTCAAAACCGCTGCGCTCGTAATAGGCAGTGAAGTTGTACACGCGCTTGGACAGGCCCGGCAGGCTGATCGGTTCACTGCCCACGCTGGAGGCGCTCTCCGGATCCAGGATGGTGATGTCGCTCTTGTTGAAGGTCGCGCTGGCCTGCAGGCCGAAGCCACGCAGGCTGTCGGTCAGCATGTCCAGCGGGAACGATGCGGTCAGTTCCAGGCCCTTCAGCGTGCCGCCCTTGCCGTTCTGCGGCGCGGAGAAGGTGCCGGTGGTCAGCACCGGCGCATCACCTGGTTGAGAAACCCAGTTGGCCACTTGGTCGCTGAAATCATAACCATCAATTGTCTGCGTATAGACGTAACTCTTCAGGTCCTTGTAGAAGATCGCCGCCGCTACGTAGGCCTTCTCGCCGAAGTACTTCTCGTAAGACAAGTCGACCGCGGTTGCACGCCAGGGATCCAGCAGGGGGTTGCCGCCGCTGGCCCCGGGCTTGCCGGTTTCTCGGGCAACACCAAAATCCAGACCGGCGCGCATCTGATCCACGCGCGGGCGTGCGACCTGCTTGGCGACGGCGAAGCGAAGGGTCTGCTGGTGCGGGAACAGGAAGGCCAGGTTCAGGCTCGGCAACCAATCGTTATAAGTTTTCCCGCTGGCGATAGGAAGAACGTTCTCGCCCGCTGGGCGGGAGCGGTCAAAGTAGCGCGAATCCGAGCTCTGGTCGGTGTGCTGCATCTGCACGCCGATGTTGCCGCGCACGCCCACTTCACCGATGTCGGTGTTGATGTTCAGGCGCGCCCAGGCGGTGGTGATCTTCTCTTCGACCGTCCACGACTTGGGGATCAAGTAGTCCAGGTTGTCGACCGGGTTGAAGGTCATGTAACGACCCACAGCGGCCGGTACGTTCCAGGCCGGGATGGTGCCGAGGCCGGCGAAGCCCAGGTCCACCGGACGGTACTGCAGGTCCGAGGCGATGTTGGCATCGCCCTGTGCGCCGAGCAGGATGTTGCCTTCGGACTGGGTCTTCACCTTGCGGCGGTCGGCATAGTTCACGCCGATGTCGATGTCCGGTGCCCACGAGGCGATGGCATCAGGAAGGGCGATGGTGGCAGCCAGCTTGCCGCCCTTCAGGCGGTCTTCCACCTGCGGCACCTTGCCGTAGCCGGAGCCGTAGATCGTGTTGGTCAGGAACAGCGCATCGGGGTTGGAGTAGTTCAGGCCCGGGCTGATCTGCGAGAAGCCGTCCTGGCGGATCGACACGCCGACCGTATCCAGTTGCGGCATCGGGGTCAGCTGCAGGTTGTTTTCCAGGTTCAGCTCGTCGCGCGTGGCCTTGGAGTAGTTCAGGTCGGCGACCAGCTTGACGCCGCCGAAGTTGAACTCGTTGTTCCAGCCGAACGCATCGATCTTGTCCTTGCGCTTGTTGTACATGCCGCGCACCAGCGGATACACGCCGCTGGCGGTGCCGCCGGTGAACGAGCCGTTGGCGTTGACCTGCGGGTTGCTGACCAGCAGGCCCGGGGTGTAGTTGCCGTTGTAGTTGCTGAGGTTCAGCTCGAACTGGTTGGCGGTGTCGATCTGCTCGGCTTCGGTGTGGAAGGCATCGAAGGTGCTGGTCCAGCTGTTGTTCGGGCGGAACTGGATCGTGGCCATCACGCCGTCGCGCTTGTTGTTGCCGGTGCGGCGCAGCGCCTTGATGCCATCGGAGAAGTAGGTGCCGGCGCCCACGCCCGGGCGGTCGCCCTTGTCGGTGTGCTCGGTGGTCCACGGCTCGTACAGGCCGACCTGGTTCTCCTGGATCGGCATGTCGCTGTGCGCATAGCCGATGGCGATGCCCAGGGTCTTGTCCAGGAACTGGTCGATGTAGCTGGCGCTGAAGCGGTTGCCGTACGGATCGACATTGGCGGCGCGGCCCAGCGAACTCTTCTGGTAGCGGCCACTGACCGCGATCACGCGCTCGCCGAAGCTGAGCGGGCGCGCGGTCTGCATGTCGATGGTGCCCGACAGGCCCTGGCCGACCAGCGCCGCGTCCGGGGTCTTGTACACCGTCACGCCGTTGACCAGCTCGGACGGGTACTGGTCGAACTCGACGCCGCGGTTGTCGCCGGTGCTGACCACTTCGCGGCCATTGAGCAGGGTGGTGGCGAAGTCCGGCGACAGGCCGCGCACGCTGATCACCTGCGCACGCCCGGCCACGCGCTGGGCGGCTAGGCCGGGCAGGCGCGAGATGGATTCGGCGATGCTGACGTCGGGCAGCTTGCCGATGTCTTCAGCGGAGATTGCCTCGACCACCGAGGTGGCGTCCTGCTTGACCGCGATCGCGCTCTCGATGCCGCGGCGGATGCCGGTGACCTGCACCGTATCCAGGTTGGTGGCGGCGGTGCCGGCCGGCGTGGTGGTGTTCTGCGTGGACTGTGCCGACGCCAGCGTCGGCGCCAGGACAACGGCCAGCGCGATGCTCAGCGCGCTGCGCTTGTGGTTCAACATTTTCCCCTCCCAGGCAATGTTGCAGATCGATTTGTGAGCGTTCCGGCGGGGCCGTGAACGTGCGACGCGGTGGCCGCTGTCGTCGCCGCTATGGTAGGCAGCGCGTTCTTCGCGGGAATCACCCTGCATACGTATTCAATGGCGTCTGCAGGGTTGTAATCGCTTTCAGGTGCCTTGTTCGGTAGAGCCGAGCCCATGCTCGGCTGCGTTTCGGTGCTACGCACCGCCGCCCGAGCATGGGCTCGGGCGCTACGGGAGCGCAGGTAGGAAAACGTTCAGTGGATGGGCGTGAAGCGAATGGCCTGCCCACCGCCCGGTGCCAGCACCAGCGTCAGTGCATCGGCACTGGTCACCTCGCGGGTTTCGCGTGCGAACGCGAACGGGTTGCTGCGGAAATCAGCGCCTTCACCATCGCGGTAGATCTCGGCGCGATAGCGCACGCCTGGCTCCAGGAAGCCCAGCGGTACCGGCAGCACGCGGCCGTGTTCGTCGGTGATGCTGCCGAGGAACCAGTCGCGGCTGTTGCGGTCGCGGCGCACGATCGTCACGTAGTCACCCACTTCGCCGTCGAGCACGCGGCTCTGCTCCCAGTCCACCGCCACGTCCTCGATGAAACGGAACGCCTCGCGATGCTGCAGGTAGTGTTCGGGCAGGTCCGCGGCCATCTGGATCGGGCTGTACAGCACCACGTACAGGGCAAGCTGGCGGGCCAGCGTGCTGGGAATGGCCTGGCCGTGGCGGCCCTTCAGGCTGAGGATGCCGGGGGTGTAATCCATCGGCCCGGCCAGCATGCGGGTGAACACCAGGTTGACCTCATGTCCCGGCGGGTTCGGCGGCTGGCCCCAGGCGTTGTATTCCATGCCGCGCGCGCCTTCGCGTGAGATCCAGTTGGGATAGGTGCGGCGCAGGCCGGTATCCTTTATCGGCTCATGCGGGTTGACCGACAGATGCCGGCGCGCAGCTTCCTGCACCACCTTCAGGTGGTGGCGGGCCATGAACTGCCCGTCGTGCCACTCGCGCCACAGTGGGCCCCCCGCGGGGTTGCGGCGGTCGACCTGGCCATCGTCGCAGACGTAGCCGGTCTTGAACTGGTCCACGCCCAGCCGTGCGTACAGGTCCAGCGCGGCGCCCAGCTGGTCCTCGTAGTGCTCGATGGCGCAGCCGGTTTCATGGTGGCCGATCAGGTGCACACCCTTTTTCAGGCCATACGCCGACAGCGCTTCGATATCGAAATCGGGCGTGGCACGGGTGAAATCGAAGTCGTAGCCATTGCCCACCCAGTTGCCGTCCCAGCCCGGGTTCCAGCCTTCCACCAGCACGCCACGGAAGCCATGCGCGGCGGCGAAGTCGATCACCTTCCTGGTCTTGGCGGTGGTGGCCGCGTGCTTCGGTCCGGTTGCCCAGCTCTCGTTGTCCAGGTGCATCGACCACCACACGCCCAGGTACTTGGCCGGCTTCACCCAGCTGACATCGCCCAGCGCGTTGGGTTCATTGAGGTTGAGGATCAGGTCCGATTCGACCAGGCCACCGGCACGATCGGCGATCTGCAGCGTGCGCCACGGCGTGGCGAAGGGCAGGGTGCGGCGTACCTTCCAGCCTTCGGCCGAGGGCGACAGCTGCGCGCGCAGGCGCTGCCCCTCGGTGCGCCGCAGCCACATGCCGGCATAGTCCACCAGCGCTGCCTCGTGGATCGCCACGTGCAGGCCATCGCGGCTGCGCAGGGTCATCGGCGTATGCACCAGCGGCACTTCGCGCAGCGGCGTGCGCTGATACAGGTATTCGTAGTGGATCGGTTCGCCGGCGGGAATCCACCAGGCGGTTGATTCGGGCGCGATGGCGAACTCGGTCAGTTCGTCATCGATGATGGCTTCGCGCAGGTTCGGTTGCTCAGGGAACACATACCGGAAGCCAAGGCCATCATCGTAGACGCGGAACACCACATCCAGCCGCCGCTTGCGGCCGGTGGTTTCAGCCAGCTGCACGGTCAGCTCGTTGAAGTGGTTGCGGGTGAGCCGGCGCTCGCCCCACGGCTGCTCCCAGGTGTCATCGACGCTGCGCCGCTGCTGGCCCAGCAGGGCGAAATCGCGGTCCAGGCGACCGTCGCGCAGGGCAAAGCCCAGCTTCGAATCCTCCACCACGGTGTCGCCCAGGCGCTCGACACGGTAGCGGGCGGTGCCGCCGTCCAGCAGCAGACTGACCTTCAATACCTTGCCCGGCGATTCGACGCTGGCCACCTGTGGCGCGGCCTGTACCAGCGTGGCCCACCCGATCAGGGCCAGGCCGAGCATGTGCGCGAACACCGCGCGTACAGCAGTGGATGACATCGGCAATTCCCCTCCCAAGGCGCCGTTGGCAGACCCGGACCATAAGCCAGCGCGGCGGGCGCGCCACCGCGCGATGCCATGAATACGTATGCAACTGGACGCAGCCGACAGCCCCGCGTCTACCATGGGGCCCAGGCACCTTGAGGGAGGGGCCGCGCCCGCCCGCCGGCAACGACGGTGCGGACCTACAACGCGTGCAGAGAGGGAGGGAGGCCGACGGGCGCAAGCCGGTCCGCCGCTTCGATGCTGAAGATCATTTGCCTGACCGCTGCCCTGGGGGCAGCGCTGGGATCGACCGCGCAGGCGGCCGACCTGCAATTCGACGGTCGCCATGCGCGCGCCGAAGCCGCTGCCAAGGGCAGCTTCGTGCTGCATGCGCCGAAGGGCGCAGTGCAGATCGCAGCCGCACCGATGCGCAGCCAGACCGGCAGCGTGATGTTCGATGCCCTGTTCGCGCTCGCCCAGCAGGAGATGTCCCAGGACCGCGTGGACGCGATCCGTGATCCGGCGTTCGACGAGGGCCGGCCGGTCCCGTGCGAGTGCTTCCAGACCGGTGCACGCTGGCCCTATGTGTGGACCCGTGATGTCAGCTTCGCCGCCGACCTGGCGCTGGCGCGGCTGGACCCGCAGCGCACCCGGCAGTCGCTGCAGTTCAAGCTGTCGGCAGCCCGTGACGGGCGTACGCCCGGCCTGTTCGTGGCGCAGGACACCGGTTCCGGCGGCAGCTGGCCGATCAGCAGTGATCGCGTGGTGTGGTTCCTGGCGGCACGCCACCTGCTGGAGGACCGAGCGTTTGCCGATCAGGTCTGGCAGGCGCTGCAGGGCACGCTGGCGCAGGACCGCGCGATGGTGTTCGACGCGCAGATGGGCCTGTACCGCGGCGAGACCTCCTTCCTGGACTGGCGCGAGCAGACCTATCCAGACTGGACCCGCGAGGACGTGCGTTTCATCGGTGATTCCTACGCATTGTCCACCAACGTGCTGCACTACCAGGCACTGCGCCTGGCCGAACGCCTGGCCGGGCAGCACGGCGATGCCCGCGCGGCCGACTACAGGGCATGGGCCGATGCATTGGCGCAGCAGATCGATGCGCGCTTCTGGCGCGAGGATATCGGCCAGTACATGAGCTACATCGGCGAGGCCGCGCACCCGGTGCCGTACGCCAAGGTCGATCTGCTTGGCCTGTCGCTGGGCATCCTGGCCGAAGTGCTGCCACCCGAGCGGGCGCGCCGTGCATTGGCCGCCTATCCGATGGGGCCGGCCGGCAGCCCGGTGGTGTGGCCGCAGGAGGCGCAGCAGCCGATCTACCACAACCGCGCGATCTGGCCGTTCGTCAGTGCCTATTCGCTGCGCGCGGCGCGCCAGCTGGACGATGCACCGCGCATCGCCGCCGAGATCCGCTCGCTGATGCAGGGCGCCGCGCTGGCCGGTTCCAACATGGAGAACTACGAGCTGGTCAGCCAGGCGGTGCATGTTGACGAGGGCGTGCTGAGCGGCCCGGTGGTCAACTCCGAACGCCAGCTGTGGTCGGTGGCCGGCTATCTGTCGATGGTGGTCGAGGGCGTGTTCGGCGTGCAGGACGATGGCCGCGTGCAGCCCAAGCTGCCGGCCGTGCTGGTGCCCGAACTGTTCGGCAATCAGCGCCGCATCTCCCTGGAGGCCGATGGCAGGCGTTATGTGCTGGAGCGACCGAAGCAGGTGGGTGATGGCCTGCTGGTGGCGGGCAAGGTGAAGACCCGTGGCGCCACCACCACCGTGCAGCTGGTGCCCGCCGCAGCGGCGCCACGCAGCGCGGCGACGACGGCCGACGCAGATGCGCGCGCACCAGCCACGCCGGCCGCACCGCAGGTGCAACGCAAGGGCAGGGGCTGGAATGTCGTGGTCGCTGCCGGCCAGGTGCTGTGGCAGGACGGCCGGGCGCTCGCCGCCAGCAATGGCCTTGCACGCATCGGTGACGATGGCCTGCAGCATTGCCTCAGCCTGACCCGGCGCGACGGTGCAATTGAATCGCTGCACAGCCCGATGGTCTGCGTCGGTCCGCAGCAGCGACTGAAGGGTACGCAGCGCTGGCAGTTCACCTCCGCCAGGGCCGGGCAGGTGCGCCTGCGCCTGCAGTACCGCAATCCGAACGGGCCGATCAACACCGGCGTCACCGCTGCGGTGAAGCAGCTGGTGCTGCAGTGCCCGGGCCAGCCGTTGCAGCGGCACACCGTCACCCTGCCGCACAGCGTGGCCGTGCAGGACTCGACCTCGGCGACATTCACGGTGCCCAAGGGCCGATGCACGGTCACGCTTGAAGAAGGCTTCAACATGAGCGCGCTGCAGCACTTCGCGCACTACACCGGGGGCAAGGGCGGACGCGATGGCGTGCTCAACCAAGCCCAGGTGCAGGCGCTGATGGTGGCGCCGGTGGCCGCGGCAGAGGGCGCACGATGAATCGTACCGCCAAGCCGCAGCTGTCGTTCTGGCAGATCTGGAACATGTGTTTCGGCTTCCTGGGCATCCAGTTCGGCTTCGCCCTGCAGAACGCCAATGCCAGCCGCATCTTCGAGACGCTGGGCGCGGACATCGACGCGGTGCCCGGGCTGTGGATCGCCGCGCCGCTGACCGGCCTGCTGGTGCAGCCGGTGATCGGTTACCTGTCCGACCGCACCTGGACGCGCTGGGGGCGCCGCCGTCCTTATTTCATGATCGGAGCGGTGTTGACCACGCTGGCGCTGCTGGTGATGCCGAACTCGCCGACGTTGTGGATCGCGGCGGGCACGTTGTGGGTGCTGGATGCTTCGATCAACGTATCAATGGAGCCGTTCCGCGCCTTCGTCGGCGACCAGCTGGCACCGCGCCAGCGCCCGACCGGCTACGCCATGCAGAGCTTCTTCATCGGCGTGGGCGCCATCGTCGCCAGCTTCCTGCCGTTCATCCTGGCCCACTTCGGGGTCGCCAATACGGCCGCCGCAGGTGAGGTGCCTGATACCGTGCGCTATGCGTTCTACTTCGGCGCGGTGGTGCTGTTGGCGGCAATCACCTGGACGGTGGTCAGCACCCGCGAATACTCACCGGCGGAGCTGGCCGGTTTCGATGACGCCGAACCTCCGGCACATCACGCAGCGGCGCCGATCAGCGGCCCGGCGCCCTGGGTGCAGGTGGCCGGATGGCTGGGGCTGGGCGTACTGCTGGCGCTGCTGATCACCTGGCGGCAGGGCGACCGGATGCTGTACGTGCTGGCCGGCCTGTGTGCCGGCTATGGCCTGCTGCTGGCGCTCGCGCGTACGCTGCCGGCCACGCACATGCTGGCCGCCATCGTCGGCGACCTGCGCGCGATGCCGGTCACCATGCGTCGCCTGGCGTGGGTACAGTTCTTCTCGTGGTTCGCGCTGTTTGCGATGTGGATCTACACCACCGCCGCGGTGGCTGGCGCCCACTTCGGTTCGACTGAACCAGAGTCGGCGGCCTACAACGAGGGCGCCAACTGGGTGGGCGTGCTGTTTGGCGCCTACAACGGGTTCGCCGCGTTGGCGGCGGTGCTGATTCCACTCATGGTGCGTGCGATCGGCCTGCGCTGGAGCCACCTGGTCAACCTGTGGCTGGGCGGTGCCGGCCTGGTCTCGCTGATGTTCATCCGCGATCCGCACTGGTTGCTGCTGTCGATGGTTGGCGTCGGTTTCGCCTGGGCGTCCATCCTCTCGCTGCCGTATGCACTGCTGTCCGACAGCGTGCCGGCATCGAAGATGGGCGTGTACATGGGCATCTTCAATTTCTTCATCGTGATCCCGCAGCTGGTGGCGGCCAGTGCACTCGGCTTCGCCCTGCGCACATTGCTGGGCGGCCAGCCAATGCATGTGCTGGTGCTGGGCGGCTGCAGCCTGTTCATTGCCGGCCTGTGCGTGTTGTGGGTTCCGTCCCGTCCGGAGGTGGTGTGATGCGTGCTGCGTTGTCTGTTGCTGTTTCCTTGATGCTGCTGGCCGGCCATGCGGCGGCCGCGCCGCGCCCGGACTATGTGGGCACCACCGAACCGTTCGCCAGTGATGCGGTGTACTTCGTGGTCACCGACCGTTTCGTCAACGGTGACCCGTCCAATGACCATCGTGACCAGGGCGGCAAGCTCCGCACCTTCGACATCCCGGTGCCCTGCCCGGACAAGGTGGACGGCAACATCGGCTATCTCGGCGGCGACTTCCGTGGCGTGCTCGACAATGCGCAGTACATCCGCAACCTCGGCTTCGGTGCGGTGTGGATCACGCCCATCGTTGACAACCCGGACGAGGCCTTTGCCGGCAGCAAGCCGATCAGCTGCACCAGCACGCTGACCGATCGTGGCAAGACCGGCTACCACGGGTACTGGGGCATCAACTTCTACAAGCTCGATGAGCACCTGCCCAGCAAGGACCTGGACTTCGCCGGGTTGACCAAGGGCCTGCACGGTGCCGGCTTGAAGGTGGTGCTGGACATCGTGGGCAACCACGGTTCGCCGGCCTGGACCATGCCGACACGGCAGCCGCAGTTCGGGCAGATCTTCGACAAGGACGGAAAGCTGATCGCCGACCACCAGAACCTGCCGCCGCAGGAACTGGATCCGAAGCACAACCCGCTGCACGCGTTCTACAACAACATTGGACCGGTCGACAGCAAGGACGGCTCGATCTTCGATGGCAACCTGGCCGAGCTGTCCGACTTCAACCAGGACAATCCGGCGGTGATGGACTACCTGGTCGGTGCTTACCTGCAATGGGCCGCTCAGGGCGTGGATGCGCTGCGCATCGACACCATCGGCTGGTTGCCGCACCCGTGGTGGCATGCCTTCGTCAAGCGTATCCGCGCCGAGCACCCGGGCATGTTCATGTTCGGCGAAGCGTTCGATTACGATGCCGCGCGCATTGCAGAGCACACCTGGCCGGCCAACGCCAACGTCAGCGTGCTCGACTTCCCGTTGCGCGGTGCACTGGAGCAGACCTTCGGCACCGCCGGCAAGGGTTTCGAGACCCTGGCCGAGCCGCTGCATCTGAGCGGTGGGCCGTATGCCAACCCGTACGAGCTGATGAGCTTCTACGACAACCACGACATGCCACGACTGCAGGCCAGCGACAGTGGCTTCATTGATGCACACAACTGGCTGTTCACCGCGCGCGGCATTCCGGTGGTCTATTACGGCTCGGAGACGGGCTTCATGCGTGGCCGTGCCGAGCATGCCGGCAATCGCGCTTACTTCGGCCAGCCGCGTGTGGATGCTGCGCCGAAGAGTCCGATCTTCGCGCCGCTGCAGCGTATCGCCCGGCTGCGCGCAGCCACTCCGGCGCTGCAGCGCGGCCTGCAGGTGAACGAGCGCCTGCAGGGTGATGAGGCGGTGTTCTTCCGCGTGCTGCAGCATGGCGAGGTGGCGCAGACCGCGCTGGTGCTGCTGAACAAGGGCGACAGTGCGAAGACCTTCACCGTGGCGCGGTACCTCCAGGCGGGCCGCTGGCGTGATGCGCTGGACGGCGGTTCGTTGCAGGTGGATGCTTCCCTGAAGGCCGAAGTGCCGGCGCACGGGGTGAAGGTGTACGTGCTCGATGCCGCCGTGCAGCAGCCGGCGCTGCAGGCCGAGCTGGACAAGGCGATGGCCGACCAGCGGGCGCGGGACGTGCGGCTGGGGCGGTAGTGCCGGCCGCTGGCCGGCACCCATGAATCCATGGCACCTTCAGGTGCCGGCCAGCGGCCGGCACTACCGGGGTGACCATATCCGGCACAATAGGCCCCCCTCACGCCCCGCCGTATCGCCATGACCGACCTCGCCCCGCAGACCCCGATCGAAACCCTGCTGAAGGCGGCGATGGACGGGGCGGTGCCGATCCGCGCCTTCATGGAGGCCTTCGTCGCCTCCGAGGTGGTACTGCTGACCGGCAGCCTGGTGACCCCCGATGGCAGCGGCTTCGACCCGCTGCTGTTCGACAAGCAGGGCACCCTGCACGTGGCCGTGTTCACCGATCCGTCGCGGGTGGGCATCTACAGCCAGCAGGCCGAACACCAGATCCGCTGGCGGATGCTGGACGTGCTGCGCCGGGTGCCGGGTGGCTACGGCGTGGTGATCAACCCGGGCACTTCGCTGGGCTTCGAGATCTCGCCCAGCGGCGTCGGCGAGATCCTGAAGGACTTCGCCCAGGGTTGATTGTCATGTAGAGCCAAGCCCATGCTCGGCTGCCGTTCGCGCAATGCCGGATCAGTCGAGCACGGCTCGATACTACAGAGAGCTTCCCTTCGGGCACCGTACGTGATCCCCTTTGGACTACATCGGGATCGAGGCACTCTCCATGGAATTCAGCGAATCACCCGCCGACGCACCGGCACGATCACGCCATTCCCGCTCCGCACTGGTCTTCCTGATCGCGGCCATCGTCGCCGCACTGGTGTCCATGCCTGTTCTGCGTGCGGTGGGCATGGTGCTGTGGCCGGTGTTCGCCATTGCCTGGCTGATCAACCTGGGGGCGGCCTGGCATCTGGGCCAGTGGGCGCGCCAGCAGGGCCGTCCGGCGTGGGCATTCGGGTTGCCGGCGGTGCTTGGCACCGTCGCCTCGATCGTGGTCTTCGTGCTGCTGGCGTTGCTGGGGCCGAAGGCCCCGGTGCGCTGAACTTTCGCGGTTGTCGTGGACGGTGTGCGGGGCAGGGCTCGGCACTACAGCAAGGCCAAGCCAAGCCCGCACGCGTCGCGCGGAGCACCGGCACATCGGCCGGCGCCCCGTTGCTTCACATCGTCACCTTGCGCCGGTTGTCATCGCTCACCCGGTCGATCAGCTTGTTGTAGGGATCGAAGCCTGCTTCGTCCGGCTTTTCATCCACCGTCACCGTGATCTTCGGCGCGGCGCTGGTGATGTGGTGGCGCTGCAGGTACAGCACCTTCTGGTCGCGCTCCTTGCCCGACGGTCCGGTGGCGAACACGCCGATCTCGACCCAGTCATCCATCTTCGCCTCGCTCTCCTTGCCCTTGCCATCGGCGTACTGCTTGGCGGCATGCAGGTCCAGGGTCACGTCGTAGCGGCCGTCAGCACGTTTGCGGGCGCTGGCGGCCATCACCCGGTTGTCGTAGAAGCTGATCTTCTCGAACAGGTCGGTGACCAGCTGCTGGCGGTCGGCCGGGGTCTCGGCGCGGATGTAGCCCAGCAGCTCGCGTGAGGTGGTGTACGGCGGCTGCTGGTAGCCCTTGTCCTGCAGGAAGCGCTTCAACGCACGGTTCAGCGCCTGCTCGCCGATTTCCTCGCGCAGGCGGTAGAACACCAGCGAACCCTTCTGGTAGTGGATGTACTGCTGGTTTTCCACGCGTTCCAGCGGCTGTTCCTCGATGGCTTCGCCACCGCGGCCGGACAGGTAGCCGTCCAGTTCGCGCTTGAGGAACTGGCGCATGTGCTGGCGGCCGTATTCCTGCTCCATCACCATCAAGGCCGAGTACTGCGACAGCGATTCGGACAGCACGGTCGCGCCCTGCACGTTGGCGCCGATCACCTGGTGCGCCCACCACTGGTGCGCGATCTCGTGCGCGGTCACGTAGAACACGTAGTCCACCTTGTCCGGGTCGCGCAGGTCGGCGATGAAACCGATGGCCTCGGAATAGGGGATGGTGTTGGCGAAGGACTGCGCGAAGCGGGCATAGCCCGGGAATTCGATGATGCGTACCTGGCGGTGCTGGTACGGGGTGAAGTTCGCCTCGTAATAGGCCAGCGACTTCTGCACCGCCTCGATCATCCGGTTCACGTTGTAGCCGTGCGCCGGATCGAAGTAGACCTCGATCGGGATGTCCTTGTACTTCGCCTTGCGCACCTCCCAGCGTGCCGATAGATAGGCATAGAAGTTCAGCATCGGCCGGTCCATGGCGTAGCTGAAGCAGCGCCGGCCGTTGACCGTGGTCTCGCGCTGCAGGTAGCCCGGGGCCAGCGCCACCTGGTCCGGTGCGGTGCAGATCGTGGTGCGGAAGTCGAGCCAGTCGGCATCGTTGGCAATGTACGTGTTGGCGCGCGCCGCTTCGTCCTCCAGCCTGGGCATGCGCCGCGGCTCACCCAGGCCGCGCTTGCGCCGCTCGTTGCGGTCGCTGATCTCGGCGCCCTCGTTGTAGCCGAACGAGGGCAGCACGCGGCTGTTGAAGAAGGTGCCGTTGTCCACGATGTTGCTCGGCGCCGGCCCGGCGGTGATGCCGTTGGGTTTCTGCACCACCCGGAAATGCACGCTGCGGGTTTCGCCCGGCTGCAGCGGCTTCTGCAGGCGGTAGATGCGGTAGCCGAGATCGGCATCGTGCAACGACAGCGTCTGCCCACCCAGGTCGACGTCGACCAGCTGCTTGTCATCGCCTATCGAGACATGCACGTCCTGGATCGGCGTGGCATGGGTATTGCGCACCGTCCAGTTCGCATCGATCACCATCGACTGCGATTCCGGGAACAGGTCCACGCGGTTGTCCACCGCCACGATGCGCGGCTGCGGCTGGGTGCGGTACTTCGACAGCTCGCGCTCGTAGCGGGCCTGCAGGTCCAGCTGCTGGTCGGGCGAGATGAACTCGTTGCGGATATTGGTGCTCCAGTACAGCCAGCTGCCCACGCCGGCGAAGGCCAATGCCGCAAGTCCGGCGAAGACGCCGGTCGGGCCGCGCAGGCGGCGGCCGGCCAGGACCAGGCGCTGGCGCAGGCCCTGGCTGACACCGCGCACCCAGAGCGCCGATGCCAGGCACATCAGGGTCAGCAGGAACAGCGCCCAGTAGCCCTGGAATGCCAGCTGCCCCGGCAGGAAGTGGCCGTAGCCGTTCATGTCCGAATAGGGAGCGTTGGGCCAGCCACCGAAGGTGTACAGGTTCTGCGTGTAGTCCAGCATGCCGAGCACGCCCTGGCCGATCATCACCACGATCAGCAGCGCGTAACCGACGAACTTGTTGTTGGTGAGCACCTGCAGCACCAGTGCCAGGCCCCCCATCAGGATGTAGATCACCGAATCCAGCGCCAGGCTGCGCAGGTACAGCAGCGGCTCCAGGTGGGTGTAGCCCTTGACCAGCTGCACGCCCATCGCCGCCAGTGCACCGGCGGCCTGGAAGCAGATGATCACTGCCAGCAGTGCGGTGAACTTGGCCAGCAGCGGTACCCAGTTCGGCACCGGCATGGCATCGGTCACTTCGTTGATGCGCGCGCTGCGTTCCTTCCACACCAGCTCACCGGCGAAGAACAGCACGATGATCACCAGCAGCCAGCTGAAGGCCCCCTGCAGGCCCATGATCATCTGCGAGGTGACCGGCCAGATCGAGGTGCCGTACAGGGTCTGCCGGAACAGCGCGTTGGGCAGGAAATTGGCCAGGCCCAGCACCAGCAGCACGATGAACGGCACGCTGCGCAGGACGCCGCGCGTGTCGAAGCGCACCTGGCGCAGGAACTGTTGCCACGCGGTGGTCGCGCTGAATGCCGGTACCACGCGCGGCAACGGGTTGCGGTTGGGCCGGAGGGCGGCGGCGTCGGCAACCGGCTGCGCCTGCCGGCGGCCCCAGCGACGACGGCCGCTGCCGCTGCGCTCGGTGCGGAACAGGGCGAACGTGGCGGCGAACAGCAGCGCCGTCACGCCCAGCCACAGGGCACGGTTGGCCAGCAGGTAGCCGGCCAGGCCGGGAACGCCGCTGTTGTGCTCGGCGGTGGACCAGTAGCGGATGGTGCGTGACAGGGCGCGCATGCCCAAAGGCTCGCTGAGCACCGCCAGCCAAGTGTTGTCGATGTCGCGCAGCACCGCCGCGCTGGCGCCGAACAGGACCAGGTAGGCCACCAGCCCGATGTAGACCCACAGGATTGAACGCGTGACCGCTGCCAGCAGTGACAGCAGCGCGGTGGTGAACAACAGGTTGGGAATGACGATGACCGCAAAACTCCAGGCATAGCCCTGCCAGCTGATCGGCCCCATGCGCTCGGCGTCCACCCAGGGCATGAACGGTGCCAGCCAGAGCCCGAAAGCGACCAGCAGGTAGAACAGCAGGCCGGTAGCCAGGGCGGCGGCGATGCGGCCGGCCAGGTAATCGCGGCGTTTCACCGGGCTGGCGAAGATCAGCTCGGCGGTGCCCAGTTCGAAGTCACGCAGCAGCGCATTGCTGACGAACAGGGCGGTGACCAGCATGCCGAGCAGGGTGAAGATGCCCAGCATCTGCGCGATCACGGTGGGCGCGTTGCTGTGCACGTTGCCGCTGCCACCACCGATCTGTACGGCGTCGCTGGACGCAGCGGCGAAGGCGAGCAGGGCGAACAGCCCGGCCAGCAGCCACAGCAGCGGGGAACGCAGCTGCTCGCGCAGCTCGAAACGGAAGAAATCGAGGATCATGGCGTGCTCCGCTCAGGCTGCCGCGCGAGCACGGGCCTGCAGGCGCAGGCGCTGGAAGTACACGTCTTCGAGGTCGGGAGCCACGGCCGCAAAGCCGTCGCCGGGGTCGTTGGCGCTGTGCACATGGATCACCGGGCGGCCACCGACCAGACGGGTCGACAGCACCACGTAGCGCGCTTCATGGTCGGCCAGCTCCGAAGGATCGACCTGCTTGCGCCAGACCTGGTGCTGCAGGGCGTCGATCGCTTCGCTGGGGCGGCCGGTCAGCAGCACCTGGCCCTTGTTCATGATCGCCATCGTCGGGCACAGGTCGGTCACGTCCTCGACGATGTGGGTGGACAGGATCACCGCTACGTTCTCGCCGATCGCCGCCAGCAGGTTGAGGAAGCGGTTGCGTTCCTCCGGGTCGAGGCCGGCGGTGGGCTCGTCGACGATCACCAGCCGCGGGTCGCCCAGCAGCGCCTGGGCAATGCCGAAGCGCTGGCGCATGCCGCCGGAGTAGGTGCCCAGCTTGCGCTTGCGGGCATCCCACAGGTTCACCTGCTGCAGCAGCCCATCGACCACCTCGCGGCGCTGCGCGCGTTGGGTCAGGCCCTTGAGCACTGCGAAATGCTCCAGCAGGTCCAGCGCGCTGACTTTCGGGTACACGCCGAAATCCTGCGGCAGGTAGCCCAGCCGACGGCGCACGGCGTCCTTGTCACGCAGCACGTCGATCGGCGCCTCGCCCGGAATGCTGAGCGTCACCGTGCCGCTGTCGGCCTCCTGCAGGGTGGACAGCGTGCGCATCAGCGAGGACTTGCCGGCGCCGTTCGGGCCGAGCAGGCCGAACATGCCCCGCGGGATGTCCAGGGTGACGTTGTTGAGGGCATGCACGCCGTTGGCGTACGTCTTGGACAGCGAATCGATCTTCAGCATGCGACGTACACCTTTCCATGGGCAATGTCTGCGCGTTATCCGCGCAACCGCCTCCGTGCGCATCCGCCGTTGGTCATGGGGGGAGAATCCCGCCGTCGTGCGTTGGCCAGCGCGCCGGCCCAGCGGCGCTTACCCGCGCAGGGATGATTCGCGCACCACCAGCTTCACCGGGATGCTCTGGCTGTCCACCGGCTGCCGGCCGATCAGCGCCAGCAGGCGCTCGACCAGCAGCTGGCCGGCCTGCTTGGTGTCCTGCTGCACCGTGGTCAGCGCGGGGGACACCGAAGCGGCCAGCGGGATGTCGTCGAAGCCGGTCACCGCCACGTCCTGCGGCACCCGCAGCCCGGCCTCGCGCAGGGCGCGCATCGCACCGATGGCGATCAGGTCGCTGGCCGCGCAGATCGCATCGATCGGCTCGCCGCGCGCCAACAGGGCCTGGCAGGCTTCCTGGCCGGAGGCTTCAGTGGTGATCGCATCGTGCTGCAGCGCCGGTTCGGCGGCCAGGCCGTGGTCCTGCAGGGCCGCCACGTGGCCGCGGTAGCGCTCCTGGAATTCGGGGTAGTGGCTGGAGGCATGGCCGAGGAAGGCGATGCGGCGGCAGCCCTGCTGCAGCAGGTGGGTGGTGATGTCATGCCCGCCCTGGAAGTTGTCGCTGCCGATCGAGACACCGGGCTGGCCGGGCAGGGCGGCGCCCCAGCGCACGAAGTGCGTGCCCTGTTCGACCAGCCGCTGCAGGCGGTCGCGCGATTCGTGATAGTCGCCGTAGCCGAGCAGGATGATGCCGTCGGCCTTGTTGCTGTCCTCGTAATCGGCCTGCCAGTCGGTGGACAGCTGCTGGAACGAGACCAGCAGGTCCTGCCCGTGCAGCGCGCAGGCGCGGGTGATCGAGCCCAGCATCGAATGGAAGAACGGGTTGATCAGCGAGTCGTCGTTGGTCGGGTCCTCGAAGAACAGCAGGGCCAGCGTGCCGGCATTGCGCAGGCGCAGGCTGGAGGCATTCTTGTCGACCTTGTAGTTCAGCTCGCGGGCGATGCGCAGGATGCGCTCGCGGGTCTCGGCGTTGACCATCGGGCTGCCACGCAGGGCCCGCGACACGGTCGGCTGGGAGACCCCGGCTAGGTGGGCGATGTCCAGGGAGGTGGCTTTGCCTTTGATCGTCATGTGCGGGCGGAGCGGGCAGGTGGAAGGTGCCCGGGCATGATGCCATGCGCAGACGCGAATGCCCCTCCGGGCGTCGGCCTGGGCACAGGTAAGTCATTGCCGGACAAGGAAATCAGCCTGATCCTTCGGTGCGGTCGGGGTCTCCTGACCGGGCGGATGGCGGCGGCAATGGTAAGATGCGTCGTTCTCGCATTCCCCCAAATTTCACCAGGGGCGGCCCAGCGTACTGCACCCCGCCCGGGGCTGTGCTATCACTGGCGGTCTGCCCCTGGACAACGGACGAAGGTACCTATGGCGCGCGGCATCAACAAAGTCATCCTGGTCGGCAATCTCGGCAACGACCCGGACGTGAAGTACACCCAGGGCGGCATGGCGATCACCCGCATCAGCCTGGCCACCACCAGCGTCCGCAAGGACAAGGATGGCAACCAGCAGGAGCGCACCGAATGGCACCGCGTGGTGTTCTTCGGCAAGCTCGGCGAGATCGCCGGCGAGTACCTGCGCAAGGGCAGCTCGGTCTACGTCGAAGGCAGCCTGCGCTACGACAAGTACACCGGCCAGGACGGCGTGGAGAAGTACTCCACCGACATCATCGCCGATGAAATGCAGATGCTGGGCGGCCGCGGTGAAGGCGGCGGCGGTGGCGGTGGTGGCAATTACGGCGGCGATCGTCCGCAGCGCCAGCAGGCGCCGCGCCAGGAGTATGGCGGTGGCGGCGGTGGCCAGCGTGGTGGCCAGGGCGGTGGCTATGGCAACCAGGGCGGCAACCAGGGCGGGGGTTACGGCAACCAGGGTGGCAACCAGCGCCCGCAGCCGCAGCAGGCGCCGCCGATGGACGACTTCGCTGACGACGATATTCCGTTCTAAGCGTACCTTCCGTTTATCCCGACAAGGGCTCCTGGCACGCGTGCCCGGGGCCCTTCTCGTTACAGGCGACGTGGCAGGATCCCATTGCCCGGCGGCAGGATGCGGACGTTCGTCGACCTCGTCACCGATTGCCGAACATTCCCTGGTCCAGCAGGCAGTCAATGAACGCGCCCAGCAGGGCGGGGCGATGCCGCCTGTTCGGGTAGTAGAGAAAAAGCCCGGGCCGCGAGACCGACCAATCCGCCAGTACCCGCACCAGCAGTCCCTGTGCCAACAGTTCGCCCACACCATCCTGTTCGAAGTGATAGGCGATTCCAAGGCCGGCCAGGGCCGACGCAATCCCGATGTCAGCGTGATTGGTGACGACAGGACCGTCCACGGCGACCTCGAGGTGGCGACCTCGCTTCTTGAACTCCCATCGGTACTGCCTGCCATCGCTCTGCAGCCGCCAGTTGATGCAGGCGTGATCCTGCAGTTCCGCCGGAGTTCGCGGTGTTCCGCGGCGTGCCAGGTAATCCGGTGACGCCACGGCCACCATGTTCAGGTCCGGGGTGAGGCGGATGGCCACCATGTCCTTCTCGAGCTGACCACCCACGCGGATGCCCGCATCAAACCGGCCACTGACGATGTCGCTGAGCGCGTCGTCGACCACGATGTCGACAACGACATCAGGGTAGGCCTGGTGGAAGCGGGCAAGCCGCGGGGCAATCAGTGTTCTCGCGGCGATGCCCAGCGTATTGATTCGCAGGGTCCCGTTGATCCGTCCGCTGGCTTCGCTGGTTTCAGCGACCGCGACGGCCAACTCCTGGAACAGCGGCGCGATGCGCGCGTACAGTCGCCCGCCGCTTGCCGAGGGCGCCACGCTTCGTGTCGTGCGATTGAGAAGGCGGGTGCCGAGACGGCCTTCCAGTTGGCGGATGGTCTGGCTCAGGGCCGAGGGCGATACCCCCAGATGTTCCGCCGCCCGCGCGAAGCTCTGGCGTTCCACTACCGCCACGAAGGCCTTCAGTTCAGCGAACTCGGATCCGCGCATTATGTGAGATTCTTGACATAACCCATTCGGATTATAGGGCATTCACTTAACCGACCTGCGTGCACATCCTGAGCGCCTGACCACTGCAGGAGCCAGGAATGAATGCGTTGACCCTCCCAGAACCCATTGCCGCGTACTTCGCGGCCGAACATGACCCTGAAGTGCTGGCGCGTTGTTTTGCCGCCCAGGCTGTGCTGAAGGACGACGGGCACACCCTCGTCGGCGTCGACGCCATCAAAGCCTTCCTGGCCGAGGCATCGGCCAAATACAGCGCCACCAGCGTGCCGAGCGCCATCGAACGGCAGGAGAAACACCACGTTGTCCGTGCCATCGTGAGCGGCAACTTCCCCGGCAGTCCGATTCTGCTGAGCTACCGTTTCGAACTGGAACGGGGCCTGATCGCATCGCTGGAGATCACGGCATGAGCCTCGATCTTCAACTCGGTGGCCTGCGGGCCGTGGTGACCGGCGGCACGGCCGGTGTGGGGGCGGCCGTGGTCAGGACCCTCGCCGAGGCCGGGGCCAGGGTAATGACGTCGGCGCGCAGCCTGCCGGCACGCCCGGTGGAAGGAGTCGCCTACGTAGCCGCCGATCTGTCGACGGCCGAGGGCACCGGCATTTTCGCCCACGCCGTGCTGCAGGCATGGGGCGGCGCAGACATCCTGGTCAATGTGCTGGGGGGATCAAAGACACCTGCCGGTGGCTTCGCAGCGATCAGTGATGCGCACTGGCTTGCCGAGCTGAACCTGAATCTGATGCCGGCGGTCCGCCTGGATCGTGCCTTGCTGCCATCCATGCTCGCGCAGAGCGCTGGCGTGATCATCCACGTCAGTTCGATCCAGCGCATGCTGCCTCTGCCGGAGTCCACCACCGCCTACGCCGCCGCCAAAGCGGCACTCACGACCTACAGCAAGTCGCTTTCACGAGAGGTCACCCCCAAGGGCGTGCGGGTGCTGAGCGTAGCGCCGGGCTGGATCGAGACAGAAGCATCCAGGGAATTTGCAGAACGGATCGCTGCGGAAGCGGGAACCGACTATGAAGGAGGCAAGAAGGTGGTCATGGACTGGCTCGGCGGGATCCCGGTGGGACGGCCCGCGGCACCGCAGGAGGTGGCTGATCTGATTGTGTTCCTGGCGTCTCCCCGGTCGGCGTCGATTGCCGGAACGGAGTATCGGATCGACGGCGGCACGGTTTCGACCCTGTAGCCAACAGGCGTCGTCCTGCTCCCACCGCCAGAAGGAAAGCCCCGCTCACGCGGGGCTTTTGTTTTCCAGGTCGGTTGCGGAGTTGTGCCTCGCAGCATTGATTTTCGTGCACTGCGACTTGCAAACACACAAATTCCTCCCCTATGGTGCAATCGATTGCATTGCAGTGAATCCTCAGTGTTTGATGTCGGTTGGGAGGCCGGCAGGTGGATGTCCATCCATTCGATCAGACCGGCTCCGGCGACGGGCCTCACGCGGCGCGATGCGTTGCGCATGGCGGTTGCTGGAGGCGTAGCGCTGGGTACTGCGGGAGCGTTGCCTGCATTCGCCGCCACCGCAGCGCTCAAGGGCAACCTGAAGCACTCCGTGGCGCGTTGGACCTTCCCGCAGCTGTCGGTCGCCCAGCTCTGCACGACGGTGAAAGACATCGGCTTCGCCGCCATCGACCTGGTCGGCCCGGAAGACTGGCCCACGCTGAAGGCGAACGGCGTCTACAGCTCGATGTGCAATGGCGCGGAGCTGGGCCTGACCAAGGGCTTTGCCGGCCGCGAATTCCACGACCCGCTGGTGGAGCGCTACACGCGGCACATCGACCTGGTCGCCGATGCCGGTTACCGCAACCTCATCTGCTTCTCCGGCAACCGCAACGGCATGGACCCGCAGGACGGCATGGCCAATGCCGAAGCCGGCCTCAAGCGCATCCTCGGGCATGCCGAGAAGCGCGGCGTCGTGCTGGTGATGGAGCTGCTGAACTCCAGGGTCGATCACCACGACTACCTGTGCGATCACTCCGCCTGGGGCGTGGAGCTGTGCCAGCGGCTCGGCTCGGACAATTTCGGCCTGCTCTACGACATCTACCACATGCAGATCATGGAGGGCGACATCATCGCCACCATCGGCAAGCATCACGCCTGCTTCAAGCATTACCACACTGCAGGCGTGCCGGGCCGGAACGAGATTGGAGACCAGCAGGAACTCCACTATCCGGCCATCTGTCGCGCGATCCGCGACACCGGTTTCAAGGGGTATCTGGCGCAGGAATTCACGCCTGCAGCGCCCGATCCCGTTGCCTCATTGCGCGAGGCGATCCGCCTCTGCGACGTCTGAAACGATATCCACCCAGGTGAGAGACCATGGCAGATAATCACTACGACGCCATTGTTGTTGGCTCGGGAATCAGTGGCGGTTGGGCAGCGAAGGAGCTGACCGAGAAGGGCCTGAAGGTCCTGATGCTGGAACGCGGGCGCAACATCGAGCACGTCAAGGACTACGTCAATGCGATGAAGGAAGCGTGGGACTTCCCGCATCGCAACCGGCCGACGCAGGCGATGAAGGCCGCCTTTCCGGTGCTGATGCGCGACTACGGCCTGGCCGAGAACCTGGAAGGAATGTGGGCCAACGAGCAGGACTCACCCTACATCGAAACCAAGCGCTTCGACTGGTTCCGTGGCTACCACGTGGGCGGGCGCTCGCTGATGTGGGGCCGGCAGAGCTATCGGTTTTCCGACCTGGACTTCGAAGCGAACCTCAAGGATGGCATCGCCACCGACTGGCCGATCCGCTATGCCGACATCGCGCCGTGGTACGACCATGTAGAGAGGTTCGCCGGCATCGCCGGCACGCGCGAAGGACTGGACGTGCTCCCGGACGGCGAGTTCCTGCCGCCGATCCCGTTGAACATCGTCGAGAAGGACGTGGCCGCGCGGATCAAGAAGGCCTTTGGCGGAACGCGGCACATGATCCACTCGCGCACCGCCAACATCACCCAGCCGATGCCCGAGCAGGGGCGCGTGAACTGCCAGTACCGCAACAAGTGCATCCTGGGCTGTCCCTTCGGTGCCTATTTCTCGACCCAGGCGGCGACGCTGCCAGCGGCGATGAAGACCGGCAACCTGACCTTGCGGCCGTTCTCGATCGTCAAGGAAGTGCTCTACGACAAGGATCGCAAGCGTGCGCGCGGCGTGGAGGTGATCGATGCCGAGACTGGGCAGACCTACCAGTACACCGCCAAGGTCATCTTCCTCAATGCATCGTCGTTCAATTCGACCTGGCTGCTGATGAACTCGGCGACCGATGTGTGGGAGGGGGGACTGGGTTCTTCGTCGGGCGAGCTGGGGCACAACGTGATGGACCATCATTTCGGTGCGGGCGCCTCGGGCCGGGTCGAGGGCTACGAAGACAAGTACTACTTCGGCCGCCGTCCGTGCGGTTTCTACATTCCGCGCTTCCGCAACGTCGCGGCCGACAAGCGCGGCTACCTGCGCGGGTTCGGTTACCAGGGCGGTGCCAGCCGCACCGGCTGGTCGCGCGAGATCGCCGAGCTCAACATCGGTGCCGACCTGAAGGAGGCGCTGACCGTACCGGGCGACTGGCGCATCGGCATGACCGGGTTCGGTGAAATGCTGCCGCACCACGACAATACGATCCGCCTGGACCACGACCGCAAGGACAAGTGGGGGCTGCCGGTGCTGGCGATGGACGTGTCCATGCGTGCCAACGAACTGGCGATGCGCAAGGACATGGCCGCCGATGCCGCCGAGATGCTGGAGGCGGCCGGCGTCAAGGACGTGAAGATGCACGACCACGACTATGCCCCGGGCAAGGGCATCCACGAGATGGGGACCGCACGCATGGGACGTGACCGGAAGAGCTCGGTATTGAACGCGCACAACCAGGTCTGGGATGCGCCCAACGTCTATGTGACCGACGGTGCCTGCATGACCTCCAGCGCCTGCGTGAATCCTTCGCTGACCTATATGGCGCTGACCGCGCGCGCGGCCGACCACGCGGTACGCGAACTGAAAGCGGGGAACCTCTGATGGATCGCCGCGAACTGTTGAAGATGATCGTTGCAGCCACCGGCGCGGCCATGGTCGGCCTGCCTGCGCTCGCGCAGGGAAACGCCGCCGCGGCACCGGTGAAGACCCTGTTCTCCGATGCCGACATCGGCACGCTGGACGAGATCGCCGAGACCATCCTGCCGCGGACCCGGACGCCAGGGGCGAAGGATGCCGGCGCTGGCCTGTTCATGGCGACCTTCGTCAGCGATTGCTACACCGCCCGGCAGCAGGCAACGTTCCGGGCAGGCCTGGTCGATATCGACAAGCGCGCCGGCGGCCGGTTTGTGGCGCTTGCGCCGGAAGCCCGCACCCAGTTGCTGCGAACGCTGGACGCCGAAGCCAAGGCGCGCTCTGCCGACGTGACCGAGACCGGTACGCCTGAAGAGGGCGAGGCGATGCCGCATTACTTCACGATGATCAAGCAGCTGGCCATCTTCGGCTTCTTCACCTCCAAGGTCGGGGCGACCGGCGTGCTGCAGTACGTCGCGGTGCCCGGCCGCTACGACGGCGACCTCGCCTATGTCCCCGGTACGCCCGCGTGGGGGACCAGCTGATGGACACCACCCTGATGATCCGCCCTGCGTTGATCACTGTTGGCCTGCTGGCCGCTGCATCTGCATTCGCGCAGGACAGTGCCGACGCTGCGCGCGACCCGAAGAAGACCGAAGTGTGGACCCCCGTGCCCGCTGTCGTGGCCACGCCGCCAGGCAAGGCCCCCTCCGACGCGATCGTGCTGTTCGATGGCAAGGATGTCTCCGCGTGGGAATCGGAGCAGGGCGGACGCGTGCCCTGGAAGGTTGCCGGGGGCGCCATGACCGTCGTTCCGGGCAGCAAGGGCATCCGCACCCGGCAACGCTTCTGCGATGTCCAGCTGCATGTGGAGTGGCGCACGCCCACTGACACGAAGGGCTTCGACGGCCAGAACCGGGGCAACAGCGGGATCTTCCTGCAGGAACTGTATGAACTGCAGGTGCTCGACAGCTACAACAACCCGACCTATGCCAATGGCCAGGCGGGCTCCATCTACAAGCAGGCCATGCCGCGGGTGAATGCCTCGCGCGCGCCGGGCCAGTGGCAGGCCTACGACATCATCTGGAAGGCACCGCGCTTCTCGGTGGGCGGTGGGCTTGTGTCGCCCGCGCGCATCACGGTGCTGCACAACGGCGTGCTGGTGCAGGATGACACCGTGCTGGCAGGCAAGACTGAGTACATCGGAGCGCCCTCGTATTCGCCCCATGCGTGTGCGCCGCTCTATCTGCAGGAGCATGACTCCAGGGTCAGTTACCGCAACATCTGGGTGCGCGAGCTGTAGTGGCATGCGGCTGGCGTGGCCGCCGGCCGCTTACTTCGCCAGGTAGCTGGCGATATCGTCTATCTCCTGCTGTGACAGCTGGGAGAAGGGCGGCATCAGGCCGCCGCCCTTGCTGATCTTTTCCTTGATCTGTGCAGGTGCCATGCGCTTGCCGATGTCGGTGAGTGCCGGGAACGCGCCCGGCATGCCCGCGCGATCGGCGCCGTGGCAGGCCACGCAGTTCGCGGTGTAGAGCTTTGCTCCCGCAGCCGGGTCGCCCTTGCACCAGGCGGCTGTCGCAACACTCATGCCGCCCAGGGCCACCGCCATTGCCAGGATCATTTTCATGTGGGGCTCCTTGATGCGTCAGCGCCGCGCACGGGCAGGCGTATTGGTGGTCAGGTGTTCACGCAGATAGTCGGCGCCGGCCTGGACGACCTTGGCCGGCTCGCGTGGCTGGTCGTGCTCGATGATGTACCAATGCACGCCGGCGACCGCCGCGGCAGGCAGGATCGCGTTCCAGTCCAGTACGCCCTGGCCGACCGCAGCGAATCCGCCCTCGTCTTCGGCCTGGCCCTTGGGCGCATTGTCCTTGGCGTGTACCGCGAATACGTGGCCGCGGAACTTTCCCAGCATCACCGCCGGGTCCAGGCCCGCACGCGCGACCCAGGCCAGGTCCAGCTCGGTCTGCAGGTCGGGGCCGGCGGCGGCGAACAGCAGTTCCAGCCCGGTCCTGCCATCGAAGTCGACCAGCTCGAAGTCGTGGTTGTGATAGGCCAGGCGCATACCCTTGCCGCGCACCTGTTTCGCGATCCGGCCCAGTTCCTGTCCCAGGGCAGTCCAGCCGGCGGCATCGCTCGGGCGTTCCTTCCTGTCCAGGTACGGCACCACCAGCGTGGTGTTGCCGATCGACCGGTTGAAGGTCACCACCCCATCCAGGTTGCTGCGCAGCTCGGCCAGCGGCACATGCGATGAAATGGCCTTGATCGAATACCGGTCCAGCAGCTGCTTCAGTTCCGCGGCACTGACGTTCTGCGTGCCGACGGTTTCCACCGCGTGCACACCGGCATCGTGGACGATCTTCAACTGTTGCTCGAGCGAGCCGGCATCGCGCAGGGTGTACATCTGCACCGCGATCGGCTTCTGCGCGCTGGCGGCTTCGACTGCGAAGGCGGGCAGCGCCGCGAGCAGCAGGACGAGGCTTGCACTTCGACGGACAAGGGCTTTCATCAACAGATCCTCCCGGGATTCAACCGATGGTGGTCCAGGCGCGTGACCTGGCCGATGCAATGACACGATCAACGATCCGCGCCGAACGCATGCCGTCCTCGAAGGTGGGCAGGCCGTCCGGTTGCTCGCCGTCGATGGCGCGATAGGTGTCGGCGACAAACGCCTCGAAGCACTGGGCGTAGCCCTGCGCGTGCCCCGCCGGCAGCGCCGACAGCCGGCGTTGCTCGGCACTGCCGGCGCCTGGCCCGCGCACGAAGATCTCCTCGCGCTGGTCGGGCAGGCCGATCCACAGCCGCTCGGCGTCCTCCTGGTTGAACGCCATGCTGGCCTTGGCGCCATCGATCTCGAACCAGAGGCGGTTGCGGCGTCCGGCCGAAACCTGGCTCACCGTCAACGACGCCAGCGTACCGGCGCCGGTCCTGAACATCGCCGTCGCCACGTCCTCGCTCGCGACCGCCTGCGTCGCGCCGTTCGCCGCCGGTGTGCTGAAGCTCTGGCCGGTGACGGCGCTGCGTTCGGCGATCACCGTGGCAAACGCCGCGTTCACTTCGGTGAAGCGCTCGCCACTGACCCATTCGACCAAGTCGCACCAGTGCGAACCAATGTCGGCGAACACGCGCGAGGTGCCGCCCAGCGCCGGGTCCACGCGCCAGTTGTTGCTGGCCGGGTCCAGCAGCCAATCCTGCAGGTAACTGCCATGGATCAGGTGCAGCGGCCCCAGGTCACCCTGGGCGATGCGTGCACGCGCCTCGCGCACCACCGGGTGGTAGCGGTAGACGAAGGGGACGGTGGCAACCAATCCGGTCGAGGCGGCCAGTACCGCCAGCGCCTGCGCATCGTCCAGCGTCGTCGCCAGCGGCTTCTCGCAGATCACGTGCTTGCCGGCTTCCAGCGCAGCCTGTGCCATGGCGCGGTGCAGATGGTTGGGCGTGCACACGTGCACCACCTGTACCTGCGGATCGGCGATCACCTCCTCGATATCCCGGTAGGCGCGCGGGACATTCCAGGAGTGCGCTGCCTCATGCGCGCGCTGCGGTGACGAGGCGGCCACGCCGCGTACCTCGGCGCCGGCGAGCAAGGCCGCGCGGCGGTGCACGGCACCGATCATGCCGGCGCCGACGATGGCGATTCCAAGCTTGGGCATCGACGGGGATCCTCAGGGTGTGGAGGGCGCGGCCGCAGCCGCCGGCCGGTCGCGGAACAGCAGCAGGAAGGCGACCAGCACCACCAGCGCAACACCGGCCGGGAACAGCCAGATCTGCTGCCAGTCGGGACCGGCCTCGGTGGTGAAGTGCTCCACCACCGCGCCGGACAGGAAGGTGCCGATCAACATGCCCACGCCATAGGTGGCCAGGGTGATGAACCCCTGTGCGCTGCTGCGCGCGGCAGGGCCGGCATGGGCATCGGTGTAGATCTGGCCGGTGACGAAGAAGAAGTCGTAGCAGATGCCGTGCAGCACGATGCCGATCACCAGCAGCGGGAAGCCGCTGCCCGCATCGCCGAAGGCGAACATGGCGTAGCGCACCACCCAGGCGGCCATGCCGACTGCCAGCATGGTCTTCACCCCCAGCCGAACGAACAGGAACGGCATGGCCAGCATCAGCAGCACTTCGGAAACCTGGCCCAGCGACTGCAGGCCCGCCGCGCCGCGCACGCCGAGGTCGTTGAGATAGGGATTGGTGAAGTTGTAGTAGAACGACAGCGGGATGCAGATGGCGATGGAGGCCAGGAAGAACACCAGGTAGGCGCGCGACTTCAGCAGCCGCAGCGAATCCAGCCCCAGGATCTGCCCCAGCCCGGCATCGCGCTGCTGCGCCAGTGGCGGTGTGTGCGGCAGGGTGAACGCATACAGCCCGAGCACCAGCGACGCCGCCGCCGCCATCCGGAACGTCAGCTCAAGCCGATGCGCCTGTTCCCAGCCCAGCCAGCCGATCAGCACGCCCGCCACGATCCAGCCGATGCTGCCGGCCACGCGGACCAGCGGGAACTGCTTCTCGGGTGATTGCATGTGCCGCATGGCCACGCTGTTGGCCAGTGCCAGGGTCGGCATGAACAGCAACATGTAGCCCATGACGCACGCAGAGAACATGCTGAAGCTGGTTGCCGTGGACGCCAGCCACATCAGCACGGCACCGGCCAGATGCAGTACCGCAAGAATGCGCTGCGCCGCGAAGTAGCGATCCGCGATCAGCCCGACCAGGAACGGCGCCACGATGGCACCGATCGATTGGCTGAGGAACGCGGTCGCCACCTGGCTCGCGCTGGCCTGCAGCGGGCCCTGCACCAGGTAGGTGCCCAGGGTGACGAACCACGCCCCCCAGATGAAGAACTGCAGAAACATCATCGCGCCCAGGCGCGACATGGCGTGCGTCATGGCTTGCCCTCCCGGGGCGGTCTTGGCTCAGATTCCCAGCATGCGGTGCAGTGATGCGGCGTCGGTGCCACTGTCGGCGAAGTCATCGAAGGCGCGTTCGGTCACGCGGATGAGGTGGTCGCGGATGAAGGCGGCACCCTCGCGCGCGCCGTCTTCCGGGTGCTTCAGGCAGCACTCCCATTCCAGTACCGCCCAGCCGGGGAAGTCGTACTGCGCGAACTTCGAGAAGATCGCCTTGAAGTCGATCTGGCCGTCACCGGGTGAACGGAACCGGCCCGGACGGTCGATCCAGTCCTGGTAGCCGCCGTACACGCCGCTGCTTGCGCTGGGGCGATGTTCCGCGTCCTTGACGTGGAAGATGCCGATGCGCGCGTGGTAGCGGTCGATGAAACCGAGGTAATCCATCTGCTGCAGCAGCAGGTGGCTGGGGTCGTACAGGATCTTCGCGCGGGGATGGTGGTCGACCTCATCGAGGAAGCGCTCGAAGGTCGCACCATCGTGCAGGTCCTCGCCCGGGTGGATCTCGAAGCACAGGTCAACGCCGCAGGCATCGAACGCATCCAGGATCGGGCGCCAGCGACGGCCGAGTTCGGCGAAGGCTTCTTCCACCAGTCCCGGCGGGCGCTGCGGCCAGGGGTAGAAGTAGGGCCAGGCCAATGCACCGGAGAACGTGGCATGCGCGGTCAGCCCCAGGCGCTGGCTGGCCTGCGCCGCCAGCCGCAGCTGCTCCACCGCCCAGGCCTGGCGGGCGGCCGGGTTGCCGCGCTTGTCCGGTGGCGCGAATCCGTCGAACAGGCTGTCGTAGGCAGGATGGACGGCAACCAACTGCCCCTGCAGGTGGGTCGACAGTTCGGTGATCTGCAGGCCGTGTCCGGCCAGCATGCCGGCAATGTCGTCGCAGTACGCCTGGCTGCGCGCCGCCTGCGCCAAGTCGAACAGGTGGGGCGCGGAGGTGGGGACTTGTACGCCAGAATAGCCCAGACCCGCGGCCCATCCGGCCAGCGTGTCCAGCCGATCAAAAGGAGCTGTGTCGCCGATGAACTGCGCCAGGAACAGCGCTGGACCCTTGAGCGTCTTCAACGTGATTCGCCCTCGATGCAATCGATTGCATTATCCTAGCAGGGGCTTACGCAGGATCTGTTGTGCAGTGCACAGCGGGCAGGAGAACTAACGCCATGGCCACCATCTACGACATCGCAAAACACGTCGGCGTGTCCGCCGGTACGGTGTCGCGCGCGCTTTCGCGGCCGGACAAAGTGCTGCCGGCCACCCGCGCGCGCATCGAGCAGGCCGCCGCCGCACTGGGCTATGTGCCCAACACGGTGGCGCGCACGCTCAAGACCCAGCGCAGCGGCAAGATCCTGGTCACCGTCCCGGACATCGCCAATCCGTTCTTCGCGCAGATCCTGCAGGGGGCGGAGGAGGCCGCGCAGGCGGTGGGCTATGCGGTCCTGCTGGGCGATACCCAGCATCAACCCGACCGCGAGGAGCGCTACGCGCAGATGCTCCGGCGCAACGAGGCCGACGGCATGATCGTGCTGGGCCATCGCCTGCCACCGACCGCGCGCGAGATCGTCGAGCAGCGCGGCTCCGCCGCACCGGTGGTCAACGGCTGCGAGTTCGACCCCGCGCTGGGCATCCCCAGCGTCCACATCGACAACGCCGCCGCCGCACGCGCGGTGATAGAGCATCTGTACGGGCTGGGACACGAACGGATTGCGGTGGTCGGCGGGCCGCCTGACAACCCCCTGCACCAGCAACGGCTCGAAGGGGTCCGCGCGGCCGGCAAGGCGCGTGGCCGCCTGCGCCAGCTGAGCATCGTGCCGGGTGACTTTTCCGTGGAGTCCGGCCATGCAGCGGCGATGGCGCTGCTGGATGGCACGGCCGCGCCGACCGCGGTGTTCTGCTTCAGTGACCAGATGGCACTGGGAACCCTGGCCGCTTGCCGGGACCTGGGCATCCGCGTGCCGGACGAGCTGTCCGTGGTCGGCTTCGATGATCTGGCGTCCTCCCGCTACCTCACGCCCCCGCTGACGACCATCCGGCAGCCGATGCGGGAGATCGGCGAGCGTGCGGTCAACCTGCTGCTCGCCATCATCGAGCACGTCGATGTGCCGCTTCAGCAGACGCTGGAGTTCAGCTTCATGCTGCGCGGCTCGACGGCTGCGCCCCGACCCGGATGACCACGGGGAGGGGCAGCGGCAGCGGCCCGCGCGATATCGCGCAACCTTGATCCCGAATTGACGCAAAGCTGTCAGACTCATCGCAGGCAGCCCGGCAAGGGCCGTAGCACCAGGTGCGATCGCGCAAGGGGGTCGGCAATGCCATTCTTCACCGATTCGGCGGAAGGCGCGGTCGAAGGCATTGGCGCGGCACGTCGCATTGGCTGGATGCGTTTCGTCGGCAATGGGCTGGGGGCGATCCCCATCGCTTCGATCATGCTTGAACGCCAGGACGGCGGGCTGGCCTGGGTCCTGCTGCTGCTCAACG
This sequence comes from Stenotrophomonas sp. YJH_SMC_135, assembly GCF_059372355.1. Classification (NCBI taxonomy): domain Bacteria; kingdom Pseudomonadati; phylum Pseudomonadota; class Gammaproteobacteria; order Lysobacterales; family Lysobacteraceae; genus Stenotrophomonas; species Stenotrophomonas sp. YJH_SMC_135. The sequence goes on from NZ_JCAFVN010000001.1 coordinate 333,426, forward strand.
CGTTGGCGTGGCCGGCACTGGCACTGCGGCTGACCCAGCGCTCGCGCCAGCCGGCGGTCGTCCAGTTCCGCTGCATGGTGGCCGACTCCTTCTTCGGCGGTGGCTGGATCGCCTTCATGGCGTTGAGCGCGGTGCCCAGTGCACTGTTCGCCGCACTGCTGGTGGCCGACAAGATCGCTGCCGGTGGCGTGCGCCTGGCGATGCGCGCCACCCTGGCCCTGCTGCTGGGTTTCGCTCTCGCCTGGTGGCTGCTCGGCTTCCCTTTCCAGCCGGTCACCTCGCAGCGCACGATCATGCTGAGTGTCCCATTCCTGTTCGTGTATGGCATCGGCCTCAGCATTCTCAGCTGGCAGCTGGCGCGCCGGGTCAAATCGCAGAACCGTCAGCTGCAGCGGCTCAGCCGGATGGACCCGCTGGTCGAGCTGGCCAATCGCGGCTTCCTGATCCTGCGTGCGCAGCAGGCGCTGGATCGGGCACAGGGCCAGGGCGGTTTTGCCTGCCTGCTGATGCTCGATGTGGATGACTTCAAGCGCATCAATGACTCGCATGGCCACCGCGCCGGTGACGAGGTGCTGCGGCATATCGCGGCGACATTGCGCACCTTTGCCCGGCCCGGTGATACGCCCGCGCGGCTGGGGGGCGACGAGTTCGTGGTGCTGCTGCGCGACTGCGCACCCGTCGATGCGATGCATGTGGCCGAGCGGGTGCGCCTGCACCTGCTGGAGGCCGCGCAACAGGCCACGCCGGGCGTGGAGTTCAGCGTCAGTATCGGCATTGCCGCCACACCGCGTGGCGGCAGTGTCGAGGACTGGTTGGCACTGGCCGACCGCGCGCTGTACCACGCCAAGCGGCAGGGCAAGAACACGGCCAGCTACGGCGAGTGAGTGCGGCACCGCCGCCGCCGAACGAGGGTGAAATGCCCGTTCATCCTGCACGCGGAATCGGCACGCCAATCCTCTACCATGGGCCACCCCGCCCGGACGCGCTCCCATGCAAGACGCTCTCGTTGCCCAGCCCAAGCCCCCCATTCCAAGGATCGCGGCGTGGCTGATGATGCTGCTGGGCATGTGGCTGGCGCTGAAGCTGGGCCTGGTGGTGACCCTGCTGTCCGGCCTGCTGGTGTTCCAGCTGACGCACGTGCTGGCCTCCACCGTGGAGGGCAAGCTGCCGCCGGGGCGGGCACGGGCGATCGCAGTGATCGTGCTGTCGGCGATCATCATCAGCGGGCTGGTACTGGCCGGCATCGGCGTGGCCTCGTTCTTCCGCAACGAGACCGGCGGCCCGGACGCATTGCTGGCGCGCCTGATGGAGATCCTCAACACTTCGCGGCACCAGGTGCCGGCGCTGCTGCAACCCTACATTCCCGAAGACATGCCGGCGTTGCGCGCGGCGCTGAACGACTGGGCCGCCGAGCACCAGCGGCAGCTGGGCGTGGCCGGTACCTCGGTGGTACAGGTCGGCGTGCGCGTACTGATCGGCATGGTGCTGGGCGCGATGATCGCGCTGTATGACGAACTGCCGCTGCCGAAGATGGGCCCGCTGGCGCAGGAGCTGGTCGGGCGCACCAGCCGCCTGGCCACCGCGTTCCGCCAGGTGGTGTTCGCGCAGGTGAAGATCTCGCTGCTCAACACCGTGTTCACCGCCATCTTCCTGCTGGGCGTGCTGCCGTTGTTCGGCGTGCACCTGCCGCTGTCCAAGACCCTGGTGCTGATCACCTTCCTGGCCGGCCTGCTGCCGGTAGTGGGCAACATCATTTCCAACACGATCATCGCCATCGTCGCGCTGTCGGTCTCGTTCTATGTGGCGGTGGCGGCGCTGCTGTACCTGATCGTGATCCACAAGCTGGAGTACTTCCTCAACGCGCGCATCGTCGGTGGCGAGATCCAGGCGCGTGCCTGGGAGCTGCTGCTGGCCATGCTGGTGATGGAGGCGGCCTTCGGCCTGCCGGGCCTGGTCGCCGCACCGGTGTTCTATGCCTACGTGAAGCGCGAACTGGTCGACCAGCGCTGGATCTGACGCGGCGGGGCATGACGTAATTTGCCCCGATTCGACAACCCGTGCGGCCTTTGTCGGTGCGTTCGCGGCGGGCGCGGTATACCCATGGCAACGATTGATCCGGTAGCGGCTTGGCGCCTGTGCAGGCGGCCGCTACAGTGTTGTGCACTACAGGGGAAATGTGCATGGCCCGCAAGGCGTCGCCCATCGGATTGCGGACCTGGGTCTGGATCCTGGCCGGGCTGTTCGTAGTCTGTACGCTGCCATTGATGGCCATCGCGCTGGTGCAGGGCACGCTGCGCTTCACTGCCGCCGAGGACAACCTAGTCAGCCTGCGCCAGCTGCGGCAGACCTTCGACCTGGCCAACCTGGTGTCGGCCGAGCGCGGCCCCGCCAACAGCCTGCTCGGGGCCAACACGGCCGATGCGGGCGAACAGACCCGGCTGGCGGCGGAGCTGGCAGTCGCGCGCAAGCGGGTCGATACCGCCCTGCAACGCCTGGACACCGTGTTCAACGCTGACCCGGGCGTGGTCGACGAACACGGGCTGCTGGCCGATGCGCAACGTCGCCTGCAATCGGCGCGGGCCGCGGTGGACCGGGTGGCGGCACAGCCGCATGGCGCGCGCCAGGTGGAGGACGTGGAGCGCGCGATCAGCAGCATGTTCGCCGTGGTTGATCGCCTGCACGTGCTGACCTCGGCGCAGATCAACGTGCTGGTCAGCGCCGACCGCGAAGCGGCGATTCCGGCGATGCAGGGCCAGGTGCTGATCGACCTGCGCGAGCATGGCGGCCGCCTGGCCTCGAACGTGATGGCGCCGGTGGCGGTACCGGGGGCCTGGCGTGACGAACAGGTGCGGGCGGCATTGCAGACCGAAGGCCGCCTGCTGGAGCTGTGGCGGCTGGCAGGCAGCCATGAAGCGGTGTTCCGCAGTGATCCGGCGCTGTCCTGGCATTGGGACATGGCGCGCCGGCAGTTCTTCGGCGAATCGCTGCCGATGATCGAACAGTTGATCGAGGATGGCCGGCGCGGCGTGCAGCCGCCGTGGACCACCGCCGAATTCACCACCCGCTACGTGCCGACCCTGCGGTCGCTGGAAGCGCTGCGGGACGGCTACCTGAGCGTGTCCATCGCCCGTTTCGAACGCACCCGCAATCGCGAAGCGACGCGCCTGGTGGTGCTGGTGGCGACGGTGCTGGGCACGCTGGTGGTGCTGGGCGTGGCGCTGCGCATCGCGCATCTTCAGATCCTGCGGCCGCTGCTGCAGGCGCAGAAGCAGGTCATCCAGATCGCCTCGGAAGCGCCCGGCCCGGAGCAGCATGTGACCCACCCGCTGGCCGAGATGCAGCGCCTGTTCGATGCCATCGAAGTGCTGCGCGAGAAGTCGCGCGAGCGCTCGGCGTTGACCAGCGAGCTGCGCCAGCTGGCCGGCACCGATGAGCTGACCGGGCTGTTGAACCGGCGCGCGCTGGACGAGTTGGTGCAGCAGCGTCATGCCGACGGCGGCAACAGCGCGGTGGTGATCCTGCTGGACGTGGACCGCTTCAAGGCGATCAACGATGGGCACGGGCATGACGCCGGTGACGAGGTGCTGGTGCAGGTGGCACAGCTGCTGCAGCGCCACCTGCGCCGCAGCGACAGCATTGCCCGCTATGGCGGCGAGGAGTTTCTTGTGTTGCTGGCCGACGGTGATCTGGCCGGTGGCCGCCAGCTGGCCGAGTCGCTGCGGGTGGCGCTGCAGCGGCTGGACATCGCCCTGGTCGGTGGCAAGGTGCTGCGGGTTACCGCCAGCTTCGGTGTGGCCGAGGGCGGCACCGACGCGCTGGGCTGGCGCACCCTGCTGCGTGCCGCCGACGCGGCCATGTACCAGGCCAAGGCGCAGGGCCGCGACCGCGTGCGCGTGGCCGGCGGCGGCCGCAACGCACGTTGACGGCACCCATCAGCCGATCTGCGCATGCACGCGCCGCAGCGTGCGCGCAATCATCCGGCGCGCGATGGGACGCGGCACCGAGAGTCCACGCCAGCGCAGCGCACCCACACGGAAGGTGGCGCTGGCAGTGGCCAGCACCTTGCCGGCCGGGTCGGTCAGCCAGCCGCGGGTGAAGGCGATGCTGCCCTTGCTGTGCTCGACTTCGCCCCAGCCGATGATCCGCCCGGGCCGTGCGGGGCTGACGAAACTGGTCTTGGATTCGACCGTGACCGCGATGCGGTTGGCAGGCAGGGTGGCGTAGATCGCTGGCCCCATGCAGTCGTCCAGCATCGCTGACAGGAAACCGCCCTGCACGTTGCCCATCGGGTTGGTGAGCACCGGCCCGGCCTCGAACTCGACCTGGATGCGGCGCAGTGCATCGTCGTAACCGACGAAGCGCCAGCCGAGCAGGGTGCCGGCCTGGGAGCGTGGAAGATCACCGTTGACCACGCTGTAGAAGATCGATTCGGGATTCATCGTGGAGCCTCGCGGGGGAGAGGAGAGAAAAAGAACTCACTGCGGTAGCGACAACAGGGCCAGCACGAATCCGATGACCGACAGCAGCACCACCGCGGCGCCGGCGGGCACCGGTGTACGCGCACCGGTGCGTCGCCGCACGCCGGAAGCGACCAGGACCGGCGGCAGGGTGGCGACCAGGCAGAACAGCTGGAACGCCAGCAGCTGCGGCAGTGCGAAGTGACCTCCGAAGAAGATCAACCAGGCCAGCATCACGCCGGCACCGGCCAGTGCGATCCAGGCAGCGCCGACCACGCGGATGAGTGCCATCAGCAGCACCTGCATGCGGGGGTCGATCTGTGCCCACGGCCTGTCCACGGCCTGGCCGTGGTAGGGCATGAAGTCGGAGCGTTTCAGATAGGCCGCAGCAAACAGGGAGACAATGAAGAACGCCAACAGGTAGCAGCCGAACGCGAGCCAGGCGGACAGGTCCATGTGGAGGCCATGCGGTTGCGGAGGAAAGGCCGCGTTTGTACCGGCAGCCATGCCGGTCGCGCCACGGGGTTGCGCGATTCTGGGGCAGCACGCCGTTAGGGGCGTGTCGCGGCTTGCAGGGCCGTTCCTCCATCTGCCGTTAACGCCAGTGTGGTGGTGAGGAATGCGTCACGTACGCGCCATGCGCTCTATCTCGTTTCCTGTGAAGAGGCCGCAACTACCCGTCCACGCCCAGGTCACCGCGCTGCGCAGACGCTGGGATTCCATTCCATGAAGGACGACGCCATGACCCAGCTCACCCTGCCCGAACTGGCCAGGAAAATGGCCGGCATTGATTTCAGCCTGCTGCAGACCCACGCCGGTGGAGAGATTGCCGGCCGTCCGATGAGCAACAATGGCGACGTGGACTATGACGGTGACAGCTGGTTCTTCACCACCGAAGACACCGACATGGTGCGCGAGATTGAAGCTGACCCCGCCGTTGCGCTGGGTTTTTCCGGCAGCAAGTCGCTGCTGGGCAAGCCGCCGCTGTTCGTGCACGTGCAGGGCAGGGCTGTGCTGGTGCGCGACCGGGCCACGATGAGCCAGCACTGGGTGAAGGACCTGGAGCGCTGGTTCGAACAGGGCGTGGATACACCGGGACTGGTGCTGATCCATGTGCGCGCCAGCCGCATCCACTACTGGGATGGCGAGGACGAGGGCGAAATCGTGATCTGACCGGAACCGCGCAGCGCCCGGCGCATCGCGTTCCAGGGTCAGCAGTGCGCAGGGTGTGCTGCCGGACCCTCAAGGTTGGCCAGTTCCGGTGCCAAGGCGTGCTCCACCGCGCGCCGCAGCAGTGCCGGTGCGACATAGTGCCGGTGCCCGGCGTCGATCAGGGCCATGTACATGCCGCCGAACGCATTGAGGGTCTGCACGCGTGAGCCCAGGCTGATCTCGACGTGTCCATCGCGATGCCGCTGCACGCGCACGCTGCTGCGGAAACGCAGGTGCCGATCGTCGGCGCCGAGCAGGACTTCGGCGTCGTTGTCCTGCGTATCGATGTGCGAATCCAGCACCGGGAATCGACCAGCGAACAACCGGCTGCGATCGGTCGACAGCAATGACGACACCGGGCATCCCAGCGGCGACGTGCGCAACCGCAGCGGTGCCACCAGTCGGTTTCGCAGCGCCATCAGATGGCCTACGCCGCTGGGTGGATTGCGCAGGAAGCCCTCCAGTACGTCGGCCAGCAGCGCCGACGCGGAAGGGTGGACCACCTGCGAGGGTTCCAGGCACAGGGTGGTCAGGTCCTGGTAGTGGCTGTGCGGCAGCGCTGTGGTCAGCAGGCCATCGGTGGGCGCGGGCCGCGAATGGATGGGATAGGCCGGTGTGGCACGTTCGACGAACCCGCGCAGCGGCCGTATTGGGATGCGGCGCAGCGGGCCGAGCACGGCACGGGTACGCGCGCACAGGAGCGCGCACACGCTGGGAGGTGCCGCCTGCAGCGACAGCTGCAACAGCGGTGCCGCCGCAAGCGAGGTGCACGAAGGCCAGTGCGATTCCGGAAGCACCTCGGTCAGGCTGGGGATATCGGCGGCATTGCGCTCCACCTGCGCACGGGTCTGCTCGCTCATTCGGCCTGCCAGTTCATCGCTGTGGCAGGACAGCGCAAACAGCGCCGGATGTGCAGGATGGTTCGACGCGAACTGGTGCCAGGTGCCGCCGCCGAAGCGCACGGTAAACAGGCAGTCCGGTGGGATGCGGACGCGCCGAAGCGTGCGCGCGAAGGCACCAGGACCTGCTGCCAGCTGCGCGTCGGAGGCGGTAGCGAAACGCAGCTCGGCTCCCGCGCTGCCGGCGATGGCGGTGAACATGCGCGGGCCTGCATGGCGATGAAACGGGTGGCCACCGGCACCGACGGTGAAGCTGTACAGCGAGGAGGCATCCCCGTGCTGCAGGTGCATGCCACCCAGTCGCGCCGAAGGTTCATCCAACGCATCGATGAACGCCGGGTGGTGGCGCTGACGCTGGCCGGCGTCACTCACCAGCGCGTCGCCGGCACCGATGCCGAGCTGCGCGATCAGGGTGACTTCGGTCGGACTGCCGCCGTCCTGTGCCGGAAGCTGCACTGCTGGAAACGAACGGCGATCGCGGGTCGAACCAGGCATGGTCATGCTCCTTGGCGGGGCGGATCAGCGGGCGGGGGACTTGCGGCGGGCGCGGGCTTCACGCTTGAGCGGGCCGCCGACCGGGCAGACTTCGGCCGCCCACGAGAACAACGTGTTGGCCAAACGGTCGGGTACCTGCCTGAAGTACACGAACTGGCCGCGTTTCTCGCGTTCGATCAGTCCGGCTTCCTCGAGGATGCGCAGGTGGCTGGACAACGCCGGCTTGCTGAAGTCGAAGCGCTCGGCCAGCTCGCCCGCGCTGAGCTCGCCGGCGCTGAGATAGGCCAGGATCTGCCGGCGGGCGGTGGAGGCAAGGGCTTCGAAGATGCGGTCCATGGAGAGCTAGTTAACTAATTCGTTAATTCATGTTGCTCCCGCAGCTTAGGACTGTCAAGCCATGACCCATTGCGCGGCGCGCCCGGGCTTTGCCATCCTCCCTGCTGTTTTCCGTAGCGTGGAATCCCGATGCGTCCTGCGTTCTGGCTGGCTTTGGCCCTGCTGCCCACCCTGGCGGTGGCGCAACCCGCGCGTACTCCCAAGGCCAAGGCCCCGGCGCAGGATCCCTTCAGCGAGTTGTTCGATACCGCCTGCATGCAGCACATCGGCGCGCCGGCGCGGTTGCAGTCGCTGATGGAATCCAACGGGCTGTCACCGCTGCAGCCTGCCGAAGCGGCAACGTTGCTGCAGGGGCAGTCGGGCGTGGCCTGGATGGTGCCGCTGGCCAGCGGCCGTTATGCGGTCAGCTGGGCCGACGACGGCACCTGCTCGGTGTATGCGGAAAAGGCCGATGCGGCGGTGGTGCAGAAGGGCTTCGCACGGCTGGTGCAGGCGGCACCGAAGCCATTGCAGGCGCGCTCGCTGCCGGGCCGTGGTCCGCTGTCGGCCGACCAGGTGGCGATCCAATACGGCTGGGCCACGCCGGGGCAGGCCAAGCTGCAGGTGCGCTTCCGGCTGGTGACGCGGCAGGCGGCCGAGGCCGGCGTACAGGCGATGGCCTCGGTGACGCCGGGGGACGCGATGCTCGAACCCGCGGCTCCCACCCCGTAACGCCTGCCGGGGCCCGCGCCCAGCCGGTGGACCATGCCCGCGATTCAGCCTTTCACGCAGGATGTGTTATATCGTTTATCGATAAATCCACCCTGGGGCGGCGAGGCCACCCCAATGCCGGAGGCCGCTTGACCGCTCGTCCCGCCCGCGCCAGACCCGCGCGAGGCTTGTTCACCCTTGCCCAGGCCGCCGTACAGGCCGTCCGGGCGATGTGCTGGCTGGGCATCCTGGCCGCACTGCTGGCGGTGCCCCTGGTCGCCCATGACCGCCGCTGGCTGCTCGACAGCGTGCATGACGCCGAGGCCGCCGCCGCGCATGGCAACGACCTGTTCCTGCACTTCTGCCTGGGCCTGGGCGCGATCGTCGCGCTGCTGGTGCTGTGCCTGCTGTTCCTGCGCCATCTGCTGAGGCTGCTGAAGTCGGCGGCGCGCGAGCGGCCGTTCACCCATGCCAATGCACAGCGCCTGCAGCGCATGGCCTGGCTGATGCTGGCAATGGAACTGCTGTCGATCCTGATCGGTGCCTACGCGGCCTGGATGGGCCCGGATTTCACCTGGATGGAGGTGGGCGGCGGCATGTCGATCACCGGGCTGGTGGCGGTGCTGATGCTGTTCGTGCTCGCACGCGTGTTCGCCGTGGGCGCGGCGATGCGCGATGACCTTGATGGTGTCATCTGATGGCGATCGTCATCACCCTGGACCGCATGCTGCAGGCACGGGGCATGACCCTGTCCGAGCTGGCCGGGCGCATCGACATCACCCTGGCGAACCTGTCGATCCTGAAGACCGGCAAGGCGCGAGCCATCCGCTTTTCCACGCTGGATGCGATCTGCCGCGAGCTGCAGTGCACGCCCGGCGACCTGCTTGGGCATGACCCGGCGCAGGCGCAGGATGCCGACTGAGTGGACGCCCTTTTCCCTTACCCACTGACAAAACGGACCTGAAATGGAATGGTTGGCTGACCCCTCGATATGGATGGGCCTTGCAACCCTGGTCGTGCTGGAGATCGTTCTCGGCATCGACAACCTGGTGTTCATTGCGATCCTTGCCGACAAGCTGCCGCCGCACCAGCGCGACCGCGCGCGGGTGATCGGCCTGGCGCTGGCACTGCTGATGCGGCTGGTGCTGCTGGCGGCGCTGGCCTGGATCATGAAGTTGACCGAGCCGCTGGTGACCTTGTTCGACCACAGCTTCTCCGGGCGCGACCTGATCCTGCTGGGCGGTGGCCTGTTCCTGCTATTCAAGGGCACCATGGAACTGCACGAACGGCTGGAAGGCCGCGCGCATCACGAGGATGGCAAGAAGGTCTATGCCAGCTTCGCGATGGTGGTGGCACAGATCGTGGTGCTCGACGCGGTGTTCTCGCTGGACTCGGTGATCACCGCCGTCGGCATGGTCGACAACCTGGGCGTGATGTATGCGGCCGTGACCATCGCCATGGCGCTGATGCTGCTGGCCAGCAAGCCGCTGACCCGCTTCGTCAACAAGCATCCCACCGTGGTGGTGCTGTGCCTGGGCTTCCTGCTGATGATCGGCTTCAGCCTGGTGGCTGAAGGCCTGGGCTACAAGATCCCGAAGGGCTACCTGTACGCAGCGATCGCTTTCTCGATCCTGGTCGAGGCGTTCAACCAGTGGGTGCGTTTCAACCGTGAGCGCAACGAGCGCCGCCAGCCGTTCCGCCAGCGCACCGCCGATGCCGTGCTGAGGATGCTGGGCGCGCGTCCAGCGAACGGCCACGAGGACGAAGGCGTGGACGAGCAGGTGGACGCCGACGAGCGCCTGCAGCCGGCGGAGCACGAAATGATCCGCAGCGTGCTGGGCCTGGCCGATCGTCCGGTGTCCAGCGTGATGACTGTGCGTGCCGACGTGCAATGGATCGACCTGGCGCGTGGTCAGGAGGATGTGGTGGCGCGCCTGGTGGCCTCGCCGCATACGCGCCTGCTGGTCGGCGACGGTGACCTGGACAGCCTGCGTGGCGTGGTGCAGAGCCGGGACGTGCTGGCCGACCTGCTGCAGGGCAAGCCACTGCAGCTGGAGGGCAACCTGCGCGAACCGCAGTACGTTCTGTCCACTGCCAGTGCGCTGCAGGCGCTGGAACTGATCCGCCAGCATCCGGTGCCGCTGGCGGTGGCGGTGGACGAGTACGGCAGCGTGGAGGGCCTGGTGACCGCCAACGACCTGCTGGCGGCGATTGCCGGTGACCTGGTCGATACCCAGGACGAGCGCTATGGCGTGGTGGCGCAGGGCGAGGATCAATGGGAGGCCGATGGTGCGCTGACCCTGGACGACCTGCAGCGTTTGGCGGGCGTGTCGCTGCCCCGCAGTGCCGACTACATGACCATCTCGGGTCTGGTGCTGGAGCAGCTGGGCCGCCTGCCGGACGTCGGCGACGCAGTGGAGGTGGCCGGCGTGCGCATCACCGTGCTGGCAATGGAGAAGCGCCGTATCGCCCGCCTGCGGGTGGAGCGCCTCGACGGAATGGCCTGACCGCCTGTTGTTGTAGAGCCGGGCCCATGCCCGGCTGCGTGTCGAGAAGCCGAGCATGGGCGCGGCTCTACACAACACGACCCGCAGCCGTCACCATGGCGGGCCCGCTTTCTGTCATGGATGGTTGCAGTGCTGAGTACGATCGGTTTGTTGATGGGCCTGTATGTGGCCTGGCGCCTGTTCTGGCCGCTGCGCATGCCCATCGGGTTGAAGGTCGTGCTGTCGCTGCTGGTGGTGGCCATGGCCGTGCAGCTGCGCATCGTGGCCACCTTCTGGGGCACGATGGCATCGCCGGAAATCCCGAGGATGGCCATCGCCGTCCTGGCCACCGGCTCCACGGCGGTGCTGCTGCTGGCGTTGCTGATGCTGGTGCTGGATGTGGGCCTGCTGCTTTCGCGCCTGCTGCGATGGCCGCGCATCGTATCGGCCCTGCGCGCCTCGAAGCTGCGGCCGTTGGCGGGCCTGCTGGCGCTGCTTGTGAGTGGCTATGGCATCAGCCAGGGCATGGCCGTGCCCCAGCCCAGGCAGATCGACGTGGCGATCAAGGATCTGCCTGCTGCGTTCGACGGCTATCGCGTGCTGCAGCTGACCGACATCCACGCCAGCCGCCTGCTGACCGGCGACTGGGTGCGCAGCGTGGTGGACGAGAGCAACGCGCTGAAGCCGGACCTGATCGTGATCACTGGCGACCTGATCGACGGCAGCGTCGAGGCCCGCCGTGACGACGCGCGCCCGTTGGCCGATCTGCAGGCGCCGGACGGCGTCATTGCCATCACCGGCAACCATGAGTACTACGCGCAGTATCAGCAATGGATGCAGGCGTTCCGCGCGCTGCGCATGCAGGTGCTTGAGAACAGCCACCTGCAGGTGCGGCGCGGCGATGCGGCGCTGACCATCGCCGGTGTCACCGATCCGGTGGCCGCACGCTACGGCCTGCCGCTGCCGGATCTGGACGCTGCACTGGCCGGTGCCGATCCCTCTGCACCGGTGATCCTGCTTGACCACCGCCCGCGCAACGCGCGCGAAGCGGCGGCGCGCGGGGTGAAGCTGCAATTGTCCGGGCATACCCATGGCGGGCAGATCATTGGCATGGACCAGCTGGTGAAGCGGGCCAATGGCGGTTTCGTGTCCGGCCGCTACGACGTGGAGGGGATGACGCTGTACGTGGGCAACGGCGCGGGCCTCTGGGCCGGTTTCCCGGCGCGCATCGGCGTGCCTTCGGAGATCACCCTGATCACGCTGCGCCGCGCGCCGTGACCTGATGTGGGGTCAGATCCCTTTGCCTTTGGCAAAGGGATCTGACCCCGGCCCGTCAGGCCGCCCGCAGCGGCGGCCGCGCATGCGCACTTCGACGCAGGGCCTGCGCCCGCTTGGCGATCCAGCGCACCACGAAGGCGGTGAACAGCAGCGCCGACGGCACCGCATACCAGAAGTTGCCGGGCACGCGCTTGAAGTACGAGTAGGTGAACACCGCCGCGATGATCCACATGCCGGTGACGTGCAGGCGACGCCAGGCGGTGGGTCCCATGCGCCGGGCGAGCCCCCGGTGCGAGGTGATGGCCAGCGCCAGGATGGCGATGTAGCCCACCGTGCCCGGGAGGTTGGCCAGCGCGGAGCGTGCTGGCCAGAACGCCGGGTTGAGGATGCCGAAACTGGTGATGGCGACTGCGTGCAGCAGGTGCGAGAACGCGAAGGACAGACCGATGATGCGCCGTTCGCGCAGCAGGAACCGGGTGAACGGGCCGGGCAGCAGGGTGGCGAAGGAGGATGCCGTGAATGCCCCCAAGAACAGCAGGAACGATGTGCGGGCGGTGAGCCGGATCGCCGCGCGGCTGCCTTCGGCTGCATCGGGATACAGGGCGAAGGCGGTCAGTGCGAACGCGATCAGGACCACGGCGATGGCTACGAACAGGCGCCAGCCGTGCAGGAAGGAAATGTTGGAAGCAGCCATGATGAGACCTCGAAGTAGGGGGCGGGTAGTGCCGGCCGCTTGCCGGTCAATGAACGGGTAGTGCCGGCCGCCGGCCGGCACCTCAGAAAGCAGGCAATGCAACCAGCACCCCCGCCGTGCACAGCTCGCCCAGAACGGGCACGCAGGCAGCACGCAATGTGTCCGTTGCCACGTCATGTGTTTCGGACAGCGCCTGCAGTGCCTCATCCACACGCGCGCCGTCGTCACCGAAGACCGAAAGCAGCGCGTAGGCCAGCGGTGACGGTTGCTCGACCTTCAGGCTGAAATCGGCGCGGCGCTGGATCACCAGCAGCGTGGGAGCTGCGCCCAACACCGGTTTCAGCCCCTCGTCCTCATGCACTGGCCACCGGTACCCAAGCACCCGCACCAGCGGCGAAACCGCCAGCACATCACTGTCCTCGGGTACGCGCTGCAGCAAACACCCAGCGCCACGCGGTTCAATGTGCAGCGACTGCTGCGTGCTCTCGTAGTGCGCCAGTTCCGCCGCCCAGCCCGGCAGTGCCAGCGTGTCCTGTACTGCCAGCCAGGCCGCGAACTCGCCGGCGATCCGTGGGAACAACGGGGTCTGGCAGGCGTGGTGGGCGTAGTAGTGCGCCACGGTGTCGCGCCAGCGCGACGTGCCCAACTGCTGTTGCAGGCGCGGCAGGCTGCCGGCCAGCAGGGTGTCCAGGCTGTCGATGCACAGGCGGCGGTATACCGCCAGCCTGCGCGCCTCCACGCCATCGGGTGCGGTCTTTGCAGGGTCCCGCACATGATCGGCCCAGCGCCGTTGCAGGGTAGCCAGCGGCTCAGCCATGGGCCACCTCCGGCCAACGTGCCTCAGCCTGCGCCTGGCGGATCTGCGCGATCTCGGCCAGCAACCCGGCCAGCGGCGGGAAGTTGAAGTCGCGTTCGAGCAGCGTGGGACGCACGCCCACCCGCATGTAGGCCTCGCGCAACAGGGCCCAGACCACGCCTTTCACCGGCGCACCATGGGTATCGATCTTGAAGCCGTCGTCTTCATCGAAGTGGCCCGCTACGTGCAGCGAGGCGACACGGTGGGACGGCATGCGGGCCAGGAATTCGAAGGCGTCGTAACCGTTGTTGCAGGCATTGACGAAGACGTTGTTGACGTCCAGCAGCAGGTCGCAGTCGGCTTCGGCGAGCACGGCGTTGATGAAGTCGATCTCGCTCATGTCCGCGCCGGCAACGGTGTAGTAGGAAATGTTCTCCACGGCGATGCGTCGGCCCAGCATGTCCTGCACCTGGGCGATACGGCCGGCGACATGGTGAACGGCCTCGGCGGTGAACGGCAGTGGCAGCAGGTCGTAGACATGGCCACCGGCGGCGCAGTAGCTCAGGTGTTCGCTGTACAGCTGCACCTGGTGCAGGTCGAGGAAGGCACGGGTCTGTGCCAGCAGGGTGCGGTCCAGCGGATCAGGACCGCCCAGCGACAGCGACAGGCCGTGGCAGGTCAAGGGGTGGCGCTCGCTGAGTTGGCGCAGCGCGTCGCCGTGTGCACCGCCGACGCCGATCCAGTTGTCGGGGGAGACTTCGAGGAAGTCGATGGCACCGGCCGGCATGGCCAGCAGTTCGTCGATCAGGCCACGGCGCAGGCCAAGACCGGCGGCATGGGTGGGCAGGGGCAGGGACATGGCGGATGCTCCAGAGAGAGCGCCGCCTTGAAGGCGGCGCCGGGTGAACGTCGATCAATCGGCAACGCGGGAGAACAGGCCCTTCGGCATCGGCTTGCCGTTGGCGGTGTAGACGCTGCGCAGGTAGTCGTGTGCTTCCTGCTCGCTGATGTAACCGTCGTGGTCGGTGTCGATGCGATCGAACTCGGCGGCACGCTTGGCGGCCACAGCATTGAACTCGGCACGCGAGACCTTGCCGTCGTGGTCGCGATCAGTGCGGGCAAACGAGGCGTCGCCGCACTTGCCTTCGCCACACTGGCCCTCGGCCACCTTGGCCTTGCCGGCGGGCTTGCCGGTGGTGGCCTTGTTGGCCCCGCACTTGCCTTCACCGCACTTGCCTTCGGCGGCGGCGCTCATGGCCACCGCGCTGATAGCCAGCGGCTGGATCGCCGCGGCCTGGCCGGCCAGCAGCAGGCCACCGGCCAGGGCGATGCCGATGGCACCGATGCGCGGCTGGCGGGAGGAAGAGGTGTTCTTGGTCGAGATGGACATGGTGGTGACTCCTTGGGAAAGCACGCGGGGCGTGCGGGATGGACGCCGCCGAAGAGGCGACGGAAAGCGAAACGCGCGGGAACAGGGGAGTCGGCTCAGGCGGCGCGGCGACGGCGCAGCAGATGGCCCAGCAGCAGCACACCGCCGAGCAGGGCACCGCCGAAGCCGATGCCGGGCAACAGCGCGGCAACCGGCAGCAGCAGGGCGATCAGGCTGACGCCCCAACCCAGGCCGTCATTTCCTGCCGTGGCACGGCCGGGGCCGGCCAGCAGCCGGTCCACGCTGAGTGCGCCACCGCCGTTGAGGATCAGTGGCAGCAGCATGGCCAGGAACAGCAACGGCAGCTTGAAGTTGCCGTAGCCCTGGTCGGTGATCGCATAGCCCTGCCAGAGTTCACCCAGGCCGTTCCATTGGTCGGGCCAGTGCACGGCGGCGATGGCAACGATGGTGAGTACCCAGAAGACGTAGGCCACCGAGCGCGTGGCCAGACCGAGCAGCAGCATCACCGCACCCACCAGTTCCAGCCACGTGGCCAGCTGCCAGTTCAGCGACGCGGGCAGTGTGGAGAACGGGAACGGGAAGCGGCCTTCCAGGTCGGCGAACCAGTTCTGGCCGCCCAGCTTCTCGCGGCCGGATTCAAAGAACTCCCAGGCCAGCAGGGTGCGCAGCGCCAATGGCGAGAGCCAGCGGCCGACGGCGTCCAGGCGGGGCGTATACACGGAAGAAGCGGTGCTGATCATGGTGGTGTCCTGCGGGCCAGTGGTCGATGGAAGCCATTCCAGGCGGCGCAGGTATCGGCAACGTGTGCCGTTGCCCGGGGTTTTGTCAGCGACTGTGGCCGCGGCCGGGGTTTCGTACAGTCAGATACAAAGACGATGCGCGGATGCGCATCGGGGCGTTGCGCGCCCGCGTGCGGGCAGCGATATCCACCCGAAAGCGCCCGGCCAGGACCGGCGCGCGAATGTATCCCACTGTAGAAACCCGCCTGCGCCCTACAGTCCGGTACAACTCCGCGCTGCGGAGAAACAGCGCCGATACACCGGCAGGCGGAAATGGCCACTCCCAACTCCGGAGTGCCCCCATGATCCGTACCTGCTTGCTGGCCGCCGCTCTCGCCCTTGCCGCCGCCGCCCCTGCCTTCGCTGCCCGGGCCGATACCGCTGCACCGCCCACCGTCATCCTGGTGCACGGCGCGTTCGCTGATGGCTCCAGCTGGAGCAAGGTCATCAGCACCCTGCATGACTGGAAGCTGCCGGCGGTGGCCGTCCAGAATCCGCTCACCTCGTTGGCCGACGACGTCGCCGCCACCCGTCGTGCGATTGCCGCTGCGCCTGGCAAGGTGGTGCTGGTCGGCCACAGCTGGGGTGGCACGGTCATCACCGAAGCGGGCAATGACCCGAAGGTGCAGGCGCTGGTGTACGTGGCGGCGTTCGCGCCGGATGCAGGGCAATCATCGGCGCAACAGGGCGAAGGCTTCCCGGTCGGTCCGGGCCTGGCCCGCCTGCAGGAAAGGGACGGCTACCTGACGTTGCCGGCTGACGCTGTCGCCCAGGACTTCGCGCCGGACGTGATGAAGAAGTCGGCCGCACTGCTGTACAGCACGCAGGTCCCGTTGAAGGCCAGCGCGCTGGGCGAAGTAGTGAACGTTGCGGCGTGGCGCAGCAAGCCGAGCTGGTACGTGCTCAGCCGTGACGATCGCATGCTGTCGCCGCAGCTGCAGGCCGCCACCGCAAAGCGCATTGGCGCGCAGCTGCAATCGATCGGCAGCAGCCATGTCTCGCTGCTTTCGCATCCGGCGCAGGTGGCCGACAGTATCCTGGAAGCGGCGGGGGTGAAGCCGGCGGAACTGCCACTGGCCGAGCAGGGGGGCTGAGCGATGGCCGGCCTGCGTGCGTACGTGCTGCCGTTGCTGATGGGCGTGCTGGGTGGGGCTGCGCTGTTGATGGCCTGGCCCAGCCCGGAGGCCGATGCGCAGCCGGCACAGGCCGTTCCCGCCGCCGGGTTCGACGGTGGCGGGCCCTGGCACAACAGCCCGCCACTCACACTGGAGCAGTTGCGGGGGACGGTGGTGCTGGTCGAGTTCTGGACCTACACCTGCAGCAACTGCCTCAACGTGGCGCCGTATGTCCACCAGTGGCATGCGCGCTACGCGTCGCAGGGCCTGAGGGTGATCGGCGTGCATACGCCGGAGTTCGCCTATGAAGGGCTGCCTGGCAACGTGCGCAAGGCCATCGCACGGTTGGACATCACCTGGCCGGTGGTGCAGGACAACCAGTACCGGATCTGGAACGCCTGGGGCAACCGCTTCTGGCCCGCACTGTACCTGCTCGACCGGCAGGGGCGGGTGGTCTACCGCCATTACGGCGAGGGCGACTACGCACGTACCGAAAGCGAGATCCAGCGCCTGCTGGGCAACCCCTGAGCCGCGCTACCATGGCCGCACCGCGCGGCCTTGACCTTCGTCCTCATCGAGAACGCAATGAACCACGTACCGCACATCCTGGTCGTCGACGATGACAGCGAGATCCGCCAGATGCTGGCCGATTACCTGCAACGCAACGGCCTGCGCGTGAGCCAGGCCGACGGTGGCCGGGCCATGCGCGCGCTGATGGAGACCCATGCCGTGGATCTGGTCGTGCTGGACGTGATGATGCCGGGCGAGGACGGACTGAGCCTGTGCCGCAACCTGCGCGCCGGCAAGCATCGTGCGGTGCCGGTGGTGCTGCTGACCGCCCGCGACGACGAAACCGACCGCATCATCGGCCTGGAAATGGGCGCTGATGACTACGTGACCAAGCCCTTCTCTTCGCGCGAACTGCTGGCACGCATCAATGCGGTGATCCGCCGCACCCGGATGTTGCCGCCGAACCTGCAGGTGAGCGAAGCCGGTCGCCAGCTGGCCTTCGGCGAGTGGCGCCTGGACACCACCGCACGCCATCTGCTGGATGCACAGGACACCGCGTATCCACTCAGTGGCGCCGAATTCCGCCTGTTGCGCGTATTCCTCGATCACGCCAATCGGGTGCTCAGCCGCGACCAGCTGCTCAGCCTCACGCAGGGCCGCGATGCCGAACTGTTTGACCGCTCGATCGACCTGCTGGTCAGCCGCGTGCGGCAGCGCTTGGGTGACGACGCACGCGAGCCGACCTACATCAAGACCGTGCGCAGCGAAGGCTATGTGTTCAGCGTGCCGGTGCAGTTGCTGGGGCCGGACGAATGAACGCCACCGCACGCCGCCCACGCTGGCCGCGCACGCTGTCGGCGCGGCTGCTGCTGGTGCTGCTGGGCGGACTGGCGCTGGCCCACGCACTGTCTTTCGGCCTGCTGTTCTTCGAACGCTACCAGTCCACCCGCAGCATGATGCTGCGCAACCTGGACGAAGACGTGGCCGTGAGTGTCGCGCTGCTGGAGCACCTGCCCGCGGACCAGCGCGATGCCTGGGTGCCGCGGCTGGAGCGGCGCACCTACCGTTACCTGCTGCGCCCGGCCGCGGCCGGACCGGGGCTGCAGACCGATCGTGCACGCCAGGTCACGGCGATCATCGATGACAGCCTGCAGCACCGCTATCCGTTGCAGGCGCGCCAGGTGGCTCGCCTGCCGGAGCGGTTCGAGGTGGAACTGCGCCTGCACGACGGCACTCCCTTGACCATTGAAGTCACCCCGTCGGGCCTGCCGCTGGCGCGCTGGCTGCCCGCCGTGCTGCTGGTGCAGCTGGCGCTGCTGCTGGTGTGCGCGTGGCTGGCGGTGCGCCTGGCCATGCGCCCGCTGCAGCAGTTGTCGCATGCGGTGGAGCATCTGCAGCCGGGCAAGGACGGGCCTGCACTGCCTGAAGATGGCCCGGCGGAAGTAGGCGGCGCAGCAGCCGCACTCAACGCACTGCAGGCACGCATTCGTGGCCATGTCAGTGAACGCCTGCAGATCCTGGCCGCGATCTCGCATGACCTGCAGACCCCCATCACGCGCATGAAGCTCAGGGTGGAGACCCTGCCTGAAGACAGCACCCAGCAGCGGCTGCTGGCCGACCTCGACCACCTTGGGCAACTGGTGCGCGAGGGTGTGGCCTATGCGCGCAGTAGCCACGTCGCCAGTGGCGCGCCGGTGTCGATGGACCTGGGCGCGTTCCTGGCCAGTGTGGTCGGCGATTACGAGGACATGGGCAAGCCGGTCAGTGGCGGAGCACCCGCTGGACTGGTCGTGCAGACCTGGCCGCAGCCGCTGCGCCGGGTGGTCGGCAATCTGGTCGACAACGCGTTGCGTTACGCCGGTGCCGCCGAGATCGAGGCGGGCCGCGATGAGGCCGGAAGGGTGTGGATCGGAATTTCCGACCGTGGCCCCGGCATTCCCGAAGACCAGTTGCAGGCAGTGCTGGCACCGTTCCACCGGCTGGAAAGCTCGCGCAATCGCGATACCGGCGGCACTGGCCTGGGCCTGGCCATCGCGGTGCAGCTGGCGCAGTCGCTGGGCGGCTCGCTGCGGTTGCGCAACCGCGAGGGTGGCGGGCTGAGGGCTGAGCTGCAGCTGCCGGGGTAACGGGCGGGGTCGGATCCCTTTGAGGGAGCGGAGGGCTCTGACCCCGATGTGGGATCTGTGACGTTCCTGCACGGCCTTGGGATCGGCGATCATCTGCAGGGAGTGTCGAAACCAGGAAGCACGCAATGCAGGGAACGCAGCATTCAATCCAGCGCCCGCGCCACGTCGCGCTGCTGGTCGGTCTGCTCGCGCTGGCGGCCTGCCAGCGCACACCGGACGCACCGACCGACGCACCCGCAGCGGGCACACCGCCTGCCGCCCCGGCCACCGCAACAGATCTCTCTCCGCTGCTCGACGCCTTGCCGACCTGCGCGCTGGACGGCTGGTACATCGATCAGCAGACCGGGCGCCCGGCCCATCCCTGGTTGGCGGCGAACGCGCCCAAGCCCTGCAAGGAAGACGTGGAGAACGAGATCGCCACGTTCTGCGTGCAGGGGCAGTGGAAGGGGCTGCCGGTGGAAGAGGTGATCCTGCCGACGATGACATTCGTTTCGTTCCGTGGGGCCAGGATCGGCCTGCCGCTGGAGAAGGCACGTCCCATCGTCCGCCAGCGTTTCGGCCAGGACTTCCCGGGTGGTGCGGCTTACGAGGCGGGCCGCGAGCCGAAGCTGATGGCCGATCCCGAAGATGCGCAGGGTTCGTGGCTGCTGTGCAGCACCCCGGAACTGGGCCACGACGTGGACAGCGAGGGAAGCATCAGCTATTCCGGCATGAACCTCCCCTACGACCACGACGGTTGCAGTTACCGCTACAGCCCGGTCGACTTCTGCGATGCGCGGCACCGCGCAGCCATCGAAGATGCCCTCCAGCATCAGAAACCCAATTTCAACCGGCACTACCTGCTGGTACAGGTCGATGATCGTCCGGAGTATTTCCAGCGCACGCTGGTGCTGGTCGATACCCGCACGGGCAGGGCGACGCCACTGCCGTTCGATGCCTTCACCGGGCCGGCGGGAAAGGGCGGTGATGCTACCGGCTACGGGACACTGGAGACGGGCGTGGACCAGCCGCAGTTCTGCCTCGATGGCGCGTTGCTGGTCTACCGCGTGTTCGAGGAAGGGCGCTTCTGCTTCGGTTTTGACGGTGAGCGCTTCACCGGCCATGAAACCCAGTACATGCAGGCAGCGGATGGCCGATGACCGGTATTTCACCCGGGCCATGACATCCTGCCCCGAACCTGCGCAACCGGGACCGAGGCTGTTGAAGGCGAACACGCAATGACCGCGGCGCGGCAGCGCTCGATGTGGGTGGCGGGCCTGTCCACGGTAGTGGAGTGGTACGACTTCACCCTGTACCTGTATTTCGCCACGGTGCTGTCGCGGGTGTTCTTCGGCGGCGGCGAACAGGCGCTGCTGGTCACGCTGGCAGGCTTCGCGGTGTCCTACCTGATGCGCCCGCTGGGCGCGCTGTGCTTCGGCCACCTGGGCGACCGCCTGGGCCGGCGCTGGATGCTGCTGGCTTCGATGGCGTTGATGGCGGCGGCGATGCTGGCCACTGCGTTGCTGCCGACCGCGGCCACCGCAGGTACCACGGCGGGCGTGCTGCTGCTGGTATTGCGCTGCGTGATGGCGTTTTCGGTGGGCGGTGAGTACACCGGCGTGGTGGCATATCTGCTGGAAAGCGCACCGGCGCGGCGGCGTGGCCTGGTGACCTCGCTGGCCTCGGCCGCCAGTGAAGTAGGCGCACTGCTGGCGGTAGCGATCTCGGCGGTCACCGTGGCGCTGCTCGCGCCCGCGCAGCTGGACAGCTGGGGCTGGCGTATTCCGTTCTTCGTCGGCGCGGCGCTGGCACTGGTGATCCTGGTCGCGCGCTCGGGCATGCACGAATCGCCTGAGTTCGAACGCCAGCGCCGTGAAGGCAGCATTCCGGCCACGCCGCTTCGCCATGTCCTGCGCAACCACCCGCTGGCGGTGGCGCGCACCTTCGCGATCTCGGCGCTGGGATCGATCACCTACTACGTGGGCATCACCTATGTGCCCGCATTCCTGCATGCGCGGGGCCACGATGAGGGCGATGCGCTGTGGCTGTCGACGATTGCGGCCGTGGCGGTGATCGCGATCACGCCCCTGTGCGGCGCATTGTCCGACCGTGTCGGACGACGGCCGGTGCTGCTGGGCCTGACCGTGCTGGCAGCGCTGCTGCCGCTGTCCTTGTTCGCGTGGATGGCGCAGGCGACGCCGCTGGGCATTGCGCTGGCGGCGGTGCTGCTGGCCTGCGTGGCCGGCGGCGTGAGCGCGGTCGCGGCCCCGGCCACGGCCGAGCAGTTCCCCGGCGAAGGGCGGGTCAGTGGGCTGGCACTGGGGGTGACCATGGCCACGGCCTTCTTCGGCGGGGCAACGCCATGGCTGGCGCAATGGTGGGTGGAACGCAGCGGGTGGGCAGCAGCGCCAGGCGCGATGATCGCGCTGGTGGCGGTGCTGGTGCTGCCGGTGCTGTGGACCCTGCCCGAGACGGTCCCGGGCAGGGCCAGGCGCTAGCCGGTCAGACCTTCAGGGTCTGCTCGATGTCGGCCAGTACTGCAGCCGCATCCACGCCGATGGCAATCGACTGCACCACGTGGCCGTCCCACACGCTGGGGCCGAACGCCAGGCCTTCCGGCTTGGGGATGGTCATGCCGCGGGCAACACCGTCGGTGGCCACGCGCACGCTGGCGCGCTCGAACTGGAACAGCTCCGGACGGGTCAGCGCGATGCAGGCGCAGCAGTCGTGCACGACCATGCCCTTGTGGCCGGCCTGCAGGTAGAAGTCCACGTAATCCTGCGACAGCGCACGCACCAGTTCGGCATCGGCACCGCCGATGGCGGCCAGCTTGTCCAGACCGTCACGGTCCATTTCCACGCGGGTGGTCACGTCCAAGCCGATGGCGGTGACCGGCCAGCTGGCGGTGAACACCACGTCGGCCGCTTCGGCATCACCCCAGATGTTGGCCTCGGCGGCCGGGGTGATGTTGCCGTTGACGTGGAACGCGCCGCCCATGATCACCACGCCGCGCACCAGGCCGGCGATGTCCGGGGCCTGCTGCAAGGCCAGCGCGAGGTTGGTCATGCGGCCGACCGCGACCAGGGTCACTTCGCCCGGATGGGCGCGGACCAGGTCGATGATCAGCTGGTGAGCGGGGCGCGCGTCGGCGGCCACGTCCAGTTCGGTCGGCACCGGGTGGTTGCCCAGGCCGTTGTGGCCGTGGATGTGCACCGGCCAGGCTTCCGGGGTGGCTTCCGGCTGCAGCGGGCCACCGGCACCGCGCGCGACCGGGGCGGCGAAGCCCCAGGCCTGCTTCAGGTACAGCGCGTTGTGCGTGGTCGACTTCACCGAGGCATTGCCGAAGGTGGTGGTGACGCCGATCAGGTCAATCTGGGCGTGCTTGTGCAGGTACAGCAGGGCCAGGGCGTCGTCGACGCCCGGGTCGGTATCGAAAATGACTTTCAGCATGTTGTTGTTCTTCTTCTTCCGTGTGGTGCGGGGGGCGCCGGCGGCCCGGAAGCAGGCCGGCGCGCCCTGCATTGTCCCATCTTCATGACGGGCAGGGCCATTGCCGGGCTGGCAGGCCCATAATGCCCTCCAGTCCAGGCATGGAGCCGCCGAATGTTGATCGTTGCCCTTCTGCTGGTCCTGCTGGTGCTGGGCCTGAACGTGGCGGCTACCGTGGTGATCGTCAGGCGTGATGGCCTGTCGGCGGGTGGCCGCGCGGTGCAGCTGCTGCTGGTCTGGCTGCTGCCGCTGATCGGCGCCATCCTGTGCCTGGCAGTGGCCACGGCCGATGGCTCAGGCAGCCGCGGGGATGGCGGTGCAAGCCATGACACCTCCGTTGGCTATTCCGGTGACAGCCACAGCCATCACAGCTACAGCAGCTCCGACTGCAGCAGTGATGGTGGTGGGGGGGACGGCGGCAGCTGCGGCGATTGAGGTCCCTGTAGCGTCGAGCATGGCTCGACGCTACAAGGTGCCGGGCATAGCCCGGCAACCCCGCCTGCCTCAGAATTTCCAGCGCAGGCTGGCCGACACGAAGCGCGGCTCGCCGAAGTTGTTGTAGTCCAGGTTGGCCCAGTAGGTCTTGTCCAGCGCGTTGCGTACGCTCAGCGTCGCGGTCCAGTTGTCGCTGATGCGGTAGTTGGCGTTGAACTGCACCAGCGAATACGCCGGCTGGTTCACCGTCACCGTGCCGCCGAGCGGGTAGGCGATGTTGTAGCCCTGCACCCGGCTCTGCCACTGCAGGCCACCGCCGATGCTCAGTCGCTCCAGCGCGCCGCGCAGCTGCAGCTGGGTGTTGAGCTGCAGCAGGTCCTTGGGCGGATTGGCGTACAGCAGGTCGGTGGCGGCGCGGGTCACCTTGACGCGGGTGTAGCCGGCATTGACCGTCCAGCCCGGCAGGATCTCGCCGTTGACGTCCATCTCCCAGCCGCGCGCCTTGGTGCCGTTGATGCCGATATAGGCCGAGCTTCCGTCGCTCAGCGTACCTTCCGGCACGCTCATGTCACGCACCGCGTAGTTGTCCTGCTTGGCCTCGAACACCGCCGCATTGGCGGTCAGGCGGCCATCGAACCACTGCGTCTTGATGCCCGCTTCCAGGTTCGAGCCCTGCACCGGTGCCAGCAGGTTCTCGTTGCGGTCCTTGTAGTTCTGCGGATTGAAGATCTCGGTGTAGCTGGCATAGGCCGACACGTTCGGGGTGATCTCGTAGACCAGGCCCACGTACGGAGTGACCTCATCGCTCACCTTGTATGCACCGCTGGTGCCGGTATAGGCGCCGGCAGCGTTGTACGAGCGGCTGAGCGTTTC
Source organism: Stenotrophomonas sp. YJH_SMC_135 (assembly GCF_059372355.1). NCBI lineage: Bacteria > Pseudomonadati > Pseudomonadota > Gammaproteobacteria > Lysobacterales > Lysobacteraceae > Stenotrophomonas > Stenotrophomonas sp. YJH_SMC_135. The sequence continues at coordinate 357,465 of NZ_JCAFVN010000001.1, forward strand.
CCAGCGGCTCAGGCGCGCACCGGCAATCAGCGACAGCGGCTCGGCCAGGCGCAGGCGGGTGGCCAGGTAGACGCCACTCTGCGTGGTCTTGGCCACGCGGCGTGCGCCGGTGCGGGTGTAGGTCACTTCGGAGATGTCGCCGTTCCAGTTGAACACGTTGGGGATGTAGTAGCAGCGCTCACGCCCGCAGGTCGCCCAATCGCCCGGGAAGTTCAGCGCCACGGTATTGGTGGTGCCTTCCAGGTCCGACCACTGCGCGCCGACGGTGAGGTCGTGGTCGCGGCCGAACAGCGGGAAGCTGCCGGTCAGGTAGGCATCGACATTGCGGCGGGTGTCCTTCGAATCACCGGCGGCCGCGCGCAGGTAGATGCCCGCGCCGGTCACCGGGTCCGGGTTGCCGGTGCCGTACAGGCGCACGTTCTGCACGTTGCCGCGGGTGTAGGCGGTGTTGATCTTCAGCAGCCAGTGGTCGCCGAAACGCTGTTCCAGGTTGGCGAAGGCGGTATTGCTTTCGCGCTTCCAGTAGCTCCACTTCGGCGACAGGTTGGTCGAGCGCGCCAGATGGGCGAAGTTGCCCTGGTTGTCGAAGAACGCCACGGTGCCCCAGGTCGAACCGGTCGGGTTGTTGTCCTGGGTCTGGTAGCCGACGGTAACCGTGGTGCTGTCGGTGACATCGCCTTCCAGCACCGCCATGCCGGCCATCTTGTTTTCCTTGTAGCGGTCGTAATACAGGCCACGATCGGTGTAGGCGGCGACCACGCGGCTGCGGAAGCGGCCGTCGGCGGTCAGCGGCGCGGTTACGTCGGCTTCCATGCGGCGGTAGTCCCAGCTACCGGCGCTGACCGCGAACGACGCGTCGAATTCCTTGCCGGGGCGCTTGCGCAGCAGGTTGACCGTGGCCGACGGCACGCCGGCGCCGCTGAGCAGGCCGTTGGCACCGCGGATCACTTCGATGCGGTCGTAGAAAGCGGTGTCGTACTCCTGGTTGGTCGAGCCGCTGTAGGTGGGAATGCCGTCGACCTGGAAGTCGGTGATGGCGAAGCCGCGCGCGTAGTACAGCGGGCGTTGCGTGTCATAGAAGGACACGCTGACGCCGGTCACGTTGCGCATCACGTCATTGATGCTGAACAGCGATTCGTCCTGCAGGCGCTGCAGGCTGATCGCGGTGGCCGACTGCGGGGTTTCCTGCAGGGTGATCGGCAGGCGCGTGGTACTGGCCGGCGGCGCCGACTGTTCGGCACGCACGCTGACCCGGTCCAGGGTCTTGGCGTCGGCTGCGCCATCAGTGGCGGCGAACGCGCTGGGCGTGGCCAGCAGGGTCAACGACGAAAGCAGGGCGGCCGGCAGCAGCGCGCGGCGGGGCAGGCGGTTATCGAAGGTCAGGCACATGGTGGGCTCGAAGCGTGGAGGCGGGGAGGGGCGGCAACAGTCGTCCAGCACCCGGGGCGGCGGCTTCGGGCACGGTCAGGTCCGTCTGGGGCGAGGCGCGGTCACTGCGCAGGACGAAAATGTAAATAATTCTTAACAACATTACAATTCGCGTCATTGTGCGCAGGGTTCCCGGCACGGGGCATCGCTTTCTGTAGAGCCGAGCCATGCTCGGCTGTTTTTGCCGGAGCCGAGCATGGGCTCGGCTCTACAGGCGTAGCCTGCACAAACGCAAACGGCCACCCGAAGGTGGCCGTCCGTCTGCATCGAAAGGAACCTGCGGGCTTACAGCGCCTGCAGTTCCTCGTTGGCGTTGCGCTTTTCCTTGGCCGGCGCCGGAACCGCCGCCGGAGCGGGCGATGCCGCGTTCGCGTCCACCGGCACCTCCAGGTAGGGCAGCTGCAGGGTCTGGCTGGTCAGCGTGCGGATCTCGTTGACCAGCGCGGCGCTGTCGTTGAGCTTGCGCCCGTACGACGGCACGATCTCGCGCAGGCGGGTTTCCCAGCCGGCCTTCATCTGCTCCGGGAAGGCCTTGGCCATCAGGTCAAGCATGATCGGCGGCGAGGTCGACGCGCCCGGCGATGCGCCGAGCAGGGCGGCGAGGGTGTGGTCCTTGTCGGTCACGATCTCGGTACCGAACTGCAGCACCGGGCCCTTCAGCGGATCGCGCTTGATGATCTGCACGCGCTGGCCGGCGGTGACCAGCTTCCAGTCACCCGGCTTGGCATTGGGGAAGTACTTGACCAGTTCGGCCTGGCGGTCGGCATCGTTCAGGCGCGCCTGTCCCATCAGGTACTGCACCAGGTCCAGGTTGTCCTTGCCCACTTCCAGCATCGGGCCAACGTTGTTGTGGGTGACCGAGGAATACAGGTCCCACCACGAGCCGTGCTTGAGGAACTTGGTGCTGTACAGCGCGAACGGCCCGAACAGGACCACCGGCTTGCCGTCCAGCTTGCGCGCATCCAGGTGCGGCACCGACATCGGCGGCGAGCCGGTCTCGGCCATGCCGTAAGCCTTCACCCCATGGCGCGAGGTCACGTCCTGGCCCTGGAAGGCGAGGAACTGGCCGCCGACCGGGAAGCCGGCGTAGTCCTTCGATTCCGGAATGCCCGACATCTGCAGCAGCTTCAGTGCGGCGCCACCGGCACCGATGAACACGAAGCGGGCGTGGGTGGTGGATTCGGTGCCGGCCTTGAGGTCCTTCACCGTCACGTTCCAGCTCTTGTCGGCGTTCTGCCGCAGCGCGCTCACTTCATGGTTCAGGTGCAGGCTGAAGTTCGGGCTGCGCTGCAGGCCGGCGGTCAGCTGGCGGGTGATCACGCCGAAGTTGACGTCGGTGCCCAGCGGCATCCAGGTTGCGGCAACCTTCTGCTTCGGGTCACGGCCTTCCATCAGCAGCGGGGCCCACTGCTTGATCTGGGCCGGATCCTCGGAGTACTGCATGCCGTAGAACAGCGGGTTCTTGACCAGGGCCTGCTGGCGCTTGTGCAGGTAGGCGATGTTGTCATCGCCCCAGACGAAGCTCATGTGCGGGGTCGGGTTGATGAAGTCGCTGGGCTGGCTCAGCCGGCCCTCCTTCACCTGGTGCGACCAGAACTGGCGCGAGACCTCGAACGATTCGGCGATGCCGACCGCGCGCTTGGTCTCGATGCTGCCGTCGGGCAGTTCCGGGGTGTAGTTCAGTTCGGCGAACGCCGAGTGGCCGGTGCCGGCGTTGTTCCAGCCATCGGAGCTTTCACCGGCGACGCCGTCGAGGCGTTCGTAGACCTGGATGTTCCAGTCCGGCTGCAGTTCCTGCAGGTAGGTGGCCAGGGTGATGCTCATGATGCCGGCGCCGACCAGCACAACATCGACGGGCTTGTCGTTGCTGGCGGCGGGCACCGAGCGCTGGGTCAGCGGCCAGTACAGGAACAGCGCGGCGGCCAGCAACAGCAGCACGAGCAGGGCGAGAAGAGCCTTGCCAAATTTCTTCATGGGGGCGGGATCGTTGGCGGAGGGGAAGGGGTCAGGATGCGCGTGGGGCAGGGAAAGGGCGTGAAGAAACAACGCCTTGCATCATCCACCGGTGATTCTAACCGGATCCGGTCCTTTTTTGATGCAACGCAGCATCCGACGTTTCGCGGTGCTGCCACATGGGCGGCAGGCGATGCCCGGCGACGGTGGGATCAGACCAGCTCAAGGATCTCGTCGCCAGCCTCATCGACCCCGCCGGTCGGGCGCCAGCCCAGGCGGCGGTAGAAGCCGTGCGAGCGCGAACGCGGGTCGGCCGAGCAGGCCAGGAACAGCCGCCGGTGGCCGGCATCGCGGGTCAGGCTGACCACTTCCTGCAGCAGCTGGCGGCCGATGCCGCGGCCCTCGTAGTCCGGCAGCAGGGCCAGCACCAGCACCTCGCCGCTGTCGCGGTCGGCGAAGCAGTAGCCGGCCATGCGCTCGCCCTCCCAGGCGACGCGGCCGATCGAATCGCCCTGGGCGATGCCGGCCGCCCAGCTGTCCACAGTGATGCCCAGCTGGGCCAGCTGCTCGGCGCTGAAGGCGTTCTCGCGGGTGCGCCCACGCAGGTCGATGCAGGCAGCGGCATCCTCGGGGCGGGCATCGCGCAGGTACACGGGCATGCCGGACATCCTTGTAATGGTCGGCCCGCCAGTATCCGCATCGCGCATGGACCCGGTGTGTAGGCTTGATGGAGATCCGATGGAGCCCCGAAAAAGGGGACGGAGGGGATTAAGCCGTATTTGCCTTGGATGTCGTATTGGCCTTAAACGACTTAATCCCCTCCGTCCCCTTTTTGCGCTGTGCGTCAGCGCTTGCGCCGGATCAATGCCGAGGATGCATCCAGCACGGCGCGGGTCAGCAGGGCCATGGTCTGCACGTCGCCCTTCCAGTGCTGCCAGTACAGCGGCACGTCTTCCCACGCGCGCTGGCGTACGTAGACCAGGCGGCCGGCGTCCAGGTGCCGCTTGACCAGCGGCAGCGGATTCATCGTCCAGCCCATGCCGCCCAGGTTGGCCTGCACAAAGGCGCGGGTGGAGGGAATCCACCAGGTCGGTGCGGTGCTGGGCAGGTCATCGCCGGCCATGCGCCGGGCGAAGCGCGACTGCATTTCGTCCTTGCGGTTGAACACCAGTACCGGTGCCTGCGCCAGTGCCTGCGCGGTCACGCCCTTGGCGAAGTGGCGTTCGCGGAATTCAGGAGTACAGGTCGCTGCATAGCGGATGCTGCCCAGCGCGTGGATCTGGCAGCCCTGCACCGGCTCGTCCAGCGTGGTCACCGCACCCAGCACCGTGCCCTGGCGCAGCAGTTCGACGGTGTGGTCCTGGTCCTCCACGCGCAGGTCCAGGGTGGTCCCGGTGCCCTGCGCGAACTGCGCCGCGGCCTGCGGAAACCAGGTTTCCAGGCTGTCGTGGTTCACCGCCACCGGGATGCTGGCCTGGGGCAGGTCCTCATCCGCCAGGCCCATGCGGTGCAGCGCATCGTGTTCCAGCAGGGCGGTCTGCTCGGCCAGCTGCACCAGCAGCTGGCCCTCGGCGGTCGCGGTGGCCGGGGTGCCACGCTTGACCAGCAGGCGGCCGATCCGGTCCTCCAGTGCCTTGACCCGCTGCGAGATGGCCGAGGGCGTGACATTCAGCGATTGCGCGGCGCGGTCGAAGCTGCCTTCGCGGATCACCGCGGCCAGGGCGCGCAGCTGGGCGTGATCGATGCGCATCGAATTAAGCTCCGCTAATGTTGGTTTAGGAAGTTTAGCTCGTCTTTTCCATGTTGCGGCGCGACAATGGCGCCCGTTCCGGTGCTGTCCGCCTTCGCGAGGCACCGTCCCCCAAGCAATACAAGGCAGTGAATCCCATGTTCTCGGTCATCTCCGCCAGCACCGGCCTCGGTGCCTGGTTCTCTGGTGCAGCCACCGGCATCGGCCTGTTCGCCGTGGTCGGGGCCCAGAGCGCCTTCATTCTGCGCCAGGGCATCCTGCGCAAGCACATCGTGCCGGTGGTCGCCACCTGCGCGGCCATCGATGCCATCTTCATCTTTGCCAGCGTGGCCGGCCTGCGCACGCTCACTTCAGCGCTGCCGTGGCTGACCACCGCCGTGCTGTGGACCGGTGTCGCGTTCCTGGCCTGGTATGCGATGAAGTCGGCACGCCGTGCGATCGCCGGCGGCGGTGGCATGGGCGAGGCCGACAGCGACGACGGCAGCCGCCGCGCGGTGCTGATGGCCGCGGTCGGCTTCTCGCTGATCAACCCGCACTTCTGGCTGGACATGATGGTGATCGGCTCCATCGCCGAGAACTTCGGCAATGCCCGCATGGCCTTCGCTGCGGGCGTGGTCACGGCCAGCTGCCTGTGGCTGACCGCGCAGGGCCTTGGCGCACGCCTGCTGGCGCCGCTGTTCACCAAGCCCAGCACCTGGCGCGTGCTCGACGGCACCATCGCCGTGATCCTCAGCATCCTGGCCCTCATGTTGGCGGTGCGCGGGGTCCACTGACCCGGCGCACGCCCCCCGAACCCACGTCCTGACTCTCTCTCCAAGGTAGTGGCAACGACGGCACCGGCAACGGTGCCGTCGTCTTTTCCGGCTCTGGCGGGAAACCCATTGCCCTGCCTAGAATCGGAGACCAGGACAAGGTGTCCACAGGAGCAGGGGAAGGATGCACAGGACGATTCTGGCGGCCGCACTGGCCGTCATCGGGGGCGTTGCCACAGGCAGCGCGGGGGCGGTGGAGCTGACGCAGTACCTGCGGCGGGAGACCTTCACCGACATCAAGATCTCGCCGGGGGGCGAGTACGTAGCGGCAACGGTGCCGAGGGAAGACAGCACCGCGATCGCGATCCTGCGCCTGAAGGACAAGGAGGTGGTCGGCAGTTTCTGGCCGCCCAGCCGCAACCACGCGCAGGAATTCGATTGGGTCAGCAACGAGCGCCTGTTGATCGGCCTGGCCCAGAAGTGGGGCTCGCTCGACCAACCCAATCCCACCGGCGAACTCTATGCCATCGACGCCAACGGCAACCGCGGCGAACTGCTGGTCGGCTATCGCGTCGAAAGCAAGGGCCCGGGGACCCGCATCCAGCCGAAGAAGGTCGAAGCAGTGGCCGCCTTCCTGGCCGACGACCTGCCGGGCGACGAGCGCAACGTGCTGGTGACCGTATGGCCGCTGGCCGAGGATCCGTACACCCGCGTAGATCGCATGGATGTGACTACGGGTCGTCGCTCGCGGGTGGCGTCCTCGCCGGTACGGCGCGGCGAGTTCACCACCGACGGCGCCGGCGAAGTGCGCTTCGTGCATGGCTCGGGCAGCGACAACATCAACAAGCTGTACTTCCGCGAACGCAGTGGCGACAGCTGGAAGCTGATCAACGACGAGGCCGTCAGCAAGCGCATCGAAACCGCCCTCGGCTTCTCGGCCGATGACAGCCTGGCCTACCTCAACGTCGAGCAGACCCAGGGCCCGGACGCGATCGTCAGCTGGAACCCGCAGACCGGCGAGCGTGCCACGCTGCTGCGCGACGAGGTGGTCAATCCGTATCGCATCATCCATCGGCCCGGCACCCACGTGCCGGTGGGCGCGCTCTATCTGGGCGATACGCCGCGTACCCGGTTCTTCGACGAGAAGTCGCCGGAGGCGCGCCTGTACCGCAGCCTGGAAGCCGCCTTCGGAGGGCCGGTCTACATCACCTCCAGCACCCGCGATGGCCGTGTCGTGCTGGTGGAAACCTGGTCGGGCTCGAACCCGGGCGATTTCTACGTCTACGACACGGTGGCGCGCAAGGCTGACCACCTGATCAGCCGCAGCGACTGGATTGACGTGGACCGCAGTGCCAGCGTGAAGCCGATTGCACTGAAGGCGCGGGACGGGCTGCCGTTGCATGGCTTCCTGACCCTGCCGTCCGGCAGCAACGGCCGCAACCTGCCGATGGTGGTGATGCCGCATGGCGGTCCGTTCGACATCTTCGATTCCGGCCAGTACGACCGCGAAACCCAGATGCTGGCCGCCGCCGGATATGCCGTGCTGCAGGTCAACTTCCGTGGGTCGGGCAATTACGGCCGGGCCCACACCCAGGCCGGTGCGCAGCAGTGGGGCGCGGCGATGCAGGACGATGTCACCGATGCCACCCGCTGGGCAATCAGCGAAGGCATCGCCGATGCTCGTCGCATCTGCATCTATGGCGCCAGCTACGGGGCCTACTCGGCGATGATGGGGGCGGCCCGCGAACCCGGGCTGTATCAGTGCGCGGCCGGCTATGTGGGGGTCTACGACCTGCCGATGATGTACACCCGTGGCGATATCCAGGACCGCGGCTCAGGCGTGACCTACCTGCGCGAATGGCTGGGTGATCCGGCCAAGCTGGGCGCGGTGTCGCCGGTGAACCTGGCCGAACGGATCAAGGTGCCGGTGTTCCTCGCGGCCGGTGGCGAAGACAAGCGTGCGCCGATCCAGCATACCGAGCGCATGGAAGCGGCGCTCAAGCGCGCCGGCACGCCGGTGGAAAGCCTGTACTACAAGACCGAAGGCCACGGCTTCTACACCGAGGCGCATCGCAGCGAGTACTACGACAAGCTGCTGGCGTTCCTGGCGCGCAGCCTGGGGGGCAAGACCGCGACGACCGCGCCCGTGGCCGGCAAGGACAAGGCGCCCTGAGCCCAGTGCCTGCGGGGGAGTGGTCCCCCGCAGGCACTGAGGTGCGATGACCGCACAGATCGTATTTGAAACAAGTTGCATAGCATATGTGCCTGCTGCGTGGGGATCATGCTTGTTTCCCCGATACGGTGTTGCCATGGCCCTCCCTGATCGATGCACACCTGTGCTTGCCCGGTGCGGAACGCTGGCATTCGCCTGTCTCGGCTTGCTGGTCCTGGACGTGCAAGCCGAGGTGGGGGAACGCTACGAGGCCGATGAAGTCGCACGCTCGCTGCTCGCTACCGGCGCGGTCCACGAGGAGGGGTTGCAGCTGCATCGATGGTTGACGGGGGCCGCGGTCGACATGCCCGCGGACGCTGAGCGCGAGGTCAGGATGATGACCCGCGCGATTGCATTGGCAACCGGGCTGACGGACAGCTGGATTGACGCGCTGTACGGTGTGGAAGCAGCGGGGTCCGAAGCGCAGGCAGCGCGGAAACTGCTGGCGGACGCCAACAGCGCTGGCGCTTCGCGCTGCATGGCGCACGGCGTCAAGGAACAGCCGGAGAATGCGCCGCTGCACGGTTATGCGTTGGAGCGCTTCGGGGACACCCCGCTGCCGGCTCATGCAACGGTTGTCGACGTTCAATACCGATGCATCACCTCCTACATTTCGGCTCACAGGGTTCTCGCGTTGGCCGCGATAGACGTGCTCAAGCAGGGGCGCCGCCCGATAGCGGGGCAGTTGCTTGCCGATCTGCAGGCGGGCATGGCGCGTGATCGGCACTGGCCCCGGGCAGACGGTGGTGACATGCAGCTGCTTTCGTTCTGGAAGGGGCGCGCGTGGTCCGGTGATCGGCGGCTGGTCGAGACACTCGCCAGACGGTCGATCTCCATGGACGAAGTGCGGCCCGTGGATGCAGTCGCACAGAAGGCGCTGTTCGCAGACTTCAGCGAACAGGCCCTTGGACAACCGGCCTCGGAGGAGCTGACCACCCAGATCCTGCTATGGATACCGCCCGTTCTGCGCGAGTCACTGCGCAGTGATGTGGAGGCCTATGTTGCCGCGGCAGCGGTCTCGCCCCTGCAATGTCAGCCGGTGCGAGCACAGTTCATCGACGAAGAAGGCCGGCGCGCGCGCATGGAAGTTCGATGCACGGTACCGGCGCTGGATGCCATTGCGGTGCCGGAGATGGCCGCATCCCTTCCAAAAGATGCGCTGGAACAGCACTACCGGCAGGTGTTGGGGGCGTTGCGCACGTCCATCGGCAGCGTCGGAAGTACCACCCTGATCGGCTTCACCACCCTCGGCTGGAGCGCGCATGCCCAGCGTTGGGACTTGCCCGTCGGCGCGCACGCGGCTTTGCAGGCGCGCACGCTGCTGCCGACGCCGGTGGTCGACGAGTGGGGCAAGCCGTCCAACATCAGCCGCTTCCTGCCGGACGTGCTGCGCGTGCAGAACATCGATCCTTCAGCCCTGGACGAAGATACCCGCGACAAAATCCAGAGCATGCGGCTGCAGATGGCCGACGCCATGCGTGGCGGTTGGCAATGACGCCGGGACTTACTTCACCCCGTGCATCATCTTCTTCAGCAGCGGCGCGGCGATGAAGGCCGCCAACGCGCAACCCAGGCCGATCCACATCAGCAGCCAGAACAGGTGCGCGTAGGCACCGGCGGCAGCCACCATGTCCAGCGATTCGCCTTCCGGCACCTCGATCGCGGCCAGCTTGCCGAACAGCGCGGCCAGCGTTTCCGAGAATGCGGTGGCCAGGAACCAGGTGCCCATCATCAGGCTCATCACCCGCGGCACGGCCAGCTGGGTCACCGCCGACAGGCCGACCGGCGAGAGGCACATCTCGCCGCTGGCCAGCAGGAAGTAGGCCAGCACCAGCCACCACACGCTGGCCATCTCGCCGGTGGCGCCCACCTGCTGTGCGGCCAGCGCCAGCGGCACGAACGACAGCGCGCCGATCACCAGGCCCCAGGCCGACTTCACCGGCTTGCCCGGTTCCCAGCCGCGGCGGTCCATCCACGTCCACAGCGCGGCGAAGGCAGGCGCCAGCAGCACCAGGAACAGGCCGCCGAGGTAGGTCAGCGAGCCGGCGGTCTGCGGAATCACCAGGCAGTCGCGCACCAGCAGCACCAGCATCAGTACGACGATGGCGGCGAAGAACGTGCGCGGCGCGGCCGAGCCCGGGCGCCGTTCCGACAGGCGCGCGCTGACCACGAAGCCGAGCGGTGCCAGCAGCAGCGAGAGGATCGACCACGGCAGCGGCGTGCCGCCGGTGATCACCAGCGAGGGCACGATGTCCTTGGTCAGCAGGCGGTCGGTGAAGGTCACCCACGAGCCGTAGGACTGCTCGTACATCGTGAAGAACACCAGCGCCATGAAGATCAGCACCATCAGCGCGATCATCTGCTGGCGCTGCACCGGCGTGCATTTCGTGCCGGTGAACCAGGCGAACCAGACCAGCACGCCGCCCAGCACCACCAGCATCAGCATCAGCGCCAGGCTGATTTCACCGCCCAGCGCGAACGCGCCGTTGCCGGCGGCCCACATCAGCCATGCCACCGGCAGCACGCCGAGCACCGCGCACAGATAGATGAGCCATTCGCGTGGCAGGCCCAGCACCTTCTGCTTCAGCGCCGCCGGTTGCGGCGGTTCGGCATGGCCCTGCAGGTACTTCTGGCCCCACAGGAACATCGCCAGGCCGGCCAGCATGCCGATGCCGGCCGCACCGAAACCGTACTTCCAGCCGTAGGCCTCACCGAGGAAGCCACACACCAGGGACGAGAACAGCGCGCCGAGGTTGATGCCGGCGTAGAACAGCGAAAAGCCCGAGTCGCGACGCGGGTCGTCCTTGGCGTACAGCTTGCCGACAATGGTGGAGATGTTCGGCTTCAGGAAGCCGACGCCCATGATGATCAGCGCCAGCGACAGGTAGGTCACCGCCAGCGCCGAGGTGTCGCGCACCACTTCGCCGTTCACCCGGTACGCGGCGTGGCCCTCGAAGGCCATGCCGAGGTGGCCGAGTACCAGCAGGATACCGCCGAACAGCACTGCCCGGCGCATGCCCAGCCAGCGGTCGGCCAGCATGCCGCCGAACACCGGGATGCAGTACACCAGGCCACCGTAGGCACCGAGCAGGTCCAGGCCGGCCTTGTCGCCGAACAGGTGGTATTTGGTCAGGTACAGCAGCAACAGCGCCTTCATGCCGTAGAAGGAGAAGCGCTCCCACATTTCAGTGAAGAAGCAGACGTAGACGCCCTTGGGGTGGCCCAGGAAGTCGTCGGAAGCAGAGGCGGCAACGGTCATCGACGGCGGGGACAGCGGAAAGGGCGCGATTATAGGCCTCTGGGCCTGGGCAGGCAGCCGCCGGTGGATCCACGCCATGCAGGGATGGCGCTCCCCCGGCGGCCACCGCTCACAGGTATCGCAACCAAGGCAGATCGCGCCTTCGCGCTTTGAACCGCGCGAAGGCCCGCGTCGGCGGGTACAGCACCACCGCCAGCGCACAGGCCACCAGCAGCAGGCCGCTGACCGAATCCAGGGCATACAGTTCGCCATGGGTCGGCCCCCAGGCCGCCAACGCGGCCAGGTACAGCCCTTTCAGCACGTACAGGTGCAGCAGGTAGAAGAACATCGGCGCGGCGCCGATATCGGACAGCGGGCGCAGCGCACGCGCGAGGGGCGGCCATTCGTACAAGCGCAGCAGCAACAGCCCCACGCCCAGGGTCAGCAACAGGAACTGCAATGACGGCGGGTACTTGGTGACGTTGAAGATGCTCAACCACGTGCGCAGCGTAGTGGTCTGGTACGACCAGGGAGCATCCCCATACTGGTTGGCGAACCGCAGCAGCGCGAACAGGGCCAGCGCGCTGACGCCTGCCCACAGCAGCCAGCGCTGGCGCTGCTCCGGCGCGCGCGCGCGGCCGAACCAGGGCCCCATCAGATAACCCAGCGCAATCACCCCGATCCACGGCAGTACTGGATAGGAGGTGCGCAGGCGCAGCGCGCCGGCCTCGATCCAGTCGCGCTGGTGCAGCACTTTCCACAATAGCGCCAGCAGGCCATTGCCTTGCACCCGTAAGCCGTCGAACAGGTTGTGCCCGGCCACCACCGCGACCGCGACCGCCAGCAGGACGGGGCGGGGCAGCCATAGCAGCCCGGCCAGTGCGATCATGCTCAGCCCGATGGCCCAGATCACCTGCAGGTACAGCGTTTCCGGCGGCAGCTGGAAGGTCCAGGCGAAATTCACCAGGGTCAGTTCCAGCACCACCAGGACCAGCCCGCGCTTGAGCAGGAACGCAGCTGTGGCCCCGCGCGGATCCGCCTGGCGCTGGCCGTACAGCCAGGCCGACAGCCCGGTCAGCAGCACGAACACGGGGGCGCACAGGTGGGCCAGCAGACGGCAGGCGAACAGCGCAGGGGAGACCGTCGCTGCGTCCATCGGGTCGCTCACCTGGTGCTGCAGGAAGAAGGTCTCACGCACGTGGTCCAGCAGCATCAACAGCATCACGGTGCCGCGCAGCTGGTCGATGGAGGCCAGGCGGTTAGTGGGGGAAGGGGCCACGTACGAGGTTCGGTCGGCGTGACAGGATATAACATAACAATTGCGTACTTCCAGCGCGTGCTGGGCTGCTCCGACGAGCGCGCGCGTCGGCTCAGGGCAGGCAAACCGAGGGGCTCCAGCCCAGTGCCTCGTCGTAGTGGACCTGGATCGCTCGCAGGCTCCCGTCGGGGTTGGCCTTCAAGCAGAATCGGGCGCTGTGGTATTGCGTGGCGCCGGTCCTGGTGGCCGACAGCGAAACGTCGTACAGGCGTCCGGGCTGCAGTGGCATGGCCGCTTGCCTTGAAATGGCGTTGACTGGCACTTCTCCGTAGACCACGCAGGCTCCGGGTGGAAGTGGGATTGATGCGGGATGGGCAAAGTAGAAAGACCATTGCCGCCGCAGCGGTGGAGCAATTGCGTCATGCACCTCCACACCAAACACCTCCGGAGTTTTACCGATACGCTTGCGCTCTTTCTTGGGTAGTCCGAAACAGGGTTTGCCGGCGTGGTCGGTGATCTCGACTTCGCCAATGCGGCTCCAGGCAGATGCGTAGTCGCAAAGCGGCATCAGGCAGATCAGGGTCACGAGAGCCACGACCGGTGATTTGATCGGGCGGATCCGCAGTGGGTTGTTCATCGGGCGGCTCAGCGTCATCGGTTCAGATCATGAACACGATGCACGGGGCGTTGAGGCACTTCAAACGATGATGGCTGGAATGCTGCAGGACTGGTTGGCCTGGCCCCTGCAGGACAAGAGACCGCGAGGCCCGGCAGCCGTCCGGGATGTGCCCCATGCGCTTGATGCGTTGGCCGAGTTTGGCCAGAAGCGACTATCTCACTGCCGACCTGGCCGCAACCCTCCCGAACCGCACTGGACTTGCCGCCCCCTGAACGCTAGCGTGGCAGGGATTTTTTGCCAGCAGGGGCTTCCATGAACCACGACACTGCGCCCAAGCAGCTCACCTTCCGCGCAGTGGCCCTGGCCATCGTGCTGGCGGTGGTGCTGTCGGCCGCAAACGCCTACCTCGGTCTGTTCGCAGGCCTGACCATCGCCACCGCCATTCCCGCCGCGGTGATTTCCATGGGCGTGCTGCGCCTGCTGGGCGGTGGCTCCATCCTCGAGAACAACATCGTGCAGACCGGCGCCTCGGCCGGTTCGTCGATCGCCGCCGGTGTGATCTTCACCATCCCCGCGCTGGTGATCATGGGCTACTGGCCGGACTTCAAGTACTGGTGGGTGCTGGGCATCGCCGGCCTCGGTGGCCTGCTGGGCGTGCTGTTCTCGGTGCCGCTGCGCCGTTCGATGATTGTCGAAGACCCGCTTCCGTTCCCGGAAGGCAAGGCTGCGGCCGAAGTGCTCAAGGCCGGTGAGAACCCGGGCCCGGGCCTGAAGATCCTCGGCCTGTCGGCGGTGATCGGTGCCTTCGTCAAGCTGGCCGCGGAAAGCGGCATGCGCCTGATTCCCGATGCCTGGGCCACCTCGGCCTACGTCGGCAGTTCCAAGGTCACCGCCTTCATCGGCACCAACCTGTCGCCGGCACTGCTGGGCGTGGGCTACATCGTCGGCCTCAACGTCGGCATCGTGGTGGTGTCCGGCTCGATCCTGACCTGGCACATCGCCATTCCGATCTACCAGGCGTTCTTCATGAACACCGATCCGGCGCTGGCCGCGTCGGTTGCCGCTGCCTCGTCCACCGAGGCAGCGTTCGCCATCTGGGGCGCGAAGATGCGCTACCTGGGCGTCGGTGCGATGCTGATCGGTGGCATCTGGACCCTGATCTCGCTGCGCAAGTCGCTGCTCAACGGCGTCAAGAGCGGCTTTGCCGCCGCCCGCAAGAGCGGTGGCCCGGTGCTGGCGCACACCGAGCGCGACCTGCCGATGAAGTGGATGCTGGTCGCCCTGGTGGTGTTCGTGCTGCCGCTGCTGGCCCTGTACCAGGCCATTGTCGGCCAGTGGCACGTGTCGATCCCGATGACCCTCATCATGATCGTCGCCGGCTTCCTGTTCGTGTCGGTCTCGGCCTACCTGGCCGGCCTGATCGGTTCGTCCAACAACCCGGTCTCGGGCATCACCATCTCCACCATCCTGTTCGCCTCGGCCGTGCTGGTCGTGCTGCTGGGCAAGGATGGCCTGCAGCCGGTCGGCGCCTTCGGCGCGCCGCTGGGCGCGGTGGCCGCGATCATGATCGGCGCGGTGGTGTGCTGTGCTGCAGCGGTCGGCGGTGACAACCTGCAGGACCTCAAGGCCGGTTACATCGTCGGTGCCACCCCGTGGAAGCAGCAGCTGATGCTGGGCATCGGTGCGTTCTCGTGCGCGCTGATCATGGCCCCGGTGCTGAACCTGCTGGCCACTGCCTACGGCATCGGCGTGAAGTCGGAGCTGCACCCGAACGCGCTGGCCGCGCCGCAGGCCAACCTGATGGCCTCGGTGGCCAAGGGCCTGTTCGGTGGTGAACTGCCGTGGACCTTCATCGGCATCGGTGCCGTGGTCGGTGCCGCCATCATCGCCTTCGACAGCTGGCTGAAGTCGCGCAACGCCCGCTTCCGCGTGCCGGTGCTGGCCGCCGCCATCGGCATCTACCTGCCGCTGGAACTGATGGTGCCGATCTTCCTCGGCGGCCTGATCGCCTACCTGGTCGAGCGCTTCCACAAGGTGCGTGCCGATGACGAAGAAGGCCGCGACCGCGTGCACAAGCCGGGCGTGCTGTTCGCCGCCGGCCTGATCACCGGCGAAGCGCTGATGGGCATCGCCATCGCGATTCCGATCGTGGTGAGCAGTCGCGCCGACGTGCTGGCCGTTCCGTTCCACCTGCCGGGCGCACAGTGGATCGGCCTGGCCGTGCTGTTCCTGGTCGGCTGGCTGATCTACCGCACCGGCAAGCGCGCCGTGGCGTAAGGGTTGGGGTCGGATCCCTTCCCGCAGGGAAGGGCTCTGACCCCGGGTTGACAGCGTCTGGGGTCAGAGCCGATTCCGTCGGAATCGGATCCGACCCCGGTGTCCCCACAAACCGCGCCACGGCGCGGTTTGCTTTTTCTGGCGGCGGGGCCGCGCCCCACCGGCAGCCATGACCGATGGCCTTGGCAGCCCCGGCCGCACGGGCCTACCATCGGTTTTTTGCCGTCCTGCGGAGACCCCGATGAAACTGCGTCATGCCCTGCTGCCACTGAGCCTGCTGGCCGCCCTGCCCAGCGTCGCCGCTGCCCGTGGCCTGGAAGTCCGCGACATGGTGGCCATGGACCGCGTCTCCGCACCGGTACTGACCGCTGACGGCGGCACCGTGGTGTTCGCCAAGCGCAGCGTGGATGCCAACCTGAAGGCCTCCACCGCGCTGTTCGCGCGCAACCTGCGTACCCGCGATGCAGCGCCGCCGAAGCAGATCACCCCGGCCGGCTGGAACGTCAATTCCGCTTCGCTGTCGGCCGATGGCCAGACCGTGTATTTCCTCAGCGCCAGGAACGGCAGCCAGCAGTTGTACGCGCAGCCGGTCAGCGGCGGCGCCCCGCGCCAGCTGACCGACTTCCCGGTCGACGTGGACAGCTACCACGTGTCGCCGCAGGACGACCGCGTGCTGTTCAGCGCCGGCGTGTTCCAGGCCTGTGCCTCGGACCTGACCTGCACCGAGAAGAAGCTCAAGGACGTCGCCGGCGCCAAGGCCAGTGGAAAGGTCTTCGATTCGCTGTTCGTGCGCCACTGGGATACCTGGAACGATGGCCGCCGCAACACCCTGTTCGTGGCACCGCTGCCGGCAGCCAAGGCCGGTCCGGTCAAGGGCGCTTCCGCGCTGAGCGCCACCATCGACGGTGATGCCCCGTCCAAGCCGTTCGGCGGCAATGATGATTTCGCGTGGTCGCCGGATGGCGCCAGCGTGGTCGCCAGCATCCGCGTGGCCGGCAAGCAGGAGCCGTGGTCGACCAACTTCGACCTGTACCGCTTCGACGCGGCGGGCAAGCAGGCGCCGGTCAACCTGACCGCCTCCAACCCGGCCTGGGATGCCGGCCCGGTGTTCAGTGCCGACGGCAAGACCCTGTTCTACCGCGCGATGAAGCGCCCGGGCTTCGAGGCTGACCGCTTCGGCCTGATGGCGATGGACCTGGCCAGTGGCAAGACCCGAGAGATCGCCCCGCAGTGGGATCGTTCGGCTGGCGGCATCACCCTGTCCGCCGACGGCGCCAGCATCTACACCACGGCCGATGACCTCGGCGAACACCCGCTGTTCCAGATCGACGTGGCCAGCGGCAAGGCCACCAAGCTGATCGGCGACGGCAGCGTGACCTCGGTCGATGTGGCCGGCAACAGCGTGGCGATCACCCGCAACAGCCTGAAGAGCAACGACCAGGTGCTGGTCGGCCTGCTGCCGGCTGCGGGCGAGGCCATCGGCGAATTGCGCGCGCTGACCCCGGCCGCTGGTGAGGTGCTGAAGGACGTCAGCTTCGGCGACTACGAGCAGTTCGAGTTCAAGGGCTGGAACAACGACACCGTGCATGGCTACGTGGTCAAGCCGCACAACTACCAGGAAGGCAAGTCCTACCCGGTCGCGTTCCTGATCCACGGTGGCCCGCAGGGCAGCTTCGGCAATGGCTGGAGCTACCGCTGGAATCCGCAGACCTACGCGGGCCAGGGCTATGCGGTGGTGATGATCGACTTCCACGGCTCCACCGGCTACGGCCAGGCGTTCACCGATGCGATCAGCCAGCACTGGGGCGACCGCCCGCTGGAAGACCTGCAGAAGGGCTGGGATGCGGCGCTGAAGAAGTATTCCTTCCTCAATGGTGACAAGGCCTGTGCGCTGGGCGCCAGCTACGGCGGCTTCATGGTCAACTGGATTGCCGGCAACTGGAACGGCCCGTTCAAGTGCCTGGTCAACCATGACGGCGTGTTCGACCAGCGCATGATGGGCTACGCCACCGAAGAACTGTGGTTCACCGAGTGGGAGCAGGGCGGTACGCCGTACCAGAAGGCGGCGAACTACGAGAAGTTCAACCCGGTCAACCACGTGGCGGACTGGAAGAAGCCGATCCTGGTCATCCACGGCCAGCAGGACTTCCGCATCCCGGTCGAGCAGGGCCTGGCCGCGTTCACCGCTGCCCAGCGCCAGGGCATCGAATCGAAGTTCCTGTACTTCCCGGATGAAAACCACTGGGTGCTGAAGCCGAACAACAGCATCCTGTGGCATGACACCGTCAATGCCTGGCTGAAGCAGCACATCGGCAACTGATGGTTGCGGCGCCGCCCTCCGGGGCGGCGCTTCTGTTTCACCATCTGCTTTACCGGTGGGTGCCGACCGTTGGTCGGCACACCTTCCTGATCTGCCGCCACCAGCAGCCGGCCAGCGGCCGGCTCTACCAGAGCGCCTGCATGCCTTCGACTGCCCTGATCCAGAACGACATCGTCGTCTTCGGTTTGATCGCCGCCACTCTTGGCGCCGTGTTCTGGACCGCCTCGCGCGAGCAGGGCCTGTGGAAGCGCTTCTATACGTTCGTGCCAGCGCTGCTGCTGTGCTACCTGATTCCCGGCATCTACAACACCGTCGGCCTGATCGACGGCCAGAACACCAAGCTCTACAACCCGATCGCGCGCGACATCCTGTTGCCGGCGGCGCTGATCCTGCTGACCCTGGCAGTGGATATCAAGGGCATCCTGCGGCTCGGCCCGAAGCTGGTACTGATGTACCTGGGCGCCTCGGCCAGCATCATGCTCGGTGCGGTGGTGGCGTTCCTGGTGATGCGCGCGATCCATCCCGACACCGTGGCCGGCGATACCTGGGCCGGCATGGCGGCACTGGCCGGCAGCTGGATCGGTGGTGGTGCCAACATGCTGGCGATGCGCGAAGTGTTCGACGTCAACGCGACCACCTTTGGCCAGTTCGCGGTGGTCGATGTCGGTGTCGGTTACGTGTGGATGGCCGCGCTGATCTTCCTGGCAGGACGTGCAGCGAAGATCGATGCACGCAGTGGCGCTGATACCTCGGCCATCGATGAACTGAAGGAACGCATCGCGCGCTTCCAGGCCGAGCACGAACGCATTCCCAGCCTGACCGACCTGATGCTGATCGTGGCGGTGGCCTTCGGCGGCGTCGGCCTGTCGCATGCGATCGGTGCGCCGCTGGCGGCCTGGTTCAAGGCCAACGTCAGCTGGGCGTCGCAGTTCAGCCTGGACGCGCCGTTCGTGTGGGTGGTGGTGCTGTCGACCACGCTGGGCCTGAGCCTGAGTTTCACCCGCGCACGCAACCTGGAAGGGGCGGGTGCATCGCGGCTGGGTTCGTTGCTGCTGTACTTCCTGATCGCCTGCATCGGCATGCAGATGGACCTGCTGGCGCTGCTGGACCGCCCGTGGTTGTTCCTGCTTGGCCTGATCTGGATCGCCGTGCACATCGTGCTGCTGTGGTGCCTGGGCAAGCTGCTGAAGGTGCCGTTCTTCTATTTCGCCATCGGTTCGCAGTCGAACATCGGTGGCCCGGCCTCGGCGCCGGTGGTGGCGGCCGCGTTCCATCCGGCCCTGGCGCCGGTGGGCGTGCTGCTGGGCACGATGGGCTATGCCACCGGCACCTACCTGGCCTACATCGTCGGCATCACCCTGCGCGCGCTTGCCGGGCAGGGCTGATACGGCGACGGGGTGATGGGGTCAGATCCCTTTTGCGACGCAAAAGGGATCTGACCCCGGTTCCCGGTGAATCACGCCACCGGCAACCCGCGTTCGATCAACCATGCCTTCGCGTCTTCGGCGTCCTGCTCGAACCACGCTTTCGTAGATCCCAGCCGATACGTATACCCCCAGGCATCCATGTCGGCCATCAGCCGCTGGCTGCCGACGCCGGGCAGCTGCCCGGCCAGCACGATCTGCAGGTAGCAGGTCGCGTCTTCCTCGGCCACCGAGTCGGTGGCATCGGTATGCACCTGCGCCCGCCGCTCCGGCGGAAGTACGATCAGGTGGCAGGCCTCATGCAGCATCGAGTGCACGGGCGTGTCATCGCGCACGTAGACGTTGCTGGCGATGATGCCCGCCTCGGGCTCGCCCCAGTAGCTGCCGGGAATCGGCTCGCCGGCGGCCACGTGGTGCAGCCGCAGGCCATGCGCGGCGAGCAGGCACTGCGCATCGGCGAAGGCGATGTCGCCCACGCAGGTGATGTCCACGGCGGTTGTCGTATCGGTCATGCGGGTCAGGCAGCCCCGCCCATGCAGGCACGGGCGGGGCAGGGGATCAGGGTTTGTCCGGGCCTTCCGGCAGCGCCACGGAGATGTCCAGCACATCGTGCTGGCCATCCTTCACCAGGTCGACCTTCACCGCATCGACGTCGATGTTCACGTACTTCTTGATCACTTCCAGCAGCTCGCGCTGCAGCAGCGGCAGGTAGTCCGGGCCACCACGGTGGCTGCGTTCCTGCGCGATGATGATCTGCAGGCGGTTCTTGGCGGTTTCGGCGGTGGTCTTCTTCGCTTTGAGGAAATCAAACAGGCCCATGCTTACCCTCCGAACAGCTTGCTGAAGAAGCCCTTCTTCTCGACGTTGGTGAAGCGCATCGGGCGTTCTTCGCCGAGGATGCGCGCGACGGCGTCTTCATAGGCCTGGCCGGCAGCGGATTCGACATCCAGGATGACCGGCTCGCCCTTGTTGGAGGCGTTGAGCACGTCGCCCGATTCCGGAATCACGCCGATCGCCTTCAGGCCGAGGACTTCCTCGACGTCGGCGATGCTCAGCATCTCGCCGCTTTCCACGCGCAGCGGGGTGTAGCGCGTCAGCAGCAGGAAGGCCGGCACGTCCTGGCCGGATTCGGCCTTGTGGGTCTTCGAATCGAGCAGGCCGATGATGCGGTCGGAGTCGCGCACCGACGACACTTCCGGGTTCACCACCACCACCGCGCGGTCGGCGAAGTACATCGCCAGGAAGGCGCCCTTCTCGATGCCGGCCGGGGAGTCGCAGATGATGTAGTCGAAGCCGTCGGCGGCCAGGTCCTTCAGGACCTTGCCCACGCCTTCCTGGGTCAGTGCGTCCTTGTCGCGGGTCTGCGAGGCCGCCAGCACGTACAGGTTGTCGAAGCGCTTGTCCTTGATCAGGGCCTGCTTGAGGGTGGCTTCGCCGTGCACGACGTTGACGAAGTCGTACACCACGCGGCGTTCGCAGCCCATGATCAGGTCGAGGTTGCGCAGGCCGACGTCGAAGTCGATCACCGCCACCTTCTTGCCGCGCCGCGCCAGGCCGCAGGCCAGGCTCGCGCTGGAAGTGGTCTTGCCGACGCCGCCCTTGCCGGAGGTGACTACGATGATTTCAGCCAAAGGACTTCTCCTGGTTCTGCATGAGTTTGGTGCTGCGTCAGTCCAGCGCAGCGATCTTGATCTGGTCCTGTTCCAGCCACACCTGGACGGCCTTGCCGCGCAGGTTGTCCGGAACATCGTCCAGTACCTTGTAGTGGCCGGCAATGGCCACCAGTTCCGCATGGAAATCACGGCAGAAGATGCGTGCCGCGGTGTTGCCCTGGGCCCCTGCCAGCGCGCGGCCACGCAGGGTGCCGTAGATATGGATGCTGCCATCGGCGATGACCTCGGCGCCGGCGCCGACGGTGGCCATCACGGTCAGGTCGCAGTTTTCCGCGTACAGCTGCTGGCCCGAACGCACGTTGCCCAGCTGCATGCGGCCCGGCTGCGGTGCAGCGGCGTCGGCCACCTTGGCCACCGGCGTCGCCGGGGCAGGCTTCGGTTCGGCACGGGCTGCCCGGCGCGGTTCAGGTGCGGGCGGCGGCGGGGCCGGTTCGCCCTCGGCACGCTCGTACTGCGCGCGGAACTTGGCCAGCAGCGGCAGGCCGAGCTGCTGGGAGAGCAGGTCGACCGCGCTGGTGCCGTAGGCCAGCGCCACCGGCAGCACCCCGGCGCTGCGCAGGCCGTCGACCAGCGCCTGCGCGGTGGCCACGTCCGGCACCTGGCTCAGGCCGCCGAAGTCGAGGATCACCGCGGCGCGGCCGAACAGCTTCGGGGCGCGGGTCACGCGCTCGCGCATTTCCTGCACGAGACGTTCGACATCAAGGGTACGGATGCGCAGGTTCGCGATGCCCACCTGGCCGATCTTCAGTTCACCGGCCTGTTCGTAATCGAAATTCACCGCCACGCTCAGGTCCCCGTCGGCCGCTGTGCCTGCGCCGGCAGCTGCCGGGCGCGTGTCCATGCCACATCCGGCAGCTTGTCGCCGTAGGTCTCCTGGACCCATGGGTAGCTGCACAGTTCCTTGGCCAGCATGCTGGCGCGCACATCGACCTGCGGCATGGTGTTCTGGCCCAGCTCGCGGAAGCCGAAGCTGCCGTGGAAGAGCAGGGCGGCATCGGCGCCATGGTCGAGGAAGACTTCGCAGGTCATCTGCGGGTAGCGCAGCTCGGCGAAGCTCTGCGCGTCGGCGTAGAACGCACGCCCGACGCCACCGCCACGACGGCGGCTGGCGACCACGATGCGGTCGATATAGAAGAACGGGGTGTCCAGCTGCTGCTTGAACCAGGCGAAATTGCTGCTGTCGTGCTGGCTGTCGCTGCCGAAGCCGATCAGGAAGCCGGCCAGGTTGCCGTCGCGCTCGGCGACGCGGAAATACTCAGCGGTTTCATAGAACAGGCGCAGGCGGGCCGCATCCAGGGGAAGGATGGCCAGGCCAGCGTTGTTGTTCAAAGCCAGGACGGAATCGAGCTCGTGCTCGCGCACGTCGCGGATGACAATCGACATTGTGACTCCGTGGGGTAACGCGGTTGGTCCATCAAGGGACCCTGCGCACGATTATTGCATGCCCGGGGTGGGCTGCGGCATGAACAGGCGACCGGGCAGGCATGACTTCCGTGGGGTGCGGTGCGCAGGCGCGGCCCGTAGAGTGCTGGCATGTTGGGAGTCCTCAGCCATACCCGCGTCCTCCGCCTGGCCGGCCTGTTCACCTGGGTCATGGTCGGCCTGCCCCTGGCGTACTCGCAGTTCGAGAACCTGCACAGCCGCGGTGACATGGGCGGCTGGGCGATCCTGTTGTTCGTCGCCTACCTGTCCTTCGGCACGGCCTACTACTGGTTGACCCGCATCCTGCGCAGCGACAGCCACACCAGCTGGCTGGACCGCGGCCTGCTGCTGTTGCTGACGGTCTCGGCGCTGGGGGTCAGTTTCCTAAGCGGTTCGGGCCTGGGCAGCATCCTGATGATGGTGGCCGCCGGGGTCATTCCGTGGATGCTGTCGGTACGGCTGGGGGTGCTGTGGCTGCTGGTCAGCCAGCTGGCGGTGGCGCCGGTCTATTACCTGCTGCTGCGCTTCCCGCTGTTCGAAGCGGTGATGCAGTCGCTGCTGTACGGCGGCTTCTCCATGTTCATCTTCGTGACCAGCCTGGTTGCACGGCAGCAGACCGAGGCCCGCGACGAGCAGCGCCGGCTCAATTCGGAGCTGCGTGCCACCCGCGCCCTGCTGGCCGAGAGCGCGCGGGTCAACGAGCGCACCCGCATTTCGCGCGAGCTGCACGACCTGCTGGGCCACCAGCTGACTGCGCTGACCCTGAACCTGGAGGTCGCCGGCCACCTGGCCGAGGGCCAGGCGCTGGACCACGTGAAGCGCTCGCACGCGCTGGCCAAGCTGCTGCTGGGCAATGTGCGCGAGGTGGTCAGCCAGCTGCGCGAGACCGGCGCGATCGATCTGGCCGCGGCGCTGCGCCCGCTGACCGAGAACGTGCCCTCGCTGGATATCCAGCTGGAGATCGAGGATCCGTTGAACGTGGAAGACCCGCAGCGGGCCCACGTGCTGCTGCGCTGTACCCAGGAGATCATTACCAACGCGGTGCGCCACGCCGGCGCCCGCCACCTGTGGATCAAGGTGTACCGTGAAGCCCCCGACCGGGTGGTGGTGGAGGCCCGCGACGACGGCGTCGGCGCGGATATGGTCAATGTAGGCAATGGCTTGCGCGGCATGCGCGAGCGCCTGCAACAATGTGGTGGCCAGCTGCAGATCGAAACCCGTCCCGGAGAAGGCTTCCGGCTGCGGGCGACGGTGCCGGCAACGGTGCTGGTGGCGGCCCTTACCAAGGTTCCTGAAGGAGTGCGTTGATGATTCGCGTCTGCCTGGTCGACGACCAAACCCTGGTGCGGCAGGGAATCCGCTCCCTGCTGGCGCTCGACGACGGCATCGAGGTGGTGGCCGAGGCCGGCGACGGCCGGCAGGCGGTCGAGCTGATACCGCAGGTGCGCCCCGACGTGGTGCTGATGGACATGCGCATGCCGGTGATGTCCGGTCTGGAGGCACTGCAGGTGCTGTCGCGGCAGGAACAGCTGCCGCCGACCATCATCCTCACCACGTTCGACGATGACCAGCTGGTGCTGGCCGGGCTCAAGGCCGGTGCCAAGGGCTACCTGCTCAAGGATGTCACCCTGGCGCAGCTGGTCGGTGCCATCCGTACCGTGGCCGACGGCGGTTCGCTGGTGCAGCCGGCGGTGACCCAGCGCCTGCTGTCCGGCCTGGAGCACATGCGCAACGAGTTCGTCAGCCTGGACCGCCCGGACCCGCTGACCGACCGCGAGACCGAGATCCTGCGGCTGATGGCCAGTGGCTTCTCCAACAAGGAGATCGCCAATTCGCTGGGCGTGGCCGAAGGCACCATCAAGAACCACGTGTCCAACATCCTGTCCAAGCTGGGCGTGCGCGACCGTACGCGTGCCGTACTGAAGGCGTTCGAACTCCAGCTGGTCTGAAGAAAATCGTTCAAGTACAAAGACTTGGGTCGTAGTTACGGGTTCCTGCCAAGGTTGCCCCCTACTTGCCGGGTAGCGGTATGCGTTACCCTTCGAATTCTTTGTCCATACAAATACGCAGCCGGCAGGGAAACCGGTGCGCCAATCCCGATAAACAATGCCCGCGAAGCCTGCTAGGATTGGCGCTTCGCTTCAATCAACCCGGCCGTGGGATCGGCCCCGGAGACTCTCTGAATGACCCGTATTATCGAGTTCCTGATCGCCTTGGGGATCGTGGCTGGCCTGTTCGTCATCATTGGCGTATGTCTGCCGGGCGAGCGTCACATCACCGAAAGCATCGAGACCAACCGCAAGATGACGATCGTGTACGACACGGTCAGCAGCCTGCGCCGCTTCAAGGACTGGAACCCGCTGGTACTGCGCGATCCCGCCGTTGAACTGAAGCTGTCCGGCCCGGCCTCCGGTACCGGTGCCACCCTCGACTTCACCTCCAAGGAGCTGGGCACCGGTTCCTGGAAGATCACCGAAGCCGAAGAGAACAAGCGTGTTGTGATCGCCATCGAAGACGCCACCAAGGGTCACGACAAGGTCACCACCTTCAACCTGGAGCCGACCGGCAAGGGCGGTCGCAACGTCAAGATCACCCAGGACTACTCGGTGAAGTACGGCTTCGACCTGTTCGGCCGTTACGCCGGCCTGTATGTCAGCCGCCAGATCGGCGACGACATCAAGCTGGGCCTGTCGCGCATCGCCAACATGCTCGCAACCGTGCCGAACGTGGACTACCGCACGCCGGAAGCCCCGCTGACCGACCTGGCCATTGTTGAAGTGCCGGCCGAGAACCTGCTGGTGGTCAACGCCGGCAACGTGGACCGCGGTCAGGACACCATCACCAAGTCCATCAAGGACAACCAGGAGTGGATCAAGCGCGTGATGGAGGCCAATGGCCTTGAAGCCGCCGGCCCGTTCCGCATCATCACCACCGACTTCGGCCAGGAGAAGTACGCCTTCGACATCGCCCAGCCGGTGAAGAAGAAGGGTGCTGAAGGTGCTGCTGCCGACGAGCTGACCGTCAAGATCGACGGCGGCGCTCCGGTCAAGTACGTGCACGTTGCTCCGCACCGTTCGGCGCATGCGGCCTACACTGGCCACATGGCGGGTCTGGACGTGGCCCGCAACGGCCTGCGTGCCTGGGCCGTGACTTCGGGCAACGAAGTCATCGACCGCCCGTACGAAACCTGGAAGGACGGCATCGACAAGTCGTTCACTCCGGAAGCGACCTACGACATCTACTGGGCCGTCAAGTAAGCCCCGGCTGACCCATGTAGTGTTGGACACGAAAACGCGCCGCTCATTGCGGCGCGTTTTTTTTGATCCGGCGCCCGGCAAGGGGCGCTGCGCAAGGAGCCCCCATGTTCAATCTCGAACGTCGTGCACGTAAGCCGTCCCTGCTCGCCTGCCTGGGGGCGCTGCTGGCCGCCGCCTCGATCGGCCTGTCCGCCTACGCCTCGCATGGCGTGGCCGATCCGCTGGCGCAGCAGCACCTGAACATGGCGGCGCTGTACGCGTTCGCGCATGGTGCGGTACTGGTGGCACTCGGGCCGCGCGCGCACGGGGCGATCGCACACCTGGCGCTGTACGTGCTGCTGCTGGGTGTGCTGTTGTTTTCAGGCAGCCTGGTGGGCGGGGCGCTGTGGCAGTGGCCGACGCGGATGGCGCCGATCGGTGGCACCAGCATGATGGCCGGCTGGGTGGTGCTGGCGATCAATGCGTTGAGGCGGTGACGGCAATCCGGGTACAGCCGAGCATGGCTCGGCACTACATGGGGGCGTTGCGCGGCAGCTGCTGTAGAGCCGAGCCATGCTCGGCTTCGAGCGAAGCGGCCCGCTTTTGGCTTCGCTCTCTCGTTCCATTCCGCGTGCGGGCGCCACGAGGGGCTCAGCCGTTGGCCGGCCTCCAGCACCAGTGCCAGGGTTCGTAGACGATGCCGTGCGGGTTGTCGCGTGGGTAGCTCAGATGGAAGCCATGCCCGCCCGCATGCACCTGCAGCCAGGCGAACGCGTCGGTGGCTTCAAATGATTCCTCGGCCGGGGCATCGCCCGGTGTGCCGATGTCCAGCGCATGGCCGCTGTGGTGTTCGCTGAACCCCGGCGCTGCATTGACCTTCAGGATCTCCGTCACGCTCAACCCACGTGCCAGCTTCCGCTCGAAGATGCCCAGCTGGTAGGCATGGCTGCGGAAGCCGGAGATCGCGTCCAGCGCAATGCCATCCCGTGCCGCCTGCAGTCGCATCCGTCGCCAGCCCTGCGCGGCGCTACGGCGCAGCCATAGCGGCCGGCCGAAGCGGTCGCGGCCGGCAAAATGCAGCAGGCACGGTTCGGGCTCCAGCGGAAGGCCGCTGTCGTCGGCATAGCGCTGTGCATCCAGGCCCAGTTGCTGCAGGCGTTGCTGCAGCCCGGCCAGCGGCAGCCACTGTTCCTGCAGCGCAGCGCCGAACGGACGTGCCGCCGCTGCATCGAGCAGCGCCAGTGCGTCCTCGGCCCCGGGCTCGCGCGGCAGGCGTGGCACCAGCGAATGCACGCCATGCGTCGTTACCGCCGCCAGATAGCGGCCATCGCGCTTGCGTCGCAGCACCCACTGTGCCTGCGACAGCAGGCGGGCATCCAGGTTGCTTCGTGCGCGCAGCAGGTGGGCGGGCCACAGCTCGATGGCCTCGGTATTGATCAGCAGGGGGGCGCGTCGTTGCATCGCCGCAGCTTACCGCCGAGGCGCCGGTGCGGCCACCTTGCGCAGTGCGTCCAGCAGCACCTGCGGCCGCTCCAGGCTGAGCAGCAGCGTGCTGCCATCGCTGACCGGCAGGGCGAGAACGCGCGTGCGGTCGGTGACCAGCGCGAACCCCTTGCCGCCGCCCTGCAGGCGGAAGTGGCCGGAATAGAAGCCCGGCATCGCATAGCCATTGGTCTTGAAACGAATGCCATAGCGGCGGTCACGCTGCAGGTCGACCACCTCGGCCTGGTCCAGCCGCAGCTGTGCCACCGGAACGCGGCGGCGGTACATCGTCGAGCGCACGTCCAGCACGTCGTCGGCCAGTTCCACCCGGCGGCGGAAGAACGCCGCGCCCAACCCGATACCGAGCGCGGCGATCACCAGCAGGCTCCAGGCGGCACTGCCGCCCATCCGGAACCAGGGCGGCGACAGCGTTACTTCGATCCAGGGCGCCGTGGCCGGTGCCTTGTACAGCTGCGCATACAGGCAGGCCACGAAGGCGGCGAGCAGGGGCAGCACGATCCACAGCACGCGCAACGGCGAACTCTCGGCCACCTCGTACTGCTTTGGATCGCTGGCACCCATGGCTCAGGCCTCCTTCTTGAATACCAGCATCGCCGGGCGCATCGGTGCGGGGATGATGATGTTGACCAGCTCCCAGCCCAGTTGGCCCTGGCGGCTCAGTTCGCTCTGGATGTCCTCGGCCTTGAGCTGGCCCATCATGGACGTCTTGACCTCGATCGTCTGGTAGCTCCAGCGCTTGCTCATTCCTTGTCCCCCGAAGATGGCGTGGGTTTCGGCAGGCGTCCTGCCTTGCGCAGGGCGTCGCGCAGCACGTATTCGATCTGTGCGTTGAGGCTGCGCAGCTCGTCGTCAGCCCAGCGTTGCGCGGCGGCCAGGACGTCGGCATTGATGCGCAGCGGGTAGGCTTTCTTCTCACTCATGCAAGCTCCTGGCGGGGTGGTGGGGCACCCCGTTGCGAGGGTGGTTCAGTACAGCGAACCGGCGTTGACGATCGGCTGGGTACCGCGGTCCGAGCACAGCACGGTCAGCAGGTTGCTGACCATGTGCGCCTTGCGTTCTTCATCCAGCTGCACCACGCCGTTCTTCTGCAGTTCGGCCAGGGCCATTTCAACCATGCCCACCGCACCGGCCACGATGCGCGTGCGTGCGGCGATCACCGCGTTGGCCTGCTGACGCTGCAGCATCGCCTGGGCGATTTCGGCGGCGTAGGCCAAGTGGCTGATGCGTGCGTCGATCACCTGCACGCCGGCGTCGGCCAGGCGTTCGGCCAGCTCGTTCTTCAGGTGCTGGGAGATCTCGCTGGCATGGCTGCGCAGGGCCAGCTGGCCGTCTTCGTGCTGGTCGTAGGGATAGCTGGTGGCCATCGCACGCAGCGCAGATTCGGACTGGATGTGTACGAAGCTCTCGTAGTCGTCCACGTTGTAGACGGCCTCGGAGGCGTCGACCACCTGCCAGACGATCACCGCGGCGATCTCGATCGGGCTGCCGTCCAGCTCGTTGACCTTCAGCTTGCCGCTCTCGAAGTTGCGCACGCGCTGGCTGACCCGGCGCTTGGCAAAGAAGGGGTTGTTCCAGCGCAGGCCGTTGTCCTTCACCGTGCCCACGTACTTGCCGAACAGGCTAAGGACCGCCGCCTGGTTGGGCTGGATGGTGTACAGACCGGCCAGGATGAACACGCCCAGCGCCACCAGCAGGGCGCCCAGCAGCATCAGCAGCAGGCTGGGCGAGCCGGTGCTGGCCTTGGCTGCCACGCCCACCACGAACAGGGCGGCGCCGGCGAGGCCGACGAGCAGGGCGCCGACCAGCGTGCCGAGGCCGTTGAGGGAAGACAGCGACTTCTCTTTCATGGCGGTACGTCCTTGAGGGTTCAAATTGAAGATATCAAAGTGATATCACCTGTCCACTACCGTTCGTCGGATGCCATGGTCAGGGTGCCCGGCCAGCTAGAATGCCCTCCCGCCTTCACATCGCTGCTGGAACCGCCATGGCCAAGCTTGGAACGCCGTTGTCCCCCTCCGCCACCCGCGTGCTGCTGCTGGGCTCGGGCGAACTCGGCAAGGAGGTGGCCATCGAGCTGCAGCGGCTGGGCGTGGAGGTGATCGCCGCCGATCGCTATGCCGACGCCCCGGCCATGCAGGTCGCGCACCGCTCGCACGTGATCGACATGCTCGATGCGATGGCGCTGCGGGCGCTGATCGCCCAGGAGCAGCCGCACCTGGTGGTGCCGGAAATCGAGGCCATCCACACCGAGACCCTGGTCCAGCTGGAACAGGAGCAGGGCCTGCGGGTGATCCCGACCGCGCGCGCCGCACGCCTGACCATGGATCGCGAAGGCATCCGTCGCCTGGCCGCCGAAACCCTGGGCCTGCCGACCTCGCCGTACCGCTTCGTCGATACCGAGGCCGAATACCGTGCTGCCGTCGCCGCCATCGGCCTGCCGTGCGTTGTCAAGCCGGTGATGTCGTCCTCGGGCAAGGGCCAGAGCACCCTGCGCAGCGAGGCGGACATCGCCCCGGCCTGGGACTACGCGCAGACCGGTGGCCGCGCCGGTGCCGGTCGCTGCATCGTCGAAGGCTTCATCGATTTCGATTACGAGATCACCCTGCTGACCGTGCGCCATGCCGGTGGCACCTCGTTCTGTGCGCCGATCGGCCATCTGCAGAAGGATGGCGACTACCGCGAAAGCTGGCAGCCGCAGCCGATGTCGAGCGCGGCACTGGCGCGTGCCGAAGAGATTTCGCGCGCGATCACCGATGACCTCGGCGGCTGGGGCCTGTTCGGCGTGGAGCTGTTCGTGAAGGGCGACGAAGTGTGGTTCAGCGAAGTGTCGCCGCGCCCGCACGACACCGGCCTGGTGACGCTGGTATCGCAGGAGTTGAGCGAGTTCGCGCTGCATGCGCGCGCCATCCTCGGCCTGCCGATCCCGGTGATCCGCCAGAGCGGCCCGTCGGCGTCGTGCGCGCTGTTGGCACACGGCGAGGGCGTGCCGTACTTCAACAACGTCGCCGCTGCATTGCAGGTGCCGGATACTGCCGTACGCCTGTTCGGCAAGCCGAGCGTGCATGGCCATCGCCGCGTCGGTGTCACCCTGGCGCGCGCGGAAACCATCGACGAGGCGCGCGCCATCGCGCGAGATGCCGCCGACGCCATCGGCGTCGAACTGCGCCCGTAAAGCAAAAAGGGGACGGAGGGGATTAAGTCGTTTGTGCCACAAACGACTTAATCCCCTCCGTCCCCTTTTCAGGGCCGTCGACTCTACCGCACGTCCACCCACACCAGGTGGTGGTCGCTGCCGTCGGCGATCTTCGCTTCCGGGCTTTCATTGGCCGGCCAGAAGATGCCGCTGCCGACGTACTCGAAACCGGTCGAGGGCAGTACGTAGTCCAGGCGCATCGTGCCGGACTTCGGGCCGAAATCGCCGGTGGCATGGAACGGTGCGCCCTTGCGCTCGATGCCCTTGGCCGCATAGGCCAGGCTGGTCTGCTCGCCACCGACGCTGCGTGGGGTGGGGTAGCGCAGCACGCGGGCGTTCTCGATCAGTTCGACGATCGCCTCATGGCGGCCATCGCCATCGACCGGGTCGTTGTTGAGGTCGCCGAGGATCACGAAGCGCGCGTCCTGCGCCAGGCCGCCGCACTGACCCTTGTCGTCGCACAGCCATGGCTTGTCACCCTTGGACAGGTATTCCTGCCACAGGCGCAGTTCGTCATGGTTGCGCGCCGCGTTGCGCTTTTCCGGGCCGTCGAACACCGGCGGGGTCGGGTGCGACACCAGCGCGTGCACCACGCCGGCCGGGGTCTTCACCGGCACGTCCCAATGCGACTTCGACGACAGGCGCAGCTGCGACCACACATGGTCGTTGTAGAAGCTCTGGCCGGTACGTGGGTCGACCGGGCGGATCGCGCCGGGCATCGCGCTCCACTTCAGTAGCTGGAAGCTGCGCACCCTGGCTTCGTCGATCGGGTAGCGCGACAGCACCAGCATGCCGTACTGGCCCGGGTGCAGGCCGTAGCCCCAGGCATCGTTGCCGCGGCTGCGGCCTTCGCCACCGACCACACCGTTGTTGTCCAGGTCCAGGCCGCTGGGCACGCCGGTGTTGACCGGTGCCAGATAGCGGTAGGCGAAGTGCAGCGGCTTGCCGCCGCCGGGCTGGGCGACCTCCAGGTAGCGCTTCTGGAACAGGTCGGCGGCGCGATGGGCGTCGTCGAAGTCGAATTCGTTCAGCAGCACCAGGTCCGGGCGCACCTGCTGCAGCACCGCGGCGATCTTGCGCGCGTGTTCGCTGTCGCCTTCCAGCTCCTTGATCAGGCCACCGGCGTCATCGGAGTACAGCGAGGTGTTGTAGGTGGCCAGGCGCAGCGCAGCGGACGGCTTTTCGGTCATCGCAGGGGACGTGGCGAAGGCAGGGGCGGTGGCGCCGCAGAGCAGGGCCAGGGCGAGGATCAGGGGATGGCGGCGGGTCATGTTCATGGGCCGTATTGTGCACCCGGCCCGGTGTCAGCGGTTTGTCAGCGCCCGTCCAGATCCTTGTCGAAATCGTGCCAGCGGCGGCCATCGTAGGCTTCCAGCGGATGGAAGCGGCGCTTGTAGTCCATCTTCTGGTGGCCGCGGATCCAGTAGCCCAGATACACGTGCGGCAGGCCCTCGCGGCGCGCCCACTCGATCTGCTGCAGGATCGCGAAGGTGCCCAGCCCGCGCGCGGGGTGGTCCGGGTCGAAGAAGGTGTAGACCGCCGACAGGCCGTGCTCGGTGACGTCGGTCACCGCTACCCCCAGCAGCTGGCTGGGCTGGCCGTCGTGGCCGGGCAGGCGCATCTCCATGAAGCGGGTGTGCGACCAGCTGCCGATCAGGAACTGCTCGAACTCGTGCGGGCCGTGGTCGTCCATGCCGCCGTTGGCATGGCGGTGGGTGAGGTAGCGGTGGTACAGCGCGAACAGGTCATCGCGGGCGGTGGCGGCGGTGATCCGCACCTCCAGGTCGTCATTGCGGGTGGCACAGCGGCGCTGGCTGCGGTCCGGGGCGAAGCGGGCCACCGGGATGCGCACCGCCACGCAGGCCTGGCAGTGCGCGCAATGCGGCCGGTAGACCAGGTCGCCGCTGCGACGGAAGCCCCAGCTCAGTGCCAGTGGATAGAGTGCGCCGAGGCGGCGGTCGTTCGGGTCCAGCACCAGGTCGCGTGCCACCCGGTCCGACCAGTACCCGCAGGGGTGCTCGCCGGTCTGGAAAAGTCGCAGTTCGTCGTCTCTGTCGCCATGTATCGCCATGGGCACAGCATAGCCCCAGGTTGTCGCAGTGGCGGCGACTGTCCGCCGGATGAATGGAATCGGCAGTAGCGTCAACCGACGTCGCGCCCGGGCGTTGTTGTCCCCCGAGGGTGAAGTGATCACCCCGACGCTGTTCCCATCCCCAGGAGTGACCTCATGATCCGTACCCCCCTGCTGCTGGCCCTGCTGCTCGGCACCTCCGCATCCGGTATCGCGCTGGCGGCCGACACCCCGGCCACGCCGGCACCGCGCCCGGCCAAGCTGGACACCAACGGTGACGGCGTGATCGACCGCAGCGAGGCGGCCGCCAACCCGCGCCTGGCCGCGAAGTTCGACGAGCTGGACAAGAACAAGGACGGCAAGCTCTCGCGCGACGAGCTGCCGCGCTGGCAGCATGGCCGTCGTGGCCACGGCGGTGAGCGCTGGGCCGCGCTGGACGTCAACAAGGATGGCCGCATCAGCCGCGAGGAAGCCAAGGCCGATCCGCGCCTGGCCGCGCGCTTCGACCAGCTTGATCTGAACAAGGATGGCTACCTGGACAAGGCCGACCGCGAGCTGCGCATGAAGCAGCATCGTGATGCCTGGTTCGCCGCCGCCGACACCAACAAGGACGGCCAGCTGAGCAAGGCCGAGTTTGATGCGGCCAAGGGCCCGATGCATGGTGGCCCGCGCCATGGCGGTCCGCGCGACGGCGGCGCACCGAAGCCGCAGCGCTGAGGGTCAATGCAGTGAATGACGACAACGCCGGCGGCACTGCCGGCGTTGTCCGTTACAGGCGGCCGCTGCGCATCAGCGAGTACGCCACAAGCGCAATGACCATCAGGTTCATGGCGATGATGGCGGTGCGGCCGTACATCGATTCGAACTTCCAGTTGATGCCGGTTCGCCCGCGCCGCGCCGAATCGCGCGCGATCATCGGCGCCATCACCCGCTGCAGCGTCACCAGGCACTGGTAGTTGACCACGCCCAACCCGACCGCCAGCACCGTCAGCTGCGTCCAGACCGGTGCCTGCAGCACCACAGCCAGCAGGATCGCCAGGCACCAGAACATGCCGGTGGTGATGTTGAGGTAGAGGAAGCGGCGCACATCGGCCCGCTCTGCCGCAGTTTCGGTGTACGACATCAGGAAGCGCCCGCCGAGGTAGCTGCCGATCGCGCCACCCACCACGCCGCCGATCACCGCCCCCCAGCTTTCGGCCGGCAGCACATGCAGCTGGCCCAGGGTGGCGGTCAACGAGCCCATCGCGGTGCCTCCGGCAACGCTGGCGCCGCCGAGACC
Source organism: Stenotrophomonas sp. YJH_SMC_135 (assembly GCF_059372355.1). Taxonomy (NCBI): domain Bacteria; kingdom Pseudomonadati; phylum Pseudomonadota; class Gammaproteobacteria; order Lysobacterales; family Lysobacteraceae; genus Stenotrophomonas; species Stenotrophomonas sp. YJH_SMC_135. The sequence continues at coordinate 391,073 of NZ_JCAFVN010000001.1, forward strand.
GAGCTTGCTGCCACCGACGCCGACGCCGGTGCCGATCAGGATCGCGGCACTGGCGGTGCCGGGTGCGGCCACCAGCACCATCGACACCACGGCGGTGGCGAATGCGGCGCTTGGTGCACTACTGCGCGCGAATTCGCCGAAGCGCTGCAGCAGGCCTTCGCGCACCAGGGCACGTGCACGCGACAGGCGCTTGCGCACGGCCGCATCGCTGAGCCCGAGCAGGTCGGCGACCTGTTGCGAGCGCTGTCCTTCGCGGTAGTACAGCAACAGGACTTCGCGGCTGTCGGCGGGCAGGGCGGAGATGATGTCCTCGGCGGCGATCTCCTCTTCCACCCGCTGCAGGCGATCGGCCGCACCTGGGGCCGGGTCGGCGGCCATGCCCATCGCCACCTCCGCGGCCTCGCCGGTCAGCGGCCGCCCACGCTGGGCGCGCAGCCAGTCGCGGGCCAGGTTGCGGGTGATCTGCCGCAGCCAGGGCAGGAAGCTGGTCGCGCTGCGCAGCTGGTGCAGCTGCTGCCAGCCCTTCACGAAGGCCTCCTGGGCGATGTCCTCGCTGGCCTGGCGGTCGCGGGTGATGGCCAGGGCGATGGCGGTGACCGTGTTCTGGCAGGCCAGCACGATGCGGCCGTAGGCATGCTGGCAACCGCTGGCGGCGGCGGGCAGTTCGCGTTCCAGGGTCTGGTCGATCGATGCGGCGAACGTCGTCATGGCGGCGGCTCTCCTGCTGGGATTGTGTCCCATGACGGAGCCGCGCGCCCAATGTGACCGACTTTCTGTGCTGACAAAAAAGGGACGGAGGGGATTAAGTCGTTTGTGCCACAAACGACTTAATCCCCTCCGTCCCCTTTTTGCAGTTGCCGGCCAGCGGCGGGTACGACCCGTGGGTTATTTCGATGGCTGGATGCGGACCCGGACTTCATCCTCTTCCGGTGCGGCCTGCGGGGCCGGTTGCGCCTGCTTCGGCTGGGCCTGCGGGGCAGGGGCCGGTGCTGCCGGGGCCGGGGCACCGCGATGGCGCAGGCCGATCACCAGCGCCACGCCGGCGATCACCACCAGCAGGGCGATGCGGATGCGCCAGGCCCAGCTGCGGCCGCCGCTGCCCTGTTCCGGCGTGTCGCGGAAGGCGAACTCGGCGGTCGGATGGTCGCGGCGGGTGGTGTCGAGCAGGCGCGCCTCACGCAGGATCTCGCGTGCACGCGGCTGGTCGTCGGCGCGCACGATCCATACCGCCGGGTAGGCGTTGGCGTTGCCGAGGTCGGTATAGCTGAACTGGCCGCGGCGACGGGTCTTGTACGAGCGCCCGTTGGTCACCTTGACGTCGATGCCATGCCCGCGCAGGAGCTCGGCCACGCCTTCGACGGTTTCCACGCGCTGGCTGCTGAAGATCTGGCGCATGGGTTTACTCCTTGGCCGGCACGGCGGCCGCGGCAGCCTGGTCGGGAACCACGCGGATCAGGCCTTCCTGCGCGGTGCTGGCCACCAGCACGCCATTGCGGGTGAAGAACTGGCCGCGGGCCAGGCCGCGCGAATCCTGCGCGCTGGGGCTGTCCAGCGAGTACAGCAGCCAGTCGTCGGCACGGAACGGGCGGTGGAACCAGATCGCGTGGTCGAGCGAGGCCATCTGCACGTGCGGGTGGTAGTAGCTGATGCCGTGCGGGAACGTCGCCGTGCCCAGCAGGTGGAAGTCCGAGGCATAGGCCAGCAGGGCCTGGTGCAGTTCCGGAGCATCGCCGACCGGCTCGCTCAGGCGCAGCCACACCTGGTGGTAGGGCGGGCGCTTGGGCGGGTTCAGTTCGTCGCGCGGGTAGACGTGGCGGAATTCGAACGGGCCGCCGCGCGACAGCCAGCGCTGCACCTTGATCGGCAGCCGCTCCAGCACTTCGGCCGGCAGCGGCCGGTTCGGTTCGATGTCTTCCGGCTGCGGCACTTCGGGCATCTTGTGCTGGTGCTCGGCGCCGGTCTCGGCCTGCTGGAACGATGCCGCGCAGAAGAAGATCACCTTGCCGTGCTGGATCGCGGTGACCCGGCGCACCGAGAAGCTGCCGCCGTCGCGGGTACGGTCCACGTCGTAGACGATCGGGTGGTCGATGTTGCCGGCGCGCAGGAAATAGGCGTGCAGCGAGTGCACGTGGCGGCCGTTGTCGACCGTGGCCTGTGCCGCAGCCAGCGCCTGGCCCAGCACCTGCCCGCCGAACACGTACTTGGTGCCGATGTCGCGGCTCTGCCCGCGGAACAGGTTGTCCTCCAGCCGCTCCAGCGTGAGCAGGTCGATCAGCTCGGAGACGACGGGTTCGGGCGTGTCGTTCAAGGGGGCGGCCACAGCAGTGAAAGAGGGCCTGATTATACCGGTCAGGGGTCAGATCCCTTTCGCCCGGCGAAAGGGATCTGACCCCGGGCGGGGCAACCGCTATTTGCCCAGCCGGGCTACCAGGGCCTGCAGGGCGTTCTGCGCATCCGGGGCGAACCAGGCCTCGACGAAGCGGTCGAGCTGGATCAGGTCCGGCTGCAGCGCCACGTGCAGGTCGGCGCGGGCGATGGCGCGGGTCAGCAGCATCGGCTGGCGCGGCTGCCTGAGCAGGTCCTGCAGCCAGGCAATCGCGCGTGCCACCACCAGGTCCCCCTCTGCCAGCTCATCCACCAGGCCGATCTGCACCGCCTGTTCGGCCGGTACCAGCGAACCGGTGGTCAGCAGCACGCCGGCGCGGTGCACGCCCACCGCACGGCGCAGCAGGCGCTGGATGCCCTCCGGCGCGATCAGGCCCACCTGCACCTCGTTCAGGCCGATGGCATATGGCCGCGACGGATCGGCGCTGCGGGCCATCACCCGGTAGTCGCAGCACAGGGCCAGCACGCAGCCGCCCGCCGGGGCGTGGCCGGTGATCGCCGCGACCACCGGGATGCGGCTCTCGGCCAGCGTGCGTACGGCGCCAAAGAAGGCGTTCCAGGTGTCCAGCAGCTTGTGCTTGTCATCGCCATGCGAGAGCAGGTGCGGCACGTCCATGCCGCCGGTGAAGATGCGCTCGCTGCCCGACAGCACGATGCCGTGCGCGTCTTCGGCCATGGCCAGCTCGATGGCATGGATCAACTGCCGGCACAGGTCGGTGTCCAGTGCGTTGACCGGCGGCCGCGCCAGGCGCAGTTCGCGGATGGGGCCATGGTTGATCACCTCGATGAGCGTCGTCATGCTGCGGTCTCGTTGCGAAGAAGGAACCTGGGCGATGATAACCAAACCATTCGTTGGCGTACTGTGGCTTCTGTGTGCGGCCGCAGCATCGGCCTCGGCGGCGGAATCGGGCTGCGTCACGGTGGATCAGGGCTGGGCGCGGTTGCCACCGAATCCGGCAATGCCGATGACCGCTGGCTACGGCGTCATCCACAACGGCTGCGGCAAGGCGGTGGTGATCACCGGCGCGACCAGCAGCAGCTTCAATGATGTGTCGCTGCACGAAACCACGATCACGGATGGGGTCAGCCGGATGCGCGCGATCGAGCGCCTGCCGCTGGCGCCGGGTGCACGTGCCGAGCTCAAGCCCGGTGGCCTGCACCTGATGCTGATGCAGGGCAAGGGCGCGCTGAAGGAGGGGCAGGCGGTGCCGCTACGGCTGCAGCTGGAAGGCGGCGGCGAAGCAAGTGCGACGCTGGCCGTACGCAAGGCTGCGCCGTAGCGGGATGGTCGTGCCGGCCGCTGGCCGGCAGCACGGGCAATGCCGGCCAGCGGCCGGCACTACCGCAGGGCCTTACGACCAGTCGTACGAGAACAGCACGGTGCGGCTTTCCGGCTCGTACAGCACCTCGACCGCGTCGGCGCCGGTGGCGCAGAGGATCGTGTAGTACCGGCCGCTGGCCGGCACGATCAAAGGGCCTTACGACCAGTCGTACGAGAACAGCACGGTGCGGCTTTCCGGCTCGTACAGCATCACGATCGCGTCGGCGCCGGTGGCGCACCAGTTGTAGCCGGCTACGCCGGCCACAGCGAAGAACTTGTTGCCGTTGCGGGTGATGATCACCGTTTCGGCATCGTCCGCAGCGTTGGGATCATCGGCAGCGTCGGTGAAGCCCAGTTCGAAGGCCGCGGGAATCTCCGCGGTCTCGGTCCAGTTGCCGAAGCCTATCGGTCCGCCCAGCGTATCCAAGTAGTCGCGTTCGCTGGCCTCACCCTTGCCGTAGCGCGAGTAGCAGGCGAGACGGCCGTGCGCGGCATGGTAATCGCGGGCCTTGGCGTAGCTGTCGCGCATCTGCGCGATGTGCTCCTGCGCATCCTTGTCCTGCACCGCCTCGCCGATGAAATAGCCCTCATTGCCGAGGAAGCGCATCTGGTTGCCGGCGGTCAGTTCGAAGGCGATCCAGTTGGTGCCGGTGAAATCGTTGTGGTGTTCTTCGGTGGTCTCGCCGATGCAGCCGTCGTACGGCTCGATCGGGCACAGCATCGTCGCCACCTGGCCGGCCAGTTCCGGCCGCAGCACGCCCAGGTCGATCTTCAGCAGCGGCAGCAGGTGCTGGCCGAGCCAGGCCTGGTCGGCGGGAAAGACGTCGGTGGGGAAGGGGACCATGCCGGGCAGCAGGTCGCGCAGTTCAGTCTGGTGGATCATGTCAGTCCATTGAATGGGATCGGTAGTGCCGGCCGCTGGCCGGCAACCTCATTGCAGCCAAAGCGTGCCGACCAAGGTCGGCACCTACCAGGGCGCGTCAAGTGGAGGCGCTGCGGATCGCCTCCGGCAGCGGTGCGCTCTTGCCGGTCTGCGTATCCATCCACACCACCACCACGTTGCCATCCGAGTACAGCTTCGACGCGTCCTGCTGGTCGACGATGCGGTGGCCGATGGTCACGCTGCTGTTGCCCAGGCGCTCGACGAACAGTTCGACCAGGATGTCGTTGGGCCACACGATCGGCAGCCGGTAATTGACGTTGGTCGCGGCCACCACCGGTGCGATGCGGTCGGTCATCGATACGCCGTCCACGCCCAGCATCCAGCGCACGCGCGCTTCTTCCAGGTAGGAAATGTACTTGGCGTTGTTGACGTGGCCCATGCTGTCCATGTCACGCCAGCGCACGCTGATCGGGATGCGGGCCAGGATCTTGTGTTCGCTGCTCATCAGGCGTCCTTCTTCTTCGATGTGCTCTTGCTGGCCTTGCCGGTGCTCTTGGCGGCCGCGGCCTTCTTGGCAACCTTGGCCGGCTTCTCAGGCTTCACCTTGCGTGGCGGGCGGGCGTCGGGCTTGTTGGCCACGGCAGCCGGCTGTTCCGGGCGCGCGCTGGTGGACGGCAGCATGCGCGCCAGGAACTGGCCGGTATACGACTGCGGACAGGCCGCCACGTCTTCCGGCGTGCCGGTGACCAGGATGGTGCCACCGCGGTGGCCGCCTTCCGGACCCAGGTCGACGATCCAGTCGGCGGTCTTGATCACGTCCAGGTTGTGCTCGATCACCACCACCGTGTTGCCTTCGTCGCGCAGCTTGTGCAGCACGCCCAGCAGCGCTTCGATGTCGTGGAAGTGCAGGCCGGTGGTCGGTTCGTCGAGGATGTACAGGGTGCGGCCGGTATCGCGGCGCGACAGTTCCTTGGACAGCTTCACGCGCTGTGCTTCACCACCGGACAGCGTGGTCGCGCTCTGGCCCAGCTTGATGTAGCTCAGGCCGACGTCGACCAGGGTTTCCAGCTTGCGTGCGATCGACGGCACCGGTTCGAACAGCTTCAGTGCATCCTCGACGGTCATTTCCAGCACGTCGTTGATGTTGAAGCCCTTGTACAGGATCTCCAGCGTCTCGCGGTTGTAGCGCTTGCCATGGCAGACGTCGCAGGGCACGTATACGTCCGGCAGGAAGTGCATCTCCACCTTGATCAGGCCGTCGCCCTGGCAGGCTTCGCAGCGGCCACCGCGCACGTTGAAGCTGAAACGGCCCGGCGAATAGCCACGCGCACGCGCTTCGGGCACCTGTGCAAACAGTTCGCGCAGGGGGGTGAACAGGCCGGTGTAGGTGGCCGGGTTCGAACGCGGGGTGCGGCCGATCGGCGACTGGTCGATGTCCACCACCTTGTCGAACAGGTCCAGGCCATCGATCTCCTTGTACGGGGCGATCGGGTGCGAGGAACCGTTGATCTCGTTGGCGGCCAGCGAGAACAGGGTGTCGTTGATCAGGGTGGACTTGCCGGAGCCGGATACACCGGTCACGCAGGTCAGCAGGCCCGACGGAATCGCCAGGTCCACGCCCTTGAGGTTGTTGCCGCTGGCCCCGCGCAGGTGCAGGGTCATCTTCGGGTTCGGCTTGTGCCGGCGCGCGGGGATCTCGATCGCGCGCTTGCCCGACAGGTACTGGCCGGTCAGCGAGCGCGGTGCCTCCAGGATGTCCTGCAGGGTGCCCTGGCCGACGATCTCGCCGCCATGCACGCCCGCGCCCGGGCCGATGTCCAGCACGTAGTCGGCCAGGCGGATCGCATCCTCGTCATGCTCGACCACGATCACCGTGTTGCCGAGGTCGCGCAGGCGGGTGAGGGTGCCGAGCAGGCGCTCGTTGTCGCGCTGGTGCAGGCCGATGGACGGCTCGTCGAGCACGTACATCACGCCGACCAGGCCGGCGCCGATCTGGCTGGCCAGGCGGATGCGCTGTGCCTCGCCACCGGACAGGGTGTCGGCCTTGCGTTCCAGGGTCAGGTAATCCAGGCCCACATCGACCAGGAAGCCGAGGCGCTCACCGATTTCCTTGACGATCTTCGCGGCGATCTCGCCACGCCAGCCCGGCAGGCTCAGTTCGCTGAAGAACTTCAGCGCCTCGTCGATCGGCAGCACCACCAGCTCCGGCAGCGGGCGGTCGGCCACGAACACGTTGCGTGCCGCCTTGTTCAGGCGCGCGCCATAGCATTCCGGGCACGGCTGTTCGCTGATGTACTTGGACAGCTCTTCGCGCACCGCCGGCGATTCGGTTTCCTTGTAGCGGCGCTCGAGGTTGGGAATGATGCCCTCGAAGCGGTGCTTGCGCTGGGTGCGCCCACCGGCTTCGGTGAAGTAGGTGAAGGTGATCGCCTCATCGCCGCTGCCGTACAGCACGGCCTGCTGCACATTCTGCGGCAGCGAGTTCCATGCCGCGTCGACGTCGAACCGGTAGTGCTTGGCCAGCGAGGCGATCAGCTGGAAGTAATAGGCGTTGCGACGGTCCCAGCCGCGCACCGCGCCGGCGGCCAGCGACAGCTCGGGATGCACCACCACGCGCGAAGGATCGAAGAATTCGGCCATGCCCAGGCCGTCGCAGCCGGGGCACGCGCCCATCGGTGCGTTGAACGAGAACAGGCGCGGTTCCAGCTCCGGCAGCGAGTAATCGCAGACCGGACAGGAGTACTTGGAGGAGAACAGCGTCGGCGAAGCGTCGGCACTGTCCAGGCTCTGCACCGAGGCCATGCCGTCGCCCAGCTTCAGCGCGGTCTCGAAGCTCTCGGCCAGGCGCTGCTTGATGTCCTCGCGCGGGCGGAAGCGGTCGATCACCGCCTCGATGGTGTGCTTCTGGCGCAGCGCCAGCGGCGGCACCGCATCGATTTCATGCAGCTCGCCGTCCACGCGCACGCGCACGAAACCCTGCGCGCGCAGCTGGTCGAACACCTGGGCATGCTCGCCCTTGCGGTCGCGGATGACTGGGGCCAGCAGCATGTAGCGCTGTTCCGGGTCCAGGGTCAGCACCTGGTCGACCATCTGGCTGACCGTCTGCGCCTCCAGCGGATAGCCGTGGTCCGGGCAGCGCGGGGTGCCGACGCGGGCGTACAGCAGGCGCAGGTAGTCGTAGATCTCGGTGATCGTGCCGACCGTCGAACGCGGGTTGTGCGAGGTCGACTTCTGCTCGATCGAGATCGCCGGGGACAGGCCCTCGATGTGGTCCAGGTCCGGCTTTTCCATCACGCTCAGGAACTGGCGCGCATAGGCCGACAGCGACTCGACATAGCGGCGCTGGCCTTCTGCATAGATGGTGTCGAACGCCAGCGAGGACTTGCCCGAGCCGGACAGGCCGGTGATCACGATCAGCTTGTCGCGGGGCAGGTCGAGGTCGAGGTTCTTCAGGTTGTGCGTCCGCGCGCCGCGGATGCGGATGAAATCCATCGCCATGGGGGATCCGGTTGTGGGGGCGTTGGCTGGGTGCCGGGCCAGCAGGGAACGGCAATCGGTCAGCCTACCGAGGTGACCAGATGGGGGCAATGGGCGACAATGCCAGCCCGATGTCTCATCTGGTGAGACAGGCCGTCAGGCAGGGGTCAGATCCCTTTTCACGGGGTGAAAAGGGATCTGACCCCGTTCCGGAGCCGTCCCCAGCGGCGTTCGGGGGTTGACTTGACCCGCGCCCGCTGATCTGCGTACAATTCCGCTCCTGTCCGCCCTCGATGGCGGCAGCTCAGACCACAATAACTACAGAGGAAGGCCTGGTCATGTACGCAGTACTGGTCACCGGCGGTAAGCAATACCGCGTGGCGCAGGGCGAAAAGCTCCGCATTGAAAAGCTCGAAGTCGAAGTCGGCAGCGAGATCAAGTTTGACAACATCCTGATGCTGGGTGACAGCGACGGCGTGAAGCTGGGCGATGCGCTGAAGGGCGCTGCCGTCACCGCCAAGGTCCTGTCCCAGGGTCGTGCTGACAAGGTCCGGATCATCAAGTTCCGTCGCCGCAAGCACCACATGAAGCGTCAGGGTCACCGTCAGTACTACACCGAAATCGAGATCACCGGCATCGCCGGCTAAGCATCAGGAGAAGCAGTCATGGCACATAAAAAGGGCGTAGGCTCCTCGCGCAACGGTCGCGACTCCAACCCGAAGTACCTGGGCGTCAAGATCTTCGGCGGCCAGGCCATCGAAGCCGGCAACATCATCGTGCGTCAGCGCGGCACCCAGTTCCACCCGGGCACCGGCGTTGGCCTGGGCCGTGACCACACCCTGTTCGCCCTCGTGGACGGCAAGGTGGAGTTCTCGGTCAAGGGCGCCAAGAAGCGTCGCACCGTCAGCATCGTCTCGGCCGACGCCTGATCCAGGCATCGCCGGCACCCGTGCCGCGGCATGGCCGTGCTGGATGAAGAGCACGCTGCATGGAGAGCCCCGCTTCGGCGGGGCTTTTCGTTAGAGTTGAAGCAAGACCGGCTGGGCCGGGTTGCCGGCCCGCGGCCGGCATGACATTCAAGGTGGCGGCCAACAGGTCGCGCCCATCGCAGGCATCGAAACAATGAAACTGGTAGACGAAGCAGAAATCGAAGTGTTCGCCGGCAACGGCGGCAACGGCTGCATTGGCTTCCGTCGCGAGAAGTTCATTCCGCTCGGCGGCCCGGACGGCGGCGACGGCGGTGCGGGCGGCAGCGTGTACATCCGCGCCGACGAAAACCTGAACACCCTGGTCGACTTCCGCCATGAGCGTATCTTCAAGGCGCAGCGCGGCGAGAACGGCATGGGCCGCCAGGCCTATGGCAAGGGCGGCGAAGACCTGACCATCACCGTGCCGGTCGGCACCGTGGTCATCAACGTTGCCACCGATGAAGTCATCGGCGACCTGACCCAGCACGGCGACCGCCTGCTGGTGGCCAAGGGCGGTCGCGGTGGCCTGGGCAACATGCACTTCAAGAGCTCGACCAACCGCTCGCCGCGCCAGGCGCTGCCGGGCGAGCCGGGCGAAGAGCGCACGCTGAAGCTGGAGCTGAAGCTGCTGGCCGATGTCGGCCTGCTGGGCTTCCCCAACGCCGGCAAGAGCACCCTGATCCGTGCCGTTTCGGCGGCAACGCCGAAGGTGGCCGATTACCCGTTCACCACGCTGTACCCGAACCTGGGCGTGGTGAAGGTGGAGAACCACCGCAGCTTCGTGATCGCCGACATTCCGGGCCTGATCGAAGGCGCTGCGGACGGCGCCGGCCTGGGTGCGCAGTTCCTGCGCCACCTGCAGCGCACCCGCCTGCTGCTGCACCTGGTGGACATCTCGCCGATGGAAGGCGGCGTGGAGGGCATTTCGCCGGTGGAGCAGGTGCGTGCGATTGAACGCGAGCTGGAGAAGCACGATCCGGAGCTGCTGAACAAGCCGCGCTGGCTGGTGCTGAACAAGGCTGACCTGATGTTCGAAGACGAGGCGCAGGCCGCGGCCGAGCAGATCGTCGCCGAGCTGGGCTGGAAGGAGCCGTGGTTCCTGGTTTCCGCGCTGGGCCGCGAAGGTACCTTCCCGATCATGAGCCGGATCATGGCCTTCTTCGATCGCCAGAAGGAAGACGAGCTGGAAGCCCGCAACGCGGAGTGAATGCCGTTGTGGTTCCATGCGGAAAACCCGGCTTCGGCCGGGTTTTTCATTTGGTAGTGCCGGCCGCTGGCCGGCAATCCCGGTGAACCGCAGGCAACAAAAAACCCGGCCGGGGCCGGGCTTTTGTCTGCTGCCCAACCCCGAAGGGCAGGGCGGCAACGCCGGATCAGGCGGCCTTGAGGGCCTTGATGCGGTCGTTCAGGCGGCTCTTGTGGCGAGCAGCCTTGTTCTTGTGGATCAGGCCACGCGCGCTGAAGCGATCCAGGATCGGCTGGGCAACGGCGAAGGCGGCTTCGGCGCCGGCGGCATCGTTGGCGTCCAGCGCCTTGATCACTTTCTTGACAGCGGTGCGCAGCATCGAGCGCTGAGCCACGTTGCGCGCGTTGCGCACGACGGTCTGCTTGGCGCGCTTCTTGGCGGACTTGATATTGGCCACGGTGGTGGTTTCCTGAAAAAATCGGTGTTATGGGAACAGCAAGCTAGCTAGTATGATGGCCCGAGAAATGCACGTCAAGTCGATTGTCAAGAGGGACGCTGAGTGAGTTCACCGAAGATGTTGCGGGGCCTGCTGTCGTTCAGCAGCATGACCATGGTCTCGCGGGTTCTCGGACTTGTCCGGGATCAGGTGATCACTACCACGTTCGGCACCAATGCGGTTACCGATGCGTTCTGGGTTGCCTTCAGGATACCCAATTTCCTGCGCCGGTTGTTCGCGGAGGGGTCCTTCTCCACCGCCTTCGTGCCGGTGTTCACCGAGGTGAAGGAGACCCGCAGCCACGCCGAACTGCGTGAGCTGATGTCCCGGACCGCCGGCACCCTGGGCGGGGTGCTGATGCTGGTCACCGCCCTGGCGCTGATCTTCGCGCCGCAGCTGGCGGTGGCATTCTCAAGTGGTGCTGACACCGACCCGGTCAAGCAGACCCTGCTGGTCGACCTGTTCCGCCTGACCTTCCCGTTCCTGCTGTTCGTGTCGCTGACCGCGCTGGCCGGCGGTGCGCTGAACAGCTTCCAGCGCTTCGCGATGCCGGCGCTGACCCCGGTCATCCTCAACCTGTGCATGATCGCCGGTGCGCTGTGGCTGGCGCCGCGGCTGGGCGGCACCCCGGAGAAGCAGATCCTGGCGCTGGGCTGGGCGGTGCTGGCGGCCGGTCTCCTGCAGTTGCTGTTCCAGCTGCCCTCGCTGAAGGGCATCAACCTGCTGACCCTGCCGCGCTGGGGCTGGAACCATCCGGGCGTGCGCAAGGTGCTGACGCTGATGGTGCCGACCCTGTTCGGTTCGTCGGTGGCGCAGATCAACCTGCTGCTGGATACCCTCATCGCGGCCAAGCTGACCGACGGCTCGCAGTCCTGGCTGTCGCTGGCCGATCGCTTCCTGGAGCTGCCGCTGGGTGTGTTCGGCGTGGCGCTGGGCACGGTGATCCTGCCGGCGCTGGCCCGCCACCATGTCAGCACCGACCGCGAGGGCTTCTCGCGCTCGCTGGACTGGGGCCTGCGCATGACCCTGCTGATCTCGGTGCCGGCGATGCTGGGCCTGGTGCTGCTGGCCGAGCCGCTGATCGCCACCCTGTTCCAGTACCGCCAGTTCACCGCGTTCGATACCCGCATGACCGCGCTGTCGGTATACGGCCTGAGCTTCGGCCTGCCGGCGTTCGCCCTGCTCAAGGTGGTGTTGCCGGCCTTCTACGCCCGCCAGGACACCAAGACCCCGGTGCGCGCCGGTGTTGCCGCGCTGGTGGCCAACATGGTGTTCAACTTCGCCCTGCTGGCCGTGCTGTACCAGGTGATGGTGCCGGACGCGCTGAAGGCACAGGGCGTGATGGCGGCCATCGGCAAGCAGCCGGGCCTGCACCTGGCACTGGGCATCGCCAGTGCGCTGTCCAGTTACCTGAACCTGGGCCTGCTCTGGTACTGGCTGGGCAAGACCGACGTCTACCAGCGGCGGCCGGGCTGGGGCGGCTATCTGGTGCGGCTGGGGGTGGCCTGCGCGGCCATGGTCGGCGTGCTGCTGGCCCTGCTGCACTGGGTCCCCGACTTCACCGGCATGGACAAATGGCACCGTATCGGTGGCCTGATGCTGCTGGTCGGCGGCGGCGGCGCGACCTACGTGGTGGCCATGCTGGCGATGGGCTTCCGCCCGCGCGACCTGCGCGGGCATTGATCGCGGTCCGTGGCGGCTATACTTCAGGGTTACACCATTGAAGCGGCGGCCCCGGTCGGGCCGGAACGAGAGTTGATGAGCAGGCTGTTCAGAAGCGTCGAGGGCGGGGAGCTGTTCCCCAACGGAAGCGTGGTCTGTATCGGTGCATTCGACGGCCTCCACCTGGGCCATCGTGCGCTGGTCCGCCACGCGGTTGCCCGCGCGCGCGCCTTGGGCGTGGCCGCAGTGGCCGTGGCATTCGAGCCGCTGCCGCGTGAATTCTTCGCCCAGGGCACGCCGCCGCCGCGGCTGACCCTGGCGCGCAGCAAGGTCGAGATCCTGCGCGAGCTCGGCGTCGATGCGATCGGCCTGCTGCGTTTCGACGCGGCGATGGCGGCGATGCCGGCCGAGACCTTCGTGCGCCGGTTGCTGGTGCACCGGCTGGGCGCCCGCGAAGTGTGGATCGGGCCCGAGTTCTGCTTCGGCAACCGCCGCCGCGGTGATCTGGCACTGCTGCAGGGGATGGGCGCCGAACTCGGCTTCACCGCGGGCGAGATCGAAGCGGTGGACCTGCATGGCGAGCGCATCTCCAGCACCCGCATCCGCCAGCTGCTGCAGGAGGGCGATTTCGCCCGCGCCAACGACCTGCTCGGCCGCCCCTACGCGATCAGCGGGCGGGTGGTGCGCGGGCGCCAGCTCGGCCGTACGCTGGGCTTCCCCACCGCCAACCTGCGCTTCCCGAAGACCCCGGCACTGTCGGGCATCTACGCGACCTGGGTGCACGGCGTGTTCGACCAGCCCTGGCCTTCGGTGTCCAGCTTCGGTACGCGGCCGACGGTGGAGGGCGTGGAGCCGCTGCTGGAAGCCCACCTGTTCGATTTCCAGGGCGACCTGTACGGCCGCCACATCGACGTGGAGTTCGTCGCCAAGCTGCGCGACGAAGAGAAATTCAATGATCTGGCGGCGCTGACCGACCAGATGCACCGCGACGCCGAACAGGCGCGCGCCATCCTTTCCGAACATAGATTGCGAGCCACTGCGTGAGCCAGGACTACAAGACCACCCTGAACCTGCCAGCCACCGAATTCCCGATGCGCGGCGACCTGCCCAAGCGCGAGCCGGGCATTCTGGCGCGGTGGGAAGAGCAGGGGCTCTACCAGCAGCTGCGCGACAACGCCGCCGGCCGCCCGCTGTTCGTGCTGCATGACGGCCCGCCATACGCCAACGGCCGCATCCACCTGGGCCACGCGGTCAACAAGATCCTGAAGGACATCATCGTCAAGTCGCGCTACCTGGCCGGCTTCGATGCGCCCTACGTGCCGGGCTGGGACTGCCATGGCCTGCCGATCGAGATCGCGGTCGAGAAGAAGTGGGGCAAGGTCGGCACCAAGCTTGACGCCGTCGAATTCCGCCAGAAGTGCCGCGAGTTCGCCGAAGAGCAGATCAACATCCAGCGCGTGGACTTCAAGCGCCTGGGCGTGACCGGTGACTGGGACAACCCGTACAAGACCCTGAGCTTCGATTTCGAAGCCAACGAGATCCGCGCGCTGGCCAAGGTCGTGGCCAACGGCCACCTGGTCCGCGGCGCCAAGCCGGTGTACTGGTGCTTCGACTGTGGCTCGGCGCTGGCCGAGGCCGAGATCGAGTACCAGGAAAAGGAATCGCCGGCGATCGACGTCGCCTACGCTGCACGCGATGCGCAGGCCATCGGCCAGGCGTTCGGCGTGAGCGTGCCGGTCGACGTCGAAGTGGCCGTACCGATCTGGACCACCACGCCGTGGACGCTGCCGGCCTCGCTGGCGGTGTCGCTGGGCGCGGAGATCAACTACGTGCTGGCCGAAGGCCCGGCCCACAACGGCAAGCGCCGCTGGCTGGTGCTGGCCGCGGCCCTGGCCGAGCGCGCGCTGCAGCGCTATGGCGTGGACGAAGTGGTGCTGCACGGTGAAACCACCGGCGCTGCGCTGGAAAACCAGCTGCTGGCGCATCCGTTCTACCCGGAGCGCGAGATCCTGGTGCTCAATGGCGACCACGTCTCCGACGAGGACGGTACCGGTGCGGTGCACACCGCCCCCGGCCACGGCCAGGAAGACTTCGTGGTCAGCCAGAAGTACGGCCTGCTGGACAAGTACAACGCTGGCCAGGTCACTCCGATCGACGGCCGCGGCGTGTACCTGGAATCGACCCCGCCGGCCGGTGACGTGGTGCTGGCGGGCCAGCACCTGTGGAAGGCGCAGGAGGCCATCGTCGGCGTGCTGCGCGACAACGGTTCGCTGCTGGCGTTCCATCCGATCCGCCACAGCTACCCGCACTGCTGGCGCCACAAGACGCCGGTGGTGTTCCGCGCCACCCCGCAGTGGTTCATCTCGATGGACAAGGCCAACCTGCGCAACGATGCGCTGGCCGCCATCGACACCGTCGGCTGGTTCCCGACCTGGGGCAAGGCGCGCATCCAGAGCATGGTCGACGGTCGCCCGGACTGGACCATCTCGCGCCAGCGCACCTGGGGCGTGCCGATCGCACTGTTCACCCACCGCCAGACCGGCGAGATCCATCCGCGTTCGGTGGAGCTGATGCAGCAGGTCGCCGACCGCGTCGAAGCCGAGGGCATCGACGTGTGGTATTCGCTGGACGCCGCCGAACTGCTCGGTGCCGACGCGGCCGACTACGAGAAGGTCACCGACATCCTCGACGTCTGGTTCGATTCGGGCGTGACCCATGAAGGCGTTCTCGCCGCGCGTGGCTTCGGCAAGCCGGCCGACCTGTACCTGGAAGGGTCCGACCAGCACCGCGGCTGGTTCCAGTCCTCGCTGCTGACCGGCGTGGCGATCGACAAGCGCGCCCCGTACAAGCAGTGCCTGACCCACGGCTTCACCGTGGACGAGCACGGCCGCAAGATGTCCAAGTCGCTGGGCAATGGCATCGAGCCGCAGGACATCATGAACAAGCTGGGCGCGGACATCCTGCGCCTGTGGATCGCCTCGGCCGACTACAGCAACGAGATGTCGCTGTCGCAGGAGATCCTCAAGCGCAACGCCGACGCCTACCGTCGCCTGCGCAACACCGCACGCTTCCTGCTCGGCAACCTGGACGGTTTCGACCCGGCGCAGCACCTGCAACCGCTCGAGCAGATGGTCGCGCTGGACCGCTGGATCGTGCATCGCGCGTGGGAGCTGCAGGAGAAGATCAAGGCAGCCTACGACGGCTACAACATGGCCGAGATCGTGCAGCTGCTGCTGAACTTCTGCAGCGTGGACCTGGGCTCGCTGTACCTGGACGTGACCAAGGACCGGCTGTACACCATGCCGACCGATTCGCACGGTCGCCGTTCGGCCCAGAGCGCGATGTACCACATCGCCGAAGCGTTCACCCGCTGGGTGGCGCCGATCCTGACCTTCACCGCCGACGAGCTGTGGGGCTACCTGCCGGGCGAACGCGCCGGCCACGTGCTGTTCACCACCTGGTACGACGGCCTGGCGCCGCTGCCGGCCGATGCCCAGCTCAACGCCACCGACTTCGACCAGCTGCTGGCCGTGCGCGAGCAGGTGGCCAAGGTGCTCGAGCCGATGCGCGCCAACGGTGCGATCGGTGCGGCGCTGGAAGCGGAGATCACCATCGCCGCCAGCGAAGAACAGGCCGCGCGCTGGCAGCCGCTGGCCGATGAACTGCGTTTCCTGTTCATCAGTGGCGACGTGCAGGTGCGCCCGGCGACCACCGACGAGGTGTTCGTCAGCGCCCAGCCGACCACCAAGGCCAAGTGCGTGCGCTGCTGGCACCACCGCGCCGACGTCGGCAGCAACGCCGACCATCCCGAGCTGTGCGGCCGTTGCGTGAGCAACGTGACCGGCGCCGGCGAAGTGCGGAGCTGGTTCTGATGGCCGCGCCCCGTCCGCATCCGAACGCCCTGGTCTGGCTGCTGCTGTCGGTGGCCATCATCGGCCTGGACCAGTGGTCCAAGGCCTGGGTGCTGTCCAGCCTGCCGGAGTTCCAGCCGGTGGTGGTCATCGACGGCTTCTGGAACTGGTACCGCACCTACAACACCGGCGCGGCATTCAGTTTCCTGAGCGACGCAGGTGGCTGGCAGAAGTACTTCTTCACCGCGCTGGCGATCGCCATCAGCGGGCTGATGGCGTGGTGGCTGCGCGGCACCGCCCGCGGCAACTGGAAGGCCGCGGTGCCGTATGCGCTGATCATCGGCGGCGCCATCGGCAACGTGATCGACCGCCAGGTGCACGGCCATGTGGTCGACTTCATCCAGTGGTACGTGGGCAGCTACACCTGGCCCTCGTTCAACATCGCCGACTCGGCCATCGTGGTGGGTGCCATCGGCATCGCGCTGTTTGGCCTGTTCGACGGCAAGTCCGCCAAAAAGGCGGATAATGCCAACCCGAAACCGTAAGCCGGCTGCCGCCGGGAGACTGAACTGATGGATGTGCTGCTCGCCAACCCGCGTGGTTTCTGTGCCGGTGTCGATCGTGCGATCGAGATCGTCAAGCGCGCGATCGAAACGCTGGGCGCGCCCATCTATGTCCGCCATGAAGTGGTGCACAACCGCTTCGTGGTCGACGACCTGAAGCAGCGCGGCGCGATCTTCGTCGAAGAGCTCGACGAGGTTCCGGACAACAACACCGTGATCTTCAGCGCGCATGGCGTGTCCCAGGCCGTGCGCCAGGAAGCCGAGCGCCGTGGCCTGAAGGTGTTCGACGCAACCTGCCCGCTGGTGACCAAGGTCCACTTCGAGGTCGCGCGCCACTGCCGTGCCGGCCGTGACGTGGTGCTGATCGGCCACGCCGGTCACCCGGAAGTGGAGGGCACCATGGGCCAGTGGAACCGCGAAGCCGGGACCGGGCAGATCTACCTGGTCGAGGATGTCGAGCAGGTCGCGACGCTGCAGATCAACCAGCCGGAAAACTTCGCCTACACCACCCAGACCACGCTGTCGGTGGATGACACGCGCGGCATCATCGATGCGCTGCGCGAGCGTTTTCCGGCGATGCAGGGCCCGAAGAACGACGACATCTGCTACGCCACGCAGAACCGCCAGGATGCCGTGCGCGACCTGGCCAAGCGCTGCGACCTGGTGCTGGTGGTCGGTTCGCCGAACAGCTCCAACTCCAACCGTCTGAGCGAGCTGGCCCGCCGCGAAGGCGTGGAATCGTACCTGATCGATGGTGCGCACGAGATCGACCCGGCATGGGTGGCAGGCAAGCAGCACATCGGCGTGACCGCCGGCGCCTCGGCGCCGCAGGTGCTGGTCGATGGCGTGCTGGCGCGTCTGGCCGAGCTGGGCGCCACCGGCGTGGGCGAGCTGGACGGCGAACCGGAATCGATGGTGTTCGCGCTGCCGAAGGAACTGCGCCTGCGCCTGGTCGACTGACCGGGCCTGACTCTGGTGGGTGCGAACCTTGGTTCGCACTGCGCAATGCGCCTGCATGCGCATCATCCGCTCCATATCTGGATGGATGCTACAACCATGGCCTTTGGTGACGGTGCTGCGCCTGCTACTGGTCTGGCAGCGGGGCCTCTCTCATGGCTGAAACTTGTCTGATGATGAAGACCCGTGCTCTCGCGCCGCTCATGGCTTGTTTAACAGGGTGATCATTTTGACGTGAATGTGACGCACTGTGATGAGCGGTCGTATCGCCTGTATGACCCTGGAACCTCTCTGCGAGCATTCAGCGTTGTGGTCTCACGCGCCTAGCCCTTGCCCCTTGGTGCCGGAAAGTTCGAAGGCCTTCTCGTTTCAGGTGTGATCGGTTGCAGGTAGCGGAGTCTTTAGGAGTTTTCCTATAGAGAGAAAAGATCCTTAGCGCCAGGATTTGAGCCGGATCGCTGGGATCCGGGGAATGGGGCTGGAATATGGTATGGAAATACCTGATTTTGATCTTTTCACTTATTTGTCCCGTCTACGCGAAGGCGCAAACTTATCCTGTAACTGGTTTGGGCCAATGCGTAGACTTCATCTCCGCTGCATCCACAACACTTACCTCGCAGATCCAGGCTCATTCGGGCGTCAGGGCATATGGTCTCCCTCCCAGCTATGACCCGCTTACGGCGAAAATACTGGTTCCGCCGTACTCTTGTGATAGCTTTGATCTGCCCGGGCTCTACAAGACCGTAGGCTATCTCAGTCATGAGCTTGGTCATCACGTGGCTGGTGTTCCCAATATTGATGCTCCGATTACCAAGGCGCAGTACGTTGAAAGAAATTGTGTGTGGGAGGCCAAGGCCGTTGTCAATAACGCGGTCGTGAGTGATCAGATTCGAGGATTTTCGGAAGGAACCGTTGAGATTCCGCTGATTTCCGAGAATTCCGCTACGCTTTGGGGCATGTGGTCAAGTGGTGCTTCGCTTGTGGATATTGGCAAGGCATTCTGTGACAACAACCATGTCGCATCGGGGAAAACCTATACCAAGCAGCATGAGGACTACTACGATGCCAACTATCCTTGGTGAATTCGTGAGAGTGCCCCTGAAAGCACTACTCATCTTGTCTGCGGTCATTCCCCTCGCAGCGGTTGCGGTGACACCTCCTTCTCAAATGTGGAGTGCCGCCTCAAGGGACTCCCAACTAGCAGCACTGGATTACATCGAGAGGCTGGAGGTGGTGCGAAGTGCTGGGCCGCAGGCCGCCGCTGATGCATTGGGTATTGAGAATGGCTTCCGCGCGAACTCCGCTTCGGCTTCCGGCATCGCCCGCAATTTCGGCGATATCGCGCTTCTGCCCCAACTTGAACAGCGATCCGGCCAGGTAACGATCGTCGTGAAGGCGTCGGGCGGATGCATCGAGCGGGATGTTGCCAAGGCTAGACTGCTCCTCGGAAAAATCGTATGGGCGCCGTTGGCCGATTCCCCCGCGCCGGTGTTTGGTTATGCACACTTCCAGGGCGGCTCCGCATCGACAGTGTTTTTCGATGCGACCGGCTCCAAGTGCTTGACCGGTGTGAGGATCGAAGATCCGACGAGATTGAAGGGGGCCATTGAGGCGGCTTACAAAGAAGGCGCATCAAACTAGACTTCCCTTCCGGGCGGCTTGCCAGGCCGGCGATCGGTCTGGCAAGCACGTTCCCTCATGGATTTGCGTAGACAGTTCTCTCGCCCCATGACCTTTGGCCATGGGGCAGGGCACGGCACAGGCCTAGCATCGGAAGATTCTCCGTTGTTGGAAGTTGCCCGATGAAGACCCGAGCCCTGGCGATGTCGTTGCTGTTCGCGCTGGCGGCCACGCCTGCACTTGCGCAGACCTCGCCACCGGCCAACGCGGCAGCCCCAGGACTGCTGCGCATCGATGTGGACGCGCGCGATCTGGCCCGGCGCATCTTCAAGGTGACCGCCACCGTGCCGGCCAAGCCCGGCCCGATGACCCTGCTGTACCCGCAGTGGATTCCCGGCAACCATTCGCCCACCGGCCCGATTGACAAGCTGGCCGGCCTGCGCGTGACCGCCAACGGCAAGCCCCTGGCCTGGCAGCGCGATCAGTACAACGTCTATGCGTTCAAGGTGAACGTGCCCGAGGGCGCCAGCGAGATCGTCGCCCACTTCGATTTCCTGTCCTCGCAGGGTGGCAGCCAGGGCCGGGTGGTGATGACCCCGGAAATGCTCAACCTGCAGTGGAACGCCAACTCGCTGTATCCGGCCGGCATCGACGCGCGCCAGCTGCAGGCGCAGGCCAGCGTGACCCTGCCCAAGGGCTGGTCGTTCGCCACTGCATTGGAGACCGCGCGCCGCGACGGTGACACCGTGGTGTTCAAGCCGATCTCGTATGACCATCTGGTCGATTCGCCCTTGTTCGCCGGCGAGCACTATCAGCGCATCGATCTCGATCCGGGCGCGAAGGTACCGGTGCACCTCAACGTGTTCGCCGACGACGCCAAATCGCTGAAGCCGAGCGAGGCGCAGATCACCCTGCATCGTGCGCTGGTGCAGCAGGCCGACAAGCTTTACGGCGCGCGGCACTACAACCACTATGAGTTCCTGCTGGCATTGACCGACCGCCTCGGTGGCATCGGCCTGGAGCATCACCGTTCCAGCGAGAACAGTGCCGACCCGGGCTACTTCACCGAGTGGGACAACAACGCGTGGATGCGCGATCTGCTGCCGCACGAGTACACCCATTCCTGGAATGGCAAGTACCGTCGCGGCGCCGATCTGGCCACCGCCAACTTCAACACGCCGATGGGCGATAGTCTGCTGTGGGTCTACGAAGGCCAGACCCAGTTCTGGGGCCAGGTGCTGGCGGCGCGTTCAGGGCTGTGGTCGGCCGCGCAGGCGCGCGACATGCTGGCCAACGTGGCCGCGACCTATGACCGTGGTCGCCCGGGCCTGGCCTGGCGGCCGCTGCAGGACACCACCAATGACCCGACCATCGCGCAGCGCCGCACGCTGCCTTACCGCAACTATCAGATGAGCGAGGACTACTACTCCGGCGGCCAGATGCTGTGGCTGGAAGTGGAGGGCAAGCTGCGCGAACTGAGCGGCAACCGGCGTAGCCTGGATGACTTCGCACGTGCGTTCTTCGGGGTCGGCAACGGCGACTGGGACGTCAACCCGTACACCTTCAACGATGTGGTCGCGACCTTGAACGGCATCGCGCCGTATGACTGGGCGACGTTCCTGCGCGGGCGCCTGGACGGCCACGGTTCGTTGACCGGCGGCCTGGAACTGGCGGGCTGGAAGCTGGTCTACCGCGATACGCCGAACGATGCCTACAAGGCACAGGAAAAACGCGCCAAAGCGGCGCTGCTGGCGTACTCGCTGGGTGCGACCGTGCTCGACAGCGGCGTGGTCGGCGACGTGATCTGGGACAGCCCGGCATTCAATGCCGGCCTGGCGCCGGGCATGAAGGTGATTGCCGTTGGCGGGCGCGAATACAGCAGCCAGCGCTTGAAGGATGCGGTAGCTGCGGCGGCGAAGGACAAGGCGCCGATCGTGTTGCTGGTGAAGCAGTTCGACCGCATCGAAACGATGAACATCGCCTACCACGGTGGCCTGCAATACCCGGCGCTGGAGCGCATCGCCGGCAAGCCTGACCGCCTTGCGGACCTGTGGAAGGCGCGATGAAGCCGCGCGCGCGCGAGGGTCTGATCCTGCTGATGGCGATCCTCGCCATCATCGGTGCGTTCCTGCACAGCGACGGGCACTGGCTGCATTGGCTGGCCAAGCCCACGACCACGCTGCTGATCGCTGCCATCGCCTGGCGAGTGCACGATCCCGCGCAGCCGTCTTACCGCCGCGCGGTGCTGGCCGGCATGCTGCTGTCGTGCGTGGGCGATATCGCGCTGATGTTGCCGGTGGATGCGTTCGTGCCGGGGCTGGTCGCGTTCCTGCTGGCGCACCTCTGCTACATCGTCGCCTTCCGCGATGGCCTGCGTGCCGGACGTGGCCTGCTTGCCGCCAGCGTCCTGCTCGGCGCGTTCGCTGTACTCAACGTGCTTGGCCTGTGGCCGCACCTGCCGGCACCGATGCGCATTCCGGTGCTGGCGTACGTGGTGGTGCTGGCATCGATGGCGGTGCTGGCCCTGGCGCGGCAGTGGCGCAGCCCGAAGCCCGATGCCGTGGATGCCAGCAGCTCCCGCTGGGCGGCCGCCGGTGCGCTGCTGTTCGTCGCCAGCGACTCGCTGCTGGCCTGGGACCGCTTCGCCGGCGGCCTGCCACTGGCCAGCCTGCTGGTGCTGTCCACCTACTACGGCGCGCAGTACGCCATCGCCCGCTCCGTGAAACAGCAAAAAGGGGACGGAGGGGATTAAGTCGTTTGTGCCTTGGTGCCGTCTGCGACTTAATCCCCTCCGTCCCCTTTTTGCGTTGACTATCGGAGGGTCGCGTTGCCGGAACGGCCCTCTGCGTCGAAAGAGAGGCGTGCGGACTGGCGATCACCGGCGACCTCGTCCGGCAGCCAGACCAGAGTGCCACCCTTGCGCACGATCACATAGACGTGGCCGACTTCACCGGGAGTGCCCATCAATGCGTTGCGCTGTGCCTGCAGTGCCTGGGCCACGCGCGGCACCGCCTCGAAATCGATGTTGGCCAGCGCCGTGCTGCTGCGGCGCAGGGTGATGGTGGGCGCGAAGCGCTGCGGATTGACCGGGTCGCCCTTGCGCCACTGGCCGCGTTCGAAGTGGTAGCTGTCCACGCGCGACGGCTGCTGCGGATCCACCAGGTCCAGATTGATCCGGCCATCGTCGTAGAAGTGGATGCTGTGGAATATCGTCAGCCGGTGCCCGGCCAGCGCAGGCATCTGTTCCAGTGCCTGGCGGGCGGCCAGCAGGTAGTCCGCATCGAACAACCGGTTGTTGCGTTCGGGCACCGGCGGCAACCGCGGCTCGGTCATCGGCGCGAGCGAAGCTGGCCTCTCGCGCGCTGGCGGCATGGCGATCGGCGCGCTTGCGCTGTCGGCCTGCACCGAATGGCCCAGTGTTTCGCCCAGCGTCTGCAGGGCTCCGCCTGCCACGGCGACGCCGGCCATCACCAGCAACACCACGGAGAACACCAGCCGGGTCGAGGGCGGCTGCTTCATACACCCTCCAGGCGAACGTTGCGGCGATCTTCCGGGTCGTACAACAGCGTGACCCGCTCGCGCGGAAGATTGGCCAGCTCGATCAACGGGATGAAGCGGCGCACGCTCACCTGCTGCACGCCACCTTCGCGGTCGATGTATTCCAGCTGGAACTCCACCTGCGGCTGCTCGTTGAGATAGGTGCCGGTCTGGCGCAGCTTCAGCACCTTCGCATCCACGCCGATGCCGCGATACTTCAGCGCGTCACCGCGGGCGTCGGCCTGCAGCAGCCGGCCGAGCAGGCGCAGGCCCAGCGCGTAGCCGCACAACACCAGCGGGCACACCAGCAGCGGATGACCGAGCGACAGGAAGGTCCAGCCCAGTCCCTCACTCTGCAGCCGATAGGCGGCCACATAGGCACTGGCCACCGCCACGATGCCGATCGCTGCGCCGACACCACGACGCCAGAGGCTGGCGACATCCAGTTCAGGCTGGGCACCCTCCAGCACCACGTTGGGGAACGCGCCCGGCATCCGGCTCAGGCGTACCTCGATACGCTGGCCGGCAACGAAACGCTGCAGGTGCGGCTTGCTGTCCACCACCAGCATCTGTTCGTTGATGGGCGTGCCGGACAGGTTCTGGAAGCCCAGCTGCAGCTTCCACTGCGCGAAGCCGCGCACGTGCACGCCGGTCTGCTCGGCCTGTTCGATCAACGCGTCGCGCGGCTCACCGCCGGCCAGGATGTTGCGCACCCGATGCAGCGCGCGCGGCGGGCCCAGCAGCAGGTAGTGCAGGAAGGCGAGCAGCAGGGCCAGCCACAGGATCACCGACAGCGCGAGCAGCAGCAGGGCCAGCCATGGCGCGCTGCGGTCGGCCAGTTGCACCGGCCACGACGTGCCGACATAGAGGATGCAGGGGAAGGGCAACGCGAAGAACAGCAGGAACGCGCCCCAGAACCAGAGATAGGCCTTCATGGGGTGGTGGGGAACCGATGGAACAGGGCGCGTAGGGTACTACGCTCAGCGGATCTGCAGGGTCAGCAGGAAGTAGCGGCCGAGCGGATCGTCGAGCCCCGGCATCTGGCCACCGTTGCCAACCAGATAGTTCACCGGTTGCGTGTCGAGCACGTTGTGCACGTCCAGCGCGGCGACCACGCGCGGCCCCAGGCGTCGTGCGAGATGCAGGTTCCAGCGCAGCTGCCGGGGGTTCATGCAGTGGTTCTGCTCGCGCTGTTCCTCCGGGCATTCCGCACCGGGCAGCCAGGCGCGCGTGCGCCCCACCTGGTTGCCGCGCAGGGCGATGTCCCAGTTGCTGTTCTGCCACTGCACGTTCAGCACGGCGGCCATCGTCGGCGTGACATGGCCGCGCAGGTCCACCGTTGCATCATGGCCACGTTCGCGGCGCAGTTCCTGCTGCTTCAGCGCATCGAGCGAGAACAGCCACTGGCCGGTGCTGCCGGTATCGATGTGGTACTCCCCGCGCAGTACAAAGTTGCGCGAGGTGGTGCGGCCGATGTTGTCGAAGGACAGGCGCAGGTTGCTCAGGTGGCCGTCCTCGTCCAGCTCCCAGGTGCCGGGGTTCCACACCGCGTCGGCCGGTTGCAGGGCCAGGATCTCGTTGCGCAGTTCGACGATGTTGTGGGTGAGTGACAGCGAGAACGTATCGGTCGGCGTCCAGGTCGCGGCCAGGGAATGGCTGCGCGACCGCTCGGCCTTCAACGCATCGTTCTCCACCACGTCCACGGTGACGCTGCAGCGCCCGTTGCCGCTGCTCTGCGCGCAGTCGGGCAGGGCGCTGGAGGCCGGCAGCTCGATCGCACCGAAATAGCCCGGGGGGCGCCGCTGCTCGAACAGGCTGGGCGCACGGTAGCCGCGCCCGCTGGCAAGCAGGAAGGACCACCGGGGCGTGGGGCTCCAGCGCAGGCCCACGCGGGGTGAAAAGGCCTGGTAGTCGCCATCGCGGTCCCAGCGTGCGGCCAGGTCCATGCGCAGCGTGTGCGCCAGGGGCAGGCCGAGTTCGGCGTAGGCGCCGCCACTGCGGCGCGCCAGGTGGCGCTGCTCCTGCGGCAGGCCCAGCGCCAGGTCACCCTGGCTCAGCAGGGCGTCGGGATGCGAGGTCCAGCGCTCCTGGCGCAGGTCGATGCCGGTGGCCAGCTGTGCAGCACCTCCGGCCAATGGCATCAGCTCCCGCTGCATGCCCCACCAGCCCTGCCACTGCTCGGTGCGCCCGCGATTGCGGATCGACGGGAACAACTGCTCGGCCGCGCCCGCCGGCAACGAGGTGAAGCCGGGCAGGAAATCCAGTGTCTCGGCGACCCGCAGCAGGGGCTCGGCGCGCACGGTGCCCGACGTGGACAGGCTGACATCGCTGCGCTGTGCGCTGATGCCGGCATCCCAGCTGCGCCGGCCCTGGTCGCGGCCAATGCCGGAGGTGACGTCGGCGTCGGTGGCACGTACATGCGGACGCACGTTGCCAGCTTCGCGCAGCACGCTGTTGAAGGTGAACCCGTACAGGCCGATGGCAACGGCGGTTGGACCAAGGTCGAAGCGTTGCCGGTTGTGGCTGGCCCGCGCCTCGGCGTAGGCATAGCGACCTTCGCCGCGCTCATGCCGGTAGCGCAGGTAGGCCGAGGCGGTATCCGAGGCCGGTTGCAGCGAGCGTGGTCGGGCGCTGTCGAACCAGCAGGCACCATCGCGCCGCGTCAATGGGCCTTCGCAGCGTTCTGCCGGCCAGTAGCGTCCATCGCGGAACGCGCCGATCAGGTACTGCGAGGTTTCCGCATGCCATTGGCGGCGATCACCGGCCACGTGGTCGATGCGGTGCAGGTCGATGCCGGCGAACCAGCGGTCCCCTCCGTCGCGCACGCCGCCGGTGGCCGCCTGCACGCGATACTGGCCAGCGTCGCCGCGCCCGCTCAGGCCGGTCTGCAGCATGGCTTCCGGGCCGTCAGCCTGGTCGCGCAGGATGATGTTGACCACGCCGGACATCGCGTCGGCGCCATAGATGGCCGAGGCGCCGCCACGTACCAGCTCGATGCGTTCGACGAAGCTGAGCGGAATTCCCCCAAGATCGGTGAGCCCACCCTGTTCCAGCGACACCATGGGATAGCGTGGCAGGCGACGGCCATTGACCAGGAACAGGGTCGCACGCGGGCCCATGCCGTCCAGGCTGGTGGTGGTGGCCGCACCCACCGGCAGGTACTGCGAATCGCCACTGCGCGAGGTGCTCATCGCCGGGTGGCCGTTCATGCCCGGCAAGTGCCGCAGCAGGTCGAACAGGCTGCCGTAGCCGCTGCGCAGGATGTCATCGCGGTCGATGATGGTGACCGGCAGCGTGGTCTGCACGGAGGTGCGCGGCAGCCGGCTGCCGGTGACATGGATCGGCGCCAGTTCCACCTGCGGCGGCGCGTTGGCGGACTTGTGTGGCGAACCTGCTGCGGGCGTGGCGCGTGCCGCGACCGACGGTGGCGATGGTGGCGCGGGGCGGGTGCGGCGGACGACGAATCCGCCAGCAGGCGTACGCAGGATGTTCACCGGCATGCCCGCGACCAGTTCCTTCAGGGCCGCAGCCGCATCGCGGTGGCCATGGGTGCCGGCCGTGCGCAGGCCATCCAGCTCACGCGCATCGAACAGCAGGGCAATGCCGCTCTGGCGCGCCCATTGCTGCAGGGCCGGCGCCAGCGGGCCTGAGCCAACATCGACCTCCAGGGTGCCCGCTTGCTCGGCCGCAGCGGCGGACGGCAGCGCGGGGATGCCCAACGCGAGGCAGAACAGGGTGCGGAGCAGCAGCCCCCCCTGCAGCGCGCCCGGTACTGCCATCACCGCAGGCCTCCTCAGTACGTGCGGCGCAGTTCCAGCGCGCCATCCGGTCGCGTCTGGCCAGCCACCGACCAGCCCAGTTCCAGTGCCGACAGCAGTTCCTGCGCGTCGCCGGCACGGAAGGTACCGCTTACCGCCAGGCTGGCGATCTCCGGATCGGCGATCACCAGCGGCGTGTGGCCGTAGCGGTTCATGCGTTCGACCACGATCGACAGCGGTGTGGCATCGAACACCAGCTGTCCCTGCAGCCAGCCTTCAGCAGCGGCATTGGACGACAGTGCCGGACCGGGCTGGATGCGGCCCGACGGCAGTACCTGCAGTTGCTGGCCGGGCGCCAGGGTGTGCTGGGTGCCCCCGCTGCTGACTTCCACCGCACCTTCCAGCAGTGCGACTTCGACCAGGCCATCATGCAGGCGTTCTACCTGGAAGGTGGTGCCGATGTCGCGGATGGTGCTGTCGCCGGCGCGTAGCTGCAGGGCCTTGCCCGACGGTGCGACCTGCAGCTGCAGGCGGCCACGTTCCAGCACCAGGTTGCGATGGCGCCAACCGAAACGGGCGTGCAGGGTGGTGCCCGCATCCAGCGTGGCCACGCTGCCATCGGCAAGCGTCTGCAGCCGGGGCTGGTGGGAATCGTTGGCGTAGCGCAGCGGCGTGGGGTTGCCGTCGACGGCAATCATCCAGCCGATCCCGATGGCCAGGCAGACGCCTGCGGCAGCGGCCACTGCCGGCAGCCAGCGACGCGGCGCCGGGCGTGCCGCACGTGCCTCGGCGGTGCGCAGCCACGGGTCGGCGGCCAGTTCCTCGCCCTGCTGGAACAGGGTCTCGGCCTGGACCCAGGCAGTAACATGGGCCGGGTCCTCGGCCAACCAGTCCTCGAACGTCTCGCGCTCGCCCGGCGTACAGTCCGGAGCCTCCAGCCGCGCCACCCAGGCGCTGGCGCGTTCGAACAGCTGCGTATCTTCCCTGGGCCTGGCGTGACTCATCCGTTGTCCCTGTCGTTGTGCAGCGGATCCGTTCCGAGTTCCTGGCGCAGGCCCTGCAGGGCGCGGGCGATGTGTTTTTCCACGGTCTTGGCAGTAATTCCACAGTGCCGCGCGATCTGCGTGTAGCTCATGCCGGTGATCCGGTTGAGCAGGTACACCTCGCGCGCGCGCTCGGGCAGCTTGAACAGGGCCTGCCGCAGCAGGGACAGCATCTGCCCGGACTCGGCCTGGCGCAATGGATCGGGCGACGTGCTGGAAGGCTCGTTGCCGCCATCATGTTCGGCGAGGGACAGATGCGGCCGCGACTGCGACGAACGGCCGCGGTCTGCCAGGCGGTTGCGGGCGATACGATACAGCAGCAGCCGCAGCTCGTCGGCACTGTGCGCGCGATAGCGGATCAGCCGCTCCATGCAGTCCTGCGCGATGTCCTCGGCATCCTCCGGCCCGACACCGCGCGTGCGCAGGAACGCACACAACGGCGCGCGTTCCTCCCGCACGAACGCAATGAACGCGTCCGCCGGCGCGGACAGGTCCGGCGCGCGATGGATCAGAGGAGAGGGGGCGGACAGGGCTGGCCTCGGACGTCGGTGGCGGGTACGTCTTCGAGTTTTACGCGACGATGACCGGATGGGGAAGAGTGTGCGTGGCCCACGAATCCATTGTGAATGCGTTCATGTTTCGAGGGGCGCTGCACTGGGGGAGGGCGCACCGTCCGGACGTTGAACTTTCGACCCGTGCGTTGCGGGTGGAGAGAGAGAACACATGAAGCATTCGAAGTTGAGCCTGGCCCTGGCAGCGTTGCTGGGCATCACCGCCATGGCGGCGGTTGATGACGTCATGGCAATGAATTATCACGTGCAGGACGATCGCGTCTTCCTCAGCGGCGGCGTAACCGTTGCCGATGTGGTGGCGCTGCCCGCGCTGCTGGCCAAGGCGCAGGCCGAAGGACGCCCGATCCGCGAAGTCGTGCTTCGCACGTCCAACGGTGGCGCGCTGATCGCCGGCGAGTGGCTGCAGGCGGTGATCCGCACCCAGGGCCTGGACACGATTGTGTCCGGCCACTGCATTTCGTCCTGCTCGATCATGCAGTCCGGCGGCGTCAACCGTTATCTCGGCGGCGACCTGCCGCTGGTCGATTCGGTGCAGATCCATGCCGCCAGCAGTGGTGGCAGGATCACCTACGCACCGTCGCCGCGCATGACCCAGATCTACACCGGCAACTATGGCGGCGGCATGGATGCCGGCCTGCTGCACAAGGCCATGTATGAGGTGGTGCGGCCCAATGGCCTGCTGGTGTTCCGCGACCCGGCGCGCACCACGGGTACCTCGGTCACCTTCGATCCGGATGGCAGCGGCAGCAAGCTGGAGTCGTTCCCGGGCCAGGACATCCGCGGCAACAACATCATCAACACGGCAGGCTATCGCGATCCGGGCGACACCCTGCATGTGACCAGCAACGTCAGCGGCGACATCAATCCGGGCTACCTGCGCACCGCGCGCCAGTTGCAGGCCTTCGTCGACGACGATTTCGCGCGCTGGAACACCGACTGGGCCAGCACCTACATCAACTACGCGGTGAGCCTGTACAACGTCTCCACGCGGGGGCCGAACGGCATCGGCACGCAGTCGCTGCAGCAGCTGCTTGCCGACCCCGACCTCCAGGATGAGCTGCGCGGCCAGTTGCGGCTGGCCGATCTGGATGCGTCCACCCTGGCAGGTTCGGCGGGCGTGATCCGTGTCAGCAATGGCGCCACCTGGCGCACCGCCGAAACCACCGGCGCCGATTTCATGCTGGTCGACAACGGCACCATCGCGCTGGAGGGCGGCGCGCTGCGTACCCCCGAGCTGCGGGTGATGCCGGGCAGCGTGGTGGTTGGCCATGGCGATATCGCATCGGTCGGCACCGACAGTGATGCGTTGCTGGATGGCACCGGCCCGTCCTGGCGCGAAGACGGCTTCAACCGACTGCGCGTGTTCGGCACGCTGATGCCGCGTGGCGGTGATCTGGTGACCCACGGCTACGTCAACATCATGCCCGGCGGGCAGGTGCTGTTCGATGTTACCGAGGCCGGGGGCACCGGCAGTGGCCGCCTGCGCGTCGGCAGCTTCTACGATGGCGGGGCCGAAGAGGGGGCGCTGGTGATCGCGCAGGGCGCACACCTGGCGTTGAACGTCGCCCAGGGCTTCTATGCCGGCACCTACCGCCGCGATCTGGTGGAAGGGCCGATCTACCAGGGCGGTTTCCAGGATGCCGTGCGACTGGGCGACACCGGCTACAGCGCCAGCATCACCGCGGGCGAAGTATTCCGCCCGCGCCACAATTCGCTGCTCAGCTTCAACGTCAACCAGACGGCCGACGGGCTGTGGCTGACCGCCAACCCGGGCTTCGATCAGCTGGGCCTGTTTGCCAACGGCACCTCCGGCGATGGACTGGGGCGCGCGCTGGCAGCCGCATCGGATCGCCAGGACAGCGGCCTGAAGTCGCTGCTCGGCGCACTGCAGTTCGCCGACCGCGATGTGATCGCACAGCAGGCCGGCGCCCTGCGCGGTGATGCACACGCCAGCCTGCGCCTGGCCGACAATGCACTGCTGGGCAGCATCGGCAACGTGGTGCAGCAGCACCAGGCGGCGATGCGCAGTGGCGGCGATGCCGATGGCCTGGCCTCGCAGGCGGCGCAGTCGGTGTCGGCGCAGCCGGGCATGCGCCATGGCAGCCTGTTCAACCAGCTGGCCATGCATCTGGTCGAGCCGGCCGGCGAGGCTGCTGGCGACAGCCGCGCGGCGGGTGGCAGCCGTGGCCTGTGGGCGCGCGGTTTCGCCAGCCATGGCCGCATCGACGCCGACGGTGGCGTGGCCGGCCTGAGCCATAACATCGGCGGCATCGTGGTCGGTGCCGACACGCACGTGGCCGATGACCGCGTCACCCTCGGCGTCAGCGTGGCCGCCGCGGACATGTCGACCAAGGCCAGCGATGGCTCCGGTTTCAGTGGCGACGTGCGCGCGCTGGATGTGGGCGGCTACCTGGATGCGACCTATTCGCGTGGCTACCTGTCGGCGGCCGTGCGCTACACCGACCTGCGCCACGATACCCGCCGCAGCCTTTCGGCCATCGATGGCCTGCAACAGCCGCTGCGCGCCCGATACAGCAACGACGCGATCTCGGCGCGGGTCGAACACGCGTTCTCCTTCACCACCGGCAAGGGACTGGTGATCCAGCCGCTGCTGCCGGTGGTGGATTACGCGCGGACCTCGGCCACCCGCTTCAACGAAGAGCAGGGCGCTGGCGCGCTGGTGGGGCGCAGCGGCAGCCTGGAGAGCATCCGCGTGGGTGCCGGCCTGCAGCTGTTCAAGACCTTCGAGGGCAACAACGGCGAGCGCATCACCCCGCGTGCCCGCGTGGCCTGGCAGAAGGAGCTGGGCGATTCACAGGCGCGCTACAGCACCGGTTTTGCTGCGGCCCCGGACCTGGTGTTTGGTGCCAGCAGCCAGGCCGTGGGCGAGCAGGTGCTGGCCTGGAACGTGGGCGTGACCAGTCGCGCCAGCGAGCGCCTGTCGATCATGGCCGACTACGTGGGTGAGCGCCGCGACGGGCAGATCCGGAACGGCGTGATGCTGGGCCTGGGCTACCGGTTCTAAGGGGTACCCGGCCCCGGCGATATGCGTATCGCCGGGGCCATCCCATCAGGGCGGGTGCTGCGGTAAGGTCGGCAGGGAACTCCCGCCAGGCCCCGTCATGCAGATCGCCGTCTTCAGTGCCCGCCCCTACGATCGTCGTTTCCTCGACGAGGCCAACCAGCGCGATGCGGCCGGGCAGGGCTTTGCATTCGTGTATTTCGATGCCGCGCTGGACGTGCATACCGCTGCGTTGGCACAGGACTGCGCCGCCGTCTGCGTGTTCGTCAATGACCGCCTCGACGCGCCGGTACTGCACGCGCTGCATGCGCTGGGCGTACGCGCCGTACTGCTGCGCTGTGCCGGCTTCAACAATGTGGACCTGGCCGCCGCGAAAGCGCTGGACCTGTTCGTCGCACGGGTGCCGGCCTATTCCCCCGAAGCCGTGGCCGAGCACGCGCTGGCGCTGGTGATGACGCTCAACCGGCAGACCCATCGCGCCTACAACCGCGTGCGCGAGGGCAACTTCATGCTCGATGGCCTGCTCGGGCGCACCCTGCATGGGCGCACGGTCGGCATCGTCGGCACCGGCAAGATCGGCCTGGCCACCGCGCGCATCTTCAAGGGCATGGGCTGCACCGTGCTGGGGCATGATCCGTATCCGTCGCCGGCCTTCGCCGGCGTGGGCGACAGGGTTGGTCTGGATGAACTGCTGGCGCGGGCCGACATCGTATCGCTGCATTGCCCGCTGACGCCCGATACCCAGCACCTGATCAACGACGCCTCGCTGGCGCGGATGAAGACCGGCGCGATGCTGGTCAACACCTCGCGCGGCGCGCTGGTGGATACCCATGCGGTGATCCGCGCGCTGAAATCGCGGCGGCTGGGTCATCTGGCCATCGACGTCTACGAGCAGGAAAGCGCGCTGTTCTTCCAGGACCTGTCCGGCGAGATCATCGACGACGAGGCCTTCCAGCGCCTGATGACCTTCCCCAACGTGCTGGTGACCGGCCACCAGGGCTTCTTCACCGTAGAGGCGCTGCAGGAGATCTCGGCAATCACGCTGGGGAACCTGCGGGATTTCGCCGAGGGGCGGGTGTGTGCGAACCGGGTGGGAGCGTAGACACGCTGCGGAAGTGGGCCTCACCCAGTCCCCACCTGGGGTATTTACTTTGGGTGAATATCATATGAAGCTGTCGTGAAGGGGGGCTTGTCCTCCCTTGAAGTACAGGGGGCGCAAGGGACGGCGCAGCTGCTTTCTGGCCGGAACATGACGCCAGCACACGTCGGTGGATTACAGATCGTCTGGTGATTGCCGACGCAATTGGACAAAGGGATGTTCCATGCGTATCTGGCAGTGGCAGGCGTTGTTGGGCGCGGCATTGGTCGTGTCATCCGGGTGGACCTGGGCGAGTAGCCCGGTCACCCCGCATACCGAGTACTACAAAAAGATCAAGAACAGCGAGGGGCTGGCACCGCTGACCTCGAGCCTGTTCGGGGATAGCATCAGCCCCAGCTCGGGGTCGACCGAATTTGTCGTTACCGACATCGACTTGCCAGGCAACAACGCGCTGCCGGTGCGATTGCAGCGTCGTCTCGCTGTGCAGTCCTTCAAGGACCGGCAGCCGTTGGGGGGATTCGGCAGCTGGGACATCGAAGTCCCCTACATGCACGCCACCTTCGACTCCATCTGGAAGTGGAACGAGTCGGGTAATGGCGCCACCCAGCGTTGCTCGCAGACCTTCTACCCCAAGACGCGTACCGGCGTGGGCACCTTCGAGATATGGACCGGCGTGCAGGTGCGTGTCCCCGACCAGGGCGAGCAGGAGATGCTGCTGATCGCCAACGCCTCCAACCCTAAACCCACCAACGGTGAAACCTATCGCTGGGGTACTCGGGGCAACATGCGCCTCAGTTGCCTGGGCTCGACGGCCAATGGCTATCCCGGTGAGGGATTCCTGGGCGTGGATGCATCGGGGAATCGCTACTTCTTCAATGTGGGTATTGAACGAACAGCCGGTTTCATGGATCTCGGCCAGGGCGTAGGTTCAAAACTGGTGCGTGTTCTGCTGATGGCCAGTCGGGTCGAAGATCGCCACGGCAACTGGGTAGCCTATGACTATTCGGGCGACAAGCTGGTTGGCATTCGCGGCAGTGATGGTCGCGCCATCTCCATTGCCTATGCCGGGGACCGTATTGCAAGTGCAACAGCCAATGGCCGTACCTGGAGCTATGAGTACAACGAGGGCTCCGGTGCAATGGGATTCGCACGCTGGCCTGCGCTGCGTGCCGTGCAGCAGCCGGATGGTGCTCGCTTCGGCTATGAGTACAGCTGGCAGGACGGCGGATTCGGGGGCCTGAACCCGGAGTATCAGAGCTGGGATGGTGAACCGAAGCTCTGCATCAAGCCCACGTTCGAGCAGTCTGGATTCACCCTGATCGCGACCCATCCATCAGGAACGCGTGGACAGTTTGAGTTCAAGTACCTGCGCCGCACCCGGCTGGGTGTAAAAAGTACCGCTTGCGCAGACATGGGCGGTGGGCGCTACGCGCAACGCGCCTCCAATGCGTTCGACCTCTTCGCGATCACCAGCAAGACGCTGACGGGGCCCGGGTTGGGCAGTTTGACCTGGACGTACGAGTCGGGCGGATATGACTCGGGCCTGGCCAACTCCGCAGTGTCGACGATTGTGGAGCCAGATGGTACGCGCCGTCACAGTGTGTTCGGACGAAAACTCGACGAGAACGAGGGGCAGTTGCTGCAGGAGGCGGTGCGTGCGCCGGACGGTCAGATCGTCCAGGTCATCACCAATACCTATATGAGTTCGGACGAGGTCCAGGCCGGACCGTTCCCGGACAGCTACGGTTCGATGACCGCGGCCGATGATCCCTTCGCCGTCAAGATTCGTCCCCTGAAGCAATCTGTGCTCAGCCAGGATGGCGTCAACTTCGTCAATACGACCGATCAGTTCGATGCGCATGTGCGGCCGGTGGTGCAGACCGAGAGTAACTCGTTGGGGCGCGCGCGAACGCTGAGAACCACCTACTTCGACGACACGGGTCGTTGGATACTCAGCCAAGTCGCGCGCAGCACACAGAGCGTTGGCGGCGTTGAGATTGAGACCGAACGCACCGAGTTCGACTCGATGGCGCGCCCGCAACGTACCTACGCCTTCGGCGCGTTGCAGCAGACGCTGGGCTATCACGCCGATGGCACGCTCGCCTCCGTGGCCGATGGCAAGGGCAATGCCATTGCGCTTGGCAGCTGGAAGCGTGGCCTGCCGCAGAGTGTCGCGTACCCGGACGGCAGCAGTGCCTCGCTGCAGGTCGATGACAATGGCTGGGTGCGCGCAGCGGTGGAGCCCAATGGTGCCAGCCGAAGCTTCGACTACGACGGGATGGGCCGAATCGTACTGGCGACCCAGGCCGCCAATGACAGCGTGGCCTGGAATCCTTCTACAACGCGATTCTTCCAGGTGGCGGGAGCGGAGATCGGGCTGGAAGCGGGACATTGGAAGCGCGAGTCCAGTACCGGCAACGCACGCGCGGTGACGTACTACGATGGGTTGTGGCGCCCAGTATTGGAAGAGTCGTTCGACGCTGCGGACCGTGGCGGTACATTGCGCCAGACGGTGACCCGTTATGACAGCAATGGGCGCCTGGTTTTTACCTCCTATCCGACGCGCGCGGCGTCCGACTTCCGCTCGGCGCTGCCCGGCACCCATACCGGCTATGACGCGCTCGGGCGCCCCAATCGCAGCGAGCAGGACAGCGAACTGGGCCGGCTTGTCACGACCACCGAGCAGATCGGCGGAGGCAGCGTAAGGGTGACCAATCCGCGCGGCATTGCCACCACCACCGACTACTTGATGTACGGCAAGCCCAGCCAGGACACGCCCATCCGGATTCTCCACGCGGAAGGGGTAGTGACGGAGATTCAGCGCGACACGCTGGGCAAACCGCTGTCGATCCTGAGGCGCAACTACGATGGCAGCGTCAGTGTACGGCGCCAGTACGTCTATGACGGCGCCCAGCGGCTGTGCAAGAGCATGGAGCCTGAGACCGGTGCGACCGGCATGGGCTATGACGCTGCAGGCAATCTGCTCTGGTCTGCCTCGGGCCTGACGTTGCTGGGCCCTCAGTGCGACAGCGACGCTGCCTATGCGTCGCCTTCGCGGGCTGACCGCAGCTACGACAGCATGAATCGCTTGCTGACCCTGCGTTTCTCTGATGGCCAGGGTGATCAGGACTGGAGTTATTGGCCGGGCGGGAAAGCCAAGCGTGTGCAGACGCGCAACAACGGCGCCGTCACCACTAACGACTACACCTACAATCTGCGTGGACTGCCCACGTCCGAGAGCGTGGCCTACGACGGTGGCGAGGCCTGGGCGCTGGGCTATGGCTACGATGCAAACGGCGCCTTGGCAACCCATGTGCAGCCGTCCGGCCTGACGATCGACTACGGCCCGAATGCGCTGGGGCAGCCGACGCGAGCCGGAGCCTTCGCCACCAACGTGCGCTATTACGCGAACGGCGGCATGAGCGGCTTCACCTATGGCAACGGCGTCGTGCATCAGATGACGCAGAACGCGCGCGGCCTGCCCGATCGCAGCACCGACAGTGGTGCAGGTGGCAAGGTCATCGATGACGGCTACGACTACGATGCCAATGGCAATGTGGCGGCCATCAGTGACGGCCTGCCGGCAGCCCCTGGAAACCGCGACATGCGTTACGACGGCCTGGATCGTCTGACCACGGTGACGGCGGCCAGCTTCGGAAACGCAAGCTATGCGTACAACGTTCTGGACAATATCGTCACCGCCAGCGTTGGTGCACGGCGGCAGTCCTTTGAGTACGACTTCAACAATCGGTTGACGAACGTGCGGGATGTCGGCAGTGGTGCGACCGTGACCGGGCTTGGCTATGACAGCCAGGGTAACCTGAAGATCCGCAATGGCGTGGCGTTCCGGTTCGACTACGGCAATCGCCTGCGCGAGGTCGATGGCAAGGAGGCCTATCAGTACGACGCGCATGGACGCCGCACCCTGGCCAGTGCGCCCAATGGCAACATTCGTTCCCTCTATGGGCAGGATGGCGTGCTGCGCTATCAGCACGATCAGCGCCAGGCGAAGGGCTTTGACTATATCCAGCTCAACGGCAGCCTTGTTGCCAAGCGTGCCGTGGATATCGCGCCTGCAGCACTGGTCGTAACGGTTCCGGGTTACAGCGCGGACGGTGCGTTTGCGGTGCAGTGGACAGCCGTTGCCGGTGCGCAGCGTTACGAGGTGCAGGAGTCGGGTGGCGGTGACTGGCAGGCTGTCTATCAAGGGCCTGCGCTGAACGTTTCGCTGGCCGGGCGAAGCTCCGGCGTCTATCGCTATCGTGGCCGTGCCTGCAATGGCACTGTCTGCGGTGCTTGGGGTGTGGAAGCCTCCATCCAGGTGGAGCTTGCTCCCACCGCTGCGCCGGTGATCACTGCACCGGCGCAAGGTATCAACGGAACCTATTTCCTGAGCTGGTCAGCGGTACAGGGTGCCGCCCGCTTTGTGCTTGAAGAGGCCGTGGGTGGCGGATGGAGCGTGGTCTTTGATGGTGCTGGCCGCACCTATCAAGTGACCAGCAAACCGGCAGGCACCTATCGCTATCGGGTCAAAGCATGCAATCCACAGGGCTGCGGCGTCTACTCGGCCGAAGCGGCGATTACCGCGCTGTATGCCCCATCCGTACCCGCACTGTCGGTACCTGCTGCGAGCTACAACGGCAGCTACGCCGTCTCTGTTTCGAGCGTGGCACAGGCCAGCAGCTATCGCATTGAAGAACAATTCAACGGAGCAGCATGGACTGAGATCAACCGGATCAGTGGGAATCAACTGGCCATCAGCGGACGAATCGCCGGCAGTTACGCCTATCGTGCCTTTGCATGCAATGACGCCGGGTGCAGTGCGTCAAGCGCCGTAGGCAGTATCGTCGTGACATTGCCACCGGTCCAAGCCACGGCGATCAATCTCGGTGGCGTGAGCTACAGTTCAACCGTGAGCATGTGGTGGGGCGCAATCCCCGCAGCGACGAGCTATCAGCTGATGGAGCAGCTCAATGGGGGTGGCTTCGGACTCGCCCAGGAAGACGGTGCGACCGCCGTGGCCCGAGGCGGCCGCTGGCCGGGACAGTGGGACTACCAGGTGCGTGGCTGCAATGTCGCCGGTTGCGGACCGTGGTCCGCGGTAGCGGGCGTGCGCGTGATTGGTCCTCCGGCGACCCCGGTTCTGCGCGTGCCGGATGGGGTGGGAATCGGCGCGGCTTACTCGATCTCCCTGCTGGAAGTGGCGGACGCGACGCGCTATGAAATCGACGAAAGTACTGACGGCGCCAACTGGTCGCTGATTGCGGGGGATCGAGCCGTTTCCCTCAGCAAGGGCGGCGGAGGCAACTTCTACTACCGTGGTCGTGCTTGCAATCCCGCAGGCTGCAGCCCCAGTTCTGCTGCTGGCCTGGTTGCGATTTCCAGTGCGCCGGCCGTACCTACGGGTGTGAGGATCGTAAAGAGCGGCCCCAACATCTGCTCGGTCATCTGGAATGCGTCGCCGGGTGCCACCTACTACAACATGCGTTCAAGCAGCGGCGGCGCGACCTATAGGGCAGAAGGCATCGGCTACGACCTCGATACGCGCTGCCAGGGTGGTTACAAGGTGCGTGCCTGCAACGCGCAGGCGTGCTCGGCCTGGTCGAACTGAGGTGGGCGCGATGAACGCAGGAATGAAGATGCTGGTGAGTCGAACCGTAGGTGGGGCCGCGCTGATTCTGGGTGGACTGTTCAATCAGGCTGCTGCGGAGACGATTACCTATATCCATACCGATGCGTTAGGGTCACCGGTCGCTGAGACTGACGCGGCTGGCAGCGTTATCCGGCGTACCACCTATGAGCCCTATGGCGCCGTGGTTGGTGGGTCCGTTGCTGATGGGCCTGGCTATGCAGGGCACGTGAGTGATGCTTCGACGGGCTTGAGTTACATGCAGCAGCGGTATATGGATCCAATCCTTGGTGTGTTCCTTAGTGTGGATCCGGTGTCGCCCCAAAGCGATTCGGTGGGAGCATTCGGACGCTACAGGTATGCCAATTCGAACCCATATCGCTACTTTGATCCCGATGGCCGGCGAGCATGTGGCAAAGACACTGACTGCCAGTTGGAGCAGGGGGCATACGGTGGTTCTTCTGCAGGTCGAGGAACGATGGGCACGGGGGCAGTGGGAAGCAGGCAGTCAACTTCGGCGTCACCAAGTTACGGTCGCTCTCCGCAATCGACTGATCCTGCTTGGACGAGAGATCCTGGGCTGAAGCGGCAGATGGAGCGAGCTTGGCAGGACTCCAACCCCGATGCGCCAACTGTATTGTGGGGGCAACCTGGATCGCTGAAGCGGGAACAAGGAGGGTGGATCGTGGCTCCGAACCTGGTTGGCGCCCCTCAATTGATTCGTGCTCAACCTGGTACTCGTGCTCAAATGGGGCAGGATGTGCTTTTCAAGCCTTCAGAGTTTCAGTGTGGTTGCCGAGTTATAGGATTCTTCCATACTCACCCGAATACTCGGGAAGAGGGTTATCGCCCTGCAGCTAACGGGTATGACTATCAGTTCCTTGAAGAAATGGGAGTGCCTGGGATGATTAGAAGTCATGAGGGTTATGAGTTCGTACCTATCATGGAGGGACGCAGATGAAACGCTCAGTCATCTTGAAAGTGGGGCTGCTGTTTTCATTGCTGATGGCAGGCGGCTGTGCAGCGAAGGAGCCCCGAGGTGAGAAGGGGTTGGAAGGGCTAGAAAGATGCGTGACGACAATCGAGACTTACGTCCAAGAGACGAGGGGATGGAAACGGGAGATGTATCGCATTGCGGAGGAGTCTTCCGGCACCGCAGATATTGGCTTCTCAGTCCAGCACGTCCATGACAGGGTTCTGCTGCCAGAAGGTGGACTGAAGTCATTTCATGTTGATCTCGACCAGCGATGTTCCAAGGTCATCCGTGAAAGCCACTATCAGTAGCTGGTAGCGGCTTGTTGGCCCATGAAGAGGGTAGATGCGCAGCCATTGACCGCATGTTGCTTGTAGTCCTACAATGTCCAGCTAGGCCGGAATAGCTCAGTTGGTAGAGCGGCGCATTCGTAATGCGTAGGTCGCAGGTTCGACTCCTGTTTCCGGCACCAGTTGTAGTGAAAAGCCCCGGCCTTTGGTCGGGGCTTTTTGTTTGCGCCCGCCGGTTATCATAGGATGGTGACCTCACTGAAGGCTGCAAGCCTTCAGCAACGTCTCGTCATCCCCGCATCCCGTGCCAGCCACCACGCGAGCTGCCGGAGATAACCACCTGCAGCTCCCGCCAACGCGCCGATCAGCAGGGGTGCAAGCACCGTGGTCCCACGCGCGGCCCGCTCCCGCACCCAAGGCAGGACCGCCACCACCTGCGCAGTCAGCAACAGCATCAGCACGTCCAGCCCCAGCGCATCCACCACCGGCAACAACGGCAGCAGATCCGGATTGCAGGCCAGCACGATCACCAGTGCGGCACCCAGCACGGCCATCAGGCGGCGCCCGGCGGGCAGGGTGGTCCAGTGCAGCAGTCGGTTGATCAGGTGCATGGCATTCCTTGTGTCATGTGCCGGAATCCTCATCAGGCTTGATCGGCCGCACCGGCTGCCGCAGCACGGTTTTCAACCGCGCCGCGTCGGTCCTGCGCGGGTCGCTCAGGTAGATCTCATGATGGGGGCCGGCGAAGGTGTAACCCAGTGCGGGCATCACTTCGTCATGCAGATGCGCCAGGACGGGGCCTTCGTCGTCGTAGGCGCCCACGTGCAAGGTCTGCAGGCTGGGGCCCTCGGCAAGGATTTCATGGCGGAGGCTGGGCGGCGCATCCCCCAGTTTCGCGCGCGCCTTGCTGATCGCGGCCTGCCACTGCGTAGGGCCGATGCCCTCGGGCGTGCGGATCATTACGGTCCAGGCCCACTCATCCTTGCGTCGCGCGATGAAGCTGGCCGGGTCCTCGGCGCTCCACAGCGCCTCCAGCGGTGGCACCACGTAGTCGCGCCCTTCGGCCTTCAGCGCGAACTTCAATGCATAGCTCACCGAATACAGCCACTGCACGGCCTGCAGGTAGGCGGGGGCCGTGTTCGGGTCGCCGCGACCATCGACCATCAGGTAGGGCAGGGGCGGCACATCGACCGGTACGAACCTGCCGGCGGGCGGTTGATAGAGCGCCCGGTCGCGCTTCTTGAAGTCGATCTTGTCCATCGGGGGCTTCCTCCTGTGCAGAGCATCCCACGCCAGGTACCCGCCAGTACGCTGAACCGGTTCAGGTGACTTTGCCGAACGAGGGCGAATGGCCCCACGAGCGCGCGGGGCCGCGACGCAGTCCTGGGTCATGGGCCCGTCACACCTGCGCGGTGCGACAACGTGTCGCAGCCAGAATCGGGCCTTTCCTGCGCTCGATCAATGTCAATGCCTTTCTTAAATGGTGGGTGACGGCCTAAAATTGAAAGGCTGACTCGACCCCACCTCCCTGCCTGTCTTCCGGACCGGTGGGACCGGCTTTTGGCCGGAACAGGCAGGGACGGGGAACGGCATTCCCTCGCAATTGGATCGACCGATGATTCCGTTGAAAACCCTTGGGCGCTGGTTGCGCCCGGGCCTGCTGCTGTCGTTGCTGGTGATGCTCACCGGTTGCGATGCGGTGGCCATCCTCAGTCCGAAGGGCCAGATCGGCCAGGATGAGAAGACCCTGCTGATCACGGCCACCGTGCTCATGCTGCTGGTCGTCATCCCGGTCATCATCATGACCCTGACGTTCGCGTGGAAGTATCGCGCCTCCAACACCAAGGC
Source organism: Stenotrophomonas sp. YJH_SMC_135 (assembly GCF_059372355.1). NCBI lineage: Bacteria > Pseudomonadati > Pseudomonadota > Gammaproteobacteria > Lysobacterales > Lysobacteraceae > Stenotrophomonas > Stenotrophomonas sp. YJH_SMC_135. The sequence goes on from NZ_JCAFVN010000001.1 coordinate 432,213, forward strand.
CCGTTACGAGCCGAAGTGGTCCCACTCGACGGCGATCGAGGTGGTGGTGTGGTCCATTCCCTGCATGATCGTGCTGGTGCTGGCGGTCCTGACCTGGCGTTCGTCGCACGCACTGGACCCGTATCGTCCGCTGGATTCGGACGTCAAGCCGGTCACCATCGAGGCGATCTCGCTGGACTGGAAGTGGCTGTTCATCTATCCGGAAGAGAAGGTGGCGGTCGTCAACGAAATCAAGTTCCCGGTCAACACGCCGCTGAACTTCAAGATCACGTCCGATTCGGTGATGAATGCGTTCTTCATCCCGCACCTGGGCAGCATGATCTACTCGATGGCTGCGATGGAGACCAAGCTCCACCTGATCGCCAACGAGACCGGCGAATTCCCGGGCATGTCCTCGCACTACAGCGGCGCGGGCTTCGCCAAGATGCACTTCACCGCCTACTCGGTCACCGATGCCGAATACCGCCAGTGGCTGGACCAGGTCCGCGCCGGCGAGCAGACCCTGGACAAGGCCTCGTTCAAGGCGCTGGGTGAAGCACGCAACGCCGAGTGGTATCCGGTCACCTACTTCGGCAAGACCGAAGAAGGCCTGTTCGACTGGGTCATCGCCAAGCACATGGGCGACAACAAGCATTACGGCATGAAGCACTCGCATGCCGGTGCCGCCGCTGCCGATGCCGCCACGCATGAAGCGCACGAGGGCCATGCCCCCAGTGACGCGCATGATTCCAAGGAATCGGGTGAAAACCTGGATGCCAACGAACACGAACACGCAGGCCATGCCGGCCACGCGGGTTCGGGAGAATGAACATGTTGGGAAAACTCTCTCTTGAGTCGATCCCCCACGATCCGATCGTCCTGACGACGTTGATCGGCGCGGTTCTTGGTGGCCTGGGCGTCGTCGCCCTGATCACCAAGTTCAAGCTGTGGGGCTATCTGTGGAAGGAGTGGTTCACCTCGGTGGATCACAAGAAGATCGGCGTGATGTACCTCATCGTCGCCTTCGTCATGCTGCTGCGCGGTTTCTCCGACGCCATCATGATGCGTACCCAGCAGGCCATCGCCGTCGGTGGCTCCGAGGGCTACCTGCCGCCGCACCACTACGACCAGATCTTCACCGCCCACGGCGTGATCATGATCTTCTTCGTGGCGATGCCGCTGATCACCGGCCTGATGAACCTGGCCGTGCCGCTGCAGATCGGTGCGCGCGACGTCGCGTTCCCGTTCGTCAACTCGCTCAGCTTCTGGCTGTTCGTGTCCGGTGCGGTGCTGATCATGCTGTCGCTGTGGATCGGTGAGTTCGCTGCCACCGGCTGGCTGGCATTCCCGCCACTGTCGGGCATCGAATACAGTCCAAGCGTCGGCATGGACTACTACATCTGGGGTCTACAGGTCGCAGGCCTGGGTACCACGCTGAGCGGTATCAACTTCTTCATCACCATCCTGAAGATGCGTACCCCCAGCATGAAGCTGATGCAGATGCCGGTGTTCACCTGGACCGCCCTGGTGACCAACGTGCTGATCGTCGCTGCCTTCCCGGTGCTGACCATCACCCTGGTGCTGCTGACCCTGGACCGTTACCTGGGTACGCACTTCTTCACCAATGACGGTGGCGGCAACGCCATGCTGTACATCAACCTGATCTGGATCTGGGGTCACCCGGAGGTGTACATCCTGGTCCTGCCGGCGTTCGGTGTGTTCTCCGAAGTCATCGCGACCTTCTCGCGCAAGGCGCTGTTCGGCTACAAGGGCATGGTCTATGCCACCGCCTGCATCGGCGTGCTGTCGTTCATCGTGTGGCTGCACCACTTCTTCACCATGGGCTCCGGTGCCAACGTCAATGCCTTCTTCGGCATCACGACGATGATCATCTCGATCCCGACCGGCGTGAAGATCTTCAACTGGCTGTTCACCATGTTCCGCGGCCGCGTGCACTTCACCACCCCGGTGCTGTGGACCATCGGCTTCATGGTCACCTTCGTCATCGGCGGCATGACCGGCGTGATGCTGGCGATCCCGGCCATCGACTTCGTGCTGCACAACAGCCTGTTCCTGATCGCCCACTTCCACAACGTCATCATCGGCGGCGTGGTGTTCGGCATGTTCGCCGGCATCACCTACTGGTGGCCGAAGATGTTCGGCTTCCGCCTCAATGAGTTCTGGGGCAAGTGCGCGTTCTGGTGCTGGTTCATCGGCTTCTACGTGACCTTCATGCCGATGTACGTGCTGGGCTTCATGGGCATGACCCGTCGCCTGCAGAGCACGGTCAACCCGGCCTATGAGCCGCTGCTGCTGATCGCCGCCGCAGGTGCCTTCATCGTTGGCGCCGGCATCCTGTGCCAGATCATCCAGGTGGCCGTCTCGATCCGCGACCGCAAGAAGACCGTCGACCTGACCGGCGACCCGTGGGATGCCCGTACGCTGGAGTGGGAAACCTCTTCGCCGCCGGCCTTCTACAACTTCGGCACGCTGCCGGAAGTCACCGAGCTGGACGATTTCTGGGAGCGCAAGCAGCGTGGTGAAGCCTGGCCGAAGCCGGCCAAGTACACCGACATCCACATGCCGCGCAACACCGGCACGGGCGTTGTCATCGGTGCTTTCAGCCTGGTGTTCGGCTTCGCGATGATCTGGCACATCTGGTGGCTGGCCATCGTCGGCTTCGTCGGCATGATCGCCACGTTCATCTACCGCACCTTCGACCAGGACGTGGACTACTGGGTCCCGGCCGCCGAGGTGGAACGCATCGAGAACGAACACCGCAAGCACCTGGAAGCCCAGGGCCTGGTGAAGTCGGAGCTGAAGGCATGAGCACCAATACCTCGACCCTGAGCCACGGGCACGCCGCGCACGCGGCGGCCCATGGCCATGACGACCACGAGCACCACGACACCGGCGGCAACACCGTCTTCGGTTTCTGGGTGTACCTGATGAGCGACTGCCTCATCTTCGCCTCGCTGTTCGCCACCTACGTGGTGCTGGCAGGCGGTACCGATGGTGGCCCGACCGCGAAGGACCTGTTCGAACTGCCGTTCGTGGCGTGGGAAACCGCGCTGCTGCTGACCTCGTCGCTGACCTTCGGCCTGGGCATGATCGCCATGCACCGCAAGCAGGTTGGCCAGATGTTCCTGTGGCTGGCGGTTACCTGGCTGCTGGGCTTCGGCTTCATGTGCATGGAAGTCTATGAGTTCCAGCACCTGATCCATCAGGGCTACGGTCCGGACCGCAGTGCCTTCCTGTCGGCGTTCTTCGCCCTGGTCGGCACCCACGGCCTGCACGTCAGCGCCGGCCTGCTGTGGCTGCTGGTGATGTTCGTGCAGCTGAAGAAGTACGGCCTGACCCCGACCAACAAGACCCGCATGGCGTGCCTGAGCCTGTTCTGGCACTTCCTGGACCTGATCTGGATCGGCGTGTTCTCCGTCGTCTACCTCAATGGAGCGCTGTAATGGCACATGACAACCACGCACACGACCACGGCACCGGCGGCGAAAGCCACGGCAGCGTGAAGTCGTACCTGATCGGCTTCGTGCTGGCGGTGGTGCTGACCGTCATCCCGTTCTGGATGGTGATGTCGGGTGATTTCTCGCGCACCGTCAACGGTGTGGTGATCGCGGTCACCGCGGTGCTGCAGATGCTGGTCCACCTGGTGTTCTTCCTGCACCTGGACCGCTCTTCGGAAAGCCGCTGGAACGTCAACGCTGCGGCCTTCACCGTTGTGGTGATCGGCATCATCGTGATCGGCACCCTGTGGGTCATGCACAACATGAACGTGCACATGATGCACTGACGTCCTCGCGACGTTGCCACGCAGAAAGGCCGCCCTCGGGCGGCCTTTCTGTTTGCTGTGGTTGCGCGTTTGGTGCACCCACCAGGCTGGTAGTGCCGGCCGCTGGCCGGCAATTACGCGAAGCCGGCCAGCGGCCGGCTCTACCAGGAGATCCACGCCATGCGTGGATGGGGTCAGATCCCTTGCCTGCGGCAAGGGATCCGACCCCGGACCTGGCGCCTCACCCCACCCGGCGCAGGAATTCCTCGGCGTCCATCGGTCGGCCCAGGTGGTAACCCTGCAACTGATCACACCCCAGTTCGCTCAGGTACTCGCGCTGCGCCTGCGTCTCCACGCCCTCGGCCACCACCTGCAGCTGCAGGGTGCGGCCCAGCGCGATGATCGACGAGACGATGGCGGCGTCCTCGTCATTGCGCTCCAGGTCGTGCACGAACGCACGGTCGATCTTCAGTTCGGTGGCCGGCATGCGCTTGAGGTACAGCAGGCTGGAATAGCCGGTACCGAAATCATCGATGGCGATGTGCACGCCCATTGCGGTCAGGTCGTTGAGAATCGCGAGGCTGGCATCGACGTCCTTCATCGCCGTGGTCTCGGTGATCTCCAGGGTCAGCCGCGCCGGTTCGATCCGGTGCCGGTGCAGCACCTCGCGCACGCTGTCCAGCAGTGCCGGCGAGGCGAACTGCAGCGGCGAGAGGTTCACCGCCATTGTCCATTCCGTATGCCCGGCCTGGTGCCATGCCCGCAGCTGCGCACAGGCGCGGTCCAATACCCAGTCACCGATCGGCAGGATCAGGCCGCTGCGCTCGGCAATGGGGATGAACACGTCCGGCGCCAGCAGGCCCAGCTCCGGGTGCTGCCAGCGCAGCAGCGCTTCGGCCCCGGTGGCCGGTGCGCCGGCGGCAGGGAACTTGGGCTGGTAATGCAGGATCAGTTCGTCGCGGGCGATGGCCTTGCGCAGGTCCTGCAGCAGGCGCAGCTGGCGGTTGGCACTGAGCTGCATCGACGGGGTGAAGAAGGTGTAGCCGTTCCGCCCGGTTTCCTTGGTGTGGTACATCGCCGCATCGGCGTGGGCCATCAGCTCGCGCTCGTTGCCGGCGTCATCCGGGTACAGGGCAATGCCAAGGCTGGCGCTGACCTGCAGTTCGGCCGCATCCAGCAGGAACGGTTCGCCGGCCGCGGCGATGATGCGCTCGGCCACCACCACCGCATCGTCGGGAATGTCGATGGCCAGCACGATCACGAACTCATCGCCGCCGAGGCGGGCCAACGTATCCTGCGGTCGCAGCTGGCCGCCGATGCGCTGTGCCACCGCCACCAGCAGGCGGTCGCCGAGCTGGTGGCCGTACGCATCATTGACCGCCTTGAAGCCGTCCAGGTCGCAGAACATCACCGCCACTGCATGGTTGCGGCGCCGCGCCTTCTCGATGGCCTGCTCGATGCGGTCCTGCAGCAGCATGCGGTTGGGCAGCTGGGTCAACGGGTCGTGCAGCGCGGCCTGGATCAGCTTGTCGTTGGCGTGCGCCAGCGAATCGGCCAGCAGACCGGTGCGCACGCGCATCTGCCGGTCGAACAGCGAGGCGACCAGGGCGATGCCCAGCGTGGCCACGGTGGTGACGATCACCAGCACTGCCAGCCAGCGCGTGTCGATGCCGCCACTGCCGACGGCGCCACAGATGCTGCCTTCGGGGAAGCGCGCCGCCGCCATGCCGGTGTAATGCATGCCGACGATGGCCAGGCCCATCACCAGCGAAGCAAGCGCGCGCAGCAGCAGGGTGTTGCGCCGCTCGGCGCGCAGGCGGAAGGCGATCCACAGTGCGGCGCCGGCGGCACCGATGGCCACCGCGATGGAGGCGGCAAACCAGCCCGGGTGGTAGTCGATGCCGGGCTGCATGCGCATCGCCGCCATGCCCAGGTAGTGCATGGTGGCGATGCCCAGGCCCATCAGCACGGCCCCGGCCAGCAGCCGGCGCCACGGCAGGCTGGGCCGCGACACCAGCCACAGCGCATAGGCCGAGGCGCCGATCGAGACCGCCAGCGAGTACAGGGTGATGCCAAGGTCGTAACCCACCGGAATCGGCAGGTCGAAGGCGAGCATGCCGATGAAGTGCATCGACCAGATGCCCAGGCCCATGGCCGCCGCGCCGCCGGCCAGCCACCAGCGGGCCACGCGACCCTCGGCCGTGGCCAGGCGCCCGGCCATGTCCAGCGCCGTGTACGAAGCAAGAATGGCCACCAGCAGGGAGATGATGACCAGGCTCTGACTGTAGCTGCCAGTCATGATGAATCCAGTGGGGGAGGGAGGGGCGCCCGCAAGGCGCACGCCCGCGACCCCTATCGGCGCAGGTGGGCAGGACTTGAGTGGTCGCAGCACCTGCGACCCGGCTCGGCTATCCTGCCACGCCTGTTCCCGTTGCTGGAAATCATCCGATGGCAAAAGCCCGCACCGCCTACGTCTGCAATGAATGCGGCGCCGAATTCAGCAAGTGGCAGGGCCAGTGCACCGAGTGCAACGCCTGGAACTCGCTGTCGGAAATCGTGCTGGAAAGCGCGGCGGCGGCCAAGGCGCCGGCTTCGCGCCGGGCCGGCTGGGCCGGCAAGATCGACCCGCCGAAGATCACCGCCCTGAAGGACGTGGAGCAGACCGAGCATCGCCGGGTCTCCACCGGCATCGGCGAGTTCGACCGGGTGCTGGGCGGTGGCCTGGTCGAGGGCGCGGTGGTGCTGGTCGGTGGCGATCCGGGCATCGGCAAGTCGACCCTGCTGCTGCAGGCGGTGGCGAAGATGGCGGCCGAACTGCCGGTGCTGTACGTCACCGGCGAGGAATCGCTGGCGCAGGTCGCCGGCCGCGCGCACCGCCTGGAGCTGCCGCTGGACGGGGTCAACGCACTGGCCGAGACCGGGGTCGAATCGATCCTGCAGCATGCGTCCAAGGCCGGCCCGCGGCTGATCGTGGCCGACTCCGTGCAGACCCTGTGGACCGAGAGCCTGACCGCTGCGCCGGGATCGGTCAGCCAGGTGCGCGAGAGCGCGGCGCGGCTGGTCCGGTTCGCCAAGGAGACCGGCACCGCCGTGTTCCTGGTCGGCCACGTGACCAAGGAGGGCGGCATCGCCGGCCCGCGCGTGCTCGAGCACATGGTCGACGCGGTGCTGTATTTCGAGGGCGAGAGCGGCAGCCGCTTCCGCCTGCTGCGCGCGTTCAAGAACCGCTTCGGTGCGGTCAACGAACTGGGCGTGTTCGCGATGGGCGACAAGGGCCTGAAGGAGGTCTCCAATCCATCGGCGATCTTCCTGTCCGGCGGCAGCACCCATCAGCCGGGCAGCTGCGTGATGGTCACCCGCGAGGGCACCCGGCCGCTGCTGGTCGAGGTGCAGGCGCTGGTCGATGCGTCGCCGCTGTCGAATCCGCGCCGTGTCGCGGTCGGCCTGGAGCAGAACCGCCTGGCCATGCTGCTGGCGGTGCTGCATCGCCATGGCGGCGTACTGGTCGGCGACCAGGACGTGTTCGTCAATGTGGTCGGTGGCATCCGCGTGCAGGAGACCGCGGCCGATCTGCCGGTGCTGCTGGCGGTGTTGTCGTCGCTGCAGGACCGGCCGCTGGCGGAAAAGACGATTGCGTTCGGCGAGGTGGGCCTGTCCGGCGAGATCCGACCGGTGCCCAATGGCGAAGACCGCCTGCGCGAGGCCGCCACCCATGGCTTCAAACGCGCCATCGTGCCCAAGGCCAATGCGCCCAAGGGCGGATCGGTGAAAGGCATGGAAGTGATCGCGGTGGAGCGCCTGTCCGAGGCCATCGACGCGGCGTGAGGCACTGGGGGGACTGCTGCGGGGCCTGCCTCCACATACGTCATATACGGCAACGGTCAGGCTGGCTGTGCTAGTTTTTCCCGCTCGACGAAGGCGCCCTCTGGCGCCTTTCCGTGCCCAGGAGTAAACGATTACATGCAGGACACCGCGCTCACCGCCCCCAACGCCGAGATCCGTCGTGCCGGGGTCGATCTCAATGGACTGATGACGGTGCTGGGCAAGCACCTGTATTCCACCCCGGTGGTGGCGCTGCGCGAACTGGTGCAGAACGCGCACGACTCGATCATCCGCCGCCGCATCGAGCAGCCCGGCGTCCAGGTGCCTTCGCGCATTTCGGTGCAGGTCGATGCCGGTGCCGGCGTGCTGCGCATCACCGATACCGGTGCCGGCCTGACCCGCCAGGAGATCCACGACTACCTGGCCACCGTCGGCGTCGGCTATACCCGTGGCCTGCGCCAGGGCGGCGAGGATGATGAAGGCCTGATCGGCATGTTCGGCCTCGGCTTCCTGTCGGCCTTCGTGCTGGCGCGCCGGGTCAGCGTGCGTACCACCTCGTACCAGACGCCGGAGCTGGGCCATCTGTACGTGTCCAGCAATGCCGAGCAGTACACCGTCAGCGAAGTGCCGGCACGTGCGGTCGGCACCGAGGTGGAACTGGAGCTGCATCCGGACTTCCTGCCGCTGGCCAACGAGGCGCGCCTGCACGAGGTGCTGGGCCGCTACTGCGCGCTGCTGTCCGAACCGATCTTCATCGGTGCTGCGACCGAAGCGCTCAACCCCGAGCCGCCGCCGTGGCGGGGGCAGGGTGACGTGGCCGTGCACCCGGTGCAGGCACGCCGCCAGGCACTGCAGTTCGCCGCGCGCTTCGAGCACGATTTCGAGCCGATCGTCACCGTGCCGCTGCGTGCCGACGGCAACAGCGATGCCACCGGCCTGCTGTGGGTGCAGGATGGTGCCACCTATGGCACCAGCGACAACCGCAACCTGTCGGTGTTCGTGCGCGGCATGCTGCTGGATGACGATGCCCGTGACCTGCTGCCGCCGTGGGCTGGCTTCATCGGCGGGGTGATCGAATCCTCGCGGCTGACTCCCACCGCCAGCCGCGAAGACCTGCAGCGCGATGACCAGTACCGCGCTGTGCAACATGCCTTGCTGGAGGCGCTGATCGATGGTCTGGCCGACGTTGCGCGGCAGCAGCCGGAGGCGTGGCGACGCGTATTGAGCCGCCACAACGAGGCGCTGCTGGGCGCGGCGCTGTGCGATGACCGCCTGTTCGACCTGCTGATGGAGCATGTGCGCGTGCCGACCTCGCAGGGCGACCTGCCGGCCAGTGCCCTGCCGGCGCGCGGTGCCGTGCATGTCATCCTCGACAATGGCGGTGGCTTCGAAGAGATGCTGTTCCGCGCGATGGGGGTGCCGGTCGCGCATGGCCATCGTTACGCGGTGGTGCCGTTCCTGCGGCGCTGGGCCCAGGCCAAGGGCCTGCGCCTGGTTGAACTCGGCACCGAGCAGGGCAATCGCGCACTGTTCCGCAGCGATGACAGCCTCGACGATGCGCAGCTGGCCTGGCTGCGCGAACAGCTGGGTGATGGCGAGCAGCTGCTGCCGGCGCGTTTCAGCCCGGAAGCACTGCCGGTGGTGGTGGTGCCCGACCGCGAGGCCGAACTGAAGCAGCGCCTGGAAGACGACGAGAACGACAAGCGCGTTTCGATGGCGGCGCTGCGCCTGGCGCGCCAGTTCACCGCACGCATCGAATCGCGCGCACCCTCGCGGCTGTACCTCAACCTCGACAACCCGGCGGTGCAGGCGCTGCTGCGCGCCCAGCGCGAGGGCCACCCGCAGGCCGAAGCGGCGGCGCGCCTGCTGCGCTCGCTGAAGATCATCGTCGCTGCGCAGGGCCGTCCCTTGGCCCGGGCAACGACCGCCACGCAGGGCCCGGATCTCAACGGCGCCTTTGCCGATATCGCCGGTGCCCTGCAGCAGATGCTGCGCTGAGCACCGCGCCCTCTCATCCAGCCTTCGCTAGACAGGAGTACTTACCCCATGGACATCTGGAACTGGGTCGAAAAACTGCAGGGCGACCTGCGCCAGGCCGGCCAGGCGCAGAACGCGCACCTGCTGAACCGCCTCGCCGACGAGGTCAGTGAACTGCAGATCGACCGTGTCGATGCACTGCTGCCCGAAGCACGCGCACTGGGCAAGGCGCTCGACAACCCCTGGGTCGACGTCTACGTCGGCCACTGGGCGCTGCGCAACCGCGTCGGCAACCGTGTTGAAGGCGAGAGCGCGCTTGGCGAAGCCGTTTCGCTGTTCGAGCGGGCACACCGCGAAGACACCCTGGAATGCCCGCAGTCGATCTGCGTGACCCAGGACCTGGCCGCCTGCTACGGCAACATCGATGGCCCGGGCTGGGTGCCCGAGCGCATCGAGGTGTGCGACGAGACCCTCGGCCGCATCGATCCCAGCTGGGCCTGCTTCCAGTGCCTGAGCTGCGAGAAAGCCGATGCGCTGCTCGACGATGGCCGTGGCCAGGAGGCGCTGGATTACCTGCAGGCGCAGGCCGACGCCGTGGAGGCCTGTGGCAAGGAAGTGTTCGACAGCTTCCCGGAGATGCAGATCAAGATCCTGCTCGCTGTCGGCCGCGCCGACGAGGCACTGGCGCTGATCGAGAAGCGCGAAGCCGAAGTGGCCGCCTCCGGGGAGTACGAGCCGGCCAACTGCACGGTGCCGCGTCGCCTGTCCAAGGCATGGGCGTTGGCCCAGCTGGGCCGCGACGAAGAAGCGCTGCAGCAGCTGGTGCCGTGGAGCGAGCTGACCCCGAACTACTGGCGGCTGTGGGCGAACACCGCCGCAGCGCTGTGCCAGCGTGACCCTGCGCGCAATACGTGGGACCTGGGCACGCGCTTCAACACGATCATCGAGCACTTCGCCCGGGTCGGATCGCATCGCCTGCTGATCGAAGTGGCAGCGCTGAGCCTGGAGCTTGCCCTGCAGCGTGGTGCGCGCTGGGTGGCGCTGCGCCAGCTGGAACTGGCCCGCACCCATCTGGCGCAGCTGCGCCAGGACCGGGGGGCGGCAGCGCTGGTGGCCGGCCTGGCGGCACGCATCGATGCATTGCCGGATGTCGCACAGCTGCCGGTGCCGGCCGGCGAGCTGCTGGCATGGCTGGACGCGCAGGGTGAACAGAACCAGGCGCGCGACCCCGAGCGCGAGGCGCAGTGGTTGCTGCAGGCGCAGGCGCAGCTGCCCGATGACGAGGCCTTGGCCGAGATGGCCGCCTCGGCGCTGAGCGCCTGCGGCGCGCAGGCCGAGGCGCGAGCGCTGTTGTGGCGGTTCGTACGCAGCCATGCGCAGAACGATGGTCCCGCAGCCTACACGCTGATGCGCTGGCTGGCCGAGCAGGGGGACGACGACGGCCTGCGCCAGCTGGCCGAGGTCTACCGCAGCAGCGTGCCGGTGTTCGCGCACTGGTGCGACGTGCAGCGCGCACGCCGGGTGTCCGACTGGCCGGCGCTGGAGCAGGCGGCCCGATCGCTTCTGGAGCTGTCTCCGGGCTCGCACGGCGCGCGCGGCACGCTGGCGCGCATGTACATGGAAACCGGCCGCTTCAGCGAGGCCCAGGCCTGCTATGCGCAGTTGGTGGAGCTGCTGGACGAGCCGAACGCCGCGCATTGGGACCACATGAGTGCGGCCAGCGCGGCGCGCGACTGGGACGCGGTGCGCCGCTCGGCCGCGGCGATCGGCATGGAGCTGTCCAGCCAGGAAGGTGTGGTCGAGGAGCCATGGGGCTGGGTGATCATCCGCAGCGAAGAGAACGGCGAGCCGATGGAGTACTACGCCCGTCGCAGCGGCCCGGTGACCGCGCGCATCGTCGAGAATGCGCCGTCCAACCGCGCCCAGCAGGTGGGCGACTGGGTGGTGTTCGATGCCGCACTGGTGCATCCGGCACCTGAGGAGGAGGAAGCGCGCGAGCATTTCATCCCGACCTATGCGCAGGTGCATGTGCTGGAGCGCGGCGGCTTCGCCCGCAGCTGGATGATCGATGGCGCGCACCCGGGCGAAGAGGCGTGGAATGCCTTCGTCGAGGCGGCCGAAGCACAGGGTTGGAAGGTGTGGTCGCACAGCCGCCCGGACTACACCGTCACCGACCCCGGTAGGGAGGAGGGCACGCTGCCCGGCCTGCTGTTCACCGTCGCCCAGCCGCAGGACCATGCGCCGCTGGCGCTGCACCGCTTCCTCCAGCAGCACACCGCGACGTGGCCGCATCCGCATTGCTGGCTGCGCCTGGCTGAAGCCTGTGACCAGGATCGCCAGCCGCACCTGGACGTGATCGAGCGTTACGGGCTGTAAGCCGGGTATCGGGTAGTGCCGGCCGCTGGCCGGCAGCACCGGGATATCCTGTAGTGCCGGCCAGCGGCCGGCACTACCTCAGGGACAGATACATGCGAAAGACAGGGATGTTCGTGATCGCCGGGCTGCTGCTGGCCCCCACCGTGCAGGCCGCACCGGCCTGCCAGGAACCCATGGCCGTTGCCCGTGCCTTCTTCGAAGCCACGACCGGCAATGGTGACCTGCTGGAGCCACTGCCCGCGCTGGTCAGCCCGGCGTTCGGCAAGGCACTGCGTGGCGAGCGTGCCTGCCAGCAGCGCGAAGAGGGCATCTGCACGATCGATTCCGACCCGTGGCTGGATGCGCAGGACGGCGACATTGAAACCCCGGTGCGTTATCGCTGGAAAGAGGCCTCGGCCACTGCCGGCCAGGTCGAGATGCGCTATGCGGTATGGAAGAAGGCCTACGTGACCCGTCTGCCGATGGTGCGCCAGGGCCAGGGCTGCTGGCAGGTCGATGACATCCTCACCAACAGCGGCCGTTCGGTGCGGAAGATCCTGGCGCAGCCGGTGCCCTGACCGGCGGCAGCATCCACGCAGGGTGCGGTCCAGTTGCCGGCCAGCGGCCGGCACTACCAGGTGATGTTGGGTGGGTGCCGACCGTTGGTCGGCATGCCTTTATCGCGAATGCCCGAACACCAGTTCGATCACGAACTGGCTGCCGAAGAACGCCAGCAGCAGCAACAGCATTGCCGCCAGCGTCCAGTGCACCGCCTTCATGCCGCGCCAGCCGTAGCGGCGACGGCCGATCATCAGCACGCCGAACACGATCCACGACAGCACGCTCAGCACGGTCTTGTGCACCAGCTTCTGCGCCAGCAGGTCATCGACGAACAGCACGCCGGTGACCAGGGTCAGGGTCAGCAGCGCGAAGCCGACCGTGATCACCCGGAACAGCAGCGATTCCAGGTCGGCCAGCGGTGGCAGCGCGCGCAGCCACGGGCGGAACTCGCGGCGGCGCAGGGCGCGTTCCTGCAGCCACAGCATGATCGCCAGCAGCGCGGCGATGCTCAGCGTGGCGTAGGCCAGCAGCGCCAGCCAGGCATGGCTGGCCAGGCGCCAGCCCAGCACCTTGCTCGGCTCGTGGCCGTAGCCGTGATAGGCCAGAAGCAGTACCGCGGCCAGTGGGAACACCACCACGCCCAGCGCCGACATGCGGCCGCGCGCGCCCACCAGCGAGGTCAGCCAGGCCATGCCCAGGCCGACCAGCGACAGCGCGGCGAAGAAGTGCATGTCCGGCCCGCCGTTGGTGCGCATCGCCACCATCACGTGGTAACCGCCATGCAGCAGCATCGCTGGCAGGGCCGGCCACAGCCAGGTGGGGGAGCCGGTGCTTTCATCGCGGCCGAGCGCGCGCACCAGCAGGGCACTGGCAGCCAGGTAGAGCAGGACGGCGATGAGAACGATTGTCATCGTTGCAGTTTCGCATACCCCTGTGATGCTGGCGACGGCCCGGTGGTCGCAGTCCGGGCGGACAGCCGGACCCGTTATACTGTCTGCCTTATTGTCCCCCGCTTTCAGACAGGTTGCGCCGCATGTTCGAGTCCTTGACCCAGCGCCTTTCCGGCACCATCGAGCGCCTGCGTGGCCGCGGCCGCCTGACCGAGGAGAACATCCGCGAGGCGACCCGCGAAGTACGCATCGCGCTGCTCGAAGCCGACGTCGCGCTGCCGGTGGTGCAGGCCCTGATCGAGCGCATCAAGGTGCGCGCGGTCGGCCAGGAAGTGCTGAAGTCGCTGACCCCGGGCCAGGCCCTGATCAAGGTCGTGCGCGACGAGCTGACCGCGGTGATGGGTGCCGAGGCCAGCGACCTGAACCTCAATGTGCCCGCTCCGGCCATCATCCTGATGGCGGGCCTGCAGGGCGCCGGCAAGACCACCACGGTGGGCAAGCTGGCCAAGCACCTGAAGGAAAAGCGCAAGAAGAAGGTGATGGTGGTTTCGGCCGACGTCTACCGCCCGGCCGCGATCGAGCAGTTGAAGACCCTGGCCGAGCAGGTCGGCGTGCTGTTCTTCCCGTCCAGCGCCGACCAGAAGCCGGAAGCCATCGTCCGCGCTGCCATCGACGATGCCCGCAAGTCGTTCGTCGACGTACTGCTGGTCGATACCGCCGGCCGCCTGGCCATCGACGAAGCGATGATGGCCGAGATCAAGGCCCTGCACGCTGCCGTGAACCCGGCCGAAACCCTGTTCGTGGTCGACGCCATGACCGGCCAGGACGCGGCCAACACCGCCAAGGCCTTCGGCGACGCGCTGCCGCTGACCGGCGTGGTGCTGACCAAGACCGACGGTGACGCCCGTGGCGGTGCCGCGCTGAGCGTGCGCTACATCACCGGCAAGCCGATCAAGTTCGTCGGTGTCAGCGAAAAGCCGGAAGGCCTGGACGTGTTCCATCCGGACCGCATCGCCAGCCGCATCCTCGACATGGGCGACGTGCTGTCGCTGGTCGAGCAGGTGGAGCAGCAGGTCGACAAGGACAAGGCCGCCAAGCTGGCCGAGAAGGTCGCGAAGGGGAAGAAGTTCGACCTGAACGACATGCGCGACCAGCTCGAGCAGATGCAGAACATGGGCGGCATCGGCGGCCTGATGGACAAGCTGCCGGGCCTGGGCAACATCCCCGACCACCTGAAGCAGCAGGTCAGCCAGGGCAAGGAAGTGCCGCGCATGATCGCCATCATCGGCTCGATGACCAAGAAGGAACGGCGCAACCCGAACCTGCTCAACGGCTCGCGCCGCGCGCGCATCGCCAAGGGTTCGGGCGTGACCCCGGCCGACGTCAACAAGCTGATGAAGCAGTACATGCAGATGGAAAAGATGATGAGCAAGATGGCCGGCGGCGGCATGAAGGGCATGCTGCGCAGCATGAAGGGCATGATGGGTGCCATGGGCGGCCGTGGCATGCCGTTCCGTTGATGACGGCCCCGTCCGCAGTGTGATGTAGCGCCCGAGCCCACGCTCGGGCGGCGGCGCGCAAGCGCCGCAGCAGGTGGTCGGGCAGCAGGCTCGACTCTTCCCCTGTCCCGCGCGCACCATGGGGGCCTGTCCGAAACGATGGGCCATCATGCAGAGTTCCGCTGTAACTTCCCGCGTCGAGGCGTTCTGCCGGCGCTTTGGCATTTCCGTTCCGATCCTGCTGGCACCGATGGCCGGTGCCTGCCCCGTACCGTTGTCCGCCGCGCTGGCCAATGCCGGCAGCATGGGGGCGATGGGCGCGGTGCTGTCGTCGTCGGCCGATATCGGTCGCTGGATGGAGGACTTCCGCGCGACCTCCACCGGCCCGGCGCAGGTGAACCTGTGGCTGCCGGACCCCGCACCGAGCCGTGATGTCGCTGCCGAGGCCGCCAGCCGCGCTTTCCTCGCGCAGTGGGGCCCGGACGTGCCGGCCAGCGCCGCCGACGCCACGCCTGCCGATTTCGAAGAACAGTTCGCTGCGTTGCTTGCGGCACGCCCGACGGTGGCGTCGACCATCATGGGCGTGCTGCTGCCGCGCCACGTGCAGCAGCTGAAGGACGCCGGCATTGCCTGGATCGCCTGCGCGACCACCTTGTCCGAAGCGCGTGCCGCACAGGACGCCGGTGCCGACGCCGTGGTGGCGCAGGGCATGGAGGCCGGTGGCCATCGCGGTGCGTTTGATCCGGCAATGGCCGAACGCCAGCTGGTCGGGCTGTTCGCGCTGTTGCCGCGCCTGGCCGATCACCTGCAGATTCCGGTGATCGCTGCCGGTGGCATCGCCGATGGCCGTGGCATTGCTGCCGCACTCACCCTGGGGGCCAGCGCCGTCCAGATCGGCACCGCCTTCCTGCGCACGCCCGAGGCGGCGATCGCGTCGGCGTGGGCCGATGGGCTGGCCGCCAGCGAACCGGAAGATACCTGGCCGACGCGCGCGTTCAGCGGCCGCCTTGGCCGTGGCCTGGCGACCGCGTATGTGCGCGCCGCTGCTGCCGAAGGCGCCCCTGCGCCGCGCCCGTACCCGGTGCAGCGTGGCCTGACCGCGCCGATGCGCAAGCAGGCCGTGCAGGAAAATCGCCTGGCGGCGATGCAGGCCTGGGCCGGGCAGTCGGCGTGGATGGCGCCTGCACAGCCGGCCGCCGACGTGCTGCGCGGCATGTGGGAACAGGCGCAGGCGCTGCTGCGATGAGGGTCACCTGCAATGGCCAGCCGGCGCAGGTGGCGGACCTGCTGCCGGCGCTGGTGAACTACGGCCACTTCACCTCGCTGCAGGTGCGTGGTGGTGCAGTGCAGGGGCTGGACCTGCATCTGGCGCGGCTGTCGCAGGCCACGCGCGAACTGTTCGGCAGCGAACTGGACACGGTGCAGGTGCAGGCGTGGATGTCGCAGGCGCTGCGGCAGGCCGGCCTGGCCGATGCCTCGCTGCGGGTGACGGTGTACTCGCGCCGCTTCGATTTCCGCAATCCGCTGGCGGCCGTGCCGGTGGACGTGCTGGTGGCAGTTTCAGCGCCGGTGGCCCTGGCCGCGCCCAAGCGCGTGCGCAGCGTGGCCTGGCAGCGCGAAATGCCGCAGATCAAGCATGTGGGCACGTTTGGCCTGTTTGCCGAGCGGCGCGCGGCGATGGCGCAAGGATTCGACGATGTGCTGTTCGTAACCGCCGATGGCGACGTGAGTGAAGGGAGCACCTGGAACCTGGCCGTGCACGATGGTGAACGGCTGCTCTGGCCGCAGGCGCCGGCCCTGCGCGGGACCGCCGAAACGTTGCTGAAGCAGCATTGGCCCGGCGCACAGTTGACGCGGCCGTTGGCGCTGGCTGAACTGGACAGTGTGAAGGCCGCTTTTGCCTGCAACGCCAGCGGCCTATGGGCGCTGGACGCCATCGACGGGCATGCCCTGCCAAGCTCGCAGACGCTGGCTGAACAGGGCAGGGCGGTGCTGGCAGCGGTGCCGTGGCAGCCGCTTTCCTGAACGAGGCGCGTGATTGCCGATCGCTGGGCATAGCCGGACGCTACCTTGAAGCGTTGCAGCCGGTAGCGCCGGGCCATGCCCGGCGGATGCGTCCGCAGCGAACAACACTCAGGAGTTCCAATCAGATATGGGTACGGTCACCGAGCAGCATCGCGCGGTAGCGATGCACGCAATCAAGGTCATGGGCGCTGAGGGGCGGCCCAAGGTCCAGGCCTTTCACGATGATCATCGCCTACGTTCGGTCGATATCCTCACGATGTTCAGCTCTCCGGAAGCAGGGCTGAAGTCCATCTCGTCCATCGGCCTATCGGATTCTGTGTTATGTCATGCGGAGGGGCACGAACTGGAAACGCGCGTCGAGCTGTGTGCGTGTGCAGAACAGGACGCGCTGCATTGGGACAACGTCGTCGCCTCGACGGCTTTCGCGATCATGCGCGATCGTGCGGCGGTGCAGCCTGGTAGCGTGATTCCCGACATCCTGCAGGAATACTTCCCGTCGACCCGGATGCCGCACGTCTATCTGGTGCCGCCCTTCTTCTGGAATGACGCCAGGTTCCCGGGGCTGCAGTTCCCGCCGGTTGCCATCAACTGGCTGCAGTGCATCGCCATCCACGAATCCGAGCGGCAACTTGTCGAGCGGATTGGCGGCGATGCATTTGACGACCTGCTGCAGCGGCACGAGGTAGATGTGCTGGACATGCATCGGGCGCCGGTAGCGGGAGCGCTCTGACGCTATCGCCCCGGGAATCTTGGAGGGGCGGTCGGAGGTTGATCACTTTGCTGAACGAAAGTGGCGAGGCATAGCACTGCGCTACCGTGAAGATGGATACAGCCCGGGGTTGGCTCGGCCGGGCTCTGCCGCTATAATCGCCCGCTTACCTCGCCATCCTGGCGACTGGGCAATAGGAAAAACACCATGGTCAAGATTCGACTGACCCGCGGCGGCGCCAAGAAGCGTCCGTTCTACCACATCATCGTCACCGACGTGCGCAGCGCGCGCGACGGCCGCAACATCGAGCGCGTTGGCTTCTACAACCCGGTTGCCCAGGGCGCCGAGAAGCGCATCGAGCTGGACCTGGCCCGCGTTGACCATTGGGTCAAGAACGGCGCCCAGCCGACCGACAAGGTCCGCAACCTGATCAAGGAAGCGACCAAGTCCCAGGCCGCTGCGGCCTGATCCTGACGGGCCACGCTTCGGCGTGGCCCTCTTGGTTGAAGCAGATGAAAGATATCGAGCGCCGCATCCTGCTGGGCAGGGTTGTCGGCGCTTTTGGTGTGCGCGGCGAAATCAAGCTCGAGTCCTGGACCGAGCCACGTTCCGCCATTTTCCGTTACCAGCCGTGGATCGTGCGCAGCCCGTCCGGCGTGGAAACCACGATTGAAGGTGTGCGTGGCCGCGACAGCGGCAAGCACCTGGTCGCCCGTTTCCCCGGCGTCGAGGACCGCGATACCGTCGAAGCGATGCGCGGCACCGAGATCTACGTGGCCCGCAGTGCATTGCCGCCGCCGAAGCCCGATGAGTACTACTGGGTGGACCTGGAAGGCCTGGACGTGAAGACCACCGAGGGCGTTGCCCTGGGCCAGGTCTCGCACCTGTTCAGCACCGGCGCCAACGACGTGGTAGTGGTCCGCGGTGACCGAGAGCGGATGATTCCGTTCGTGCAGCCGGACTTCGTCAAGTCGGTCGACTTCGAGGCCAACCTGGTCGTGGTCGACTGGGATCCCGAGTTCTGAATGTGAGCATGCGTTTCGACGTCATCACCCTGTTCCCCGAGTTCCTCGCCCAGTCCGCCGGACTGGGCGTGGTCGGGCGCGCGCAGGAAAAGGGGCTGTTCAGCCTGCACGGCTGGAACCCCCGTGATTACGCCGAAGGCAACTACCGCCGCGTGGACGACCGTCCGTTCGGTGGTGGCCCGGGCATGGTGATGCTGATCGAGCCGTTGCAGGCCTGCCTGCAGGCGATCCGTGAGGCCGATCCGACCCCGGCGCGGGTGATCTACCTCAGCCCGCAGGGGGCGCCGCTGACCCAGGCCAAGGTGCGGGAACTGGCGGCGCTGCCGCGCGTGGTCCTGCTCTGCGGCCGCTACGAGGGCATCGACGAGCGTTTCCTGGAGGCCAATGTCGACGAGGAGATCTCCCTCGGCGACTACGTGCTGTCCGGGGGGGAACTGGGCGCGGCGGTGATCATCGACGCCGTGGCCCGCCTGCAGGACGGTGCCCTGAACGACGCCGAATCGGCGGCGCAGGACAGCTTCGAGGGCGACCTCGGCCTGCTCGACTGCCCGCACTACAGCCAGCCGGCCCAGCACCCGCTGGGTGACGTGCCGGACGTGCTGCGCTCGGGCAACCACGCGGCCATCGCCGCCTGGCGCCGCCAGCAGTCGCTGCTCCGGACCGCCGAGCGGCGCCCGGACCTGCTGGATGAACAGGCACTGGGCAAGGCCGACCGCAAACTGCTGGAGCAGGGCCGCCAGACCCGGAACCAGAAGGCCAGCCCCTAGCGCAGGGCTGGCGTTATCGGCTATCATGGCCAATTCCCGTCGGCCCTGGTCGGCGCGCGCAGTACCCAAAACAAACGTGCAGCACAGTCCGGTGACTGCATGAGCCTACGTTGTCGATACGACACGCCCACCCGAACAAGAATCGGTGTAACCCATGAGCAAGCTGAACAAGTCCATCGTCGCGGAATTCGAATCCGCCCAGATCACCCGTGAACTGCCGAAGTTCAGCCAGGGCGACACCGTTGTCGTCAACGTGAAGGTGAAGGAAGGCAGCCGCGAGCGCGTGCAGGCCTACGAAGGCGTCGTCATCGCCACCAAGAACGCCGGCCTGAACTCCTCGTTCACCGTCCGCAAGATCTCGCACGGCTACGGCGTCGAGCGCGTTTTCCAGACCCACAGCGCCATCATCGACTCGGTCGAAGTGAAGCGTCGTGGTAAGGTCCGCGCCGGCAAGCTGTACTACCTGCGTGGCCTGGAAGGCAAGGCCGCCCGCATCAAGGAAGACCTGGCTGCCGCTGCTGCCGCCAAGGCTGCCCGTCTGGCCGACAAGGCCTGATAAACAACTTCGGTTGTTGCCGCGACGGCCACCTTCGGGTGGCCGTTTGCGTTTCCGGCATCGCATCGGCCACGATCAGGTGATGAACGACATCAACCTTCGCTATCCGGCCGTGATCCAGTCGGCGTTGCGCTTTCTCGACGGCAAGGGGCTGGCACGCGTGCAATCGGCGCCGTTGCTGCATCGCCTGTTGTGGCGCCTGGGCATCGCACTGCCGCCACCGATCCTGGCCGGCTTTGGCACCAACGCGTTGGTGCAGGGCCTGCTGTTCGGGCTGTTCTGGACCGCGCTGATGTGGCTGATGCTGTGGCAGGGCAGCGAACGTCCGCTGGTGCTGTTGCTGGTGGCCGGTCTGGTGGCCGGCGCGCTGTTCGGCCTTGTGATGGCGGCGCTGATGCGCTCGCTGCGCCGCCACCGCAAGCTGCCGGATTGGCGCCAGTTCCGGGCGCGGCAGGCGGACTGAGCCGATGGCGCACTGCGCCGTGACCGCTGGCTACGGGCCGCGCTAGGCTGCGGTTTCATCCCGATGGACGTGCCGTGCGATGCCTGCCAAGCGAACCGCACCTTCCACCGCGCCCACGCTGTTGTCCGGCGGCAACCCCCGGATCGCCAAGGGCGAGGGCGATGCTCCGGTGCAGGCATACATCGCCGCCATGCCGGACTGGAAACGCCCGGTCGGCGCACAGCTGGATGCGTTGATCGAACGGGCCGTACCCGGCGTGCACAAGGCGGTGAAGTGGAACTCGCCGATGTATGCGGTGGCGCCGGGCGAAGGCTGGTTTCTCAGCTTCCATTGCTTCACCCGCTACATCAAGGTGGCGTTCTTCCGTGGCGCGGCGCTGAAGCCGGTGCCACCCGAGCCGTCCAGGAGCGCCGATACGCGCTACCTGCATATCGCGCAGGATGGCGTGCTGGATGAAGCACAGTTCCTCGACTGGGTGCGCCAGGCCGCCGCGTTGCCCGGCGAGCGCATGTAAGCCCGGCATTCCGATTCCTTTCCCGAGAGACCCTGATGGCCATGCATGCTCCGAACCCTGACGATGCCGGAACCCCGGCGACCGAACTGATCGATGCACGCATCGCCGAACTGGGAGACTGGCGCGGCGAAACGCTGGCACGCATGCGTGCGTTGATCCACGAGGCGCTGCCCGACGTGCAGGAAACCTGGAAATGGCGGGGTACACCGGTGTGGGAGCACAACGGCATCCTGTGCACCGGCGAAACCTACAAGCAGGCAGTGAAACTGACCTTCGCCAACGGTGCGGCGCTGGCGGACCCGAAGGGCCTGTTCAACGCCAGCCTGGAGGGCAACACGCGGCGTGCGATCGACATCCATGAAGGCGCGATGCCGGATGCCGCTGCGTTCAAGGCGCTGCTGCGCGCAGCGGCGGCGTTCAACGCGGCGAAGAAGAAACGGTAGAGCCGGCCGCTGGCCGGCTGTTGCGCGATGCTGCTGGAGAGGTGTGAGGTTGCCGGCCAGCGGCCGGCACTACCTTGTCATTGGCCGGTCCATGAGGTTGCCGGCCGGCGGCCGGCACTACCGCAGCGGTGCGGCATCCGGGTCGGCCACCGGCGACGGCGGACAGGCCGGAATCTCCGACGGCGTCGCCAGTTCTTCGGCATGCGAGGGCTTGCCCATCATCTTCGCCTTGCGCCAGCCGCCCCAGCGGTAATACGCCAGCGACAGCAGCATCGACATCAGCGAGCTGACCGGGAAGCTCCACCAGATTGCATCGGCGCCCCAGTACGGCTGCAGCAGTTCGGCGAACGGCACGCGCACGCCCCACAGCGAGCCGGCCAGGATCAGCAGTGGCGGAATCACCGCGCCGGTGGAGCGCACCACGCCGGAGATCACGAAGCTGACGCCGAAGAACAGGAACGAGCCGATCACCACATGGTTGAGGTGGCGGGCGATGTCCAGCGCCTGGCTGGCCGGCGGCAGGAACAGCGCCAGCAGCTGGCGATCGAACACAACCAACGGCAGGATCAGCGCGCCGGTCAGCAGGAAGTTGAACAGCACGCCCTGGCGTGCGGTACCGCGCACGCGGTCCCAGCGCTGCGCACCGACGTTCTGTGCGGCCATCGAAGAACACGCCGCACCGATCGCCATCGCCGGCATCTGCAGGTAGTTCCACAGCTGCAGGGCAGCACCGTAGCCGGCGGCGGTGTCGGTGCCGTACTGGTTGACCATGGTCATCAGCAGGATCACCGACAGCGAGATCAGCACCATCTGCAGGCCCATCGGCACGCCCTTGACCACCAGCGCCTTGAGGATGGTCATGTCGAGCTTGAACAGGCGCAGGTCGGCGCGGCCCAGCCACAGGGTGTGGCGCTTGTGCCGCATGTACAGCAGCAGGCCGGCCAGCGACAACGTCTGCGCGACCAGCGTGGCCCAGGCCGAGCCGGCGATGCCCAGCGCGGGGAAGGGCCCCATCCCGAAGATCAGTACCGGGTTCAGCACGATGTCCAGTGCCACCGATACCATCAGGAAGCGGAACGGCGTGCGCGAATCACCGGCACCGCGCAGGGCGGCGGTGAGGAAGGCGAACGCGTACAGCGTCGGCATCGCCAGGAAGATGATCTGCAGGTAGGCCTCGGCCAATGGCAGCGAGGCGGCCGGCGTGCCCATCGCTGCCAGCAGCGGATGGGCCATGAACCAGCCGGCGATGGCGATGATCACCGACAGGCCGATGAAGAAGGTGGCACTGGTGCCGACCACGCGCCGCGCCTGCGCGATGTCGCGCGCGCCGATCGCCTGTCCGATCAGGATGGTCGAAGCCATGCCGAAGCCGAACACCGAGCCGATCAGGAAGAACATGATGTTGTTGGCGTTCGCGGTGGCGGTCAGTGCCGCCTCACCGAGGAAGCGCCCGACCCAGACCGCATTCACCGAACCGTTCAGCGACTGCGCGATGTTGCCTGCCAGGATCGGCAGGGAAAACAGCAGGAGATTGCGGCCGATCGGGCCGGAGGTCAGGTCAAGCGGCGCTTTGGCCATGGAGTGGTGATCGAATCCCGGGAGGCGCACACTAGCACCAAGCCGGTTTGCGGGATGTGGCAATGCATCAACGACTGCAGGTGAAGTGGAGCCTGGCGCTGGCCTTGATCAGCGTCGTACTGGCCGCATGTTCGACAGGTGACCGGCCGGGCGATACCCAGGTGCGGCCCACCGACCGGCCCGAGTGCCTGGTCGGCAGCCAGCGCCAGGATCTTTCTGCCGGCGTACCCACCCTGATCGGGGGCAGCGGCTGCCGCACCGACCCCGACAACCCGCGTCCCCTGAACAAGCGAACGGAGTAGTCCCTGCCGATGACCGAGCTTTCCCCGCTGCCGCCCAGTGTCCGACTGGACATCTGGCTGTGGGCGGCCCGTTTCTTCAAGACCCGCAGCCTGGCCAAGCAGGCCATCGAGACCGGCAAGGTCAGCGTGGCTGGGCAGCGCCCGAAATCCTCACGCGCGGTGCGCGTCGGCGAGCAGCTGCAGGTGGATCGCGGCGAGGAGCATTTCGAGATCCAGGTGCTGGGGCTGAGCGATCAGCGCGGGCCGGCGCCGGCGGCGCAGCAGCTGTATGCCGAGAGTGAGGCCTCCAGGGCCCGCCGCGCCGAGCAGCGGGCGCGGCGCATCGCCGCACGCGATGGTTTCCAGCCGCCGGAGCACAAGCCGGACAAACGCGCACGGCGGTTGATCCGCGCGCTCGGCGATATCGACGCGTTGTAAGTTGCAGGGCGCCAGACCGGGTCCGGCGCCGCCTTGGCTCAGCGCTTGCCGCCCAGCAGGCTGCCGCCGATCTTCAGCAGATCGCCCACGCCGAGCTGGCCGTCACCGTCCTGGTCCAGCACGCTGCCAAGCAGGCCGCCGGCAAGACCACCCTGTTGCTGCACCTGCTGCTTTTCCTGGCCGAGGGCCTGGCTGAGCGAGCCGGCATCGGCCTGGCCACCACCAAGGCGCTGGGCGAGGAAGGCCATCACGATCGGTGCAAGGATCTGCAGCAGCTGGCTGGTACGGCCGCTGTCGAGCTGGGTGGCCTGGGCCAGGCCGGTTTCCACCTTCTGCTGGCTGCCGCCGAAGATGTGGCCGAGGATGCCGGCACCGTCGCTGGCGGCGCCACCGCCACCGCCGCCCAGTACCGAGCCGAGCACGCTTCCCAGGTCCAGGCCGCTGTGGTTGTTCTGCAGTGCACCGAGCAGCGCCTGTGCGCCCTGCGGCTGCGAGGCGTTGTTGCCCAGCGCGCCCATCAGCACCGGCAGCGCGGCACTGATCGCACCGGAGGCCTGGGTATCGCTGATGCCGAGCTGCTGCGATACCTGCTGCAGCGGGGCGCCCTGCAATTTGGCGAGAAGTTCGTCGGTCAGGCTCATCTGCGGAATCCTTGATTGGGGTTGGGCGTGCAGAAGGTACGACGCAGACCGTTAAAACGGCGACGCCGCCTCACGGGGAGGCGGCGTGGCGTTCACGGGGCAGGGCGATCAGAGCTCGATGTCTTCGGCACCCGGGGTCGCGGTGGGGAAGTCCGCTTCCGGCTGGGCCGGCTTGAACGGATCCGTTGGCTGGCTGGCCAGCGCCTTCAGCGCCGCGGCAACACCAGCGCCATAGGCCGGGTCGGCCTTGCTGCAGTTGTCGATGTGGCGCTGCTTGATGAAGTCCGGCGCATCGCCCAGGGCACGGGCGGTGTTGGCGAACAGTCGCTCCTTCTGTGCCTGGTTGTAGCTGCGGAACAACGCACCGGGCTGGCTGAAGTAGTCGGCGTCGTCCTCACGGAAGTTCCAGAAGTCGGCGTCGCCCCGGATCTTCATCGGCGGTTCGCGGTACTGCGGCTGTTCCTGCCACTGGCCGTAGCTGTTGGGTTCGTAGTGCGGCAGGCCGCCGTAGTTGCCGTCCACGCGCATCGCACCGTCGCGGTGGTTGCTGTGCACCGGGCAGCGCGCCGCGTTCACCGGAATCTGGTGGTGGTTGACGCCCAGGCGGTAGCGCTGCGCATCGGAGTAGGCGAACAGGCGCGCCTGCAGCATCTTGTCCGGCGACGGGCCGATACCCGGCACCAGGTTGCTCGGCGCGAACGCCGACTGCTCCACGTCCTGGTACCAGTTGACCGGATTGCGGTTCAGTTCGAACTGGCCCACTTCGATCAGCGGGTAGTCGCTCTTCGGCCACACCTTGGTCAGGTCGAACGGATGGATGCGGTAGGTTTCCGCCTCCAGTTCCGGCATGACTTGGATGAACAGTTTCCACTTCGGGAAGTCGCCCTTCTCGATCGCGGCGAACAGGTCGCGGCCGTGGCTTTCGCGGTCATGGCCAACCAGGATCTGCGCCTGCGCGTCGGTCAGCGATTCGATGCCCTGCTGGCTGACGAAGTGGAACTTCACCCAGAAGCGCTCGCTGTCGGCGTTGGTGAAGCTGTAGGTGTGCGAGCCGAAACCGTGCATGTGGCGGAAGCTGCGCGGAATGCCGCGGTCGCTCATCACCACGGTCACCTGCAGCAGGGCTTCGGGCAGCAGCGTCCAGAAATCCCAGTTGTTGCGTGCGCTGCGCAGGTTGGTATGCGGGTCGCGCTTGACGGCCTTGTTGAGGTCGGCGAACTTGCGCGGGTCGCGCAGGAAGAACACCGGCGTGTTGTTGCCGACCAGGTCCCAATTGCCTTCTTCGGTGTAGAACTTCAGGGCGAAGCCGCGGATGTCACGCTCGGCGTCGGCGGCGCCACGCTCGCCGGCCACCGTGGTGAAGCGGGCGAACATCTCGGTCTGCTTGCCGACCTTCTCGAACAGCTTGGCGCGGGTGTACTTGCTGATGTCGTGAGTGACGGTGAAGGTGCCGAATGCGCCCGAGCCCTTGGCGTGCATGCGGCGCTCGGGAATGATCTCGCGGTTGAGGTTGGCCAGCTTTTCCAGCAGCCACACGTCTTCCATCAGCAGCGGGCCACGCGGGCCGGCGGTCTTGCTGTTCTGGTTGTCCACCACCGGTGCGCCGAAGGCCGTGGTCATCGGCGTGACCGGTTCATCGCCGTGCTTCTGCTTCGGGGTAGTGCTCAGCTCGCGCTGCTGCTGGGCGCCTTCCGCAGGCGACGGCGCGGTGTGATACGGACATTTCGGGCTGTTGTTATCGGACTGGCTCATGGCTGGCTCCTGCGGGTGAAGACGGGATGGAACATCTTCACTCGACTTTAGCTAGGGCCGGATGAAATGAATAATCGAATGATCCGCTCAGTTTGATAGTTTTTGTCAATTGAAACGAAGAATCAGATTTGCCGGATCTTTCGATAGGCCTCCCGCATGGCGGCGGGAAGCCAGGGGTGCGCGCTGCGGTTACAGCAGTGCTTTCAGTCGGTACAGCGCTTCCAGTGCCTGCTTCGGCGTCAGTTCGTCCGGATCGATGGCGGCCAGTGCTTCCTGTGCCTTGTTCGACGGCGCCGCGAACAGGCCGAACTGCTGCGGTGCATCCAATGCCTGCGGCGCCAGCTCGGCGGCATGGCTCTCACCGCCGCGCTGTTCCAGCTCGGCCAGTCGACGGCGCGCCTGCGCCACGGTGGCGCGCGGCAGGCCGGCCAGTGCGGCCACCTGCAGGCCGAAGCTGCGGTTGGCCGGGCCGTCCTTAACGGCGTGCATGAACACCAGCGCTTCACCGTGCTCGACGGCATCCAGGTGCACGTTGGCGATGCCGCTGCGGCCGCCCTCGTGCTGCTCGTCGGCCAGCGCGGTCAGCTCGAAGTAGTGGGTGGCGAACAGCGTGTAGCAGCGGTTCTGGTAGGCCAGGTGGCGGGCCACCGCGTCGGCCAGCGCCAGGCCGTCGTAGGTGGACGTGCCACGGCCGATCTCGTCCATCAGCACCAGCGAATGCGCGGTGGCGTGGTGCAGGATGTAGCTGGTCTCGGCCATCTCGACCATGAAGGTCGACTGCCCGCGGGCGAGATCGTCACCGGCGCCGATGCGGGTCAGGATGCGGTCGATCGGGCCGATCAGCGCCCGGCTGGCCGGCACGAAGCTGCCGATGTGGGCCAGCAGCACGATCAGCGCGTTCTGCCGCATGTAGGTCGATTTACCACCCATGTTCGGACCGGTGATGACCAGCATGCGGCGGTCCGGATGCAGATCCAGATCGTTGGGTTCGAACGGCTGCTCGCGCACCGCCTCGACCACCGGATGGCGGCCACGCTCGATCTTCAGGCACGGTGCCGTTTCAAGTTCCGGTCGCGACCAGTCCAGCGCCTGCGCGCGTTCGGCGAAGGCGGCCAGCACGTCCAGTTCGCTCAGCGCAGCGGCGCACTGCTTCAGCGGTTCCAGCTGCGCGCCGAGGGTATCCAGCAGCTGCTCGTACAGGTACTTCTCGCGCGACAGCGAACGGTCGCGCGCGGACAGCACCTTGTCCTCGAATGCCTTCAGTTCTTCGGTGATGTAACGCTCGGCATTGGTCAGCGTCTGGCGGCGGGTGTAGTGCACCGGCGCGCGATCGGACTGGCCCTTGCTGATTTCGATGTAGTAGCCGTGCACGCGGTTGTAGCCCACCTTCAGGGTGGGAATGCCGCTGCTCTCGCGCTCGCGCAGTTCCAGGTCAACCAGGAACTGGTCGGCATGGGTGGACAGGCGGCGCAGCTCGTCCAGCTCTTCATCGAAGCCATCGGCCAGCACGCCGCCGTCGCTCAGCTTCAGTGGCGGCATTTCGGCGATGGCGCTGGCCAGCAGCTGTGCGCACGCGTCGTGCTCGCCCAAGGCGGCATGCAGTGCCTGCAGGCGCGGTGAATCCAGCGGCGCCAGCACTTCGCGCACCGCCGGCAGCAGGCCCAGGCCATCGCGCAGGGTGGAGAAATCACGCGGGCGCGCCGAACGCAGTGCGACGCGGGTCAGGATGCGTTCCAGGTCGCCGAGGCGGCGGAACTGTTCGCGGATGTCGGCATCGCTGCCGCGATCGATCAGGGTTTCCACCGCATGGTGGCGCTGTACCAGTACCTCGCGCAGGCGCAGCGGGCGGTGCAGCCACCGGCGCAGCAGGCGCCCGCCCATCGGCGTCACCGTGCTGTCGAGCACGCCCAGCAGGGTATTGCGGGTATCGCCGTCGACGCGCGTATCCAGTTCCAGGTGGCGGCGGGTGGCGGCGTTCATCGCGATCGCCTCGCCGGCGGTTTCCATCGCGATCGAGGTCAGGTGCGGCAGGCGCTGCTTCTGGGTTTCCTCGACATAACCGAGCAGGGCGCCGGCGGCGGCGGTGGCACGTGGCTTGTCATCGATACCGAAGCCGCTCAGATCGTGCAGCTTGAAGAAGTTCAGCAGCTGGCGGCGGCCGCTGTCCGCGTCGAACAGCCACGGCGCACGGCGGCGCACGCCGGTGCGCTGGCGCAGGAAGTCGGGCCAGTTCTCCTCGTCGGGCACCAGCAGCTCGGCCGGTTCCAGTCGGGCCAGTTCGGCTTCCAGCGCGTCGTCGGTCTCGACTTCATTGACCAGGAAGCGGCCACCGGCCAGGTCGGCCCAGGCCAGGCCGTAGCCCTGCTTCGTGCGCGACAGCGCCATCAGCAGGGTGTCACGGCGCTCATCCAGCAGCGCTTCGTCGGTGACGGTGCCGGGGGTGACGATGCGCACCACCTTGCGTTCGACCAGGCCCTTGGCCAGCGCCGGGTCGCCGATCTGCTCGCAGATCGCCACCGACTCGCCCAGCGCCACCAACCTCGCCAGGTAGCCTTCATAGGCATGTACCGGCACGCCGGCCATCGGAATCGGCGCGCCGCCGGAGCTGCCACGCTGGGTCAGGGTGATGTCGAGCAGGCGCGCGGCCTTGCGCGCGTCGTCGTAGAACAGCTCGTAGAAGTCGCCCATGCGGAAGAACAGCAGCAGGTCCGGATACTCGGACTTGGCTGCGAAGAACTGCTTCATCAGCGGGGTGTGTTCGGCGGACTTTTCTTTGGACATGGGGCTCGTGAATCCGGGGCGTCCGTTCGCGCCGGAGGGCAGCGGCAACGGAGCGGGTACAGGGCCGTCCATGGTAACTGCTGGGGCACAGGGCTGCGGCTACCGGTGGCAGGCGGGTACCGCACAGCAACGGGGTCAGGCCGGGACCAGGGTGATCTGCCGGTGGCTGGCAAAGATATCCATCACGATCTCGAAGTAGGTTGGGCCCTCGCCCCGTTGCAGGGCGTCCAGCTGGCGCGCAATGGTCCGCGTGTTGAAGGTGCCCGGGGCTTCCAGCTTGGACTGCAGCCACTGGCATGTGCTAGTTCGTCCCAGTGCGGCGCGGCTGTGCTCGATATCACTCCAGATCACCGTTGCCCGCTCATGGCCGGCCAACGCGCCATGGACGCCATGCAGCAGATCATCCAGGGCGTCCAGGCTTGGCCCGAGCTGCCAGTCCTCGCCGGGCATGAACACGCGGTTGATCTCCGCGTACAGGCTGGGGATGTCGTGAATGGCACAGCCTTCGATCTGCAGGATGAGCGACATATCTCGACTGTAGCGTTGTTCCCTGTGCGTTGGACATGGCTGAGCGCCGGATGCTTTGCGGACCCATGCTGGGGTTTGGCAAACTACTTTGCTGAGTCAAAGTGCTCGGCACTCCCGTCGTGGCGCGCGCCGGTTTGCAGGGAAGAAAACGACGTGACCCATCGCCAATAGCAGGGCCATCAGCTGGTAGAGAGTTCGCCCGAAGTCTTCTTCTTCATTGATTGGTGCCATCGGCAGCAGGACCCCCTCGGGCGCGTTCAACTTCCACTGTCAATGATGACTGGCTGGGTGATGGAAATAGATTCTCCTCCTGTATCATCGGCAAGAAAGGTCTGGGAAATTGTTTCTGGGATGGTCAGTAAGTTTGTATCTGCATCTCCGGTGCGATGGGGGTTGTTTGATCTGTCCCCGTTGTGAGCAGGGTGAGGTGTTGAAAGCTCAAGTAAAGGAGCGCGGCGTTCAGATATTTGTCTGCGACGAGTGCGATGCCGTGTGGTTCTCCTTCGCTGCTATAGGGGTCTCTCCGTTCAGAGACCTTGAGCGGTATCTTGAGGAAATTTCCGTCGCGCGGTCCTGGGAGTCAATTTCCGTGGACAGGCATGA
Source organism: Stenotrophomonas sp. YJH_SMC_135 (assembly GCF_059372355.1). NCBI lineage: Bacteria > Pseudomonadati > Pseudomonadota > Gammaproteobacteria > Lysobacterales > Lysobacteraceae > Stenotrophomonas > Stenotrophomonas sp. YJH_SMC_135. Next base: position 462,184 of record NZ_JCAFVN010000001.1, read on the forward strand.
GTAGAAAGTACGCAGTTTCCATGCACTCCTCGACCGTATTGCCTCAGCGCAGCGCGTGGGTCAGTGCAGCATGGGGTGACCTTCCCGTCTCCCACTTCCAGAGCGACGAAAATCTCAATGACTGCAGTTTTATTGACTTGAAGGTCAATAAGTGGGAGATCAGTGGCAGTCGATTGCAATGGGGTCTGGACCCCTTCATCAGGGTTGAAATACTCAAGGGTCGGGGCCCTGCGATGGCAGATGCCAGATTGCAGCCCTGACGGTAGTCGCGAAGCAGCGCGTTGTTCCTCTGGACAGAAGGGTGCCGGAATCGATGGGCTTCATCCTCCCCCTCCGTCCATCAAGTGACGGTTTCTGCGGTCACGACTCGCAAGCGCTGCGTGATGACTGCGATTGATGTGCTCGTGCATTGATATGCCCGGCAGGAATAACCACCTCCATTAAGTGTTTCCTTCACACCTGTCTGCACAGTTCCATAGATTTGGATCGATACAATAATATCGACCCATAAAGTTTCCCTGTGCTGCGCCGCCATCGATCGTACGGCCATGATCAAGGGAATTGAGATGCTCGCCTTACGCAACCTCCGAGTGGGATCCCGGCTGGGTGCCGGGTTTGGATTGCTGCTGCTGTTCATCGTGGCCATCGTTGGCCTGGCGCTGTACGGAAATCACCTGAAGTCCGCCCAGTTCGAGAAAGTGGTGGACGTCAACATGGTGAAGATGCGGCTGTTGAACGACATGCTGGATACCAACAACGCGGTGTTGATGCACCGCCGCCTGATGGTGATCAAGCGCGGCGAGGATTTTGACAGGGATTATCAGAAGGCGCAGGAGCTGTCGCAGACCTACGACGGTATCTGGGCCAGGTACATCAGGATTCCGCGCGACGCGACCGGCGATACCCTGGTGGCGAAAATCGACGCGGCACGCAAGGCCACCGACGCCTCCACCCGGCATCTTCACGAGCGCATGAAGGCCGGGGATTTCGACGGCGCGGCCAAGGAACTGCTTGCCGAGCAGGGGCTGGCAACCGCGTGGAACGAAGCGATCTCGACCCTGCTGCGGCATCAGGAGACACTGACCGAGCGCAGCCGCGAGGAATACCGTTCAACCGAATCCTGGACCGGCACGCTGTCGATCGTGTTCGGCGTGTTGAGCCTGGTACTGGGCTCGCTGGCCGCGTGGGCCATCACCCGCAGCCTGACCCGCCCGCTGGAAGGCGCGGTGAAGCTGGCCGACGGCATCGCCAATGGGCGGCTGGACAACAGCATTGACGCCTCCGGCAACGATGAGGTCACGCAGCTGCTCAGGTCGATGCAGCGCATGCAGGCGCAGTTGCAGTCGGTGATGGCGGCGCAGGGCGAGTTGGCGCGCCAGCACGATGCGGGCAGCCTCAGCTATCGCATGGACGAGAGTGCCTTCCCTGGTGACTACGGGCGCATGGTGCACGAGACCAACGCGCTGGTCGGCTCACACGTGCAGGTACAGAACCGGCTGATCGAAGTGATGAAGCATTACGCCCGTGGCGACCTGTCGGTGGACATGGATCCGCTGCCGGGCGAGAAGGCGGCGATCACCCAGGCAATGGACGAGACCAAGACCAGCCTGTCGGCGATCAACAGCGAGATCCGCCGGCTGGCGACGGCCGCGGCGGCGGGCGACTTCAGCCTGCGCGGCGATGAAGATCGCTTCGCCTACGATTTCCGCGACATGGTGGCCGGGCTCAATCGCCTGATGCAGACCACCGACGAGAACCTGGTGCAGGTGTCGACCCTGCTGCAGGCGATCTCGCGCGGTGACCTCACTGTGCGCATGCAGGGTGACTTCCACGGCGTGTTCGCCCGCATGCGCGATGACTGCAATGCGACCGTCGATCAGCTCAAGCAGATCGTCGGCCGCATCCAGGCCAGTGCGTCCAGCATCAACCTGGCGGCAGGCGAAATCGCCTCGGGCAACACCGATCTGTCGCGGCGCACCGAGCAGCAGGCGGCGAACCTGGAAGAGACGGCGGCGTCGATGGAGGAGCTGACCTCCACCGTGAAGCAGAACGCCGAGCACGCCCGCCAGGCCAACCAGCTCGCCATCGGTGCGCACGGTGTCGCCTCGCAGGGCGGCGAGGTGGTCGGCCAGGTGGTCACCACGATGTCGGCCATCGAGGCCTCGTCGAAGAAGATCGCCAAGATCATCTCGGTCATCGATGGCATTGCCTTCCAGACCAACATCCTGGCGTTGAACGCGGCGGTGGAAGCCGCGCGTGCCGGCGAGCAGGGCAGGGGCTTTGCGGTGGTGGCCAGTGAGGTGCGCACGCTGGCACAGCGCTCGGCCGGTGCGGCCAAGGAGATCAAGGGCCTGATCGAAGATTCGGTTGGCAAGGTCGCCGATGGATCGGCGCTGGTCCGACAGGCAGGCACCACGATGGGCGAGATCGTTGCTTCCGTGCAGCGCGTGACCGACATCATGGCCGATATCTCTGCTGCCTCGCAGGAGCAGAGTTCGGGCATCGAACAGGTGAACCAGGCGGTGGTGCAGATGGACGAGACCACGCAGCAGAATGCGGCACTGGTGGAAGAGGCCAGTGCTGCGGCGCGTTCCATGGAGGAGCAGGCGAACCTGCTGGCCGAGGCGGTTTCGGTGTTCCGCACCGGCGCGGTAACGGCGGCTGCAGCCGTGCGTCCGGCCCTGGCTGCGGTGGCCGCGAAGGTCACCCCGGTGCGCAGGGCGGCAACGCTGTCGCCGCGCATCGAGCCGACACTGGCAGCCAATGCCGGGGGGTGGGAAGAGTTCTAGCAGAGGGCAATGCCGGCAGGGAGACGGCGCCCATCACGATGGCTGATCGTGATGGGCGCGGATTTTCTTCCTGAACGCGCGATGGCCGATGAGGCCGCGGACACGCGCATTTCACTTCCGGTTGCCAGCCGCGGGAGGACACTTGCGCCATACCGGAACCTAGGAGATGGCCATGAAGACCTCGACCCGATTGCTTGTGCTGGGCACCCTGCTGGCGGCTTCGTCGGTGGCCGGCGCGCAGACCTATGGCCCGCGCGATGAAGGACGCCGATTCAACGATGGCAGCCGCGTGGTCTGCAAGAACGTGGAAGTGCAGCGCAACTCGCGCGATCCGAACCGCATCGCCGGTACGGCCACTGGCGCGGTGATCGGCGGCCTGCTGGGCAACCAGGTGGGCGGCGGCAATGGCAAGAAGCTCGCTACCGTGGCCGGTGCTGTTGCCGGTGGTGCGGCGGGCCGCCAGATCCAGGGCAACAGCCAGCAGAAGAACGGCGACCGCGTGGTCGAGCGCCGCTGCGAACGCGTCTATCGCTGATCGATCGCCGACGGCCCCCGTTTTTCCCCTTCCACATCGCAGTACTCGAACGCCGGCCTTGCGCCGGCGTTCTTCATTGCAGGAAAAAGGGACGGAGGGGATTAAGTCGTAATCCCCCAACCGGCCGCTTACGACTTAATCCCCTCCGTCCCCTTTTTTGCGAGGAGGCGCCAGGTGGCGAGGCTGCCGTAGAGCAGCAGCAGGACGGTGAGGGTGATCAGTTCGTGGCTGACTTCGGCCAGGCTGGCGTCCATCTGGTTCAGGCGCACCATCAGGTTGATGCCGGAGGTGGTCGGCAGCAGCTGCGCCAGCCAGACCAGCGGTTGTGGCGTCATCACCGAGGGCCACGACAGGTTGGCGAGGAAGAACAGCGGGATCGAGGTGGCGATGATGTACTGGAAGGCGCGTTCGCGGGTGCGGAAGAAGCTGCCGACGAACAGGCCGAAGGCCACCGTCGCCGCGATGAACAGCGTGCCACCCAGCAGCTGGCCCAGCGGGTTGCCTCCGCGTGGATAGTCCTGCACCCAGGCAGTGAACCCGGCATACCAGAACAGACCGAACAGGCCGATCAGGCCGAAGCCCAGTGCCATGCCGGCCAGGGTCGGCAGGTCGAAGCGCAGGCGCCGGCCGAGCGCGAGGCGGCGGCCGCCGAGCAGGACGCCGATGCCCATCAGCAGCGTCTGGTGCACGATCAGTTCGGCCACGCCGGGAACGATGGCGCTGCCATAACCTTCCTGCGTGTTGTACAGGGGGCGCTGCACAAGCGTGACCGGCGGTGCCTGCGGTGCGCCCATGAAGGCGGCCTGGCCGACCACGGCATCACGCCCGAACGCACCCAGCGCGTCAGCCACGCTGCCCAGCACCCAGCTGGCGCGGCCCAGGTAGGCACCGTTGCCAAGCAGTACCAGCTTGGCCGGGTGGCCGCGCAGGATGTCGCGCTCCAGATTGGCCGGGATCACGACGATCCCTTCGGCATGGCCGGCTTCCAGCTGCCGGCGTGCGCTGTCGACGTCCGCGGGTTGACCGACCACGCGCGCAACGCGCAGTGCGTCGAGCTTGCGCAGCAGCTCGCGGCTGGTCGCGCTGTGGTCTTCGTCCACCACCAGCACCGGCAGGTTGCCGGCCACCTGGTGCCGGTAGGCGGCTGGATAGAAGAACGAGTACAGGATCACCGCCCCGACCATCACCACGATCGCGTAGCGGTCGCAGAGCACTGCCATCAGGGTCTGCCGCAGGCTGCGCCAGAGTGCGCTCATGCGTCGGCCCCTGCGGGCTGTGCGGCGGCAGGTGTGCGCGCAAAGGCGATCAGGCGCAGGCCGCCGACGCCTCCTGCCACCACCGCCATCAACAACAGCGTGGCCAGCGGCCACACCGAAACCTGCAGCGGCGAACCGATGAACTGCTGCTGGGTCTGCAGCTTGATGTAGGCGCTGAGGGGCAGCAGCTGATGCCAGGCGCGGGTGAACAAGGGACCGTCGAGGACCGGGAAGGTGGCACTGGAGAAGGCCAGCGCGGTGCCGATGCTGAGGCCGACCGCCGACAGCGCGGTGCCCATGTCGCGGGTCACGCCGACGAAGAACAATGCGTAGGCGGCCGTGGCCAGGTAGAACAGCGGCTGTGCGAGCAGCAGCAGGAATACGCTGCCCGCCACGCCATCGCCACGCAGCCAGGCCAGGTAGCCGATGCCGAGCGCGCCATACACCGAGAACAGCAGGATGTACGGCGCGACCTTGCCGGCAATCGCCGCCCACGGCGCGCGGCCCAGCCAGGCGGGCAGGGTGCCGTCGCGGATCTCGCGGCCAAGACTGCCGGCCACTGCAAGTGCCAGTACCAGCGACAATACCGCCGGGAAGATCAACGGCAGCAGGAACAGCTCGTAGCTGCGTGCCGGGTTGTACAGAATGTCCGACTGCACCGCGATGGGTGCCGCGCGCAGCTTGCCCGGGCCGACCTGCAGGCCGATGCGCTCGCGCAGCAGGCGCGCGTTCCATGCGGAAACCGCGTCGCCGATGTCGCGCGACGCCGACTGGCCGGTGGTCATGTAGGTGGCGTTGTAATAGGCAAACACCGTGCCCTGGCGCCCACGCAGCGCCTGCCGGGTGACATCGCGCGGCACCAGTACGATGGCGAACACATCCAGCCGACGCAGCTGCGAACGTGCGTCTTCCAGGTCCACCGGCTGGCTGGCGACGCGCACGCCGGGGCTGGCATCGAGCATGCGCAGCAGCAGGCGGCTGTCACTGCTGTGGTCGAGGTCGACCACCGCGATCGGGATGTCGCGCATCACCGAAGGCGTGAACATCCACGCCATCACCACCAGCATCAGCAGCGGCAGCACGGTGACCAGCAGCAGGTCGGCGCGGTTGCCGCGCAGCGACTGCAGCTCGCGCCGCCAGCTGGCGGCGAAGCCGCCGCGGCCGGGGTTCAGTGCTGGGGCCATGCGAACAGCACGCTCATGCCGGGGCGGAAGCCCTCGATGCGGCGTACCGGGCGCACCCGCACCTCGAAGCTGCGGACGTCGTAGCCGGACGACTGGCGGGTGGTACGCCAGGTTGCATAGTCGCCGGCCGGATTGATGAAGTAGACCTCGAATTCGCCGTCCAGGCCGAGCGCCGGCACGCTGCCCTGCAGCTTGCTGCCGACCTTCAGGCCCTGCATCTGCGATTCGCGCAGGTTCATGGCGACCCACATGCGGTCGATGTCGACCAGGGTGAACACCGGGTAGCCGGCCGGCACCAGCTCGCCCGGGTCGGCCATGCGCTTGTTGATTTCGCCGGCGACCGGCGCGCGCCCTTCCACTTCGACACGCGCGGCGTTGACCTCGGCCACCGCGCCCTGTGCCTGTTGCACCTGGCCCTGCGCGGCACGCTTGTCCTGCTCGCGCGCGCCGGCCAGGGCCATGTCGTACTGCGCGCGCGCGGCACGGGCCAGTTCACGCGAACTGGTGGCCTGGGCATGCGCTTCATCACGCTTCTGCCGGGTCATCACCCCTTCGTTGAACAGGTTCTGCACGCGCTGGTAAGTGGCTTCAGCCAGCGTCGCACCGGCTTCGGCCCGCTTCCAGTTCGCTTCGGCGGCGCGGATGTCTTCGCTGCGCGCGCCTTCGTCGGCCTTGTCGGCCACTGCCTGTGCGGCGGCCAAAGCGCCGTGCGCCTGCTGTTCCTTGGCGGCCACTTCGGGGCTGTCGAGCAGGAACAGCACCTGCCCGGCCTGCACGCGGTCGCCCTCGCGCACCTTCAGTTCGGCCACGCGCGCGGTGATCTTGGCGGCCACGTTGATCGTGTCCGCATCGGCCATGCCCTGGATCTGGTCGGCCGGGCTGCGCCAGGCCAGCCACAGGCCGAGCACCACCACGACCAGCAGCACCACTACCAGGATCGGTCCCAACCGGCGCTTGCCCGGGGGCGTCGTCGCATCGTCGTGCAGCACATCACTCATGGTCGATCACCTCGTCCGCCCGCCGCCGGAACTCTTCGAAACGGTCCATCTGTCCACTGACCTCCAGCAACTGTGCCAGCGCAATATCGTATTGGTAGGCGGCCTGTGCGCGCTCGACGCGGGCGCCGCCCAGGCCGAGCCGCGCGTCGATCACATCCAGCGAAGTCGCCTGGCCTTCGCGGAACGCCAGCTCCTGCAGGCGCAGGTTTTCCTGTGCCTGGGCAATGCTGCTGTCGAGCAGCACGTACTGCTGGCGTGCGGTTTCCAGCTCGTTCCAGGCCTTGCGCACACCCAGTGCGACCTGGTTCTCGGCCTCGCGCAGGCCCGCTTCGGCCTGGTCCTGCTGCGCACGCGCGGCGCTGATCTGCGCCGGCCGCGAGTTCGGCGACAGGAAGGTGTACTTCAGGCCGATGCCGAACGCCCAGTCCGGATCGGTCAGCATCTCGTCGCGGCGACGGAAGTCGTACTGGCCGAAGGCGAAGATCTGTGGCTTCAGCTTGGCCTGCTGCACGCGCACGCCCTGTTCGGCCTGCGCCACCATCGCCCGCAGGCGCGCGATCTGCGGCTGCCGCGCCTGCGCGGTGCGTTCGAAGCTGGCCACCGGTTCCAGTGGCACGCGCTGCACGAACAGCGGCGACACCGGCTGCACCTCGCCGCCACTGCGCAGCAGCGTGGCCAGTGCGGCCTTCAGCGTGGCCAGGTCGTTCACCGTCTTCTGGTATTCGCGCTCGGCCTTGTCGCGGGCCACGGTGGCCTGCAGGCGCTGCGCGCGGGTGGCGAAGCCCTCGCGTTCCAGCTTCTCAGCGTCGGACAGGTGGCGGTTGAGGCCATCGCGCACATCGCGGCGCACGTCCACCGCCTGCTCGGCCAGGCGCTGGCCAAAATAGGCCTGGGCCAGCTGCACGGTCAGCGATTGGCGTTGTGCTTCGCGCTCGGCGCTGGCCTGTTCGTGGGCGGCACTGGCCGCACGTTGCGCGGCCGGAATCACGCCGCCGGTGTACAGCGGCAGCACCGCAGTCACCACCGGGCGGGTACGCCAGTCGCGTTCGGTGAACGACAGCGGCGAGTCGATGCCAAAGGCCTCGGCCACCGGAGCCAGCGAACCCAGGGGCAGGGTGAGCGTCTTCTGGAACTGCAGCCGGCGCACTTCGCCGGTGATCTCCGGCAGGCGCAGCAGGCGGGTCGCGTCCTGAAGGTCCTGCTTGTTGCGCACGGCGGCGTCGGCAGCGGCCAACGCATCGGAGACCTGCTCCAGACGTTGCCGTGCCTGTTCCCAGTCCAATGCCGGTGCGTCGCTGGTGGGCTGCGCGGTGGCAGCGAATGGCAGGCAGGCTGCCAGCGCCAGCGCGGCCTTCGCGCGGTGCATCCTTGTACGTCGGCCGATCACGCCCATGCCGTCCCAGTAGTGAAGAAGTGCGCAAACGGTAGTGCGTGCAGCGTGAAGCCCGGGTCTGCGATCATCGGTTTGTCCTCAACGAAGGGGGCCTCTGGCCGCAGTGCGCAGCGCCTGGGTGATGTGCTGCAGCGTGCTTGAGCGCACGGCGGCATGCTGCCAGTACAGCGGCACATCGAGCCAGCGGCGGGGTTCCAGTACCACCACGCGGCCGGCGCGCACGGCGGGCGCGACCAGGGTTTCCGGAGCCATGCCCCAGCCGAGTCCGCACGCGGCGGCTTCGACGAAACCGGTGGAGGAGGGCAGGTAGTGTAGCGGCGGCTGCAGCCGCGCGCGGGTCAGGCGCCGCACGAAGCGCCACTGCAGTTCATCTTTGCGGTTGAACACCAGCATCGGTGCGTGCGCCAGGGTTGCGGCCTGCATGCCATCGCGGAAGTACTGGCGGGCGAAGCCGGGCGAGGCGATGGCGTGGTAGCGCATCGCGCCGAGCGGGTGCACGTTGCATCCCTTCACCGGTTGGCTTTCGGCGGTGACCGCGCCGAGCACGCTGCCATCGCGCAGCAGCTGCAGGGTGTGGTCCTGGTCGTCCATGCGCAGGTCGAACAGATAGCCGTGGCGCTGGTGCAGGTCGGCGATGGCCGGTACGAACCAGGTATCAAGCGAGTCATCGTTGACCGCCAGGGGGATCGGCGTGCGCGCAGCGTCGCTGCCACGCTCGGGTAGCAGCTCGGCCAATGCCTCGGCCTCCAGCGCCTGCATCGGTCGCACCCGGCGCAGCAGCGCTTCACCCGCGGCAGTCGGCCGGCAGGGTGCCTGGCGCACCACCAGTACCTGCCCGAGCCTGTCCTCCAGGGCCCTGATCCGCTGCGACAGTGCTGACGGGCTGATCGACAGGCGGCGTGCCGCAGCCTCGAAGCTGCCTTCCTCCAGCACCGCGGCAAACGCGGCCAGTTGCGGGTGTACCAGGTCCATGCCGGTGCCTCTTCAGTTTTCCTGCACAGGATAAAGAAAAATCAGTTTGTCTAATCAAGGCGGTTGGCGGCACCCTGCGCGTCCCCTCGCTGCCTGGCCTGTCCCGATGTGGATTGCCGCTACCGCCGCCGGCCTGTTCGCAGGTGCCGGCCTGATCATCGCCATCGGCGCGCAGAATGCCTTCGTGCTGCGCCAGGGCCTGCAGCAGCGCAATGTGGGGACGGTAGTGCTGGCCTGCGCCGGCGCGGATATCGCGCTGATCCTTGCTGGCGTTGGCGGCATGGGCGCGCTGGTGCTGCAGTGGCCGCTGCTGCTGCAGGTGCTGCGCTTCGGTGGTGCGGCCTTCCTGTTCTGGTATGGCCTGCGGGCGGGGCTGCGCGCGTGGCGCGGTGGCAGTGCCCTGGCCGCCGCCGAGGCGCAGGGCGGCAGCGGAAGGCAGGTACTGCTGACCTGCCTGGCGTTCACGCTGCTCAACCCGCACGTCTATCTGGATACGGTGGTGCTGCTGGGCAGTCTGTCCACGCGCTACCCCGGTGACCTGCGCTGGGCGTTCGCCGCCGGTGCCTGCGCCGCCAGCGTGGCCTGGTTCTGCACGTTGGGCTATGGCGCGCGCCTGTTGCAGCCGGTGTTCCGCAGGCCGGGCGCCTGGCGGGTGCTGGATGCCGCCGTGGCGGTCTTCATGTCCTGCCTCGCCACGCTGCTGCTGTTGCGCCCGCTCTAGGCCGCGTCCACCGCGCACTGCGGGGTTTCGCCGGGGCGCAGGGTCAGCACGCGCACGCCGCTGCGGGTGACCGCCACGGTGTGCTCGAACTGCGCCGACAGCTTGCCGTCGCGGGTGTAGACCGGCCATTGGTCCGGCTGCTGACGGATGGCCGGCTTGCCCTGGTTGAGCATCGGCTCGATGGTGAACACCATGCCTTCTTCCAGCACCATGCCGGTGTTGGGATGGCCGTAATGCAGGATCTGCGGTTCCTCGTGCATCTGCTGGCCGATGCCATGGCCGCAGTATTCCTTCACCACGCTGTAGCCGTGGCTGCGCGCGTGGCGGGCGATGGCGTGGCCGATATCGCCCAGGCGCGCTCCCGGGCGCACCGCAGCGATGCCTTTCCACATCGCCTGGTAGGTGGCCTGCACCAGCCTGCGCGCGGCGTAGTCGACCTCACCGACCAGGTAGGTGGTGCTGGAGTCGGCGATGTAGCCGTTCTTCTCCAGGGTGATGTCGAGGTTGACGATCTGGCCGCTGCGCAGCACGTCGGCGGTGCTGGGAACGCCGTGGCAGACCACGTTGTCGATCGAGGTGTTGAGCACATACGGGAAGCCGTACTGGCCCTTGCTGGCCGGCCGCGCCTGCAGCTCATCGACGATCATGCGCTCGACGAAGTCGTTGATCTCCATCGTGCTGCGTCCCTGCAGCGGCAGCTGGTCGAGCGCGGCGAACACCTGCGCCAGCAGGCGCCCGGATTCGGCCAGCAACGCGATTTCGTGCGGCTGCTTGATCATCGTCATGTCAGGCCCGCCCGGGCGCCAGCGCCTGCGGCTGCACCCCGGCTGCCCGCAGTTCGCTGGCGACGATGTCCTGGAAGCTCAGCGTGGGGTTCATCTCGCACAGCATGCCGACCCGGATCCAGAAGGTGGCCTGGGCGTTGATCGAACGGCTGGAGACGGTGCAGGCACGGCGCAGCTGGTCGTGCAGGGTGTCATCGATGTTGACGATGCCCATGGGCGGTCCTGGCGGAATGGATATACGAAGCATATATGTTCCGTATATCCGCCTCAAGCCCGCATCGTTCAGTCCACGTGGGTGGCAAAGCGCAGTCGGTTGCCGTCCGGGTCACGCAGGAGCATCTCGCGGCTGCCCCATCCGGTGTCGTGCGGTGGCTGCTCGATCGGTACGTTGGCGGCACTGAAGGCGCGGTGCAGGGCGTCGACGTCTTCAACGATGAAGTACACCGCGCCGCCGACCTCGCAGTCGCCGCTGTGTTCGGTGAGGAAGATCGTCTGGCCGTCGCGGGTGAGCTGGGCGAACAGCGGGAAGCCGGGTTCGAAGCGGTGTTCCCAGTCGACCACGAAACCCAGCCCCTGCACGTAGAACGGCAGGGTGGTGTCGGCATGGCGCATGCGCAGTTGCGGGATGACGGTCTGGGGCATCGCGAGGTTCCGGGGCGGGAGTCCAGTGTAGTGCCGGCCGCTGGCCGGCATCCCGGCGAGCCTGGGAACGATGAGGTTGCCGGCCAGCGGCCGGCACTACCGAAGCCACGCCGGCCAGCGGCCGGCACGACCGGCGCGGTCAGCAGGCGGTCGGCACGGCGGCCATCGCCGCCAGCAGTTCGCGATTCACCTGCTGGTGCCGTGCCTGCCACACCGGCAGATCCTCGGCGCTGACGTCAGGTTGGCCGTCCAGCGACGACAGCCAGCGCTTGAAGCGGCTCTGGTAGTTGGCCAGCGACACTTCGCCGGTGATGTCGCTGCCGACCAGGCCGCCGGCGCGCAGCGCTTCGATCACCACCAGTGCGTGTTCCAGCTGGAAGCGGCCCTGGTCCCAGTTGCTGCGGGCGACGTCCTCGGCGAACACATCCTTGTCGATCGACAGGTAGGTCGGTTGCGGCGACTTGGCCTGCTCGGCGGCGAACGCGGCAACCAGTGCCTCCGGGTGCTCGAACCGTCGGAATGCACGGCCGCTGCCGAGGCGGTGGCCCCAGCCCACGTCCACATCCATGCACCAGTAAGTCAGGCGCCCGCCCATCAGGGGGCGCCAATGGTTCTCCCAGGCGTGGCCCAGGCCGATGTCACTGGAGGTGATGCCGAGCACATGGATGTGCGAGATCTGCGGCAGCTTGCTGGCCGCGTTCACCCACGACCCGCAGTGCATGCCGAACGGGAAACGCATGTTGTCCGGATGGTTGTCCAGCACCACCAGCTGGAACGGCTGGTGCGCGCGCATGCGACGCAGCAGCGGCAGGCTGAGGTGGTGGAAGTCGCCACTGCCGAGCATCACCGTGCCGAGCTGGGCCGGCAGCGGTGCCAGCACTTCAGCGGCGAAACGGTCCAGGGTTGAAGTGCTGCAGGCGAAGCGCAGCGGATCGTGCCACTGCGGCAGCGCCAGGGTCTGCGCCTGTGGCAGCGGCAGTACGCCACCGTCCAGGTCCAGGATCAGCGGAAAACGCGCCGACATCGTTCAACCGCCTCCATCAGGTTCGCCCTGCAGGTACGGTGCCAGCTTGCGCAGGGTAGCGCGCAGCAGCGGGGAGCGGGCGTGGATCGCGTGCCGGGTGGAGGTGAAGCGGGCGCCCAGCTCGGCCTTGATCCGCGAGTCGGTCCAGCCGGCCACGTAGTGGCTCAGGCCGTGCTGCAGCGCGTATTCGAGGTTGTGCATCCAGCTGACCGCGTACAGGTTGTGCTCGCGTGATTGCGGGTAGGCCAGGCCGATGTACTTGTCCACCAGCTTTCCGGCGTGGATGTAGCACAGGTTCCAGCCGATCAGCAGACCCTGGTGGCGGTACAGGAACATCCGTCCCTGGCCCTGGCTGTCGGCCAGCAGGTATTGGAAGTAGGCCACGTCGAGCTGGTCGAAATGCACGGCGCTCTGCGCGAACACGCCCAGGTACAGCGCGTACAGTTCGGCCTGCAGTCGCGGGTCTGCGAGGGCCGGATCGCCGGTGGCGATGCAGTCGATCTGCAGGCCATCGCGCGAGCGCAGCTTGCGCCGGATGTTCTTGCGGCGCGAGGACGACAGGCGTCCGAGATAGCCATCGATCGAATCGAAATCGATCGCCACCCAGGCCAGCGGCATGCCTTCCAGTTCGACGAAGCCGCGTGCCAGCAGCGCCTGCAGGAAGGCGCTGCTGTGTGCATTGGCCGCGTCGTCCAGCAGCGGCGAATCGATTGCCAGGTCCTTGACCACCAGCAGCCGGGAATCGCCGATCGCGTGACGCGTCACGTCCTCGGCCAATGCCTCTGGTGCGACGTGCGCGGGCAACGGGGTGTACTCGGTGCTGGTGGCACCGACGAAGCGGGTCTTCCAGGTGATCCAGGGCCGCCACAGGCGCGACAGCGGCAAGCCAAGCAGCTTGCCGCGCAGGTCGTCGTCCATCGTGGTGGTCAGGTCGAGCGGCGCACGGAAGGTCGGCAGGCCGCTGGGAAGCAGGCCTGCCTCGAATCCAAGCGGCGGGTGGGCCAGGAAGCCCTCCAGCAGCGCGGCCGGTTCCAGCGCGGTGCTGGATGCGCGTGACGTCATCTCCATCGGCACGGGAACCGGCAGCGCATCGACCTCAGCCCTTGGCCTTGGTCAGCGCCTGGTCGAGCAGGGTGATCGCCAGGTCGATCTCTTCGTAGCTGATGTCCAGCGACGGCGCGAAGGTGATCACGTTCTTGTACCAGCCACCCACGTCGAGCACGAGGCCCATGCGCTTGCCGTCGTGCAGGAGGTCACCGGCCAGGCCGATGTCGACCATGCGGTCCAGCAGTTCCTTGTTGGGGGTGTAGCCGTCGGTCTGGCAGATCTCGGCGCGCAGGGCCAGGCCCAGGCCGTCGACGTCGCCGATCTCCGGGTGACGCTTCTGCAGGCCACGCAGGCCGTCCAGGAAGTACGCGCCCTTCTCCGGCACGGTGCGCTCGTAATCCATTTCCTTGCCCAGCTTCAGCACTTCCAGGCCGAGGCGGGTGCCCAGCGGATTGGAGTTGAAGGTGGAGTGGGTGGAGCCCGGCGGGAACACGGTCGGGTTGATCAGTTCTTCGCGCGCCCACAGGCCCGACAGCGGGTTCAGGCCGTTGGTCAGCGCCTTGCCGAACACCAGCACGTCTGGGGTAACGCCGAAGTGCTCGATCGACCACAGCTTGCCGGTGCGCCAGAAACCCATCTGGATTTCATCGACGACCATCAGGATGCCGTACTTGTCCAGCACGCGCTTGAGGCCAGTGAAGAAGTTGCGCGGCGGGATGACGTAGCCGCCGGTGCCCTGGATCGGCTCGACGTAGAACGCGGCGTACTCGGCCTGGCCGACCTTGGGATCCCACACGCCGTTGTACTCGCTTTCGAACAGGCGCTCGAACTGCCACACGCAGTGGTCGGAATACTCGTCCGGGGTCATGCCCTTCGGACGACGGAACGGGTACGGGAACGGGATGAACATCGCGCGCTCGCCGAAGTGGCCGTAGCGGCGGCGGTAGCGGTAGCTGGAGGTGATCGACGAGGCACCCAGGGTGCGGCCGTGGTAGCCGCCCTCGAAGGCGAACATCAGGCTCTTGCCGCCGCGCGCGTTGCGCACGATCTTCAGCGAATCTTCAATGGCCTGCGCGCCGCCGACGTTGAAGTGCACGCGGCCGTCGAGGCCGAACTTCTGGTGCATGTCCACGGCAATGGTCTTGGCCAGCTGCACGCGGGTCGGGTGCAGGTACTGGCTGGCGACCTGCGGCAGGGTGTCGATCTGGTCCTTCAGCGCGTCGTTCAGGCGCCTGTTGCTGTAGCCGAAGTTGCAGGCCGAGTACCACATCTGCAGGTCGAGGTAGGGCACGCCCGCACCATCGAACATGTAGCTGCCTTCGCCGCGCTGGAAGATCTTCGGCGGGTCGACGTAGTGGACGGTGTCGCCGAAGGAGCTGTAGCGGGCTTCGTCGGCCAGCAGCTGCGCGTCGGAGGCAGCCGCGTCGGCGTTCTTGTCAAAAATGTTCATGCAGTTCGGTTCCGTGAAGGACGTTCGAAAGGGGTGACGGGGAGCGCGCCTGGAAGGGAGTGCTCAGGCGGTGGCCAGCAGCAGGGGCAGTGCGGTGGGCTGCGGGCTGGCGTCGAGGCGACGTGGCTGCAGCAGGCTGCCATCGAGCAAGCGCGGCAACAGTGCGATTGCATCGTGGAAGGTATCGATGGCGGCATGCTTGATGCCGGCCTTCGTGCAATGGGTGATCAGGCGGCGCTTGGCGAACACGAAGTCGGCATCTTCGGAGACGCAGAAATCCGAGCTGCCATCGCCGATCATCAGCACGCGTGGTGCTTCGTCGGCACGCGCCTGCGCGGCGCAGGTGCACTTGCAGGTACCACTGCGGCATCCTTCGGCCTGGTAGGGCGACTCCAGTTCCCAATGGTCTTCGCACCAGCGCAGGTGGTTGGCCACCACCGGCAGTCGCGACAGGCCGTGGTTGGCGAGGATGCGGTGGATCGCATAGTCCAGGCCGTCGCTGACGATGCGCAGCGGCACGCCCAGCTGTTCGGCGCGGCTGACAAAGGCGGCGAAGCCCGGATCGATCTGCACCTGGTCCAGGTGCGCGTCGAGCGTGGCCGGGTCCAGCTTCAACAGCCGCACCTGGCCCTGCATGCATTCACGCGAGCCGATCTTTCCCGCCTTCCATTGGTCTTCCAGTTGCTGCCAGCCCGGCTGGCCGTACTTCTCCAGCAGCGAGTCGATGACATCTTCGAGGCTGATGGTGCCATCGAAGTCACACAGGATGCTCCAGTGCATGGGCAGGTCCGTCGATGAAAGAAACGTCCGGCACGATGCCGGGGCAGGCTCAATGTAGGCAGGCAGCCTTTCTCGTTCCTTTCCTGTTGAAAGCCTGCACCGCCGGGTGGGGAAAGTGTTCAGGAATCGAGCGTGCTGAATGGGCGTGATGCCGTGAAAACCGCGCTTTCAGGGCTGCGCAGCGGCCAGCGCCCGCAGGATCTGCGCGGTCTCTTCCCGGGTCTGCCAGGCGCTGTTGCCGAGGGTCAGCATGCGTGCGGCGAAGTCGCGCGCGTTCGGCATGTCGTCCTGCGGCACGATGCCACGCAGGTAGGCGTAGTCGGGCAGGGCATGGATGAACATGCGGCTGGCACCGAGGCCGCGCGGCCACAGTTCGTCCAGTGCGGCATCGCGCGCGCGCTGGCTGGGCAGCAGCAGCATCAGCATCGGCCAGGTGCCGCCGGTGCCGGCCAGGCCATCGACCACCTCCACCGCCGGCAGCTGTGCCAGCTGCACACGCAGCTGCAGTGCGCGCAGGCGCCCGGCCTGCAGGAACGCAGGCAGCCGCCGTGCAGCGTGGGCGCCCACGTTCTGCCGCCACTGGCTGACCCGGTGCTGCGGGATGTCCAGCGGGAAAATGTCTCCGACCGCGTCTTCCAGATCGCCGCGTTGCAGGGCGCTGCGCAGCGGATTGCCGTACACCAGCGACAGCAGCGAGGGGCGGTAACAGGCGGCAAGACCCAGCAGCTGCACGCTGCGAAGCAGCTCCCAGCGCAGGCTGAAACGTACCTGTTCGGCGGCATGTTCGGCCAGCGCGGCGCGCAGCTCGTCATCGCGGCTGACCAGCAGGCCGCCTTCATGCAGGCTCAGCCCCTTGCCGGCGGCCAGGCTGAAGAATCCGATGTCGCCACGCAGCCCCACGCTGCTGTTGCCGACCCGTGCGCCCAGCGCCTGTGCGGCATCTTCGATCACCCAGGCACCGGCGCCGCGTGCGACCTCGCAGGCCCGTTCGACATCGGCGATGCGCCCGCCGAGGTGGGTGGGCAGGATCGCCAGCGTCCGTGCGTCGGCCAGGCGCGAGAGCTGTGCCGGATCAAAGTCGAAATGGCCACGCCGGGTATCGCACAGCTGCACGCGCAGGCCGAGGCTGTGTACCGCGATCGGCACCAGCGGACAGGTATAGGCCGGCAGGATCACGGTATCGCGCTTGGGCGCGCGCTTGCGCAGGGTGCGCAGTGCGATCAGCAGCGCGTGGGTGCCGGAACAGGTCAGCTGCAGCGGCGGTGTGCCGAGCTGGGTGGCCAGGATGTCGCGCAGGTCGCCGCCGCCGGGAAGGAAGTCGCTGGCCTGCATCGGCAGGCCAGCGGTCGGCGGCAGTTCGCGCGCGAACAGGCTCATCGCAGCCCGCTCACGAAGTGCTGTCGGCGGGGCTGTGCGGGTCGTCCGCTTCGGCGCGGCCGAGGCAGACGATGCCAGCCACGATCAGTACCGCACCGACAAGGTGGTGCAGGGTGAGCGGCTCTTTCAGCAGCCAGGCCGACAGCAGCAGCACACTGATCACCTCCAGGTGCGAGGCCGCGAACGCCGGGCCGATCGGCGCATGGCGCAGCAGGCTCATCCAGGTGAAGAACGCGCCGATGTAGCCGAGGACCGCGCCGTATACCCACGGCTGCGACAGCACGCGCAACAGCCACGCGGTGTTGGCCTCGACCGGCAGCGCGGCGTCACCGGCGTACTTGAAGCACAGCTGGGCCAGCGTGTCGAAGGCCATCAGCAGGGGAAAGCCGATCACATACAGGCGCCTCATGAGCCGGCCCCCACCACCGCCACGCCCGCCGTGACCAGCAGCATGCCGGTCACCCGCAATGGCGTGAGCTTTTCGCGGAACAGGATGCGGCCGGCGATCATCAGCGCGACGATGTTGATCGAGCCCAGCAGCACGCCCTTGGACAACGGCACCAGCGACAGGAACGCGATCCAGGCAACGAACTCAAGCACGTAGCAGGCGATGCCGATCCACAGCCAGGGGCGGCTGAGCATGTGTTTCCAGCGTTGCAGTCCTTCGCCATCCTGCGGGTCGCTGGCGGCGGCCTTGAAGGCGAGCTGGCCACCGGTATCGAGCACCACATTGGCCAGCCACAGCAGCGTGGCGAGTGCCCCCATCTCAGGCCACCGCCTTGAGCACGCCGCTGCGTTCACCGATTTCGGTGAAGAAACGCGCGCTGCGGCGGATCACCTCGCGGCGTTCGCGGTCGATCGTGATCATGTGGTAGCTGTCTTCCAGCACCACCAGTTCCTTCGGGCCGCTGACCCTCGATATCACCAGTTCGGCGTTGCCCATGCTGGCCACGTCGTCTTCGCGGGCGTGCATCACCAGGCACGGTGCGGTGACCTGGTGCAGGTGGCGGCGGGTCCAGTTGCTCAGGGCGCGCATCTCGGCCAGCGCGTGCCAGGGGTTGCCCGGCAGGCCGGCCGCGGCGCTGTCGCCGGACAGCATGGCGGCACTGACCTGCGCACGCAGGCGCTCGTCACGCAGGCCATAGGGCGGTTCTTCCATGAACATGCGGTCGCGGCCGATGTTGAAGCGCTTGAACCACGGCAGCAGGAACGACAGGCGGGCCACGGCGGGAATGTTCCAGCCGTCGTAGCGGAAGGTGGCGCCATACACGCCGACGCCGGACACCCATTCGGGGCGGCGTGCAGCCAGCGCCAGCGCCAGTACCGCGCCCATCGACAGGCCGCCGACGAACAACTGGTCGACCTTGCCACGCAGGCTCGCCGCTGCATCTTCCACGCCCTGGTACCACTGTTCCCAGGTGGTCGCCAGCAGGTCATCCACGGTGCCGCAATGGCCGGGCAACTGCACGCCGTGTACGGTGAAGCCGGCGTTGTTCAGGCCCTTGCCCAGCATGCGCATTTCCGCCGGGGTGCCGGTCAGGCCGTGGACCAGCAGCACGCCCTGCGGGCCACCGGGGAGGAAGAAGTCGTGCGATTCGGTCACCTGGCGGCTCCGGGACGGCAGTGGGGATGGTCAGGATCGCAAGCGCGATTTTCGCCAGCCTTTCAGCGCCCCGGTACGGGTCAGGGGGCCTTCAGCAGCGGCAGTGTGATGGCGACCTTCAGGCCCCCACCGGCGCGGTTGAGGAAGGTAAGGCGGCCGCCGGAATGCTCCACCGCTTCGTGCGCGATGGCCAGGCCCAGGCCGGTGCCGCTGGCTGCGGTGCCAGGCGCTCGGAAGAAGCGCTCGCCCAGCCGTGGCATCACGTCCTCGGGCACGCCGGGGCCGTTGTCCTCCACGTACAGTTCGACGTCATTGTCATCCAGCGCATGCACGCCGACCGTGACGGTCGCATCGCGGCCGGCATAGCGCAGCGCGTTGTCGATCAGGTTGTCCAGTGCTTCCTGCAGCTGGGCACCGTTGCCGAGCACGCGCAGCGGGTGGGGGCTGCCGCGGTAGCCAAGATCAATGCCATCGCGGATCGCTTCGGGCACGCGCATGCCGACCCACTGCGGCACCAGCTCGCACAGGTCCAGTGCCTCCACGGTATCGGGCACGGTCTGCGCCCGGCTCAGTGCGAGCAGCTGGGTGCTGACCCGGGCGGTGCGCTGGTTGAGCCGGCGGATGTGCTGCAATGCCTCGCGCACCGTGTCCGGGTCACCATGGGCCAGCGCCTGGTCCACATGCAGGGCCATGCCGGCCAGCGGCGAACGCAGCTGATGCGCGGCATCGGCGATGAAGCGGTTCTGCAGCGTGATCATTTCCGCCTGGCGCGCGAACAGATCGTCGATGGTGCTGATCAGCGGCTGGATCTCCTCCGGCACGTCGGCGTCGGAGATCGGTGCCAGTTCGCCACGGCGCTGCGCCAGGCGGGTCCTCAGCGGCGTGAGGATGCGCAGGCCGTAGGTCACGCCGAACCAGACCAGCGCTGCGGTGCCCAGCGCCAGCATGGTCATCAGCGGGATGATGATCATCAGGATCTCGCGCGCACGCTGGCGGCGGTCGGCCATGCTTTCGGCCACGGTCACCGCCAGCTCGTCCTGCGGATCGTTCATCGCCTGCGTGCAGACGGTGGCCATGCGCACCTGCTGGCCATTGAGGTTGCCGTCGTACAGGGCCGGATGCACGCCGGTGCAGTCCTGAGAAGGGGCATACGGGCTGAAGTCCGCATTGCCGCTGAGGGTGCCCTTGCGGCTGCTGTCGACGTTGAAATAGCGATGGCCGTCGGGGTCGTACTCGATCAGGAAGCGCGCCTGCGGAGACAGGTCGCTGGTCACCGGCATGGTGCTCAGCATCTGCGCGAACGAGTGCGTGTCGTCGATCAGGTTACGGTCGTGGATGCGGTTGGAATAATCCAACGCAACGTAATAGGCCAGGATCGTATTGAAGGTAAGCAGGCCCAGCATCGGCAACGCCAGGAAGGCGAGCAGGCGCCGACGCAGGCTGGGGGGGCCGCTGATCACGGGGCGCTGTCGTCCTGCGCGTCTTCCAGCATGTAGCCCAGTCCGCGCACGGTGCGGATGCCCATGCCGCCGGGCTGCAGCTTGCGGCGCAGGCGGTGCAGGGCGATGTCCAGGCCGTTGTCGGTCAGGTCCTGGCCCCAGTCGCACAGCGCCTCCACCAGCTGTGCGCGCGAGACGATGCGCTCGGCCCGTACCGCCAGCGCCGACAGCAGGCCGAACTCGCGTGCGGTCAGTTCCAGCGACTGATCGTCGATCCACACCCGATGCCCGGCCAGATCGATGCGCAGGCGGCCGATGCGCAGGTCCGGGTTGCCATTGCTGGTCACGCGGCGCAGCTGTGCGCGCACGCGGGCTTCGAATTCGTCCAGTGCGAATGGCTTGACCAGGTAGTCGTCGGCACCGAGGTCGAGCACGCGCACGCGTTCGGCCAGGCCGTCGCGGGCGGTCACCACCAGTACCGCCAGGCCATCGCCGCGCTGGCGCAGGCGCTGCAGCACGTCGCGGCCATCCAGCTGCGGCAGGCCCAGGTCCAGCACCAGCAGCGCGTATTGGGTCGAACCCAGCGCGGCGTCGGCGTGCGCGCCGTTGTCGACGTGGTCGACCACATGCCCCTGCCGGCGCAGCGAGGCGCACAGGCCGGAGGCGATGTCCGGGTCGTCTTCAGCAATCAGAACGCGCATGCGCGGGGAGCTCCTGTAACGGTCGGGCCCAGCGGGTGGACGGGGCGGGCCTCTCGGCTGCCGAGGGTAGCCGCAAACGGGGGGAAGGTGGAGCGCGCCGGCACCTCCCGGCACCGTCGCGCTGTCCCGCCATTCAGTCCTGCAGGCCCGGCTCACCCAGTGCCAGCGGCACCCGTGAGCCGTCCAGCAGGCCGCGGCTGAGCCTGCCATCCTCGATGAACAGCAGTTCGCCGTTCTCGCCGTTCTTGATGCTGCTGTCGATGGCGATCACGCGGTCGCCATGGAAGCTGCTGACGTGCGGCATCGAGGTGTGGCCGACCACGATGCGCGTGAGCTGCAGGCGGTCGAGCACGGCCTGTACCCCCGCGGTGTCGAGGCGGCCATCGAAATAGCCGCGGTACCAGATCGGGCTGGTCTTGCCGTCATACAGCGGTGCGGTGGCCGGGTCGGCCTTCACTTCGGCCTTGGGCAGGCCCAGAGAGGCCTGGTAGGCCGCATTGGTGCGTACCGGGTCCAGCGCCAGCTGCAACGCCTCGGGCGAGATGCCGCCATGCAGGAACAGGGTATCGCCGATCTTCAGCAGCACCGGGCGGGTGCGCAGCCACTGCCCCATCACCGAGTCGGCGCCATACAGTTGCGGGTAGCTGCGGCCCAGCAGCTGGGCGCTGCGCAGGTACTTCGGGTTGACGTAGCGCAGGTCGTCGTACAGCACCATGGTTTCGTGGTTGCCTAGCACGAAGTGCACTGCGCCACCGGCGGCGGCGGCCTGCTGCTGCAGGCCGTACAGCAGCCAGAACGCCTCGGTCACCTGCGGGCCGCGGTCGAATACATCGCCAGCGATGACCAGCGTGTCCTTACCCAGGGCCCAGCGATCCTGGGCGTCGATGACCTGGTGGGCGCGCAGCAGGCGCACCAGCAGCCCGTACTGGCCATGGATGTCCGACAGCGCGACGATGCGCGGCGCGGCCGGCAGCACGGAGACCGAGGCCGCATTCGGCGCGGCCACGTGCACGGTGTGTTCGTAGCCACAGCGCGGCGCGATATCGGTGCCCGTCGTGTTGATGGCCAGCGAGCGCGACTCGACCTTGTCGTCGCAGATCCACTTGGCCTGCAGCTGGTCGCCCTGGCGGAATACATAGGGGCCATCGGCCTGCACGTGGTCGGCGGGCGCGGCAACCTCGCGGGCCTGCGTGGTTGCTGTGGCGCAGGCCAGCAGCGGCAACAGCAGGGCGGTCAGCAGGGAAGGGCGATAGCGCGGCATCGGCGGCGTCCGGCGGCCGAAACCTCCGATGCTAACCGGCGCGGCCGGATCGTGGTGTGCGCGAATGGGCGGATCAGGCGCCGCGCCGGTCGTCCTTGAGCTTGCGCACGCGGGTGGCGGCGGCCTGCAGCGGCTGACCGTCGCGCCCGTGCGGCTGCATGTAGGGCAGTGGTCGCCGCGTGCTGGATTCGATCAACTGCGAATGGGCTTCACCGGCGCTGAAGCGATGGCGTTCTCCCCACTGGCGCAGCGCGACCAGCAGCGGGAACAGTTCCTGGCCGGCGTGGGTGAGCACGTATTCCTGGTAGGCCGAGCCATCGGAGGCCGGTTGCAGTTGCAGGATGCCGGCCTCGACCAGCCTGCGCAGGCGATCGCTGAGGATGTTGCGCGCCGCGCCGAGGCTGCGCTGGAAGTCGCCAAAGCGCGTGACGCCGTCGAAGGCATCGCGGATCACCAGCAGTGCCCAGCGATCACCGAGCAGGTCGGCGCTGCGGGCAACGGGGCAGGGACTGTTGGCGTGCATGCTGTGGCCTCCGAATGTGGTTGCAGTTTAAAACCAATGGCGATAGCCTGCATCAAGTTTCAAATTGCAACTACATCATGAGCGCATCGATGTCCCGCCCATTGCTGACCCTGCTGGCGGTCGCGGCCGGCGCCAGCGTTGCCAACGTCTACTACGCGCAACCGCTGCTGGATCGGCTGGCACAGGCCTTCGCACTGGACCGTGCCGTGGCGGGCGCAGTGTTGGCGGCAACCCAGGCCGGCAGTGTGCTGGCATTGCTGGGCCTGCTGCCGCTCGCCGATCGCGGTGACCGGCGACGCCTGCTGCGGATGCAGTTGATGGCGCTGGTGCTGGCCCTGCTGTGGCTGGCAGCGGCACGCACGGCCGGTTGGCTGTTGTCGGGCATGCTGCTGGCCGGGCTGTTGGGCACCGCGCTGACCCAGGGCTTGATCGCCTATACCGCCACGCTTGCGCCGCCCGAGCAGCGCGGGCGCCTGGTGGGCGTGGTGCAGGGCGGCGTGTTCATCGGCCTGTTGCTGGCGCGCGTTGTATCGGGCGCGGTCGCGGCCACCGTCGGCTGGCGGGCGGTCTATCTGCTGTCGGCAGCGCTGATGGCGGCCCTGGCCGTGCTGCTGTGGCGGCGCCTGCCGGCGGTGCCGGTGCCGGCGGTACCACCGCGCTGGCGCGAACTGCTGGGTTCGATGCTGGGCATGCTGCGCCGGGACCGCGCGCTGCGCGAGCGTGGGCCGCTGGCATTGCTGCTGTTTGCTGGCCTCAACGTGTTCTGGGCGGCGGTGCCGCTGCCGTTGTCGGCGCCTCCGTTGCAGTGGTCCACCGCGGCCATCGGCGCACTGGGCCTGGCCGGCGTAGTGGGCGCCTTGATGGCGGCGCGGGTCGGGCACTGGATGGACCGCGGTTTCGCCGGTCGGGTCAGTCTTGGCGCGTTGCTGCTGATGCTGGCCGCGTGGTGGCCGCTGCTGGGCCTGCCGCAGTCGCTGTCGTTGCTGCTGCTGGGCGTGATCGTGCTCGACCTCGGTGGGCAGGCACTGCACGTATCGAACCAGGCGCTGCTGCTGCGTGCACCGGCAGAACAGCATGGGCGCCTGGTGGCGTTGTACATGCTGTTCTATGCAGTGGGCAGTGGTGCCGGTGCGGCTGCCGGGCCCTGGATGCAGGCCCGGCATGGCTGGCCTGCGGTGTGCCTGCTGGGTGCAGGCATCGCGGCGCTGGCGCTGCTGTGGTGGGCAGCATGGCGGGTGGTGGCGTCCAATGCATCGGCTGGCGCGCGGAACGGTAGAGCCGACTGTCGGTAGAGTCGACTGTCAGTCGACTGCTCTTCGCCCCGCGTGCGAAAAATCCCGCGCTGCGCGCGATAGTCGACCAGCGGTCGACTCTACCTGTCCTGTCGTCATCGCTGCAGTGCACGCCGCCCCGGGGCTTCCTCAAGGTCCGCGCTGGCCACTACCACGCGGTTGCGGCCGCTGCGCTTGGCCTCGTACATCGCCGCATCGGCCCGTGCCATCAGCCGCTCGTAGTCCGGGTGGCCGTCATGGCCGGCTACGCCGATGCTGGCGGTCAGTGCCAGTACCTGGCCGTTGGCCAATGCCACCGGTGACTGCGCGATCTGCCGCCGCAGGCTTTCGGCGATCACCGCGGCCTGTGATTCGCTGGCCGCGACCAGCACCACCACGAACTCCTCGCCGCCATAGCGGAACAGGTAGTCACTGCCGCGGGTCAGCTGGCCGAGCAGGCCGGCGACGTGCTGCAGCGCGCGGTCCCCGGCGTCGTGGCCGTGGCCGTCGTTGATCGCCTTGAAGTGATCCAGGTCGAGCAGCAGCAGCGAGAATGGCGTGCGGTTGCGCGTGGCCAGCTCGATCTCCCGGCGCAGCACGGTAGGCAGGAAGCGGCGGTTGAGCAGGTTGGTCAGCGCATCGCTGCCGGCATCCAGCTCACCGATGCGCTCGAACAGCAGCGTCATCAGGGTGCGGATGGCGGCCAGGTCCTCGCGGATGGCCGGCAGCACCGCCAGTCGTTGTGCCGGGGCATCGTTGCTCGCCCGCTGCAGGTTGCTGTCGATGCGGGCCATCAGCTGGCCGACCTGCCGGGTCTCGCTGCTCTCGCCGAAGCTGGGGATGCCCTTGTGGGTGAACCACAGGCCGAACTCGGAAGTGGCCAGGCTGGCGCTGTCGCTGGCCTGTACGTGGCCAGCGAGCGCGTAGAGCAGGGCGTTCTCCCAGTCCAGCAGCAGTGCGCGCTGGCGTTCGCGTTCGGTGCCGACGTTCTGCACCAGCGAGAACAGCCGGTACGCAGCATCGGCGCGGGTCGAGCGCTCGCGTGCATGGGTATAGGCCAGGGTCATGCCTTCCATGGCGATGTCCATGATCGCGCTGAGGCAGTCGATGGCGGCGAACGCAGTGGCACTGTCGGGCGCGTCGTCGTGCAGGCGCACGAACAGTTCGTGCTTGAGCACGCGCGCGCCGCGGGTGACCAGGTCGACCGGAATACCGACCCGGGCATGCACATCGCCGATCACCCGCTGCGAGGCAACGGCGCCGGCAATACCGTCGGCATTGGTGGTCAGCAACTGCACCAGCCAGCGCTGCATGGCCGGCTGCAGGCGCTGCTTGACCTGGTCGTGGGACAGGAAGCGGCGTGCACGCCCGTCCTGCAGCAGCACTTCGTAGAAGCGTTGGGCCAGCGCCGGCGGGGCATCGGCGGCGGCGGCGTGCAGCAGCGCGGTGGCGGCAGGGCCGGCCTGTTGCAGGCAGTGCTGCCAGGCCTCGGCCAGCGGTTGGCTGGCATCGTCCAGTTGGGGTGGTTCCACGTCGATCTCTGACTGCGTACGGCAAACCACGGGTATCGGCCGCGGTGGCGCACGGTTGATGGCGGGTTGGCCGGTCAGTTTATGCGCGATGCAGGGTTGCACGGCGCGCAAAGCACGTCGGCGCCGCGGCGGCAATGAGTGAACGCATTTGAGAATCACTCGCATTGATGGGAGAATGCGCGCACGGATCGGGCCGCAGGCGACTGCAGCGACGCTCCGCCTCCCCCTCGTCGTTGCCTCAAGCCCTTTGCCAGAGGCCCCGTTGCCCTGCCAGAAGGTCCAGACCATGTCTCCTGCCGTTGTCCTTTCGCCGCGCCCGCTGGCGCTCGCCGTTGCCGCCCTGCTGGCGGGAAGCGCCCTGACCGCCCAGGCCGGAACCGATGCCACCGATATCGACACGGTGCATGTCACCGCCTCGCAGATTGCCCGCCAGGCACTGGGTACCTCGACCATCACCGCCGAGGACATCGCCAAGCGCCCGCCGGCCAACGACATCGCCGAGCTGCTGCGCACCATGCCGGGCGTCAACCTCACCGGCAACAGCGCCTCGGGCCAGTACGGCAACAACCGCCAGATCGACCTGCGTGGCATGGGGCCGGAAAACACCCTGATCCTGGTCGACGGCAAGCGCATCGGTGCGCGTGACGCCGTGCGCATGGGCCGTAGCGGTGAGCGCAATACCCGCGGTGATACCAACTGGGTGCCGGCGGAAATGATCGAGCGCATCGAAGTGCTGCGCGGCCCTGCGGCGGCACGCTATGGCTCCGGTGCGTCCGGCGGCGTGGTCAACATCATCACCAAGCGCCCGACCGGCGACCTGACCGGAGCGGTCGACCTGTATGGCCTGGTGCCCGAGCACAGCGCCGAAGGCGGCAGCGAGCGCGTCGGCCTGCAGCTGAGCGGGCCGATGACCGACACCCTGTCGTTCCGCCTGTACGGCAACCTCAACAAGACCGACGCCGACTCACTGGACCTCAACCGCCAGTACGCCACCAACCCGAACGCGGTGCCACCGGCTGGCCGCGAGGGTGTCAAGAACCGCGACGTCAACGCGTTGCTGCGCTGGGACATCACCACCGACCAGGTGGTGGAGTTCGAAGCCGGCACCAGCCGCCAGGGCAACATCTACGCCGGTGACCGCGCGGTCAGCACTACCGGTACCTCGACCGGCGTTGACCTGGCGGCGCTGGCCGAAGGCGAAGCGGAAACCAACCGCATGTACCGCAACACCGGCGCGATCACCCATCGCGGCCGCTGGGGCGACGTGACCTCGCGGGTGACCGCCGCGGTGGAAGCGGTCAACAACTCGCGCATCAATGAAGGCCTGGCCGGTGGCCCGGAAGGCAGCTTCAACGGCACCGACTGGTCGACCTCGCGCCTGCGCAACTACCAGCTGGATGGCGAAGTGAGCTTCCCGACCTCGCTGGGCAGCGCCGAGAACATCTGGACGCTGGGCTTTGAATACCTGGACAGCCGCCTGACCGACCCGTACTCGATGAGCCAGTCCAGCAGCAGCGGCGGCGGCATCCCGGGGCTGTCGGCCGATCGCGCGCGGGGCAAGGCCGACGCGCAGACCACCGCAGTGTTCGTCGAAGACAACATCTACCTGGGTGAGCGCTGGATCGTCACCCCGGGCCTGCGCTTCGACCACCACAGCCAGTTCGGCAACAACACCAGCCCCAGCCTCAATGCGCAGTTCCGCATCAACAGCGACTGGGTGGTGAAGGGCGGCATCGCCCGCGCGTTCAAGGCGCCGAACCTGTACCAGTCCAATCCGGACTATCTGTACTACACCCGTGGCAACGGCTGCCCGAATGCACTGCCGAGCCTGGGTGCCGGTTGCTACATGCGCGGCAACGCGGACCTGAAGGCGGAAACCAGCCTGAACAAGGAACTGGGCATCGAGTGGGCACCGCAGAGCGGCTGGCAGGCCTCGTTGACCTACTTCCACAACGACTACAAGGACAAGATCCAGGCCGGCTACACCCAGATTGGCCTGACCGCCGACACCAAGGGCCGCATCTTCCGCTGGGAGAACGCGCCCAAGGCGATCGTGCAGGGGCTTGAAGGCAACCTGGTGATCCCGCTGCTGGGCGAGCAGGGCAACCGCCTGAAATGGAGCAACAACTTCACCTACATGGTGGAAAACGAGAACAAGAGCACCGGCCAGCCGCTGTCGGTGATCCCGAAGTACACCGTCAACACGATGCTGGACTGGCAGGCCACCGACAAGCTGTCGGTGCTGCTGACCGGCACGTTCTACGGCAAGCAGAAGCCGGCCACCGCCAACATCAACAATGATCCGCGCTGCACCGGCAGCTGCGATCCCTCGATCGCGCTGCAGGACCGCGGTGCCTACAACATCTGGGGCGTGAGCGCGCGCTACAGGGTGACCGGGACCGTCAGCTTCGGCTTCGGCGTGAACAACCTGGCCGACAAGCGCCTGTTCCGCGAGGCCAACAGCAGCGATGCCGGTGCGGCGACCTACAACGAACCGGGCCGCGCGTACTGGGCCAGCCTGCGCTTCGGGTTCTGACCGCACGCGGACGCCGGTCCGCTGCGGTCGCCAGGCCAGGCCTGGCGCTGCCGGCCACGCTCCGGTAGCGCCGGGCCATGCACGGTGAGGGATCGCCTGGGCTGCAATGTTATAAACACCGTAATAGTCTCCCCCGCCAGCACGGCGTAGCCTGCACCGCATCGCAAAGGAGCTGTTGCCATGGGCCACGACCACGATCACCTGCCATCCCAGATCCGCCACGAGAAACCCTTGTGGTGGGCCCTCGGCCTGACCTCCACCTTCCTCGTCATCGAGGTGGTGGGCGCGTTCTGGACCAACAGCCTGGCGCTGCTGTCCGACGCGGCACACATGGCCACCGATGCACTGGCACTGATGATCGCGCTGGTCGCGGTGCGGTTGAGCCGACGCCCGCCGGACGCGCGCCGCACCTACGGCTATGCACGCCTGGAAGCGCTGGGCGCGATGATCAACGGCGCCATGCTGTTCGTGGTCGCCGCCTACATCCTGTGGGAGGCGATCGGTCGTTTCCGCGAACCGCAGGAGATCGCATCTTCGGGCATGCTGGTGATCGCCGCCGCAGGCCTGGTCATCAACCTGATCTCGATGCGCCTGCTGCAGGCCGGCAGCGGCGAGAGCCTGAACGTGAAGGGCGCCTACCTGGAAGTGTGGGCGGACATGCTTGGCTCGGTGGCGGTGATCGCCGGTGCGTTGTTGATCAAGTGGACCGGCTGGAAGCCGATCGACCCGATCCTGGCGGTGCTGATCGGCCTGTGGGTACTGCCGCGCACCTACGTGCTGATGCGCGAGGCGATCAACGTGCTGCTGGAAGGCGTGCCCAAGGGCATGGACGTGGCCAAGGTACGCGACAGCCTGTCCGGTCATGCTGCGGTGCTGGACGTGCATGACCTGCATGTGTGGGCGCTGGCCTCCAGCACGCCGGCGCTGACCGCGCACATCGTGATGCGCGACGGCACCGACGCCGATGCGCTGCGCCGTGAGCTGGGCGGGCGCCTGCACGATGACTTCGGCATCGAACACGTGACGCTGCAGATTGAAGCGGACCACTGTGGTGAAGCCTGCGCTGGACCGGCGTCGGCCAAGAGCGGCGCGCAGCAGGGCCATGAAGGCCACGACCACGGTGAGGACGCGCAGGGCCATCGCGGCCACGTGCATCATTGAATGAAAATGAAAGCCGCACCGGGGAATGCCCGGTGCGGTCATTCGTCGCGTCGCGAGGCCAGCCGATCCGCCAGCCGGGTCGGTTCCGGCAGCCGGTAACCGCGCAGCGTGCGCTGCACCCAGTCCAGCGCGGTATCGGCACTGACCCGATGGCCGCCGGCCACGAACAGCGGCTTGCAGCGCACCTTGCTGCGCAGCACCCAGCCCAGTTGTTCGTCGCCATCCTGCAGCGGCGCATGTGCACCGGCCTCGGCGCCCGGTTCGACGAACCGGCCCACCAGCTTCGACTTGGCCACGCCGATGCTGGGCAGGTCGGTGACCACGCCCAGATGCGCGGCCACGCCCAGCCGGCGCGGATGGCTGATGCCATGGCCATCGACGAACACCAGGTCCGGCGTGCGCGGCAGCAGCGCCAGCGCGGCCAGCAGTGCCGGCAGCTCGCGGAAGCTGAGCAGGCCGGGGATGTAGGGCATCACCGTGGGGATGCGCGCGATCTCCTGCGCCACGGGCTTCAGCGTCTCCACGTCCAGCAGTACCGCCGCGGCGCGGGTGATGGCGCCGTCGTCTTCAAAGCCAACATCCAGCCCGGCCAGCCAACGGACGTCGCGTGGCAGGCGGTCCTGGCGCTCCACGCGGCCGGCCAGCTGGAGCTGCTGCGCGCGTGCCGCGGAGACGCTGCCTTCCCAACGTCCGGGATCGATCACCGTATTCATCGGTCACAGCATCGCACGGGCGGCGCCACGGCCCGGTGAGCGGCGGCCGGGCTACAATGGCGGCCTGCCTTTCCTCGCGTTGGAGACCCTGCAGTGACCCGTAAACTCGTACTGTTGCGCCATGGCCAGAGCCAGTGGAACCTGGACAACCGCTTCACCGGCTGGGTCGATGTCGACCTGACCGAGCAGGGGCGCCGGGAAGCGGCCGCCGCCGGTCGCCTGATGCGCGAGGAAGGCCTGCAGTTCGACGTCGCCCACACCTCCGTGCTCAAGCGTGCCATCCACACCCTGCAGGGTGCGCTGGCCGAGCTGGAGCAGGACTGGCTGCCGGTGAACAAGTCCTGGCGCCTCAACGAGCGGCACTACGGCGGCCTGCAGGGGCTGGACAAGGCCGAGACCGCGGCCAAGCACGGCGAAGAGCAGGTCAAGGTCTGGCGTCGCTCGTACGACATCCCGCCGCCGCCGATGGACCTGGAAGATCCGGGCCACCCGATCCATGACCGCCGCTACGCCGGTCTGGACCGCAACGCGCTGCCGGGCACCGAGTCGCTGGCCACCACCCTGGACCGCGTGCTGCCGTACTGGCACGACGCCATCGCGCCGCAGCTGAAGGACGGCAAGACCGTGCTGGTCACTGCCCACGGCAACTCGCTGCGCGCGCTGTACAAGTACCTCAACAATGTCTCGCGCGAGGAGATCCTCGAGCTGAACATCCCGACCGGCATCCCGCTGCTGTTCGAACTGAACGACGACCTGACCGTGCAGTCGTTCCGCTACCTGGGCGACCCGGAAGCAGCGCGCAAGGCCGCCGAAGCCGTGGCCAACCAGGGCAAGGCGAAGTAAGAAGCACAAGGCCGGCGCAAGCCGGCCTTCGCTTTTGTCGAGCCGAGCCCACGCTCGGCCGGCGCTGTCGCAACCCGGTAGAGCCAACCCATGGGGGCTGCATCAGCCAGCTACGAGGGATCCATGCGGCGCACCTTCGGCGGCCGCAACGCGGCAATGTCGATGACGTGTTCCTGGCATATCACCTGATAGTGCGTGAATGGGCCCGGGTAACTGACATCGGCAAAGGTGGCATGGTCCAGATAATCGAGGAACTTCGAACGGCTGTAGCGGCGGAACAGGTTGCCGCTCCAGGTTTCGGCGTCGTCCCAGCTCTGGTAGGACTCGTTGTGCACGGCGTAGCTGATGTAGTGGTCCCAGATCAGCTCAAAACGCTGCGAGTGGGGCATCACCTCTATCGCACGTGCATCATCGATTGAACGTCCATGAGCGAGCTCCACACGGGAGGGCTTTCCGACCACCAGGCCTTCCTCGACGACCAGGCGCAGACGATTCGCTTCCGGCTCGCCGATGCCCGCCAGGAACAGACACTCACAAGCGTCGATGGCCTGCAGCAGCGCAGCTTCGTCCATGGTCATGAAGTCCAGTGATCGCGGAAGCCAGAGCATAGCGGCATGCAGACGGAGCCGCGCCATGCGCTCGTGACCTTTGGCCGGTCCCCAGCGTCGCTCCCGCGGCTACCCTGTGAAATTACCCGCAGGAGAGCCTCATGAACGTCCGCAACCTGGTCCCGCTGGGCCTGACCATCGCCATCGCTGCCTCACTGGCGGCCTGTGGCAAGAACGAAACCGCCCCGGCGGCCAGTGCCGACGCCAAGCCGGCCTTCGACCTGTCGCAGATCAAGACGCCGCTGATCTCGCTCAACAGCGCCGACCTCGATCCGGCCATTCCGGCCTGTACCGACCTCAATGGTTTCGTCAACAGCAAGTGGCTGAAGGCCAACCCGGTGCCGGGCGACCAGACCACCTGGGGCAGCTTCGAGATCCTGCGCGAGCGCTCGCTGGAAGTGCAGCACGCGCTGGTGCAGCAGGCCGCCGCCAGCCAGGCCAAGGCGGGCTCGGTGGAAGCGAAGATCGGTGACATCTGGAAGACCGGCAACGATGAAGCGAAGATCGAAGCTGCCGGCCTGGCGCCGCTGCAGCTGCAGCTGGACAAGATCACCGCGCTGAACGACACCGCCGCCATCACCCGGTACCTGCGCGACAGCCAGGCCGAGGGCAAGGGCGTGCTGTTCTCGCTGTTCGCCAATGCCGACTACAAGGATTCGGCCAACGTCATCGCCTACGTCGGCCAGGGTGGCCTGGGCCTGCCGGAGAAGGGCTACTACTTCGACGATGCGCAGGCCAAGATCCGCGACGCCTACGTGGCCTATATCGCACAGGTGCTGACCCTGTCCGGCGTGGACGCGGCGCAGGCCGCCGAGCAGGCGAAGGCCGTGATGGCCTTCGAAACCCGCCTGGCCAAGGCCTCGATGTCGCGCATCGAAATGCGTGACCCGGCCAAGCGCTACAACCCGCTCAGCGCGGCTGAGGCCGACAAGCTGACCCCGAACTTCAGCTGGACCGCGCTGTTCGAGACCCTCAAGGTGCCGGCCGCGCAGAAGTTCTCGCTGGCCCAGCCGGGCTTCTTCGGTGAAATGGACAAGATGCTGGCCGATGTGCCGGCCAGCACCTGGCAGGCCTACCTGCGCTTCCACACCATCGACGACGCCTCGCCGTACCTGAGCAGCCAGTTCGAGAAGGCCAACTTCGATTTCTATGGCACCACCCTGCGTGGCCAGAAGGAAATGCAGCCGCGCTGGAAGCGCGTGCTGGAGTCGGTCAACGGTGGCATGGGCGAAGCCCTGGGCCAGCTGTACGTCGACGCCGTGTTCCCGGCCGAGTCGAAGGTCGCCATGCAGCACCTGGTGGAAAACCTGTCGCAGGCGCTGAAGGCGCGCCTGGAGCAGCTGCCGTGGATGGGCGAAGAAACCAGGAAGAAGGCCCTGGAGAAGTGGGCCAGCTTCACCCCGAAGATCGGTTACCCCGACAAGTGGCGTGACTGGGCGGGCCTGCAGACCAACGGCGACAGCTACCTGGGCAACATGCAGGCGGCGCGTGCGTTCAACTACCGCTACATGCTGGACAAGATCGGCAAGCCGGTGGACAAGACCGAGTGGGGCATGACCCCGCAGACCGTCAACGCGTACTACAACGCCACCAAGAACGAGATCGTGTTCCCGGCGGCGATCCTGCAGGCACCGTTCTTCGACGCCAAGGCCGATCCGGCGCTGAACTACGGCGGCATCGGTGCGGTCATCGGCCACGAGATGATGCACGGCTACGACGACTCGGGCAGCCAGTTCGCCGCCAACGGCAACTTCGACAACTGGTGGACCGACGCCGACCGCAAGGCCTTCACCGAGCGTACCGACCAGCTGGTCGCGCAGTTCGACGGCTATGAATCGGTGCCGGGCGTGTTCGTGAAGGGCAAGCTGACCCTGGGCGAGAACATCGGCGACCTCGGCGGCCTGACCGTGGCCTACGACGCGTTGCAGATGGCGCTGAAGGAAGACCCGAAGGCGAATGTCGAAGTGGATGGCCACAGCCAGGACCAGCGCTTCTTCATGAACTGGGCCACCGTGTGGCGCCGCAACTTCACCGATGGTGAGCTGCGCGTCCGCCTGAACACCGATCCGCACGCCCCGGCCAACTTCCGTGCCAACGGCGCACCGTCGAACATGCCGTCCTATGCCGCTGCATTCCAGTGCAAGGCCGGCGACGCGATGGTGCGTGCCGACGACAAGCGCGTGGTGATCTGGTAATCGATCACCCGTGACTGCGTGATGCGAAAGGCCCGGCGAATGCCGGGCCTTTTGTCTTCCAGGCCGGTAGCGCAGCGCCGACTGGTAGAGTCGACTGTCAGTCGACTATCGCGCGCAGCGCGGGATTTTCGCGATCTGGACGAAGAGCAGTCGACTGACAGTCGACTCTACCGACGGGTCGTTTCACCTTCCGGAAGATCTCAGGCCAGCTCCGGCTCCCGCGCCAGCATGCGATGGAAGCGCTGCAGCACGTAGGGATCCACCAGCCCTCCAGACTGCGAATCGATGATCCGCAACGCGGTTTCGTGCTCCATCGCGTCGCGGTACGGGCGCACGCTGGTCATCGCATCGTAGGCATCGGCGATGGTGACGATGCGCGCGCCCAGCGGGATGGATTCGCCGCGCAGCCCATCGGGATAGCCGCTGCCATCGAAGGCTTCGTGATGGGCGCGGATCAGCCGCGCCACGGGCGCGGCGTCGCTGCGGCCGGTGGCCAGGAAGATGTGCTCGCCGCGCGCCGGATGCTCGCGCATGATCGCGCGCTCCTCATCGGTATGCCGGCGCGGTGCCAGCAGTACGTCGTCGGGAATGCCGATCTTGCCGATGTCGTGGAAGCGCGCGGCCAGGCCGACCTGCGCACAGGCCTCGTCGTCGAGATCGCAGTGCGCGGCCAGCCGCTGCGCGAACAGGCCGACGCGGTCGCAGTGATGGCGGGTGTAGGCGTCGCGCATCTGCAGCGACATCGAGAGGGCATCGATCAGGCAGGCCTGCGCGTGCAGCAGGTCGGGGGCGGGTACGGCGTCAGGAAACATGGTCATCCGCCCGCACCGGGTGGGGACCGGTGCGGGGTGTTCGGGGGGCGATCAACCCGGGGCGAGGGTGGTCAGAAGGGCGCGGGCCGCGTTGAAGCGGTCTTCCGGCAACGGCAGCGGGTGCTTGATGCGCAGCTTGTCGGGCCCTTCCATGGCGTACAGGTTCGGTTGCTTCTGGATCAGCTGGATCACCGCCATCGGGTCGATGTTCGGCTTGGATTCGAACACGATGCGGCCACCATTTTCGCCCAGGTCCAGCTTGCGGATGCCCAGCGTGTTGGCCTTCAGCTTCAGCTCGGCGATGGCGAACAGGTGCTTGGCCGCATCCGGCAGCAGGCCGAAGCGATCGATCATCTCCACCTGCAGTTCGCGCAGCGCATCGCTGTCGCGCGCGCTGGAAATACGCTTGTACAGGGTCAGGCGGGTATGCACGTCCGGCAGGTAGTCTTCCGGGATCAGTGCCGGCACATGCAGTTCGACCTCGGCACCACGCACTTCCTCGCCGGCATCAAGGTCGGGCAGCTTGCCCTGCTTGATGCTGCGCACCGCGCGCTCCAGCAGCTCGGTGTACAGGCTGAAGCCGACCTCGGCCATCTGCCCGCTCTGGTCCTCGCCGAGCAGTTCGCCGGCACCGCGGATTTCCAGATCGTGCGTGGCCAGGGTGAAGCCGGCGCCCAGCTCGTCCATCGAGGCGATCGCTTCCAGGCGCTTCTCAGCGTCGGGGGTGATCGCGCGGCGGTCGGGCGTGATCAGGTACGCGTAGGCGCGGTGGTGCGAACGTCCGACGCGGCCACGCAGCTGGTGCAGCTGGGCCAGGCCGAAACGGTCGGCACGGTTGATGATGATGGTATTGGCGTTGGGGATGTCGATGCCCGACTCGATGATCGTGGTCGACAGCAGCACGTTGAAGCGCTGCTTCTGGAAATCCAGCATCACCTTTTCCAGCTCGCGCTCGGGCATCTGCCCATGGGCGATGCCGATGCGCGCCTCCGGCACCAGCTCGGACAGCTCGCGCTGCATGCGGCCGATGCTTTCCACGTCGTTGTGCAGGAAATACAGCTGGCCACCACGCGCCAGCTCGCGCTGGAAGGCTTCGCGCAGCAGCGCGTTGTCCCACTGGGTGATGAAGGTCTGCACCGCCAGCCGGTTCGGCGGCGGCGTGGCGATGATCGACAGGTCGCGCAGGCCGGCCATGGCCATGTTGAGCGTGCGCGGAATCGGTGTGGCGGTCAGGGTCAGCAGGTGCACGTTGGCGCGCAGCGCCTTCAGCGCTTCCTTCTGGCGTACGCCGAAACGCTGCTCCTCGTCGACGATGACCATGCCCAGGTCCTTGAACTTCACGTCCGGCTGCAGCAGGCGATGGGTACCGACGATCACGTCGATGGTGCCGGCGGCGACCTTTTCCAGCTCGGCCTTGATTTCCTTGGTGGTCTTGAAGCGCGACAGCACCTCGACCTTCAGCGGGTAATCGGCGAAGCGGTCGCGGAAGTTGCGGTAATGCTGTTCGGCCAGCAGCGTGGTCGGCACCAGCACAGCCACCTGCTTGCCGGCACTGGCGGCCGCAAAGGCCGCACGCACCGCCACCTCGGTCTTGCCGAAGCCGACGTCGCCGCAGACCACGCGGTCCATCGGCTGGCTGCTGGCCAGGTCGCGCAGGGTGGCGTCGATCGCGGCCAGCTGGTCCGGGGTCTCCTCGAACGGGAAACCGGCCGCGAACGGCTCGTACATCGCGCGGTCGACCTGCAGTGCCAGGCCGGCACGCGCCTGGCGGCGGGCCTGGATCTCCAGCAGTTCGGCGGCGACGTCGCGTACTTTCTCGGCGGCCTTGCGCTTGGCCTTGCTCCACTGCTCGCCACCGAGCGAATGCAGCGGCGCGGTTTCCGCCGACGCACCGGAATAGCGGCTGATCAGGTGCAGCTGGGCGACCGGCACATACAGGCGGTCGCCCTTGGCATATTCGATTTCGAGGAACTCGCCGGGCATGCCGCCGACGTCCATCGCGATCAGGCCACGATAGCGGCCGACGCCATGATCCTCGTGCACGATCGGCGCGCCCTCGGTCAGTTCACCGAGGTCGCGGATGATCGCTTCCGGCTCGCGGCCGGCACGGCGCGTGCGCCGGGTGCTGCCGGCGCGCTCGGGGAACAGCTGGCGCTCGGTCAGCACCGCGATGCGCGGATCGTCCAGCGCGAAGCCATCCTCCAGCGGTGCCACCGCGATCGCGAAGCGCGCGTCGTCGGCGAGGAAGCTGGGCAGGTCGGCCACCACCGGCGGCTTCAGCTCGGCGGCCTGCAGCACTTCCAGCAGCGCCTCGCGGCGGCCGGGTGAATCGGCGGCGATCAGTACCCGGCCCGGATAATGGCCGAGGAAGGATTTCAGCGCCTCGCCAGCGGGGGCTTCGCGCGCGGCCACCGGCAGCGGTGGCAGCGGCTGGTCGCCCAGCGCGTGCGCGTCGGCGATGCGCGCATGGTCAGCCGCCCACACCTCGATGCGCGGGGCTTCGTTCAGGCGCTCGCGCAGCAGCTCCGGCGACAGGTACAACGCCGACGGCGGCAGCAGCGGGCGCTCCACATCATGGCGGCGCTGCTCATAGCGGTCCGCAGTCTGCGCCCAGAACGCGACGGACGCTTCATACGCACCGGCACAGACCACCGGCAGGCTGCCGCTGGGCAGGTAGTCGAACAGGGTTGCGGTGCGTTCGAAGAACAGCGGCAGGTAGTACTCGACGCCGGCCGGCGCCAGTCCGGACTTCAGGTCCTGGTACAGCGAACTGCGCCGGGTATCGACATCGAACCGCTCGCGCAGCGTGGCCAGCACGCGGGCGATGCTGGCTTCATCCATCGGCACTTCGCGGCCGGGCAGCATGTGCACCGCCTCGACCTTGTCCAGCGAACGCTGGCTTTCCGGGTCAAAGGCACGGATCGAGTCGATGTCCTCGTCCAGCAGTTCCACCCGCAGCGGCTCGTCGGCACCCATCGGGTACACGTCGAGCAGGCCGCCGCGCACAGCGAAGTCGCCCGGATCCATCACCTGCGGCACGTTGCGGTAGCCGGCGCTTTCCAGGCGGCGCTTCTCGGCTTCCAGGTCCAGGCGCTGGCCGACCTTCAGGTCGAAGCTGCCACCGATCACGTAGCTGCGCGGGGCCAGCTGCTGCAGCAGGGTCTGCACCGGCACGATCACCAGGCCACGCTTCAGCGCGGGCAGGCGGTGCAGGGCGGCCAGGCGCTGCGAAATGATGTCCGGATGCGGACTGAAGCGGTCGTAGGGCAGGGTTTCCCAGTCCGGGAAGGCGACCACCGGCAGGGCCGGATCGCCGCCGAGCAGGGTGTGCAGGTCGGCTTCGAGCTGGTTGGCACCGTGGTTGTCACGGGCGATCACCAGCAGCGGGGCGTCGTGCGCACGCGCGGCCTGGGCAAGGTACCAGGCCAGGGCGGTCGGCGAGGCGGGGGCGCGCCACCAGGCGCGGAGCTGGCCGGCGCGCGGCAGCGGCGGGGCGGGGTATGAGGTACGCGACATGGACCCCGGATTTTAGCAGAAGCCCGATCGAAGCCCGGTGGGTCGTGCCGGCCGATTGCCGGCAGCCTCATGTGCCGTTGGGGTAACGCAGTTCAGGCCAGCGGCCGGCACTACCGGCAGGCATCGCCGGGCGGGGCCCGGCGCATCTGTCAGTTGTCCAGCTCCAGCACCATCCGCACCAGGCCTTCGGCACCGGCCGGGTGCGGGACCGGCTTGAAGCCCAGCGAGGCGGCCAGCTGTTTCATCGGCTCGTTCTCGGCGGCGACGTCGCCGTACAGGCGGTCCAGGTACTTGCCGCGGCCCCACTTCACCAGCTTGCGCATCAGCTGCCGGCCCAGGCCCTGGCCAATGAGGAAGCGGCTGATCAGGATCGCGTACTCGGCTTCACGGGTGCCGGGGATGATCGAGGCCCGGGCGACCGCGCCGACCACCGCTTCGCCAGCGGGCAGGGATTCGGCTGCGACCAGGGTGATCTCGGTCTTGGGATTCGGGTGGGTCAGGCGCTGGGTGGTTTCCGGCGAAAGCTCGGTCACCGCCTGCAGGAAACGATCACGGATTTCTTCCGGCCCGAACAGGCTGAACGCCGCTTGCAGCGGTGCGCCATCTTCCGGGCGGATGGGGCGGATCAGCAGCTCGTGGCCGCTGGGAGCCTTGAAGATCTCATGCCAGGGCGGCATGCGGTTGCGAGTGGCCATACCGGGTGATTCCTTGGTGGTCCATCGATTGTGGCATCACCGGGGCTGCATTCCGTGAACGAAAGGCTCACGGCGGTACAGACTCGTGAAGGCCGTCATTCGGGGGCTTTGAGCCAATCCAGGCGGGTGCTGGCCCCCGGTTCGCCCAAGTGCTGGCGCAGCGCCGGCAGGGCCGGGCCGACCACCCGGTCGAACTGCCACGGCGGGTTGAGCAGCAGCATGCCGCTGCCGTTGAGGCGCAGCGGCGAGTCGTCCGGGCGCACCAGGAACTCGATCGTCATCGCCGATTTCACCGGCAGGGCGGTGGCCTTGCGCAGGAAGTGCAGGATGGTGCGGCGCTGCTTGATCGGGAACCACACCGCGCAGGTCGCCTGTGGCCAGCGCGCCAAGGTCTCGGCCAGGGCGGCCAGAACGGCCTGGTACTCGGCGTCCTGGGCCTCGTACGGCGGGTCGATCAGCACCAGGCCACGGCCGATCTTGCTGCCGTTGAACTTCGGCGGCAGCAGCGAGCGCAGCAGGGCATAGCCATCGCCAGCGCGCACATCGACGCGGCTGTCATGGGCGAACAGGGCCTTCAGCGTGGCCGTTTCGGCTTCCTGCAGCTCGCAGACCGCCATGCGGTCCTGCGCGCGCATCGCCTGTGCGCTCAGCAGCGGCGAGCCCGGGTAGTTGGTCAGCGCGCCCACCGGGTTGTCGGCCTGCACCGCCTTCAGGTAGCGCTCGACCACCTCCGGCAGCCTGGGCTGGG
The DNA here is from genome assembly GCF_059372355.1 of Stenotrophomonas sp. YJH_SMC_135. NCBI lineage: Bacteria > Pseudomonadati > Pseudomonadota > Gammaproteobacteria > Lysobacterales > Lysobacteraceae > Stenotrophomonas > Stenotrophomonas sp. YJH_SMC_135. The sequence goes on from NZ_JCAFVN010000001.1 coordinate 501,294, forward strand.
CCATCAGCCGCATGATCCCGGATTCGGCCTCCAGGGTCTTGCGGCTCTCTTCGCTGGCCAGCAGGTAGCGGCCGGCACCGCCGTGGGTGTCGAGCACGAAGAACGGGCTGTCCTTGCGCTTGAAGCTGTCGATCAGGGCCAGCTGCACGATGTGCTTGAGCACATCGGCGTGGTTGCCGGCGTGGAAGGCGTGGCGATAGTTCATGGGCGGCAGTGTACGGGGCGGCGGCCGCAGCGGCTATGCTGCGCGCCATGACAGCTCCCGTTGCCCATGTCCTGGTGGTCGAGGACGAAGCCGCCATCGCCGAAACCGTGCTCTATGCGCTGCGCAGCGAAGGCTATGCCGCCAGCCACTGCCTGCTGGGCGGCGAGGCCCTGCAACGGCTGCAGGCCGGCGATATCGACGTGGTGGTGCTGGACGTGGGCCTGCCGGACCTGGGCGGTTTCGAGGTCTGCCGGCGGCTGCGTGCGCAGCCCGGGCCGGCGGCGCAGCTGCCGGTGATCTTCCTGACCGCCCGCAACGATGAAGTGGACCGCGTGCTCGGCCTGGAACTGGGCGCCGACGATTACATGACCAAGCCGTTCTCGCCGCGTGAGCTGGTGGCGCGGGTGCGTGCGCGCCTGCGTCGTGCGGCAGCGGTCGTGGCAGCCCCCGGCGCAGATGCGGGCTGGCAGGAACATGGCGCCTTCGCCATCGACCGCGAAGGCCGGCGTATCCGCTTCCGCGGCCACGCGCTGGACCTGACCCGCTACGAGTACGCGTTGCTGGAAGCGCTGCTGCAGCGGCCCGGTGCCATCCTCAGCCGCGCGCAGCTGATGGACCGGGGCTGGGACAGCAGCGCCGACAGTGCCGACCGCACCGTCGACACCCATGTAAAGACGTTGCGCGCCAAGCTGCGTGCGGCTGGTGCCAGCGACGACCCGATCCGCACCCACCGTGGCCTTGGCTACGCGCTGGAGGTCTAGCCGATGCGCCTGGTACTGAAGCTGTTCCTCGGCTTCTTCCTGATCACCGGCATCGCCGCGTTCTTCGTGATGCGCGTATTCGTCAACGAGGTGAAGCCCGGTGTGCGCCAGGCGATGGAATCGACCCTGGTCGATGCGGCCAACGTGCTGGCCGAGATGGCCGCCGCCGACGTCAAGGACGGCACCATCCGCAGCGGCAGCTTCACCCGCAACTTGGCCAAGGCGCGGCAGCGCGACCTGAAGGCGATGGTCTGGCGTTTTCCCAAGCGATCGCTGGATTACCGGGTGACCATCACCGATGCCAGGGGCATCGTCATCTACGACTCGCTGGGCCGCGACCTCGGGCGTGACAATTCGCGCTGGAACGATGTCTACCGCACCCTGCGTGGCGAGTACGGCGCCCGCTCCAGCCCGGAAATACCAGGCGAAGAAGGCGATACGGTGATGCACGTGGCGGCGCCGGTATACGACCCGGCCGATGGGCGCACCCTGATCGGCGTGCTCAGCCTGGCCCAGCCCAACCGCAGCATCGATCCGTTCATCGCCGCCAGCCAGCGCGCCATCATCGAGCGCGGCGCCTGGTTGATCGGGCTGTCGGCGCTGGTCGGCGTGCTGGTGACGATGTGGCTCACCACCGGCCTCGGCCAGCTCAGCCGCTATGCACGCGCGGTCAGCGCCGGCGAACCGGTGCCACCGCCACGGCGCCGCCGCGACGAGATCGGCGACCTGGGCCAGGCGCTGGAAACCATGCGCCGCAAGCTGGAGGGCAAGGCCTATGTCGAACAGTACGTGCAGTCACTGACGCATGAAATGAAGAGCCCGCTGGCGGCGATCCGCGGTGCCGCCGAGCTGCTGCAGGAGCCGCTGCCCGAGGCCGACCGCGTGCATTTCGCGCGCAGCATCGTCGACCAGCAGGAGCGGCTGACCGAGACCATCGACAAGCTGCTGGCGCTGGCCGAAGTGGAACAGCATGGCTGGCTGCAGACCCGCGATCCGATCGCGCTGCCAACGTTGCTGGCCGATGCGGCAGCGGCGGCGCAGGTGCGTGCGCAGGCGGCCGGCGTGCAGGTCAGCATCGGCAGCGCGCCCGACCTGCGCGTGCAGGGCGATGCCTATCTGCTGCGGCAGGCGTTGCACAACCTGATCGACAACGCCATTGCCTTCTCACCGCCCGGCGCGGACATCGCACTGCAGGCCGAGGTGGACGGGCAGGGCGTGCGCCTGCAGGTGGCGGATCGCGGTGCCGGCATTCCCGACTACGCGCGCGAACGGGTGTTCGAACGCTTCTATTCGCTTGCCCGCCCGGGCAGCGGCCGGCGCAGTTCCGGCCTGGGCCTGCCGTTCGTGCAGGAGGTCGCGCGCCTGCACGATGGTCGCGCCAGCCTCGACGCGCGCGACGGCGGTGGCACCGTGGCCAGCCTTTGGCTGCCGTTGTCAGTGCCGGGCCAGCGTCCGCGCCGCTGACTTCACACTCGCTTCAACTTCGCCACAAACCCTGCTCACCGCAGCGGTCCATCCTGCAGCCCTCTCCAACGAGGATGGACCATGAAATCCCTGAAGATGCTGCTGAGGTTCGCCATTGTCGGCGGGCTGATCCTGTTGCTGCTGGTGCCGCTGATGATGATCCGCGGGGTCATCACCGAGCGCAGCCAGTACCGCGACGAGGCCTTTGCCCGGGTGGCCGACAGCCGTGCCGGCACGCAGCAGCTGGTGGGCCCGGTACGGGTGGTGCCGTGGGTGGAACGCAAGCAGGTTGAACTGGTTGACCCGCTGGGCGTCAAGAAGACCGAGATCCAGGTGACCGAGGGGCACTGGCTGCAGATGCCGGCGTCGCTGGAGGTGGGCGGCGAGATGCTGCCGAGCCAGCGCGAGGTCGGCCTGTTCAAGGTGCCGGTGTACAGCTGGAATGGCCAGTTGAAGGCGACTTTCGCCGAAGACGACTATCCGGTGAAGAACGGCCGCACCTATGGCCAGCCCTATGTGGCGCTGGGGGTTTCCGATGTGCGCGGCCTGGTGGGCACGCCGAACCTGCGGGTGGACGGCAAGCAGCTGCGGTTGCTGCCCGGCGTAGGCGTGGCCAGCGAAATCGGACGTGGCCTGCATGCGCCGGTGAGCGGTTTCGCCGCGGATCAGGGCGGCGCGCTGGCCGCCAGCACCGTTGAACTGGAGCTGCGCCTGGATGGCAGCCGCATGCTGTCGGTGGTGCCGGTGGGCGATGACACCCGGATCGCGCTGCGGTCGAGCTGGCCGCATCCGTCGTTCAGCGGCGCCTTCCTGCCCAACGAACGCCGTGTCGATGCACAGGGCTTCGATGCACGCTGGGCGGTGTCCTCGCTGGCCTCCGATGCACAGCGCCAGCTGCGCAGCGAGGGCTCGATCGATTCGCAGGCCGTGACGGTGTCGCTGGTCGATCCGGTCGATACCTACACCCAGGCCGACCGTGCCTCGAAGTACGGCGTGCTGTTCGTGGTGCTGACCTTCGTCGGCTTCATCCTGTTCGAACTGATCAAGTCGCTGCGCATCCATCCGCTGCAGTACCTGATGGTCGGCCTGGCGCTGGCGATCTTCTTCCTGCTGCTGATCAGCCTGTCCGAGCACATCGCGTTCTGGAAGGCCTACCTGGTCTCGGCCGTGGCCTGCATCGGCCTGCAGGCGGTGTACCTGGCCAACGTGCTGGGCCACTGGAAGCGCGGCCTTGGCTTCGCTGCGCTGCTGACCGTGCTGTACGGCGCGCTGTATGGCCTGCTGGTGTCGGAGAACAACGCACTGCTGATGGGATCGCTGCTGCTGTTCGTGATCCTGGCGCTGGCGATGTGGGTGACCCGCCGGGTCGACTGGTACGCGCTTGGCGCGGACCTGAAGTAAGGAGCACGCCATGAGCTGGCGCCAGGGATTGCGGCAACGGGCGCGGCAGGGCATTCCGGCCCTGCTGGAAGTGGATGCACTGCTGCAGGCACATGGCGTGCTGGCGGCCCTGCCGGGGGCACGGATCGCCCCCGGCCTGGTCCGCTTCCAGCTGGCCGCGGTGACCTGCGAGGGATTGCAGGGCAAGGGCCTGGCCTGGTTGCAGGGCGCGCGGCAGGGACGCGGTGCGCTGGCGGGGAAGGTGCCGCGCTACCGGCCATGGAAGGCCGGGGCGGAAGCACTTGCGGAAATCGGCATCGGTGGCCTGCCCGATGACTGGCCCGCGCATGCGGCGGTGTATGGCTGCAGCAGCATCGACCGGCGGCACTGGTTGCTGCTGCTGCCGGAGCGGGCGCAGCTGTGGCTGGGGTGGAGTGGGTGAGGTGGTTTGGCAGATGCGACCCAACCACTCTTCTGTGGGGGCGAACCCTGGTTCGCACGCTTCCGCGCCGCCCATGACCGATGGGACGGTATCGCGGCGCCGCTGCTGGCTAGACTCGATGGGTTGATGAGCAGGCCGGAAGGCAGGGGTGCGATGTGTTGAAGTGGGGCGTGCTGGCCGTAGCGCTGGCAATGGGTGGCAATGCAGCGGCGCAGCAGCGCGAATCAGTGGACCTGGACATGGTCAGCCGCATCCGCCAGGAGGCCTTCCACCGTTCGCAGGTGATGGACACCTTCAGCTATCTCACCGAACGCATCGGCCCGCGGCTGACCAACTCGCCGGCGATGGGCCGCGCCAACGCGTGGACCCGCGGCAAGTTCAACGAATGGAAGCTGGACAACGTCCACGACGAAGCGTTCGATGACTTTGGCCGTGGCTGGGAGTTCACCTCGGCCAGCGTGGAAATGCTGGGCGACCGTGTGCAGCCGCTGCATGCACTGCCCAAGGCCTGGACGCCGGGCACCAAGGGGCCGGTTGAAGGCGAGCTGGTGCAGGTCGAGATCAAGAAGCCCGAAGACATCGAGAAGTATCGCGGCAAGCTGCGCGGCAAGATCCTGCTGCTGGGCGAGGCCCGCGAGTACAAGCGCGGCACCGAGCCGGATTCGCATCGCCACGACGCGACCTCGCTGGAAGGCCTGCAGGCGTTCACCCTGCCGAAGGACCAGGACGCCACCGCCGAACGTGCCAAGCGGGTCAAGGAGTACCAGGAACGCCAGCAGCTGGCGACCAGGGTCAATGCGTTCTTCGTCGAAGAAGGGGCGCTGGCCTCGATCAGCATCAGCAGCTGGGACAACGGCATCATCCGCGTTGCCGGTGGTGGTTCGCGCAAGGCCGGCGAGCCGGTCGGCATCCCCGAGCTGGCGATGATCAGCGAGCACTTCAACCCGCTGGTGCGCGCGCTGAAGGCCGGGCAGACCGTGCGCCTGCGCGTGGATGTGGCCGCGCGCTTCACCGATGACGCCGACCAGCCCGGCTACAACACGCTGGCCGAGATCCGCGGCAGCAGCAGGCCTGATGAAGTGGTGATGATCGGCGCGCACCTGGATTCCTGGCACAGCGGCACCGGCGCGGCCGACAACGCCGCCGGCGTGGCAGTGATGATGGAGGCCATGCGCATCCTCAAGGCCACCGGCGCCAGACCCAAGCGCACCATCCGCGTGGCGCTGTGGAGCGGCGAGGAGCAGGGCCTGATCGGCTCGCAGGCCTATGTGGCCAAGCATTTCGGCCGGTTCCCGGAGCCCACCGACCCGGCGCAGAAGGCGCTGCCGGCGTCGCTGCGCGAGCCGACCGGTACACTGCAGAAGACCCGCGATTACAGCAAGTTCCAGGTCTACTTCAACATGGACAACGGCTCCGGCCGCTTCCGGGGCATCTACGCCCAGGAAAACCTGGCGGCGATGCCGATCTTCGAAGCCTGGCTGGCGCCGTTCCATGACGTCGGCGCCACCACCGTGGCGACCCGCAACACCGGCAGCACCGACCACATCAGCTTCGACCGCATCGGCCTGCCGGGCTTCCAGTTCATCCAGGACCGGCTGGACTACTTCACCAATGTCCACCACAGCCACCTGGACACCTGGGACCACGCCGAACCGGAAGACCTGAAGCAGGCCGCAGCCATCGTCGCCTCGTTCGCCTACAACGCCGCGATGCGCGAGCAGCCGTTCCCGCGCAAGGCGGAACCGTAAAAGGGGACGGAGGGGATTAAGTCGCATCTCCCCTCCGTTTCCCGGTTGCAGTACCCACGGGCTGGGCAATCGCGACTTAATCCCCTCCGTCCCCTTTTTCCGTCGGGGGCGGCGGGCTGGTAAAATCGGGGGATTCCCGTTCCTCGAGCCGTCCATGACCTGCCGCACCCGCTTCGCCCCCAGTCCCACCGGCTACCTGCACATCGGTGGTGCCCGCACCGCGCTGTACTGCTGGCTGGAGGCCCGCCACCGTGGCGGCGAGTTCGTGCTGCGCATCGAGGACACCGACCGTGAACGCAGCACCCAGGGCGCGATCGACGCCATCCTGGAGGCGATGGAGTGGCTGGGCCTGGACTACGACGAAGGCCCGATCTATCAGACCGACCGCGTCGCCCGCTACCGGGAAGTGGCAGAGCAGCTGATCGCCGACGGCAAGGCCTACTACGCCTACGAAACCCGCGAAGAGTTGGACGCGATGCGCGAGGCCGCCATGGCCAGGCAGGAAAAGCCGCGTTACAACGGCGCTGCACGCGAACTGGGCCTGCCGTACAAGGACGACCCGAACCGCGTCATCCGCTTCAAGAACCCGCTGGAAGGTACGGTGGTGTTCGACGACCTGATCAAGGGCCGCATCGAGATCGCCAACAGCGAACTGGATGACATGGTCATCTTCCGCCCGGACGGCTACCCCACCTACAACTTCGCGGTGGTGGTGGACGACTGGGACATGGGCATCACCGAGGTCATCCGCGGCGACGACCACATCAACAACACCCCGCGCCAGATCAACCTGTACGAGGGCATTGGTGCGCCGGTGCCGAAGTTCGGCCACATGCCGATGATCCTGGACGAGCAGGGCGCCAAGCTGTCCAAGCGCACCGGTGCGGCCGACGTGATGCAGTACAAGGACGCCGGCTACCTGCCCGACGCGCTGCTGAGCTACCTGGCCCGCCTGGGCTGGTCGCACGGTGACCAGGAGCTGTTCAGCCGCCAGGAGCTGATCGACCTGTTCGACGTGAAGGACTGCAATTCCAAGGCCTCGCGCCTGGACATGGCCAAGCTGGGTTGGGTCAACCAGCACTTCCTGAAGACCGAGGACGTGGCCGCCATCGTGCCGCACCTGGTCTACCAGCTGCAGAAGCTGGGCCTGGACGTGGCCGCCGGCCCGGCCCCGGAGGATGTGGTGATCGCCCTGCGTGAACGCGTGCAGACCCTGAAGGAAATGGCCGAGAAGGCCGTGGTCTGGTACCAGCCGCTGACCGGGTACGACGAAGCGGCGGTGGCCAAGCACCTCAAGGCCGGTGCCGAGGTGGCGCTGGGCAAGGCCCGCGAGCTGCTGGCAGCGTTGCCGGAGTGGACCGCCGAGTCGGTGGGCGTCGCCCTGCACGACACGGCCGCAGCGCTGGAAATCGGCATGGGCAAGGTCGCCCAGCCGCTGCGCGTGGCGATCACCGGCACCCAGGTCAGTCCTGACATCTCCCATACCGTGTACCTGGCCGGCCGCGAGCAGGCCTTGAAACGCATTGATGTGGCCATCACCAAGGTAGCAACGGCCTGAGGCATCCTTGCCAGGCCCGAACCGGAGAACACGCATGCCCGCCAAGACCGCCACTGCCTGTACCGCCCCGCACCACCACGTCCACGACGCATCGGATTTCGTGGCGGTGGTCGAGCGTGTCTCGCGCGAACGCGGGCTGCGCCTGACCCCGATCCGCGCCAACGTGCTGAAGCTGATCGCCGAGGCCGGCAAGCCGGTCAAGGCCTACGAGCTGCTGGAATGGGTGCGCAACGGCAAGGGCGTGGGCGCCGATGCCCCGCCCACCGTGTACCGCGCGCTGGACTTCCTGATGGCCAATGGCTTCGTGCACAAGCTGGAATCGGTGAATGCCTTCGTGGCCTGCCACCATCCCAGCAGTGCCGCGCATTCGGTGCCGTTCCTGATCTGCAACAGTTGCCACAGCGCGGTGGAACTGGAAGACCGCGAGATCGTCACCCAGCTGGAGAAGCGCGCCAAGGAGCTGGGCTTCCAGCCGCAGGCACAGACGCTGGAAGTGCATGGCCTCTGCGCGCGCTGCGCCGGCTAACGCAACGGTAGGGCCGGCCGCTGGCCGGCATTTTGGAAACGGGGTCAGATCCCTTTGCCACTGGCAAAGGGATCTGACCCCGTTTCATACCGGTGCGGCAGGGCCTGCGTCCTAGTCCATCGGCTTGGACCGGGTATCCACCCGCACGATCACCGACATGCCGGGCCGCAGCTGCTTTGCCAGCTTCTGATCCCTGTTGATCGATATCCGCACCGGCAGCCGCTGCACCACCTTGGTGAAGTTGCCGCTGGCATTGTCCGGGCGCAGCACGCTGAATTCCGACCCGGTGGCTGGGGCGATCTCCTGCACGCGGCCCCGCAGCACCTGGCCCTGGAACGCGTCCACCGAGAACGTCGCCGGTTGGCCGACCGCCATGCCCCAGGTCTGGCCTTCCTTGTAGTTGGCCACCACCCACAGCGTGTCAGGTACCAGGAACAGCAGCTGCGAACCGGCAGCGACGTACTGGCCCACGCGTACGCTGGCTTCGCTGATCTGGCCGTCGCGTGGTGCGTGGATCACCGTGTTGGCCAGGTCGATGCGGGCCAGTTCCAGCTGCGCCTGCGCGCTTTCCACCTGCGCTTCCAGGCTCTTGCGCGCGACCTGGGTCGACACCAGCGTTTCCTCGGCGATGCGGATCTGCGCCTGCGACTGCTGCACGCTGGCCTGTGCCGACGCCTGGGTGGTGCGGAACTTGTCGCGGTCGTTGATGGACACCAGCTGCTGCGCCGCCAGTTCCTCGTAGCGTTTCAATTCATTGCGCGAACGCTGCAGTTCGGCCTGGCCGGCCGACAGCGTGGCGCGGGCGGAGGCAATCTGTGCGCGGTTCTGCGCCTGTGACTGGTCCGAGTTGGCCAGCGCCGCGCGCGCGCTGTCCAGCGTCGCCTGCGCCTGGGCCACGCGCTGCGCATAGATGCGGTCATCGATGCGCAGCAGCGGCTCGCCCTGCTTCACATGCTGGAAATCCTTCACCAGCACTTCGGTCACATAGCCGTTCACCTGCGGCGCCATCACCGTGATCTGGCCGCGTACATAGGCGTTGTCGGTCACCATCACGCTGCTGGTGAACGGCCACAGGTGCCAGGCGCGCAGGATCAGCGCAATGCCCAGCAAGGCCACTACCACCATCACCACCACGCTGCGGGCGCTGGGCTTGAGGTACTTCGGCGCGACCGCAGGTTCTACCGGCGTGGCCGCGGGCGCCGCGTCGGTCGGCGGCGGTGGGGTGACGTTGTCGGTGTCGTCGGGGCGGGGCGGGACGGGAGGCATGGGAGGACTCAACGGGACGCGGCCGGCGTGGACGCGGTGGAAAGGGCGGGGTGGCGCTTGCGCCATTGCTTGAGCACGGCGGTGCGCAGCGACAGCAGCAGCAACCAGCACAGGAAGCCGATCGCCAGCCAGCCGCTCAGCGTGAACACGTCATTGAAGCCACGCACGTTGGCTTCGCGGCGCGTGGTCTGCGCCAGCTGCGCGCTGCCCTGCGCACTGCGCAGCACCGGGTCGGTGATCTGCGCAGCGTACAGCTGCTGCTGGATGCGCAGCCGTTGCGCGACCACCGGATCGGCCGGATCGAGCTGGCTGGTCAGCGCGCTGGAATACAGCTGCTCGCGATGCAGCTGGAAGGTCCCCAGCACCGCCGAACCTGCCAGGCCACCCAGGGTCTGCGTGATCGACAGCGTCACCAGGAAGGTGATCATGTGGTCGACGCCCTGTTTCAACGCGGCGGAGATGCCGAGCATGATCAGTGGGCCCATGAACATGCCGGCACCGACCGAGGCCAGGAACTGGCTGGCGTAGAAGTCGTGCGGCCGGTCCAGGCTGGTGCGGTGCTGGTCGAAGAACGCGGCGGCGCCCAGCAGCAGGATCGCCATCAGCAGCTGCGCGATCAGCCGCTTCGGCCCGAAGGTGAGCGAGGCGCCGGCGATGCCGACGATCACCCCGGCCAGGATCACTACGAACAACGGCCGCATCTGGTCAGGCCCCATGCCCAGCGTGCGCATCAGGTTGACCACGCCGTAGGACTGCTCGGTGGTCAGGAAGCGGATCAGGAACGCGCCGACGATGAAGTGCAGCACCGGCAGCTTCGACAGCCAGCGGATCTGCAGCAGCGGATTGCGCCGGTAGTGTTCGATGATGAAGGCGGTGGTGGACAGCACGATCGAGGCGACCAGCGCCCAGCCCAGCCATGGGGTGTTGAGCCACCAGCGCGTGTAGCCCTGCGCCAGTACGATCACCAGCAGCGCGACCGCCGGCGCGAGCAGGGCGAAAGTGAGGAAGTCCAATGGCTCGAACGCCTTTACCTGGATGCCCGGCGGCAGCTTCAGCACCACCACTGCCGCGAACGCGCACAGGGCCAGGCCGGCTTCGAAGGAGTACAGCTGGTGCCATTGGCCGGTATCGACCAGGCCTGGTGAAACGATCCAGGCGATCGGCACCGCCAGCTGCGACAGGCCGACACCGACCACCAGGAGATTGCCGGTAAATCGGCGCGGCAGCGCCTGCAGCATGTACAGCGTGCCCAGCGTCGAACAGGCCGCACCCGCGAAGCCGCTGGCGGCTCGGGTCAGCATCGTGGTCTCGAAGCTGCCGACGAACAGGTGCAGCACCGCCAGCGCCGCATACAGGCCCAGGCCGATCTCGGCGAACAGGCGGATGCCGTACTGCTGGCGGAACTTGAAGGCCAGCAGGTTGGCGGTGACATTCACCATCGCATACGCGGCCACCAGCCAGCTGCCCTGGGTCGGAGTGAGCGCCAGCTGGCCCTGCAGGAACGGCAGGTTGGCGGTGACCAGCGCATTGCCGAGGCCGCCGGTGATCGCCACCAGCAGTGATACCAGCGCATAGGCCGCGCGCCGATACGGCGGGTGCCAGGGCATCGATGCCGAACCGGGCATGGTCGGCTTTTCGTGCTCCTCCCAATCCGGAACCGGCTTCAGATACGGCTGGACCATCAACGGGCCTCGCTGGCAGCTCCCTGGAGACCCCCACGCAGCAGCTGCAGGGCACGCCCGGCCAACTGGGCGCGCTCGTCGCGGGTCTTGCCGCGCAGGGCCGCACCCAGCATGCCCGAGATCAGTGAAATATCCGTCTTTTCCAGGTCGTCACGGCACAGCCCGGCGGCCTTGGCGCGCGCGATCGGTTCCTCCAGCAGGTCGCGCACGGTCTCGCGCGCGGCGCGCATGGACGGCACGTCCGAATCAACCGCACGCCAGTAATCGGCCAGTGCCGGCGAATCGATGATGCGCTGGGCCATGCCCTCGAACACCTCGAACAGGGCGTCATCGCGGTCACCGAGCTGTTCGACCTGGCGCCGGATGCGGTCGACCGTGCGCTGCAGCAGCGCCTGGATCAGCGCGGTGCGGTCGGGGAAGTTGCGGTACAGGGTGGCGCGGCCCACCTGGGCGCGTTCGACCACCAGATCCAGCGGGGCGGTGACGCCATGTTGGCCGAAGACATGATCGGCGGCGTCGAGGATGAGGGCACGGCGGGCAGCAGCATCGGCACGTTGAGCGGTCATGGAATTATTTTCGGACAAAAGTGTCCGATTGGCGAGACTTTGAGTGACGGGATTGTCCGGTTGTTGTCGTACGCACACCTTTGTGACGGATGCGTGATGGCGTGGGACGGAATGAAAACGGGGGCCCGAAGGCCCCCGTTCAATGCGGTGGTGCCAGAGCCCTTTCCTTCGGAAAGGGATCCGACCCCGCCGTGCGCGATCAGAAGAACGCGCGGATCCCGAATGCGACTCCACGGCCTGGCAGCGGCGAGTAGTCGCGCAGCAGCGAGGTATGCGGGCGCACTTCGCGGTTGGTCAGGTTGCTGCCATCCAGGAACACCTCGTAGCTGTTGCCCGCGTTGCGATCCCAGCGGTAGGCCAGGTGCGCGTCGACCAGCGTGTAGCCGTCGCTCGGGGCTTCGTTCTGGGCAACGTCCTTCTGGCGGCTGTAACGCACCGCACCGACCGAGGCGCGCCAGCCGTCCTTCGACCAGCGCAGGTCGGCACCCACGCGGGCCGGGGCGATACGCGGCAGGTAGCCGGTGTTGGCCAGCTCCACGCTGTAATTGTGGTTGTGGTCGCCGTGCGGCACGGCGATGTCGAGGTTGCGGCTGCCGCTGCCATCCAGCTTGGCCTTCACGTAGTCGCCGAACAGGCGCAGATCCCAGTCACCGGCGCCACCCTCGAACAGGTGCACCAGCGCTTCGGCCTCGGCGCCGCGGAACACCGCGTCCTGCTGGGTCCAGGCGCGGACCGGCAGGCCTTCGGTAACACCGGTGTCGGCGAGGTAGATGAAGTCCTTGAACTTGGTCTGGTAGACCGACGCGGAGAAGTCCAGGCGATCGCTGTGGGTATGGATGCCCAGTTCGACGCGCTGGCCGCGCTCGGTTTTCAGGTTGGCGTCGCCGATCTCCAGCGAGCGGGTGGCGATGTGCGCGCCGGCGGCGTACAGCTCTTCGTTGGTGGGTGCACGCTCTGAGCTGTCCACGCCGATGCGCAGGTCAACGGCATCGTTGAGCTTCCAGATACCGGCGGCAGACAGGTTGGTGGCACCGAACGTGCGGCGACGGTAGTCACCGGTCGGGTCCAGCTTGACCTGGTCGTGGCGGCCACCCAGTTCCAGCTTGAACGGGCCGAACTGCTTTTCCTGCAGCACGAACAGGCCGATGTTCCTGGTGCCGGTATCCGGTACGAACGCCTCTTCGCCCTTGGCGCCGAAATCGCTGTTGCCGAACTGCAGGCCGAACGCGCCGTCCCAGCCGCCGATCTGCTGCTGCACGGCTTCCAGGCGCGCTTCGATACCACGGTTGGTGAAGCGCGTCGACGGCGTGCCGGCCTCCAGCTCCACGTGCTCGTAGTCGGTGTAAGCCACGCGTGCGTTGATGTTCTTCAGGAACGAGACCGGGTTGTAGATGCCGGCCTTGGTCTCGAAGCGGTTCTGCACCATGTCGATGCGCACGTCATGCTCGTCGCCGCCTTCCTCTTCATCGCCGTGGTCGTGACCGTGGTCATGGCCATGGTCATCACCATCGGCATGCACGTGCGCGCCGTTGGGAATGCCGTAGTTGGTGCGATAGGTGCTGGCCGACACACCGAAGTAACCACCGTCGCCCAGCCACGTTGCGCCGACGCCGCCGGCGCGGGTGCGGATCGAACTGTTGTCCAGGCGGCCGCGGCGCGGTTCTTCGCCCTCGGCTGCGTCGTGATCATGGTCGTGATCGTGGTCATGGTGGTCTTCAAGGCTGTCGATCACCGCGTAGCCGGGAATGCGGTAGTCGTCGCCATTGCGCACCAGGCCATCCACGTGCAGCACGACGTTGCCGCTGACACCATCGAGGCGGAACATGCCGCTGCGCTCATTGTTCACCGAGTTGCCGCGCAGCTCGGCGCGGCCGCTGAGCGGGCGCTCCGGCAGCTCGCGCGCGATGCGGCCATCCACCACATTGACCGCACCACCGATGGCGCCGCTGCCGAACAGCAGCGTGGCCGGACCCTTCAGCACTTCGATCTGGTCGGCCAGGAACGGCTCGATGCTGGTGGCATGGTCGGCGCTGACCGTGGAGGCGTCCATGTTGCCCATGCCATTGGACAGCACGGCAACGCGCGGGCCTTCCTGGCCGCGGATGATCGGGCGGCCGACGCCGGGGCCGAAGAAGGTGCTCTGTACGCCGGGCAGCTTGGCCACGGTATCGCCCAGGGTGCCGGCCTTCTGCTCGTCCAGGCGCTCACCGGCCAGCACGTCCACCGGGCGCGCCAGGGATTCGGCATCGCCCTGCAGCGGCGACGCGGTGACCTGTACCGAGGAGAGTTCGGTCAGGTGGCGGTCACGATGGGAGGTGTCCTGGCCGGCTGCAAAGGCGACGGACGGCAACAGGGCGGCGAGGGCCAGGGCCAGGGAATGCGGCTTGAGCCGAGGGGTGTGGGCGGGCATGGGCAGGTCCTTTGTTACAATGTATCAATCGCAGGGCGCACGAATCCCGTCGAGGGGACCGGGGGAGGGGAAACCGTGCGGTTCGGAGAGGGATGTTATATTATTCCATAACGATTCGCCGACCCTGCTGGAAGTCATGTCCCTGTCCTCACGCCTGCGCCACCTGCTCGACCGTTTCGGTGCCACTGGTTCGATGCTGTGCGCAGTGCATTGCGCGGTGATCCCCGTGCTGCTGGCGGCGGCGCCGTCGCTGGGCCTGTCGTTCTGGCTGAGCGATGGCGTGGAACAGGCGCTGGTGGTGTTCGTGACCCTGCTCGGGCTGTTCAGCCTGGTCTGGGGCTATCGCCGCCACGGTGCGCTGCGTGCGCTCGGCTTCCTGATCCCCGGCCTGGTCGCGCTGTGGGCCGGCGTGCTGTACGACCCGCTGCACCACAATGCGGTGCCGCATGCGGTGGTGATGACCATCGGCGGCCTGCTGGTGGGCGTTGCCCACCTGGTCAACCTGCGCCTCAACCACGGCCACGTGCACGACGCAAGCTGCGCGCACTAGGCACGCCGTGATAGGATTTCCGATCGTGCGCGGGGGCGCCCAGCAAGGCGGCCCCGCCGAACCCGTGTCAGTACGGGGTAACCAGATTTCACACTTGAGGAGTTGAAGACATGGGTAAGGGTGACCGCAAGACCGCCAAGGGCAAGCGCTACAACGCCAGCTACGGCAACGCCCGTTCGCACACCGCGAGCAAGGTCGCCGTAGGCGCCGCCGCCCCGGTTGCCAAGAAGACCGTGGCCAAGGCTCCGGCGAAGAAGGCCGTGGCGAAGAAGGCCGTCGCCAAGGCCTGATCAGGCCGACCGACCGGTCCAAGGAAAACGCGGCGCCTGGCGCCGCGTTTTTTTATGCGCGTTCCTGCAGGGCCGAGCCCATGTTCGGCTGGCGTAATGCAGCCGAGCATGGGCTCGCTCTACAGGGAATTCAGCGCAGGGTCTGCTTCAGCGTTTCCGGATTGCCATCGTTCGGCGCGGCCGGCACCTGCAGCAGGTGGGCCAGCAGCGGGTAGACGTCGACATTGTCGAATCCGTCGATCACCAGGCCCTGGCGGAACGACGGGCCGCTGGCCACGAACACCGCACGCATCGACGGCAGGGCATTGTCGTAGCCGTGCGAGCCACGGTCCTGCTTCGCGCGCTTGGCGATCTTCTCGCGGTGCAGCGCATCCCATCCTTCATCCATCGCACAGACGATGGCCGGAACCCGCGGATGCGTGCCGTAGTGCCAGCGCGCCGGCAGGTTCTCCTTCTTCCAGCACTCGTAGTGCGCATGGCGGCCGAGCAGGGCGCGTTCGGCCTCTGCTTCGCGGCCTGCGACCGGCGCGAAACCCACCGACTGGCCCTGGCTGACGTTGCGCGCGATGGACGGGTCGGCCATCGATTCGGTGGCGATCACGTGGCCGTCGGCGACGCTGGCCATGCCGTGGTCGGACACCACGATCACATTGGTGGTGGCGGCCAGGCCGCGCTGCTGCAGGCCGTCGAGCACCTGCCCGACGATCAGGTCGGCGCGTGCGATGGCGTCGGCGTACTGCTTCGACCCGGGGCCGTAGTTGTGCCCGGCCTTGTCCACGTGCTCCATGTACAGCGTGGTCAGTCGCGGGGCATCGGCGTCGGTCTGTGCCAGCCAGTCGAGCACGATACCGGCACGCTGCTCCAGCGGTTCCTTGCCGTCGTAGATGCGCCACTGGCTGGGGCGCACACCACGGATTTCCGATTCACTGCCCGGCCACGACGTCGTGGCGGTGCGCACGCCGGCGTTCTCGGCGCCGACCCAGATCGGTTCACCGCCCCACCAGGCACTGGTGGTGACGGCCTCGCGGTTGCTCAGCTCGAAACGGCCCAGCGCTTCATCGTCCATGCTGTTGTTGACGATGCCATGGTGGTCCGGGCGCAGGCCGGTGACGATGGTGTAGTGGTTGGGAAACGTCAGGGAAGGATAGGACGGTGTCATCCAGCGGGCGCGCACGCCGCCGTCGATCATCCGCTGCAGGTTCGGGGTCAGCCCGCGGTCCAGCGCATCGGCGCGCAGGCCGTCGATGGAGATCAGCAGCAGCTTCGGCGGTGCGGCCGATGCGACGGACGTGGGAACGGAGGCGGTAGGGGCAGGCGCAGTGGTGCAGGCAGCCAATGGCAGCAGCAGCGCCAGCGAACAGGTCAGGCGTACGGAAGTCATCCGTGCATGATAAGCCGGTGCAATTACCGGCCCAAGACATGACGCGCCAGGATCGCCCGGGGTCAGATCCCTTTTCCACGGGAAAAGGGATCTGACCCCGATGTTCAGGCGAACAGCGGGGGCTGGCGTTGTTCCAGCCGCAGCAGCGCGGCCTTGGTTTCCAGGCCACCGCCGAAACCGGTCAGTGCACCGTTGCTGCCGATCACGCGGTGGCAGGGCAGGATGATCGGCAACGGGTTGCGCCCGTTGGCCGCGCCCACCGCGCGGGTCGCGCTGGGCTGTCCCAGGTGTTGCGCCAGTTGCAGGTAGCTCCAGGTCTGGCCGAACGGAATCAGCGCCAGCGCCTGCCACACGCGCAGCTGGAACGGCGTACCACGCGGCGCCAGCACAAGGTCGAAGCTGTTGCGCTCGCCGTGCAGGAACTGCAGCAGCTGCTCGCGTGCTTCCGGCAAGGCATCCGGTGCGTAATGCCAGTCATCACGCCCGCGCGCGGGGTGGCGGTTCTCCGGGAACAGCACGTGTGACAGGCCACGCTTGTCGCCGGCGATGGTCAACACGCCGATCGGGCTGTCGAAACGATCGAACAACAGTGTCATGTCGGTTCTCCAACGAAGGTGCCGGACAGGTGCCACAGGTGCAGCACGGCGTAGGCGCGCCAGGGACGCCACGGTTGCGAGCGCGCTTCGGTTGCGCGTTCGCTCAGGCGCTGGCCCTGCGCGTGGCCGAGGACCTGCTGCAGTACAAGATCGCCGGCCGGGAAGGCATCGGGCTGGCCGAGGCCACGCAAAGCGATGTACTGCGCGGTCCATGGGCCGATGCCGGGCAGTGCCACGCAGCGGGCAACAAACTCTTCCAGCGCCTGGCCGGGCCCGAAGTCGAGCTGGCCGCTGGCGCAGGCGGTGGCCAGTGCACGCACGGTCGCGGCGCGGCTGCGCGGCAGGCCGATTGATTCCAGAGGCGCCTCGGCCAATACCTCGGGTGCCGGGAACTGGCGATCAAAGTCGGACGACATGCCCGGCAGGTGCGCGCCATAGGCATCGACCAGCCGCCGCGCGAAGGTGGTGGCGGCGGCAACAGTAACCTGCTGGCCGAGCACGGCGCGCACGCCCACTTCGAAGCCATCCCAGCCGCCGGGCACGCGCAGCCCCGGGCGCTCGGCGATGCCGCGCGCCAGCAAGGGTTCCTCACCCAATGCGGCGTGCACCTGCTGCAGGTCGGCATCCAGATCAAACACGCGACGCACGCGGCGCACGATGTCCGGGATCAGGCGCGGATCCACCGCACCCAGCTGCAGGCGCAGCTCTGGGCGCTTCGGGTCGGCAGTGACGCGCAGCAGGGTGGGGCGCTCCGGCGTGCCCAGCACGCGCTGATAGCTGTCCTCGCCAATCAGCTCGATGCCGGGCAGGCTGCGCTTGCGCAGGAACGCCAGCATGCGCGGGAAGTCCAGCGGCGGACGGTAGCCCAGGCGCAACACCAGGCCGCCATCGTCGGCGGCCAGCGGTTGATGCTGGCGGCGCAGTGCGGTGGGGGCCATGCCGCAGCCCTGCAGGAATGCGGTATTGAAGCGGCGCAGGCTGTTGTATCCGGCGGCCAGTGCGACGTCGGTCACCGCCAGCGTGGTCTCGGTCAGCAGTTGCTTGGCCAGCAGCAGGCGATGGGTGGCGTGGATCTGCCCGGGCGTCGCACCCAGGCGTTCGACGAACAGGCGCTGCAGCTGGCGCGCGCTGAGGCCGAGCTTCGTAGCAAGATCGGCCACCGGCTGCTCCTGCAGGAAGCCGCCGTGGATCAGGGCCAGGGCGCGCTGTACGGTCTGCCCGGCCAGTGCCTGCTGGGCCTGTGGTGCCAGCTCCGGGCGGCAGCGCAGGCACGGGCGATAGCCGGCGGCGGCGGCGGCAGCGGCGGTCGGGTAGTAGGTGATGTTGCGCGGCTTCGGGGGCGGTGCGGGGCAGACCGGGCGGCAATAGATGCCGGTGCTGCGCACGGCGGTGAAGAACACGCCGTCGAAACGTGCGTCGCGGGCCAGGCGGGCGCGGTCGCAGGCGGCGGTGTCGAGGGCGAGGGCGGTGTCCATGGCGGCAGTCTAGGCGGGTGCGGGCGGGGATACTCGCCACATTCGGACATGGATGCTGAAGGGGGTCACGCCGGGCTGCGCCCGGACCCGCGGTAGTGCCGGCCGCTGGCCGGCAACAGCAACAGCAACAGCAGAAGCGGGATTCCTGTGGGATGGCGTGGTGGGTCCAGTGGCAGGGGACGCCGTGAACCCCCAGACCGGCCCAGCCGCTGGCGGCTGTGCGTTCGGGCGCTTGCGAAGCAGTGCTTCGCAAGCAAAGCGCCCTCACCCCTGGGGACTTGGTCGCGGCATCCATGCCGCTCGCACCCCTGCCACCGGACCCACCACGCCTTCGACAGGTTCCTGAGGCTGTTGGTAGGTGTCGACCTTGGTCGACACGCTTTCCCAAGGGTCAGAAGGGGTTCAGTGCCACGCGCTGAATGCGCGGCCTGGGCGGGTAGACTGTGGCTCTTGGTCCCATGAATCCCGGTTGCCCGATGTCCGCCAAATTCCGCTGGTTGCCCCTGTTGTGCCTGGCCCTGGCGGGCTGCAGTCAGCTGGAGAATCCGGGCAACGTGACCGCTGCCGACAAGGCAGCGCGGGCGCCGGCCAGTGATGGCGAGAACATGGTTTCGATCAATGCCGCCGACGCGCCACCGGCACCAGCGCCGCCGCGCAGCCAGGCGGGTCGGCCGTGGCCGCAGGCGCAGCTGGAAAATGGGCGTGCGTGGGTCAGTTGCAGCACGGAATATGCGGGCGATGCCGGCGACGGTGTCGAACTGGAAGGGCTGCAGCGCGAGCAGATCACCCAGGCCCTGGCGCCGTGTGCCGAGCGTGGGCTGATGCGCGTGCGTTACGCCGGCAAGATCAATCCGGGCTTCGCCGAAATGATGTGGCGGTTGGCGGTGGTCGCTGACGAACTGAAGATCCACAAGCGCATCCTCGACCTGGACTCCAGTGGTGGCCAGGTGGAGTCGGCGATCGTGGCCGGTGACAGCATCGGTGAATCGGGCTGGACCATCTGGGTGCGCGAAGGCTCCATCTGCCACAGCGCCTGCGTGTTCGTGCTGGCTGCCGGTGACAACCGCCTGCTGTCGGGCAAGGTCGGCATCCACCGCATGATGCGGATCAGCTCCAAGGCCACCTCGCGCGCCGAGCTCAACCGCGAGCTGCACGAGGTCTACGACAACGTGAAGGATTACCTGCAGCGCAATGGCGTGGCGGTGGGCGTGGCCGATCTGATGATGACCGTGCCCAATCGCAGCCTTCGCCTGCTGACGCCGGATGAGCTGCGCCAGTACGGCCTGGATGGCACCAACGCGGTGCAGGACGATCTGGAACGGATCAAGCAGATGCGCGCCTGCGGCGATGACTTCGTGCAGCGCAAGGACGCGTTCCTGATCGCCTTCGACCAGCAGTGCAAGCGCGACGGCGCCGACATGGAATCGATCAACAGCTGCGGCCAGGCCCTGAAGCAGCGCTTCGGTTTCCCGGATGCGGTATGCCCGGACGAAAGCCCGCTGTCGGAGATCGATGTGGCGACGCTGCCACCGGCACCGTCGGAGCCGCCGCCGGTGGCCGAGCAGCCGCCAGCGAACACCGCCGCGCCCGCCGCGCAAGCTGATGCGGCAGCGGTGGAGGGCAACGCTCCGGCACGCTGACGGCGTAGTCACCGCGCTGGCGTAGACTGCGGTTCTCTCCAGAAAACCGGCGGTGTCCATGAAGCGCGTGCTCCTGCTGCTGTCCCTGCTGCCCCTGACCGTGTTGGCGCAGGCCCCTGCGCCGGCCACGCCTGCACCGGCCCCGGCACGCCCGGCACCAGCCTCGCCGGCAGCTGCGAAGCCCGCTACCGCCGGTTCCCCTGCGTTGACCGCTGCTCAACAGGCGCAGGTGCAGAAACAGGACGCGGAAATGGGCGCCGCCGCAGTGAAGGCAGCGCAGCTGGTCGACGCCAACCGCGCCGGCGAATTGTGGGATGGCGCTTCGGCCGTCGCGCGTCGTGCGGTGCCGAAGGCCGCTTTCGTCAGCCAGTTGGCCGCCGAGCGCACGCGCCTGGGTGCGCTGGCCGGGCGTGGCCAGCCGACCATCACCCGGGTCAAGTACAGCGCCGGTGCAGCAGTGCCGGAAGGGCTGTACATCAACGTCAGCTTCCCGACCCGTTTCGCCAACAGCGCACAGCCGGTGCGCGAGCTGGTCTCGTTCCGTTTCGACGAGGACCAGGTGTGGCGCCTGGCCGGTTACAGCCTGCGCGCGTCGGCACCCTGAGGAGGTGAATGATGGCAACTGAACTGACGATGCTGGCCTGGTCGGTACTGCTGGGCTTCGTGTACATCTTCGCCACCTCCACGGTGGTCACCCGCGAGCGCGGGATGAAGTGGAATGCTTCGGCACGCGATGGCGATGCGAAGCCGCTCAGCCCGCTGGCCGGCCGCCTGCAGCGCGCGCAGGCCAATTTCCTGGAGACGTTCCCGTTCTTCGCCGCCGCCGCCATCGCAGTGGTCGTGGCCGGTCGCGGCAACGACACCACTGCACTGGCGGCGCAGGCCTACTTCTGGGCGCGTGTGGTCTATCTGCCCCTGTACGCCGCAGGCGTGCCCTACGTGCGCAGCCTGGTGTGGCTGGTGTCGCTGCTGTCGATCCTGGCGCTGGTGTTCGCACTTCTGTAAGTCGGCCTGATCCAGATCAAGGCCGCTCAGGCGCGCGGCGCTATGCTGGCGCGGATTGGATCAACGGCAGGAGGCGCGCATGCGCAGGATGGACGTGGTGGTGGTCGGCGCCGGACCGGCAGGTCTGTGCTTCGCGCGCGCGCTGGCCGGCAGCGGGCTGCAGGTCGGGCTGGTCGAAGTGCAGCCGCGCCAGGCGCTGGCCGAGGCCGCCTTTGATGGCCGTGAGATCGCGTTGACCCATGCCTCGCGGCAGAGCATGGAGCAGCTGGGGCTGTGGCAGCGCCTGCCGCACGCTGAAATTGCTGATCTGCGCGATGCCAGGGTGATGAACGGCGGCTCGCCGTTCGCGCTGACCTTCGCCAGCAGCCAGGTCGACGGCCAGCCGCTGGGCTGGCTGGTACCCAACCATCTGATCCGTCGCGCCGCGTGGGATGCCGTGCAGGGCCAGGACGGCCTGGAGCTGTTCGACGGGCGCAAGGTGCTGGGCGTGCAGGCCGATGCGCAGGGCCACGTGGTCAAACTCGATGACGGCAGCCAACTGCATGCGCGGCTGCTGGTGGCCGCTGACAGCCGCTTCTCCGCCACCCGCCGCATGCTCGGCATCGGTGCGCAGATGCGCGACTTCGGCAAGTCGATGCTGGTGTGCCGCATGCAGGTCGAGCGCGACCATCACCACACCGCCTGGGAGTGGTTCGGCTACGGCCGCACGATGGCGCTGCTGCCGCTCAACGAGGGCCAGGCATCGGCGGTGATCACGCTGCCGCCGCGGCAGATCGAGGCGCTGCTGGCGATGGACGAGGTGGCCTTCGGTGAGGCCATCAGTGCCTGCTTCGAACACCGCCTGGGCCGGATGCAGCCGGTGGCCACGCCGCAGGCGTATCCGCTGGTGGGTGTGTACGCGGATCGCTTCGTCGGCGAGCGTTCTGCGCTGATCGGTGATGCCGCGGTGGGCATGCATCCGGTCACCGCGCATGGCTTCAACCTGGGCCTGGCCAGCGCACAGCGGTTGGCGCAGGGCATCGTCGCGCAGCAGCGCCGTGGTGCCGACATTGCCGCCGCCGGCATGCTGGCCAGTTACCAGCGTGGTCATCGGCTGGCGTCGCGGCCGCTGTACGAGGCCACCAATGCGATCGCCAGCCTGTACACCGACGACCGTCGCCCGGCGCGCCTGCTGCGTGCGGCCGGCCTGCGCCTGGCGCAGGGCGTGGCACCGTTCAGGCAGCTGATTGCCTCGCACCTGACCCAGCGCGTGGCCTGAACAGCTTCAGATCAGCCTGCAGCCAGCACCCGGATCTGGCTGTCGGCGAATTCGACCACCTGGCCTGCGCGGATCTTGCAGGCCTTGCGCAGTTCCACTTCGCCGTCCACCCGTACCTGGCCCTCGCTGATGACCATCTTGGCCTCGCCGCCACTGGTGACCAGGTCGGCCAGCTTGAGCAGCTGCTTGAGTTCGACGTAGTCACCGTCGAGGTCGAATTCGAGAATCTGCATGGAGCGGGGTTCCTGGGAAGAGGGCGCAGGCCAGCGGCCGGGCCGGGAAGAGGGCGCGTATTGTGCGCCAGCACGGGCTCGACGGCACGTGTGAGGAAAGCTGTATGCCTCGTTCAGCATCAATGCGGTATCATTCCGCTCTGAGCGAGTGAAATCTCCTCCGACCGAGCAGCGCCAGGGCACGCGATAAGAAGGGCGCCCAAAGCGCGGACCATCACCTTTTTTATCGCACTGCCAGGAAGACGGCAGTGCCTTCGGAGTTCCCCATGTCCCAAGATTCCCAAGCGCCGCTGCAGTTTGCGCAGCTCGGCCTGTCCGAGCCCGTGATGCAGGCCGTCACCGCCATCGGCTACGAAACCCCGTCGCCGATCCAGGCCGCCACCATCCCGGCGATGCTGGAAGGCCGCGACGTGCTGGGCCAGGCCCAGACCGGTACCGGCAAGACCGCTGCCTTTGCACTGCCGGTACTGTCCAACATCGACCTGCAGCAGATCAAGCCCCAGGCCCTGATCCTGGCGCCGACCCGCGAACTGGCCATCCAGGTTGCCGAGGCGTTCCAGTCCTATTCGTCGAAGATCCCCGGCTTCCGCGTGCTGCCGGTGTACGGCGGCCAGCCCTACGGCCAGCAGCTGTCGGCCCTGCGCCGCGGCGTGCATATCGTGGTCGGTACCCCCGGCCGCGTAATCGATCACCTGGACCGCAGCACCCTGGACCTGTCCGAGCTGAAGACGCTGGTGCTGGACGAAGCCGATGAAATGCTGCGCATGGGCTTCATCGACGACGTCGAAGCGGTGCTGAAGAAGCTGCCGGAGCAGCGCCAGGTGGCCCTGTTCTCGGCCACCATGCCGCCGCAGATCCGCCGCATCGCGCAGACCTACCTGCAGGACCCGGTGGAAGTGACCATCGCGGCCAAGACCACTACGTCGGCCAACATCCGCCAGCGTTACTGGTGGGTGAGCGGCATGCACAAGCTGGACGCGCTGACCCGCATCCTGGAAGTCGAGCCGTTCGACGCGATGATCATCTTCGCGCGGACCAAGGCCGGCACCGAAGAACTGGCCAGCAAGCTGCAGGCGCGTGGCCTGGCCGCTGCCGCCATCAACGGTGACATGCAGCAGGCCCAGCGTGAGCGGACCATCGCCATGCTGAAGGAAGGCAAGCTGGACATCCTGGTCGCCACCGACGTGGCCGCGCGCGGCCTGGACGTGGAGCGCATCAGCCACGTGCTGAACTACGACATCCCGTACGATACCGAAAGCTACGTGCACCGCATCGGCCGTACCGGTCGTGCCGGCCGCAGCGGCGAGGCGATCCTGTTCGCCACCCCGCGCGAGAAGGGCATGCTGCGCCAGATCGAGCGCGCCACCCGCCAGCCGATCGAAGAGATGCAGCTGCCGAGCGTGGAAGCGGTCAACGACACCCGCATCAACAAGTTCACCTCGCGCATCAGCGAAACCCTCGGCGCCGGTGGCCTGGACTTCTACCGCCAGCTGCTGGAGCGCTTCGAGAACGAGCAGAACGTGCCGGCCATCGAGATCGCTGCCGCGCTGGCCAAGCTGCTGCAGGGCGATACCCCGTTCCTGCTGCAGCCGCCGGTGCGTGCCCCGCGCGAAGAGCGCGCACCGCGCGAGCGCTTCGACCGTGGTGACCGCCCGGAACGTGGTGATCGCTTCGACCGCAACGAACGGGGTCCGCGCTTCGAGCGCGGCCCGCGCCGTGACGACGCCGAAGGTGGTTTTGAACAGCGTCCGCGCCGTGAGGTTCCGCCGCGTGGTGCACCGGAGCAGGGCATGGAGACCTACCGTATTTCGGTCGGTCACCAGCATGGCGTGAAGCCGGCCAACATCGTCGGCGCCATTGCCAACGAAGCCGGCCTGGAAAGCCGCTTCATCGGCCGCATCGACATCCACGACGACTTCTCGCTGCTGGACCTGCCGGCACAGATGCCGCCGGACGTGCTGTCGCACCTGCAGAAGGTCTGGGTGTCCGGCCAGCAGCTGCAGATGCGTGCGCTGGCTCCGGGTGAAGACACCAACCCGGCCCCGCGCCCGTTCAAGCCGCGCTTCGACAAGCGTGGCCCGGCCGGTCCGGGTGGCCCGCGTCGTGGCGGCCCAGGCGGCCATGGTGGCGACCGCGGCGGTGACCGCGACAGTCGCCCGCCGCGTCGTGACGGCTTCAAGCCGCGCGGCCCGCGCAGCTTCTAAGCCGCACCCGCAGCCGTCCACACCACCGCCAGCCCCCGGGCTGGCGGACAGAAAAAGGGGACGGAGGGGATTAAGTCGTATCTGGCTGGCCATGCGCCTGTGCCAAGAACGACTTAATCCCCTCCGTCCCCTTTTTCGCATGGCCCACACATTGCCGGTCCTAGGCTGGGCCGGTTCCTAAGGAGGTTGTCACCGCAGCACATTCAGGGGGATCCGGGATGGGTAGGAGTGGCACGGACCAACACAGCCGGCGGGTGCCGATGACCCGGGGGCTGGGACTGCGATTTGCGTTGTTGACCGGCATGGCGATCGGACTGGTCGCACTGTCCGCCCTGATCCAGGAACTGCAGGCGGCCTCTACTGCCTGGATCGCCGGCCAGGGCTACTGGTCGCGTGGCCAGCAGGATGCCACCGCCGCACTCAGTCGCTACCTGGCGCGTGGCGATGCCGAGGACCTGGACGACGCACGCCAGGCCCTGCAGGTGCCGTTGGGCGATCTGCAGGCGCGACTGGCGCTGGAACAGGCCGAACCGGACGAGGAGAAGGCCAGGCAGGGCTTCCTGCAGGGCGGCAATGCGCGTGCCGACATCCCTCGCCTGGTGTTCTCGTTCCGCTACGCGCGCGACATCGGTGCATTCCGCGAAGCGAGCGCGTTGTGGCGGCAGACCGATGGCGACCTGATGGCGCTGCAGCGACTGATCGATGAACTGCAGCTGCGGCACGACGGCAACCTGGTGCCCGTTGCCGCACGCGACCACTACCTGCAGCAGCTGCGTGACCTGGACCAGCGGATGAAGGTGCAGAGCCAGGCGTTCTCGCAGGCGCTGCTGCGGATGGCGACGCTGGTGAGGCTGGCCACGTTGATGGTGGCGGGCCTGTCGGTGCTGGCGATCAGCCTGATGGCGGTCGCCCTGGCGCGCCGCGTCGGCAAGGACCTGACCGAACACGAGAGCCGTTTCCGCGCGGCGTTCTACCAGGCCAACGTCGGCATGCTCAAGCTCGATGCCGAAGGCAAGGTGATCGAGGCCAACCAGGCGATGGCCGATATCCTCGACCATCGTCGTGACATGCTGCTGCAGCTGTCGCTGGGCGACCTGCTGATGGACGGCGAGCTGGTCATCGATGGGGTGGGCCGCATCGATTGGGACCGCCAGCTGCGCCCGAGCGAACTGCGCTTCCGCCGTCGCGATGGCAGCCTTGTCTGGGGCCGCTGGAGCGGCACCGGCGTGCGCAGCACCGGCGGTGGCCTGTCGGTGTTCGCCATCATCGAAGACGTCAGCCAGAACCATGCACTGGCGCGCGAGATCGAGCACCACGCCAGCCACGACCCGCTGACCGGCCTGATCAATCGCCGCGAGATCGAACGGCTGCTGGAACGCGCGCTGCTGCAGGTGCGCAGCGAAGGTGGCACGCACGCGCTGTGCTACATCAACCTGGACCATTTCAAGCTGGTCAACGACAGCTTCGGTCACGCCGCCGGCGACCAGATGCTGCGCAGCTTCGCCGACTACCTGGTGGCGGCGGTGCGCGATGGCGACTGGGTGGGCCGGCTGGGCGCGGACGAGTTCGCCGTGTTCCTGGCCCATGCCGGGCAGGACGAGGCCAAGCGCGTGCTGCAGCGGGTAATCCGCAACCTGGGGCAGGCGACGTTCCCGGTCAGCGAAGGCAGCCCGCAGTTGAGCTGCAGCATCGGCGTGGTCGAGGTCAGCGCCGATGCGCCGGATGTGAACTGGCTGATGAGCGCCGCCGACAGCGCGTGCTATGCGGCCAAGCAGGCCGGCCGCAACCGCGTGCACTGCTTCAACGAGAACCGCATGGCGCTGGAGGAACGGCGCCAGGAAGCCGAGCGGCTGCAGGGCGTCAGCCTGGCCATGGCCGAAAACCGCATGGTGTTGTATGCGCAGCGCATCGCCCGCGTCGGCGATCCCTCCTACCTGCACTACGAGGTACTGGTGCGCATGCGTGGCAGCGATGGCAGCCTGCACCTGCCGGGCCAGTTCATGCCGGCGGTGGAGCGCTATGGCATGGCCGTGGCGCTGGACCGGCACGTGCTTGGCCTGCTGTTCCGGCACCTGCAGGTGTGCCCGGCACACGTGCGGCAGCTGGGCCTGTGCAATGTCAACGTTTCGGCGCAGTCGATCGCCGAGCCCGGCTTCCTCGCCTTCGTCTGCGACCTGCTGGAGCGCAACCGCGCGCTGGCCTCCAAGCTGTGCTTCGAGATCACCGAGACCGCTGCGATCAGCAACCTCAGCCAGGCGCGTGCCTTCATCGATGCAGTGAAGGCGCGTGGCTGCCGGATGGCGTTGGACGATTTCGGTTCCGGGCTGTCCTCGTTCGGCTACCTGCGCCAGCTGCCGGCCGACATCCTGAAAATCGACGGGGCCTTCGTGCGCGACATGGATACCGATCCGGTCAGCCATGCCACCGTGCGCGCGATCAGTGAACTGGGGCGCGAGCTGCAGATGGAGGTGGTGGCCGAATGGGTGGAGACTGCCGACGTCGCCGCCGCGCTGACCCGGCTTGGGGTGCAGGGCCTGCAGGGTTATGCGGTCGAGCGGCCGCAACCGCTGGAGCGGATGACCCTGGCCGACCTGCGGCCGGTGCGCCTGGTGGCGGTGAAAGGTCCGCCCGCCGCTGGCTGAACGCCCGTCGGCGACTTTGGTCTACACGTGGGCTGCAGCCGCGGCTGCGATAATGCCCGGCAGGGGCGACGCGCAGTGGGCGCGGGCGTAAGCAGGAACAGGACGTGGCGTGGGCGGCAGGCAGGGGCAGTACGGAACGGGAGCGGTGCTGGTCGTGCTGCTGGTGTGGTTGGCAATGCCGTGGCCGCTGTCGGCGGCCGTAGCCGAAGCCGGGCGTGACTACCTGCTGGTCGGTGCGGCGACCGATGAACCCACCCCGCATCGCGCATGCACGCCGGAGATGCTGGCGGGGCCACGGCAACAAGTGCAGGTGTCCGCGCCAGCGGGCGGCTGGTCGGGCCAGCCGCAGGCACTGGACGTGTTCAATGTGTTCGCGGGCGAAGTCCGCGTGCAGCATGGGGATCGCGAAATCTGCGGCAACATGCACGATGCCCGTACCCGTGATTCCCGGTTCCGCGCAGGCATCGGCCTGGTCGCGGTGCCGCCGGCGGGCAGCCATGAACCGTTCCTGGTGTCATGGCAGACGCCGCTGAAGGCGCGCTGGGTACCGACCCTGCGGCTGGGCGCGCCCAGTCCCGTGCAGCAGAACGATACTGCCCGCCTGCTGGTGCGCGCGGCCTGCATTGCCGTGGCAATCGCACTGGCGTTGTCGGCCCTGATGGCCTTCCTTACCACCCGCGACCGCAGTTTCCTGGTCTACATCGCCGGTACCACCGTGCTGGTGCTGTGGCAGGCCATTCTCGGAGGGCTGAGCGGCTACCCCGAGCCATGGCTGCCGGTGGGTGAGCGCAGCGCGTGGTGGCTGCTGTCGTTGACCGCTGCATCCCAGGCGCTGGTGCTGCCCGCGTTGTGGCGACTGAACGGCGGCGACCGCCTGCTGCCGCGATCGCGCCCGATGCAGCTGCTGGCGCTGTGGGGATTGCTGGCGCTGGCCGCGTGGGTGCCCTGGCTGCAGCGGGACAGCCTGGCCTGGGTGGCGCAGGTCCTGCAGGTGTCCTACCTGCTGGGCTGCGGCCTGGCATTGATGGCCGGGGTGTGGGCATGGCTGCGCGGCGACCGCTGGGCGCAGGCGGGGTTGGCGGCGCTGGCACCGATGCTGGTGTTGATCCTGGCCGACGCCTGCCGCGCTGCGTGGTTGCTGGAGTACCGCGTGGAGGCACTGCAACTGTCGGTGACCTGGCTGCTGATGATGGCTGCCTATGCGCTGAACCAGCGGCTGGGCCGCCTGCGCCAGCAGCGCGATGAACTTCGCCAGCTGGCCGAGACCGATGGCCTGACCGGGCTGCCCAACCGCCGTGCCGGGCTGCAGCAGCTGGCACGGCACCTGGAACGGGTCGATCGCGAGCGCGGCCCGCTGGTGATCGGTTTCCTCGATATCGACCTGTTCAAGGACATCAATGACCGCCATGGCCACGCCGTGGGTGACCAGGTACTGGTGGCGGTGGCACGTGCATTGCGTGCCGCGGTCCGCAGCCAGGACCAGGTGGTGCGGATGGGCGGCGAAGAGTTCCTGCTGCTGATGCCGGGCATGCCGCGCGAGGCGGCATCGGCGCGTCTGGATCGCCTGCGCCAGCACCTCACCGAGGCGGCCCGGGCGCTGCAGGTGCCCGGTCTGGAGGTCACCGCCAGCATCGGCCTGGCGCAGTGGCGGCCGGGCGAGGACGATCTCGCCGCGCTGCTGCGCCGGGCCGACCACGCCATGTACGTGGCCAAGCGTGCCGGCCGCAACCGGGTATTCGACGGCGAAGAACTCGATCCGCCGCCCCCGGCATGAAGCGCAGCGGGCGGGGATGCCGGATAATAGGGCGATGACCACCCGACTCAACAAACATATCGCCGACACCGGCTTCTGCTCCCGCCGCGAGGCCGATCGCCTGATCGCCGCCCGCCGGGTCACCGTCAACGGCCATCCGGCCGGCACCGGCGCGGTGGTGGGCGAGGAAGACCAGGTGCTGGTCGACGGCCAGCCGCTGCGCGCGCGCGTGGCCCGCAAGCCCGGTGCCCGCCGCCATGTCTACATCGCGCTGAACAAGCCGGTCGGCGTCACCTGCACGACCGAGACCTCGGTCAAGGGCAACATCGTCGACTTCGTCGGCCATGAACAGCGCATCTTCCCGATCGGCCGCCTGGACAAGGAGTCCGAAGGCCTGATCCTGATGACCAGCAACGGCGACATCGTCAACCAGATCCTGCGCGCCGAGAATGGCCACCAGAAGGAGTACCTGGTGGCGGTGAACAAGCCGGTCACCGACGAGTTCCTGCGTGGCATGGCCCGTGGCGTTCGCATCCACGACCAGATGACGCTGCCGTGCAAGACCTCGCGCATCGCCAAGTTCGGTTTCCGCATCACCCTGCAGCAGGGCCTGAACCGACAGATCCGCCTGATGGCGGCCGAGTTCGGCTATCGGGTGACCCAGTTGCGTCGCGTGCGCATCGACAACATCAAGATCGGTGCGCTGAAGCCGGGCCAGTGGCGCAACCTGACCGATCAGGAGCTGCAGGGCCTGCTGCCGAGGCAGCTGGACTGGTAACGCGCGGTAGTGCCGGCCGCTGGCCGGCTGCACCAGGCATCCAATGAGCGTGGGATGCCGGCCAGCGGCCGGCACTACCCGTTGTGCGGATTACGCACCGGCATCAGCTAGACTTCGCGGTGACCTGCCGGAACGTGACGCTGCATGATCAAGCCCGACAAGCCTGCCAATGAAGCCCTTCGGCTTGAGGCGCTGTACCGCTACCGTATCCTCGATTCGGAGCGTGAAAAATCCTTCGACGACCTGGTGGTGATCGCCAAGGCGGTCTGCGGCACCTCGATGGCGGCGGTGACCCTGATCGACGTCGAGCGGCAATGGTTCAAGTCGATCCAGGGCATCGATGCGGCAGAAAACCTGCGCAGCGAATCGATGTGCGGCCACGCGATCCTGCAACCGCAGCAGGTCATGGTGGTCGAGGACGCGCTGCAGGACATCCGCTTCCACGACAATCCGGTGGTGGTAGGCGATCCGCACATCCGCTTCTATGCGGGCGCGCCTCTGATCAGCTCCGATGGCCTGCCGCTGGGCACGCTGTGCGTATTCGATGCGCAGCCACAGCACCTGGCCAGCGACAAGGCTGAAGCGCTGGCGGCGCTGTCGCGGCAGGTGATGCTGGTGATGGAACTGCGCCGCTTCGCGCTCGACATCCAGAAACACATGCTGGAGCGCGATGACTACGAGCGACTGCTGTCTGAGTACCAGGACGTGCTGCTCGCGCAGAATGCCGACCTGGCCGAGCAGAGCCGCACCGACGCGTTGACCGGCCTGCCGAACCGCCGTGCGATGGCGGCAGCGCTGGAAGAGGCGGTGGCGGTGAACGGAGACCAGCCCGGGGTGGCCTGCGTCGCGCTGCTGGACATCGACCATTTCAAGCACATCAATGATTTCCAGGGCCACGCCACCGGTGACCGCGTGCTGGCCGAACTGGGCGTGCTGCTGCGTTCGCATTTCGCCGGTCGCGGCATGGCCGCGCGCTATGGCGGCGAGGAATTCGTGGCGGTGATGCCGGCTACCGACCTGCGCACCGCCGAACTGCAGTGCGAGTTCCTGCGCCTGGCCGTGGCTGATCTGCCGCTGGGATTCCCGGTCACGATCAGTATTGGAGTGGCCCAGCACCAGCCCGGTGAAAGCGTGGATGACACGCTGGCACGTGCCGACAAGGCGCTGTACCGGGCCAAGGGCAATGGCCGCAACCGGGTGGAAGTGGCCGGCTGAAGCATCTGCCACCCGCGCGGTAAACGGATGCCGCTCCAGTAGATCAACGCGACGCGTGGATGCTGTCACCGATTCACATCGCGTCGCAGCTCCTGCGATCAGAACCGGGCAGCATGATCCCCTGGTTCCCCGGACGCCGACCATGCTGCAGACCCTGGCCATCGCCCACTATCGTTCGCTGCACGGGCTCGTACTGCCGTTGCAGCAGTTGAATGTGGTGACCGGTGACAACGGCAGTGGCAAGTCCAGCCTGTACCGTGCCCTGCGCCTGCTGGCAGAGACCGCGCAGGGCGGCGTCGCGGCGGTGCTGGCCCGCGAAGGCGGGCTGGGCTCGGCGCTGTGGGCGGGTCCGGAAAAGATGGACCGTCGGGTTGCTGCCGGCGAAATCCCCCTGCAGGGCGGCCCACGCCAGGAATCGGTGGGATTGAAGCTGGGCTTCGCCACTGACGAATTCGGCTACGCCATCGATCTGGGCTACCCGCCGCCCAGTCGATCGGTCTTCGCACTGGACCCGCAGATCAAGGCCGAGGCGATCTGGGCCGGCCCGTTCCTGCGCAGCGCCAACCTGCTGGTCGATCGTCGCGGGGCGATGGTGCGGCAGCGCCATGCGCGCGGCTGGGATCTCGTGGATGACCGGTTGTCGCTATTCGACAGCCTGTTCACCCAGGTCGGCGATCCGCAGCGCCTGCCGGAAACCATCGCCCTGCGCGAGTACATCCGGCGTTGGCGCTTCTACGATCATTTCCGCAGTGATGCCGATGCCCCGGCGCGGCAACCGGCGATGGCCACGCGCACGCCGGTGCTGCATCACGACGGCCGGGATCTGGCGGCGGCCTGGGTGACCATCCTCGAGATCGGTGACCCGGTGGCGTTGGCACGCAGCGTCGATGACGCGTTCCCGGGCGCCACGGTCGGTTTCGAGGAGCTGGATGGACGCTTGGCGCTGCGTTTCCACCAGCCTGGGCTGCTGCGGCCCTTGTCGATGGCCGAACTGTCCGACGGCACGCTGCGCTTCCTGCTGCTGGCCGCTGCGCTGCACACGCCGCGTCCACCGCCGCTGCTGGTGCTCAACGAGCCGGAGACCAGCCTGCATCCGGACCTGCTGCCGGCGCTGGCGCGGCTGATCATCGCAGCCAGTGCGCGCAGCCAGGTATGGGTGGTGTCACATGCCAGCCGGCTGATCGCGGCGCTGGAACAGGCGCCGGGGTGCCATTCGCTGCATCTGTACAAGGAACAGGGCCGCACGCTGTTGAGCGGGCAGGGCCTGCTGGATGCGCCGGCCTGGCATTGGCCGCAGCGTTGATGCGGCCATCCACGCCATGCGTGGATGCACTCAATCGGCGATGTTGCGCGCCTCGGCCGTGCCAAGAATCTCCGGATGCTGCACCGGCTTGCGGCGGTTCAGCAGCGGATGCAGGAACACGGCGCCTACGATGATCGCCACGCCGAGGTAGAACCACGGGGTGACTTCGTGCTGCTCGCGCAGCAGCACCACCGCCAGCACCACCGCATAGACCGGCTCCAGGTTGGTCACCAGCTGCACCGTGTAGGCGCTCAGGTGGCGCAGTGCGACCAGGGCCAGGGCAAACGGCAGCAGCGTGCAGAACCCGGCCAGCACCAGCAGCAGGATGCCGTCGTGCAGGTCCGGCACCACCCACAACGGGCTGGCCAGCGCAGGCAGCAGGTAGGGCATCAGCGGCGCCAGCAGGGTCAGGGTGAGGGTGCCCGCACCCAGCTCCAGCGCGGTGACCGTGAGCGGATCTGCGTGGCTGACCATGCGCTTGTTGAGCGAGCCGAACACTGCCACCAGCAGCGCCGAGATCGCGCCGATCAGCACACCCAGGCGCATGCCGTCGGGCACGCCACCGACCACCAGCGCGACACCCGGCAGCACCGCCAGGCCGAACGCCAGTTCACGCAGCTGGAATGGCCGCTTGGCCACCCACGGTTCGATGATCGAGGTGAACACCGGCGCCAGCGCGATGCAGGTGGCGGCCACCGACGCATTGGCCAGCTTTACCGCACCGTAGAACGTCAGCCAGTGCAGGGCGACCAGGGCGCCGATGCCGGCATAACCGGCCACCAGCCGCACTGGCAGCGTACGCAGTCCACGCCAGACCCGCGGCAGCAGCGCCAGCATCGCCGTCACCAGCAGCATGCGCCACCACACCAGCGGCAGTGCGGGCAGGGTGATCAGCTTGCCGAGGATGGCGGTGACGCCCCACAGCAGGACACAGAAGTGAATCTGCCACAACGCTTTGCGGGTGTCGGGTGTGCTCATCCGCCTATTGTGCGGCAATCGCACGGCCGCCGGCGATGCCTGTGGCATGCTCGCGGAAACTCCCCAGGGGAACCCCGCAATGGCTGCCAACCGTTCCGCCCAGCGTGCATGGGCAGCGCTGACTGCACTGATGGCGGCCACCTCGTTGCTGCTGCAATACCTGTTGCTGCTGCATGGCCCCGGGGCGGCTGCCGGGGTCGGCATGGCGACGCTGCGCTTCGTTGGTTACTTCACGATTCTCAGCAACCTGGCGGTGTGCCTGGGATGCGTCCGGCTGATCCGTGCGGGTGTGCTGAACGCGACTGTCGCCGCGGCGATCGCGTTGTGCATCGGGGTGACCGCGTGCATCTACGTGCTGGCGTTGCAGGGGCTGTGGCAACCCACCGGGCTGCAATGGTGGGTCGATGCCGGCCTGCACTACGCTGTGCCGGCGCTGTACCTGCTGGGGTGGTGGTGGCTGCTGCCGCATGGCGCGCTGCGCTGGCGCGCACTGGGCGGGGTGCTGCTGGTACCGCTGGTGTACCTGGGCTGGGCGATGCTGGTGGCCGAAGTGACAGGACAGGCGCCGTATCCGTTCCTCGAACTGCAACGCCTGGGGCTGGCGGCGTTCCTGCTCAACGTGCTGCGCGTTGCGAGCGTGTTCGTGGTGGGGTGGACCCTGCTGTGGGGGCTGGACCGCTGGCGCTGTCGATGAGGCGCTGCAGGGCCATCGCTGCCGCCGGGTTGCGCGCTTTGCCTGCGCCGATGCACAGCAGGTAGACCTCGCGCGGGGCTTCCGCGGCGGGCCCGGCCAGGCAGGGCAGGTCATCCACGGGTTCGCCGCCGGACCAGCGCAGGGCACGTTCGGCCCAGCGCTGCCGCAGCGGCGCCGGCAGGCCTTCGTTCAAGCGGGCCTGGCTGCGCTTGATCCGCGCGTAGACGAAGCCGGCACTGACATCACCGTGCAGGGGCGCCTCGTCGCTGTCCTCGATCACCAGCGCCACGCCATGGCGGCGGGCGGCGTCGACCAGTGCCGGGCCATGTGCCTCGGCGTTGCGGACCTCCAGCGCATGCTGCAGCGGCACCCCGTCCAGCTGCTTAGGCAGCTGTGCCATCAGCGCCTCCAGTGCATCGGCGTCGGCCGGGTGGCGCGGATCGAACTGCCACAGCAATGGGCCGAGCCGGTCACCGAGCGCCAGTGCCGCCTGCAGGAACGGTGTGGCCGCTTCCACGGTGCTGGACAGGTCGCGTCGCTGCACCAGGTAGCGCGGCGCCTTCATCGAGAAGCGGAAACCGTCGGGTGTCTGCGCAGCCCATTGCGCGCACTGGGCCGCAGTTGGCGTGCGGTAGAACGTGCCGTTGATCTCGATGCAGCGCAGGGCGCGGCTGGCGTGGGCCAGTTCTTCCCGCTGCGGCAGGCCTGCTGGATAGAACACACCGCCGCGCCATTCGGGAAACACCCAGCCGCCGATGCCGCAGCGGATCTCTGCCTGCCGGCCGGCCGTGGTCACTGGCCGTGGT
This sequence comes from Stenotrophomonas sp. YJH_SMC_135, assembly GCF_059372355.1. NCBI lineage: Bacteria > Pseudomonadati > Pseudomonadota > Gammaproteobacteria > Lysobacterales > Lysobacteraceae > Stenotrophomonas > Stenotrophomonas sp. YJH_SMC_135. The sequence continues at coordinate 536,103 of NZ_JCAFVN010000001.1, forward strand.
CCGTGCGCCACGGGTCGTAGCTGCCGAACCACCACAGGTAGCCTTCCGGGTCGGCGCAGGCGTAGCCGCGCCCGCCATAGTCCTGGTCGGCGATGTCGATGACGATGCGGGCACCGGCGGCCTTGGCCCGCGCGTAGTGCGCATCGGCATCGGTGACGATCACGCAGGCGCTCTGGGTCTGGCGTCCGCCGACCTCGTCAGGCAGGGCAGCGTGTTTGCTCCACGCACTCTGGTTGCTGGCCGAGCCCAGCATGATCATGCCGCTGCCGAAGGTGAGCTGCGCATGGAAGACCGTATCGCCATCGGCGTAGACGGCCTGGGCATGGAAGCCGAAGGCGCGCTGCAGCCAGTCGATGGCGGCCTGCGCGTCGCGATAGCGCAGGCACGGAATGATCGTGGAGCCGCTGCTGGGTTGGCCGTTCTCGCCCATGACACCCCTCCTATGGCACAGGGCAGGATGCGCCGCCGGACGTTACCATCCCGCGAAACCCCGGTGACGGCCTGCACATGGCCGCCACCCCTGTTCGGAGATCGTGCTGGATGAAACCCTGGATCGGAGGAGCCGTGCTGCTGGCGTGCACGACCATGGCGAGCGCGGCGACCCCGCCGCCGCTGCAGGACCTGGATGCGACCGTCGAGCGCGTGCGCGCGCAGTTCGACGTGCCCGGCATTGCCGTAGCGGTGGTCAAGGATGGCGAGGTGGTGCTGGAGCGCGGCTGGGGCGTGCGCGAGCAGGGCAAGCCGGAACCGGTGCAGGCCGATACGCTGTTTGCCATTGCGTCCAACACCAAGGCGTTCACGGCCACCTCGCTGAACCTGCTGGCGGAAGAGGGCAAGTTGAAGATGGACGACAAGGTGATCGACCACCTGCCGTCGTTCCGCATGTCCGACCCGTTCGTGACCGGGCAGATGACGATCCGCGACCTGCTGTCGCATCGCAGCGGCCTGAGCCTGGGCGCCGGTGACCTGCTGTTCTGGCCAACCACGTCCTACAGCAACGCCGAAGTGGTGCAGCGGCTGGGCAAGGTGCCGCTGAAGGGCGGCTTCCGCGAAAGCTATGCCTACGACAACATCCTGTACGCGGTCGCCCAGCAGGTGATCGAGCACGTCTCGGGCGTGAGCTACCAGCAGTTCCTGCAGACCCGCATCTTCGACAAGGTGGGCATGGCCGGCACGCGCTACAACGCCGACCACCTGAAGCCGGGTGACACGGCGGCGGTCGGCCACGCCAAGTACGATTTCAAGGACCTGCGCACCGTCGCACCGCTGACCTGGTCGAACAATGCCGGCGCCGGTGGCATTTATTCCAGTGCGCACGACATGGCGCGCTGGATGCAGGTGCAGCTGGCCGAAGGCAAGCTGGCCGACGGCACTGCGCTGTTCAGCGAAAAGAGCCAGCAGCAGATGTGGCGGATGATCACCCCGCAGTCGATCCCGGCGCCGAGCGTGCCGGAGCTGGCACCGGCACGGGCCAACTTTGCCGGCTATGGCGAAGGCTGGAGCCTGAGTGACTATCGCGGCCGGAAACTGGTCTGGCACACCGGTGGCTGGCCGGGCATGGTCTCGCGATTGACCCTGGTGCCGGGCGAGAAGCTGGGCGTGGTGGTGCTGACCAACCAGGAAGTGGGCGCGGCGTTCAACGCGATCACCCTGAGTGTGCTTGATGCCTATCTGGGCGGCGACAAGCACGACTGGGTGGACGCCTATGCCAAGGCCGTGGCCAAGGGCCAGGACAAGGCCGACGAGGCCTGGGCCAAGCATCAGAGCGCGCGCGACAAGGGCAGCAGGCCGTCGCTGCCGCTGGCCGGCTACACCGGCACCTTCCGCGACCGCTGGTATGGCGACATGCAGGTCAGTGCCGCGGGCAAGGGCCTGCGCCTGTGCTTCATGAAGACCGCGCAGCTGAGCGGCCGCCTGGAGCACTGGCAGCACGACACCTTCATCGTGCGCTGGGATGACCGCTCGCTCAACGCTGATGCGTTCGTGAACTTCAGCCTGGACCCGGACGGCAAGGTGCGCGAGGTGCGCATGCAGTCGATCTCCGACCTGACCGATTTCAGCTTCGATTTCCAGGACCTGCTGTTCACCCCGGTCAACGAATGAAGGTAGTGCCGGCCGCTGGCCGGCAACCTCATGATCTTCCGAAATGCCGCGAGGTTGCCGGCCAGCGGCCGGCACTACCGGAGCGGCGGCGATCATCGGCTGGCGTACACATCCGGCGTGGGATACTTCGCCGCTTGCAAGAGGCGAGGGAGTGCGATGTTCCGTTGGTTTGAATCCCTGATCCCGGTGTTCCCGCCCGTGGATGGGCGCATGCCACCGCGCAAGGTGCTGCCGTTCTACCTGCACTACCTGCGCCCGGTGTGGCCGGTGCTGCTGGCGACCCTGATCGCCGGCCTGCTGCTGGCGCTGGTGGAAGTGGCGATGTTCGATTACCTGGGCCGCATCGTCGACATGGTCGCCGAGCAACCGGGGGCCGATTTCTTCAAGCGCCATGCCAATGAACTGGGCTGGATGCTGTTCATCACGGTCATCGCGCGGCCGATCCTGGTCGGCCTTCACAACCTGCTGGTCAACCAGGCGATCGTGCCCGGCCTGAGCAACCGCTCGCGCTGGCTGATGCACAACTACGTGGTGCGGCAGAGCCTGAGCTTCTTCCAGAATGACTTCGCCGGCAGCGTCGCCAACCGGGTGATGCAGACCGGTACCTCGCTGCGCGAGTCGGCGGTGCAGATGGTCGACTCGCTCTGGTACATCGTGGTCTACACCGGCACCGCGCTGTACCTGTTCGCGCAGGCGGACTGGCGGCTGATGGTGCCGCTGATCCTGTGGCTGCTGGCCTATGCGGTGATCATGGTCTACTTCGTGCCGCGCGCGAAGGAACGCGCCTGGATTGCGTCCGAAGCGCGTTCCAAGGCGATGGGCCGCATCGTCGATGGCTACACCAACATTCCCACGTTGAAGCTGTTCGCCCATGGCGGGCGCGAGCAGGCCTATGTGGCCGAATCGATCCAGGAACTGGCGGTCAAGCACCGCGCGCAGACCCGGGTGACCACCGGCATGGACCTTACCATCGCCATCGTCAACGGTTTCCTGATTGCCGGTACCTGCGGGCTCGCGCTGTGGTTGTGGAATGGCGGCCACATCACCGTCGGTGCGATCACGCTGGCGACCGGCCTGGTGATCCGCATCCACAACATGTCCGGCTGGATCATGTGGACCATCAATGGCATCTTCGAGGACATCGGTACGGTGCAGGACGGCATCACCACCATCGCCCAGCCGCTGACCGTGCAGGACCGCGAGGACGCGGTGCCGTTGCAGGTGACCCGCGGTGGCGTGCACTTCCAGGACATCCACTTCCACTATGGCAAGAAGGGTGGCGTGATCGCAGGCCTGGACCTGGTGGTGAAGCCGGGCGAGAAGATCGGCCTGGTGGGTCCTTCCGGTGCCGGCAAGTCGACCCTGGTCAACGTGCTGCTGCGCCTGTACGACCTGGAAAGCGGCCGCATCCTGATCGACGACCAGGACATTGCCTACGTCACTCAGGAAAGCCTGCGCCAGCAGATCGGCGTGGTCACCCAGGACACCTCGCTGCTGCATCGCTCGATCCGCGACAACCTGCTGTACGGCCGTCCGGACGCGACCGATGAGCAGTTGCGCGCTGCGGTGGCCAAGGCGCGTGCCGAAGCCTTCATCGACACGCTGGTGGATGGGCAGGGGCGTCGTGGTTACGACGCACATGTCGGCGAGCGTGGCGTGAAGCTGTCAGGTGGCCAGCGCCAGCGCATCGCCATTGCCCGCGTGCTGCTGAAGGATGCCCCGATCCTGGTGCTGGACGAAGCGACCTCGGCGCTGGACTCGGAAGTGGAAGCGGCGATCCAGGACAGCCTGGATGAGCTGATGGGCGGCAAGACGGTGATCGCGATCGCGCACCGGCTGTCGACCATCGCACGCATGGACCGGCTGGTGGTGATGGACCAGGGCCGCATCGTCGAGACCGGCAGCCACGCCGAACTGATCGCCGCCGGTGGCCTGTACGCGCGCTTGTGGGCGCGGCAGACCGGTGGTTTTGTGGCCGCCGATCAATGATTGCTTTCGGGGTCGGAGCCTTCTCTGCGAGCAGGATCCGACCCTGGCCAGGTATGCCTTGGGGTCGGATCCCTTTCCGCAGGAAAGGGCTCTGACCCCAACGTGTTTCCGGAGACCTGCATGATCCGACCCGTACGCTCCTTGTTGCTGGCACTCATTCTGGCCACCACGGCCGCAACTGCGGCGACGACACCGGTGCAAGGCGACCAGCTCGAGCAGGTCGTCCTGCTCAGCCGCCACAACCTGCGCGCGCCGGTGGTGGCGTCGGGCGCCCTTGCCCATGCCACGCCGGAGCGCTGGCCACGCTGGGACGTAGGCCCCGGCGAGCTGACCACCAAGGGCGGCGTGCTGGAAGTCTACATAGGGCGCTACATCGGCCAGTGGCTGCGCCAGGCGCAATTGTTGCCGGCGTCGGGTTGCCCGCAGCCGGCTGACTTCCACGCCCATGCCAACAGCCTGCAGCGTACCCAGGCCACCGCGCAGTTCTTCATTGCCGGTGCGTTTCCGGGCTGCCATGTTGCGGTCGAACAGCGCATGGCGCTGGGGACGATGGATCCGCTGTTCGACCCGGTGATCCACAACGATGACGCGGCCTTCCGCGAGCGCGCGCTGGCGGCAATGCAGCAGGCGCTGACAGCATCGGATCTGGCACCCGCACTGTCCGTGGTGGAGGAAATTACCCGTTACCCGCAGTCGGCGGCCTGTACGGGGCGCAGCGACTGTCATCTGGTGCTGGGCGACACGACCTTCAATGCGGAGCCGGGCAAGGAGCCACGCGCTTCGGGTTCACTGGCACTGGCCAGCGGTCTGGTCGATGCCCTGCTGATGGAGCATTACCAGGGAAGTGGCGTTCCGCGCGAAGGTTGGGGCCGCTTGAACACGGAAGGCCAATGGATGGCGTTGGCGCAGATCCGCAACCGCTACCAGGACATCCTGTTCGGAACACCCGCGGTGGCGCGTGACGTGGCCGCTCCGCTGCTGGCGCGCGTGGATGCGTCGTTCGGTGATCCGGCGTCGCCGAAGGTGATCCTGCTGGTCGGCCATGATTCCAATATCGGTTCGGTGCTGGCGGCGATAGGAATCGGTGACTACAGCCTGCCAGGCCAGTTCGAGAAGACGCCGATCGGTGGCCTGCTGCAGTTCGAGCGTTGGCGTGACCGCCAGGGCGGTGGCGAGCGGTTCCGCCTGGCCTACGTCTATCCGACCACCGCGCAGCTGCGCGATGCCGTGCCGCTGACCGAGGCGCAGCCGCCGGGACGCGTCGCACTGCCCTTGCCGGGCTGTGACCGGCAGGGCTGCAGCCGTGCGCAGTTCCAGCAGCTGCTACAGCGGGCCCGTCGCTGAAACAGGGGGCTATCGCGGCGGCGTGCGCACGATGCCCTGCGCAGCCATCAACGTAAGGTCGCCGCCCAGCCGTGGGGAACGGAACGGTCCGCGTGCATGCGCGGCATCGAACAGGCCGCCATCGGGTGAGCGCAAGCGGTAGAACTCGACCCAGCCGCTGGCCTGCAGGGGCAGCTGTGCAACGCCGGTGTGTTCGTTGAACCATGCAGGGTCCTTGCTGCCTTCGATGACGCGGCGGGCAAGGCGGTCAATGGCGCGATCCCTGCTGGCGTACCAGTCCTGGCCGCGCAGCCGTGCCAGCTCGGCCATCATCACCAGCGGCGCCAATGCGTAGTCGTGGTAGTGCAGGGCGCGTTGCCCGCGCGCCATCTCCAGCGGCAGGCTGCAATCGTCCTGGATGTCATCGACGCCCTTCTGGAAGGCGGCGTGGCCGGCTTGCCACAGGGCATCGTCGTCGGTGGCCAGTCCGGTGGCCAGCACGCCCAGACCGCCCCAGTAGTAGTGGTTGTTGCGGCGCCGTTTCGGATTGTTCCAGTACGCCAGGTTGGCCCGGGCCAGCCTCTGCAACCACGGATCGATGCGCGCGCGCTGCCGGGCATCTGCCTGGTCGTGCACCTTCAGGTAGGCCATCGCTACCGCATCGAGCATCCACTGCCGCATGTAGAACGACTGGTTGTTGTTGACCCGGATCATCTGCCCGAGCATGGCGCCGTCGTCGGCCCACGCACCCAGCCAGGCCAGTGTGCATTGCGCCGCCGCCCGGTCACCGGTGCGCAGGTAGTCATCGCTCATGCGTGCCACGTCGGCGGCATAGCGGTCCAGCGGCGCGGTTGCGTCCTTGTTCTGCTGGTGCAGTACCGGGTCGATCACCGAACCGGCCTTGTCGGTGTAGTAGCCCAGGGCACGGATGTCGGGCTGTCCCGCCGGTGGCGGCGGGCAGGCAGCGTAGGCAGGAGTGCTGGCCAACAGCGCGGGCAGCAGCGCAAGACGCAAGAGGGGGAGAGACATGGACGCCGGCGGAAGGGGGAACCTGGCGAAAGATGCGCCCGGAGTTGTTCGCCAGGTGTGAGGTCACGCACGCCCGATGTGCAACGGTTCAGGACCGGAGCGGCTCCAACGTGGCGGGAAGGATGCGTTGCCCTGTAGGCGACGCGTGCCCTTCTGGGCTGCGGGGTTGCGATGTAGTCTGCGGGTGATTCACCTACTCTGGAGATCGACCATGAAAATCACGGACTTTCTGGTAATGGATCACTATGGCGACCAGATCGACGCCGATCCCCATGGCAACAACATTGCATTCTGCTGTTTCGACTGCGGGCATCCCATACTGGCCGTCGCGCTGGAGAACCAACGTGGGTTTGATGAAGTGCATCCGGCGGCATGCCGGGGCTGCAAGGTGAAGTACTTTCTTGATATCCGCAGCAATGCCGGGAAGCTGTACATACACCGGATGTGAGGCCGTCGGGCGCTTCAAACGAGAACGGCCCGGGAAGCCCGGGCCGTGAGGTGCTGCCAGAGCCGCGGGGCATTCAGCCCCGCAGCCGATCACTCGATCGGCTGGTCCAGCATCAGCTGGCGTGCGAAACGCACCGGCGGTGCGCCGTAGGACAGTACCTGGTCGTGGTACGCCTTCAGGTTGAACTTGTCGCCCAGCTTTTCCTGCACCGCCTTGCGGGTGTCGAAGTGTTCCTGCGCACCCACGAAGTAGGTCGGCAGCTGCGCCGAGGTCAGCTGCGCGCGCACCCACTTGCCGGCCGCTTCGCTTTCCTGCTGGAACGCGTCGTGGGTCATCAGGTGCATCGCCTTCTCGCGATCCCAGTTGTCCACGTGCACGCCCTGGTCGAGGATCGCGTTGGAGATCGTGCGCAGGTAGAACTTCAGCTGCACCAGGTGGAACAGCGGGTCGTTGTCGAGGTAGCCCTGCTCCTGCATCATGCGCTCGGTGTAGACCGCCCAGCCTTCGGCGAACAGGCCCGAACGCAGCACCGCACGCAGGGTGGAGGGGAACTTGGCCGAGTGCCAGCCTTCCAGGTAATGGCCCGGGGTGCCTTCGTGGATGCTCAGCAGGTGGATCATGCGCGAGTTGTATTCACGCAGGAACGAGTCGACCTGCTTCTCGTTCCAGTCGTCCGGAATCGGCGACACGGCGTAGAAGGTCTTCAGGTTCTTGTCCAGCGGGCCCGGAGAATCGCAGTAGGCCACGGCCACGCCACGCTGGAATTCCGGCATCAGGATGATGTCCACCGGCGCATCGGGCAGGGTCACCAGGTCGTGCTCGCGCACGAACGCGGTGGACTGCTCCAGCGCGGCCTTGGCATCATCGACCACCTTGTCGCGCGCCGGCTTGTCGGCGTAGGCCAGTTCCAGTGCGGCCTCGATCGCCTTCTGCTGCTGCTCGTCGGTCGGCTGGGCCGGCATCTCCGGCGCACCCGGCTTGTCCTTCAGTACGGTCTGCGCGATGCCGTACATGTCCTCGCGCACGCGCTTGAGTTCGGCGCGTGCACGCTCACCGATCTCCTGGCGCGACAGCGAGGAGCTCAGCGCGAACTTCAGCTTCTGGTCGTACTTTTCCGCACCAATGCGGAAGTCGCCCTTGGCGTTCGGCACCAGGGTCTTGTCCAGCCAGGTCTGCTGCTCGTCCACGGCCTTCTTCAGGCCGTCGATGGCGGCCTGCAGGCGCTGCTGGTCGGCCTGCGGCAGTTCGCCGATGTGCGGGGTGATGAAGGTATCGACGATGCTGAGGATGCCCTTGTTCTGCTTGGCCACCGTCTCGGCATGGATCTTCGGAACGCGGGCCGGATCCAGGTTCTCGCGTGCCTGGGCGAAGATCGCCGGCAGCTTTTCCATGCGCGCGGTCGCCGACTTCAGGCGCTCCGGCAGCGGCGCGAACTCGCGGGCCATCAGGCCATAGATCGCGCTGCCGGCGATGCCGTTGTACAGCTGCGGGTCCCACTTGCCGGACTGGAGCACTTCGGCGTTCCAGATTTCCGACTGCAGCTGGTTGCGCAGGATCGCCGCGTCCACCTGGTTCTCGCGGCCCAGCTTGGCCACCTCGATCTTGTCCAGCTCACCCAGCAGCGCCTTGTAGGCGGCCACGGTCTTCTGCTGGCCGGCGGCGCTCAGGTCGTCCAGTTCGCTGTCGTAGCGGTGGTCACCGATCTGGGTGGCGCTGACCGGCGACAGCTGCATCCAGGTGTCCAGGGCGCGCTTGGACAGGTCGGCGAAGGCGGCATCGACCGCCGCGTCACCGGCCTGCTGGCTGGTGGCCGGGGTGGAAGCGTTGGTCGGGGCGTCGGCAGGCTGGCAACCGGCGAGCGCAGCGACCAGGGCGAGGGCAAGAAGATGCGGGCGCATCGGCATTCCTGTACGGGGTCAAACCCTGAGCATAGGGCCCCGTCGCTGCTTTGTCCCCGTGCCATAGGATTACCATGGGCGGATTCAAGGACCCTCCAAAGGAGCGCAGGACATGGAATACCAGGGAAGCTGCCATTGCGGCAGGATCGCATTCACCGTACAGGCCGGGGCGCCGATCAGCGACGTCATCGACTGCAACTGCTCGATGTGCCGCCGTCGCGGCAGCCTGCTGTGGTTCGCCCCGCGCGAGGCGTTCCAGCTGGCCACCGATCCGGCTGACGTGGCCACCTACCACTTCAACAAGGCGCATATCGACCATCACCACTGCCGCCAATGCGGTATCGCCCCCTACAGCGAAGCGATCGATCCGCGTACCGGCACACCGATGGTGGCGGTGAACGTTCGCTGCGTGCCGCAGGTGGATCTGGCCGGTCTTTCGGTGACCTCCTACAACGGAGCCGCGCTGTGAGGCCGCTGTGCGCGTGGACGCGCACGCTGGCAGTGCCGGTGCTGCTGTTGGCACTGGCAGCCTGCGCCAAGAACGGTGAGCGCGCTGCAGAGGCGGGCGCGACCGCGGCCGATGCCGCTGTTGCTTCGCCGGAAGGCGCATTCCTGGCCTACGAACATGACGTGCAGGTGCAGCTGGAGGCGGCGCAGATCGCACCGCGCATCCAGCAGATCGCCCAGGCCTGCCAGAGCGCGAAGTTCGGCGACTGTGCAGTGTTGCAGGTCGACCAGCGCGGCGGCGAGCAGCCCAGCGGTGAAGTGAAGGTGCGCATCGCGCCGAAGGGCACCGAGCCGCTGATCGCGATGGCCGGTGAGGGCGGCACGCTGCAGTCGCGCAACACGCGCGCGGAGGACCTCGCGCAGGAAGTAGCGGACACCGCGCTGACCAAGTCCCGGCTGGAGAAGGAACACGCGCGGCTGTTGTCCTACCAGGACCGCAAGGACCTGAAGATCGAGGACCTGATGGCGATCACCACGCGGCTGTCGGAGATCGAAGCAGGCGTCGAGCAGGCCAACAAGGATGCCGCACAGCAGCGTCGGCGCATCGATACCCAGCTGGTGACGATCCACTTCGACACCACCTCGGGCCAGCGCAGCCGCAGCGAGATCGGCGAGGCGCTGAGCGAGTCGGGCAGAATCCTCAGCGGCAGCATTGCGTTCCTGATCCGCGCCGTCGCCGCGTTGCTGCCGGTGGGTGTGCTGGCCCTGGTCGTGGCCTGGGGTGTGCGGGCGTGGTGGCGTCGCCGCCGTCGCACGCTGCCGCCCACCCGCTGAGGTGACGGCTGATGCCGGCAGGGAGCCGGCGTCAGCCCTCGTCGGTCTCGTACTCGACGAACACATCCAGCTCCAGCGCCAGTTCCTGCACCGCGTCGCGCACCTTCTGCGCGGTGCTTTCATTGCCGACTTCCACTTCCAGCTCGTGGATGCCCGGGCCGATGTCATCGGACAGCCCCGCCGAACTGGAATCGTCGTCGTCCATGTGCGGCATCAGGTCGTCGGTTTCCTCGACATGTTCGATGCCCTCCAGGCCGAGCAGCAGGTCGCTGATGGCGCGGGCGTCGTCTTCGGTTCCGGTGATGCGCAGTCGCAGCATGGCCATGGCGTAGGTACGTTGTGGAGTTGCCTGCAGCCTAGCCAGCGCCGGGCAAAGAACGGGTGAGGGCGCAGTCAGGCGCGTGTGGCCGGGCGTCCGAGCAGGCTGTCCGGCAATGCGGGAATCGGCGTGCGTTCGTCCTGCGCCTGCTCCAGCAACCAGTCGATGAACAGGCGTGCGGCCGGGCTCGGCGGTTGTCCTTCGGCGTGCACCACGTGATACGCATAGCGCGCCTTCAGCGCCGGGCCGGGCAGGCGTACCACCTCGTAGCGCTGCAGGTAGGGCTGCGCGATGTGGGTACGTGCCAGCACCGCGCCCATGCCGTACACCGCTGCACGCATCGCATCGGTGCTGTCGGCGAAGGTGTGCATTGGCGGCAGCGGCGAGGGCGGGCGCACGCCGGCATGACGGAACCAGTCGCGCCAGCCCTGCGGCGACAGGTCGGTCAGCAGCGGCAGGTCGGCGATGCGCGCCGAATCGACCAGTGCTTCGACCCCGGCCAGCGCCGGCGAGGCCACCGGGAACAGGTAGTCGTCCATCAGGTGCTGCGCACGCAGGCCCGGCCACTGGCCCAGACCGTAGCGGATGCCGACTTCCGGCCCATTGTCGTCGTAGCGATCCAGGCCGCTGCCGGTGTGCAGCTCGATGCGGATGTGCGGATGGGCCTGGGTGAAGCGCGGCAGCCGTGGCAGCAGCCAGCAGTAGGAGAGCGAGCGCAGCGTGGTGATCCGCAACGGCACGCTGTCGGCATCCGGCTGCAGGTGATGGGCGACGGCCGCAACATCGGTGAAGGCGGCGCTGGCGGCGTCGGCCAGTTGCCGGCCCTCGGCGGTCAGGCGCACGCCGCGGGCGTGGCGCAGGAACAGGCGTACTTCCAGCACTTCTTCCAGCCGGCGCACATGGTGGCTGACCGCGCTGGCGGTCAGGTGCAGCTCCTGCGCGGCCTGGGCGAAGTTCTGGTGGCGCGCGGCGACCGCGAACACGGCCAGTGCGGGGAGCAGGGAAGGGCGTAGCTGCATGTCGAGCCTCAAACCATATTTGTGGCTGGCAGCGATACTACGCGCTTGTGCGGCAGGCGTCTGCGCCCGATCCTGTCTGCCTTGACGAGGAATTGACGATGGACGGAGGCGAGGCATGAATGCGGTCCCACAGGCGGCCGAGCGCGACTGGCGCACACCGCTGGAGTTGACCCTGCTGGGCGCCATCTGGGGCTGCTCGTTCCTGTTCATGCGGGTGGCGGTGCCGTCGTTCGGCCCGTTCGCGCTGGTCGAGGTGCGGCTGGTGCTGGGCGCGCTGGTGCTGCTGCCGTTCCTGTGGCGTGCCCGCGCGCAGTTCCCACCGCGGCGCTGGCTGTGGCTGGCACCGATCGGGCTGATCAACTCGGCGCTGCCGTTCGTGCTGTTCGCCTACGCGGCCGAGCGAGCCCCTGCGGCGATCGGCGCCATCTGCAATGCGATGACCGTGCTGTTTGCCGCGCTGATCGCCTTCCTGTTCTTCGGCGAGAAGATCGGCATGCGCCGCGCGGGCGCGTTGCTGGTCGGCTTCGCCGGCGTGGTGGTACTGGCCACGGCCAAAGTCTCGGGCCTGAGCATCGGCACTGCAGTGCTGGCTGGTGCGGCGGCCTCGCTGCTGTACGGCCTGGGCGTGAACCTGGTGAAGCGGCACATGACCGGCCTGCCCTCGGCGGCGGCCGCTGCTGCAACGCTGTCGTGTGCCTCGCTGTGGATGCTGCCGATGGCGGTGACCCACTGGCCGCAGGCGGCGATTCCACTGAAGGCGTGGGGCGCGGCGATTGCCTTGGGCGTGGCCTGCACCGGGCTGGCGTTCCTGATGTTCTACCGCCTGATCGGTCGTATCGGCCCGTCGCGGGCGTCGACGGTGACCTACCTGATTCCGCTGTTCGGCGCGGCCTTCGCGTGGTTGTTCCTGGGGGAGGCGGTGACGGTGCAGATGTTGATTGCGGGTGTGTTGATTCTGGGCAGCGTGGCGGTGAGTCAGAAGGGCTGAGCGTGCCGACGCACTGGTAGTGCCGGGCGCTGCCCGGCAGCTCTTTTCCGCGCCTGCGGAGAGGTGTCACTTTCTTTGCTCGTGCAAAGAAAGTAACCAAAGAAACACGCCGCCAGGCCGCGAGCCGGTGCTGCGCACCGGTGCCCTGCGCTCCTCGGCCCGTCGAGGGACGGCGCGGGAACTCGCTGCGCTCAGACACCCGCGCCTCTTCGCCCTCGCCAGACCTGCGGTGCTCGGCTCGCTCAAGGCGGACTGGAAGGTCAAGATCAACAGCAAAAGCATCCACGCATTGCGTGGATCTTCTGGGTGCAGCTGTGGCCTTTGAACTGGGTCCGCCTTGAGCGACCCGAGCATCGCAGGGGAATCAGGGGCGAAGAGGTGCCGATGTCCTGTAGAGCCGACTGCTAGTCGGCTGCCTTGTGCACACCGTCCCCTGATTCACCGAGAAGCGCAGGGGACCGACGTGCGAAACACGGCGGCTCGCGACCTGGCGGCGCGTTTCTTTTGGTTACTTTTCTTTGCGTACAAAGAAAAGTAACGCCCATGAACAGTGAAGCACCTTCAGCACGCGTCACGCGCAGGAAACCATCAGCGCACCGGCACCGGAATATTGCACAGATCGATATGCCCGGCCGGACGCTTGTAGAAATCATCCACGCGGTTGCGCCGCGCCTCCACCGTATCGGCGAAGGTCTTCGAGTCGGTACGCAGTACCTGGATCGGCGTGCGCTCGGCTGCCGGCACGTCGCTGGCGCGGCGGATCGACACGATCGGCGCGCGCAGTGTCGGGTCGGTGTAGAAGCCCATCGGCGCCGGCCCGCGCGGCGTCGCGCTGAGCAGTTCCATGCCCTTCAGCACGCGACCGACCAGGGTGATGTTGCGGTCCAGCTGGCGCGGCGACTGTCCGGTCACCACGTACAGTTCGGCACCGATGCTGCTGTCTTCCTCGTTGCTGCGGCCCGCGCCCAGCATGCCGTAGCAATGTGCCAGCCAGGCCTTGCCGGCCTGCGGGTCCTGGCCGACCGGGAAGCCGTCGACAAAACCGGTCTGCGCGGCCCAGCCATCGCGATCCGGCAGCACGGTGACCTTCAGGCCGGCGCTGGCGCGCTCGAACTCGGCCGGCAACTTGCGCGCGGCGCTGCCGAACGGCTTGGCCTTGGCTGCGTCATCGGCGTCGGCATCGCCGAACTGCACCACGAAGTTGTCCTGCGAGCGGTAGATGCTGGTGCCGTCCCAGAAATGCTCGTGGGCGAAGGTCTGGATGTTGGCGACATGGCGCGGGGCGAACTGCGGGGCCAGCTCGATGATGACCCGACCGGCCGGCAGGTCCATGTACAGCAGGTTGGCCGGGTCCGGGGTGCGCCAGTCGCTGGCCGCCGAGGCGTCGAGGATCTGCTGAGGGCTGCGGTAGGGCGTGGCCGCGCTGGCCAGGGCGGGCAGCAGGCAGGCCAGGGCGAGGGCGGTCAGGGCAAGGCAACGGCGGTGCGGCATGGGAACCCCGGAACATGAACGAGGCTTCGATTCTGCGCGAGCCGCGCAGCGGCGCCAACCGGGAGAGTGACTAACGACACATTCGCTATACCGAACTTCGCACTACTGTGGACTTCAACGTAGTGGAGGGCCGGTCATGTCCGAGGACGATGTCCACCTGAAGAAGTTCCAGAAGGAGCTCAGCGCCGGAACGGTGTCGCTGGCCCTGCTGGCGGTGCTGGCCCGGGCCGGGGAGCCGCTGTACGGCTACCTCATTGCCAAGGAGCTGGAGCGGGTGGGCGAGGGCGTGCTGAGCGGCAAGCAGAGCGCGCTGTACCCGGTACTGCGCAACCTGGAGGGCGCCGGCCTGCTGGAAAGCCATGTGGAACCTTCCAGCAGCGGGCCGCCGCGGCGCTACTACCGCATCAACGAACGTGGCCGCGAGGTGCTGGCGCAGTGGCGCCAGGCCTGGCAGGCCACCCGCGATTCCGTCGATTCCGTGTTGGAGGGGGTACCGCAATGAACGACCCGAGCCTGGCAGGCCGCGCCCTGCCCACGACCATCCCGCAGTACCTGGCGCAGCTGCGCGCGGCGCTGGAAGGTGCCGATCCGGCGATGGTGCAGGACGCGCTGTACGACGCCGAGGAATACCTGCGCTCGGAGCTGGCGGCGCAGCCCGGCCGCAGCGAGGCCGAGGTGATCGCCGACGTTGCCGGCAGCTATGGCGCGCCGGATGAAGTGGCCGACATCTACCGCGAGACCGAAGTGACGGTGAACCGCGCGCTGCGTACGCCGCGTGCGGATACCGCGCCGGTGCTGCGTGCAGCGGCGGAAGCCAGTGGCGTCGAGCCGGCCTCACCGCCGCAGGCGCCGGTGCAGCGTTCGCTGCTGGCGCGCTTCTTCGGCGTGGTGACCGATCCGCACACCTACGGTGCGCTGTTCTACATGCTGCTGTCGCTGGCCACCGGCATCTTCTTCTTCACCTGGGTGGTGACCGGCCTGTCATTGTCGCTGGGCCTGCTGATCCTGATCATCGGCATTCCGCTGACCGTGCTGTTCTTCGGCTCGGTGCGCGGGCTGGCGCTGCTGGAAGGACGGCTGGTGGAAGCGCTGCTGGGCGAGCGCATGCCGCGCCGCCCGCGTTACACCGACCGCAGCCGCACCTGGCTGCAGCGCATCGGCGACATGTTCACCGATGGCCGTACCTGGCTGACGCTGCTGTACTTCGTGCTGATGCTGCCGCTGGGCGTGATCTACTTCACCATCGCGGTGACGCTGCTGTCGCTGTCGCTGAGCCTGATCTGGGCGCCGGTCGCGGCGATCTTCAGTGGTGACATCCCCGGCGTGTACATCAACGACGTGAATGTGCTGCCGATGGCGGCCTCGCCGCTGGTGGCGATCGCGGTTGCTGCGGCGGGCGCACTGCTGCTGGTGCTGACGATGCACCTGGCACGCGGCATCGGCAAGCTGCATGGGCTGATTGCCAAGAACCTGCTGGTGCGGTTGTAACAGGCCAGGGGTCGGATCCCTGTTCGCAGAACAGGGCTCTGACCCCGGATCCCATCATGCTGGGGTCAGAGCCCTTTCCGTTGGAAAGGGATCCGACCCCGGGCGGGGCATTACCCCGCCTTGCGCCGCAACGGGGTGACGTTGCTCTTCTTCTTCGCGGCCTTCGCCGCCGGGGCTTCGGCATGCGCGGCGAAGAAGTCGCGCACCTTTGGGTACACCACCTCGCGCCAGCGACGGCCGCTGAAGATGCCGTAGTGGCCGGCACCTTCGACGATGAAATGCTCACGGCGGTCCGCAGTGATGCCGGTGCACAGCGCCTGCGCGGCTTCGGTCTGACCAAGGCCGGCGATGTCGTCCAGCTCGCCTTCGATGCTCAGCAACGCGGTATCGCGGATCGCCGACGGATCGACCTTCTCGCCGTTGACCACCCACTCGCCACGCGGCAGCAGGAAGTCCTGGAACACCACGCGGATGGTATCGAGGTAGTACCTGGCCGGCATGTCCAGCACCGCGTTGTACTCGTCGTAGAAACGACGGTGCGCGTCGGCGTCTTCCAGGTCGCCCTTGACCAGGTCGGTGTAGAAATCCCAGTGCGAGCTGAAGTGGCGGCTCGGGTTCATCGACAGGAAGCCGGCGTGCTGCAGGAAGCCCGGGTACACGCGGCGGCCGGCACCCGGATAGCTGGCCGGCACGGTGTGGATGACGTTGTTCTCGAACCACGACAGCGGGTTCTGCGTGGCCAGGTTGTTCACTGCGGTCGGGCTGCAGCGCGCATCGATCGGGCCACCCATCATCACCAGCGTGCGCGGCGTCGGTTCACCACGGCTGGCCATCAGTGAAACCGCGGCCAGCACCGGTACGGTCGGCTGGCACACGCTCACCACGTGCAGGCGTTCGACGCCGAGGTGGCGGATGAACTCCTGGATGTAGGCGATGTAGTCATCCAGCCCGAACTCGCCTTCGCTGGCCGGCACCATGCGCGCGTCGACCCAGTCGGTGACGTACACGCGGTGGTCGCGCAGCAGCGTGCGCACGGTGTCGCGCAGCAGCGTGGCGTGGTGGCCGGACAGCGGCGCCACCACCAGCACGAACGGCTGGTTGAGCATGGTGTGCAACTGGTCGGCTTCATTGCTGTGGCGCTTGAAGCGCAGCAGCTTGCAGAACGGCTTGCTCACTTCCTCGTGCACGACGATCGGCACGCGCTCGCCATCGACGTCGATTTCGTTGATGCCCCACTCGGGCTTCTCGTAATCCTTGCCGATGCGGTGGAAGAGTTCATTGACCGCCGCCAGGCGATCAGCACCGGGCATCTGCGACCACCAGTGGCCCTGGTTGGCGAAGAACCTGGCGTTGGCCTGGGCCTGGTGCACCCAGGGGGCGAGCAGGTTGCGGGTCAGTTCGTGCAGTTGATAGAGCATGACGACCGAATATGTATGGTCATATGTTGCCGCGCAGCATATCCCATCCGGGTGTCCCGCAGGTTAAGTCGGCTGAAAATAATGAATCCGGATTCACATCCGTTCCAGCGCGGCCGCATCGCCTGCCAGGGCGGGGCCGAGCCAGCAGTGCGACCCTACCGGCTGCAGGCCCTGGCCGGCCAGCGTGCGGCGGTACCAGCGCGCCGGTCGGGCCTGGAAGCCGTCGTGGTCGCCTTCGAACGCGTCCTCGGCGGCGAAGGTCTCCAGGAAGGCCACGCCGGCGGTCAGCTCGGCCACGCCGGCCAGTCCTGCACGCAGCTCGCGGTCGGGCACGTAGTGCATCACGTCCGAACACACCAGCAGGTCGACCGGAGCGCAGGGCCGCAGCCAGGCGAAGTCGCCGAAGCGGGCCAGGTGCAGGTTGCGGGTCCTGCCGTAGCGGCGCACAGCGTACTCGCTGCTGTCGAAGCCGAGATATTCGACCTTCGGACGCAGCTTCAGCAGCGGCGCGCGCCAGGCGCCTTCACCGCAGCCGATATCCAGCACGCTGCGGATCGGCCGCTCCAGGTAGTACTCGGCGCTGGCCACGGCCAACGCCACCTTGCGCGCCAGGCGGGCGCTGCCGCCGATGTCGGCACGGCGGTACCAGCGTTGGAAGTAGGCGGCGTCGTAGGTCTTGTCCATGGGGCGGTGCGCGATCGGGGAAAACGGCGCCTATCGTACGGTGTTGCGGCGCGCCATGCGTCGATGTGTCGCGGCGGGCGTGCCTGCGGCGGCTTCGCCACGGCATGCGAGAATGGCCGACAACCTACGCCAGCCGCCGGAGCGAGCGCATGCAGAGCTACTACTGGGTCAAGACCTTCCACATCGTGTTCGTGGTGGCGTGGATGGCCACGGTGTTCTACCTGCCGCGCATCCTGGTGAACCTGGCCGAGACCGCGGGCCAGCCGGCGGTGACCGAGCGCCTGCAGCTGATGGGCCTGCGCCTGTACCGCTTCGGCCACTCGATGTTCGGCCTGGCGTTCCTGCTCGGCCTGGTGCTGTGGCTGGGCTACAAGGTCATCCCCGATTTCCCGACCATGGTGGCGCCGGGAGCTGCCGGCTGGCTGCACGCCAAGCTGGGGCTGGTGGTGGTGCTGCTGGTGTACTTCGGCTGGACCGGCCGCCTGCTCAAGGGCGTGGCCAAGGGCCGGGCGCTGCCGTCGTCGCGCGCGCTGCGCTGGATCAACGAGATCCCGCTGCTGGCGTTCATTCCGATCGTGTGGCTGGTGCTGGCCAAGCCGTTCTGAGGCGGGGTCACCTGCGTCCGGTAGATCCACGCCATGCGTGGATGCTGTCAGGGCGCAAACGAAGGAGCCGGGCAAATGCCCGGCTCTTTCATTTCTGCAATCACCTCGTGTTGCCGGCCAGCAGCCGGCACTACCGGGCTTAGGCTGCTTCGTACGTGCCGTAACTGCGCAGGCGCGTGTAGCGCTGTTCCAGCAGCTGTTCGGTGGACAGCTTGTCCAGCGCGTCCAGTTCGTTCAGCAGCACGGCCTTCAGGCGCTTGGCCATCTGCGTCGGGTTGCGGTGGGCGCCACCGGTCGGCTCGCGCACGACCTTGTCGACCAGGCCCAGGCTCTTCAGGCGCGGCGCGGTCAGGCCCAGCTGTTCGGCCGCTTCCTTGGCCTTGCCCGCGTCCTTCCACAGGATCGAGGCGCAGCCTTCCGGGGTGATGGTCGAGTACACCGCGTATTCCAGCATCACGGTGCGGTCGCCCACACCCAGTGCCAACGCACCGCCGGAGCCGCCTTCACCGATCACGGTGCAGATGATCGGCACCTTCAGCTCGGCCATCTCGATCAGGTTGCGCGCGATCGCTTCGGACTGGCCGCGCGACTCGGCGTCGATGCCCGGCCAGGCGCCGGCGGTGTCGATCAGGGTCAGCACCGGCAGGCCGAAGCGCTCGGCCATCTTCATCAGGCGAAGTGCCTTGCGGTAACCCTCCGGCTTGGGCATGCCGAAGTTGCGCTTGATCTTTTCCTTGGTGTCGCGGCCCTTCTGGTGGCCGATCACCATTACCGCGCGGCCATTGATGCGGGCCAGGCCGCCCATGATCGCCTTGTCGTCGGCGAAGGCGCGGTCACCGGCCAGCTCCTGGAACTCATCGAACATGACGCGGAGGTAGTCGGCGGTGTACGGGCGCGACGGGTGGCGGGCCAGTTGCAGCACCTGCCACGAGGTCAGGTTGCGGAAGATCTGCGCGGTGCGCATGCGCAGCTTGTCCTGCAGCGCGTGCACTTCCGCCTCGACATTGACCGCCGGCCCGGCACTGGCGTTGCGCAGCTCCTGGATCTTGGCTTCCAGGTCGGCGATGGGTTGCTCGAAGTCGAGGTAGTTCGGATTCATCGGAAGCCGTCGTGTAAAGAAGGGGGGAATTCTAGCCGAATGCGTGCAAACCACCCGTACGCCTTCGTCTGGAAGGCGACGGTAGCGCAGCCGGGCAGGGGGCGCCAGTCAGCTCAGGGCACCACCAGGGCGCTGCGGCCCATCAACTGGCTGCGCTGGGAGACGAAGTCGTTGTAGGCCTCGTTGGCTTCCCGGCCAAGGCCGCTGCCCAGGGTGGCAGTGGCCGAGGTGAAGGCCATCTGCGCGGCGAAATCCTGCTTGCGCAGGGCCTTCTGTTCATCGGCGGTGGTGGCCTTCAGCCAGCGCGCGTAGACCTCGCGCAGGGGCGCGGCGTGGGCCTCGAAGGCCGGCACCAGCGCCGGCAGGCTGGCCGGGGCCGGTTCCAGGCTGTAGGCCGGGGCCACGTAGCCACCTGGTTGTTCGCGCTTGAACGCGCCGGGCTCGCCCATGCCTTCTTCCACGTAAGCGATGAAGTCGGGAGCGGTGAACACCTTGGCCACGATCTGGCCGCCGCTGGAATCAACGTGGGCCACCACCTTTTCCTTGGGGAAGGGTTCGCGCACGCCGTAGGTCCAGGTCTTGTCGATGAACAGGTCGTGGCGCTTCTCGAACGGGCCTTCGAAGTCGACGCCGCCGAGCTGGATACCGCTGTTGCCGACGCCGAAGTTCTTCACCTTGCTCTCGTCGGTGACGTAGATCTCGCGGGCGATCACATACTCGCTGAGGGTCGGATTGATCAGCCCGCCACGACCGTCGACGTAGACGATGAAGCGCACATCACCGAGCTTGTCGGTATGCAGGCGATGCTCGCCGACAGCGAGCGAGACCGGGCGCGAGCCCTGTGCGGCCACCGGCAGGTCCTGGCCGTCGATGCTCAACGCCAGCGGCGTGTCGGTCGGGTTGTCGATCTGGAACTCGATCTTCGACGGGGAGCAGGCGGCCAGGGCCAGTGCGGCAGCGAACGGGAACAGCAGGGTCTTCATCGGCAATCGTCCTTGATACTTGGAACGGGGAAACAGGGGAGACAGGACAGTGAGGGAGCCAGCCTCAGCTGGCCCATGGCGGGCTGTAGCGCACCTTCAGCGTGCGCACGGCCGGGTCGGCGCGCAGCGCCTCCATCAGCTTGGAATCGATGCGTACCGCGCTCTGCCCGGACACATCGAGCATGCCGGCGACGCCGCCGTGCGGCCCCTTCAGCAGCAGGTCCAGGCGCAGTGGCGTCCGTCCCGGGCGATGGCGGTCGAGCAGCGCATCGATGCGCTCCCAGACCGGGCGCTGCTGGCGCAGGTCCAGGCGCAGCGACAGCCGCGTGGCGTAGTTGGCGCAGACCTCATCGAAGTCCCAGCACTGGCGGATGCGCAGCGCGAAGCCGCCATTGAACTCGTCCTCGCGCAGGCCGCCCTTGACCACCAGGATGCGGTCCTTGGTCATCAGGTGGCCGAACTCGGCCATCGCGTCGGAGAACGCGCTGCACTCGACGCGGCCACGTCCGTCCTCAAGCTGGATGAAGATCTGGCTCTCGCCCTTGCGGCGCACGCCGACCACCTGGCCGGCCAGCACCGTCTGCACTTCCGGGCGCCAGCGCTTTTCGCCGCCGGCGCCACCACCGCTGTTGGCGCTCCAGATCTTCTCCACCGAACCCAGGTCGTTGCCGACCAGATCGCGCACATCGTCGCGCCAGGGATCGAACGGGTGGCCACTGAGATAGAAGCCCAGCGTGTCGCGCTCGCCGTTCAGGCGCTGCAGCAGCGGCCACTCCTCGGCTTCGGGCAGGTCCAGCTGGATCGTGGTCGCGCTCGGGTCCGGGCCACCGAACAACGAGTTCTGTCCCGAAGCCCGCTCGCGGGCCATCTGGTCGGTAGCCTTGATCACCTCCGGCAGCTGCAGCATCAGCGAGGCACGGTTGCGGCCGAGCTCGTCCAACGCACCACAGTTGATCATCGCTTCCAGCGTGCGCCTGTTGAGCTTGGCCGAACCAACGCGCGTGCAGAAGTCGAGCAGGTCCTTGAACGGGCCGCCCTTCAGCCGCTCCTCGACCACCGCCTCGCAGGCACCCTGGCCGACGCCCTTGATCGCCCCAAGGCCGTACTGGATGGTGTCCGGCGTCACCGCTTCGAACATGAAGGCCGACTGGTTCACCTTGGGCGGCAGCACGGTCAGGCCGAGGTTGCGCACCTCGTCGAGGAAGCCGACCACTTTGTCGGTGTTGTCCAGATCGGACGACAGCGTGGCCGCCATGAACTCAGCCGGGTAATGGCGTTTCAGCCAGGCGGTCTGGTAGCTGACCAGCGCGTAGGCAGCGGCGTGCGACTTGTTGAAGCCGTAGCCGGCGAACTTCTCCATCAGGTCGAAGATTTCGTCGGCCTTGGGGCCATCGACGCCGCCCTTGGCTGCACCTTCGCGGAAGATCTCGCGGTGCTTGGCCATTTCGGCCGGTACCTTCTTGCCCATCGCGCGGCGCAGCAGGTCGGCGCCGCCCAGCGAGTAGCCGCCGACGATCTGCGCCATCTGCATGACCTGCTCCTGGTACACCATGATGCCGTAGGTGTCCTTCAGGATGGCTTCGGTGCGCGGATCGGGATAGATGATCTCTTCCTGGCCGTGCTTACGCGCATTGAAGGAGGGAATCAGGTCCATCGGGCCGGGGCGGTACAGCGACACCAGCGCGATCAGGTCTTCGAAACGGTCGGGGCGCGCGTCCTTCAGCAGGCGGCGCATGCCCGAGGATTCGAACTGGAACACCGCGCCGGTATTGCCGTTGGCGAAGATGTCCCTGTAGGTGGGCGTGTCGTCCAGCGGGATCGCGGCGATGTCCACCGGCGGGATGCCGGCGCGCTCATGGCGCTTGTTGATCGCCTTCACCGCCCAGTCGATGATGGTCAGCGTGCGCAGGCCCAGGAAGTCGAACTTCACCAGGCCCACTTCTTCCACGTCGTTCTTGTCGAACTGGGTGACCGGATTCTTGCCGAGGCCGTTCTCGTCGTGTTCGGCGTACAGCGGGCAGAACTCGCTCAGCGGCTCGGGCCCGATCACCACGCCACCGGCGTGCTTGCCGGCGTTGCGGGTCAGGTCTTCCAGCTGCAGCGCCAGGTCGATCAGGTCGCGGACATCGTCCTCGGTCTCGTAGCGCTGGATCAGTTCGGCCGACGCCATCTCAGAGCTCGGGCCTTCCTTGCCCTTGCCCAGCGCATCCTTCAGGTGGATGCCCAGAATGTTCGGAATCAGCTTGGAGACGCCGTCGACCAGGCCGTACGGGAAGCCGAGCACGCGGCCGGAGTCGCGCACCACCGCCTTGGCGGCCATGGTGCCGTAGGTGATGATCTGGCTGACGCGCTCGCGCCCGTACTTGCGGGCGACGTAGTCGATCACCTCGTCGCGGCGGTCCATGCAGAAGTCGATGTCGAAGTCGGGCATCGACACGCGTTCCGGGTTCAGGAAGCGCTCGAACAGCAGGTTGTACGGCAGCGGGTCCAGATCGGTGATCTTCAGCGCCCACGCCACCAGCGAACCGGCACCCGAACCACGGCCGGGGCCGATCGGAATACCCTGGTTCTTGCCCCACTGGATGAAGTCGGCCACGATCAGGAAGTAGCCCGGGAAGCCCATCTTGATGATGGTGTTGAGCTCGAATTCCAGGCGCTCGAAATACTCTTCGCGGGTCTTGCCCGGCGCCAGCGGATTCTTCTCCAGGCGCTCTTCCAGGCCATCGCGCGACATCTTCTGGATCCAGGTGTCCAGCGTCTCGTCGTCCGGCACCGGGTAGTTGGGCAGGAAGTAGGTGCCCAGCCGCATCTCGATGTTGCAGCGCTCGGCCAGCGCCAGCGTGTTGTCGATCGCATCGGGGATGTCGGCGAACAGCGCGCACATCTCCTCGGCCGACTTCAGGTACTGCTGGTCGCTGTATTCGCGCGGGCGCTTGGGGTCGTCCAGCACGCGGCCGGTGGAAATGCACACGCGCGCTTCGTGCGCGCTGAAGTCCGACGGCGACAGGAAGCGCACGTCGTTGCTGGCCACCACCGGCAGGCCACGCTGGCCGGCGGCCATCAGCGCGAACTGGTTGAAGGTTTCCTCGCCCTCGCGGCCGGTGCGGGTCAGCTCCAGGTGCAGGCCATCGCCGAACACGCGCTGCCAGTCGGCCAGCTGCTGCTCGGCCAGTTCATGCTTGCCGTCCAGCGCCAGGCGCCCGGCCAGGCTCTGCCGCCCGGCCAATGCGAACAGGTTGGCGTTGCCGGCCTTCAGCCAGTCCGGGTGCACGGCCACGCCGCCCTCGGGGCGATGGCCTTCCATCCAGGCGCGGGTCAGCAGCCGCGACAGGCTCAGGTAACCCTCGCGGTCGCGGCACAGCAGGGTCATCCGCCACGGGTCCTGGCCTTCCTCGGCGATCAGCACGTCGGCACCGGCGATCGGCTTGATGCCCACGCCTTCGGCGGCCTTGTAGAACTTGACCAGGGCGAACAGGTTGTTGAGGTCGGTCACCGCCAGCGCGGGCAGGCCGAGTTCGACCGAGCGCGACAGCAGGTTGGCCTGCTTGGCCTTCTTCGGGTCCGCCTGGTCCGGTTTGGCCGGCACACGGATGGTGGAGTCCGCCAGCGAGAACTCGGTGTGGACGTGGAGATGTACGAAGCGGGAGTTGGACATGCCGGACCAGGTTGGAGCGCGCGGGCCCCGGGTGCTGACGGACGATCGTCGCCGGGGTCGGGAAGCGCTGGAATGCCCGGTCAGGGTAGCGAGGGCAGGGGGTTGCCACAAGGCTTGACAGGGGCACGGCGTGGCGCCGGATTCAGGCGTGCGGGAGGCCGCCTTCTGTAGAGCCGAGCCCATGCTCGGCTGTCCACAGCAGCCGAGCACGGGCTCGGCTCTACAACTCCAGCAGGCTCAGGCGATGGCCGCCGCCTGCGTCAGGCCCAGGCACTCACGCACCGGGGCGAAGCTGCGCCGGTGCTCCATGCAGGGGCCGTGCTCGCGCAGGGCGGCCAGGTGGGCCGGGGTGCCATAGCCCTTGTGCTGTTCGAAGCCGTACTGCGGGTGGCGGGTATGCACGTCCTGCATGTAACGGTCGCGCGAAACCTTGGCCAGGATCGAGGCGGCCATGATCGCGCGGTCGATGCCATCGCCGCCGACCAGCGCCTGCGCCGGCAGCACCAGGCCCTTGGGCACCACGTTGCCATCGATGCGGGCGAAGCCGGCCACATGGGCAACCGCTGCAACGACGTCACGCATGCCCTGCAGGGTGGCCTGGTAGATGTTCAGGCGGTCGATGGTGTCCACGTCCACCAGCACCACGTGCCAGGCCAGGGCACGCTCGATGATGCGGTCATGCAGCTGCTCGCGGCGGGCCGCCGTCAACTGCTTGGAATCGTCCAGGCCGTTGATGCGTGGCCGTGACGGATCGAATACCACCGCCGCCACTGCCACCGGCCCGGCCAGCGGGCCACGTCCGGCCTCGTCGACGCCAGCGACCAGGCGTTCCGGCTCGACCACCGTCGCGCCGTCGAACAGGGCCAGGCTGGCCGCTGCGGCGTGACGGCGGCTCATGCCTGCGCCTGGTCGCGCATCAGCAGTTCGCCGACGGCATCGGCGGCACGCGCCGAAGCATTGCGGCGCAGGCGCTCGTGCAGTCGCACGTACGTGTCCTGCAGGTCGATCACCCGCTGCGGGTGGTCGAACCATTGCTGGATGGCCGCGGCCAGCCTGTCCGGCGTGCAGTCGTGCTGCATCAGCTCCGGCGCCAGGTCCTGGCCGGCCAGGATGTTGGGCAGGGCGAAGCGGTCGACCTTGATCAGGCCCAGCGCCTTG
Organism: Stenotrophomonas sp. YJH_SMC_135; assembly: GCF_059372355.1. Classification (NCBI taxonomy): domain Bacteria; kingdom Pseudomonadati; phylum Pseudomonadota; class Gammaproteobacteria; order Lysobacterales; family Lysobacteraceae; genus Stenotrophomonas; species Stenotrophomonas sp. YJH_SMC_135. The sequence continues at coordinate 561,081 of NZ_JCAFVN010000001.1, forward strand.
ACCAGGCGATAGGTCAGTTCGTTGACGCGGTAACCGACGACCATCGGCCGCTTCACCAGCATGGCTTCCAGGGTCGCGGTGCCGGAGGCCAGCACCACCACGTCGGCGGCGATCATCGCGTTGCGCGCCTGGCCATCCAGCACGTGCGAGTAGGCGACCGGCAATGCCGAGCGCGACAGCTGTTCTTCGATCAGCTGCCGGCAGGCCGGGTTGGCGGCAGGCACCACCACATGCAGGCCCGGAATGCGTTCAGAGACCTGCCAGGCGGCTTCGAAGAAGGGTTCGCCCAGGCGCGAGATCTCGCCCAGGCGGCTGCCCGGCAACACCGCCAGCACCTTGGCCGAGGTCGGCAGCCCGAGCGCGGCACGGGCTTCCTCGCGGTTGCCCTGCAGCGGAATGTCATCGGCCATCGGGTGGCCGACGAAGCGTGCGTCGATGCCGTGCCTGGCATAGATCGGCGGTTCCATCGGGAACAGGCACAGCACCAGGTCCGCGCTGCTGCCGATCTTCTCGGCGCGCTTCTCGCGCCAGGCCCAGACCGAGGGACTGACGTAATGCACGGTGCGCACGCCGCGTTGCTTCAGCCAGCGCTCGATGCCCAGGTTGAAGTCGGGTGCGTCGATGCCGATGAACACGTCCGGCTGCCATTCCAGGGCGCGCTGGCGGAACGCCGAGCGCAGCTTGAGCAGCCGCGGCAGGTGGCGCAGCACTTCGGTCAGGCCCATCACCGCCAGCTCGCTGGCATCGTGCCAGGTCTGGCAGCCGGCGCTGCGCATGGCATCGCCGCCAATGCCGGCGAACTCGGCATTCGGGAAGCGCGCCTTCAGTTCACGCACCAGGCCCGCACCGAGCAGGTCGCCGGACGCTTCGCCGGCAACCAGCGCGATCCGCAACGGGCGCTCGCTGAGCACCCGCTGTGCGGGAACGCTGCCGGCCATCGAGGCCAACGGAATCACCGCGGCGCCGGCCGCCGCCTGGCCGGTCGTGCTGCTCATCGCAGCAAGGGCCTCTCGGCGTGCTCGATGAAGTCCAGCATGGCCTTCACGTCATTGCTGTCACGCGCCTGTTCGGTCAGCTGCTGCTTGGCTTCGGCCAACGGCAGGCCGGCCACGTACAGCGTGCGGTAGGCCCGCTTGATGGCCGAGATGCGGTCGGCGTCGAAGCCGCGGCGCTTCAGGCCTTCGCTGTTGATGCCGCGCGGGCGGCCCAGCGAATCGGTACCGACCATGGTGAACGGCGGTACATCGCCATTGGTCAGCGCGCCCATGCCGAGGAAGGCATGCGCACCGATGCGGCAGAACTGGTGGGCACCGGCGAAGCCGCTGATGATCACGTAGTCGCCCACGGTCACGTGGCCGGCCAGGGTGGTGTTGTTGGAGAACACGCAGAAATTGCCGACATGGCAGTCGTGCGCCACGTGCGTGTAGGCCAGCATCCAGTTGTCGTTGCCGATGGTGGTGATGCCGCCGCCGCCGCCGGTGCCACGGTTGAGCGTGACGAACTCGCGGAACACGTTGCGGTCGCCGATCACCAGTTCGGTGCGCTCACCGGCGAACTTCTTGTCCTGCGGCTCGCCACCGATCGCGGCATGACCGACGAAGCGGTTGTCGCGGCCGATCCGGGTCGGGCCGTGGATGCTGCAATGGGGGCCCACCACCGTGCCGGCGCCGATTTCAACATCGGGGCCGATCAGGGTGAAGGCGCCCACCTGCACATCGTCGGCCAGGCGCGCGGCCGGATCGATGACGGCGGTGGGGTGGATCCGCGGTGCGTTGTCAGTCATTGCTGCCTCCAGTGGATCAGCCCTTGGCGCCGGCGCACATGACCTCGGCCGACGCGACGACTTCGCCGTTGACCTTGGCTTCGCCGTAGTACCAGCCCATGTTGCGGATCAGGCGCTTCATCTGCACGTCCAGCATCAGCACGTCGCCGGGCACGACCTGCTTGTTGAAGCGGGCGTTTTCCACCTTGACCATGTAGAACAGCTTGGACTGCGCATCGCGGCCGAGCGTGAGCTGGGTCATGACGCCGCCGGCCTGCGCCAGCGCTTCGATGATCAGCACGCCGGGCATGATTGGGCGGCCCGGGAAGTGGCCCTGGAAGAACGGCTCGTTGATGCTGACGTTCTTCTGCGCCAGGATGCGCTTGGCCTCGACGTCGAGTTCAAGCACCCGGTCCACCAGCAGGAACGGGTAGCGGTGCGGAAGCAGTTCCTGGATCTGGCAGACATCGATCGGAAGCTGCAGCGAATCGTTCATTCTTTCTCCTTGCCAGCAGCCAGGACGCGGCGAGCCAATGCGTCCAGCTGCTTGAAGCGCGCGGCGTTCTTGCGCCACGTGCGGTTGTCGGTCAACGGGGTGCCGGACGAGTACTCGCCTGGCTCATGGATGGAGTTGCGGACCACCGACTTGCCGGTGATCACGACCTTGTCACAGATTTCGAGGTGGCCGACCACGCCAACGTGGCCGCCAAGCAGGCAGTAGCGGCCGATCTTGGCGCTGCCGGCGATGCCGGTGCAGCCGGCGATGGCCGAATGCGCGCCGATCTGCACGTTGTGGGCGATCTGCACCAGGTTGTCCAGGCGCACATCCTCGTCCAGCACGGTGTCTTCCAGCGCGCCGCGGTCGACGCAGGTATTGGCGCCGATCTCGCAATCGTCGCCGATGCGGACGCCGCCGAGCTGCGGCACCTTGATCCACTTGCCAGCGTCCATCGCCAGGCCGAAACCGTCGGCGCCGAGCACGGCACCGGGATGCACGCGCACGCGCTTGCCCAACGTGACCCGGGTGACCAGGGTCACGCGGGCGATCAGTTCACAGCCGGCGTCCAGGCTGCAGTCCTCGCCGATCACGCTGCCGGTGCCGATGATGCAGTTCTCGCCGACCACGCTGCGCGCACCGACCGAAACGAACGGGCCGATATGGGCGCTGGCGGCCACCTGGGCGCTGGGGTCGATGACTGCGCTTGGGTGGATGCCCGGTGGGCGGGTCGGCGCGATGTCGAACAGCGCGGCGATCTTGGCGAACGCGGTGTACGGGTCCTTGGCGACGAGCGCAGTGCCCGGGGCGGCCTCGGCGTCGTCGGCACGCAGGACCACCAGCGAGGCCTGGCTGTCGGCCAGCTGGGCGCGGTAGCGCGGGTTGGCAAGGAAGGTCAGCTGGCCAGGGCCGGCATGGGCGAGGGTGGCCACGCCATGGATGGCGGTGGCGGGGTCGCCATGGACCTGCAGGCCGAACTGCTCGGCGAGTTGCTGGGCGGTGTAGGTGGGAGTATTCACGGCGGGAGTTTAACGTGTGGCGCCATTTCGGTCATGCGGGGGCAGGGCTTGGCGCCTGCCTGGTACGGGCGGGAGGCGGCGGGTGGCCCTGGCCAGGACACGCAAAACCCCCTCCATGGTGCTCGATGGCGCCATCCATGGCGCCAACGGTCCTGTCCAGGGCCACCCGCCGCCTCTGGACAATTTCCCGCGAGCGCGGCCAAAAGCCCGTGCCGTGCAGTGTCATCTGCAAAACGAAAACGCCGGGCAATGCCCGGCGCTTCGCACCCCGTCTGGTGGAGAGCCCCCCTTTGTTAAGGGGGGCGCGCCAGCGGCGCGGGGGATAGGTGAAATGCGCGGGCAATTCACCGGAGGTGGATCAGTTCTGGGGAACAACGTTCCTCAGAACTGGCCACCGAACGTGAATTGCAGACGCTCGATCTTGTCATCGTCTTCCTTCTTCAGCGGGAAGGCGTAGCTGATCGAGATCGGGCCGACCGGGGCGCGCCACAGCAGGGCCACGCCGGTGGACACGCGCAGCTCGTTGGCCTTGAAGTTCTGGGTGCCATTGTAGACGTTGCCGAAGTCGACGAAGGCCGACACGCGTGCCGACGGGCTGTCGAACAGGCGCGGGAAGTAGGCTTCGACCGAACCGACGGTCTTCAGCGAACCACCCAGCGGCTGGCCTTCCGGATAACCGGTGGTGACTTCGCGCGGGCCGAGGGTGTTGTCCTCGAAGCCGCGCACCGAGTTGGTGCCACCGGCGTAGAAGTTCTCGAAGAACGGCAGGCCGCTGGCGGTGACGGTGCGGGTGGTGCCATCCGGATTGGTCAGCGTACGGGTGTAGTCGTTGCCGTAGGCATCGCCGTAGCCGATTTCCGCGCGGGTGTTGATCACCAGCGACGGCATGATCGGCCAGTACTTGCTGATCTGGTAGTTCAGCTTGTAGTACTCGATGGTCGAACCCGGCAGCGTGGTTTCCAGGCCGATGCGCTGGTAGGTGCCGCGCGTCGGCATGAAGTAGTCGTTGCGCGAGTCGCGCGCCCAGCCCAGCTCGGTGCGCCAAGCGTGGAAGGTGCGCTTACCGACCGCGTTGATGTAGTCGATGATCGACTGCGGGGTCGAGCCCTGGTAGGTGGTGATCTGGTTGCTGTCGATGCCGAACATCAGCGAGACGGTATCGGTCTCGGTCAGCGGCACGCCGAACACCACCTGCGCCGAACCATTGGTGCTGTTGTACTGCGCGGTATTGAAGTCGGAGTAGTCCAGTTCGCGCCAGGACAGGTTATAGCCCAGCGACACGCCGTCATCGGTGAAGTACGGGTTGGTGTAGCTGAAGCCGTAGCGCTGCAGGTAGCTGCTGCGCGAGGCTTCGACCGACACGCGGTTGCCGCCGCCAAGGAAGTTGTTCTGCGACAGCTGCACCGAGGTGGTCATGCCGTAGGACTGCGAGTAGCCCAGGCCGAACACGAAGCTGCCCGAGGTGGTTTCCTTGACGTTGTAGACGACGTCGACCTGGTCGTTGCTGCCGCTGACGGCCGGGGTCTCCACTTCCACCGATTCGAAGTAGCCCAGGCGCTGCAGGCGGATCTTGGAGCGGTCGATCGCGGCCTGCGAGTACCAGCTGTTCTCGAACTGGCGCATTTCGCGGCGCATCACCTCATCGGAGGTGCGGGTATTGCCACGGAACAGGATGCGGCGCACCGACACGCGCGGGCCGGGCACGACCTGCATGTTGATGGCGACGGTCTGCTCGGCGCGGTTGGTGGTCGGGATCGGGTTCACCTTGGCGAACGCGTAGCCGATGTTGGACAGCGAATTGGTGATGGTGTCCGAGCTGAATTCCAGCAGGGCACGCGAGAACGTGTCGCCGGACTTCTGGATCACCATGCGCTCGACGTCCTCCTGCGGGAGGATGGTGTCGCCGCTGACCTTGATCTCGGAGATCTTGTACTGCGCACCCTCGGTCACGCCCGCGGTCAGGAACATGTCGCGCTTGTCGGGGCTGATCGAGACCTGGGTGGAATCGATGCTGAAATCGACGTAGCCGCGGTCCAGGTACCAGGAGTTGAGCTTTTCCAGGTCACCGGACAGCTTTTCCTTGGAGTACTGGTCGTCACGGCGGTACCACGACGCCCAGTTGTGCTCCTTGGACTCCCAGGTCTCCAGGATGTCCTTGCTCTCGAACTTTTCGGTGCCGACCAGGTTGACGTGGCGGATCTTGGCCGCCTTGCCTTCCTTGATGGCGATGGCGATGTCCACGCGGTTGCGGTCCAGCGGGCTCACCGTCGGGGTGATGTCGACGTTGTATTTGCCACGGTCGTTGTACTGGCGGCGCAGTTCCTGGGTCACGCGGTCCAGGCTCAGGCGATCGAAGGTGCCGCCCTCGGTCAGGCCGATGTCGGACAGGCCCTTGAGCAGCTGGTCGGACTTGATGTCCTTGTTGCCGGTCACGGTCAGCTTGTTGATCGCCGGACGTTCCTTGACGGTCACCACCAGGATCGTGCCCTGGCGGTCCAACTGCACGTCTTCGAAGAAGCCGGTCTTGTACAGGGCGCGGATCGTCTCGCCGACCTTGTTGTCGGTAACCGTCTCGCCACGTTCCACCGGCAGGTAGGTGAATACCGTGCCCGAGCTGATGCGCTGCAGGCCATCGACGCGGATGTCGCTGACAGTGAAGGGCTCGGCTGCCTGGGCCAGGGCGGGAGCGCCGGTGACGGCGGCGAGGGCGAGGGCCAGCAGGCGGCGATTGGGGAGTCGCGTCATGTCACGTCCGGTAGGAAGGTCGATTTCATTGGTGCGGGATGCCGACGCTGTAGACGGCAACAACATGGAAAAGTTCATCGCGGGACCAGGCCGAGGATGTCGTTGTAGAACGCCAACCCCATCAGCCCGGCCAGCAACGCCAGGCCGATGTATTGGCCGGCGGCGATGGCACGCTCGCTCAGCGGGCTGCCCTTGACCAACTCGATAAGGTAATACAGCAGGTGGCCGCCGTCCAAGATCGGGATCGGCAGCAGGTTGATGATGCACAGGCTGAGGGACAGCAGGGCAAGGAACTGCAGGAACCAGTCGAGGCCGCGCTTGGCCGAGACATTGGCCACGCGGGCGATGGTGACCGGCCCGGAAACGTTCTGCAGCGAGGCCTTGCCGGTGACGATGCGGCCCATCATGCCCAGCGAGTCGGCCGCCAGGCGCCCGGTTTCGCGTACCGCGACGGTGACCGAGTCCAGGGGGCCGTAGCGCAGGAGGGTGTCGTAGGGGGGGCTGAACTTGGTCGGGAACTGAACGCCGATCTGCCACGTGGGGCCGCCCTTGGCGTCCTGGCCCTTGCGTGGCGTCACTTCCAGCGCCAGGCGCTCGCCGCCACGCAGGACCTCGATCATGCCCGGCCCACCGGCACGGCCCAGCGCCTGGATCTCGCCGATCACCTGGTCGGCGCCGTCGATGCGCTGGCCGTCAATGGCCACGATCAGGTCGCCCGGCTGCAGTTGCCCGGCCACCACGGAGTCCGCGGTGAGCGACTCGACCAGCGCGGGCTGCAGCCACGACTGCCAGTACATGCCAGCCAGGAGCGGCACCCGCCGCTCATCGAAACCCGCCGGCAGCTGCGACAGCGGCAGGGTGCGCGTGCGCACCTGGTCGGCCGTATCCAGCACTTCCAGCTTCACGTCGCGGCGGTCCATCGCAGCCGCGGTCAATGCCATGCTGGCCTCGCCGAGGGTGACCACCTGACGGTCGTCCACGCGCAGCACGCGGTCGCCGCTGGCCAGGCCGGCACTGGCGGCGATGCCGCTGACGCGGCCGACGGTGGGCGAGTAATCCTGCTTGCCGATCACGAACATCGCCCACAGCAGGAGGATGCACAGCAGCAGGTTGGCGATCGGGCCGGCGGCAACGATCGCGATGCGCTGCCAGACCGTCTTGTGGTTGAAGGCCTGGCCGCGCTCGTGCGGGTGGACTTCGACCTCGCGTTCGTCGAGGAACTTCACGTAGCCACCCAGCGGAATGGCGGCGATGGCGAACTCGGTACCATGCCGGTCGCGGCGCGACCACAGCGGCCGGCCGAAGCCGACCGAGAAACGCAGGATCTTGACCCCGCACAGGCGCCCGACCCAGTAATGCCCGAACTCGTGGAACGTGACCAGCAGCCCGAGGCTGACAATCATCCACCAGACCGATCCGATGAAGTCAGTCATGCAGGCTCACAGTGGCGGGCAGGGGCGGCGGCGTCATGCTGGGCGAGGCGGTCGTTCAGGCGGCGTCGATGGCGTTCAGGGTGAGCTGGCGTGCCCGCTGGTCGGCGGACAACAGGACCTCCAGTGTATCGGCTGCTTGCGTCGGCAGTGTTGAAAGAGCGTTAGCAACCAGCGCCGGGATCGTCAGGAAACCGATCCGGCCCTGAAGAAACGCTGAAACCGCCTCCTCGTTGGCAGCATTCAGCACCGCCGGTGCGGTGCCGCCGGCCTGCATGGCCTGCCAGGCCAGGGCCAGGCAGGGGAAGGCGTCGGTGTCCGGGGCCTCGAAATCCAGCCGGCCCTGGGCCAGCAGGTCCAGCCCGGCCACGCCCGATTCGATGCGCTGTGGCCAGCCCAGGCCAACGGCGAGGGTGGTGCGCATGTCCGGCAGGCCCATCTGCGCCAGGGTCGAGCCGTCGACGAACTCGACCAGCGAATGGACCAGGCTCTGCGGGTGCACCAGCACTTCGATGCGTTCACCGGGCACGCCGAACAGGTGGTGGGCCTCGATGACTTCCAGGCCCTTGTTCATCAACGTCGCCGAATCGACCGAGATCTTCGGTCCCATCGACCACTTCGGGTGGGCAACGGCCTGGGCCGGGGTGACCTGGGCCAGTTCGGCGCGGCTGCGGCCACGGAACGGGCCGCCGGAGGCGGTCAGCAGGATCCGGCGCACGCCGGCGCCGTCGACGCTGGCGTCGCGCGAGCGCAGGCACTGGAAGATCGCGCTGTGTTCGCTGTCGATCGGGATGATTTCGGCGCCGGCACGTTCGGCGGTACGGGTCAGCAGTTCGCCGGCCAGCACCAGCGATTCCTTGTTGGCCAGCAGGATGCGCTTGCCGGCGGCGGCCGCGGCCAGGGTCGAGGACAGGCCGGCAGCGCCGACGATGGCCGCGACCACGGTATCGCAGGCGTCGCTGGCGGCCAGCTGGTCCAGCGCGGCATGGCCGGCATGGGCTTCGGTGGCCAGTCCGGCGTCGCGCAGGCCGTCACGCAGTTCGGCGAACAGCGATTCGTCGGCGATCACCGCGTGCGCGGGTTTGTGCTGGCGGCACAACGCCAGCAGCCCCTGCACCTGGCGTCCGGCGGCGAGCACGGTCGCCTGGTAGCGCTGCGGGTGGCGGGCGATCACGTCCAGCGTGGAGGCACCGATCGAGCCGGTGGCGCCGAATACGGCGACCCGGCGCAGGTCTGCAGCAGCATTCATGGTCAGAACCCGAAGATTTCCTTGCCCAGCGCGAACACCGGGACGGCGGCGAGGACGCCGTCGACCCGGTCGAGCACGCCGCCATGGCCCGGGATCAGGTGGCCCGAATCCTTGGCGCCCGCGTGGCGCTTGATGAGGCTCTCGAACAGGTCACCCAGCACCGAGGCGAACACGGCCACGACCGCAGTGATCAGCAGGCCCGGCAGGTGTGCGGTATCGATCCCGGCCAGCCAGCCCAGGCCGACGGCCACGGCGACACCGGCCAGCAGGCCGCCGAACAGGCCTTCCCAGGTCTTGTTGGGGCTGATCCGCGGGGCCAGCTTGTGCTTGCCGAAATGGCGGCCGGCGAAGTAGGCGCCCGAGTCGGCCGCCCACACCAGTGCCAGTGCAGCCAGCAGCCACAGATGGCCCTGCTTGCCCGGCGGATCGCCACCGGCATGGATCAGCACCAGCGCGGCCCAGGCGGGCACGATGGCAAGCGTGCCGGCCAGCATCTTCAGAATGCGCGAGGGCGCCGACGGCTGTGCACCGAAATTGAAGAAGCGCAGCCAGACCAGCGCGGCCAGCCACCAGGCAACGCCGGCCAGCGTGGTTATCTGGAACAGCACCAGCGTACTGCCATCGGCCCAGACCAGCAGCACCATCAGCAGCAGGTTCAGCACCAGAAGTACGGTGCGTGCCAGGGTGTCTTCGATACCGGCCAGCTTCAGCCATTCCCACAGGCCGATCAGCAGCACCGCAGCGGCGGCGGCGGCCAGCCATTGCGTGGGCAGCAGCAGGATCGCCGCAATGGCAATCGGCGCCATGATCAGCGCGGCGAGGACTCGGGTCTTGGTCATGGGCTGGAAGTCTCGGTGGCCAGTGCGGCAATCTGGGCGCTGGTCAGGCCGAAACGACGCTCGCGGCCGGCATAGGCGTCCAGCGCCTGCTGCAGCTGCCCGGCATCGAAGTCCGGCCACAGGGCCTCGGTGAACCACAGCTCGGTGTAGGCCAGCTGCCACAGCAGGAAGTTGCTGATGCGGGTGTCGCCGCCGGTGCGGATGAACAGGTCCGGCGGCGGCAGGTCGGCAAGGGCGACCTGGCTGCCCAGCAGCGATTCGTCGATCTGCTCGGGCAACAGGCGACCGGCCGCCACTTCGACGGCCAGGGCTCGCGCAGCGCGGGCGATGTCCTGGCGGCCGCCATAGCTGGCCGCGATCGACAGGGTCAGGGTGGTGTTGTCGGCGGTGCGCTGTTCGGCCAGCTGCATGCGGCTGACCAGCCCGGCACCGAAGCGCTCGCGTTCGCCGATGAAGCGTACGCGCACGCCGCGCCGGTGCAGCTCGTCCACCTCGCGGTCGAGCGCGCCGAGGAACAGCTTCATCAACGCATCCACTTCCTCCTGCGGCCGGCCCCAGTTCTCGCTGGAGAAGGCGAACAGGGTCAGCGCCGGAATGCCCAGTTCAAGGCAGCGCTCGATGGTGCGGTTGACCGCGCGCGCGCCGGCACGGTGGCCGATCACGCGGGGGCGACGGCGCTGCTGTGCCCAGCGCCCATTGCCATCCATGATGATGGCAATGTGGCGGGGCAGGGCGGCCGGTAACGGAGGCGGGGCTGAAGGCATCGACTTCAGACCGACAGCAGTTCTTTTTCCTTGTCGGCGACGACCTTGTCGACGTCCTTGATGTTGGCGTCGGTCAGCTTCTGGATGTCGTCTTCGCCGCGCTTCTTCTCGTCTTCGCTGATCGCCTTGTCCTTGACCAGCTTGGCGATTTCCTTGTTCGCGTCCTGACGGATGTTGCGGATCGCGATCTTGGCGCCTTCACCTTCCTTCTGCACCTGCTTGGCCAGCTCCTTGCGGCGCTCTTCGGTCGGCGGCGGCATGTTGATGCGGATCGCGGTGCCGAGGGTGTTCGGGGTGAACTCGGCGTTGTAGAGACCCTTTTCGATCTCCTTGATCATGCCCTTGTCGAACGGCGTGACCAGCAGCGAGTGCGCGTCGGCGTTGGAGATCGAGGCAACCTGGTTCAGCGGGGTGCTGGCGTTGCCATAGGCACTGACCGTCACGCGGTCCAGCAGGGCAGGCGTGGCACGCCCGGTCCGGATGGAGGTGAGGGTGTGCTTCAGAGCGTCGATGCTCTTGGCCATGCGCGTCTGCGCGTTGTTCTTGATGTCGTTGAGCATCGCCCGGTCCTGGATGTATCTGGAATCGGGCGATTATAGGCGAATACGGGACGCTGCCGGGCCTGAATCGGCCCGATCGCCGCTTCGCGCTCAGGCTCAGGCCGGGTCGCGGCCCTGGACCAGGGTGCCGATGTTCGCGCCGTTGAGGATCTTCAGCAGCTCGCCCGGCTGGCCCATGTCGAACACGCGCATCGGCAGGTCGCTGTCGCGGGCCAATGCGAAGGCCGCCGTGTCCATCACTTCCAGGCCGCGGCGGATCACTTCGTCGTAGCTCAGGCTGTCGAAGCGGACCGCATCGCTGTGCTTGTTCGGGTCCTTGTCGTACACGCCATCGACCTTGGTGGCCTTCAGCAGCAGGTCGGCGCCGATCTCGATCGCGCGCAGGGCGGCGCCGGAATCGGTGGTGAAGAACGGGCTGCCGACGCCGGCGGCGAAGATCACCAGGCGGCCCTTTTCCAGGTGGCGGATGGCGCGGCGGCGGATGTAGTCCTCGCACACGTCGTTGATCTTGATCGCGCTCATCACGCGGGCCTTGGCGCCCAGCTTCTCGAGGGCATCCTGCATGGCCAGGGCGTTGATGACCGTGGCCAGCATGCCCATCTGGTCGCCGGTGACCCGGTCCATGCCGCCGGCGGCCAGGCCGGCGCCGCGGAAGATGTTGCCGCCGCCGATCACCAGCGCCACTTCGGCACCGGCCTGCTGGGCTTCGATGACCTCGCGGGCCAGGCGATTGATGACCTTCGGGTCGATGCCGTAGTCCTCGTCTCCCATCAGCGCCTCCCCGGACAGTTTCAGAAGGATGCGGCGATAGGCGAGCTTGGACATGAGGACCTCGGGTGCGTGGAAATCGCGGGCGATTCTACGCGCATGCGGCGTCGTGCCAAAGTGTTTTGTGCACTGCGGCGCAGAATCCGGTCGTTCGCCCTGGTCAAACGGGGCTTCCCGTTCAGCCCAGCTCGGCGCCAGCGGTGGCCGACAGCTCGTCATGGCCGAGGGCACCTGGCGAGCGGGCGATCACCCGGTTGCGGCCCAGGTTCTTGGAGCGGTACAGCACGTCGTCGGCTGCGCGCAGCAGGTCCTGCACGTCGGCGAAGCGCTCGTAGCCACCCTGGGTGGCCACGCCGGCGGAGAAGGTGACGAACAGCGGCCCGCCCTCCAGCTCGGCCATCGGCGTGGCGACGATATTGGCCAGCACCCGGCGGATCACGTCCAGGGCCACGCTTTCGCTGGTGTTTGGCAGCAGCGCGACGAATTCCTCGCCGCCGAAGCGGGCGACGGTGTCACTGTTGCGCAGCTGGCCCTGCAGCTTGCCGGCGAAGGCGCGCAGTACCTCGTCGCCGGTCAGGTGGCCGTGGGCGTCGTTGATCTTCTTGAAGTCGTCCAGGTCGATGAAGGCCACCGACAACGGCCAGCCCTGGCGGCCGGCGCGCAGGAATTCCTGCTCCAGCACCGCTTCCAGCTGGCGGCGGTTGAGCACGCCGGTCAACGCGTCACGATGGGCCTGGTCGGCGAGGCGCTTGGCGCGCGCCTCGAACTCGTCGGCGCGGCGTCGTGCCTGGTCGGCGTCCTGCAGTTCGCGCAGGTTGCGCAGCGTGGCCAGCTCCTGCGCGTGATCGATCAGCTCGCGCACCCGCGCCGGTGAATTGAGGCCGGCATCAAACAGGCTGGCGATGTCGGGCAGGGCTTCACTGATGCGGGCGAGGACCTGGTCGAAGCGCGCGCTGTCCAGCTCCAGGCGGTCGTGCACCTGCTGCAGGGCGCGCTCACGCGCGGCGTCGGCGTCGCTGTCCAGCCAGATGTCGGCCACCGCGCCGGACAGCTGCACGCAGGCCTGGAACGGCGATTCGGCGGCGTCCTCGTCCTCGCTGTGGCTGATGCTCTCCACCAGGTAGCGGGGCAGGCCCCATTGCTCGGCCACCCACGCGCCGACCTCGGCATGGCTGCAGCCCAGTTCCTCGCGTTCGCGGGCGACCAGGTCGATGTTGTCGCGTGCCTCGCGCAGCAGCGGCAGGTAGCGCTCCGACTCGGCCTGGGCCAGGCACAGTACGCCCAGGTCCTGCAGCAGGCCGGCCAGCATCAGTTCTTCCAGCCGGCGCAGGCCGCGCGCCTGGCCCAGCTGGCTGGCAGCCAGGGCGCTGAGGATGCTGCGCTTCCACGCGCGCTGGCGCAGGTCGTGGTCGGCGCCGGTGCCGCCGGTCAGGCCCTGGGTGACGGTGAAGCCGAGGGCGAGGCTGATCGTGGCGTTCAGGCCCAGCATGGTCAGCGCCTGGCCGAGGTTCTCGATCCGGCGGCGGCTGGCGTACAGCGGCGAATTGGCGATGCGCAGCATGCGAGCGCTCAGCGCCATGTCGATGGCGATGATGTCGGCAGCGGTGGCGATGTCCGCTTCCGGGTCCTGGGCCAGTTCGATGATGCGCAGGGCAATACCGGGTGGCGAAGGCAGGTTGCGGCAGAGCGCCAGGGCAGCTGTCAGCTCGGGAGGCATGTCGGGTCGTTCAATTCCATTAGGACAAGAATACCTAGGAATGCATCACAGTCCGCGATTTTCGTTCCTGCTAAATGACTGTGGATTCCCTGCGCCGAGTATCGGCTTGATTCGCGCGCAACGCAAAGGTGCCGGGTGTGCGCACCAACGGTGCGCACCCACCGGTGGGCCATGGGTTGATCCCTGGGCCCATGCATAAAAAAAGAGCCGCGGTTTCCCGCGGCTCCTTCTGGTCGCTTCACAGCCGGAAGGCTGGAATCAGACCTGCATCGCCTTGGCAACTTCGGCGGCGTAGTCTTCCACCACCTTCTCGATGCCTTCGCCGACGATCAGCAGCTTGAAGCCTGCCACGTCGGCGCCGGCGGCCTTGACCACCTGCTCGACGGTGGTGTCGCCCAGCACGTAGGTCTGGCCGTACAGGGTCACGTCGCTGACGATCTTGTTGATCTTGCCGCTGATGATCTTTTCCAGGATGTCGGCCGGCTTGGCCTTGTCCTTATCGGTCATCTTGGCCAGCTCGATTTCCTTTTCCTTCTCGACGAACTCGGCCGGGACGTCCGCAGCCTTGTTGTGCGGCGGCTTCAGCGCGGCCACGTGCATGGCCAGGCCACGGGCCAGCTCGACGTCGCCGCCGATCAGGTCGACCAGCACGCCGACCTTGCCGTTGGTGTGGACGTAGGCGCCGATGTTGCCGGTGGTGTCGACCTTGACCATGCGGCGGATCTGGATGTTCTCACCCAGGGTCTGCACGGCGGTGGCGCGGGCTTCCTCGACGGTACGGCCGTCGGCCAGCGTGGCGGCCTTCACGGCTTCGACGTCGTTGGCGCCCGATGCCAGGGCAGCAGCGGCGACGGCGTTGACGAAGGACTTGAAGTTGTCATCGTTGGCGACGAAGTCGGTTTCCGAATTGACTTCGACCAGCACGGCCTTGCCGCCGTCCTGGGCCAGGCCCAGGCGGCCTTCGGCGGCCACGCGGTCAGCCTTCTTGTCGGCCTTGGCGGCGCCGGACTTGCGCATGGCTTCAGCAGCGGCGTTGATGTCGCCGTTGGCTTCGGTAAGCGCCTTCTTGCATTCCATCATGCCGGCGCCGGTGCGCTCGCGCAGTTCCTTGACCAGGGAAGCAGTGATTTCCACGGGATTACCTCACGAAAGAAAGGGGTTGGGCCGGCATGGTGGCCGGCCCGTGTGACACGGTCCTGTCACGCGCCGATGGCTGCGTGCAGGGAGGGTGGACGCCGGGCGTCCACCCGGGGCCTGGATCAGGCCTGGGCGTCGTCGCCCTTCTTGGCAGCCTTCTTGGCCGGAGCGCGGCGGGCCGGCTTCTCTTCGCCTTCAGCAGCGGCTTCAGCGAATTCTTCCTCGCGCACCGAAGCGGCGTGCGGGGCAGCCGCCTTGCCTTCCAGCACGGCGTCGGCAGCGGCGCGGGCGTACAGCTGCACAGCGCGGATGGCGTCGTCGTTGCCCGGGATGGCGTAATCAACCAGTTCCGGGTTGTAGTTGGTGTCGACCACGGCGATGACCGGGATGCCCAGCTTCTTGGCTTCCTTGATCGCGATGTCTTCGTGGCCGATGTCGATCACGAAGATGGCGTCCGGCAGGCGGTTCATGTCCTTGATGCCGCCCAGCGAGGCTTCCAGCTTGTCGCGCTCGCGACGCAGGCCCAGCACTTCGTGCTTGACCAGCTTCTCGAAGGTGCCGTCGGTTTCACCGGCTTCCAGTTCCTTCAGGCGGGCAACCGACTGCTTGACGGTACGGAAGTTGGTCAGGGTGCCGCCCAGCCAACGCTGGTTCATGAACGGCATGCCGCAACGCTCGGCTTCTTCCTTGATGGTTTCGCGGGCGCTGCGCTTGGTGCCCAGGAACAGGACGGTGCCGCGCTTCTGGGCAACCGACGAGATGAAGTTCATCGCGTCGTTGAACAGCGGGACGGTCTTTTCCAGGTTGATGATGTGGATCTTGCCGCGGGCGCCGAAGATGTACGGAGCCATCTTCGGGTTCCAGTAGCGGGTCTGGTGGCCGAAGTGGACGCCGGCTTCCAGCATCTGACGCATGGTGACCTGGGGCATTGCAATACTCCTGATATGGAACCAGCGATTCCGCCCGCGGGGATAGGTATGCGGGACGCGTGGAAGCGCGATCGGTTCCGGGGTTGGGCTTCCCTGTTGCCTCCGTGGCCGAACTCCTTGCGGAGCACCCCGGCACGGATGGGGGCAGCAGGTGTGGATTCACCGGTGACGTCCGGTGTGGACGGGTTCGCGCGCACGCTGGCGGCAGGAATCCGGTCGATTATAGCCCGCTGGGGGCGCTTGCTGCAATTGCAGGGTCAGTTGCGGCCAGATCGACCTCGCGGCCGTCCTGCAGGCGTGCCTGGAAGCGGCCGCCTGCATAGCCATCGGCGCGGGCAGGCAGGGGCCAGCGGCGTTCATGGCCCGCCAGAATGTAGCCGGCCAGGCCAGCCGTCAGCAGCGTTGCCTGGCCGTCCGCCGTGATGAAGCGCAGATCGTGCAGGCGGCCGTGCAGGGTACCGGCATTGCTGAGTCGCAGTACGGCCAGAGACCCGTGGGCCTCGACGCGGCCCAGCAGCCGGGCCTGCAGTGCTGGCCCCGCTGGGCCGCGGAACAGCGGCAGCGAATAGCGCGGCAACCCCGGCAACGTCGGTGCCAGTACGACCCGATAGGCCTGTTCAGCGGCCGCCGCTGGCGGATCGCCTGGCAACAGCCAGACGCGCTGGGTGCTGCCGGGGGCCAGGTCCAGCCGCGCCGGGCTGACCCGGATCTGGTCGCTGGGGTGCAGTCGTTCGGCGTCCAGCTGCTGATCCCACGCCAGCACCTGCACCTGGCCCTGCCAGCGGCCGGGCCCGGGGTTGTGCAACCACAGTTCGGCGCTGCCGCCCTGGGCCGGCAGCTGCAGGGTGGTCGGCAACAGCTCCAGCGCTGCGGCAGGCAGTGCCAGCAGCAGTGCCAGCAGGATCAGCAACGCGCGCATCAGTAGATGAGGGTCACGGAGGGTGTTGCGTTCCCGTCCGTCGCCGGTGGTGCGAGCTCGCGGACCTGGGGCGGCGCCTGGGGTGCGTCACTGCGCTGGTGCGGTGCCGGGCAGCGGATGCCGCCGCCATCGTCGCTGCAGGATTCAACCACGGTCAGCCGGATCTGCAGGGGGCTGCTGGGTTCGGCCCATGCCGGCAGGCTGGCGACCAGCATCGCCCCGATCAGGAATGTGCGAACCACCTGCCATCCACCATGCTGAAAGACTTGCTGCGCGGTATCGGCGGGATGTGCCGGAACTGTAGCGCCGAGCCGGCGCTCGGCACGGCCTTCGTCCGGTGGGTGCCGACCGCTGGTCGGCACGCCGGTCAGTAGGTGATCGTCACCGTCACCTGGTCGTTGTAGGTGCCGGCCGGCGGCTGGCCGCTGACCGGTGGCACCCGGCCATGGATGGTCAATTGCTGCGCGCTGCCGGTACCGGTGCCGCTGGCCGTGTCGACGGTCAGGGTATTGCCCCAGCGCAGGCTCCGCGCCGAGTCCCGGTAGAGCTCGTAGGCGAGGTAATAGGTGCTTCCGCCGAGGGTGGTGGCCATGCGCCGGGTGGTGGTGGCGGTGGGATTGTTCTGGCCGTTGTTGAGGCCGACCTGGAAGGCAGTGTTCTTCAGGCAGGTCAGGGTGAGGGTGGCGGTCCGGTCGATGTTGGCCGGAATGCCGCCGGTGACGTTGCCGAAGTCCATGGTGGTGGTGACGTAGCTGCCACATTGCGGCAGCACGTTGGCGGTGGCGGTGAAGCTGAAGGCTGCACTGGCGCTGTTGGTGCCGGTGGCGCCGCCATTGCAGGTGGCGGGCACGGTGGCGGTACCGAGCAGGACTTCGTTCCAGGCCCAGGTCAGGACCACGTTGGCCCCGCTGAAGGTGCTGCTGTACGCGCCGGAGGCCAGGATCTGGTTGGCCGGGATCTGCCCGAACAGCTGTATGGACTGCGCACCGCTGCCGCCCGTCACCAGCGGCACGTTGTAGGTCATGGTCAGTTCCTGCGCAGGTGGCGTGCCGCGCGGCACCAGTCCGGTGACCTGGCCGAAGCTGGCGTTGTTGTACAGCTGGAAATTCAGGGTGTCACTGCTGGAGGTGGCCATCGTGCGGAAGGTGGAACTGCTGCCGCCGCCACTGCCTGCGCCGATGCCAACGCAGACGCGCACGCCGGTGGTGGCCAGCAGGCTCAGCGCGGCGGTGGTGCAGGTCACCGTGATGTTGAGGTTGGCCGTACTCGGGCCGGGTGCATTGCTGTTGATGTTGCCGAACGGCAGGGTCGGATTGGCGACCGCCGTGCAAACCGCGGTGGCACCGGCGGGCGCCGCTGCCAGCAGGCCGACGCAGAGCAGCAGGACGAGCAGCAGCACCCTCATGGCGCCACCTCCGGGATGCACTGCTGCGGCGCCGGCTTCGGCCGCGCGCCGGACGCCACCACCTTGGGCAGGTCCGGCACTTTCACGCGGCAGGGGCCGCGGCTGGTGGTGACGTACAGCACGCTGCCGGCGGCAACGTCTTCCAGATAGAGCAGGCCGTCGTAGCCGACCGTGGCCTGGCGGCCATCGGGCAACCGCACCTCGCTGCCGACCTCCAGAGGCTGGCCGTCCATTGCCAGCAGGGTCAGGCTCAGTGACGGCCGCGAGCGCAGCTGGAAGGTCACGCGGGTGCCGGCGCGCTGGCGCGGGGTCACCCAGTCCTCGATGCGGTCGGCGCGCATGTCTTCTGGCAGGTCCAGGGTATCGATCGAGACCCGGTTGCGCTGCCAGGACAGCAACGGACTGACCAGCAGCAGGCCGCGATCATCGGTGACGCCGATCAGGCGGTTCTCCAGCCGCACCGGGACGCCGCCGACCCCATTGGTGCTGATCACCGCGAACGCATCGGACACCTCGCGCGTGGCGAAGGTGTGCCCGCCCATCCACACCAGGCTGCCGCTGGCGCTGGCGTAGGCATAGTTGAGTCCACCCTGGCGCGAGGCGCCGAACGAGTAGCGACCGACATCGTTGAGGATGCCGACCTCGGCCAGGCCGCCGTTGCCGTCCTCGCCGTGGCGCAGCTGCGCGCGCCAGCCGACGCCGCCGGCGCTGCCATCGCCCGGCACTGGCTGGGTCACGTCCGCCACCCAGCTCTGGCTGTCGCCGTTGCGCTGGCTCGAAAGGCTGGCCTGGCGGTTGTTGCCCAGGCTGGAAGTCACCGACAGGTAGATGCTGCGGTCGTCGCTGCGGTCCAGGTTCTGGTTTACCGAAAGATAGGCCGACCAGCGCTGGCTCCAGGTACGTGACCAGAACAGGCTGGCATAGCGGTTGTCGTCTCCATCCGGGTAGCGCAGGCGCAGATAGCTGGCGCTGAGCGTGCCCAGCCGCAGCAGGTCCAGACCGAGCGTGGCCTGCTCGCTGATGCTCGGCGGCAGGTTGCCCTGCAGCGCGCCGAGGTCGCGGTAGTCGCCGTGGCTGCGTACGCTGCGCAGATTGATGTTGAAGCGACGGTTGTTCCAGCTGTAGCCCAGTGCCCATTGCCCACCCTGCAGGCCGTGGTAGCCGCTGTGCGCATAGGCGGCATTGAACACGCCAGCGGCGCCGAGCAGCCACCAGCCACCGACACCGGCCTGGGCCAGGCCGCCGCCGCCTTCGGCATGCGCCTCGCCAGTGAAGGTATCGCTGATGCCTCCGCGCCAGCTGGCACTGGCCACGGTGCGATCGTCGTAGGCGAAGGAGCGCTGGCCGAAGTCCTCGCGCAGGTGGCCGACGCCGGCCGACCAGTCCGAAAGGCCCTTGGCCAGCAGCTGCTGGGTGCCATAGAAACTGAAATCCAGCGTCTGCATGCGGCCGAACGCATCGGTCACCACCACCTGCGCGTTACCGGTGCCGCTGATGCCGGGCTGCGCCGCCAGCTGGAAGGGCCCGACCGGCACCTGGCCGCTGTACTGGCGCAGGCCATCGACATACAGCTCGACCGTGGAGGGCACCACCGCCTGGCCGAGGAAGCTGGGCGTGGGCGTGAGCACGCGGTAGGGCTGCAGCCCGTAGTTGCGGCCGATCTGCAGGCCGCCCAGGCGAACCGGGCGGGTCCAGTCGACGAAGCCGCTGTAGAAGTCACCGACCTCCAGCGTGGTTGCACTGTCCGGGAAATCCAGGCTCCAGCGTGTGTCCAGGCGCACGCTCTCGCCGCGCCAATGGCGGTCGCCGGGTTGCTGGTAGCGGCGGCTGATGGCGGTGTTTTCGAAGGTGCCGTTGCCGATACCGAACACGCGCAGCTCCGCGCTCAGGCTGAGGTTGCCGAGCGTGTCCACCCGGCTGCCGTAGACGTCGTAGTTGAGCAGCGCGCCGGGCGAGGCGTTGCCGGTGGGCGCGCGCGTCTGCGGGCGGCTGAGCACGGTGGTGGGCAGGATGAGCTGGTCCAGCGGCACATCCAGCGCCAGGGTCTGCATGTGCGCGTCGTAGCGCACCACCGCGCCGCTGATCTGGTCCAGGTAGACCGGCGCGTCGCCGCTGGCGTTGAAGCCAAGCTGGCGCAGCACTTCGGGGCTGGCCTGCAGCCGGCCGCGGTTCTCGGTGAATGGCAGCAGGCCGCGCGGGGTGCTGTTGAGCGACACATCCAGGTACAGCGCCTGGCTGGCGGTCAGCGGGGTCGGGGGAGGCAGGATGGCATCGGCCGACACGCCGGATACATCAACGGCCGCCACGCC
The DNA here is from genome assembly GCF_059372355.1 of Stenotrophomonas sp. YJH_SMC_135. NCBI lineage: Bacteria > Pseudomonadati > Pseudomonadota > Gammaproteobacteria > Lysobacterales > Lysobacteraceae > Stenotrophomonas > Stenotrophomonas sp. YJH_SMC_135. The sequence goes on from NZ_JCAFVN010000001.1 coordinate 581,129, forward strand.
GGACACATCGGCGGCCTCGGTCGCCGCGGGAGCCAGGGCCGCCAACAGCGCGCCCATCAACGCCTCAGCGAGCCGGTGGGGGCGACAGTGGCGTCTGTTCCGACTCGCCATTGAGCTTGGCCGTGATCTGGTCGTTGTCGCGGTCGATCGCCGTGCGTTCGATCGGCCAGCGCATCACCTGGCCCGGCAGCACGTAGCCCAGCAGCCCGGGATGGACAATGCGCGGGCGCGCGGCGCTGCCCAGCGCAAGATCGGCGATCTGTGCGTAGCTGTCGCCCGTATTGGCGACTTCCACGCCATTGCGGCCGTCCGCCAGTTTCACCAGGTGCGCCTGCAGTCGTGGGGCCAGGCGGCCGGCCGAAGGCTGCACGAACACCGGGATCGAATAGCGCAGCACGAACTGCATGCCCTCGGCACGGGTGGCCAGGTCGGGTACCTCGTCCACGATCAGCCGGTAGTGCCGCTGTGCAGGCGGTGGCTCGCTGTCCGGACGCATCACCCGCACCAGCTGCTGCTGGCCGGCGGCCAGTTCCTGCATCGGCGGCGTGGCCATCACTTCATCGGTGGGCAGCAGCTGTTCCTGGCCGTCCTGCTGCACCCAGCGGAACACGCGCACCTGCAGCGTCACCGGTGAGGTGCCGCTGTTGGTCAGCCACAGCTCGCCGGCACGCTGGCGGGCTTCCAGCTGCAGGCTGGTCGGGGCGACCTGCAGGCTGGTGGCGCCGGCACCGGCGGGGGCCAGCAGGTACAGGGCGAGCAGCGCCACGCCGGTGGCGCGCCACGGGCGGGGTCCGGCCATGCGGGCGTGCTCCATCAATAGGTGATCGTGGCGGTAACCGTATCCAGGTAGTTACCGGTGGCCGGGTTGTTGGTGCTCAGGTTCAGGATCTGGCCATAGACGATGTAGGGCACGGCCAGGCCAGTGCCGATGCCGGCCTGGGTATTGGTGCCGGTTGTGGCGCCCCAGACCAGGGTATGTGCGGCATCCTGGTAGAGCTGGTAGCCGACATAGTTGTTGGCGGTCACCGCGGCATTGGTGTTCTTCATGCGCCGGGTGGTGACGTCGTTGGCGGTGCCGGCGTTGGCGCCCGCGTTCAGCGCAATCGTGTAGGGCGTCAGTGCCGAGCACTGCGCGGTCACCGTACCCTGGCCCAGGGTGGGCGTGGCGGTGGTCGAGGCCGCCGTGCCGAAGTCGACGTTGGTGGCGGCCGCCGCCGTGATGGTGCAGGCCTTGGTGACCACCAGGGTGACGTTGAAGGTGGTGATGTCGGCGGCCAGCGCAGGGCTGGAAAGCAGCAGCCCGGCCATGACCCATGTCAGCGGGGATCGAACTGGGGATCGCATGGACAACCTCCCTGACCCGAAGGTCCGTTGAACAAGGCGAAGACGGCACGTTCGGCGCCGCTTTGACGACAGTGGGTCCAGCTTAGGAGGCGTAAGTGTCTGTAATCCGTGATAAATAGGCAGGCGCAAGAGTGGAGGCCATCACGCTTTCACTTTCCTTGCCGGAATCGTGCATGGCCCGGATCGCCAGTTGGGCGGCGTTCGTTCAGATTGCGGCCGGATCGGCGATAATGGGTGCCATGAGCGTGAATCTGAAAACCCCGCAGGAAATCGAGATGATGCGCATCGCCGGCCGCCTGGCCAGCGAAGTGCTCGACATCGTCACCCCCCACGTCAAGCCCGGTGTCACCACCGAGGAACTGGACCGCATCTGCCACGACCACATCGTGAACGTGCAGGGTGCCATTCCGGCCAACGTCGGCTACCGCGGCTTCCCGAAGACCGTGTGCACCTCGGTCAACAATGTCATCTGCCACGGCATCCCCAGTGAAGGGAAGGTGCTCAAGGATGGCGACATCATCAATATCGACGTCACCGTCATCAAGGACGGCTGGCACGGCGACACCAGCCGCATGTACTTCGTCGGCACCCCGTCGGTGATGGCCCGCCGCCTGGTGGAAACCACTTACGAAGCGATGTGGCGCGGCATCCGTGCGGTGCGTCCGGGCGCCACCCTGGGCGACATCGGCCATGCCATCCAGAGCTACGCCGAAGGCGAGCGTTTCAGCGTGGTGCGCGAGTACTGCGGCCACGGCATCGGCAAGGTCTACCACGACGAGCCGCAGGTGGTGCATTACGGCCGCCCGGGCCAGGGCCTGGTGCTGCAGCCCGGCATGACCTTCACCATCGAGCCGATGATCAACGAGGGCACCCGCTACAACAAGGTGCTGCCGGATGGCTGGACCGTGGTGACCAAGGACCGCAAGCTGTCGGCGCAGTGGGAGCACATGATCGCGGTCACCGAGACCGGCGTGGACGTGCTGACCCTGTCGCCAGGCGAGTCGCAGGTTTCCTGAAGATGCTGCCGGCGAGTTCGCTGCTGGACACGCCGGCCGCGTCGCTCAACGACCCGGATTGGGCTGCTGCCGCGCGCCAGGCGCTGCAGCAGGCCGACGCGCGCCTGTACCGCCGCTTCGACCAGGGCGACAACATCGAGCGCCTGCTGGCGTTGCGCGCGCGCGCTGCCGACCATCTGATCCGCCTGGCCTGGCAGCGCTGCCTGCCGGCCGACAGCGGCCTGTCGCTGTTCGCGGTCGGCGGCTATGGCCGCGGTGAACTGTTCCCGCGTTCGGACATCGACCTGCTGGTGTTCGGCGATCCGCCGGCACAACTGGCGCACGAGGCGGCATTGGCGCGCCTGTTCGCGCTGCTGTGGGACTGCGGATTGGCTGTCAGCCATGCGGTGCGTTCTGCATCGCAGTGCCGGGAGGCGGCGGCTGACCAGACCGTGCTGACCGCGCTGATCGAGGCGCGCCCGATCCTGGCCGATGATGCTGCGCGCCGCGCGCTGCGCGAGACGATCGACGACCGCGAACTGTGGCCGGCACGCGCCTTCTTCCTGGCCAAGCTGGAAGAGCTGCGCAACCGCCACCAGCGCTTCGGCGATACCGCCGACAACCTGGAGCCGGACCTGAAGGATGGCCCCGGTGGCCTGCGCGATCTCAATACGCTGGGCTGGATGGCGTTGCGTGCCTTCGGCGTGCGCGACCTGGAGGCCCTGGTCGGGCTCGGCCACCTGGGCGCCGACGAAGCCGCGGCGTTGAAGCGCGAACGTGCAGTGCTGGCGCGGTTGCGCTTCGGTCTGCACCTGGTCGCGCGCCGTCCGGAAGAGCGCCTGCGTTTCGATTACCAGAAGACCCTGGCCGCGCGGCTGGGCTTCGAAGACGATGCCGAGAACCTCGGCGTCGAGAAGATGATGCAGGGCTTCTACCGCGCCGCGCTGGTGGTGCGCCGGATCAGCGACCGGCTGCTGCAGCGCTTCGAGGAACAGTTCGACGGCGAGGCCCAGCCGGAGCCGCTGACCGTGGGTTTTTCCCTGCGCCGTGGTTACCTGGCCGCCAACGAGGCCGACTGGCCACGCGGCGACATCGGCCAGGTGTTCGCCCTGTTTTCCAGCTGGGCCAACAACCCGCAGGTACGCGGCCTGCATTCGCTCACTGCGCGTGCACTGGCCGAGTCGCTGCCGCTGCTGCCGGCCTATGACCAGGCCGATGCCGATGCACGCGAGCAGTTCCTGGCCCTGCTGCGCGGCCAGCGTCCGGTCGATACGCTTTCGCGCATGGCGCGGCTGGGCGTGCTTGGCCAGTGGATTCCCGCGTTTGCCCAGGTCAGCGGGCGCATGCAGTTCGACCTGTTCCATGTCTATACGGTCGACCAGCACACGCTGATGGTCCTGCGCAACATCGGCCAGTTCGCCAGCAGCCGCGCCGACGAGCGCTTCTCGATCGCGCACGAAGTGTGGCCGCGCCTGCGCAAGCCGGAACTGCTGCTGCTGGCCGGCCTGTTCCATGACATCGCCAAGGGCCGCGGCGGCGACCACTCGGAGCTGGGCGCGGTGGACGCGCGCGCGTTCTGCCAGGCGCATGCGCTCAGTGGCACCGATACCGAGCTGGTGGCATGGCTGGTCGAACAGCACCTGCGCATGTCGGTGACCGCGCAGAAGCAGGACATCGCCGATCCGGTGGTGATCCATCGCTTCGCCACCCTGGTCGGCAGCCGCGACCGCCTGGATTACCTGTACCTGCTGACCTGTGCCGACATCGCCGGCACCAGCCCGAAACTGTGGAATGCCTGGAAGGACCGCCTGCTGGCCGATCTGTACTTTGCCACCCGGCGCGCGCTGCGCGAGGGGCTGGAGCACCCGGTACCGGCCGCCGAGCGCGTGGCCGAGGCACGTGACAGCGTGCGTGCACTGGTGCGCGAGCAGGGTTACGACGATGCCACCATCGACCGCCAGTTCGCGGTGATGCCGGATGAGGGCTTCATCCGCCTGCGCCCCGAGCAGCTGGCCTGGCAGGCCGCCGCACTGGTGCCGGTGAAGCAGGGCCAGGCGCTGGTGAAGGTGCGCCGGATCAGCGTCGACGACCCGGCGCTGGAAGTGTTCGTGCACTCGCCCGACCGTGATGGCCTGTTTGCCGCGATCGTGATGACCCTGGACCGCAAGGGCTACGGCATCCATCGCGCGCGCGTGCTGGACGGTCCGGCCGACACCATCTTCGATACCTTCGAAGTGAACCCGGCCGACACCTTTGCCGATGGCAGCAGTGCCAACCTGGAAGCGGCACTGCGCGAGGCACTCAGCGGTGACCTGTCGCGCCTGCGGCCGTCGCGCCGGGTGGTACCGCGGCAGCTGCGGCACTTCCGCTTCGCCCCGCGCATCGAGTTCCGCGATGAACCGGGCGCAACCCGTTTTGCCCTGGTCGCACCCGACCGTCCCGGCCTGCTGGCCGATGTGGCGTTCGTGCTGCGCAACCAAGGCCTGCGCGTGCATGATGCGCGCATTGCCACGTTCGGCGAACGCGCCGAAGACACCTTCGTGATCAGTGACGAACACGACCTCCCCCTGACTGAACCTGCCCGGCAGCAGCTGCATGACGCGATGCTGGCCTGCCTGGACCCTGATCGAAACGCCGGAGACCCCGCCTGATGGCCACCAAGCCCGCCAAGAAGACCGCCGCGACCCCCAAGAGCGCAGCGGCCCGGAAACCCGCTGCTGCCGCACCGGCCGCGAAGAAGACCCCTGCGCCGAAGAAGGCCGCTGCGGTGAAGGCCCCGGCGAAGAAAACGGCTGCAGTGAAGCGTGCTGTGAAGAAGCCGGCCCCGGCCAAGAGCGCCGAAGCCGTCCGCGCCGAAACCATCGCCCGCAAGTCGCTGCGCAAGCCGTCGGCACCAGGCGTGGAAGAACTCAAGTTCGGCATCGAGAGCGCCTTCGAGCGCCGCGCCACCTTGACCCTGCACGAGCTGGAAGGGTCGACCAAGCCGCTGGTCAACCGCGTGATCGACGGCCTGGAGAGCGGTGAGTTCCGCGTCGCCGAGCCGGACGGCCAGGGCGGCTGGAAGGTCAATGAGTGGCTGAAGAAAGCCGTGCTGCTGTATTTCCGCGTCAACGACATGGCGGTGGTCGATGCACGCCCGGCGCCGTTCTGGGACAAGGTCGAATCGCGCTTCGCCGGCTATGACGAAGCGAAGTTCCGCCGTGGTGGCGTGCGCGTGGTGCCAGGCGCGATCGCCCGCCGCGGTACCTACTTCGGCAAGGACGTGGTGCTGATGCCGAGCTTCACCAACATCGGCGCCCATGTCGGCGAAGGCACCATGGTCGACACCTGGGCCACCGTCGGTTCCTGCGCGCAGATCGGCCAGCACTGCCATCTGTCCGGCGGCGCCGGCATCGGTGGCGTGCTGGAGCCGCTGCAGGCCAGCCCGACCATCATCGAGGACCACTGCTTCATCGGTGCGCGTTCGGAAGTGGTGGAAGGCGTGGTGGTCGGCCACCACAGCGTGATCGGCATGGGCGTGTTCCTCAGCCAGAGCACCCGCATCTACAACCGTGCCACTGGCGAGGTCACCTACGGCTACATTCCGCCGTACAGCGTGGTGGTGTCCGGCTCGCTGCCGAGCAAGGACGGTACCCATTCGCTGTATTGCGCGGTGATCGTCAAGCAGGTTGATGCCAAGACCCGCAGCAAGACCAGCGTCAACGACCTGCTGCGCGGCCTGGCTGACTGAAGATGACGGCGCCGGAGGATCTGGCGCAGTCCGCGATCTACCAGCATCCGTCCGACACCCTGTTCGGGAGGATGCTGCCGCGCCTGCTGCACGCTCCACGCTGGACCCGGCTGCGCCGCGCGCTGTCGCGGCGCTGGCCGATGCCGGCGCTGGTAAGCGATGTGCGCGACGTGGTCTACGTGAGCTGGTGGGTCGACGTACGCCAAGCGCCGATGCCACCACCAGGCCATCACTACGTGGTCCATGTCGGACGCACGCCCTACACCATCCTCAGCTACCGGCACGGCCACTTCGGGCCCGCGCTGGCCGGGCCGCTGCGCTCGCTGATGCCGTCTCCCCGGCAGAGCAACTGGCGCTGGTACCTGCGTCGTGACGACGATCGGGACGGGACGCCGGTGGTGCTGTTTGATCGCAACGTGATGGACCAGCTGGCCTTCGTCGCCGGCGCGCGCGCTTTCAGCGATGCCATGCAGCCGCATCTGTCGGTGCGCTTCGCGCACGTGGTGCGCGCCGATGGCGGTGGGTACACCCTGATCGAGGGCGGGCAGGGCAGTGCGCCGGCGATGCACCTGCAGTGGCAGGGCGCTGCGGGCTGGGACGATGCCGGGTGGGCGGCGGCCTTCGGCGGCCACCAGGCCCTGCTGCGCTTGCTGACCTGCCAGGACGAGGCCATCGCCCGCACCTGCGACCAGCGCTGGGCCAGCACCCGCATTGCTCTGCCGGTGGACATCGCGCAGCTGCAACCGCTGCAGCTGGAAGGCGAACAGCAGTGCCCGCGCCTGCAGGCGATGGGCGTGGCGCTGCACGAGGGGCTGGCCTTCCAGCTGCCAAGGGTACCTTTCCGGGTCGTGTCCGAGCGCCTGTTGTGAGATTCTGGCCCTCTGTTTTCCAGCATCACAGATGGCCATGAGCACCACTGTCTACGGTTTGAAGAACTGCGATACCTGCAAGAAGGCGACCAGGTGGCTGGACCGCTTCGGCGTGCCGTACACCTTCGTCGACTACCGCGACAACAAACCCAGCCCGGAAATGCTGTTGGCGTGGGCCGCGCAGCTGGGTGGCCTGGCCGCGATGGTCAACAGGTCCTCCACCACCTGGCGGCAGCTGCCGGACAACCGCAAGGCCGCCGATTCCGAGGCCGAATGGAAGCTGCTGCTGCGCGAGTACCCGCAGCTGATCAAGCGCCCGCTGGTGGTCACGGCCGATGGCACGGTCAGCCAGGGCTTCAGTGACAACGGCTTCAAGGCCCGCTTCGGCGTGGGTGACGCATGAGCGCGGTGCTTGACCTGACCTGCGAGCTGATCGCGCGGCCCTCGGTGACGCCCGATGATGCCGGTTGCCAGGCGCTGCTGGCGGCACGCCTGAAGCAGGCCGGGTTCCAGTGCGATCACCTGCGGCTGGGTGAGGTCGACAACCTGTGGGCGACCCACGGCCAGGGCGCGCCGGTACTGGTGCTGCTGGGCCATACCGACGTGGTGCCGACGGGCCCGCGTGAGGCCTGGGCCAGCGATCCGTTCAGCCCGCAGATCCGCGATGGCGTGCTGTATGGCCGTGGCGCCGCCGACATGAAGGGCAGCGTGGCGGCGTTCGTGGTGGCCGCCGAGCAGTTCGTTGCAGCGCATCCTGATCATCCCGGCACGCTGGCGGTGCTGCTGACCAGCGACGAGGAAGGCGACGCCATCGATGGCGTGCGCCACGTCGCACGCCTGTTCGCCGAACGCGGCCAGCGCATCGACTGGTGCATCACCGGCGAGCCGTCCTCGACTGCGACGCTGGGTGACCTGCTGCGCGTGGGGCGTCGCGGCAGCCTGTCGGCCAAGCTGCGCGTGCAGGGCGTGCAGGGCCACGTGGCGTATCCGGAGAAGGCACGCAACCCGATCCACCAGGCGGCGCCGGCACTGGCCGAGCTGAGTGCGCGGCGCTGGGATGACGGCTACGAAAGTTTCCCGCCGACCAGCCTGCAGGTCTCCAACATCCATGCCGGTACCGGTGCCAACAACGTGATTCCCGGCGAGCTCGAGGTGGATTTCAACATCCGCTACAACCCGCACTGGGATGCACCGAAGCTGGAAGCGGAGATCACCGCGCTGCTGGAACGGCATGGCCTGCAGTACACGCTGAAGTGGCACCGCAGCGGCGAGCCGTTCTACACCCCGGAGGGCACGCTGCGCGCCACCGCGCGTGCGGTGCTGGCCGAGCACATCGGCCGTGCACCGGAAGAAAGCACCGGCGGCGGCACCTCCGATGCCCGCTTCATCGCGCCCTTGGGCGCGCAGTGCATCGAAGTGGGGCCGGTCAACGCCAGCATCCACCAGGTGGACGAGAACGTGCGCGTGGCCGATCTGGAGGCATTGCCGGGGCTGTACCAGCGGCTGGTGGAGCGGCTGCTGGCGTGAACCTGCGACGCTGGGTGCCGACCGATGGTCGGCACGCCTTTCGCCGGCATTGCTTTCCTGTAGGGCCGAGCCATGCTCGGCTGCTTCTGCAGGGAATGCCCAGCCGAGCGTGGCTCGGCTCTACTCAGAAAAAATGAAGAACGGCGGCTCGACCGCTTTTTCCCAGTAGCTCGGCGCCGCCATGTAGAAGTGCTGCGCCTCGGCCCGGGCGAACCAGCGTGCGGCTGCGTCGGTGTCCTTCTCCACGCCCGGTGCACCGCGGCCCAGCAGCAGTCCGGCGAAGTACTGGCCGAACACATTGCCCTTCTCGCCGGCACGCTGGTACAGCTGCAGCGCACGTGCGGGATCGCGCGGCAGTCCCATGCCCTTTTCCAGCAGCGCGCCCAGGTCTACCTGCGCTTCGGCATCGCCACGCTCGGCGCGGCGCTGGATCTGCGCAACCAGTGGATGCACGGTGCCATCCTGTGCGGCCACCGCATCCGGTAGCCGTGACGATGAACTCGGGTAGCGCTCGTAGATCATTCCGCGCAGGTCCCAGCGCAGCGCCTGTTGCGCGTCGCCTCGCTGACGATAGGCCTTGGCGAGTTCGTAGAACGCATAGGGATTGCCGTGGTAGGCCGCCGCCAGGTAGGCGCGTTCTCCGCGTCGCCAGGACGCACGCAGCACCGGCGCCGGATTGATGTGGGGGCTGTCGGCATGCCGCAGCGTGCCGGAGATCCAGATCCTGCCCAGTGCTTCTTCCGCCTTGGTGTTGTGGAAGGTCCAGGGTGTGACCGCGGCGGCGCGCTCGTAGTAGGCGATGGCGCGCGGATCGTTGAAGCGTTCGAAGGTGTCCGCGGTATCGAAGGCACCCTTGAAGCTGCCGTCGGTGCCGCGTTGTTCCAGGCCCTGCAGCTGGGCCGGCGGCAGGGGCGAGGGTGGGGCCAGGGTCTGGCAGGCGGCCAGGCCCAGGCAGAACAGGGCGGCCAGCGCCGCGTTGCGTCCAGTGCGGTGTTGCATTTCCATTACACGTTTCACGGCCGGCCATTATGCGCGCCGGGGAGTGGTTGCCAACGCAACGGTTGCACCATGCCGGAAACCGGGGTAGGGTCAATGCCATGTCGATCCGCCTGGCCACCGCCGTCAATAGCAACAACCGCAATAATCTGCGCGCGAATAATCGTGCGCGGCCGATGCGGGACTGCGCCCTGGGTAGATAGACAGCAACACACGCCCGGACACCAGAAAACCCGCATCGGTCGATGCGGGTTTTTTTGTGCCCGGGCGTAGTCCCACCCGGGCCTGGATGGCCGGTCGAACACCCTCCCACCCGTGAAATCCCCAACAGGAGCTCCCCCATGTGTTCGATCTTCGGAATCTTCGGCCTGCAGGCCGGTGACGATCTTCCCGCCCTGCGCCGGCACGCGCTGGAACTGTCGCAACGCCAGCGCCACCGTGGCCCGGACTGGAGCGGCGTGTACCTCGACGAAGGTGCGCTGCTGGTCCATGAACGGCTGGCCATCGTCGATCCGGCCGGTGGTTCGCAGCCGCTGCTGTCGGCCGATGGCCAGCTGGCGCTGGCGGTGAACGGCGAGATCTACAACCACCAGGCGTTGAAGGCGGCGCTGACCACCACCTACGACTTCCAGACCGGCTCGGACTGCGAGGTGATCAACGCGCTCTACCGCCAGGGCGGCGCGCCGGCGCAGTGGCTGGAACAGCTCAACGGCATCTTCGCCTTCGCGCTGTGGGACCGTGACAGTGGACGCGTGCTGGTGGCGCGCGACCCGGTGGGCGTGGTGCCGCTGTACTGGGGCCACGATGCCCAGGGGCGCTTGCGCGTGGCCTCGGAAATGAAGGCGCTGGTCGATACCTGTGCCGATGTCGCGCAGTTCCCGCCGGGCCACTATTTCGACAGTGCCAGCGGTGAGCTGGTGCGCTACTACCAGCAACCGTGGCGCGACTACGCCGACGTGCAGGGCCGCCAGGCCGATCTGGCTGAACTGCGCCAGGCGTTCGAGCATGCGGTGGAGCGCCAGCTGATGAGCGATGTGCCTTATGGCGTGCTGCTGTCCGGTGGCCTGGACTCGTCGCTGGTGGCGGCGGTGGCCGCGCGCTATGCACGTCGTCGCATCGAGGATGGGGGACAGACCGAAGCCTGGTGGCCGCGCCTGCACTCGTTCGCGATCGGCTTGAAGGGCTCGCCCGATCTGGCCGCCGCAGCGATCGCCGCCGAAGCGCTGGGCACCGTGCATCACGGTTTCGAGTACACGTTCGAGGAAGGCCTCGATGCGCTGCCGGAGGTGATCCGCCACATCGAGACCTACGACGTCACCACCATCCGCGCATCGACGCCGATGTTCCTGCTGGCGCGGCGGATCAAGGCGATGGGCGTGAAAATGGTGCTCTCCGGCGAGGGCAGCGACGAGATCTTCGGTGGCTACCTGTACTTCCACAAGGCACCGGATGCGCGTGAATTCCACGACGAGCTGGTACGCAAGCTCGACGCCCTGCACAACTACGACTGCCTGCGCGCCAACAAGTCGATGATGGCCTGGGGCGTGGAGCCGCGCGTGCCGTTCCTCGACCGTGAGTTCCTCGATGTGGCGATGCGCTTCGATGCCGCACACAAGATGGTCGGTGCCGGTTTTGGCGGCCGCCGTATCGAGAAGGCCGTGTTGCGCGAGGCGTTCGACGGCTACCTGCCGGACAGCATCCTGTGGCGGCAGAAGGAACAGTTCAGCGATGGCGTGGGCTATGGCTGGATCGATGGGCTGAAGGCACATGCCGAGGCGCAGGTGAGCGACCGTGTACTGGCGGCCGCCGACAAGCGCTTCCCGCACAACCCGCCGCAGACCAAGGAGGCGTACTACTACCGCCACCTGTTCGAGCAGTTCTTCCCGAGCCGGGCAGCGGCCGAGACCGTGCCGGGAGGCAAGTCGATCGCCTGTTCGTCGCCCGCGGCCATCGCCTGGGACGCCAGCTTCGCCGCGGCGGCAGATCCCTCCGGTCGCGCGATCGCCGGCGTGCACGAGCAGGCACTGGCCTGAGCACCCCCAAAAGGGGACGGAGGGGATTAAGTCGTTTGTGCCATTAACGCCTTAATCCCCTCCGTCCCCTTTTTGTATGATCGCCCCCTGCACATTGGGGAATGTTCATGGACGTACAGGCAGGCGGCAACGCGCCGCACACGAAATGGGGATGGCGCTACCTGGCCTGGGCCGGGGTTCCGTTGCTGGCTGGCGTGCTGCTGGCGCGGTATGCCGGGCCGGCGGCGCCCGAGGCGGTTGCCCGTGCCTCCGTCGCCGCCGAAGGCGGCTGGGTGCAGCATCTGGCGTCTCCGCTGGGCCTGTTCCTGCTGCAGCTGCTGGTACTGCTGCTGGTGGCCAAGGGCGCGGGGGCGCTGCTCAAGCGCATGGGACAGCCGGCGGTGATCGGCGAAATGGCCGCTGGCCTGATGATGGGGCCGCTGGTGCTTGGCAGCCTGCTGCCGCAGCTGCATGGTGCGCTGTTCCCGGCCAGTTCGCTGGGCCCGCTGGGCATGCTCAGCCAGCTGGGCGTGCTGATGTTCCTGCTGGTGGCCGGTGCCGAACTGGACCTGGCGGCGCTGCGTGGCCGCCGGCGTTTCGCCTTTACCGTCAGCCATGCCGGCATTGCAGTGCCGTTCGTGCTCGGCGTCGCCTTGGCGATCTGGCTGTATCCGCAGCACGGCCCACAGGGTGTGGGCTTCACCGCATTCGCACTTTTCGTAGGCATCTCGATGAGCATCACGGCCTTCCCCGTGCTGCTGCGCATCCTGGCCGACCGCGGGATCACACAGACGCCGCTGGGGCAGACCGCGATCGCCTGCGCCGCCTTGGGCGATGCCACCGCGTGGTGCCTGCTGGCGCTGATCGTGGCTGCCGCCCAGGCCAGCGGCTGGTTGCCGGCCAGCCTCAACCTGGTGTGCGTGGTCGCGTTCGTGGCGCTGATGCTGGGGCTGGTGAAGCCGTGGTTCGCGCGCCGGCAGATTGCGCCGGGCCGTGAGGGGCGCTGGCTGCTCGGCATCCTGCTGCTGTCGCTGGGCAGTGCGCTGGTCACCGAGATGCTGGGCATCCACGCGCTGTTCGGCGCGTTCGCTGCGGGTGTCGCGGTATCGTCCAACGCGCAGCTGCGTGACCTGCTGATGGCCCGTGTCGAGCCGTTCGCGGTCACGCTGCTGCTGCCGTTGTTCTTCGCCATGACCGGGCTGCGCATGCGCGCCGATGCGCTGCAGGCCAGCGACATCGTGCTGTGCGTGGTGGTGATCGCGGTGGCCACGACGGGCAAGCTGCTGGGCACCTTCAGTGCCGCGCGCAGTGCCGGCATGCCCACGCGCGAAGCGTGGCGGCTGGGCGCGCTGATGAACACCCGCGGCCTGATGGAGCTGATCGTGCTCAACCTGGGGTATGAGCTGGGCCTGCTCGGTGACCGCCTGTTCGCGGTGCTGGTGATCATGGCACTGGTGACCACGGCGATGACCGGGCCGCTGCTGAACCTGATCGAACGGCGCAGGGCCTGAACGTTGAACGGTAGTGCCGGCCGCTGGCCGGCAACCTGATGATGCTGGACACACCTGCATGGATGCCGGCCAGCGGCCGGCACTACCGCGCTGGCACCAGTGTCATCACGTGCTGCGTCTTGCCCGGCAGGAACGGTGTCGGGCGCCCATGCACCCAGTCCTCGTGGCCGGCACCCCAGTACGGTGACAGCGGATGGCCGCTCTGGCCGCCGGGCATGTGCACGATGCCGTCGGCCTCGTGGCCGGGCGAGACCACCATGCGCTCGGAGGCGCCGAAGTTCGGCGTCTGCACGCGCGGCATGTCCCGGTCGCCGGGCAGGCGGTCGGCGGGCATGCACAGCCAGCGCTTGGCGATGTCCGGCAGCGCCCGTGCGATGGGGTGGCAGATCGCCGCGGTATTGCGTTCACCCCAGCTGCGCTTGGCCAGCGGCCCCTGCTTGGCCAGCTCACCCTCGGTACGGCGGGCGGCGTCGATCAGCAGCGCATCCCAGCTGTCGAAGGCCGGTGGCAGCAGGTTGGCCGGGCGCTGTTCCAGCATCGGCCAGGCCACGCCTTCCAGCTGTGCCAGGCGTGGGTCCAGGTAGGCATCGCCCAGCTGCGCGTTGGCCGGGGCCAGCAGTGCATCGGACAGCGTGGCCATGACCTGCGTGCGGAATTCACGCACCACCCGGTAGCTGACCGAACTGGCCGAGGCGCGCCCGCCCCATTGATGGCTGGCCTCCTTCAAACGCTTCAGCGCAGGGTCGTCACTGCGTTCGATGACGTCGTGCAGCAGAGCCCACCAGCGCTGCAGGAACACCGCGCGGTCGTCGAGCTGGATCGCCAGAAGGTCGTGCTCGTCGAAGCGCTCCTGGATCGCCAGCAGGTCGCGGATCTGCCGCGCCCGCGCACCCAGGTCATAGCCGCCGTTGCCGACGCTGGCGAGTGCCTCGCCGTCGAGGACGCGTCCATTGGCGGTCCACAGGCGATGGTTGGGGGGATCGATCAATGCCGGCGAGGCATCGCTGCGGATCGGCCACGGCGCGCAGCCCTGGTTGCTGGCGGCATTGAAGCCGGCCGGTGCACAGCCGGGGCCGCGGTCCGGGCGAGCGCCGATCAGGCGCCAGGCAATGCGCCCGCTGCGATCACCGACCACCAGGTTCTGTGCGGGGATGCCGGCACGGTCGGCGAAGTGCAGTGCACCGTCGAGGTCACCGGCGCGGGCCAGGTCAGCGAAATCCAGGCGTACGGCACCGGGCAGGTGTGCGACCCAGCGCAGGGCGTCGCCACTGCCATCGGCATGGGTATGCAGGATCGGCCCCCAGTCGGTTTCGCGCACCGCGAACAGCACGTCGGCCTGGCCGGCCACGGCGATGCGCTCTTCGTGCACGGTCACGGCGGCGTTGGCCGGTTCCGTGCGATAGTCCGCCGTGTCGATGTAGCTGTTGGTGAAGCCCCAGGCGACGTGCCCGTTGCTGCCGACGATCACCGCCGGCAGGCCCGGCAGGGAGAAGCCGGTGACATCGACCTGGCCGCCGGCGGCCTGCGGGTCGGGGTAGCGCAGGCGCACGCGGAACCACAGGCCGGGTGCACGCAGGCCCAGGTGCATGTCGTCGGCAACGATGGCGCGGCCGTCGGCGGTAAGCGCGCCGGCCACCGCGAAGTTGTTGCTGCCGATGACGTCGCCCTCTTCCTGCTCAGTGCCCGTTTTTCCCTTCAATGTGCGCAGGTCCAGCTGGCTGGCATCGGGCAGGGCGGCGTTGCCGGTGGGTTCGCCAAACAGCGGCGCATCCCATTCGGTGCCGTCATGGGCGATCAGCGCGTACAGCGCCGGCGGCACCACTGCGCGGATGCGGCTGAGCGCAAGCTCGGTCTGGTTGCCGGGGTCCTGCAGGTCGGCATACATGGCCAGCCCGGTCAGCACGCTGTCGCTGGCCTGCCACGGTTGTGGTGATTGCCGCAGCAGCAGGTAGGCCCACGGGCGCACGGAGAGATCGGCCAGGCCCTCGTTGACGCCATCTACGTAGGCGCGCACGGCCGTGCCGTTGTCGCCCAGTGCGGCCTGCAGATTCGCCTCGGTGCGTGCACGCAGCCGATGCACGCGCATGCGCTTGTCGGCGTCGATGGCCTTCGGCCCGAACAGCGCCGACAGCTCGCCAGCGGCACTGCGGCGCATCAGGTCCATCTCGAAATAACGTTCCTGCGCGTGTACGCGGCCGAGCGCACGCATCGCGTCGGCCTGGCTGCCGGCAGTGATGGTGACCACGCCCAGCCCATCGCGCTCGATGGTGACCGGCTTGGCCAGCCCCGGCAGCGCATGCTCGCCGTCCAGGTCGGCCAGGCTGCCGCGCAGCAGCAGCCACAGCACCAGTGCGGTGACCAGCACGATGGCGATCAACACGCCCAGCACCCAACGCCATGTACGTCGCATCGCACGTCCTTTCCGAACTCGTGGGCCGATTGTAGCCGCAGGCGCAACTGCGACTGATTCCGATTAGATCACCGTATTTTGAAATGCGGCACCCTATGCCGCATCGATTCACAGGAGCCCCCCATGAAAGGCAACCCGGACGTCATCGCCTGCCTGAAGGAACTGCTGCGCGGCGAGCTTGCTGCGCGCGACCAGTACTTCATCCATTCCCGCCGCTACGAGGACCAGGGCCTGTTCGCGCTGTACGAACGCCTGAACCACGAGATGGAAGAGGAAACCCAGCATGCCGATGCGCTGCTGCGCCGGATCCTGTTCCTGGGTGGCGACCCGGACATGCGCCCGCATGCCACCGAGCCGGGCAAGACCGTGGAGGAGATGCTGCAGAAGGATCTCGATACTGAATACGCCGTTCGGAACAATCTCGCCGCCGGCATGAAGCTGTGCGAGGAGAAGGGCGATTACGTGAGCCGCGACATCCTGCTGGCGCAGCTGAAGGACACCGAGGAAGACCACGCCTGGTGGCTGGAGCAGCAGCTGGGCCTGATCAAGCGCATCGGCCTGGAGCTGTACCAGCTGAGCAAGATCGACGGCAACGGCGCCCCGGCGCACTGAGCGGGCATCGTTTTTTGTAGAGCCGAGCCAATGCTCGGCTGCCTTCCGGTAGAGCCGACCGCTGGTCGGCTGCTCTGCAGAAAGCAGCCGACCAGCGGTCGGCTCTACCAGCAGCACAGCGTTCTGTCGCCCGCCAGCACCGGAGCACCGCCAGCCAGCCTTCGCCCGCCAGCCGCTCCACCGCCCGCCAGCCGACAACGAAAAAGCCGGGGCATTCCCCGGCTTTTTCGTGCCTGGGGTCAGAGCCCTTTCCCATGGAAAGGGATCCGACCCCCGTACCTCTTATTCCACCGACAGCCCTTCCACCTTCTGCCAGCCGCGCGGCAGCAGGTGGCCGCGGGTGGCACGGGCGCCGAGGTAGGCGTCGAGCTCGTTGAACTTCAGGCCCATGGTGCGCTGGCCGCTGCGCACCTGCAGGGTCTGCCCCGGACTGATCGCCACGATGGCGACCACGCGTTCGGTGGCGAGCTTGGCCTTCGGGATCTCGATGATCTTGTTGCCCTTGCCCTTGTCCAGTTCCGGCAGGTCGTTGGCGGCGATCGCCAGCAGGTTGCCGGAGCTGGTCACCGCCACGATGCGGTCGGTGGCCACGTTGGCGACCATCGACGGGGTGAGCACCGACGAGCCGGACGACAGGTTCAGCATCGCCTTGCCGGCCTTGTTGCGGCCGATCAGGTTCTCGAAGCGGGTGACGAAGCCATAGCCATGACTGGAGGCCAGCACGAAGCGGGCATCCGGCTCGGCACTGGCCAAGGTCACGAAGCTGGTACCGGGAGCCGGCGAGAAGCGGCCGGTCAGCGGTTCGCCATTGCCACGCGCGGAGGGCAGGGTATGCACCGGCGTCGAGTAGGCGCGGCCTTCGCTGTCGAGGAACGCGACCTGCTGGGTGCTGCGCGCACGCACTGCGCCCTGCAGGGCGTCGCCGTCGCGGTAGGACAGGGCGGACGCATCGACGTCGTGGCCCTTGGCCGCTCGGATCCAGCCCTTCTCCGACAGCACCACGGTCATCGGCTCGCTCGGCACCAGCTCGGTCTCGTCGATGGCCTGCGCGGCCTGGCGCTGCACCAGCGGCGAGCGGCGTGCGTCGCCGAACTTCCTGGCGTCGGCGGTCAGTTCGTCGCGGATCAGCTTCTTCAGCTTGGCCTTGCTGTCGAGGATGCCGAGGATCTTCTCGCGCTCCTTGGCCAGCTCGTCCTGCTCGCCACGGATCTTCATCTCTTCCAGGCGGGCCAGCTGCTTCAGCTTGGTTTCCAGGATGTACTCGGCCTGTTCCTCGGACAGGCCGAAGCGCGCGATCAGCGCCGCCTTCGGTTCGTCCTCGGTACGGATGATGTGGATCACCTCGTCCAGGTTGAGGAAGGCGACCAGCAGGCCTTCCAGCAGGTGCAGGCGGCGCTCGACCTTCTGCAGGCGGTGCTGCAGGCGGCGGGTGACGGTGTTGCTGCGGAAGGTCAGCCATTCGCTGAGCAGCATCTTCAGGTTCTTCACCTGCGGACGGCCGTCCAGCCCGATCACGTTGAGGTTGACGCGGTAGCTGCGCTCCAGGTCCGTGGTCGCGAACAGGTGGCCCATCAGCTGGTCCGCGTCGACGCGGTTGGAACGTGGCACCAGCACCACGCGCACCGGGTTGGCGTGGTCGGATTCGTCGCGGATGTCTTCCAGCCACGGCAGCTTCTTGGCGCGCATCTGCGCGGCGATCTGCTCGATCACCTTCGACGGCGACACCTGGAACGGCAGCGCCGTCACCACGATGTTGCTGGCCTCCTTGGTGAAGGTCGCACGTGCACGCACGCTGCCGTTGCCGGTCTCGTAGATGTTCCGCAGGTCGTTGGCCGAGGTGATGATCTCGGCGCTGGACGGATAGTCCGGGCCCTGCACGTGCTCGCACAGGTCGCGCACGCTGGCATCGGGGTTGTCCAGCAGGTGCAGCAGTGCGCTGACGATCTCGTTGAGATTGTGCGGCGGCACGTCGGTGGCCATGCCCACGGCGATGCCGGTGGTGCCGTTGAGCAGCAGGTGCGGCAGCCGTGCCGGCATCCAGGTCGGCTCCTGCAGGGTGCCGTCGAAGTTCGGTGCCCAGTCGGTGGTGCCCTGGCCCAGTTCGCCCAGCAGCACTTCGGCGATCGGGGTCAGCTTGGATTCGGTGTAACGCATCGCCGCGAACGACTTCGGGTCGTCGCTGGAGCCGAAGTTGCCCTGGCCCTCGATCAGCGGATAGCGGTACGAGAACGGCTGTGCCATCAGCACCAGGGCCTCGTAGCACGCGCTGTCGCCGTGCGGGTGGTACTTACCGATGACGTCACCGACGGTGCGCGCGGACTTCTTCGGTTTGGACGCGGCATTCAGGCCCAGCTCGCTCATCGAATAGATGATGCGGCGCTGCACCGGCTTCAGGCCGTCGCCGATGAACGGCAGGGCGCGGTCCAGGACCACATACATCGAGTAGTCGAGGTAGGCGCGTTCGGCGTACTCGCGCAGCGGCAGTTGTTCGAATCCGTGGAACACGGGGCGGGCAAGTTCGGTCATGCGGCGTTGTTACCTGTTGTCGGGAGGCGGCGACGGCGGTCGCCGCTCGCAATCCTGTGATTATCCGGATGCGGCGGGGGATGCCAAGCCGCGCGCAGGGTCCAGCCCGGTTTCCAGGCCGTGCCCGGCCCGTGCCAGGTAGCGACCGGGCGGCAGCCCGAAGTGGCGGCGGAACACGGTAACGAACGCGCTGGCGCTGCTGAAGCCCAGCGCGTGGGCGATGTCGGCCACGCTGCGGCCGTCGGTCAGCTGGCGCAGGGCCTCTGACAGGCGCGCCTGCTGCCGCCACTGGGCGAAGCTGAGCGTGGTCTCGTCGCGGAAGTGACGGGTCAGGCTGCGCGGTGACAGACCGGCCCAATGCGCCCATTCGGCCAGGCTGCGTTCGTCGGAGGGGTCGGCCAGCAACTGCGAGGCGATCTTCAGCAGGCGCCGGTCGTGCGGCATCGGCAGGTGCATGCGCTGCCGCGGCGCGGTGCGGATCTCGTCCAGCAGCACGTCGATGATGTGCTGGCGCTCGGGCGTGGTGTCATGGCCGAGCGGCCATTCGCAGATGCGGTCGGCCAGCGCCTGCGCCAGCTTGGACAGGCCCAGCACGCAGGGGTCGGCGGGCAGGGTGGCGCAGGCCGGTGCAGCCAGTGCCATGCCCCAGCCGCGCAACGGGCCGTCGAGGGTGACGGTGTGCGGTTCCAGCGGCGGCATCCAGCCGGCCGAGCCCGGCGCCAGCGACCACGTGCCATGCGAGGTGCGGGTGGTCAGCAGGCCGCGTTCGACGCAGATCAACTGGGCACGCTGGTGGTGGTGCCAGTCGACCTCGCGGGCCAGGCCCTGCTGGCTGTCGAAGCGGAAGGCGATGACCGGCGGGCCGTCGTTGCGCTCGAACCAGTCCAGTGCCTCATCTCTGAGTAGGCGTTTGGGAACCTGAATTTCTGCCTTGTTCATCATGTCCGCTGGCTGAAATGTGACATCCATTGGCTGGATTGTACTACCGGGCCACCTGACCAGATCATTAAGGTAGGCGCCTTCACTGATCGAGCCCGCTGCTGCAACACAGCATTCGATGCCAGATCGAATATTTCCATTGAGAAATATTTTTTTTGGAAGAGAATGCTCCCCCATGATCTGTCCTGCAACCACTCCCCCCAGCTTCGGCCTGCTGCTGCGCCAGGTGCGCGACGGCCTGGTGCGCCAACTCGACGCGTCCATGGCGGAAGAAGATCTGGGAATCGGCTTCACCCATTACATCGGGTTGAAGGTGCTTTCCCACATGGCGCCCTGCACCGCCAACGAACTGGCCCAGGCCATCGACCAGGTGCCCAGCGCGGTCACCCGCCTGCTGGACAAGCTGGAGGCGCTGGGCTGCGTCCGCCGCGAGGCGCATGCGCAGGACCGGCGGGCACTGCAGATCGTGCTGACCGACGAAGGCCGTGCGTTGTGGGCGCGGCTGAAGCTGCGCGGCGACGCGGTGATGGATTACGCGCTGCGTGATCTTTCCGCCGACGAGCGCACGCTGCTGCTGTCCCTCCTTACCCGAATCCGCGATTCACTGACGACCCCATGAACCCGATCCCGCATTCCACTCTCCGCCGGTCCGGGCGCGCGCTGCTGGTGTCAGCGCTGGCGCTGGCCCTGGCCGCCTGCGCCAGCAGTCGTGGCCTCAACCCGCAGGGCCACGTGCTTGACGTGGACAGCCTGCACAGCGAACGCACCCTGGCTGACACCGACCTGAGCGCCGCCGGCTTCCCGGCGCAGGACTGGTGGAAGGCACTGGGCGATGCGCAGCTGGACGCACTGGTCGCCGAGGGCCTGGCCGGCCACCCGAGCCTGGACGCCGCCGACGCGCGCCTGCGCCAGGCCCAGGCCCAGGTCGGTACCGCGCGCGCCGACGAGCTGCCCAGCCTGTCGGTGTCCGGCGGCTACACCGGCCTGCGCCTGCCCGAGTCGATGGTCGGCAGCGAGATGGGCGGCCGCTATGGCGGCAGCAGCCAGGTCGCCTTCGATTTCAGCTACGGCGTGGACCTGTGGGGCGGCAAGCGCGCCGCCTGGGAAGCGGCGGTGGATGGCGCGCATGCCGCCACCGTTGAAGCCCAGGCCGCACGCCTGAACCTGTCCACCGGCATTGCCCAGGCCTATGCCGACCTGGCCTACGCGTGGCAGCTCAACGACGTGGCCGAGGAAGAACTGACCCGCTCGCAGAAATCGCTGCAGCTGACCCGCCAGCGCCGCAGCGCCGGCATCGACAGCGATCTGCAGGTGCGCCAGGCCGAGGCCCGCGTGCCGGCCGCGCAGCAGCAGGTGCTGGCCGCGCAGCAGCGCATCGACGCCGCCCGCACCGCGCTGGCTGCACTGGTCGGCAAGGGGCCGGACCGTGGCCTGTCGATCCAGCGCCCGCAGCCGTTGAACCCGATGGCACTGCAGCTGCCGGGCGTACTGCCCAGCGAACTGCTCGGCCGTCGCCCCGACATCGTGGCTGCGCGCTGGCGCGTGGAAGCGGCCGACAAGCAGATCAAGGTCGCCAAGACCAAGTTCTACCCGAGCTTCAACCTGACCGCGCTGGCCGGCGTGGTCGCCCCGAACGTGGGTGACCTGCTGAAGAGCAGCTCGACCTTCGCCTACATCGGCCCGGCGTTGAGCCTGCCGATCTTCGAAGGCGGCAAGCTGCGCGCCAACCTGGCCAACACCGACGCGCAGTACGACCTGGCGGTGGCCAACTACAACCAGGCCGTGCTCGATGCACTGCGCGACGTCGCCGACCAGGTCAACGCGGTGCGCTCGCTGGCGCAGCAGGCGCACGCGCAGCAGCAGGCAGTGGACACCGCACGCTCGGCCTTCGACCTGGCCCAGCAGCGCTACCGCGCCGGCATCGGCAGCTACCTGGACGTGCTGACCGCGCAGTCCACCCTGCTGCAGTCGCAGCAGCAGCTGGCCGGCCTGCAGTCGCAGCAGGTGCAGACCTCGGTGCGCCTGAGCAAGGCGCTGGGCGGTGGTTTGCAGCCCGCCGACACCGACCGCGCACCGATCGCCTCCCATTCCGATTCCTCGCATTCCTGAAGACGCCCGCCATGAGCCAGACCCAAGACACCGCGGCCCCGGCCGCCCCCAACCGCCGCGGCAACCTGCTGCGCGGCCTGTTCGTGATCGTCGTGCTGCTGCTTGCCGCCCTGGCGCTGTGGTACTTCATGTTCGGCCGTTGGTTCGAAGAGACCGACGATGCCTACGTGCAGGGCAACCAGGTGCAGATCACCCCGCTGGTGGCCGGTACCGTGGTCGCCATCAATGCCGATGACGGCATGCGCGTGGAGCGCGGCCAGCTGCTGGTGCAGCTGGACCCGTCCGACACTTCGGTGGCGCTGCAGCAGGCCGAAGCCAACCTGGCCAAGACCGTGCGCCAGACCCGTGGCCTGTACCGCAGCGTGGAAGGCGCGCAGGCGGACCTGAACGCCCGCCAGGTGACCCTGAAGCGCGTGCGCGAGGACTTCGCCCGCCGCAAGGATCTGGCCGCCACTGGCGCCATTTCCAACGAAGAACTGGCCCACGCCCGCGACGAGCTGGCGGCGGCCGAAGCGGCCGTGGCCGGTTCGCGCGAGACCGTCGAGCGCAACCGCGCGCTGGTCGACGACACCGTGATCGCCACCCAGCCGGACGTGCAGGCCGCCGCCGCGCAGCTGCGCCAGGCGTTCCTCAACAACGCCCGCGCCGGCATCGTCGCGCCGGTCACCGGCTACGTTGCCCGTCGTTCGGTGCAGGTGGGCCAGCGTGTGCAGCCGGGCAATGCCCTGATGGCCGTGGTGCCGACCGAGCAGATGTGGGTCGAGGCCAACTTCAAGGAAACCCAGCTGCGCCATATGCGCCTGGGCCAGGAAGTGGAGCTGAAGTCGGACCTGTATGCCGGTGACGTGAAGTACAAGGGCCGCATCCAGAGCCTGGGCCTGGGTACCGGCTCGGCGTTCTCGCTGTTGCCGGCGCAGAACGCCAGCGGCAACTGGATCAAGATCGTGCAGCGCGTGCCGGTGCGCATCGCCATCGATGCCAAGCAGCTGGCCGAACACCCGCTGCGCATCGGCCTGTCGATGAAGGCCGAAGTGAGCCTGCGCGACCAGAAGGGTGAAGTACTGCCGAGCACCCCGGCCAAGGGCACCGTGTTCGACACCGACGTATATGCCAAGCAGCTGCATGATGCCGATGAGGTGATCCACACGATCATCCAGGGTAACCTGCCGCAGCAACAGGCAAAGGTGGGCTGAGGTCGCCATGTCCGCACAAGCTCCAGCCGCACCCGGCGCTCCGGGTGCACCGGCGGCGCCGGGTGCGGCCTCCGGGTTCCTGCCACCCAGCGTCGCCCTGTGCACCGTGGGCCTGGCGATGGCGTCGTTCATGCAGGTGCTCGACACCACCATCGCCAACGTTTCACTGCCGACCATCGCCGGTAATCTCGGCGCCAGCTCGCAGCAGGCGACCTGGGTCATCACTTCGTTCGCGGTCAGCACGGCCATCGCGCTGCCGCTGACCGGCTGGCTCAGCCGTCGCTTCGGGGAGCGCAAGCTGTTCGTCTGGGCCACGCTGGCCTTCGTCATCACCTCGCTGCTGTGCGGCCTGGCGCAGAGCATGGGCATGCTGGTGCTGTCGCGTGCGCTGCAGGGTTTCGTGGCCGGCCCGATGTACCCGATCACGCAGTCGCTGCTGGTCTCGATCTATCCGCGCGAGAAACGCGGACAGGCATTGGCGCTGCTGGCGATGATCACGGTGGTGGCGCCCATCTGCGGTCCGATCCTCGGTGGTTGGATCACCGACAACTACAGCTGGGAATGGATCTTCCTGATCAACGTGCCACTGGGCATCTTCGCCGCGCTGGTGGTGGGCAACCAGCTGAAGGGACGCCCGGAGCAGATCGAGAAGCCGAAGATGGACTACGTCGGCCTGGTCACCCTGGTGATCGGTGTCGGTGCCCTGCAGCTGGTGCTCGACCTGGGCAACGACGAGGACTGGTTCTCGTCGATGAAGATCGTGGTGCTGGCCTGCGTGGCGGTGGTGACGCTGACGGTGTTCCTGATCTGGGAGCTGACCGACAAGGATCCGATCGTCGACCTGAAGCTGTTCCGGCACCGCAACTTCCGCGCCGGCACGCTGGCGATGGTGGTGGCCTACGCGGCGTTCTTCAGCGTGGCGCTGCTGATCCCGCAGTGGCTGCAGCGTGACATGGGCTACACCGCGATCTGGGCAGGCCTGGCGACCGCGCCGATCGGCATCCTGCCGGTGATCATGACGCCATTCGTCGGCAAGTACGCATCGCGCTTCGACATGCGCATGCTGGCCACGGTCGCCTTCATCGTGCTGTCGATGACCAGCTTCCTGCGTTCGAACTTCAACCTGCAGGTGGACTACATGCACGTGGCCGGCGTGCAGCTGATCATGGGCATCGGCGTCGCGCTGTTCTTCATGCCGGTGCTGCAGATCCTGCTGTCGGACCTGGATGGGCGCGAGATCGCGGCGGGCTCCGGCCTGGCCACGTTCCTGCGTACGCTGGGTGGCAGCTTCGCGGCGTCACTGACGACGTGGCTGTGGGCGCGGCGTACCCAGGTGCACCATGCCGACCTGACCGAGCACATCTCGGCCTATCAGCCCGGCATGCAGGACCAGGTGACGGCGATGGGGCAGGGCGACCTGCAACACGGTGCAGCGGTACTGAACAACATGATCAACCACCAGGCATCGCAGATGGGCTTCAACGACATCTTCTTCCTGCTGGGCTGGATCTTCCTGGCGATCATCACGTTCCTGTGGCTGGCCAAGCCGCCGTTCGGCGCGGGTGCAGGTGCTGCCGCCGGTGGCGGGCACTGACCGTTCATTGCTGTTGAAACGCAGAAACCCCGCCGCAAGGCGGGGTTTTTCTTTTGGTGGATCCACGCCACGCATGGGTGGATCTCGGGGCGTGAATTCCCAGACCCCGGAAACGAAAAAACCCGCTTTCGCGGGTTTGATCATCTTGAGTCGTGGTGCCCAGGAGAGGACTCGAACCTCCACGGTTTTACCCGCTAGTACCTGAAACTAGTGCGTCTACCAATTCCGCCACCTGGGCGACTCAGGAGATGAATTATGGGGAGCGACAGAAGATGTGTCAACAACATTTCACACTTTTTTCTGGGGCTGCACGCCCAGGTGATGCAGCAGGCTGCGCATCGCCGGTGACAGTCGTGTCCACTCGGCAAAGCACGCGCACAGGCGTCGTTGCGCCCACGCATTGGCGAGCGGTACGGCGACGGTGTGCGTGCTGCGCCGATGCTGGCGCGCGATGGTCCGCGGCACGATGCCGACGCCGATGCCGTGGCCGACCATGATGCACACGCCTTCGAAGGTCTTCATGCGGATGCGTACATCCAGGCGGCGCCCGATGTCGCGCGCCTGGTCCTCGATGTAGGTCTGCAGTGCATTGCCATCGGCCAGGGCAACGAAGGTCTCTCCGGCAGCCTCGGCAAAAGCCAGGCTGCGCCGGGTCGCGAAGCGGTGGTCGGCCGGCAGCAGCATCACCAGGGGATCTTCGGCGACCACATGCTGCTGCAGGCCGGCAGCGTCGACCGCATCACTGATGATGCCGGCCTCGGCCTGGCCCGCATTGATCGCACGCACGACCTCGGGGCTGGTGCGCTCCAGCAGTTCCACATGCAGGCGTGGGCGTTCGGCCAGCCACGGCGCGAGCCGCGAGGGCAGGTAGTTGGTCAGCGCGGCGGTGTTGGCATACAGGTGCAGGGTGCCGCGCGCACCCTGCGCGAACGCTTGTAGTTCGCCACGCAGCTGTGCCTGCTGCTGCAGGATCAGGCGTGCGTGGTGGGCGAGGGCGGCGCCGGCCTCGGTCAGGCTGACGCCGCGTGGGTGCCGGTGCAACAGCGCGGTGCCGGCATCGGCTTCGATCGTGCGCAGGCGCTCGCTGGCTGAACCCAATGCCAGGTTTGCCTGTGCCGCGCCGGCGGTGATGCTGCCGGCTTCGGCGATTGCCAGGAACAGGCGCAGGTCGGCGATGTCCATCCGCATGTCGTGCCTCATTGCTGATCCGGCGCCTTCGGGTCAGCCGAAGGCTGGGCCGGGAAGACCGCATTGTGCGCCTGGCGAGGGCCCGGTCCAATGAAGCCATGCATGAATCGACATACTTCTATTTGCTGCTGGTGGTGGTGTTCGTGCTGGCCGGCGTGGTCAAGGGCGTGACAGGGATGGGGTTGCCGACGGTGGCGATGGGCCTGCTGGGCAGCACCCTGTCACCGGTGGCGGCGGCGTCGATGCTGTTCATTCCAACCTTCGTCACCAATGCGTGGCAACTGCTGTCCGGGCCGTCGCTGGGCCACATCGTGCGGCGTTTGTGGCCGATGATGCTTGCCGTGGTGGTGGTGACGCTGGGTTCGGCCGCACTGCTGGTGCGGGTCGATCGCACCTGGTCGCGCGTTGCGCTGGGCGTGGCATTGGTGGTCTATGCCGCCTATGCGTTGCTCGCGCCGGTGTTCCGCGTGCCGCAGCGGCGCGAGCGCTGGCTGGGGCCGCTGGTGGGTGCGCTGTCCGGCGTGGTGACGGGGGCGACGGGTGTGTTCGTGATGCCGGCGGTGCCGTACCTGCAGTCGCTGGGATTGCAGCGCGAGGAGCTGGTGCAGGCGCTCGGGCTGGCGTTCACCGTGTCGACGATTTCGCTGGCCACCGGTCTGGTGCTGCACGGTGCGTTCGGCATCCAGCAGCTGGGGTTGAGTGCGCTGGCGGTGCTGCCGGCGCTGCTGGGCATGTGGCTGGGCCAGATGATCCGGCAGCGCATCAGTGCCCGCGTGTTCCGCGCCTGCTTCCTGGGGTTCCTGCTGCTGCTCGGGCTGGAACTGGTGCTGCGGCCGTTGTTCTGATGCCGGATCCGGGGCATGAAAAAACCCGCTTTCGCGGGTTTTTCTCATTCTCGACGTGGTGCCCAGGAGAGGACTCGAACCTCCACGGTTTTACCCGCTAGTACCTGAAACTAGTGCGTCTACCAATTCCGCCACCTGGGCGTCGAGGAGCGAGATTATGGGGTGCCGTGATGGGGGTGTCAACACTTTTTGCTGATCCCGGGTCGGTTGCCGTTGCGCATGCGAAACGGGCTCTGCCCCCCATCTCACTCGCTTGGGGCCAGAGCCCTTTCCTCTGGAAAGGAATCCGACCCCGGCTGCCGGATCACAGGCAAAAAAAATCCCCGCCGAAGCGAGGAGTTTTTTCGTTGGTGCCCAGGAGAGGACTCGAACCTCCACGGTTTTACCCGCTAGTACCTGAAACTAGTGCGTCTACCAATTCCGCCACCTGGGCGTTCCAGAGGCGCAATTGTGAAGATGAATCCGCAGGCTGTCAACGACTTCCTGAATATTTTTGACGCGATCGCTTGAAGGCGACCGCTGACCCGTTCTGCACGCCGCCAGCGGCTACCATGTAGGGCGATGACTATCAAAAAACCAAGCAAGGGCGGGAGCAAGTCCCGCAGCCAGGCCCCGAACAAGGGCGCCAAGGCGGGTGCAGCCCGCACCACCAAGCCGGGCAAGCCGCTGCCGGGCTGGTTCCCCGAATTGAATGAAGGCGGTGCACCGCCACGCGGCCGCAAGGTCCGCAGTACCGATGCACCGGGCCCGGCCCCGGGCCGCAAGCTGCCGCCGGCCGGCAAGGTGATCGACGATCCCTATGCCGCCCGCGAAGCGGAGAAGTACGAACAGCCCATCGCCAGCCGCGAGGCCATCCTGGCCCTGCTGGAGCGCTGCGAAGGGCCGCAGACCGCCGAGGAACTGGGCGCGCGCCTGGGCCTGACCGCTCCGGACCGGGCCGAGGCGCTGTCGCGCCGGCTCGGTGCGATGGTCCGCGACGGCCAGCTGGTGCAGAACCGTCGCGGCGGTTTCGCCCCGATCCAGACCCTGAACCTGGTCACCGGTGTGGTGATCGCCAACCCGGAAGGGTTCGGCTTCCTGCGCCCGGTCGAGGGCGGCGACGACCTGTTCCTGCCGCCTTATGAAATGCGCAAGGTCATGCACGGCGACAAGGTGCTGGCCCGCGTGACCGGCATCGATCACCGTGGCCGTCGCGAAGGCAGCATCGCCCGCGTGCTGGAGCGCGGCATGACCCGCCTGATCGGCCGCTTCAGCATCGAGATGGGCATCAACTACGTGGTGCCCGACGACAAGCGCGTGCAGCGCAACGTGCAGGTGCCGCCGGACCAGACCGGTGGTGCGCGCGACGGCCAGCTGGTGGTCTGTGAACTGACCCAGGCGCCGGACAGCCGCCGCCCGCCGATCGGCCGCATCATCGCGGTGCTCGGCGACAAGCTGACCGCGTCGCTGGTGGTGGAGACCGCCATCCATGGCCACGAGCTGCCGTTCGAGTTCCCGCAGGAGGTGCTGGACGAAGCGGCCTCGGTGCCGCTGGTGGTCGAGCCGGCGATGATTGGCGACCGTGTCGACCTGCGCAGCACGCCGCTGGTCACCATCGATGGCGAGGATGCCAAGGACTTCGACGACGCGGTGTACTGCGAGCCGAATGCCGAGGGTTTCCGCCTGGTGGTGGCGATTGCCGACGTCTCGAATTACGTTCGCCCTGGTACGCCGCTGGATGAAGAGGCGCAGAAGCGTGCGACGTCGGTGTACTTCCCGGGCTTCGTGGTGCCGATGCTGCCGGAGACACTGTCCAACGGCATCTGCTCGCTGATGCCGAAGGTCGACCGCATGTGCTTTGTCTGCGACATGCAGATCGACCGCGATGGCCTGGTCACGCATTCGCGCTTCTACGAGGCGGTGATGAACTCGCATGCGCGCCTGACCTACACCCAGGTGTGGAAGGCGGTGGGCGAGGACGATGCCGATACCAAGGCCTGGATGGGCGACCTGCTGCCGCAGGTGCAGCGCCTGCACCAGCTGTACAAGGTGCTGTCCAAGGCACGCGCCAAGCGCGGTGCCATCGAATTCGAAAGCAGTGAAGTGCGCTTCGTGCTGGACAACCGTGGTGAAGTGACCCAGGCCGGCATGCTGGTGCGCAACGACGCGCACAAGCTGATCGAGGAGTGCATGATCGCGGCCAACGTCGAGGCCGCCAGGTACCTGCTGTCGCGCCATGTGCCGGCGCCGTACCGCATCCACGAGAAGCCGCCGGAAACCAAGTACGCCGACCTGCTGGAATTCCTCAAGGAGTTCAAGCTGAGCCTGCCGCCGTGGTCGAAGGTGCGCCCGGGCGATTACACCAAGCTGCTGAAGAAGATCCGCGACCGCCCCGATGCCACGCTGCTAGAATCGGTGTTGCTGCGCAGCCAGAGCCTGGCGATCTACAGCCCGGAGAATCACGGCCACTTCGGCCTGGCGCTGGAGGCGTACGCGCACTTCACCTCGCCGATCCGCCGTTACCCCGACCTGCTGGTGCACCGTGCGATCAAGCATGCGTTGTCCGGCAAGCCGCTGGACAAGTTCACCTACAACGCGCGCGAAATGGCGGCCCTGGCGCTGCAGTGTTCCGAGCGCGAGCGCCGTGCCGACGAAGCCGAGCGCGAGGTCGACGAGCGTTACCGCGCGGCGTGGATGGAAAAGCACGTGGGCGGCCAGTTCGACGGCGTGATCAGCGGCGTGACCAGCTTCGGCCTGTTCGTGGAACTGGACGAGTCCAAGGTGCAGGGCCTGGTGCATGTGACCCAGCTGCCGCAGGACTATTACAAGTTCGACGCCACCCGCAAAACGCTGACCGGCGAACGCCGCGGCAGCAGCTACCGGCTGGGTGACCGCGTGCGGATCCTGGTGCTGAAGGCCAGCATGGAAGAGCGCAAGATCGACTTCCGCCTGGTCGAGCACAAGGGCGAGGACGAGGGCGATGGCCTGCCGCCGCCGCCCGAGCGGGGCAAGCCGGCCAAGCGCACCAAGAAGAAGTATTGAAAGGTGTGCCGACCAACGGTCGGCACCTACCTCAACTGGTAGGTGCCAACCTTGGTTGGCACGACGTTCCGGAGGAACCCCAGCATGCAAGGCCAACCCGAATACAGTGGCGGCTGCCAGTGCGGCGCGGTCCGCTTCCAAGCGCGTGGCGAGCTCACCGACAGCTCGATCTGCCATTGCCGGATGTGCCAGAAGGCGTTCGGTGCCTATTACGCGCCGCTGGTATCCGTGCGCGGCGTGCAGTTCAGCTGGACCCGCGGCCAGCCGCGCTATTTCCAGTCGTCCAACGTGGTGCGGCGTGGTTTCTGCGCCGACTGCGGTACACCCCTGACCTATGAAGCCCCGGATGGCGTGGCCGTGGCTGCCGGCGCCTTCGATGAGCCGGAACGCCTGCCACCGACGATCCAGTACGGGGTGGAGCGCAAGCTGCCGTTCGTCGACAGCCTGTCCGGCCTGCCGGCGCGGCGCACCGAGGACGACGTCGCCGCGCTGGAGTTCCTGGCCACCATCGTCTCCCACCAGCACCCCGACCACGACACCCCGCACTGGCCGCCGCGCAGTCGGTAACGCCCCTCTAGCGCCGAGCCCACGCTCGGCTGCTCCGGGTTCAGGCTTCATCGGCCCCCCGCCAGCCGAGCATGGGCTCGGCGCTACAGAGGGGCGGCCGGTCGCAGCGCCCGGCCTGCCGATGCTCTACCATAGCCACCCCCTTTCCGGTCCCCGCCCGCATGAGCAAGAACAGCCAGTGGATTGTCGGCGTCAACGCCGTCGCCTCCTCCATCGAGAACGACGCCGAGAACGTCCGCGAAGTGCTGGTCGAGGCCGGTGCGAAGAACCCGCGCCTGACCGAGATCGAAGAGAACGCCCGCCGCAAGGGCATCGATGTGCGCAAGGTGAACAGCCAGGCGCTGGACGGTGTTGGCGGTTCGGTGCGCCACCAGGGCGTGGCCGCGCGCTACGCCGCCGCCCGTACCTACAGCGAGAACGAGCTGGAAGGGCTGGTCACCGCGGCCGAGGGCAAGGCCCTGCTGCTGGTGCTCGACGAGGTGCAGGACCCGCACAACCTCGGCGCCTGCCTGCGCTCGGCCGCTGCCGCCGGGGCGACCGCGGTGATCATCCCGAAGGACAAGTCGGCCACGGTCAATGCCACTGTGCGCAAGACTTCGGCCGGTGCCGCCGACCTGATCCCGGTGGTGGCGGTGACCAACCTCTCGCGCTGCCTGAAGGACCTGCAGAAGCAGGGCGTGTGGATCTACGGCCTGGCCGGTGAAGCCACGGCCTCGCTGTACCAGCTGGACCTGAAGGGCAACATCGCGCTGGTGCTGGGCGGCGAAGCCGATGGCCTGCGCCGCCTGACCCGCGAGAACTGCGATGGCCTGGTCAAGATCCCGATGCCGGGCGAGATCGAGAGCCTGAACGTCTCCGTCGCCGCCGGCGTCAGCCTGTTCGAGGCCGTGCGCCAGCGCGGTTGATCGGCCAGCGCGATGTGATCGGGGTCAGATCCCTTTTCCAATGGGAAAAGGGATCTGACCCCGTTTCATGTCCCGCCTCACCCCGCGCTGCCGCCCAACGCCTTGAACAGCGTCACGTCGTTGTTGAGCTGGCCCTGGCGCGCACGTGCCAGCGACAGTTCGGCATCACGCCGGGTCTGCTGCGCTTCCAGCCAGGTGCGCAGATCGGTGGCACCCACGCGGTAACGCACTTCCTGCGCGCGTTCCACTTCCACCGCTTCGTCGTATGAAGCCTGCGAGGCCGCCACCTGGCGCGCCAGCTGCTCGCGCGCCGACAGTGCGTTGTCCACTTCCGAGAGCGCGGTATACAGCGTCTTGCGGAAGTTGCTGGCGGCGATCTGGTAGGTGGTGCCGGCGATATCGGTATCCAGCTGCGCACGCTGCAGGTTGAGGAACGGCAGCGACAGGCCGGCGCCCAGCGTGGCCACCGGGTTGCGCAGCACATCGCCCAGCGAGGTCGCGCTGGAACCGAGGCTGCCGGTCAGGCTCAGCGCAGGGTAGTACTGGGTGGCGGTGACCTTGATGGTCTTCAGACTGTTGCGCAGGCGAAGTTCGGCCGCGCGCAGATCGGGGCGGCGGCCGAGCAGATCGGTCGGCAGGCCTTCGCTGATGGCTGGGCTGCGTGCGCCCAGCAGGTCCTGTGGTTCGTCCTGCTGGGGCCAGGGCGTGCCGTCCAGCAGCACGGTCAGCGCGTTGCGCACCTCCACCCGCTGCTGTTCCAGCGCGCTCTGCAAGGACCGCTGCGACTGCAGGTTCTGCAGTGCCTGGCGCACTTCCAGGCGCGATACCGCACCGGCGTCGAAGCGGGCCTGCACCAGTTCGCGGGTGCGTTCCAGGCGCTCCAGGTTGGCCTGGCCGGTGGCGATCGACTGGTTGAGGTAGGCCAGGTTCCAGTACTGGGTGATGGTGTCGCTGATCACCAGCAGCGCGGTGTTCTGCCGATCTTCCTCGCTGGCCTCGGCTTCCCAGCGGGCGATGTCGCGCTGGGTGCGCAGGCGGCCCCACAGGTCCACTTCCCAACCCAGCGAGACGCCGGTGGAATAGCTGCGGCGCCAATCATCAGACTGGTCGGTGGCGCGGCTGGCGCTGCCGCTCACGCCGGATGACGAGGGCTGCGGCCACAGTGCGTTGCTGGCCAGGCCGGCCTGCAGGCGTGAACGCTGCACGGCCAGGCCGGCGGCGGCCAGATCGCTGTTGGCGGCCAGCGCCTGCGCCACCAGGCGGTCCAGGCGTTCATCGCCGAAGCCGGTCCACCAGGTGTCCTGGCGGATGTCGCGGCCCGGTGTATCCAGGCTGCTGCGCGGGTCATCGGCTGGCGCGTTGAGGGTGGCATCGCCACGTCCATACTGCGCCGCCACGGCCGGGTCGTGCACCGGGTAGCGGCCGACCGACGCGCAGCCGGACAGGGCGAGTAGAACGGCACCGGCCAGCAGCAGGTGCCGGGGAGCGGGGAAGGGCAGTCGGGTCATCATCTTCATTCGCGGGCCAGGGCCTCCACCGGGTCGAGCTGCGCGGCGTTGCGCGCTGGCAGGAAGCCGAACGCAACGCCGATCAGGGTCGAGCAGGCAAACGCGGCGACGATCGAGGCGGTGGAGAACAGCACCTGGAAGTCGCT
This sequence comes from Stenotrophomonas sp. YJH_SMC_135, assembly GCF_059372355.1. NCBI lineage: Bacteria > Pseudomonadati > Pseudomonadota > Gammaproteobacteria > Lysobacterales > Lysobacteraceae > Stenotrophomonas > Stenotrophomonas sp. YJH_SMC_135. Next base: position 613,676 of record NZ_JCAFVN010000001.1, read on the forward strand.
GGCGAAGCGGCCGATCATCGAGCCCAGCAGCAGGGCCAGGCCGATACCGAGCACGCCGCCGAGCAGGCAGACCAGCACCGCTTCAATCAGGAACTGCTGGCGGATATCACTCTGCCGTGCACCGACGGCCATGCGCACCCCGATCTCGCGGGTGCGCTCGGTCACCGATACCAGCATGATGTTCATCACGCCGATGCCACCGACCAGCAACGCGATGGCGGCGATGGCACCGATCAGCAGGGTCATCGTGCGCGTGGTCTGCTCGATGGTCTCGCGGATCTCGGCGCTGTTGCTGAGGAAGAAATCCTCGGTGCCATGGCGCAGGGTCAGCAGGCGGGTGATCGCTTCCTGCGCGGCGTCCATCGGCGTGTCATCGTCCACGCGCACGGTGATGCTGGACACGTGGCTCTGGCCGAGCATGCGCGACATCACCGTGGTGTACGGCACCCACACGCTGAGGCTGGTGCTGCCGCCGAAGCCGAAACTCTGCCGCTTGGCCACGCCGACCACGCGCGCCGGCACGTTGCCGAGCAGGATCACCTGGCCGACCGGGTCGACATCGGGAAAGAACTGGGACTGGGTGTTCTCGTCGATCACCGCCACCTGGCCCAGGCCCTTGACCGCATCGGCATCGAAGAAGCTGCCGCTGAGCAGGGTCACGCCCTTGACCCGGAAGAACTGCTCGCCAACGCCGCTGACCTGGGCGGTGGACGACTGGTTGCGGTAACGCGCGGTGACCGAAGTCGATACGCTGGGGGTGGCGCTGTCCACGTAGCTCTGCCTTGCCAGTGCATCGGCATCGCTGGCCTTGAGCGTCTGTACGCGCGCCGAGCGCATGTCGCCGAAACCGCGGCCGGGATAGACGTCGATGGTATTGGTGCCGAGCGCGCTGATGTTCTGCAGGATCTGCTGCTGGGAGCCATTGCCCAGCGCCACCACCGAGACCACCGAGGCGATGCCGATGATGATGCCGAGCATGGTCAGGAAGGTTCGCAGCCGATGTGCGTTCATCGCCAGCAGCGCCATGCGGAACGCTTCGGTGAAGCGGTCGCGCGCGGCCCGCCAGCTGTTGCCGCGGGCGACGCCGGTACTGGCCTCGCGCTGCGCACGGTAGGTCGGCGCATTCGGGTTGGCGCGGTCGGCGATGATCTCGCCATCGCGGATTTCGATGATGCGCTGCGCGTGCTCGGCCACGCTCATGTCGTGGGTGACGATGATGATGGTGTGGCCTTCGGCATGCAGTTCGCCGAGGATCGCCATCACTTCCTCGCCGGATTTCGTGTCCAGCGCGCCGGTCGGTTCGTCGGCCAGGATCACCTCGCCGCCGTTCATCAGGGCGCGTGCGATCGACACGCGCTGCTGCTGGCCACCGGACAGCTGGCCCGGCTTGTGATGCATGCGGTCGCTCAGGCCCAGCCGCTGCAGCAGTTGCTCGGCACGCGCGTTGCGCACCGGGCCGGGGCTGCCGGCGTACACCGCCGGCACTTCCACGTTGCCGCGCGCATCCAGGTCGCCGAGCAGGTGGTAGCGCTGGAAGATGAAACCGAAATGCTCGCGGCGCAGTTCGGCCAGTTCGTCCGGTTGCATCTTCCCGGTTTCGCGGCTGGCCACCTGGTAGCTGCCACGGGTGGGACGATCGAGGCAGCCGAGGATGTTCATCAGCGTCGACTTGCCCGAGCCGGACTGGCCGACGATGGCCACCATCTCACCGGCATGGATGTCGAGATTGACGTCGCGCAGCACGGCGATCACATCATCGCCGGCCGGGAATTCACGTCGCAGGTCGCGCAGGCGCAGCAGCGGCGCCGTCGTGCTCATCGGCGCCCCATGCCCGGGCCGCCAACCCGCATCTGCATGCCGCCGCGGTTGCCGCCGCCGGCGCTGGCACCGGCCGCACCCGCTTCGCCAACCACCACGCGCTCGCCTTCCTTCAGCCCGGACAGGATCTCGGCCGAGGCGCCATTGTTGATGCCCACCGTGACCTTGCGCGGCTGCGGCTGGCCCTTGTCGTCCAGCACCCGCACCATGCGCTCGTCGCCACGGCGCTTCGGCCCCAGCGCCACTGCCGGCACCATCAGCACGCCCTTGGCCTGCTTGAGCAGCACCGAGACCTGCGCGGTCATGTCGATGCGCAGCGTGCCGTCCGGGTTCTCCACGTCGAACAGCGCGTTGTAGTAGACCGCGCTGCTGGAACTGGAACTGGAGGAGCTGCTGGAGCTGGATGAATTCTCGTTGGCGATCGAGGCTGGCGCCGGATTGATCTGGCGCAGCGTGGCGTGGTACTTGCGGTCCGGGTCGCCGAGCGTGGTGAAGTACACCGGCATGCCGGCCTTGATCTTGACCACGTCGGCCTCGGAGATCTCCGCATTGACGGTGACCACGTCCAGCCGCGCCAGCATGACGATGGTCGGCGCGGTCTGGTTGGCGTTCACCGTGCGGCCTTCCTCGGCCACCACCGCCACCACGGTGCCGTCCATCGGCGCGGTGATGCGGGTGTAGGCCAGGTTGGCGCGGGCGGTGCCCAGCTCGGTTTCGCGGCCCTTGATCTGCGCCTCGTAGGACTGCAGCTGGGCACGGGCGGTCTTCAGCTGCGCCTCGGCGGCATCGTATTCCTGGCGCGAGGTGGCCTCGGCGGCCAGCATCTGCTGCTGGCGCGCGAATTCCAGTTCGGCCTGGCGCAGGGTGGCCTGCTGGACGGCGCGCTGGGCGGTGACCTGGTCCAGCGAGGCCTGCGCGTTGAGCACCTGGTTCTGCTGGGTGGTGGCGTCGATCTCGGCAATCAGGTCGCCTTCCTTCACGGTGTCGCCCAGCTGCACCTTCAGCGACTTGATCTGGCCCGAGGCCTGCGCACCGACGCTGACCAGCTTGTAGGCATCGATCACGCCGGTGGCGTCCACCGTCTGCTCGATGTCACCGCGGCTGACCGGCGAGGTGGCCACCGCCGGCGCGGCGGGCTTGCGCAGCAGCCACCAGGCGGTCGCGGCGACGATCAGGGCAAGCAGGGCGATCAGTATCAGGCGACTCCGGCGGGTCGCGGGCAGCAGGCGGAACGTCACGTCGTGGCTTCACTCTCGGGGCCGCGCGTGCGGCGTTGGCGGGCATTGTGAAGACCGGGCGATGGACGGCTCAATCCTCGGGGTATGTCTGTATGTAACACTGTCGGTGAATACGCGTAACCACAGGTATCCCGCCCGTGGGTGGATACACTGGTACGCATTGCCCCGGATGCGGTTCAGCTGCCGACACGGGATGATCGCGACATGGAGACTGAAAACCCGATGCATCGACTGCTGATCGTCGACGACGACAACGACATCCGCACGCTGCTGGCCGAGCAGCTCGGCCGCGCCGGTTACCTGGTGAGCACGGCGGCCGATGGCACCGCCATGCGCCAGCTGCTGGACCGCGAGCACGTGGACCTGATCGTGCTCGACCTCAACCTGCCGCGCGAGGATGGCCTGACCCTGTGCCGTGACCTGCGTGCGCGTTCGAACACGCCGGTGATCATGCTGACCGCTCGCGCCGAGCCGATCGATCGCGTGCTGGGCCTGGAAATGGGCGCCGATGACTACCTGGCCAAGCCGTTCGAACCGCGCGAGCTGCTGGCACGCATCCGCAACGTGCTGCGCCGGACCGAGGCGCTGCCGGCCAACCTGGAGCCGCTGGCGGTGCGCCGTGCGCGCTTCTCGCGCTGGGTGTTCGACCTGGAGCATCGCCACCTGGTCGATCCGGATGACCGCGTGGTGGTGCTGTCCGGCGCCGAGTTCCGCCTGCTGCGGGTGTTCATCGCGCACGCCAACAAGGTGCTGTCGCGCGAGCAGCTGGTCGCGCTCAGCAGTGGCCGCAACTACGAGGCACAGGACCGCGCGATCGACCTGCAGGTCAGCCGCCTGCGCAACAAGCTGGGCGACGACGGTGGCCCGGACGGACTGATCAAGACCGTGCGCAACGAGGGCTACGTGCTGGCCTCCGCGGTCAACCTGGAATAAGCCGCGATGAAGCGCCTGCGCCATTTCCTGTCCTCGATGGTCGGGCGGTTGTTCGTGATCCTGCTGCTGGGCATGGCGGTGGCTGCGATCGGCGCGACCATGCTGGCCACTTCCAAGCGCCAGCAGGAGTTCGAGCGGCAGAACCTGAACCGCATCGCCGACCGCCTGCAGGGCTACGTCAACCTGCTGGACGGCAATCCGGAGCTGCGCGAGCGCCTGCTGGCGATCGGCGGGCCGAGCGTGCGCGCGCTGCAGCCCGGAGCCCGCCTCGGGCGTGCCGACACGGCGCTGATGGAAGTGCTGGAAGACCGCCCCGGACCGGTGTCGCGCGCGCATGTGCACTTCGCTTCGTTCCGCTCCTGCATTCCCAAGCTGCAGGACCTGCTGCCGCCGCCACCGCCGGGTCACCGGCGGCCGCCGCGCGAACGCGACCCGGCGTTCATCCCGCCCAAGTGCCGCGCGGTGGACGTGACCCTCAACGACGGCACGCTGCTGAAACTGGCGCTGGACTCGCCGGCGGTGGCGCACAACGGCATCCTCGCCGTGGACCCGTGGTTCCTGACCCTGCTGGTGCTGGCGATTGCCGTGCTGGCCTATATCGTTGCGCGCATGGCCAGTGCGCCACTGCAGGAACTGGCCGCCGCTGCCGAGGATCTCGGCGACGATCTGCAGCGCGACCCGTTGCCACTGCGCGGGCCGCGTGAAGTGCAGCGCGCCGCCGAAGCCTTCAACGCCATGCAGCATCGCCTGCAGCGGCACCTGGCCGAACGCACGCAGATGCTGGCGGCGATCACCCATGACCTGCAGACGCCGCTGACCCGGTTGCGCCTGCGCCTGGAGAATGTCAGCGACGAAGCCCTGCGCGAGCGCCTGGTCGGTGACCTGGCGGCGATGCAGGCGCTGGTGCGCGAGGGCCTGGAACTGGCCCGCAGTGCCGAGAGTGCCGAGCAGCGCGCCGCACTCGACCTGGATTCACTGCTGGAGAGCATCGTCGAGGACACCGCCGAAGGCGGCGCCGACGTGGTCTTCGAGGGGGGCAGTGGTTCGGTGCTGATGCTGCGTCCGCTGGCCATGCACCGCCTGTTCTCCAACCTGGTGGACAACGCGGTGATGTACGCGCAGCGGGCGCGGGTACGGGTCGAGCGCAGCGGCGGTGCGATCACCGTAGTGGTGGCCGATGACGGTCCCGGCCTGGCCGAAGAGCAGCTGGAGGCGGTGTTCGATCCGTTCGTGCGGGTGGAAACCTCGCGTTCGCGCCAGACCGGCGGGGCCGGCCTGGGCCTGACCATCGCCCGCGCCCTGGCCGAGAAGGACGGCGCGCGGCTGTGGCTGCGCAACCGGGCCGAAGGTGGCCTGGAGGCGGTGGTGCAGTGGCCGGCCAGTGCCCAGGTGGTGGCGCCCGGCCGCGCCGGCTGAGCCGGCGGGCCGCGGACGGTGACGCCGGGGCCGGGGTTTGGCCTATCATCTGCCCATCTCCCCAGTCTCCCCTCGATGAGCCAGCCCGTTCCCGCCGGCATGCCAGTGCGCGCTGCCCGGCTGTTCCCGCACGCTGCCGCGCCCTGCAGCCGCACCTGGCCGCCGCTGCTGCGGTGATGGGCGGGCAGGGGGACCAGGGGCGCTGGGTGGAGCGCCGCGCATCAGGATTCAGGCGGGCACTGCGGCAGGGCCTGCTGTGGTTGCTGCTGGCCCTCGCGCTGCCGCTGGCGGCACAGGAGGGCGCGCCCCCGCTGCGCGACAACGGCATCGGCGCACTGTTCGTCGACCGCCAGGGCGGGCTGTGGATCAGCGATTCGCGCGGCAACGTCAGCCACCGCGGCAGCGACGGCCAATGGCGGGTCTGGGAGCACCAGGCCGGTACACCGCAGGTGCTGATCCAGTCCATGCAGATGGACAGCCAGGGCCGGCTGTGGCTGCTGTACGAAGGCAAGGGCATCGGCTACCTGACGCCGGATGCCGGCATCGTCTACCAGGCACCGGCGGCGGACCTGCCGATGGCAATGAGCTTCACCAAGCTGGTGGTCGATGCACAGGACCGGGTATGGGTCGGCACGCTCGACGGGCTGGTGCTGCGCGACAACGACGGCGTGCTCAAGCGCGCGCCCGCCGCGTGGGGGCTGGGCGCCGGCAGCGGCCTGTCGTGGCCGTACCGGGCACCGGATGGCGCGCTGTGGATCGTCGCCGGCGAGCGCCTGTACCGGGTGGAGGACGACCAGCTGGTGCTGGTGCACCGCCTGCCGGGCCAGCTGCACATGACCTCGATGCTGCAGGACCGGCATGGCGATCTGTGGCTGGGTACCGAGAACCAGGGCCTGCTGCGCATTTCCGCCCATGGCCTGGAGCGGCTGCCGGCCGGCCTGAACCTGCCGGGCGGACGCGTGGTCAGCCTGCGCGAGGATGCCGAAGGCAGCATCTGGGTGGGAGCCAATGGGGGCCTGTACCGCCTGCGCGAAACACTGTTCAGCAGCTTCACCGAGCGCGATGGGCTCAGTGGCGACTACGTGCGCACGGTGTTCGAGGATCGCGACCGCCAACTGTGGGTCGGCAGCGCCAGCGGCCTTGACCTCCAGACCCGCGACGGTCGTTTCCGCGCGGTACCGCTGCACAACCGCGGCGGCAAGGCGCCCTCGGTACTGAGCCTGGCACAGGGGCCGGACGGTGACCTGTGGGTGGGAACCTTCGGCGACGGCGTTTACCGGCTGGGTCGCGATGGGGGCCTGCGCCACAACTATGCGGCGACTGACGGCATGCCGGGCGGCAACATCCGTGCGATCACCGTTGACCCGCAGGGCGTGGTCTGGGCCGGCACGCAGAAGGGCGTGGTGCGCATCGACGGCGACCGGGTGCAGGTCTCGAACGTGCCGGGTATGCCCGGCGGCCTGATCACCGCGCTCGAGCATGACCACCAGGGCAACCTGTGGATCGGCACCATCGAAGGCATCCGCGTGCTGCGTGGCGACCACGTGCAGTCGATCGACCTGGCCCCGCTGGGGGGCGGCCGCAGCGTGTTCGGTTTCCACCAGCTGGGCGATGCGATGTGGATCAGCAGTGATCGTGGCCTGTACCGCTGGCGCAACGGTGCGCTGGCGCGGGTCGGCCTGGAGCAGGGCATGCCGGTGGACGCGGTGTTCCAGCTGGTGCCGGACCGCCTCGGCAATGTCTGGATCAGCAGCAACCGTGGTGTGCTGCGCACCGACATGGCCACCCTCAATGCGGTGGCCGATGGCCGCACGCCGCGGGTGGTGCTGGAGCGCTACAACGAGATCGACGGCATGGCCAATGCACAGGCCAATGGCAGCTCCAGTCCATCGGCGATCCTGCGCCAGGATGGCACGTTCTGGGTGGTCACCGCCGGTGGCCTGAGCACGGTCGACCCGCAACGCCTGCAGCGTTTCCGCGAGCGGCCATCGCCGCCGGCGGCGATCGAGAGCGTGCAGGTGGATGGTGCGCCGGTGCACTGGGAGGGACCGGATCGCAATTACATTCCCGGTGGCCGCCGGTTGGCGGTGAGCTATGTCGGCCTGAGCTACCTGATGTCCGACCGGATCCGCTACCGCACGCGGCTGGACGGCCTCGATGCCGGCTGGGTCGAGCGTGGCCCGCAGCGCAGCGTCGAGTTCGTTGGCCTGCCGCCGGGCGACTACACCCTGCATGTGGCTGCGGCGCATCCGGGCGGCAGCTGGGGCCAACAGGAGGCGGTGTGGAGCTTCAGCGTCGAGCCGTTCTGGTGGCAGCGGCGCAGCGTGCAGGCGCTGGGCGGGCTGTTGCTGCTGGCCGGCCTGGTGGCACTGTACCGCCTGCTGCTGCAGCAGCTGAAGGCCAGCAACCTGCGCCTGGCGCGGCGGGTGGACGACGCGACCTTCGACCTGCAGGCCAAGACCGTGCACCTGCAGGCGCTGAACCAGGAAAAGACCGAGCTGGCCGAGCGCCTGGCGCGCCAGGCCGAAGCCTTCGAGCGCCAGGCCCGCGAGGATGCGCTGACCGGGCTGGCCAACCGCCGCGGCTTCGACGAGACGCTGGCGCGTGACTTCGCCCGTTCGCAGCGCAGTGGTCATCCACTGTGCCTGGTGGTGCTGGACATCGACCATTTCAAGGACGTCAACGACCGCCACAGCCACAGCATCGGCGATGCCGTGCTGGTGCAGGTGGCGACGCTGATCGCAGCCGCCAGCCGCGACTCCGACCTGCCGGCGCGCACCGGCGGCGAAGAGTTCGCGCTGCTGCTCAACGACACCCGCCTGGAGGAAGCCGCGCAGCTGTGCGCGCGCCTGCGTGGCCTGTTCCATGACCACCCCGACTGGGCCGGTGTGGAAGGCCTGCGCGTGACCTTCAGTGCGGGGCTGGTGGAGCTGGATGCCGACGACCGCACCCCGGCGCTGCTGTACCAGCGCGCAGACCGCGCGCTGTACCGCGCCAAGAGCGACGGCCGCGATCGCACGAGCATTGGTTGATCGCATCCACGCATGGCGTGGATCTACTGTGCGGCGATGATTCGCCACCATGCATCGATGGAACGACGTCGGCCTGTAGAGTCGAGCCGTGCTCGACTACCGCGCGACAGCGCGGAAAAAGGTGCAGCCGAGCATGGCCCGGCTCTACAGAAAGCGCTGTCTTACCGCGGCCAGGCGTTGGCGATGGTGCAGAACAGCCGCGCGGTCTGCTCGGTGTCATATACCGCGCTGTGCGCTTCATTCGCATCCCAACCCAGCCCGGCGGCAGTGGCCGCACGCGCCAGCACGGTCTGGCCGTAGGCGATACCGGCCAGGGTGACCGTGTCGAACACGCTGAACGGATGGAACGGGTTGCGCTTGTGGCCCGTCCGCGCCACGGCCGCGTTGACGAAGCCGAGGTCGAAATGGGCATTGTGGCCAACCAGGATCGCGCGCTGGCAGCCGTACTTCTTCATCGCCGCACGCACCGGAGTGAAGATGTGGTCCAACGCTGCTTTTTCTTCCTTGGCCAGCCGGAACGGATGGTCGAGGATGATGCCGGTCACTTCCAGCGACTTCGGGTCGATCTCCAGGCCCTCGGCCGGGACCACGTGGGCACTGGCGGTCTGGCCGGGGTAGAGCAGGCCGTTCTCGTCCATCTCGATCGGCACCGCAGCGATTTCCAGCAGCGCATTGCGCTGGCTGTCGAAGCCGCCGGTTTCCACATCCACCACCACCGGCAGGAAGCCGCGGAAGCGTTGTGACATCGCGCGCTGCGCCTGGGGAACTGCGGAATCGGGAACGGCGGCAGGTGCGGGGATGGGGTCATTCATGCGTGAATTCTATCAGAGCGGCCCTGAGCGCCCGGCCACGCAGCCCATGCCAGCCACCGTGGTGGCACGAACGCAGAACCCGGTAGGTGCCAACCTTGGTTGGCACACGACGCGCCGACCAAGGTCGGCATCTACCGAACCGCTGGCCGCGCAGGTGTGGCCGAGGGAGACCACCGCGCCAGCCACGCATCCACGCTCAGCTTGCCGGCGCCGGTGAAGATCAGCGGCAGCAGCATGGCCATGAACAGCACCGGCAGCTTGAAGTTGCCGAAGCCCTGGTCGCTGATCGCATAGCCCATGGCCAGGTCGGCCAGCGAGTTCCACTCCATCGGCCAATGCACCGCATAGGTGGCCACCACGGTCAGCACCAGCAGGCTCGCGGCGGCGAAACGGGTGCCGAAACCGAACAGCAGGCAGGCCGCCCCGAGCAGTTCGAACCAGGTCGCCAGTTGCCAGTTCAGGGTGGCCGGCAACTGGTCGAACGGGAATGGAAAGGCGTCCTGCAGGTCGGCGAACCAGTTCTGGCCGCGCAGCTTCTCGCGGCCGGATTCGAAGAATTCCCAGGCCAGCAGCAGGCGCAGGCCGAGCGGGGCCAACCAGGGGGCGAGACGGTCCAGCTGGCCACGCGCGGCGGCCAGGGTCGGAAGGTTCATCAGGGGATCTCCGCAAATGGGGTGTCAGGGCGGGGTGGTGAGCGGGCCGATCACGCCGGCCTGCAGGAACTGCCGCAGCAGCGCGGCACCGGGGCCGGCCAGCGCGTCTTCGGCCAGCCCATGCGTGGTGGCGAGGCGTTGCAGGTACGTACGGCCTTCCAGCCCAGGCTGTTCACCGATGCTGGACAGCAGGTGCACCGCCAAGGGGCTGAGCGCGGCGAATCGCACTTCACCGTCGGCTTCGCGGCGGACCAGCAGGCCGGTGGGTTCTGGGAGGGGCTGGGTCGGCGCATCCTCTGCACCGAGACGGTGCACCGGCCACTGGTACAGCAGCGGCCACGCCAGCGGCGAACGCTGCAGCGGCACCCGCAGCGGATCGACATCGCCAGGCGCAGGAAGTGGCTCGGCCTGCAACTGGTACAGCGCGGTTTCCACCCACTCGTAGTGGGCCAGTTCGGCCAGCGCCGGGTGCGGCAGCTGCGGCTGTGCCTGCAGCCACTGCACGAACTCGGCGGCCAGCTCGGTGAACAGGGGGGTCTGGCAGCGATGGGTGGCGAAGTAGTGGCGCACCAGCGCGCTCCATGCCGGTTCGCCGAGCAGGCGGACGCAGACCGGGAAACCGTTGCTCAGGAGCCCGAGCAGGTTGTTGAACAGCAGGTGCTGGTACACCGCCAACCGGCGTGCATCCAGGCCGGCCGGTGCCGGCACCGCCTGTGGATCGCGCAGGTGCGCGGTGAACGCGTGCTGCTGCGCGCGCAGGGTGTCGATAGCGTCAGCCATGTGCAGCCCCGGCGTGTGCGGCCTGCAGGCGGCGGATGGTCTGCAGTTCGCCCTGCAGTTCCGCATAGGGCGGGAAATTGAAATCGCGTTCGAGCAGGGTGGGGCGTGGGCCGATGCGAGCATAGGTACGCGCCAGCAACTCCCAGACCGGATCAATCACCGCGCTGCCATGGGTATCGATCTTCAGGTCGGGTGCCTCGTCCAGGTGCCCGGCCACGTGCAGGCAGACGATGCGCTGCGCGGGCAGGCCGGCGATGAAGGCATCGGCATCGTAGCCGTGGTTGCAGGCGTTGACGTAGACGTTGTTGACGTCCAGCAGCAGGTCGCAGTCGGCTTCGGCGAGCACCGCATTGGTGAACGCCAGCTCGTCCATCGCCGGTTCCGGCGCCAGGTAGTAGGACACGTTCTCCACCGCGATGCGCCGGCCGAGCAGGTCCTGCACGCGGCGGATGCGCTGCGCGGTATGGCGCACGGCTTCGTCGGTGAAGGGGATCGGCAGCAGGTCGTACAGGTGGCCGTCGTCGCTGCAGTAGCTCAGGTGCTCGCTGTACAGCGGCACGCGGTGCTTTTCGAGGAACCGGCCGACCTGCTCCAGCAGCTGGGTGTCCAGGGCGGCACTGCCGCCCAGCGACAGCGACAGGCCGTGGCAGCTCAGCGGATGGCGGTGTGCCAGTTCGGCCAGGGCATCACCGGCCGGGCCGCCGACATGGATCCAGTTCTCCGGCGCGCATTCCAGGAAGTCGAAGTCGCCTGCCGGAGCGTCACGCAGATCCTGCAGCAGCGCCCGGCGCAGGCCCAACCCTGCAGCCGCCGCGCGAAGCGGCGACTGCGGGTGGACGAGGCTGGCGCGGACGTCAGTGCTTGCCACCGCACTTGCCTTCGCCGCACTTGCCTTCAGCCGACTTCGTGTCGCCGGTCTTGGCCTTGGCGCCCGCTGCGCCGGCAGCCTTGCCCTTGTCGGCACCGCACTTGCCTTCGCCGGTCTTGCCGTCGGCACCACACTTGCCTTCGGCGTGCTTGGTCGCGTCGGCTGCCATCTTGGTATCGGCGGCCTTGGCATCGGTGCTGGCCTTGGCTGCCTGGCCGGCCACCAGGTAGCCCTGGGCGAGGTCGCTCATGCTCAGCGCCGAGGCGCTGGCGGTCATGCCCAGGCCGGCGGCCAGGGCGGTAGCGGTCAGCAGGGACAGGGTCTTGTTGGAACTGCTCATCGGTCTTACTCCTGGGTGGTGGGCAGGTGCCCGGGGTGAATCGATGGTGCAGCGATCCTACTCAACGAATCCTCGCCAAGAACTCAAATTTTCGTGAGATCTGTTACAGAAGCATCCGGCAGGTCCGCACCGGGCACGCGTGGCGCCCACAATGCGGATGAAACACCCCAAAAAAGAAGGCCGCTGTCACCAGGACAGCGGCCACCTTGGAGTCGACTCCGGTGTTGCAGTGCAGCGTCAGGGCTGGCCGGTGCTGGAGGTCTCGTCGCGCTTTTCACGCGGTGGCAGCGGCTGCTCGCCATGCACCAGGAACCATACGTTCTCGGCGATGTTGGTGGCGTGGTCGCCCACGCGCTCCAGGTTCTTGGCCATGAACAGCAGGTGCGTGCACGGGGTGATGTTGCGCGGGTCTTCCATCATGTAGGTCAGCAGCTCGCGGAACAGCGCGGTGTACTGCGCGTCCAGGCGGGCGTCGTCCTCACGCAGTTCCAGCGCGGCATCAGCATCGTTGTCGCGGTAGGCGGCAATGGCACGCCGGACCTGCTGCGCGGCCAGGCGGCCCAGTGCACGCAGGCCCTGGATCTGCGGCAGCGGCGGCACCTTGCCCAGCGCGATCGAGCGCTTGGCGACGTTGGCAGCGTAGTCACCGATGCGCTCGATGTCGGCCGGAATGCGCAGGCCGGCAAGGATCTCGCGCAGGTCGCGCGCCATCGGGCCACGCAGCGCCAGGCGCATCACGTCGTGGCTGATCTGCTGTTCCAGCGCATCGATCGCTTCGTCGTTGGCGATGATGCGATGGGCAGCGTTCTCGTCGCGCTTCTCGATCACGTCCATCGACGCTTCGAGCTGGGCGACGGCCATCTCGCCCATGCGCACGATCTCGGCCACCAGGCGCTGCTGCTCTTCGTCGTAGCTCTTGACGATGTGGTCGTTGGGAAGGTTCATGGTTGTTCCACTCTGTAGAGTCGAGCCACGCTCGACTGATGGTGTCTGCAGGGTCGAGCCGTGCTCGACTGACGTTTCAGCCGAAGCGGCCGGTGATGTAGTCCTCGGTCTGCCGCTGTGACGGCTGCGAGAAGATCACTTCGGTGCGGTCGTGCTCGATCAGGTCGCCCAGGTACATGAAGGCGGTGTAGTCGGACACGCGTGCGGCCTGCTGCATGTTGTGGGTGACGATCACGATGGTGTACTCGTGCTTGAGTTCTTCCACCAGCTGCTCGATGCGGCTGGTCGAGATCGGATCCAGCGCCGAGGTCGGCTCGTCCAGCAGCAGCACCGACGGGCGCAGGGCCACGGCACGGGCGATGCACAGGCGCTGCTGCTGGCCGCCGGACAGGCCCAGTGCGCTCTGCCCCAGCTTGTCCTTCACTTCGTCCCACAGCGCGCCCTGGCGCAGCGCCTGCTCGACGCGGTCGGCCATGTCGGCCTTGCTCAGCTTCTCGTGGTGGCGGATGCCGTAGGCCACGTTCTCGAAGATGGTCATCGGGAACGGCACCGGCTTCTGGAACACCATGCCGACCTTGCTGCGCAGGCGGTTCATCGGGTACTTCGGCGACAGGATGTTCTCGCCGTCCAGCAGCACTTCACCGCGCGCTTCCAGCTTCGGGTACAGCGCGTAGATGCGGTTGAAGATGCGCAGCAGGGTCGACTTGCCGCAACCGGAAGGACCGATCAGCGCGGTCACGCGCTTTTCCGGGATTTCCAGGTTGATGCCCTTCAGGGCGTAGAACTTGTCGTAGTAGAAGTCCAGTCCACGCGCAGCCAGCTTCACCGGCGACGGCGTGTGCAGGCTCTCGTGCGAGGACGGCACGGCGATGCGCTGCATCGGCACGGCGTTGGAAAGGTCGTTCATGGCGTTATCCACGGAAAGGTCAGTCATGGGAGATACGGTTGCGCAGCAGGATGCCGCGGGCGGCAAGGCTGACCAGCAACACGAAGACAGTCAGCACCAGGGCACCGGCCCATGCCAGCACCTGCCAGGATTCATACGGGCTGCCGGCGAACTGGTTCATCACCACCGGCACCGAGGCCATCGGCTGGAAGATGTTGTTGTTCCAGTACTGGTTGCCGAAGGCGGTGAACAGCAGCGGTGCGGTCTCGCCGGAGATGCGGGCCAGTGCCAGCAGGATGCCGGTGATGATGCCGGCCGAGGCACTGCGGTAGAGCACCTGCACGATCACCTTCCACTGCGGGATGCCCAGCGACAGGGCCGCTTCGCGCATCTGCGAGGGCACCAGGCGCAGCATCTCGTCGGTGGTGCGTACCACCACCGGCAGCACGATGAAGGCCAGCGACAGCGCACCGGCGAACGCCGAGAAGTTGCCGCCGGTCTGCATCACGTACAGGGTGTAGACGAACAGGCCGAGCACGATGGACGGGGCCGACAGCAGGATGTCGTTGACGAAGCGGACCACGGTGCCGGCCTTGCGGGCGTTGCCGTACTCGGCCAGCCAGGTGCCCGCCAATACGCCCAGCGGGGTGCCGATGCCGATGGCCAGCGCACACATCACGGCGCTGCCGAAGAACGCGTTGGCGAGGCCGCCTTCCTGCATCGGCGGCGGCGTCATCTTGGTGAACAGATCCAGGTTGATGCCGGCCAGGCCCTTGGAGGCCAGGGTGAACAGGATCCAGCCCAGGAAGAACAAACCGAACAGCGCGGTGGCGCAGGAGGCGGTGATCGCAACGACATTGCCGATGCGGCGGCGCAGGTACAGGGAGTCAGCGGTGCTGGACATCAGTTGCCCTCCTTGCGGGACAGGCGCATCAGCATCAGGCGGGCGATGGCGAGCACCACGAAGGTGACGATGAAGAGGACGAAGCCGAGCAGCAGCAGGGCCGAACGGTAGGTTTCAGTGGCTTCACCGAAATCGTTGGCGATCAGCGCAGCAATGGTGGTGCCCGGTTCCAGCAGCGACGGCGACAGGCGCACGCTGTTGCCGATCACGAAGGCCACCGCCATCGTCTCGCCGAGGGCGCGGCCGAGGCCGAGGAAGATGCCGCCGATCACCGCCGAGCGGGTGTAGGGCAGCACGATGTCCCAGCTCACTTCCCACTTGGTGGAGCCCAGCGCATAGGCCGATTCCTTCAGGCGGGTCGGCACGGTCAGGAACACTTCGCGCATCACCGAGGAGATGAACGGAATGACCATGATCGCCAGCACGAAACCGGCGGTGAGCATGCCGATGCCCAGCGGCGGGCCCTGGAACATCGGGCCGATGATCGGCCATTCGCCCAGGGTCTCGTTGAGGAACGGCGTGACGTACTCGGTCATCACCGGCACCAGCACGAACAGGCCCCACATGCCGTAGATGATCGAGGGAATGCCGGCCAGCAGTTCGATGGCTGTGCCGACCGGGCCACGCAGCCAGCGTGGCGCGACTTCGGTGAGGAAGAAGGCGATGCCGAAGCTGACCGGCACGGCGATGACCATCGCGATGACGGCGGTGACCAGGGTGCCGTAGATCGGGGCGAGCGCGCCGAACTTGTTTTCGACCGGATTCCAGTCGGCGGAGAAGAAGAAGCTCAGGCCCTGCATCTGCAGGGCATGGCGGCCGCCCCACAGCATCGACAGCGCGGCGCAGGCCAGGGCGATCAGGACGAAGATGACGGTGCCGACCAGCACCCATCGGAACAGTTTGTCGTTGCGGGCATCACGCGCATCACGCGTGGACGGGGCGGCTACAGGCTGGGCGATGGCATTCATGGGGACGGCAGGGCCAGGAAGGGGCGGGGCGGCACGGCGTGGAAGCGGTGCCCGCGCGGGGCGGGCACCGTCGAGTCCGTCACTTCAGGTCGGTCGCCCAGTAGGCCTCGATCTGCTTGACCAGTTCGGCCGGCAGCGGCACGTAGTGCAGCTCGTTGGCCTGGGCTTGGCCGTTCTCGAAGGCCCACTTGAAGAAGGCCAGGGTGTCCTGGTTGCGCTTGGCGTCCTTCGGCTGCTTCTGCATCAGCATGAAGTTGGTGGCGGTGATCGGCCACGCCTGCTCGCCCGGGGCGTTGGTGATGACCAGGTTGAAGTCCTTGGCGCTGGCCCAGTCGGCGCTGGCGGCCGCCGCGGCGAAGGTTTCCGCGCTGGGCTCGACCCAGTTGCCGGCGGCGTTCTGCATGGCGGTGTACGGCATGCCGTTCTGCAGCGCGTAGGCCAGCTCGACGTAGCCGATGGAGCCCTTGATCTGCTTCACGTACGAAGCGACGCCTTCATTGCCCTTGCCACCGACGCCGTCCGGCCACTGCACCGAGGTGCCTTCGCCGACCTTGCTCTTCCACTCCGGGCTGACCTTGGACAGGTAGTTGGAGAAGTTGAAGGTGGTGCCCGAACCGTCCGAACGGTGGACCAGGGTGATCTTGCCGTCCGGCAGCTTCACGCCCGGGTTGGCGGCGACGATGGCCGGATCGTTCCAGGTCTTGACCTTGCCCAGGAAGATGTCGGCCAGCAGGGCGCCGCTCAGGCGCAGCTTGCCGGCTTCCAGGCCTTCGATGTTGACCACCGGCACCACGCCGCCGATGGCCGACGGGAACTGGGCCAGGCCGGCCTGTGCCAGCTCTTCGCTGCTCAGCGGCTTGTCGGAGGAGCCGAAGTCGACGGTGCCGGCCTTGATCTGGGCGATGCCGCCGCCGGAGCCGATCGACTGGTAGTTGATCTTGGCCCCGGTGGTGGCGTTGTAGTCGGCCGACCACTTGGAGACCAGCGGGAAGATGAAGGACGCGCCCGCGCCGGACACTTCGGCGGTCACCTTGGCACCGGCAGCGGCCGGGGCAGCGGCACCGTCGGCCGCCGGCTGCTGCGCGGCCTGCTTGTCGCCACCGCAGGCCGACAGGCCCAGGGCGATGGCCAGGGAAAGGGCGGCAAGGCCGGCCGAGTGCAGTTTCATGGTCACTCCATAGCGGGGAAGAGCCGACGTGGTCGGCGGATGCGGCTATGAAATGATGTTTTTGTTACAGCCGTATTACGACCATGACAGAGGTGTCCTGGATCACGTTCTGACAAGGGTTTCACCGGGTTGGCCCCCATCCGGCAGAGCCCCGGAGACCCCGGATCTGCGCACCGGTATGGCGGCCGGTTGGCCCGTGTGGAGTCAAGCCATGTTCGACGGCTCCTTGCCCTCGGTAGGTGCGGACCGTCGGTCCGCACGCTCCAGCACCCAGCCGAGCGTGGGCTCGGCGCTGCAGAGGCAGATGCATGCATCCCCGAAAACAAGAAGAGCGCGAGATCTCGAGGATCTCGCGCCCGGTTGGGGCCGGCGGGGGAGAGAGGACCCGCCGGCCCCGTTCCTGCGGGGGAACGTGCTTACTTCAGGTTCTGCGACCAGTAGGTCTCGATCTGGCGGACCAGGCTGTCCGGCAGCGGCACGTAGTCCAGCTGGCGGGCCTGGGCGTCGCCGCTCTTGTAGACCCAGCGGAAGAACTCCTGGGTGGCCTTGCCGTTGGCAGCGTTCTTCGGCTTCTTGTGCACCAGGATGAAGTTGGTGGCGGTGATCGGCCAGGACTCGGCGCCCGGGGCGTTGGTCATCACCAGGTAGAAGTCCTTGGCGCTGGCCCAGTCGGCGCTGGCGGCAGCGGCGGCGAACGATGCATCGCTCGGCTGCACGAACCTGCCGGCAGCGTTCTTCATCGCCGTGTACGACAGCTTGTTCTGCAGTGCGTAGGACAGTTCGACGTAGCCGATGCCGCCCTTGATCTGCTTCACGTAGGCAGCAACGCCTTCGTTGCCCTTGCCGCCGATGCCGGCCGGCCACTGGACCGAGGTGCCTTCACCGACCGAGCTCTTCCACTCCGGGCTGACCTTGGACAGGTAGTTGACGAAGTTGAAGGTGGTGCCCGAACCATCCGAGCGGTGCACGACGGTGATCTTGGCGCTCGGCAGGGTCACGCCCGGGTTCAGCGCGGCGATGGCCGGGTCGTTCCAGGTCTTGATCTTGCCCAGGAAGATGTTGGCCAGCACGGTGCCGTCCAGCTTGAGTGCGCCCGGGCCAATGCCGGCCACGTTGACCACCGGCACCACGCCGCCGATCACCGACGGGAACTGGGCCAGGCCCGAGGCGGCCAGTTCTTCCGGCTTCAGCGGTGCATCGGAAGAGCCGAAATCAACGGTCTTGGCCTTGATCTGCGCAATGCCGCCGCCGGAACCGATCGACTGGTAGTTGACCTTGTTGCTGGTGGCAGCGTTGTAGTCGGCCGACCACTTCGACATCACCGGGTAGATGAACGAGGCGCCCGCGCCGGTGATTTCAGCGGCGTTGGCGGCGAACACGGACGACGCTGCGAAGACGGCAACGGCAACGCGCGACTTGAAGGCGTGGATCACGGGGTGGCTCCTGGGTTGATTGGAATGCGGGGTTACCCGCCCGGCGCACATTCCATAACGGTTCGATGACAGCGCGGGGACCGTTGTATGACGCATCCGTTACAGCGCTGGCTGGCGCTTGCGCAGCGCGGGCCGTGAAGGTTTCGCGCAGCGGCTGAGGCGGTCGTGCGGGCACAAGGGAGGTGCGCCGGCGCCGGTTGCGGTCACCTTGCATAGGTGGCCGATGAGGTGACGGCTGCCTCCCTTCGCGCGGTCTGCGCCTGGCGTTGCGCAGGGATTCCGCGTCATCCGCGCGAAGCCGGGCGGTGCGGACCAGGGTGACCCGGCGGCTTGCCCGCGTGTCGGTGCCGATACACCACGCCATGGGGCGCAAGGGATCGATAAGCATGTGCGCGCAAATGAGTCGTACGCATGACCGCACGAAGAAATCTGGGGTTGGTGCTCAATCTGTCATTCGGCTGTCATGGTTTTAACGGAACGTTCGCAAAACGCTTGACCGGCCTGCCGGCGTGGCGTTCTGCCCAAGCCATTCCAACCCTCTGGAGAAATCCAAAATGCGTTCCCATTTGCTCGCCGCCGCGGTCGTTGCAAGCCTCGGTCTGGTTTCCGCCGACGCCTTCGCAGCCCCCGCCAGCTCGGGCGTGTCCCAGGCACAGTTGCAGCAGCTGCAGGCACAGATCGCTGCGCTGCAGGCCCAGGTCCAGCAGTTGCAGAACGATTCGCAGGCGCTGCAGGCGCAGTCCGACGCGCAGTCCGAAGTGAACATCACCCAGGCGCAGGCCTTGGAAGGTGCGCAGAAGACCCAGACCAGCGTCGACAAGCTGGCCAAGCTGGTCAATGACAACAAGATTGGCGGTCGCATGTTCTTCGACCTGACCAACATCGACAAGACCAGCAACGGCAAGGACACCGCCGCCAGCGGCACCGGCCTGGACGTCAAGCGCTTCTACCTGACCGTCGACCACAAGTTCAACGACATCTGGTCGGCCAACCTGACCACCGACTTCCAGTACAGCTCGGCCATCGGCAACACCGAACTGTTCGTCAAGAAGGCCTACGTGCAGGGCAGCTTCGACCCGGCCTTCAACCTGCGCGTCGGTGCCGCCGACATGCCGTGGATCCCGTACGTCGAGAAGTTCTACGGCATGCGCTATGTCGAGAACACCCTGACCGACCGCCTGAAGTACGGCAACTCGTCCGACTGGGGCCTGCATGGCTTCGGCAACCTGGGCAACAACTTCAACTACGCCGTCTCGGTCGTGTCCGGCGCCGGCTACAAGAACCCGACCCGCAGCAAGGGCATGGACGTGGAAGGCCGCGTGGCCTACACCCCGAACGAGAACTTCGTGGTCGCCGTCGGCGGCTACAGCGGCAAGCTGGGCAAGGAAACCGACATCCAGAGCGCCGAGAACACCTACACCCGCGCCAACGCGATGGTGGCCTACGCCGACAGCAACTTCCGCGTCGGCGGCGAGTACTTCCAGGCCAAGAACCTCAACAACGTGCTGACCGTTGCCACCGACAAGACCAGTGGCTGGTCGGTGTGGGGCAGCGTGCGCGTGACCGACGGCGGCATCAACGTGTTCGGTCGTTACGATGACACCGACGTCAGCAAGACCCTGGACCCGACCCTGAGCGACAAGTACTGGAACGTCGGCGTCGAGTTCCCGGTCATGAAGAACCTCAAGCTGTCGACCGTGTACAAGTACACGCACCTGGCCAACGCCAGCGACAAGAAGAACGACAAGACCAAGGAATTCGGCGTCTGGGGCGACCTGTCGTTCTGATCTCCTGAAGCACCCTTGTCCATACACGCGGACGGCGGGCCTGGTGCCCGCCGTCTTCGTTTCGTCACAACACGATCCGCGTCACGTCTCGGCTGTGGTCTTTTCCTTGAACCGGCACAGGTCGGCGATCACGCAGCCCGGGCAATCCGGCTTGCGCGCCTTGCACACGTAGCGGCCATGCAGGATCAGCCAATGGTGCGCGTCGAGCAGGAACTCGGCCGGAATCACCTTCACCAGCGTGTCCTCCACTTCGCGCACGTTCTTGCCGGGGGCCAGGCCGGTACGGTTGGAGACGCGGAAGATATGCGTATCCACCGCCATCACCGGCTCGCCGAAGGCGGTGTTGAGCACCACGTTGGCGGTCTTGCGGCCCACACCGGGCAGCGCTTCCAGCGCTTCGCGGTCGCGCGGCACTTCGCCGCCGTACTTCTGCAGCAGGATCGCGCAGGTGGCGATCACGTTCTTCGCCTTGGCGTTGAACAGCCCGATGGTGGCGATGTACGGCTTCAGGCCATCCTCACCGAGCGCGAAGATCTCCGCCGGCGTGTTGGCGACCGGGAACAGGCGGCGGGTGGCCTTGTTGACGCCGACGTCGGTGGCCTGGGCGGACAGCGCCACGGCCACCAGCAGTTCGAACGGCGAGCTGTACTCAAGCTCGGTCTTCGGGTGCGGGTTGAGCTCGCGCAGGCGGGCGAACATTTCCACCACGTCGGCGCGCGGCATGCGGCCGCCGCGCCGCGCCGGTGCGCGGGCAGTCTTCTTCGCGGTGGCCATTACGGCTCCTTGCCGGTGACGCGGGCCTTGGCCCGGGCGAGAATCGCGGCCGCCGCGGCGGGCAGGGGGGGCTTCACGTCCGGCGCCGGGGGCGGGGTGCGACGTGCATCGCGCTCGGCTTCGCGGCGGGCCAGGCGCACCGCGCGGGCGCGATAGCGTTCGCGTGCGGCCCAAGCCGTACGCAGTTGCTGCTGGGCCTGCTGCAGCCGCTGCGGAAGGTCCGGGTGGCCAGGCAGCAGCTGTTCGTCGCCGGCTCGGGCGACGTAGTCCATCAGCCCCGCCTGCAGGGCGCCATCGAGATCGCCTGCCTGGACCCGGGCGAACAACTGCGCGGGGTTGGGTCGGGATGCCATGGCGTCAGCGGTTCTGGAAGGCCGGCGGGCGGCGCTGCAGGAAGGCACTGGTGCCTTCACGCATGTCCTCGGTGGCGAACAGCAGGCCGAACTGCGCACTTTCGTATTCCAGCCCGGCCTCCAGGCTGCACTCGCCGCCCACGTGCACCGCGTCGAGCAGGCCACGCAGGGCCAGCGGCGCTGAGCGTGCCAGCTGGCGGGCGACGTCCTGTACACGGTTGTCCAGCGCGTCGGCCGGCACGACTTCGTTGACGATGCCCAGTTCCAGCGCACGCGCGGCGTTGATCGGCGCCCCCAGCAGGCACAGCTCCAGGGTGGCGGCGCGGCCACACAGGCGCAGCAGGCGCTGGCTGCCGCCGAAGCCTGGAATCAGGCCGAGATTGATTTCCGGTTGGCCGACCTTGGCGGTATCGGCGGCGATGCGCAGGTGGCACGCCATCGCCAGCTCAAGCCCGCCGCCCAGCGCGAAACCGTTCACGCGTGCGATGACCGGCTTGGGCATGCGTTCGATCTGGCGCATCAGGGCCTGGCCCAGCAGCGAGAAATCACGTCCCTGAACGGCGCTGAGGGTGTTCATTTCCGCGATGTCGGCACCGGCCACGAAGGCCTTCGGGCCCGCTCCGGTCAACACCACCACGCGCACCTCCGGATCGGCAGCGGCGTCCCTGAAGGCATCGGCCAGCGCCTGCAGGGTCGCGGCGTTCAGGGCATTGAGCTTGTCCGGGCGCTGGACGGTCACGGTGCGGATGGCGCCTTCGTCGGCAACAGCGATCAGGGCATCGGCCACGGGGAAACTCCTGGAACGTTAAAAAAAAGTGATATTGAACTCTGCAAACGCAGACGGGTCATAGCCTGCATCGTGAGTAGCGGTTACACGTTGCGCCCGTTATCCTAACCCGTCGCCTCAGGGCGGCGAAGAACGTCCCTGAGTTACCACCCCTGGAGAACTGTTTGATGAAGTTGCGTTCTATCGCGGTCGCCGTCGCGGCCCTGGCCCTGACGGGCAATGCCTTCGCCCAGGACATCGCGTCCGAGAAGGGCAAGCTGAGTTATTACTTCGGTTACGACTACGGCAACAACCTGGCGGAGCTGACCGGTCGCGGTGAGCAGCTGGACATCAACTCGGTGGTGAAGGGCCTGCAGGATGCCTACGCCAAGAAGCAGCCGGCGATCACCGCCGAGCAGCTGAAGCCGGCCGTTGAAGCGTTCCAGAAGCGCGAGCAGGGCCGTGCCCAGGCTGCCAAGGCCGAGTACGAAAAGGCGGCTGCCGAAAACAAGACCAAGAGCGATCAGTTCATCGCGGCGAACAAGGCCAAGGCCGGCGTGCAGTCCCTGCCGAGCGGCGTCCAGTACCGCGTGATCGAAGCCGGCAAGGGCGCCAAGCCGACCCAGGCCAGCACCGTGCAGCTGGAAGTGGCCGGTCCGTTCCCGTACGGCCAGCGCCCGACCGAAGCCCGCCCGGCCCAGCAGATCCCGTCGATCAAGGTCAGCGAAGTTGAAATGAAGGCCATGCGCGAGACCCTGCTGCAGATGCCGGCCGGCTCGAAGTGGGAAGTCACCCTGCCGCCGGACCAGGCCTACGGTGCCGACCCGCGCACCCCGTTCCCGCCGAACGTGGCTGTGCAGTTCGAGATCAAGCTGGTCAGCGTCAAGTAAATCGAAACAGCAAACGAAACGCGCCGGTGATCCCACCGGCGCGTTTCTGTTTGTGCAGCCCCTGGCGGTGAAACGCCCGCGCTGCGCGCGAGCGTCGACTGACAGTCGACTCTACCGTTGGGCCGGGCCACCCGCGCAAATTCAGCCCGATCGCGCTACTGTTGCCGGGTGCAAACAATGGAAGAAACGGCGCGTGTTGTCGCAAGTCCCTGCATCGGAGTGTGCACGCTGGATCCGCACCGGCAATGCACCGGCTGCGCGCGGCATATCGATGAGATCGCGCGGTGGTCGTCGATGAGCAACGAGGAACGCAGCCGCATCCTGCACCGCGTGCAGCCCCTGCGCGAACAACTGCAGCAATCGCTGCGTGGCTCGCTGGCCGACCACGAGCGACTGATGCGCGCGCTGCACCCCTTGGCCCAACCGCCGGCCGGCGACGGCTGGAACCGCAGTGAGCTGATCGACCTGCTGCCGCCCGGGCCTCCGGTGGAGGCTGCGGTGCTGGCCGGCATCGTCCCGCGCGCCAACGGCGCACAGGTGATCCTGACCCGCCGCACCGAAACCCTGCGCACGCACGGGGGCCAGGTCGGATTTCCCGGCGGCCGCACCGAGCCCGATGACCGCGACGCATTGGCGGCCGCGCTGCGCGAGAGCCAGGAAGAAATCGCATTGGCGCACGGCGAGGTGCAGGCGCTGGGGTATCTCGATCCCTTCGTCACCATCACCGGCTACCGGGTCACGCCGGTGGTGGCGGTGGTGGATCCGGATTTCGTGCCGGTGCCGCAGCCCAGCGAAGTGGCCGAAGTGTTCGAGGTGCCGCTGGATTATCTGATGGCGCCCGACAGCCTGCGCCAGGTCGAAATCACTCATCGCGGCCGGGTCCGCCACGTCCTGGAGTATGACTGGCCGGGCCAGCGCATCTGGGGCGCGACCGCCGCCATTCTCTACAACCTGCGTCGTCGCCTGGAGCAAGTGCAATGAAGCCGATCGATCCGCCGTGGACCACCCTGGTCGATGTCGCCACCCTTGCCGCTGCGCTGGGCGCAGGCGTGCGCGTCGTCGACGCGCGTGCCACCGCCAGCACCGCCGTGCGCGTGGTCGATGCGCGTGCTTCGCTGGCCGATCCGCAGGCGGCGGGCGGCCAGTATCTGGCAGGGCACATACCGACTGCGGTGCATGCCGATCTCAACCGTGATCTGTCGGATCTGACCCGAAGCGGCCATGGCCGGCACCCGCTGCCGGACAGCGATGCGTTCGCCGCGAAGCTCGGTACGTGGGGCATCGGTCCCGAAACCCAGGTGGTGGTCTACGACGGCAGCGACGGCAGCATGGCCGCCTCGCGCCTGTGGTGGCTGCTGCGGCTGATCGGGCACACCCGGGTGGCCGTGCTCGACGGCGGTATTGCCGCCTGGCAGGCCGCCGGTCACGCGCTGGCGAGCGGGCCGACTGAAGTGACGGCGTTACCTGCCTACCCGGGCCGTTTCGACACCACCCAGATCGCCAACGCCGATGAAATCAGCGCACGGCTGAAGCACGCGCCGGGCTGGTTGGTCGACGCGCGCGCGGGTGAGCGCTTCCGCGGTGACGTCGAGCCGCTGGACCCGGTCGCCGGCCACGTGCCGGGCGCGGTCAACCGCCCGTTCGCCTTGAACGTACTCGATGGCCACCTGCGCGACCCACAGGCGCTGCGCGCCGAACTGCAGGGCGTGATCGGCAACCGCGATCCGCAGCAGGTGGTGCTGATGTGCGGCTCCGGCGTGACCGCCTGCCATCTGCTGCTGGCGATGGAAACGGCGGGCCTGTCCGGCGCGCGCATCTACGCCGACTCCTGGAGCGGGTGGGTCAGCGACAGCAGCCGCCCGGTGGCGACCGGCGCCTGAGCCGCGCGGGGTCGGATCCGTTTTCCAACGGAGAACGGTTCTGACCCCATCAACCGAAAATCGGGTCAGAGCCCGTTGCGTAGCAACGGGATCCAACCCCGTGTCGATTCGAAGGATCGCGGAGAACTGTCGAAGGCGGGGTGGGGCCGGTTGCGGGGGTGTCCGCAACCGGACCCACCCCGCCATCCCACGGAATGCCAGCGTTTGCCGTTGCCGTTGCCTCTGCGGGTGCAGGGCGCAGCCCTGCCGCTTACCCAACCGGCTGCAACGGCACCTTCGCCAGCACCCGCGCCCACGGGAACAGCGGCCCCGGATCGCGCTTGCGCGCCACCGTCAACGTCGCATCGTCGCTGGCCGGCACCCGTTCCAGGTCCAGCTGGTCATGCCCGGCAATCCGTCGCAGCGACGGGTAGTGCGCCACCAGCGCCAGCAGCAGCTGTTCCAGCGCCTGCAGCTGTGCCTCGGTGTAGGCCTCGTCCATCGCCTGGTGGCGGCTGTCGAACCAGTCCGGATAGCGCCCGGTATTGACCAGCTCGATGCCCAGCGTATGCGCGTTCATGCCGCGCACGTGATGGGCCACGCGTTCCGGTGCCACGTACTGCACCACGCTGCCATCGCGGTCGATGTAGAAGTGCCCGCTGTTGCCGGCACCGCTGTCGTACAGCACACGCTCGCCGTACTCGCGGGCCATCGCCAGATCGGGCAGCTCGGTGCAGTGGATCACCACCATCTCCAGCGTGGCCGGGTCGCGCAGCGGCAGTCGGTCGTGGTAGGGCAGGGGCTGCAGCTGCAGGCCGGGCAGGAGCGGGTTGGGCATCCGGCGATGCTAGCATTGCGGCATGAACCTGCCTTCTCTTTCCTCGTTGGCCCGCTCGCACGGAGCACGTGCATGAGCCGCGGCCACTGCATCCTGTCGCATGGCTTCGAGAGCGGCCCGGAAGCGACCAAGGTCACCGCGCTTGCCGACGTGGCGCAGCGCCTGGGCTGGACCCATGAGCGCCCGGACTACACCGATCTGGACGCGATGAGCGAGGTCAGCCGGGTAGGCGACGTGCCGACCCGCCTGCGCCGCCTGGTCGAGCGCGCCGCCATCGCGGCCCGGCAGGGGCCGGTGGTGCTGGCCGGCTCCAGCCTGGGCGCCTACATTTCCGCCATCGCCTCGTTGCAGGTACCGGTGGCCGGCCTGTTCCTGATGGTGCCGCCGACCACGATGGGCCCGATGCCGGCGCTGGACGCCGCCGCCGTGCCGACCACCGTGGTCCAGGCCTGGCATGACGACGTGGTGCCAGCAGCGGGAGTGATCGCGTGGGCGCAGGCGCGCTCGGCGCAGCTGCTGCTGGTCGACGACGGCCACCGCCTCGAGCGCCACGTGGAGGCTTCCGCGCAGGCCTTCGAGCGCCTGCTGCGGCAACTGTGAAGCCCGGGCGCACGGCGCGCCCGCCCGCATTGACTACAATGGCAGCCCCGCCGCCCCCGGCGCGGGCCTGCCGGCCGTGCCTACGGCCCTCCTTTCCGACCGGCCCGGCCCCTGTGCCGCGCCCGACCACCTGCGAACCGATCCCGTGAAATTCTTCGTCTCCTGCGCCAAGGGCCTGGAATACCTGCTTGCCGATGAACTGTCGGCCCTGGGCCTTGGCAAGGCCACTGCCACCATTGCCGGCGTCAACGCCGAGGGCGAACTGGCGCAGGCGCTGCGGATCGTGATGTGGTCGCGCCTGGCCAGCCGCGTGCTGTGGCCCATCGACGAGTTCGAGTGCCCGGATGAGCAGGCCCTGTACGACGGCGTGCGTGCGCTGCCGTGGCACGAGCACATCACGCCGGAGATGACCCTGGCGGTGGACGCGCACGTGTCCGGCGACAAGATCACCCACGCCCGCTTCGCCGCGCAGCGGATCAAGGACGCCATCGTCGACCGCATGCGCGATGAAGGCCTGGAACGCCCCTCGGTCAACACCGATCTGCCCGACGTGCGCGTCAACCTGTCGCTGCGCAAGGGCCGTGCCTCGTTGTCGATCGATCTCGGCGGCGGCCCGCTGCATCGCCGTGGCTGGCGTGGTGCTGCCCACGAGGCACCGCTGAAGGAAAACCTGGCCGCCGCGCTGCTGCTGCGCGCGCAATGGCCGCGCCTGCACGCTGCCGGTGGTGGCCTGCTGGATCCGATGTGCGGCAGCGGTACCCTGCTGATCGAAGGTGCGCTGATGGCCGCCGACGTCGCTCCCGGCCTGATGCGGCATGGCAGCCTGCCGCCGAGCCGCTGGCTGGGCTTCGACAAGGCCGCCTGGAAGTCCATCCAGAGCGAAGCACGTGAGCGCGAAGCGGCCGGCCTGGCCGCGCTGAAGCCAGTCATCCACGGCAGCGACATCGATCCGACCGCGATCCAGGCGGCACGCGAGAACGCCGAGGTCGCGGGCGTCGCCCACGCGATCCGCTTCACCCGCGCCGACGTGGCCGACCTGGCCGCGCCGGAACAGGAGATCGGTGCGGTGGTCTGCAACCCGCCGTACGACGAACGCCTGGCCGCCGATCCGGCGCTGTACCGCGCGCTGGGCAACGCCCTGCAGAAGGCGGTGCCGCAGTGGCGCGCCAGCCTGCTGTGCGGCAACGACGAACTGGCCTTCGCCACCGGCCTGCGCGCCGGCAAGAAGTACCAGATGTTCAATGGTGCGCTGGAGTGTGCGCTGATCGTCTGCGACCCGATCGCCGTGCCGGGCCGTGATCCGGCACAGCCGCGCGAGCTGAGCGAAGGCGCGCAGATGGTGGCCAACCGCCTGCGCAAGAACCTGAAGAAGTTCAAGAGCTGGCGTGCCCGCGAAGACATCACCTGCTTCCGCGCCTATGACGCCGACCTGCCGGAGTACGCGGCCGCCATCGACGTCTACGAGGAAGACGGCGGCAAGCGCCGTACCTTCCTGCACGTGCAGGAATACGCCGCACCGGCTGCCATTCCCGAGAACGACGTGCGCCGCCGCCGCAACGAGCTGCTGGCCGCTGCGCGCGAAGTGTTCGGCGTGCCGCCCGAGCAGGTCTCGATGAAGTCGCGCGAGCGCGGCAAGGGCGGCAGCAAGTACGGCCGCTTCGAGCAGCGTGACGAATTCATCGTGGTGCGCGAGAACAATGCACTGCTGCAGGTGAATCTGTTCGACTACCTGGACACCGGCCTGTTCCTCGACCACCGCCCGCTGCGCCGGATGATGGCCGAGCAGGTACGTGGCAAGCGCTTCCTCAACCTGTTCTGCTACACCGGCGTGGCCAGCGTGCAGGCGGCGGTGGCCGGTGCCGCCAGCACCACCAGCGTCGATCTGTCGGCGACCTACCTGCAGTGGTGCTACGACAACCTGGCGTTGAACGGGCAGGGCGGCAACCAGCACCTGCTGGTGCAGGCCGACGCGATGGCGTGGCTGGAGGGCGACCGTGGCCAGTACGACGTGATCTTCTGTGACCCGCCGACCTTCTCTAACTCCGCGCGCGCCGATGACTTCGACGTGCAGCGCGAGCAGATCAAGCTGCTGCGTGCAGCCGTGGCGCGGCTGGCGCCGGGCGGCGTGCTGTACTTCTCCAACAATTTCCGCCGCTTCAAGCTGGAAGAGAACGCCATCGCCGAATTCGCCCAGTGCCGCGAGATCACCGCGCGCACCATCGGCCCGGACTTCGAGCGCAACGCGCGCATCCACCGCGCGTGGGAATTGAAGCGGTTGGGGTAACGCGACGCCCGGGGTCGGATCCCCTGCGCGAAGCGCAGGGGCTCTGACCCCATCCGGATCTACGCACCAGGGGTCAGAGCCCTTGCGCTTCGCGAAAGGGATCCGACCCCGGTGGCCCGGCTACAGCACCGCCACCACCAGCCCCAGCACCGGCAGCACGATCGCCAACGCCGCGATCCACTTCGGCCGGTACGGGTACAGCCCGAACGACAGCGCCAGACCGCCCAGTGTCATCGTGCCCAGCCACAGCACCGGGCCCATCGCCCAGCCGTGGTCGATCACGCACAGCGCGAACGCCACCGTCAGCAGGGCCCAGCCCAGCACGCGCCACTGGGTGCGCCGTGCGGGCGTGGCTGCGGCCCTGCCGTGCAGGTCGTGCTGGTGCTTTTCCATCGCCAGCGACAACGCGGTGAACGCGGAGAACGACAGGGCCAGTGCCAGCAGCATCATGCGCTGGCCTCCGCTTCGGCGGTTTCCGCAGCGTCCACCGGGGCCCTGGGTGCTGCTGCGGCGGCGGCGCGCTTCTTCTTCTCGGCCGCGCTCAGCGGTGGCGTCCAGCGCTGCATGCGCCAGCCGCACAGCGCCAGCATCGCACCGAACGCAATCATCGACAGATCGACGCCAGCCAGTACCCAGTCACCGCTGCGCAATGTGATGCCAAGATGCGCGTGCGTGGTCAGCGCGTTGACCACCGGTACCAGCGCGAACGCAGCCGCACCCAGGTACAGCTGCCACGCCCACATCATCCGCTTCGGCCAGATGAAGGCGGCCAGCAGCGCGCCGCCCCAGGCGTAGAAGAACACGTTGGCCTCCGCACTCGCGCGCTCGGCGATGTCCAGCGGCAGCAGGCGGTTGCCCCAAAAGTAGGCCGCGAAAGCGATCGGCAGGCCGGCCACGGTGCCGATGTTCAGCGCATCGACCAGGCGCAGGCCGAAGCCGGTGCGCCCACTCTTGGCATGCTTCGGCCGTTCCTTCACCGCCCACAGCACCACGCCGCTGGCCACCATCAGGCAGCCGACCAGGCCGGACAGGAAGAACAGTGCACGCAGGCCCCAATCGGCGAAGCGCGCCAGGTGCAGGCCGTACAGCACGCCACGGGTGGCGGTAGCGCCGCCGGATGGAGGCGTTTCTTCCAGCAACGTGCCGTTGACCATGTCGTAGCGAACGGCGGGAGTGTCGGTGGACAGGCGCTTGCCGTCGCGTTGGCGGATGTCGATCACCGCATTGGCCGCCCCCGGGTTGGACACGGTGAAGCCGGCCACTTCCACGCCGTGCCAGTGCGCACGTGCGCTGTCCAGCAGCTGCGCGATCGGCAGCGGCGTGGCGCGTCCTTCGGCCGGCGCGGTCACCTCCGGCATGCCGCCGAAGGCTTCGCTGAAGAACTTGTCTTCGTCCTGCGGGTAGGCGACTTTCACCCCCCACGGCAGGTACATGATCATCAGGGTGACGATGCCGGTGTAGGTGATCATCGCGTGGTAGGGCAGGGCCATCACCGCGCTGACGTTGTGGAAATCGAGCCAGGAACGCAGGCCCTTGTCCTTGCGGAACGTGAAGAAGTCCTTGAAGATTTTCTTGTGGGTGATGACGCCGGTGATGATCGCCACCAGCATGAACATCGCGCAGAAGCCGACCAGGTAGCGCGCCCACAGCACCGGGATGTAGTGCAGGTCGAAATGCAGGCGGTAGAAGAAATCACCGCCCCGCGTTTCGCGTGCCTTCAGTGCCTGGCCGGTATTCGGGTCCAGCGTGGCTTCGCCGAAGCCACCGCGACGGCCGCGACTGGGATCGGCCAGCTCCGGTGGCAACCGCCAGAACATCTGCATGGCCGGGTTGCGCGGCTGCGGCAGGGTGACGAACCAGTTCCCGGCCTGCGCCGCATTGGCCTGCAGGTAATCCACGGCGCGCTGCGCGGCGACATCGATGCTGACCTGGCTGGACGGAAGTTCCGGTCGCATCCAGCGGCTGATTTCCTCGCGATAGTAGCTGGCGGTGCCGGCCATGAAGATCAGCAGCAGCAACCAGCCGACCAGCAGGCCGGTCCAGGTGTGCAGCCAGGCCATCGACTGGCGGAAGCCGTTCTTCATGCCCAGGCCCCCAGCAGGCGCGCAATGGCGGCCATCAGCAGCGCGGGCGCGAGGATGCCCACCCAGGCGCGCAGCGCGCTGCGGGTCGCGAACGCCCACAGCGCTGCGCAGGCGGCCACCAGGATGGCCAGCAGCATGCCGGTCAGCACGGCCTGGCCGCGCGCACCGGGCAGCGCCACCGCGCAGAACACGCTGGTGGCCGAAGCCAGCGCGTAGCCGCCGAAGATCGCGGCCAGCGAGCGTGACAGCACGCCCCAGCGTGGATTGGAGAAGAAGGTGCGGGGGCTGGCGGTTGCGGGCGAGCGGTCCACGGCGTTCCTGCAGGTAGGGGAGGGGATGGAACGCGTCCGCGGCCCCCTTGCGCCCTGCGCATGTCGCCCAGCGTGTCCCATCGACGAAGCACTGCCCGCGCAGGCGGGCAATCCAGAGGTCGGGGATGTACACGGGCGATGGGCGCGTCTTCCGCGCCCGCTTGGCTAAGCGTACAAACCGATCAGTAAATGATAGGCATTCGCATTTTATGAATCAAGCATGATGATCCGGGGGCGCACCGAGGCCTAGAACCTGAACACCACTGTCGCCGCATGCAGCAACAGGCCGATCAGCCCACCCACCAGCGTGCCGTTGAAGCGGATGAACTGCAGGTCGCGGCCCACGCTCAGTTCCAGCTGTTCGACCAGATGCCGCTCGTCCCAGCCCTTCACGGTCTGCGCGATATGCGTGGTCACACCCTCGCGCAGACGGCCGGTCAGGCGTTGCGCACCTTCCAGCAGGTGCTGGTTGAGGGCCTCGCGCAGGGCCGGGTCGGCCTGCAGGCTGGCGCCCAGTGAGGCGAGGCTGCGCTGCAGGTGTCCGACCAGCGCCGAGTCCTCGCGCTGCAGGTCGTCACGCAGGCTGGCGTGGATGCGCGCCCACAGCCCTTGCACATAGTCCTGCAGGGCGGGGTGGTCGATCATTTCCTGCTTGAGCTGTTCGATGCGCTCGGCCAGGGCCGGGTCCTCGCGCAGGCGCTGCACGTAGTTCTGCAGCCAGGTCTCGTAGTCCTGGCGCAGCGGATGCTGCGGCTCGGCCAGTACCTGCTGCAGTTCTTCCAGCACCGCCCGCGCCAGGCGCTCGGCCAGGCTGTCGCCGATCTCATCGATCGGCTTCACCCAGTTCACCGTGCTCGAGAGCGTCGGCCATTCGCGCTGGATGTAGCGCACGATCAGCTGCGAGGCGCGTTCCTTCACTTCTGGCTGTTCCAGCCAGCGGCCGAGCCGCTGCAGGCCCTCGTCCAGCACGCGCTGGTGGCGCCCGTCGGCGGTCAGCAGGGCCAGCAGCTCACCGGCGGTGGCGGCGGCATTCCACTGCCGCAGCTGCTGCACCACGAACGCATGCAGCTGCCGGCGCACCGCTGTCTCGTCGAAGAAGTCCAGTGCCTGCAGGGCCCAGCCGCGTGCCATGTCGGCCAGCATCCGCGAGCGCGCCGGGTCGGCCAGCCAACTGCCGAGGCGGCTGGCCGGATCGAACACCTGCAGCTTGGCCAGCAGCACCTGCGGTTCCAGGAACTGGTCACGCACGAACAGGGCGAGGCTGTCGCCGATGCGTTCCTTGCTGCGCGGGATGATCGCAGTGTGCGGAATCGGCAGGCCCATCGGGCGCCGGAACAGCGCGACGACGGCGAACCAGTCGGCCAGTGCGCCCACGGCTGCGGCCTCGCAGAACGCCGAGACCCACGCCCAGATACCGCGTTCGCCCTGCCAGTGGCTGACCGCGAATCCGGCCAGCATCAACAGCAGCAGGCCCAGTGCGAGGGCTTTCAGGCGTCGCAGCTGAGCGCGGCGCGGATCGTGGGCAGGCGTCATGCCGGAAGTCTAACCGGCACGGCATGAGCATCTGGTAGTGCCGGCCGCTGGCCGGCATCCGGCACGCACGCGGAACGTTCATGGGGTTGCCGGCCAGCGGCCGGCACTACCCGCTGGTTCAGAGCGCTTCCAGTTGCTTGCGCAACGCAGCCAGCTGCGCGCGCAGGGTGTCGTTCTCGCGGGTCAGCGCGACGACGCGGCGGCGCAGTGCCGGGGCATCCTCGCCCAGTTGTTCCAGCGCCGACAGCACCTCGGCGTCGCGGCTGGCGATCTGCTCCTCGTCCGGTTCCTCGAAGTCCATCTCGGCCGCTTCCGGCTTCGGTGCGCGCGGCTTGCGCTTGGACTCGCGCACGCGCTTGGCGGCCTGCTTCAGCTCGTCCTTGCCACCGGCGGCGGCGGCGCGCTGCTCTTCTTCCGGCAGGTCGGCCACGGCTGCGGCGGCGCTGATCGAGATCACGCCGGCCTTGACCGCTTCCACCACCTCGGCGGCGGCCTGGGCGTGGATGCGCTCGATCATGCCGACCTGGCTGGTGCTCAGCTTGGCTTCGCGCGCCAGCTCGGCGCGGCTGATCTTCGGTGCCGGTTCCCACGGCGGGCTGTCTTCACTGGTCTCATCGGCGACGTCGGCGGTGCCATCGCTCTCGCGCTGCAGCTGCGCCTGCTCGACCTGCTTGCGGGCGGCCAGGATGTCGCGCTTGCGCAGCGCCAGCACGCCGCGCTGGAAGTCGGACACGCTGCGGCGGCCCAGATGCTGTTCGATCATCCACAGGTGCACGTCTTCCATGCTCTGGAAGCGGGTGTTCTGCACGGTATTGAAGGGCAGGCCATGCTTCTGGCAGATGCCGAAACGGTTATGGCCATCGACCAGTACATTCCCCCACAACACCAGCGCATCGCGGCAGCCTTCGGCCAGGATGCTGCGCTCCAGCGCGTCATGTTCGTCCGCGGTCAGCGGGTCGATGTAGGCCTTGAGTTCTTCTTTGACGACGATATCCATGGGCACGGCAGCGAGCAGGAGCGGAACCGCCCATTGTACCCGCTCGCCACCACCGGCCCGGGCTCAGGCGGTGGCCCGGATCATCTCGCCCAGGGTGCCGGTGATCTGGTCGATCTGCGCCTTGTCCACGATCAGCGGCGGCGACAGCGCGATGATGTCGCCGGTGCAGCGCACCAGCAGTCGGCCGTCGTGGAAGCAGCGCCGGTAGACCTCGTAGCCCCGGCTGCCCGGCGCATCGCGGCGAGGCGCCAGCTCAACCGCGCCGACCAGGCCGAAGTTGCGGATGTCGATCACGTTGGGCAGGCCCTGCAGCGCATGCAGTCGTTCCTGCCAGTATTCGCCCAGCTCGATGGCGCGCTCGAACAGACGCTCCTCGGCATAGACCTCCAGCGTCGCCAGCGCCGCGGCGCAGGCCAGCGGGTGCCCCGAACAGGTATAGCCATGGAAAAGCTCGATGGCCTGTGGTGGTGCCTGCATCAGGGTTGCATGCACGGCGTCGCTGGCCAGCACGCCACCCAGCGGTACCGCGCCGTTGCTGACCGCCTTGGCGAAGGTCAGCAGGTCCGGGGTGACCCCGAAGCGCTGCGCGGCGAAGGGCATCCCAACCCGGCCGAAACCGGTGATGACCTCGTCGAACACCAGCAGGATGCCGTGCTGGTCGCACAGTTCGCGCAGGCGCTGCAGGTAACCCGGTGCGGGCAGGATCACCCCGGCTGAGCCGGCAATGGGTTCAACGAATACGGCGGCAATCGTCGAGGCATCATGCAGCGCGATCAGCCGTTCCAGGTCATCGGCCAGCTCCGCGCCCTGGCGTGGCAGGCCCCTGCTGAACGCATTGCGCGGCAGGTCCAGGGTGTGGCGCAGGTAGTCGACGCCGCCCAGCTGCAGGCCGAACGGCTTGCGGTTGTTGGGCAGCCCGCCCAGCGCCATGCCGCCGAAACCCACCCCGTGGTAGGCCTTCTCGCGGCTGATGAAGCGGGTGCGCTGGCCCTCGCCGCGCTGGCGGTGGTAGGCCAGCACGATCTTCATCGCGGTATCCACCGCCTCGGAACCGGAGCTGGTGAAGAACACATGGTTGAGCGGGCCCGGCGCCAAGGCGGCCAGCCGCTGCGCCAGCGCGAAGGCCGGCGGCGAGCCCATCTGGAAGGCCGGCGAATAGTCGAGCGTGCGCGCCTGCTCGACGATGGCCTCGACGATGCGCGGCCGTGCATGGCCCGCGTTGCAGCACCAGAGGCCGGCGGTGCCATCGAGGATCTGGCGGCCGTCGACATCCTCGTAGTGCATGCCCTCGGCACGCACCAGCACACGCGGCGCGGCCTTGAACTGGCGGTTGGCGGTGAACGGCATCCAGTACGCCTCCAATGACTCCGGGCGTCGGGTGGCCAGATCGTGCAGGTCGCTCGCGGAACGCTTCATGCCAGCTCCATCGGGTCCGATGGGGGAAATGTAGCGCAGCCACGTCACGGTGGAGTCGCGGCCGCGTCGGTATAACCGGGGAAACTGTTCCGAGGAGCTCGACATGGCCGACTTTCCCGACCGCAGCCACTGGCAGGCGCTGGCCCAGCAGCTTTCGATACCCGGACAGGCCTTTATCGAGGGTCGTTACACCGACGCTGCCAGCGGCGCGCGCTTCGACTGCATCAGCCCGATTGATGGTCGCGTGCTGGGGGTGGTCGCCGACTGCGATGCACAGGACGTGGAGCGCGCAGTGGGCGCGGCGCGGCGTGCCTTCGATGCGGGCCACTGGTCACAGGCCAGCCCGGCCCATCGCAAGCGCGTGCTGCTGGCGTTGGCGGCGTTGGTGGAAAAACACGCGGATGAGCTGGCCCTGCTGGAAACCCTGGACATGGGCAAGCCGGTGCGTGATGCGCGTCGTATCGACCTGCCCGGCGTGGTGCGCTGCCTGCGCTGGACGGCCGAAGCGGTGGACAAGCTGTACGGTGAGGTCGCGCCCACCGGCCCGCATGAGCTGGGCCTGGTCACGCGCGAGCCCGCCGGCGTGGTGGCGGCGATCGTGCCGTGGAATTTCCCGTTGCTGATGGCGTGCTGGAAGATCGCGCCTGCATTGGCCATGGGCAACTCGGTGGTGCTCAAGCCTTCCGAGCGCTCGCCCCTGAGTGCGTTGCGGCTGGCGGCGCTGGCCGCCGAAGCGGGCCTGCCGGAGGGCGTGCTGAACGTGCTGCCGGGCCACGGTGCGCGCGTCGGTGAGCCGTTGGCCCTGCACATGGATGTGGACGTGCTGGCGTTCACCGGCTCCACGGCCACCGGCGCGCGGCTGCTGCAGTATTCAGGGCGGTCCAACCTCAAGCGGGTCTGGCTGGAGTGTGGTGGCAAGAGCCCGCACGTGGTGTTTGCCGATGCCCCCGATCTGGATGCCGCTGCGAAGGCGGTGGCACGGGGCATCTTCTTCAACCAGGGCGAGGTCTGTACTGCCGGGTCACGGCTGCTGGTGCAGCGCTCGATCCGCGAGGATTTCGTGCACCAGGTGGTTGCCTACGGCCAGCACATGCAGCCGCGCCACCCGCTTGACGCCGACGCACCGATGGGCGCGCTGGTGGATGCCGCGCATCTGGACAAGGTGATGGGGGATATCGTGCGTGCCGAAAGCGAGGGCGCCCGCCTGCTGCTGGGCGGTCATCGCGCCGATGTCGAGGCGGGCGGTTGTTATGTGCAGCCCACGGTGTTCGATCAGGTGAGCCCCGACCAGGCATTGGCGCGCGAGGAAGTATTCGGGCCGGTGCTGGCGGTGCTCGGCTTTGACGACGAAGCCGAAGCGGTGCGCCTGGCCAATGACAGCCGCTACGGCCTCGCCGCCGGCCTGTGGACGCGCGATCTGGGCCGCGCCCACCGCGTCGCACGCCAGCTGCGCGCCGGCAGCGTCTGGGTGAACGGCTGGGATGGCGGTGACATGACCGCCCCGTTCGGTGGCTACAAGCAGTCCGGCAATGGGCGCGACAAATCGCTGCATGCGTTCGACAAGTACAGCGAGATCAAGGCCACCTGGATCCAGCTGTAACGGCGTCGGGGCTTGCGCCCACATGTAGAGCCGAGCCGATGCTCGGCTGCATTTCGTGGAATGTGGTCGAGCAGGGGCGAGAACCTGCAGAACATGGCGCCTGCCACCCTCGTTGGCATCGGTGTCGGCTGAAACCATCGTCCCGTGCGGCCACCGGCCCGTGGCAGAATCGGGCGATCCGCCGTTACCCGTGTTGCCGATGTCGACGATCACCGCTGCCGCACCGCCCGTGAACTCTCCCCGCCGCGTCCTGTTGGCCAGCCTGATCGGCACCACCATCGAATTCTTCGATTTCTACATCTACGCCACGGCCGCAGTGCTGGTGTTCCCGCACCTGTTCTTCCCGGACAGCAGCGAACAGGCGGCGCTGTTGCAGTCACTGGCGACCTTCGCGGTGGCGTTCATCGCACGGCCGGTCGGCTCGGCGGTGTTCGGCCATTTCGGCGACCGCATCGGCCGCAAGGCCACCCTGGTCGCCGCGTTGCTGACCATGGGCCTGTCCACGGTGCTGATCGGTCTGCTGCCGACCCACGCGCAGATTGGCCTGTGGGCGCCCGCGCTGCTGGCGCTGTGCCGCTTCGGCCAGGGCCTGGGGCTGGGCGGCGAGTGGGGTGGGGCGGTGCTGCTGGCCACCGAGAACGCGCCGCCGGGCAAGCGCGCCTGGTACGGCATGTTCCCGCAGCTGGGCGCGCCGATCGGTTTCCTGTTGTCGGCGGGCATTTTCCTGGTGCTCGGCCGCTGCCTGAGCCAGGACGACTTCCTGCAGTGGGGCTGGCGTATTCCGTTCGTGGCCAGCGCGCTGCTGGTCGGCCTGGGCCTGTGGGTGCGCCTGAACATCCATGAGACGCCCGACTTCAAGCAGGCACTGGAGCGCAAGGCGCCGGTGCGGCTGCCGATGTGGACGGTGCTGCGTGACCATCCGGTGGCGATGCTGCTGGGCACGCTGGGGGCGTTCGCCACCTTCGTGCTGTTCTACCTGATGACCGTGTTCAGCCTCGGCCATGGCACCGCCGTGCTGGGCTACAGCCGCGAGCAGTTCCTGCTGATGCAGATGGCCGGCATGCTGTTCTTCGCGCTGGGCATCCCGTTGTCGGCGCGCTATGGCGACCGCTGGGGCACGCGTCGCACGATGATCGTGGCCAGCGTGCTGATCATCGGCTTCGGCGTACTGTTCGCGCCGTTGTTCCAGCCGCACAGTCCCTGGCTGGTCACGGCGTTCCTGTGCCTGGGCCTGTTCCTGATGGGGCTGACCTACGGCCCCTGCGGCACCTTCCTGGCCGAGATCTACCCGGTGGAAGTGCGCTACACCGGCGCCTCGCTCTCATTCAAC
Source organism: Stenotrophomonas sp. YJH_SMC_135 (assembly GCF_059372355.1). Classification (NCBI taxonomy): domain Bacteria; kingdom Pseudomonadati; phylum Pseudomonadota; class Gammaproteobacteria; order Lysobacterales; family Lysobacteraceae; genus Stenotrophomonas; species Stenotrophomonas sp. YJH_SMC_135. Next base: position 651,292 of record NZ_JCAFVN010000001.1, read on the forward strand.
CTGGCCGGCATTCTGGGTGCGGCGCCGGCGCCGTACCTGGCCACCTGGCTGGCCGAACGCTTCGGCCTGGTCGCGGTCGGCTACTACCTGTGCCTGACTGCGGCAGCGACCCTGTGCGCGCTGGTGGCCCTGCACCGGCGCGCGCTGCGGCTCAGCCAAAGAAGCGCTTGAGCGTGCGCCCCAGCCAACCGCCGCCCTGGTGTTCGCGGGCGAACTGGTTCAAGTGCGCCTTGACCTGTTCGGCGTAGGCCTGGTCATCGCCGCGGATGTGGTTGAACAACCAGCGCGAGAGCATGGTGCGCAGTTCATCGCTGATGTCCTCGCCGGCCTGGAAGCGCATGCGGTACTCCGATACCCGCTTGATGAAGACTTCATGCACGCGCTTGTGCGCGGCACAGAACGGATAGCCCGCTTCCTCCATCAGTTCTTCCTCGAACGCGAAGTGCGACATGGTGTAGTCCACCACTTCGTCGATCACCTCGCCCACTGCCGCACGCTGCATGCTGGCCTGGGCCACGTGCAAATGGTTGAGCATCTCGATGATGCGGCGGTGTTGTTGGTCGATCACATCGATGCCGATGTTCAGATCGTCCTGCCAGACCAGTAGTGCCATCCCCGGCTCCCCTTCATGCGTATGTCGGGGCTGACTGTAGAGCTGCCGCGCTGGCGCGGCGTTGATCTGGATCAAGGCTGCCCGGTCAGGTCAGCGCGGGCTCGCGCGGGCGCAGCGGGCTGGCCACCGTGGTGCAGCTGACCCGGTTGCGGCCGCCGGCCTTGGCCAGGTACAGCTGGCGGTCGGCTTCGGAGATCAGCCGATGCAGTGCATCGCGCTGCGGGCGCAGGCAGCACAGGCCGATGCTCACCGTCATGCGCAGGCTGGCGGTGCCGATGTCCACTTCCAGCGCGGCGATGCGCTGGCGCAGTTCCTCGAAGTACAGCAGGGCCTCGTCCTGCTCCATGTCCGGCACCAGCAGGCAGAACTCCTCGCCGCCGAAGCGGGCGGTCAGGTCGTGGCTGCGGGCATGCGCGGCCACCGCACCGGCCACCGCGCGCAGCGCGTCATCGCCGGCTTCGTGACCGTAGGTGTCGTTGATGTGCTTGAAGTGGTCGATGTCGATCATTGCCACCGCCACGCACTGACCATGCAGCTGCAGTTGCGGCAGCTGGCGCTGGCTCTGTTCCAGGAAGCAGCGACGGTTGGGCAGGCCGGTGAGGAAGTCGCGGGTGGCCAGGTCCTGCAGCGTGCCGATCAGCTCCAGCTGATCCACGTTCTGCGAGACCCGGCAGAAGAACTCCTCGCGCGAGAACGGCTTGCGCAGGAAGTCGTTGGCGCCGTTCTTCAGGAAGCGCGGGATCAGCGAGGCATCGGCATTGCCGGAAATGCCGATCACCGCCACCTTGTCGCGCGAGCGCAGGGTGCGCAGGCGGCGGGTGAACTCCACGCCCTGCATGCCCGGCATTTCCTGGTCGACCACGGCCAGGCGGATCGCAGGATGCGCCTCGATCGCGGCCAGGCCCTCGTTGCCGTCAGCGGCCTCGTGCACCTCGTGGCCATACATGCGCAGCAGGGCGGCGGCATAGCCGCGCGCGGACGGCGAGTCGTCCACCACCAGTGCCGCAATGCGCCGGTTGCGCTCCAGGCGCTGCACCAGCCACACCAGGTAGTCGATGCTGCCCGGCGTGTTCTTCAGCACGTAGTCGATGATCTGCTGCTGCAGTACGCGCTTGCGCAGATCCTCGTCGTAGACGCTGCTGACCACCACGGTGGGCAGGCCGCGCCTGAGGAAGAACTCGACCACCGCGTCGCGGTCGCCGTCGGCCAGCACCAGCCCGGTCAGTACCAGGAACCAGCCCCCATCCTCGCTCAGCAGGCGATCGGCCTCGGCCAGGGTGGAAGCGATCACCACCGGCAGTTCCAGGCGCTGCTCGATGGCCTCGCGCAGCATGCCGGTGAACGCACGGGAGTTTTCGACCAGCAGGATCCGTTGCGGCAGCGGATCGGCCAGGTCGCCATCGACGGCGGCCTGCGGCAGGACGGGCATGATGCGGTGGCTCACGAGGGAGGGACTCGGCACGGATAGCGGCGGTTTCGGGTGCAACTTTAGCCGGAGCAGCGTGCCCTGCGCGTCGTTCACCGATCAGGCAGGCGATGCGAATGCCGCCGCTGTACCCGCAAGCGATTCGTGCAGGACGAGCCGGAGCCGGTTGCCACGGCAATGCACCGTGCCGCCGTAGGCCATTATCCGGCCGGCCAGACGCTCGATGGCCTGCTGAACGGTCCGGTTCGACAGCGTGCGACCGCGGTCAAGCAGGCCAACGACCACCACGATGCCGCGCCGGTCGCCCGCCTGGCCGCTCCGGGCGCGCACGCTGACCTGTCCCGACTCCAGTTCCAGCAGCAGCGACACCGCCTCGATCAGCGAGCGATAGATGGCGAGCTGCAGGTCGACAGTCAGCAGGCAGGGGTTGCCCTCCAGCCGGGGCGGAATCACGCGATGGGAGTTGTCCCAGCTTTCGCATGCGCCGCTAACCCGCAGCGCGATATACAGCCCAACCTGCTCCAGCCCCGTGGGGTAGACCAGACTGGCCTGTTCACGGAACAGCCGCGAGTGCACGGATGAGGCGTGCTGCAGGCTGTTGGCCACCGCATGATGCCCCTGCGCCTTCAGCCAGCTGACCATCTCGCCGAGCGAGCTGTCCATGCCTTCGCCGAGTTGCTTGAGATGGGAGGCGCGCTCGCGAAGCTCACGCTCACGGGTCTGGTGCGAACTACGTGCCAGGCGCAACGTGGTTTCCTCTGCCAGTCCACGGCACCGTGCACGCTCATGGTGATAGCTGATGCTGGACCCCAGGGCGAGCAGTGCGACACTCATCACGGCCATGTTCTGCTGGGTGGCGAAGGTGCCCAGGTCGAACGAGCACTGTAGGCCGGTGCTGGGTGTGGCGAAATGGAGTGGAAGGTTCAACAGCGGAATCGCGATGGCAGCGCCACGCCACCCATGCATGAAGGTCAGGGCGATCGCTGGGAGGGAGGACAGCAGTACCAGGTGGGTGCGTGTGGTGTGGGCGCTGATGGCCGTAAGCTGCATGCACAGGCCCAGGACCAGCATCACCAGGATGGCCGTGACCGTAGGCGCAGCAAAGCGGCGCGTCCAATTGGGGGCCGCGTGTCGTCGCGACCAGAGGAATGCCAACGGCACGAGGGTGATGATGGCGGCGAAGTGGCCAAAGATCGTGCGATCAACTGCGCTAAGCAGGTTGCTCGGCGGTGGGTTCGACCACAGAGCAAATGAAATGCCCATATTGAGAGCCGGGACGAACAACGCCATGCAGAAGGTCAACGACAGCAACCAGAGGCCGGTGGCGGACTCCGATGGCATTCTAATGCGATGCAGGTAGACCACCAGCATCGCCACCGGCATCAGCAGCGTCGAGGCCAGGATGACCCAGGCCAGGCCGTAGCTGTCGATCATGGGAATGCGCAAGGTTGCGAAGTACGCGTACTCGCCAAGCAGCAGGTAGGGCCACAGGCGGGTCGGGACGATCAGTAGTGCCGCTGCCCGGATGCCCGCGGGCAGGAAGAACTGATCCAGCGAGAACTGACGCGAGGCAAGGCAGCCCAGGGCGTAGACGGCCGCGAGTGCGATTCCGACGGGTCGGATCCGGAAGCTCAGTTCAATTGCTTCTTTGAATCGGTCCAAGCCCGCGCCTCTCATCTCCTGGCCAATGATGACTGACCACTTCCGCAGACACTATCGACAGTTGGAGATGGGTGCAATCGAGGTGTCTGGCCTCCCTTTGCGCTGCAATCGGCGGCTTCCCACGCTTCGAGGCCCTACATGCCCGGCAGTGCGGCGGCATAGCCACCAGAGAACGGTGAATCATCCACAATCAGTGCGCCCATGTGTCGATCGCGTTTCAGCCGTTGCACCCGCCACATTCGGCGGTTGATGCTGTCCGCTGTGTTCGCCGTCACACAATCGACGACATCCTGCTGTTGCACGCGCCTGTCCAGGGCCTTGTCGCAGATGCCGCTGACCCGCACCGTGCGCGGGTTTCGCCGCGGGTATTGGCGATTTCGGAGGCAGCTTCGGCGTGGCATGGGTTTGCATCGATCCAGTGGATTATCTCCGACAGGCACTGCGGAGTCCGCCCGGTATATGCTGATGCGATTGGCGGTAGCATCCTTCTTGATCCGTATTGCATCCAACCTGGAGGTCAGTGTGAGAAGTTTCCGAATTCATGCATTTGCTGGTGCATTGATGTTGGTGCCGGTATCCGTTTTTGCTTTTGCCCCGAGTGACGACCATGGAATCAAGTTGGCCGGCCAAGGACTCGGCCAGTCGATTCCGCAGGCACAAGACCTCAGCGTGGATCCCGGCTGGTTGGTCTATGGGTTCGAGCGCGATGGCATGGATTATTTCCAGGTAAACGATCTCGCAGGGCACGTGCACATCGTGATCGGCAATGCTGCCGGCACGTTCTGGGTGCTGCCGGCAGGTGACCCGTCTGCGAAGGTGTCGTTGCCGGAGCAGCGCCTGCCTGTTCCCGCCAAGGCCACCAGAACGGTTGTCTATCGGGCCCCCGCATTCACGCTGGTCAGATATGCAAGCGGAGCTGATGTGTTGTGGGCAGTAGAGGCACCCTGATACTGACAGTTGCCGGGATATCGGCCAGCTTCAGTATCAGACTGCATGGGCACCCGGTGTTCGCCGGGTGCCCATGACGCCCTGGGCCAGGGGGACGAGCGGGACGTTATGCGATTCTGCTGTGTTGGTTCGATCCGGTCGCTTGACTGTGAAATGCACTACTGCAGCGCAGAGGGTGCGGGGCAGCCGTACCGCGATGGAGTACTGGCTACTGCCTCCAGTCTGGTTTCGCGGTCGAGGAACAGAATCCTGACCCGGTTGCGATAGCAGTCAACGGTCCCGTCATAGGGGAGGGTTCGCCCGGTCAGTCGCTCGAACGCTGCCATCGTTGTCTGCTTGGAAAGGCGTCTGCGCTGTTCCAGCAGTGACACGACCATGAGGATTCCGCGCCTGGAGCCCATTCTGCCGCACCTTGCACGAATGCGAATCTGACCACCTTCATGCTTGAGAAGAATGGAGACCGCGTCAATCAGTGTCCGGTAAGCGGCCAATTGCAGTTCCACGCTCAGGTTGCAGGGGTCGCCTTTCAGATCCGGGCGGAGAACGCGCTCCGTCAGCTTCCACGACTCACGGATGCCACCCGCCTGCAGGGCCACGTAAAGCCCAAGATGCTCCAGGCCCGAGGGATAGACCATGCTTGTCTGTTCGCGAAAGAGCCGCGAATGTACATTCGAGGTATGCAGAAGGCTGTTGGCCACTGCGTGATGTCCCTGGGCCTTGAGCCATTCGGCCAGCTCAACCAGCGACGTATCAATGCCGTCGCCGAGCTTGCGAAGGTGCAGGGCACGTTCACGCAGCTCCATCTCGCTGGCCAATTGCGAGCTCCTCGCCAGATGGATGGCGTCCCTTTCCCCCATCTCGCGCAGCCTGTAACGGTGGTAGAAGTGGGTGATGCGTGATCCGAGCAGCAGCAATACGATGCCGCTGATCGCCATGATCTGCTGGGTGATGAAGGCCGCGGGATCGAATGCGGTGGGATGGGTGTTGGGCGTGGTCAGGCCGATGACCATGTTGAGCACCGGCACTGCAAGGGCAGCCCCCTTCCAGCCATACAGGCAGGTAAGCGCGGCCGCGGGGAGTGCCAACAGCAGCAGGAACGTTGCCTTCAATGCAATCCAGTCTGCGGGCAGTTGAGTCGCTGCTATCCCGATCAGCAGCATCGATGAAAGTGCTGCCAGCATCGGGGTCTTTCGTCGAGCGTTCCACTCCTGCCCCACGTCCTGCCGCGCCCACAGCATGGCGATGGGGGCCACCGTCAGAATGCCGATGAAATCACCCACGCTGAAGCGCGCGGCATTGGTCAGGAAGGGTGTGGAAGGAGGTGTTGGCCAGAGCAGATGGGAAAAGCTGAGGTTGAGCAGAGTAATAACGACGCTGGAAGCGGCGGCAATCAACAAGAGGCCGATCGTCTGCGACTCCGCCATCAGTCGCCGTTGCAGCTTCACAATCAGCATCACCGCTGGCATGAGGAATGCGGAGGCAACAATGACCCATGTCAGGCCGTACTTCTCGATCATCGGCACGCGGGACTGTGCAAAGTACGCATATTCGCCCAGCAGCAGGTAGGGCCACAGGCGCGGCGGGCACAACAGCACGGCTGCCACCCGGATGCCGGCTGGCAAATAGAACTGATCCAGCGACAGCTGTCGGGTTGCCCAATAGGCAACTGCATAAAGCAAGGCAATCATCAGGCCAGCCGGACGAATGCGCACCTTCAGCAACAATCCTTCTTTCCACCAGTCCAATCGCACGTCCCCCTCTCCTACGTGTCCCCTGTCAGCATCCATTCGCCGCGGGGCCCGGTTTCTCAGGACGGTATCGGTCTGCGAACGATTATGCAATTGCATAGCTGCGCATTTAGGAAATTGTCCAGCCATCCATCACAGATGTCGCGTGAAAATCTGTGACGTGTGCAGCACGATCAGCGCTGCGGTACGTTTGTCAGAACGTTCAATACAGGTGGAGATGCAGAATCTTCACCACAATGCATCCCGCAGCTTGTACCAGGACATCGCCGCCACCAGCAGCGGCGTGCGCAGCAGCCGGCCGCCGGGGAAGGGCGCATGCCGAAGGCGCTGGAACACGTCCAGGCGCTCGCTCTGGCCGGCAATGGCGGCGGCGATCACCTCGCCGGCCAGCCCGGCGGCGGCCACCCCATGGCCGGAGAAGCCCTGCGCGAAGTACAGATTGCCGTCCAGCCGGCCCCAGTGCGGGGCGCGGTTGCGGGTGATGTCCACGTAGCCGCCCCAGACCTGGTCCAGGGCCACGTCGGCCAGCTGTGGGAACACCTGGTGCATGCGCCGCTGCATCACCCTGCGCAGACCGGGCGGTGGCAGCGCCGAATAGCTGGCACGGCCACCGAACAGCAGCCGGTGGTCGTGGCTGAGGCGGAAGTAGTCCAGTGCCCAGGCGGTATCGGCCACCGCCATGTTGTTGCCGATCAGCGCCCGGGCACGCTCGGCCCCGATTGGCTCACTGGCACCGATATAGGTGCCGACCGGCATGATCCGCCGTTCCAGCTCCGGTAGCAGGCCCTGCAGCCAGGCGTTGCCGGCCACCACCAGATGTGCGGCGCGCACGCTGCCCTGCGCGGTGTGCAGGGCAGGCTGCGGCCCACGCTGCACGCGGGTTACCGCCGAATGCTCGTGGATCACCACGCCGGCTGCGCGCGCGGCGTCGGCCAGGCCACGCGCATAGGCCAGCGGATGCAGGTGCGCGCTGAGCGGATCGAACATCGCGGCGCGGTAGCGCGGGCTGTCCAGCTGCGCGCGCAGGGCATCCCGCTCCCACCACTGCATGGGGTAGTCGTAATGGCGTTGCAGGTGCTCGCAGTTGGCCCGCAGGTCGCGCTCATGGCGCTCGCGGATGGCGACGCTGGCGTGGCCCTCCACCCAGTGGCAGTCGATACCGTGGCGATCGATACGGGTGCGCATCGCCTGCACCGCGTCGCGCGACCAGTCGAACAGGTGGCGCGCATCTTCACGGCCGAGCTGACGCTCCAGTTCGTCCACCTCGCAGCCGTAGCCGACCAGCGCCTGGCCACCATTGCGGCCGGACGCGCCCCAGCCGATCCGCTGCGCTTCCAGCAACACGACGCGCTGGCCACGCGCGGCCAGTTCCAGGGCTGCGGTCAGGCCGGTATAGCCGGCACCGAGCACCGCAACGTCGGCCTGCACATTCCCCTGCAGCGGGGGCAGTGCGGGCGGTTCGGGCAGGCTGGCGGCGTACCAGCTGGGCGGGAACGCGGCACTCACCGCAGGCCTCGCGGGCGCAGTGCGGGAAGGCGAAGCGGAGGAGGACGATCAGCATTCACCCCTCTAGTTTCGCCGATGCGTGACAGCCATGGCGTGACGGCGACGACTTGCCGCCTTCGCCGGACGCCAGGTAACGTGTCGGCACGCCAAGGAGTGTTCCCATGCGCCGCCTGCCCTGGGTGGGCCTGCCCACCGACAGCACCGTGCTCGGCCATCACCGTTTCGCGGTGGCCGGCGAGAAGTACGTGCGCGCGCTGGCCGAGGCGGCCGAGGTGACTCCGGTAGTGTTGCCGAGCCTGCAGCCACCGCTGCCGGCCGGCGACTGGCTGCAGGGGCTGGATGGCCTGCTGCTGACCGGCGCGGTCAGCAATATCGAACCGCAGCACTACGAAGGTGGCCGCAGCTGGCCAGGCAATCCACATGACCCGGCCCGCGATGCCAATGCCTTTGCGTTGCTGCACGAGGCACTGGCGCTGGACCTGCCGGTGCTGGCGATCTGCCGCGGCTTCCAGGAGTTGAACGTCGCGCTGGGCGGCAGCCTGCATCCGCAGGTGCACGCGGTGCCTGGCCTGGCCGACCATCGCGAAGAACCGCAGGCGCCGGTGGAGGTGCAGTATGGGCCGGCGCACGCGGTCACGCTGGCTGCCGATGGCTGGCTGGCGCAGTGGCACGGCAGTGGCCGCGCGCAGGTCAATTCGGTACACGGGCAGGGTGTCGCCCGCCTGGCGCAGGGGCTGCAGGTCGAGGCCGTGGCCGACGATGGGCTGGTCGAAGCGGCACGCAGCCTGCACCATCGTTTCGTGCTCGGCGTACAGTGGCACCCGGAGTGGCGTGTCATGCAGGCGCCGTTCTATCACGCTATTTTCCGTGCGTTCGGCCAGGCTTGCCGGCAGCACCAACAGAACCGACTGGATTCCCGATGAGTTCCCGAACGCGCCCGCGCAAGACGGCCACGCCCCCCGCACCGCAGGAAAGCACGCTGCTGCGCTGGCTGAAGGAGCGGCGCATCACCGAGGTGGAATGCCTGGTGCCGGACATCACCGGCAACGCGCGCGGCAAGATCATTCCCGCCGACAAGTTCTCGCACGACTACGGCACGCGCCTGCCTGAGGGCATCTTCGCCACCACCGTCACCGGCGAGTTCCCTGACGATTATTACGAGCTGACCTCGCCGTCCGACTCGGACATGATGCTGCGCCCCGATCCGGACACGGTGCGCATGGTGCCGTGGGCGGCCGACGCCACCGCGCAGGTCATCCACGATTGCTACACCAAGAGCGGTGAGCCGCACGAACTGGCGCCGCGCAACGTGCTGCGCCGCGTGCTGGCAGCCTACGCCGAGCTGGGCCTGCGCCCGGTGGTGGCGCCGGAACTGGAGTTCTTCCTGGTGCAGAAGAACACCGACCCGGACTTCCCGCTGCTGCCACCGGCCGGCCGCTCCGGGCGCCCGGAGACCGCGCGGCAGTCGTACTCGATCGATGCGGTCAACGAGTTCGACCCGATCCTCGACCTGATGTACGACTACGCCGATGCGATGAAGCTGGACGTGGACACGCTGATCCACGAGTCCGGCGCGGCGCAGCTGGAGGTCAACTTCACCCATGCCGATGCGATGGACCTGGCCGATCAGGTGTTCCTGTTCAAGCGCACCATGCGCGAAGCGGCGATGCGCCACGGGGTGTATGCCACGTTCCTGGCCAAGCCGATGGAAAACGAGCCGGGCAGTGCCATGCACATCCACCAGAGCCTGGTGCGGGTGAGCGATGGCAGCAACGTGTTCGCCGGCGAGACCGATGCCGAGGGCGAGTTCAGCCCGGTGTTCGGCCACTACCTGGGCGGCCTGCAGAAGTACGCACCGCAGGCGATGGCGTTCTTCGCGCCGAACGTGAACTCCTACCGCCGGCTGGTGTTCGGCGAAGTCTCGCCGAGCAACGTCCACTGGGGCTTCGACAACCGCACCTGCGGCCTGCGCGTGCCGCTGGATACGCCGGAGAACATGCGCGTGGAGAGCCGTTTCGCCGGGTCCGATGCCAATCCCTACCTGGCGATGGCCGCGACCCTGGCCTGCGGCCTGTTGGGCATCCGCGAGCGGCTGGCACCGGATGCGCCGGTGACCGGCAGCGCCAAGGAACTGGGCTACAACCTGCCGCGCTCGCTGGGCGAGGCGCTGGACGGGCTGGAGCGGTGCAGCGAGCTGCAGGCCCTGCTGGGCGAGCGCTTCTGCCGGGCCTACATCTCGGTCAAGCGCAAGGAATACGAGACCTTTTTCCGCGTCATCAGCTCGTGGGAGCGCGAGTTCCTGCTGCTGAACGTCTGAGCATCCGGAATAGAAAAATCCGCCGCCGGGGGGTAGGCTGGCACCCGTCGCCGGCCCCGCCGGCCCCCCCTTCCCGCATTCTGGAGCACCCGATGAAGCTGCGTATCCTCACGCTCGGCCTGGCCTCCGCCATGCTCGCCGCCTGCAGCGGTGGCAACGGCGGCGCGCAGGACAGCCAGGTCCTGAACGTCTACAACTACAGCGATTACATCGCCGAGGACACCATTCCGACCTTCGAGAAGGAGAGCGGGATCAAGGTGACCTACGATGTGTTCGACAGTGACGAGATGGTCGAGACCAAACTGCTGGCCGGCAACAGCGGCTATGACGTGGTGGTGCCGACCCTGAACTTCTTCGGTCGCCAGATCCAGGCCGGTGTGTTCCTGCCGCTGGACAAGAGCAAGATCCCGAACCTGGCCAACCTCGATCCGGCGGTGATGAAGCGCATCGCCACCCAGGACCCGGGCAACCAGTACGGCGTGCCGTACATGATCGGCACCACCGGCATCGGCTACAACGTGGACATGCTGAAGCAGCGCTTCGGCGGCAGCGCCGACATCGCCAACAGCTGGGACCTGGTGTTCAAGCCGGAGAACATCAGCAAGATGAAGGACTGCGGCGTGACCATCCTGGACACGCCGGCGGACATGATCCCGATCGCACTGCATTACCTGGGCCTGGACCCGCACAGCGGCGACCCGGCCGAGCTGCAGAAGGCCGCCGACCTGCTGAAGTCGATCCGCCCGTACGTGCAGAACTTCCACTCCTCGCAGTACGTGGGTTCGCTGGCCAACGGCGGTACCTGCCTGGTGGTCGGCTGGTCGGGTGACATCATCCAGGCCCGCGACCGCGCCGAGGAAGCCAGCAATGGCGTGCACGTGGCCTATTCGATCCCGAAGGAAGGCGCACCGCAGTGGTTCGACATGCTGGCGATCCCGAAGGACGCCAAGCATCCGGAAGCCGCGTACGCCTTCATCAACTACCTGCTGCAGCCGAAGGTTGCCGCGGCCAACACCAACTTCATCCACTACGCCAACCCGGTGCCGACCGCGACCCCGCTGGTGGACGAGGCGATCCGTACCGACCCGACCATCTACCCGCCGGCCGACGTGGCCGAGAAGATGTTCACCTACTCGATCAACACGCCGGAGACCGACAAGCTCTACACCCGGCTGTGGACCGAGGTGAAGACCGGGCGCTAAGGGCTGGCTGGCAGGTGGGTGCCGACCGTTGGTCGGCATGCTTTTCCGGCAGGGCCGACCAACGGTCGGCCCCCACCAGATCTGCAGATCCCCCCGGCCCGGTGGGTGCCACCCGTCGCCGTCATATCCCCTGCAGCCCCCGGCCGTTAGAATGGCGGCCGCTGTCCACCGCCCGCTCCCGGAGCCCCCATGCCCGTTGAAGCCCAGCCGGTAGCCGCCGTCGTCGACACGACCGGTGCGCCCGGCTATCTCTCCATTCGTGATTTGCGCAAGGAATTCGACGGTTTCGTGGCCGTCGACGACGTCAATCTGGACGTGCGCAAGGGCGAGATCTTTGCCCTGCTCGGAGGCTCCGGCAGCGGCAAATCGACCCTGCTGCGCTGCCTGGGCGGCTTCGAGACGCCCACCAAGGGCAGCATCACCGTCGATGGCCAGCGCCTGGACGCGCTGCCGCCGTACCAGCGGCCGGTCAACATGATGTTCCAGTCCTATGCCCTGTTCCCGCACATGACGGTCGAACAGAACATTGCCTTCGGCCTGAAGCAGGATGGCCTGGGCAAGGACGCGATCAGCAAGCGCGTCGGCGAGATGCTCGACCTGGTGCAGATGGGCCACCTGGGCAAGCGCAAGCCGCACCAGCTGTCCGGTGGCCAGCAGCAGCGCGTGGCGCTGGCGCGGTCGCTGGCCAAGGGGCCGAAGCTGCTGCTGCTGGACGAGCCGATGGGCGCACTGGACAAGAAGCTGCGCTCGCAGATGCAGCTGGAACTGGTCAGCATCATCGAGTCGTCGGGCGTGACCTGCGTGATGGTCACCCACGACCAGGAAGAAGCGATGACCATGGCTACCCGCATCGCGGTGATGGATGCCGGCTGGATCCAGCAGGTCGGCAAGCCGGACGAGGTCTACGAGCAGCCGGCCAACCGCTTCGTCGCCGAGTTCATCGGCTCGGTCAACCTGTTCGACGGGGTGATCGACGAGGACCTGCCCGAGTACGTGACCGTGCGCTCGCCGCTGTTCCCGGCACCGATCTACATCGCCCATGGCATCACCTGTTACGAAGGGCAGCCGGTCGCATTCGCGCTGCGCCCGGAGAAGGTGATGATCGGCAAGGACGAGCCGGATGGGCACACCAACAAAGCGCAGGGCGTGATCGAGGACATCGCCTATTTCGGCAGCCATTCGGTCTACCACGTGCGGCTGCCCAGCGGCGCCAAGGTGCTGGCCAACTTCGCCAACTCGCAGCGCTGGGCCAGCGACGGCCTGACCTGGGGTGACAGCGTATGGGTGCACTGGCGTGACAACGACGGCGTGGTGCTGACCTCATGAGCGTCGCCGGCCTGAAGCGCTGGCTGCCGGGGCTGCGTGCCACGGTGATCGGCATTCCGTACCTGTGGCTGCTGCTGTTCTTCGCAGTGCCGTTCCTGATCGTGCTGATGATCAGCTTCTCGCTCAGCCGGGTCGGCTCGCCGCCGTATACCTGGCTGCTGCAGTACGCCGACGGCGGCTTCTCGCTGAAGCTGAACCTGGAGAACTACCTGGCGCTGTTCCGCGATTCGATCTATGCGCAGGCGTTCCTGAGCTCGATCAAGATCGCGGCGATCTCCACCTTCTTCACCCTGCTGATCGGCTATCCGATGGCCTATGCCATCGCGCGCCTGTCGCCGGCCGCACGCAACGTGGCGATGATGCTGGTGGTGCTGCCGTCGTGGACCTCGTTCCTGATCCGCGTGTATGCGTGGAAGGCAATCCTGGACCGCAATGGCCTGCTCGACCAGTTCCTGCAGTTCACTGGCCTGCAGACGCTGATGACGTCGATGGGGCTGCCGAAACTGCAGCTGATCGATACGCCGACCGCCGCCTACATCGGCATCGTCTACTGCTACCTGCCGTTCATGGTGCTGCCGCTGTACGCCAACCTGGTCAAGCATGACCACCGCCTGCTGGAAGCGGCCTACGACCTCGGCGCCAAGCCGTGGCAGGCGTTCCTGCGCATCACGTTGCCCTTGTCCAGGGCCGGCATCATCGCTGGCTGCATGCTGGTGATGATCCCGGCGGTGGGTGAGTTCGTGATCCCGGAAATGCTCGGTGGTTCGGAGACGCTGATGGTGGGCCGCCAGTTGTGGAACGAGTTCTTCAACAATCGCAACTGGCCGGGCGCTTCGGCGATGGCGGTGGCGATGATCCTGTTGCTGCTGGTGCCGATCCTGCTGTTCAACCGTTCCCAGCAGCGCCTGCTGGAAGGGAAGCAGGCATGAGCCCGCGTACCGCCAAGGGCCTGGGGCTGGGCGTGCTGCTGCTCGGCTTCGCCTTCCTGTACCTGCCGATCCTGTTGTTGATGTTCTACTCGTTCAACAGCTCGCGGCTGGCGATGGTCTGGGCCGGGTTCTCCACCCGCGCCTACAGCGACCTGTTCGCCGACCGCGCGCTGATGGACGCGATGTGGACCAGCCTGGTGGTGGCGTTCTGGACCGCCTGTACCGCCACCGTGCTGGGTACGCTGGCGGCGATGGTGATGACCCGCTTCAAGCGATTCCGTGGCAAGCCACTGTTCGGCGCGCTGGTGACCGCGCCGCTGGTGATGCCGGACGTGATCCTGGGCTTCTCGCTGATGGCGCTGCTGGCATCGATGGGCGCGATTCCCGGCTTCCCGGCGCGTGGCCTGGCCACCATCTGGATCGCGCACGTGACCTTCACCCTCTGCTTCGTCACCGTAGTGGTGTCCTCGCGCCTGCAGGAAATGGACCTGTCGCTGGAAGAAGCGGCGATGGACCTGGGCGCCAGCCGGTTGACCGTGTTCACCCGCATCACCCTGCCCATCATCGCGCCGGCGCTGGTGGCGGGTTGGCTGCTGGCCTTCACCCTGTCGCTGGATGACGTGGTGGTGGCCAGCTTCGTGGCCACGCCGGGCTCGACCACGCTGCCGATGAAGGTGTTCGCTTCGGTGCGCATGGGCATCAGTCCGAAGATCAACGCGTTGGCCACGCTGCTGGTGTCGGCGGTGTCGATCGCTGCGGTGATCGGCTGGTACATCAATGCCCGCGCCGAGAAACGGCGCCAGCGCGACCTGCAGCTGGCGCGGCAGGACAACGGCTGAGCACACGGCCTGTCGACAGCGCCGGCAACACCCGGCTCACGGACAGCGGCGCACAATGGGGGTCTTCCAGATGGAGATCCCCCATGACCGTCGAGATAATCGACCCGGCCACCGGCCAGGTGACCTACCGCCATGAACTGATGGGCGCTGCTGACATCGAGCAGCGCCTGCAGGCCGCCGCCGATGCCTTCCCCGGCTGGGCCGATCGCTCGCTGCAGGATCGCGGCGCCGTCCTTCGCCAGATCGCCGCGCAGCTGCGCACGCGTCGCGACGACCTGCAGCAGGCGATGACCCATGAGATGGGCAAGCTCAAGGCCGAGGCGCTGGCCGAGGTCGACAAGTGCGCTGCCGCCTGCGAGTACTACGCCGACCACGCAGCCGACTATCTCAAGCCGCAGCTGATCGACACCGAAGCCCAGCGCAGCTACGTGCGTTACGAGCCGATCGGCTGCGTGTTCGCGGTGATGCCATGGAATTTCCCGGTCTGGCAGGTGTTCCGTTTCCTGGCACCGGCGTTCATGGCCGGCAACGTGGCCCTGCTCAAGCACGCCAGCAACGTGCCGCAGTGCGCCGACCTGATCCTGGCGGTGTGTCGTGACGGAGGCCTGCCTGAGGGCGTGTTCGACGTGCTGCACATCGACAACGACCAGGCTGCCGAGGTGCTGCGCGACGCACGGGTGAAGGCGGTGACGCTGACCGGCAGCGAACGGGCAGGGCGCTCGATCGCCTCCAATGCCGGCAGCCAGCTGAAGAAGTCGGTGATGGAGCTGGGTGGCAGCGATGCCTTCGTGGTACTCGACGATGCCGACCTCGACAAGGCCGTGGCGGCGGCGGTGAAGTCGCGTTTCGACAACAGCGGGCAGACCTGCATTGCGGCCAAGCGCTTCATCGTGGTCGATGCGGTGGCCGATGACTTCACCCGACGCTTCGTTGAAGCCGCGGGCCAGCGCCAGTATGGCGATCCCAGTGAGCGTGGCACCACGCTGGCGCCGATGGCCCGTGCCGATCTGCGCGACGAACTGCACAAGCAGGTGCAGGCCAGCGTCGCCAAGGGCGCGCGCGTTCTGGTCGGCGGCGAGCCCATTGCCGGCACCCATGCGGGCTATCCGGCGACCGTGCTCGATCAGGTCGGCCCAGGCATGCCTGCCTACGACGAGGAGCTGTTCGGGCCGGTGGCTGCGGTGATCCGGGTCAAGGATGAGGCCGAGGCGCTGCGCGTGGCCAACGACACCCGCTTCGGCCTGGGCGGCAGCGTGTGGACGCGCGACCCGGTGCGCGGCGAAGCCTTCGCGCAGCGCATGGAATGCGGCGCCGCGTTCGTCAACGCCATCGTCAAGAGCGACGCTCGGCTGCCGTTCGGTGGCAGCAAGCAGTCCGGCTTCGGCCGGGAGCTGGCCGACCACGGCATCCACGAGTTCATGAACATCAAGACCGTCTACGTGGCTTGATGCCGAACGGTAGTGCCGGCCACTGGCCGGCATTGCCCTGGTTGCCGGCCAGCGGCCGGCACTACCAGAAGCGGGGCATGTGCCACGACCAACGGTCGCGGCCTACCGGATTGCCGGGTATCGACACCCCCGTGCATGGTGGGTATCGACCGTTGGTCGATACGCGCTACAACCACTTCGCGCGCTTGAACAACCGGTACAGGCCCACGCACACACCGCCCACGCCGACAATCATCAGCGGATACGACCACGGCTGGCTCAGCTCGGGCATGTGGCTGAAGTTCATGCCGTACCAGCTGGTGATCAGCGTCGGCGCTGCCAGCAGTGCGGCCCATGCACCCAGGCGCTTGACCGTCTCGCCCTGCGCCAGCGTCACCAGCGACAGGTTCACGCTCAGTGCGGTGCCCAGCATCTCGCGCAGGGTGTCGATCACATCGCTGATGCGTACCGCGTGGTCATGCACGTCGCGCACGTAGAGCTTCACTTCATCGGGAATCAGGTCACCCTGGTAGCGGCGCAGCTGCGCCAGCACATCCTGCAGCGGTGCCACCGCCATCCGCATCTTGTTCAGTTCGCGCTTGAGCTCGTAAAGCCGTACCACCGTGCTGCGCTTGTAGCTGTCGGCAAAGATGTCCTTTTCCAGCAGGTCCAGGGTGTCGCGGAAGCGGTGCACGATCGGCAGGTAGTTGTCGACCACGAAGTCGGTCACCGCGTACAGGCAGTACGACGGGCCCATCTTCAGCAGCTGCGGTTCACGCTCGACCCGTGCACGCACCGGGGCGTAGGACAGCGAGGCGCCGTGGCGCACCGTCACCAGGAAACGCGGGCCGAGGAAGGCGTGGGTTTCGCCGTACTGGATGCGTTCGTCCACCATCTGCGCGGTGGTCACCACCACGAACAGCGAATTGCCGTAGGTCTCGACCTTGGGCCGCTGGTGCGCATTGCGCGCGTCCTCGATGGCCAGGTCGTGCAGGCAGAACTCTTCCTGCAGTTTCAGCAGCACATCGTCGTTGGGGTCGTACAGGCCGACCCAGACGAAGCCGTTGCCACTGGCAATGACATCGCTGATGGCATCCAGGCTGATGTCGTGGCGTTTGCCGTCGTCATCGTAGTGGACGCAGTTGATGACGCAGGCGGGGTTGGCCGAGGCAGGGGCGGAAGCGGAGGCGGGCAATGACATGCCCGCCATCGTGCGTCAGTGCCGTGTTTCGGACAAGTGAGGACGGCGCCCCAGTACCCATGCCAGCGCGACGTGGACGGGCAGCAGAAGCACGATCCACTGCACGTTGTACTGCGCCTGCAGGCTCAGCCAGTGCAGCACCAGCGCCGCCACGGCCTGCACCGCCAGCAGCCACAGCACGACCCTGAACATGCGGCCCGGCGCGCGCCGGCGCAGCAGCGCGATCGCGCCTGGCAGCAACAGCACGGCTAGTGGCGAAAGCAGCAGCAGGTTGCGGTTGGCCCAGGCGGCGTAGTGGGTGCTGAAGCCCCACAGGAACACCAGCAGGCTGCCGGCGATGGCACACAGCAGCCAGAACGGCAGGGCCAGCCCGGCAAGCAGGCGCGGCCGGCTGCGCAGCGCCAGTATGCCGGCGGCGATCACCAGGCCACACAGCAGCCACGGCCACCAGCGGCGCGCGAACTCCTTCGGCTCCGGGTCGATGCGGTGCGGCAGCAGTTCCTGTTCGGACTGCACCAGCGGCCGGCCGTCGCTGTTGCGCGCCTGGCGCAGCGCGTCGGCCAGGCGCATCGGCACGAAGGCTTCCTGCCAGCGCGACAGCGGCTGGTCGGCGAACGGACCGAGGCCGACATCGAAGCCCAGCCACATCCACGGTGCCGGCGAGGCCAGGCGCACCGATTCACTGCGGTAGGTATTGCCGCGCGAGCGCCCCGACAGCTGCGACTGCAGGCCGCCATCCAGCGCCTTGTTCACCGTGTCGCGTACCATCGTGGCGCAGTTGGCGGTGTAGTAGTCGTAGTGGTAGCGCGCGTTTTCCGGCTTGGCGCGCTCGGCCAGGTCGGCGGCCAGTGCACGTGCCTGCTCCGGGCGCAGGTCCAGCCACTGCACGCTGGCGCCGCGGCCGGTCTCGTCGTAGTACGACAGGTCCTGCTGCAGCGGCAGCGCCACCAGGTAATACATCATGTCGCCGCGCACGAAGCGGCTGATGAAGTCGTCCTCGGACGGATCGAAGTAGCCGAAGTTGTACGAGGTCGCTTCGCCGCTGAGCGGATCGATAACGACGATGGCGTCGTGGCCGAAGCGCTCGAAGAACACCGTGCCCGGCTGCATGGTCACCACCCCGATGCGCGGGGCGGGAGCCTCGGCGCTGGCGGCGGGTGCAGCAGGAGCGGGTGCCGCCGGCTGCGCGAAGGCGGCCAGCGGCAGGGCCGTGGCCAGCACGCACAGTGCCAGCCACAGCCTCAGGCGCAGTGCCAGGAGGGCGCCGCGCTTCAAGCGTCGTCCTGCGCGTCCGGCGGCAGCACGGTCACGTGGAAGGCCTGGACCCGGCGCGCATCGGCGCGGGCCACGCGGAACATGAAGCGGTCCAGCGCCAGCTCGTCACCGACTTCCGGCAGGTGGCCCACGGCCTCGGTGACCAGGCCACCGATGGTGTCGTAGTCCTCGTCGGAGAAGGTAGCGCCGAAGCGTTCGTTGAAGTCGCCGATCGGGGTCAGCGCGTCGACCACGTACTGGCCGTCGGACTGGATGGCGATCTGCGCCGACGGATCCTCGGCCTCGTCATGCTCGTCGTCGATCTCGCCGACGATCTGTTCCAGCACGTCCTCGATGGTGACCAGGCCGGCGACACCGCCGTACTCGTCGACCACGATGGCCATGTGGTTGCGTGACAGGCGGAATTCCTTCAGCAGCACGTTGAGCTTCTTCGCCTCCGGGATCAGCACTGCCGGGCGCAGCAGCTCGCGCACGTTGGCCGGGCCGTTGTCGGCGACCACGCCGCGCAGCAGGTCCTTGGCCAGCAGGATGCCAAGGATGTCGTCCTTGTTCTCGCCGTGCACCGGGAAGCGCGAATGGCCGGATTCGACCACCTGCTTCATCAGTTCCAGGAAGGGCGCTTCGACCGGCAGCGAAACCATCTGCGAGCGCGAGATCATCACGTCGCCCACGGTCAACTCGGCCACCGAAATGGCGCCTTCCATCATCTTCAGGGTATCGGCGGCGATCAGGCCCTCTTCCTGCGCGGTGTGCAGGACAGCGACCAGCTCGTCGCGGGTATGGGGTTCGCCGGAGAAGGCGGAGGTCAGGCGTTCAAGCCAGCCGCGCTTCTTTTCACTGGGCTCCTGTGCGGAGCTACTACTGTCGTCTTCTGACATCTCTGGAAAAAGGGCACCCGGCAAGCCGGGCGTTGGCCCAAGTCTAGCAGGATGTGGCGGCCTGTCAGTGACCGTCGCTGCCCGGTCCGGTGATCGGCGGCGGGGCCAGTTCAGGCCGGGCGGGGGCTTCTTCCTCGGGCAGGTCCAGGCTGTAGGTGCAGCCGGCCAGGGTTTTGCCGGGATGGGAGGCCACGGTGGAGACGCTGAGGATGATCGACTCGATCCGGGCCTCGCCGGTCTTCGGATCGGTCACGTCGCGGCTGACCAGCTCGCGGCCGGCCATGAACTTGCCGTCCTGGTCGTAGCCGGTCTCCAGCCCCAGCTGCCTGGCCAGCGGCCGCGGATCGGCCTGGTCGAGGATCGCCATGACGCTGGACCCGGCCACGGCGACCCGTTCGGTGCGGGCGCCGAACACGCTGATCGGCTGGGCCAGCCGGTACTCGCTCATGAACTGGTTGCCCTGCGGCAGCGGCTGCAGGCCGTGGGCGACGGCTTTCAGTGGATCAGCCAGCAGGGGCGCCAACGCGGCCTGCTCGGCCACGCCCTGGCGGCATTCGATCAGCGCCGGCAGGTCCAGGGCAGCGGCCGGGGCGGACACGGCGAGCAGCAGGGGCAGGGCAATACGCAGCACGGGCACGGGATCCGCAACGGAAGGCAGGCCGGTGATCGTACCGGTCCCGGCCAGCCATCGCGAGCGCCCCAAGGCAATCAGGGCGGATGCCTGCGCGTGGTCGCTGGGTACCAGCGCAGCCTGACCGGATAGCCCAGTTGCACCTGCAGGTGATCGCGCACGGCCGCCGCCGTCGCGCGGTTGGCCGGGGTATCCCGCAGCTCAACCTCCAGTTCCCCGGTCGTGACATCCAGGCTATAGCCGAACAGGTCGGGCAGCTGGGCCAGCAGCCAGTCCCGCTGTGCGTGCAGGCGGCGCTGCATCTCCGCTTCGGTCATCGCGGCGCCGGTGATGTAGCGCACGCGTTGCGGGCCATCCGCCCCTGGATGTGTCTCATCGGCCGCGGGTGCTGGGCCAGTCAGTCGAACGACGACGTTCCAACCTGCCGCGTTGTCCACCCAGATTCCGGCGAGGCGTGCCGCGTGGCGCGCTTTCAAACGTTCCATCAATGCGTGCTGCTGCGCCTCGGCGACCGCCTGACGCGCCGTCTGTTGGCTGACGTCAAAGAACGCCTGCACCTCGGCGACCTTGGCGGCAATGTCGGCGGCGCTGTCGCTGGCCGGGAACGGCGACGGTCGTTCCCGGCCGGGGTCGATGCCCGGGGCAGTGGTCACCTGCAGAAGAGCGGCGATGAGTGCGGGCAGCAGCGCGATGGGCGCGTCCTCCGTGAAGATCCCGGTGTGCGTGGGCCTCAGCGCTCGCCGGCGTAGGGGTCGGCGATGCCGAGCTCGGCCAGGATCTCGCGCTCCAGCTGTTCCATGGCGTCGGCTTCCTTGTCGTCCTCGTGGTCCCAGCCGAGCAGGTGCAGCACGCCGTGCACGGTCAGGTGTGCGTAGTGGGCGTTGAGCGCCTTGCCCTGTTCATCGGCCTCGCGGGCCACCACCGGTGCGCAGATCACCAGGTCGCCCAGCAGCGGAAACTTCACGCCCTTGGGCAGCCCTTCGGGCACTTCGGCCGGGAAGCTGAGCACGTTGGTCGCGTAATCCTTGCCGCGATAATGGCGGTTCAGTGACTGCCCTTCCTTGGCATCGACCACGCGGATGGCCAGGTCGGCTTCGCGGATGCGGCCTTTCAGCGCAGCAGCCACCCACTTGCGGAAGCTGACCGCCGCCGGCAGGCCGGTGCGCGGCAGGGCATAACTGACAGCGACGTCCAGTCGCACGGGACCACGGGTCATGGAGTTGCTCCAGGTTGGATCTGATGCAGGTCACGGCGATCGTAGGCGCTGACGATGCGCGCCACCAGCGGGTGGCGGACTACGTCGCGCGACTCGAAGAAGGTGAAGCTGACGCCCTCGACCTCGCGCAGCACGTCGATGGCATCGCGCAGGCCGGACTTCACGTGCTTGGGGAGATCGGTCTGGGTCAGGTCGCCGGTGACCACGGCGGTGGAACCGTAGCCGAGGCGGGTCAGGAACATCTTCATCTGCTCGATGGTGGTGTTCTGTGCTTCGTCCAGGATCACGAAGGCATCGTTGAGCGTGCGGCCACGCATGTAGGCCAGCGGCGCGATTTCGATGACGTTCTTTTCCAGCAGCTTGACCACCTTCTCCACGCCCATCATCTCGTAGAGGGCGTCGTACAGCGGTCGCAGGTAGGGATCGACCTTCTGGCTCAGGTCACCGGGCAGGAAGCCCAGCTTCTCGCCGGCCTCCACCGCCGGGCGCACCAGGATCAAGCGCTGCACCCGTGATTCGTTCAGCGCTTCGACCGCGCTGGCCACGGCAAGGAAGGTCTTGCCGGTGCCGGCCGGGCCGATGCCGAAGTTGATGTCATGCGTGGCGATCTGGTGCAGGTAGCGGCCCTGGTTGGCACCGCGACCGCGCACCGTGCCGCGCTTGACCTTGATCGCCACCTCCTGCGCTTCGTAGGAGCGTTCGGCGATCTGCTCGACGTTGGCCTGCGCCAGGCGCAGGTGGATGGCGTGGTTGTCGAAGGTGGTTTCGCCGGCTTCGGCGTACAGCGCTTCAACCAGCTTCTGCGCCTCGACGATGGCTTCGTTGGGCCCGCTGATGCGGAACACGAAACCGCGGTTGGCGATCTCCACGCCGAGCTTCAGCTCGATCTGGCGCAGGTGCCCATCGAAGGGGCCGCACAGGTTGGCCAGCCGCTCGGTGTCTTCCGGCGACAGGGTGAAGTCTCGATGTTCGATGCTTTTCATTGCCTTGGGTGGGGCGGAAGCCTTCCACCGCAGTGTATTCAGGGAGGACAAGGGTAGCGCGCGCAGCGGGCGCGCGGCCAGCACGGGGTCGATACATGCTTTTCCACACCCGGTGTGGACGGGGGCTGCGGAAACCTGTGGATAGACCTCTACAGTGCTTGTGCCACAAGCGTCATGAGGGGGTGGTGAAAAAATCGTCACGGACCCGGGCGTGCCGGCACCCGCAGGACGGGCGGACCGGGAGGGAGGGCACGTCGCAGCGCGTGGCCGAGAACTTCCAGGGCACGCCGGCGTTCTTCGTGATCGCAGCGCAGGTTCCGCTGCCAGGCGAGCAACAGGATCCCGTGTTGCCGGTTTTCCACACCGGTTGTGGAATGATGCCGAATCAACCTGTGGATAGGTGGCGCGGAGCCTTGCAGCCAAAGGCTCGCCAACGCATGGTGAAAAAACCGTCAGGGCTGATCGGAATCATTGAGGGTGCACGGGGCGGATGGCACCGTGGCGCCGTCGCAGGAGGGGATGGCATGGGCATCGGCAACGGGATGCGTGGAATCGGATTGGTGGGTATCGGCCTGCTGGCAGGGTGTGGGCAGGCGCCGCCTGCAGCGCTCGGCACGCTGGAGTGGGACCGGATCACGGTGCCGGCGCCGGCGGCCGAAGTGATCGCCACGGTGGAGGTGCGCGAGGGCCAGCAGGTCAAGGCCGGAGCAGTGCTGATGCAGCTCGACCCCGCCCGCGGCGACGCGCAGTTCGCCGCGGCGCAGGCCGACACGGTGCGCGCGCAGGCCCAGCTGGAAGAACTGAAGATCGGTCCGCGCCAGGAACAGATCGCGCAGGCCCAGGCGCAGCTGGCCGCGTTGCGCGCGCAGTCTGCTGAAGCCACGGCCTACTACCGTCGGGTGCAACCGCTGGCACGCCAGCGCCTGATCGCCGCCGCCGAGCTGGACCGTGCACGGGCGGCTGCCGGCAATGCCGAGGCCAGCGTGCGGGCCGCCGAGCAGGTTTGGCTGGAGCGGGTGCACGGCAGTCGCGCGCAGGACATCACCCAGGGCCAGGCGGCCGCCGACGCCGCACAGGCGCAGCAGGTGGTGCAGGGCGTCAACCTGCAGAAGCTGCAGCTGCGCGCACCGCGCGATGGCGTGGTCGATGCCTTGCCCTACCGGCAGGGTGACCAGGCACCGATCGGGGCGCCGCTGGCGGTGATGCTGGTTGGCGAGCGCCCCTATGCACGCGTCTACCTGCCGCAGCCGCTGCGCCTGCAGGTCAAGGTCGGGCAGGCCGCGCAGATACAGCTGGAAGGCGGCAGCACCGTGCTGAAGGGGCACGTGCGCTCAATCCGCAGCGAGCCCTCGTTCACCCCGTACTACGCACTGACCGGTGATGACGTCGAGCGCCTGAGCTATCTGGCCGAGATCGAAGTGGACACGGCCACCGACATGCAGAAGCTTCCGGCCGGACTGCCGGTGCAGGTGCGCTTCTGAACACCGGCGACGACATCGCGGTGCATGCGCAGGGCTTGACCCGCCGCTTCGGCGATCTTCTGGCCGTGGACAATGTCGACCTGACTGTGCCGCGCGGGCGGGTGTACGGCTTCCTGGGGCCGAATGGATCCGGAAAGTCGACCACCATCCGCATGCTGTGCGGCCTGCTGGAACCGAGCGCTGGGCAGATCGAGGTGCTGGGGCTGCAGGTTCCCGAGCAGGCCGAAGCACTGCGCCGGCGCATCGGCTACATGACCCAGCGCTTCTCGTTGTATGAGGACCTGTCGGTGCGCGAGAACCTGGAATTCCTCGCCGCCATCCAGGATCTGCCACGCGCGCAGGCCCGGCAGCGGGTCGACGAACTGTTGCAGCAGTACCGTCTGCTGGACCGGCAGCCGCAGCTGGCCGGAACCCTCAGCGGTGGCCAGAAGCAGCGCCTCGCCCTGGCCGGCGCCGTCGTGCACGCGCCCGAGCTGCTGTTCCTGGACGAGCCGACCAGCGCGGTCGATCCGGAATCGCGCCGTGATTTCTGGGAAGCCCTGTTTGAACTTGCCGACGCCGGTACCACCGTGCTGGTGTCGACCCACTACATGGACGAGGCCGAGCGCTGCCACCGGCTGGCAATCCTGGACCGTGGTGCGCTGGTCGCCGATGGCACGCCGGCTGAGCTGTGCGCACGGCTGGACGGCCGCACGTTGCAGGTCACGTCGTCGCAGCCGCGGCAGGCCAGCCGCGCACTGTCTGAGCTGCCCGGTGTGCTGAGCGTGGCGCAGATCGGCACCCAGCTGCGCGTGCTGTGCAATGAGGGCGCAGCGGACGTCGCAGTGCTGGCCCGTGCACTTGCCAACGCTGACCCGCAGGCCCGCATCCAGACGGTGGCGCCGAACCTGGAAGATGTGTTCGTGGCCGCCACCCGTGGCCGCGGCCGGGAGCCGGCGGCATGAACCTGCGCCGGCTGTGGGCGATCATGCTCAAGGAGCTGCGGCAGCTGCGCCGCGACCGCATCACGCTGGCGATGATCGTTGGCATTCCGGTGATGCAGCTGTTGCTGTTCGGCTATGCGATCAACCTCAACCTGCGTCATCTCGATGCGGGTGTCGCCGATCAGGCCAACAGCGCCGCTTCGCGCGCGCTGGTGCAGGACATGGTGGCCACCGGCGTGATCACGCCGCGCAGCGAAGCCTACACGCCTGCCCAGCTGATGCAGGCGCTGCGCCGTGGCGAGATCAGTGTCGGCATCGTGGTGCCGGCCGACTTCGAGCGTCGCCGCTTCGATGGACGCGAGGCGGTGCAGGTGCTGGTCGATGGCAGTGACACCGTGGTGCAGAGCGCGGCGATCCAGCTGGCGCAGGTGCCGCTGGACACGCGCCCGACCAGCAACACCCGTCCCCTGCGCGAAGGCAGCATCGCCAGTGGTCCGGTCAGCGTGACCAGCTTCTACAACCCGCAGCGGCGCTCGGCGGTGAACATCGTACCGGGCCTGATCGGGGTGATCCTGACCATGACCCTGGTGATGTTCACGGCGGTAGCGGTGGTGCGCGAACGCGAGCGCGGCAACATGGAACTGCTGATCGCCACGCCGGTGTCGCGCAGCGAGCTGATGGTCGGCAAGGTGCTGCCCTATGCGGCCATCGGCCTGCTGCAGACCACGCTGGTGCTGGTGCTTGGCACGTGGCTGTTCGAGGTGCCGATCCGCGGCAGCCTGCTGGACATCTATCTTGCCGCGGTGCTGCTGGTGCTGGCCAACCTGGCGCTGGGCCTGCTGATCTCAACGCGTGCGCGCTCGCAGTTCCAGGCGATGCAGATGACGCTGTTCCTGTTCCTGCCCTCGATCCTGTTGTCGGGCTTCATGTTCCCATTCGCTGGCATGCCATCGCCGGTACAGTGGCTGGCCGAGGTGCTGCCACTGACCCATTTCCTGCGCCTGGTGCGCGGCATCATGCTGCGCGGTGCCTCGCTGTGGGAACTGTGGGCGGATGCGCTGGCGCTGCTGGCCTTCATCGTGGTGATGATGACGCTGGCGATCCTGCGCTTCCGCAAGCGCCTGGATTGAAGGCAGGGGGTCGGATCCCCGCAGGGGCTCCGAACCCAATTTATCGGGCCGGCGGGCCGGAGCCCCTTTGGGGCTCCGACCCGAAGATTCATTCCGCCACCACCCGCGCGCGCAGCGAATTGGTCAGCGCTTCGGTGATCACCACATCCACGAACTGGCCGATCAATCGCGCCGGCGCCGGGAAGTTCACCGAACGCATGTTCTCGGTCTTGCCGGTCAGCTCGTTCGGGTTCTTGCGCGAGGGCCCTTCCACCAGCACGGTCTGCACGGTGCCGACCATCTTTTCGGAGATGCGGGCGGCATGGGCGTTGATGCGTTCCTGCAGGCGCGACAGGCGCGCGTGCTTCTCGGCATCGCTGAGCGTGTCCTCCAGGTCCGCGGCAGGAGTGCCCGGGCGGCGCGAGTAGATGAAGGAGAAACTGTGGTCGAAGCCGATATCCTCGATCAGCTTCATGGTCTTCTCGAAGTCGGCCTCGGTCTCGCCGGGAAAACCCACGATGAAGTCCGAGCTGATCGAGATGTCCGGGCGGACTGCGCGCAGCTTGCGGATCTTCGACTTGAACTCCAGCGCGGTGTAGCCGCGTTTCATCGCCGACAGCACGCGGTCGCTGCCGGCCTGTACCGGCAGGTGCAGGAAGTTGGCCAGCTGTGGCACGTCACGGAACGCATCGATCAGCGAATCGCTGAACTCCAGCGGATGCGAGGTGGTGAAGCGGATGCGGCCAACGCCATCGATCTCGGCGATGGTGCGGATCAGCAGGCCGAGGTCGGCGAACTCACCGTCACCATAGGGCCCGCGATAGGCGTTGACGTTCTGCCCGAGCAGGTTGATCTCGCGCACGCCCTGTGCGGCCAGCTGCGCCACCTCCACCACCACATCCTCGAACGGGCGGCTGACTTCGGTGCCGCGGGTGTAGGGCACCACGCAGAACGAACAGTACTTGGAACAGCCTTCCATGATCGACACGAATGCCGAGGGACCTTCGGCGCGCGGCTCGGGCAGGCGATCGAACTTCTCGATCTCGGGGAAGCTGATGTCGACCTGCGGGCGCTTCTGCTCGCGGCGTGCACGGATCAGCTCCGGCAGGCGGTGCAGGGTCTGCGGGCCGAACACCAGGTCGACGAACGGCGCGCGCTTGATGATCGCTTCGCCTTCCTGCGAGGCGACGCAGCCGCCGACGCCGATGATGACTTCACGGCCCTTGTTCTTCAGGCCCTTCCACACGCCCAGCTGGCTGAACACCTTCTCCTGCGCCTTCTCGCGGATGGAGCAGGTGTTGACCAGGATGACGTCGGCGTCGTCCGGGCTGTCGGTCAGTTCCAGGCCATCGCTGGCGGCAAGCACGTCGGCCATCTTGGCCGAGTCGTACTCGTTCATCTGGCAACCGTGGGTCTTGATGTACAGCTTGCCTTTCACCTGGTCGGGCTTGCGCGGACCAGCGGGCAGGGCAACGAGCGGGGTACCGCCCGGTGTGGTGGGCGGAAAGACGTCTGGCGTCCCGGTCATGGCGCTTAATCCATTCGGGTGGCGGGAAAGCGGGCAATTCTACCCGCATCCCACGCCAGCCGCCGCGCCCGTGCAACCGCGCCCATGCCCAGCGTGGCCATCACTGTAGAGCCGAGCCCGTGCTCGGCTGCCTTTGCAAGGCGGAGGAGCAGCCGAGCGTGGGCTCGGCTCTACAAGGGGGCGCTGCTTACGCCGCCAGTTCCGCATCGATCTGCCGCGAACGGTCGAAGGCGGTCATCGCGCTCATCCGTGCAATGTAATCAGCCGTGGCCGGTGCAGGCTGCACCAGGCCGAAGGCCGTGGTCCAGGCCAGCGCATTGCCCCACAGCACGTCGGCGGCGCTCATCGTCTCGCCGAGCAGGTAGGGGCCCTGCGCCAGCTGGGCCTCGATCACCTGCAGCACGGTCTCGGCGTCGTTATACGGCGACATCAGGCGCGGCGGCGGCTCGCGGTGCATCGCCTTGTCGATCATCGCCGGCTCGAAACAGGCGCCATAGAAGGCCATCCAGCGCAGGTAGGGCCCGCGCAGGGCGTCGCCGATCGGCGGTGCCAGGCCGGCCTCCGGATACAGGTCGGCCAGGTACAGATAGATCGCCACCTGCTCGGTCACCAGCGCACCGTTGTGGACGATCGCCGGCACCTTGCCCATCGGGTTGATGGCCAGGTAGGCCGGGGCCAGGTTGGCGCCCGCCTTCAGGTCCAGCACCTGCATGCGGTAGTCGGCACCCAGTGCTTCGAGCAGGGCCACGGCGCCGCTCGAGCGGGAACGGGCGGCGTGGTACAGGGTGATCTGGCGTGAATTCATGGCATTGCTCCTTGCGGTGGGTGGTGAACTGGAGGCCATCCTGAGGCACTATTGCGGACGACTTCTGTCCTCGATCCTTCATGCGCCGCACCGCCCATCGACTGCTTCGCCTGATCGCCCTGCTGCAGGCCCGCCGCCAGTGGTCCGGGGCTGAACTCGCCGAGCGCATGGGCGTGGACCGGCGCAGCATCCGCCGTGACGTCGAGCGCCTGCGCGAGCTGGGTTATCCGGTCCGGGCCTCGTCCGGGGTTGGCGGCGGCTACCAGCTGGGGGCAGGGGCGCCGGTGCTGCCGATGCTGCTGGACGAGGAGGAGGCGACTACCCTGGCCATCGCCCTGCGCGCGGCCTCTGCGACCGTCGCCGGCATCGACGACACCGCGCGTGGCCTGTTGTCCAAGCTCGATCCGCTGGTGCCGACCCGTCGCCGCCAGCAGGCCGGCGAGGTGCATGCCGCCACCGCCACCCTGTCCGACCTTCCGTCCACCGACGCACGCCTGCTCGGGCGGCTGGCCCAGCACTGCCGGCAGGCGTCACGGCTGGCCTTCGAATACCGCAGTGCCCAGGAAGCGGTGACCCAGCGCGAGGTCGAGGCGCAGCACCTGGTCAACTACGGGCGGCGCTGGTACCTGCTGGCCTGGGACCTGGGCCGGCAGGACTGGCGCACCCTGCGCGTGGACCGGATGGGCGCGGTGCGCGAATGCGCCGAGCCGGGCATGCACCGCCGTACGCCCGCACCGCCAGATGTGATGGTGCGGCAGGCGGTCAGCCAGGCCCCGTTCGCCCTGCAGGCCATCGTCCGCCTGGCCGGCAGCCGCGCCGAGCTGGAATGCCGCATCCCGCCCTGGTGTGGTGTGCTGGAGGACGATGGGCCCGACCATTGCCTGCTGCGCATGGGCGCCGAGAGCCGCGGCATGATGCTGGCGCAGATCCTCAGCCTGGACCGGGTGCCGGTGGCGGTGTGGACCACGCCGCCGGGCCTGCGCGATGAACTGGCACAGCGCCTGGCCGGATTGGGGCAGGTGCTGGCTGTGCCGCCCGTCACAGGCTGAGCCGCGTCGCTTGGCAAGCCCCGGCGAAGCTGGGACACTCGCCGGCATGAAGGGGATACTGGGGACAACGGCGATCATCATCGCTGCGCTGACCGCTGCGCCGGCCAGCGCGGGCACCCTGTTCAAGTGCCAGGGCGCCGACGGGGTCACCAGCTATGTCAGCAAGCGCCTGGCCGGGGCCCGCTGCAGCGCCATCAGCTACAGCCGCGACCTCCGCCCGGCACCGCGCCCGGTGGTGGCCGCGCCGAAGCCGGCGCCGACCACCGTGGCCAGCATCGAGCGCAACCCGGTGGCGGTGGCGGCCAGCGCTGCGGCACCGGCGGCTGCGCCAGCCGCCGTGCCCGCGCCCCCGGTCGCCTCGCGCAGCGGGCGCATGGTCAGCGGCCAGGTCTATTCCTTCATGAAGGACGGCGTGCGCCACTACACCAGTGCGCGCCCGACCCAGGTCGCCAACCTCGGCCCGGTGCGCACCATCCGCTACAGTTTCATGGAGCGCTGCTATGCCTGTGGCGTCAACCCGCGCGTGGACTTCGGTTCGGTGCGGTTGAACACCACCGCGTTCCAGACCGAGATCAGCTCGGCCGCGCGCGAGTTCGGCGTCGACGAAGCCGTGGTGCGCGCCATCATCCACGCCGAGTCGGCCTACAACCCGACCGCGCTCAGCCGCGCCGGCGCGCAGGGCCTGATGCAGCTGATGCCGCCAACCGCGGCCCGTTTCGGAGTCAGCGATTCCTACGATGCCGGGCAGAACATCCGCGGTGGCGTGCAGTATCTTGCGTGGTTGTTGAAGCGTTTCAATGGCGACCTGACCCTGGCCGCGGCTGGCTACAACGCGGGCGAAGGCGCGGTTGACCGCCACGGTGGCGTGCCGCCCTACAGCGAGACCCAGTACTACGTGCGCCGGGTCGGGCAGCTGGCCGAGCGTTACCGCACCGCATTGACGCACCAGTAGTGCCGGCCGCTGGCCGGCAACCTTGGGCAATGGCCGGTACCGACCGGCCACTGGCTGGCAGCCCCGTAATCAATGTTGTTGCAATGCGTTGTGTGGCGCTCGACGGTTCCGCTACACTCGCCCATGATTCAATGCGGCTCTGGCCCCCACCGGATCCGCTGGCAGCCTTAAAGCTACCTAATCAATATCGGAGTGCCGGATGGCCAACGATGGGGTACACGATCCAGTCAACACCGGACGTCGGCGTTTTCTTTCTGCCACCACAGCCGTGGTGGGCGCCGTCGGCGTCGGATTCACCGCTGTTCCTTTCATCAAATCCTGGAACCCCAGTGCCCGTGCCAAGCTTGCCGGCGCACCGGTGGTGGCCGACATCAGCGCCCTGCAGGAAGGCCAACGCCTGATCGTGGAATGGCGTGGCCAGCCGATCTGGATCGTCAAGCGGTCCAAGGCGATCCTCGATGCACTGCACGGGCTCGATGGCCGCCTCAAGGACCCCGAGTCCGGCGAGAAGGACCAGCAGCCGGACTACGTGCTGAAGCAGAACCCCGAGCTGCGCTCGATCAAGCCGGACATTTCCGTGCTGGTCGGCCTGTGCACGCACCTGGGTTGCTCGCCGGAAATGGTCGCCGAGATCCGGCCTGAACCCTATGACCCGCAGTGGAAGGGCGGCTACTTCTGCCCCTGCCACAAGTCGCGCTTCGACATGTCCGGCCGCGTCTTCAAGGACGTGCCGGCGCCGATCAACCTGAAGGTGCCCGCGCACCATTACCAGGACGACAACACCATCATCATCGGTGTCGATCCGCAGGGGGCAGCCTGATGGCCAATATCCTCGCTCGTACCGCCAGCGGCGTGGCCGACTGGGTCAATGCCCGCGCGCCGGGCCTGATGCCGGTCTACCGCAAGCACGTCACCGAGTACTACGCGCCGAAGAACTTCAACATCTGGTACTACTTCGGTTCGCTGGCGCTGCTGGTGCTGGTCAACCAGATCGTCACCGGCATCTTCCTGACGATGCACTACAAGACCAACGCCGCCGAGGCGTTCGGCTCCATCGAATACATCATGCGTGATGTGGAGTGGGGCTGGCTGATCCGCTACATGCACTCCACCGGGGCCTCGCTGTTCTTCATCGTGGTCTACCTGCACATGTTCCGCGGCCTGCTGTACGGCAGTTACCAGAAGCCGCGCGAGCTGGTGTGGATCCTGGGCATGCTGATCTACCTGGTGCTGATGGCCGAAGCCTTCATGGGCTACGTGCTGCCGTGGGGCCAGATGTCGTTCTGGGGCGCCAAGGTGATCATTTCGCTGTTCGGCGCGATACCGGTGATCGGCAACGGCCTGACCGAGTGGATCATGGGCGACTACCTGCCCAGTGACGCCACGCTCAACCGCTTCTTCGCGCTGCACGTCATCGCACTGCCGCTGGTGCTGCTGTTGCTGGTGGTGCTGCACCTGGGCGCGCTGCACGAGGTGGGGTCGAACAACCCCGATGGCGTGGAGATCAAGAAGGGGCCCAAGGGCAACCGCTGGTCGCCGAACGCCCCGGCCGACGGCATTCCGTTCCATCCGTACTACACGCTCAAGGATGGCGTCGGTGCCGGCTTCCTGCTGATCATCGCCGCCTTCATCATCTTCTTCGCCCCCGGTTTCGGCGGCCTGTTCCTGGAGCACGACAACTTCACCGAAGCCAACCGCCTGGTGACCCCGGAACACATCAAGCCGGTCTGGTACTACACGCCGTACTACGCGATGTTGCGCGTGGTGCCGAACAAGCTGGGCGGCGTGCTGGTGATGTTCTCGGCCATCGCGATCCTGTTCCTGGTGCCGTGGCTGGACAAGGCGAAGGTGAAATCGGTGCGCTACCGCGGCTGGATCTCGAAGGTGATGCTGGGCGTGCTGGCGGTGTGCTTCGTGTGGCTGGGCGTGATTGGTTCCGGCCCGGGCACCGACGTGCACGAGACCTACATCGGGCGGGTGTTGACCTTCCTGTACTTCGCGTTCTTCATCACGATGCCGCTATGGACAAGGTTGGACAGGACCAAGCCGGTACCGGAGAGGGTGACCACGCATGACTGAGCGCTGGATGGTCCGGCTGGCCCTGGCGGCCACCCTGATGCTGGGCAGTTTCCTGGCCTCCGCCGCCGAAGGCGGCACCCCGCTGCTGCAGGCCGGCAACGACCTCGGTGACCGCGCCTCGCTGCAGCGCGGCGCGCAGTTGTACATGAACTACTGCTCCGGCTGCCATGCGCTGAAGTACCTGCGCTATTCGCGGATGGCGCAGGACCTGGGCCTGACCGAGGAAGAGGTGATGAACAACCTCAACTTCACCGGCTCGGCGATCGGCGACCCGATCCCGGTGGCGATGCCCAAGGAGAACGCGGAGAAGTGGTTCGGCAAGATGCCGCCCGATCTCAGCCTGATCTCGCGCGTGCGGGGCAGTGACTGGGTCTACACCTATCTCAAGTCGTTCTATCTGGACAGCAGCCGCCCGCTGGGCTGGAACAACGCGCTGTTCGCCAATGCCTCCATGCCCAACCCGCTGTGGGAGATGCAGGGCCTGCAGCATGCGGTGCACGGCAAGGCGGAAGCGCCCGGCATGGACCCGCCGGTGACCGGCCTGAAAATCGAAACGCCCGGGTCGGTCGATGCCGGCCAGTACGATCAGGCCGTTCGGGACATCACCAACTTCCTCGAATACGCCGGTGAACCGGCCGCGCTCAAGCGCCAGCAGCTGGGCGTATGGGTGATCCTGTTCCTGGCCCTGCTGACTTTCCTGCTGTACCTGCTGAAGAAGGAATACTGGAAGGACGTCCACTGATTCTGCCGCCGGCCATCGCCCGGGCCTATTGGCTTTTGTGATGGTCGGTTGCACACTCGGGGTGGAGTCGACCGCTGGCACGGTGCCGGCGGCGCCGATGCGGCAGGCGGTCTCCTGTCGTGGGAGAGCCTTTGATGGCGGCGAGCGTACGCATGCGCAATACACTGACGCTGTTTTCCTCGAACGACGACGTACTGTGCCACCGGGTACGCCTGGTGCTGGCGGCCAAGGGGGTCACCTTCGACTTTGTCCCGGTCGATCCGCAGAACCCGCCTGAAGACCTGATCGATCTCAATCCGTACCACTCGGTGCCGACCCTGGTCGAGCGCGAGCTGGTGCTGTACGCCGCGTCGGTGGTCAGCGAATACCTGGACGAACGCTACCCGCATCCTCCGCTGATGCCGGTCGATCCGCTCTCGCGTGCGCGTATCCGCCTGGCCATGCTGCGCATTGAGCACGACTGGGTACCGCAGGTGCAGGCCATCCAGCTGGGCAACAAGACCCAGGCCGAGGCCGGCCGCAAGCGCCTGAAGGAACTGCTGACCGCCTCGCTGCCGCTGTTCAAGGCCAGCAAGTTCTTCCTCAATCCGGAAATGAGCCTGGCCGACTGTGCAATGGCACCGATCATCTGGCGCCTGCAGTCGCTGGACGTGCCGCTGCCGAAGGACGGCAAGGCGATCGAGGACTATGGCAACCGCATCTTCCGTCACCCGGGTTTCGTCCGCAGCCTGACCGACCAGGAAAAGAAGCTGCGCGATCTGCCGGTCTGATCCAACCTTGCGTAACCCGTCTGCACGCCGACCGGCGTGCAGGCGATCCGCCCCGGCGGGGCGCCGGGCGCGTACACTTCACGCATGACCGAAGACTTCTTCCACATGACCAGCCACCGCCCGTACCTGCTGCGGGCGCTGGTGGAATGGATCAACGACAACCAGCTGACCCCGCACATCCTGGTCGACGCCGGCGTCCCCGGCGTGCAGGTGCCGCCTTCGGCGGTCAAGGATGGCCGGGTCGTGCTCAACATCGCCGAACGCGCTGTCGTGCGGCTGATGATCGACAACGAAATGGTGAGCTTCTCGGCCCGCTTCTCTGGCACCAGCTACCCGGTGCAGGTACCGATCAGCGCCGTGCTGGCGGTCTATGCCCGCGAGACCGGGCAGGGCATGGCGCTGCCGGATGACATTCCGGGCAGCGAGACCGCGCCGACCAGCGACGAGCTGCTGCATGAGGACGGCACGCCACCGGACGATACGCCGCCGGCCAGCCCGCCGCCGAAGGGCCGCCCGAACCTGCGCGTGGTCAAGTAACCATTCCGACGCCGCCCCGATGGGCGGCGTCTTCCTTTGCAGGTTTTACCGGTGGGTGCCGGAATTGTGTGGGTGCCGACCGTTGGTCGGCACACCTTCAGTTCTTACACATCCTCGGCATCCTCCACATCCGGCCGGATCTGGCTGATCCGCGCCGCGCCTGGGCCGGTGAACGAGATCAACTGGTCGCCACGCAGCACCATGCGTCCCACGTGGCGATCGATGCCATCGTAGGAATACTCGAACTTGAAGGTGCGCTCGAAACCGAGCCGTCCATCCTCGCCACGCGACAGTCGCAGGCCGGTGGCATGTACCGCCTGATCCAGCCATTGCACGTCGGCAGCGCGGCAGGCATTGCGGCCCAGCTCGACCGCGCGCTCGGCGGCCGAACGCGCCGCATTCCAGAAGAAATAGATGATTCCGCCGGCAATCAGCAACAACAGCAGGGTGGGCATGGCGTCAGCCGTCAGAGGTCGATCCCGCAAAGATGGCGGCGAACGCGCGCTGGATCAAGCGCTGCACTCACCGCCGTGGCTGCGGTTCGCTGGACATCGGTGATGCGGGCACGTTAGACGGCGCCGTCGCCGGCACCGTCTGCATCGGCGCGGCGGAGGGCGAAGGCATCACCAATGGAGCGGTCGCCGTCAGCTGCAGCAGCGCTGCCCAGTCCTGGCGGTTGAAGCTGCATTCGTCCTCGCGGCCCGGCGTGCAGCTGGGCTCGATGCCGGTGCTGTTGCGTTCGCGCGCCGGCGGCAGCTTGATCAACCCGGTGCGGTCCAGCGGCAGCAGTCGCATCGCCACCGTGTTCATCACGTTGCCGCCCACCAGGTACAGGGTCTGGTCGCCCCCCAGGTTGGCGGCCACCACTACTTCGCAATGTGATTTCCAGTGGCCCACCGAACCGTTGCCCAGTGCCTGCACCAGCCCACTGTAGCTGAGCGTGGTGCTGCGATCGCGCAGGAAGCACAGCAGGTCGCCCGGTGCGGGCTTTGCGGTCGCGGGATCGACCAGCCGGTACGGCACGCCCGAGGGTCCGCCCTGGTACGCGGCACGGATGTAGTCGATGTGGCGTGGCGACGCGTTGAAGCCGGGGACGCCGGACTGCACCATCACCCAGGAAATGAACGCGGCCGACCACGGGTTGTCGATCAGGAAGGTGCGGCAGTCGCTGTCGGTGTAGCGCGTGCCCAGTGGTGCCAGACAGCTGCTGGCGCCGACGATGCTGCCCATCGCGTTGAGCGTGCCGCTGTTGCGCCAGTAGCCGGCCACGCGCTGCCAGGCAATCAGCCCGTTGTCGGCCAGATGTTCGTTCTCGGCCTCGGTGACACTCAGGCTCGCCGCGCGGCCATCGCGATCGATGAAAGGCCGGAACCAGAGCCGGTGTTCATTGCAGGCAGTATTGCGGATGGCCACCGCCAATGGGCTCAGGCCGAAACGCGGTGGCACATCGCAGGCTTCGGCCGCCGCTGCGGATAGGGGTGCCGCGGCCAGCAGCAGACAGGCAGGCAAGAGCATCCGGCGCATGCGCGGCTCCTGTGGGGGATGCCGGCAGCGTCGCAGAGGCGGCCGTAGCCGAGCCGTGAAGGCGCCCCGGGTCGTGTATGAGAACGGGGTCGGATCCCTTTTCCCATGAAAAAGGGATCGGACCCCAAGCCAGGCCTCAGCCCGGCGGTGGGCCGAGCTTCAACGACAGATCGATGGCCTGCACGTGCTTGGTCAGGCCGCCGATGGAGATGCAGTCGACGCCATCCTCGGCGATCGAGCGCAGGCCACCCAGGCCGACGCTGCCGGACACTTCCAGCGGAATGCGGCCGGCCGTGATGCGTACCGCCTCGCGGCGCAGGTCGGGGCTGAAGTCGTCCAGCAGGATGCGTTCGCAACCAGCGTCGAGCGCCTGGCGCAGCTGCGCCAGATCCTCGACCTCGACCACCAGCGGCAGCGCAGGCCACTGCCGGCGTGCGCCCGCCACGGCGTCGGCCAGTGAACCGGCAGCGCGGATGTGGTTTTCCTTCAGCATCACCGTGTCGTACAGGCCGAAACGATGGTTCTCGCCACCGCCGCAGCGCACCGCGTACTTCTGCGCCAGGCGCAGGCCGGGCAGGGTCTTGCGGGTGTCGAGGATGCGCGTGCCGGTACCGGCCACCGCTGCCACGTAACGGGCGGTGGTCGTGGCGGTGCCGGACAACGTCTGCAGGAAATTGAGCGAGGTGCGCTCAGCGCTGACCAGGCTGCGGCTGCGCCCGTGCAGCAGCGCCAGCACGGTGCCTGCGGTGACCGCGTCGCCGTCGGAAACCTGCCATTCGATGCGTACGTCCGGGTCGAGCGCGCGGTGGGTGGCGTCGAACCAGGGGCGGCCGGCGATCACCCCGTCCTGCTTGCACAGCAGGTAGGCGCTGTCGGCCTGGTCGGGCAGCAGGGCGGCGGTGACATCACCGCTGCCCAGGTCCTCGGCCAGTGCACGCGCGACATCGGCGGCGACAACGGCCGCATCCGGCGTCGGCAGCGTGCTCATGCGGTCGGGAAATCGGCGATCTGGGCGGTCGGGATGGCTTCCTCGGCCAGCAGCACCGGGATGCCGTCGTCGACGCGGAAGACCTGCTTGCGGTCGCGGGTGACCAGCGCTTCGCGCAGCGGCTGCGCCAGCGGGTTGCCATCGGCCTTGTTCACCGCGCCGGCGGAAATGGCCTTGTTGAGGGCTTCCAGGCCCTTGCCATCCAGCAGGGACAGGGGCTGGCGGGTGTCCGGCGACACCAGCAGGTCGAGCAGCTTGCGATCCATGGTTCTTCGTCTTGCGTGGAAGATGGCTAGAATACGTCTTTAAGGCAGGTGACGGCCAATGACCCCCAACCCGATCGCGCCGCTTGTCGGCATCGTCATGGGTTCCCGTTCCGACTGGGAAACCATGCAGCACGCCGCCCAGAAGCTTGAAGCCCTGGGTGTTCCGTTCGAAGTGAAGGTGGTGTCCGCGCATCGGACGCCGGATGTGTTGTTCAGTTACGCCGAGCAGGCGGGCCCGCGTGGCCTGCGCGCGATCATCGCCGGTGCCGGCGGGGCCGCCCACCTGCCGGGCATGATCGCCGCTAAGACCGCCGTGCCGGTGCTGGGCGTGCCGGTGCAGTCCAAGGCCCTCAACGGCATGGATTCGCTGCTGTCGATCGTGCAGATGCCGGCCGGTATCCCGGTCGCCACCTTCGCCATCGGCAATGCCGGCGCGTCCAACGCGGCGCTGTTCGCCGCCGCGATGCTGGCCAGCGACCAGCCGGCGATCGGCCAGGCGCTCGACGCCTTCCGTGCACGCCAGACCGAAGACGTGATGGCCCACGACGATCCGCGCCAATGAGCCTGACCGTCGGCATCCTGGGCGGCGGCCAGCTCGCCCGCATGATGGTCCTGGCCGGTGCGCCGCTGGGGCTGCGCTTCGAACTGTATGACCCGGCGGCCGACGCCTGCAGCGGCCCGCTGGCGCCGCTCACCGTCGGTGCCTTCGACGACCGCCAGGCGCTGGCGGACTTCGCTGCCAAGGTCGATGTGGTCACCTTCGATTTCGAGAATGTGCCCGCCGACAGTGCACAGTTCCTGGCCGACCGCGTGCCGGTCTACCCGCCGCCGGCCGCGCTGGCGGTGGCCCAGGACCGGTTGAGCGAGAAGACCCTGTTCCAGCAGCTGGGTATTCCGCTGCCGGCCTTCGCTGATATCCGCAGCCGTGACGAGCTGGCGGCGAAAGCCGTCGAATTCGGCCTGCCGTGCATCCTCAAGACCCGCCGCCTGGGCTACGACGGCAAGGGCCAGTTCCGCCTGCGCAGCGAAGCCGACATTGATGCCGCCTGGGATGCGCTGGGTGCACAGGTCGAGCGCACCGGACTGATCCTGGAGGGCTTCGTGGCCTTCCAGCGCGAGGTCAGCGTGGTGGCCGTGCGTGGCCGCGATGGCAGTTTCGAAGCCTGGCCGATCACCGGCAACTGGCATGTCGACGGCGTGCTGTCGGCCAGCGTGGCCCCGGCCGTGCTGTCCGCCGCCGAGCAGCAGGCAGCCATCGGCTATGCGCGCCGTGTCGCCGAACACCTGCAGTACGTCGGCGTGTTCGCGCTGGAACTGTTCTGCCGCGATGGCGAACTGCTGGCCAACGAGATGGCGCCACGCGTGCACAACTCCGGGCACTGGACCATCGAAGGCAGCGAGACCTCGCAGTTCGAGAACCACCTGCGCGCCGTGCTGGGCCTGCCGCTGGGCAGCACCCGCATGCTCGGCCATGCCTGCATGCTGAACTGGCTGGGCCGGATGCCCGACCCGTTGCCGGTGCTGGCCCAGGCCAGTGGCCACTGGCATGACTATGGCAAGGAGTCGCGCGAAGGCCGCAAGGTCGGCCATGCCACGTTGCGCGATGACGATGCCGCAGCACTGGCCGACGCGTTGGACCAGGTGGGCCTGGAACTGGACCGCCAGGCCCAGGTGGCACCGGCGGTGCACGCGCTGCGCAACCGCTGAGTCCGGTAGTGCCGGCCGCAGGCCGGCAGTGCAACGGTGTGGCGCACCGGTGCAGCCATCGGCGCAACATTCCCGGTGGTAGCGTGGAGCTCCTTTCACAGGAGTCACGACCATGCTCGACTGGAATGCCTACCGCAAGGAACTGAAGGGCCGCATCGGCGAGATCGGCAAGCTCTCGCCGGATACGGTCAAGGGCTACGCCACCCTGGCCAATGCCGGTGCCCAGACCAACCACCTGGATGCCAAGACCCGGGAGCTGATCGCGCTGGCGGTGGCGGTGACCACCCGTTGTGACGGCTGCATCACCGTGCACGTGGACGCGGCGCTGAAGCATGGCGCCAGCCGCGAGGAAATCGCCGAGGCGCTGGGCGTGGCGGTCTCGCTCAACGCCGGCGCCGCGCTGGTGTACTCGGCGCGGGTGATGGATGCGGTGGCCGCGCATGAGAGCGCGTGAAGCCACGCTCTGCTGCCCGGTAGTGCCGGCCGCTGGCCGGCAACCCCGGCATCCTTGTACGTCCAGTGAGTTGCCGGCCAGCGGCCGGCACTACCCGGTGACAGAGCCGCTGCCTCAGCGCAGCTGGCTCTCGGCGAATTCCCAGTTGACCATCTGCCAGAACGCGTCCAGGTAACGCGCGCGGTCATTCTGGTAGTCGGTGTAGTACGCGTGCTCCCACACGTCGCAGCACAGCAGCGGGGTGCTGTCGCCGGTCAGGGGCGTGCCGGCGTTGCGGGTGGCCTGGATGCCCAGCTGGCCGCCCGGGTGCTGCACCAGCCACACCCAGCCCGAGCCGAACAGGCCCAGTGCAGCGCGGTTGAATTCCTCGCGCAGGCGCTGCGCGTCACCGAACTGGCGCTTGACCAGCTCGCCCAGCCGGCCCTGCGGTTCGCCGCCGCCGCGCGGGCGCAGGCACTGCCAGTAGAAGCCGTGGTTCCAGGCCTGGGCGGCCGCATCGAACAGCGTGCCCTGGGCATGGCGCACGATCTCTTCCAGCGACGCCTCCTCCCACTCGGTGCCGAGGGTGCCGGCGTTGACCGCGTCGACATAGGCGCGGTGGTGGCGGCCGTGATGCAGTTCCACGGTCTGCGCGGACAGGTGGGGCTGCAGGGAGCCGGAGAGGTAGGGCAGGGCGGGCAATTCGACGGGCATGTGCAGGTTCGTGGCCAGGGGACGGCGGCAGCCTGTTCCATCCGCTTACAATGGCGGCTACCGTGGGCAGTCTAGCCGACCATCACGGTCGGGTTGTCCGGCGAAGCAAGGAGTGTGGTTGTGGCGGTAATGCAGCAAATCCAGGCCGAGGTCGATCGTTACCCGCTCGTGCTGTTCATGAAGGGCACCCCGCAGTACCCGATGTGCGGCTTTTCCAGCCGCGCCGTGCAGGCGTTGATGGCTGCCGGCGCCGTCACCCTGCGCACCGTCAACGTGCTCGAAGAACCGGAGATCCGCGCCAACCTGCCGCGCTTCTCCAACCTGCCGACCTTCCCGCAGCTGTTCATCAACGGCGAGTTGATCGGCGGCTGCGACATCGTCATGGAACTGTTTGAATCCGGCGAGCTCAAGCGCATCGTCGAAGAGGCGACCCAGGGATGAGTGCCTGGCCGTCGACGTCACCGACTGACGGGGCGCTCGATGGCCGCCCGTTGCAGGACCGCGTGGTGCTGGTTGCCGGTGCCGGCGGCGGGCTGGGCAGTGCGGCGGCGATTGCCGCTGCGGCGGCCGGGGCTACGGTGGTCCTGCTGGGGCGCAAGCCGCGCCGGCTGGACCGGGTTTATGCCCAGGTCCAGGCGGTCGGCCCGGAACCCCTGCTGTACCCGATGGACCTGGAGGGTGCCGGCCCCGATGACTATGCCGAACTGGCCCAGGCCCTGCAGCGTGAGCTGGGGCGGCTGGATGGCCTGCTGGTCTGCGCCGCGCATTTCCCCGGCCTGACCCCGTTCGAGCTGGCCGACCCGGCCAGTTTCGCCCGCGCGGTCCATGTCACCCTGACCGCCCCGGCCTGGCTGGCCCAGGCCTGCCTGCCGCTGCTGCGGCAGCGCGAGGATGCTGCCCTGGTCTTCGCGGTCGATGCCCCCGAACGGGTGGGGCAGGCCTACTGGGGCGGGTATGGCGTGGCCCAGCACGGCCTGCGTGGCCTGATCGGCAGCCTGCACGATGAGCTGGGTCGCAGCCCGGTCCGGGTCAGTGGCCTGTACCCGGGGCCCCTGCGCACGGCACTGCGCGCCCGCGCCTATTCCGTCGATCAGGACCCGGCTGCGCAAGGGCCCGAAGCGGCCGCCGCTGCGGCCGTCATCCTGTTGTCCCCGGCCGGCCATGCCTGGCGGGGGACGATTCTCGATGCCAGCGAGGCAGTTCCCCGCGAGTGAGCCCCGGGGAAAGGCGGAGTGAAGAACCCGTCACGATTGCGTTGCGAACCGGTGCCGTTTGTCGCACAACCGTCACATTGATGGCGTAGCGTGTTAATCTAGTGTTAACCGTTATGGCTGCCTTCAGCCAAGCGGTAGGGAACCCCAGATAACTCTCCGACCAGCCACCCGCAGGGCTGTTTGGATGCGCTTTTTTTTCCGCCATCGCCAACTCGCATCGAGGCTACCGAAAAATGACCCACCCACTCCGGATTTCCAAGCTTACCCTTGGTCTCGTGGCTGCACTTGCTGCCGCTCCCGCCTTCGCCCAGAGCAGCACCTCCGCCGGTGTCGGCGGCCAGGTGATGTCCGCTGCAGGCCAGCCTGTCGCCGGCGCTGAAGTCACCATCACGCACACCGAGTCGGGCACTGTTTCGCGTGCCACCACCGATGCGTCGGGCCGGTACAACGCGCGCGGCCTGCGCGTGGGTGGTCCGTACACCATCACCATCACCAAGTCCGGTGAAGGCACCAAGACCGAGGAAGGTGTCTACCTGAACCTGAACCAGGTCAACACCGTCAACGCCAACCTCGGCGGTGATCTGGCTGCGACCAACCTGGACGCGGTGAACGTTGTTGCCACCGCCGGCGGCCTGGACCTGTTCAGTGCCAACAAGATGGGCACCGGCACCAACGTGACCCGCGAAACGATGGATGCGCTGCCGTCGGCCAGCCGCAACATCCAGGACTACGTCCGCCTGGATCCGCGCATCTCGCAGGTCAGCAAGGCTGACGGCGCGATCTCGGCCGGTGGCCAGAACACCCGTTACAACGCCATCCGCATCGACGGCATCAGCGCCTCCGATCCGTTCGGTCTGGGCTCCAACAACCTGCCGACCGAGCGTCAGCCGGTGTCGATGGACGCCATCCAGGAAATCAACATCGACCTGGCCAACTACGACACCACCATCGCCGGTGGCACCGGCGCGGTGATCAACGCCGTGACCAAGTCGGGTACCAATGAATTCCATGGCACCGTGTACGGTTCGTACCGCGACAAGGACATGGTCCGTTCGCGCCTGGAAGGCGACAAGCAGGACTTCAACGGCTTCGAGGACGAGAAGACCTACGGCATGACCTTCGGCGGCCCGATCGTCAAGGACAAGCTGTTCTTCTTCACCAACTATGAAAAGTACGAGCGCTCGGCTGCCGGCGTCGCCCTGAGCGACACGCCGATCGGCCGTGGCACCATCACCCAGCAGCAGATCACCGATGTCCAGAACTTCCTGGGCAAGCTGGGCTACGACCCGGGCAGCCTGACGGCGCCGAACAGCAAGACCGAGATCGAAGAGTATGCGGTCAAGCTGGACTGGAACATCAACGAGAACCACCGTGCGGCCCTGCGCTACAACAAGATGGAGCAGAACGTCGTTCGCTTCCCGCAGGTCAGCAGCAGCGCCATCTCGCTGAGCAACTTCTGGTACCAGCAGCCGACCCAGTACGAAACCTGGATGGGCGAACTGTTCAGTGACTGGTCCGAGAACTTCTCGACCGAGTTCAAGGTCTCGCACAAGGATTACTCGGCCAACCGCGTCCCGCTGGTCGATATGCCGCAGATCCGCATCAAGTCGGGCAACGATTCACTGTACGTCGGTACCGAACAGAACACCCACGTCAACATCGTCGAGTCGAAGGAACTGAGCGCCTTTGGTGCCGGTACCTGGTACATCGGTGACCACACCGTCAAGTTCGGCTTCGATTACTCGAAGAATGACCTGATGAACTTCTACGGCCGCAACCTCAACGGCGTGTACGAATTCAACAGCGTCAACGACTTCCTGGCGGGCAAGGCTTCGCGTTACCAGCTGCGTGCTCCGCGCGCCGATGGCAGCCGCAGCGACATCCCGGCCGACTTCACCCTGAAGAACACTGGCGTGTTCGTGCAGGACACCTGGGCGATCAACTACAACCTGAACCTGATGTTCGGCGTGCGCATCGACATGCCTGACTTCAGCACCCAGCGCCTGTACAACCCGCGCATCGAGCAGCTGTACGGCTTCAACAACACCAAGCTGGTCGACAAGAACCTGGTGCAG
Source organism: Stenotrophomonas sp. YJH_SMC_135 (assembly GCF_059372355.1). NCBI lineage: Bacteria > Pseudomonadati > Pseudomonadota > Gammaproteobacteria > Lysobacterales > Lysobacteraceae > Stenotrophomonas > Stenotrophomonas sp. YJH_SMC_135. Next base: position 694,315 of record NZ_JCAFVN010000001.1, read on the forward strand.
CCGCGCGTCGGCTTCAACTACACCTTCGACAGCGATCGCCCGACCCAGCTGCGTGGTGGCGTGGGCCTGTTCGGCGGCGCCGCCCCGAACGTGTGGCTGGCAGGTGCCTACCAGAACACCGGCCTGAACTACATCGAGTACGACGAGCGCAGCATCCCGGCCGGTGCCTTCACTCCGGACGGCAACAACCCGTACATCCCGGCCGGCGGCCCGGCTTCGGCCCGTCAGAACGTCGACATCATCGCGCCGGGCACCCGCCTGCCGTCGGTGTGGAAGGCCAACCTGGCGTTCGACCATGAGCTGCCGTGGTACGGCATCGTGGCATCGGCCGAAGTGCTGTTCACCAAGGTCAAGGACGGCATCTACTTCGACCGTCTGGATGTGTCGGCGCCGACCGCCTTCGGTCAGGACGGCCGCGCGATCTACTGGAACGATGCTGGACGCAACTCGGCGAACACTCGCATCGATAAGGGTGTCGACTACGGCATCTCCACCGGCACCAAAAATGCAGTTGATCGTTTCAACCGTCCGAAGGACATCGGCGACGTTCTGGTCCTGCGCAACACCGACAAGGGCCGCGGCACCCAGGCCACCTTCTCGCTGGCCAAGCCGCTGACCGAGAACTGGGGCTGGTCGCTGGGTTACACCTACACGAAGTCGACCGAAGTCAGCCCGCTGTCCAGCTCGCAGAACACCTCGAACTGGAACAACACGCTGATCTTCAATGCCAACGAGAACGTGGCCTACAACTCGCGTTATGCGATGAAGGACCGCGTCACCGGCACCCTGGAGTGGAAGCACAACTTCTTCGGTGACAACGCCACCCGCGTCGGCCTGTTCTACGAAGGCCGTTCGGGCCGTCCGTACAGCTACATCTTCTACAACGATGCCAACGGCGACGGTGCTGCCACCAACGACCTGTTCTATGTGCCGAAGGGTCCGGGCGACGTGCTGTTCACCGGCGGTGCCGCGATGGAGAAGCAGTTCTTCGATTGGCTGGCGCAGAACCCGGAACTCGATGCCTACCGTGGCAGCGTGGTCCCGGCCAACCGCCACCGCGCCTCGTGGGTCAACAGCTTCGACGTCCGCGTCAGCCAGGAATTCCCGGGCTTCATGAAGGGTCACAAGGGTGAAGTCGCCCTGGACATCATGAATGTCGGCAACCTGCTGAACAAGAAGTGGGGCCTGATCGACGACTACGGCTTCTACTCGACCCGTCGCGTTGCCAACTACGCAGGTATCGACCCGGCCACCGGCAAGTACGTGTACTCCTTCACCGGTTCGACCGACAACCCGTCGGTGCAGGAAAACAACAACGACAAGGGCAATACCGCCGTGTCGCGTTGGTCGATGCAGCTGACCCTGAAGTACAAGTTCTGATCCGTCAGAATCTGAAGCAGTAGGTGAAAGCGGCCGGGGAAACCCGGCCGTTTTTCTTTTGCGGTAGATAAGAAATTTTTGATGTGCTATAGCTGGAGTGAAGATGGCCATGGACGGTGAAGATGAAAGTCAGATATGGATTGCCTGAGTCGTCAATCATCGGACTGAAGGGCTGTGACTTCGTACTGCCGGATGGGTCGGATCACTCTTCGGGGCGGAGATTTAGAGAGATGTTCGCCCGTGTTCTCTCCTGCCGGTTGCGACACTGTCCCGAGTGCAGCTCGATCACTGGGTCGCATCTTGGATGCAGAAGAGGAGATGCTTACCTGAAGTCTGCCGGGAAGTGCAGCATTCAGGAAATGCATGCGCGTTCGTTGATCTCTATGCATTCCCGATTTGCTGCCGATAGCGCAGGTCGGAGTGACTTCAGAGTTAGGCGCGTATGGGTGGGCGCGGAGGGAGCGCCTCACAGCTTTGTCGCGGCGCAGATAGATGTCCAGTCACACCTTTCGAAGATCTGTGGGCCGATTGCGGAAATGAAACCCGCTCCACGTCTTTATGCACTCCTGCTGGCCATCGATATTCTCCATCCATTTGAAGATGGGAATGGGCGTCTGATGAGGGGGCTTGCTTGCGCTTTTGCTGTTCAGTATCGATGTGATTTTTTCGCATTCCTCGCTGTCTACATCAAGGTCGCGCAGGATGACTTCGTTCATGCCCTTGAAATGGCGGCGGATGACGTTCCATTGGAACTGCATGGTTTCCATGCTCGAGCGGTAGAGAAGTATCAGTGCCTTATGGCTGAGCCGGGTGGATTCGAACGTTGGCTCGATGAGTCCGTGAATAGAAAGGGTGAGTGGATGTGTGGCGATGTTTTTCGTCGTCATTTGGTTGATTGATTTGGACGAGTGCTGATTTCAACTAAGGAGGGTTTACGGTGAAATTGAGTGTAATGATTGCTTCCGTAGTGTTTGGTATGGGGCTGACCGCAGTCGCCGAGAAGGCTAATGCGCTGGATCCTTGGTGCAACCCTAGCTACTGCCCGCCGACTCCGGGTTATCCGGGATCTGGTGAAACATCCAGGGAGGAGGACTACGGTGATACGAACAGGCTTGTTGCTGGTGTGGTGAGCTGTGACTCGCCAGTACAGGAGCGCTACGCTGCGGTCCTGGCTGCATACTTGGCGGATCCGATTTACGCACGGGTTGCCTACTATGAGCAGAGTCCACGTGGAGAATTCCACGCGATGTACACCGGAATCGCGGAGTTGAATGGAAGGTTGGCCTATGAGTCTTGGACCATCACGGACCCATCTTCATCGGTTCCAATTGCCCCCAATCCTGTTCCTGGGTTTGAGTGCCGCAGATAGTTGACTTCGCGTGAGCGATGCGGTCCGCGAAAACGGCCGGGGAAACCCGGCCGTTTTCCGTTCAGGCGAAAGTCCTTGCAGGGCGTGGGGCAACGGCGTAGCATCTGGAAATGTGCGCGGCGTCAACGCCGCCCAGGCGGTCCCGGACAGGCGAACGCGGGCAGCACACATCCAACGGTCGGGCTTCCCGGCCGTTTTGCTTTTTAAGGGGGCGGCAGTACAGTCGGAAACCTTGAAGGAAGCGAAAAATTGGATATGACCACGAACGAAAAATCAGCCCGTGCACTGCCGGTGCAGGATGCGCGGATCTACCCGCGCGGTGGGCTGGATGTGCTGTCGCGGGCCGAGGTCGCACGCCTGCGCGATGCCTCCGCCGGCGGCATGCATGAGCTGCTGCGCCGCTGCGCGCTGGCTGTGCTGACCAGCGGCAGCGCTTCGGACGATCCGCGCGCGGCGCGCGACCTCTACCCTGATTTCGACATCCAGGTGGCGCAGCAGGATCGCGGCGTGCGCATCGACCTGGTCAACGCACCGGCGATGGCCTTCGTCGACGGCGAGATCATCCGCGGTGTCGCCGAACTGCTGTTCGCCGTCGTGCGCGACCTGGCCTACATGGCCATCGAGATGGGTCCGGCCTACGCGGCCGAACTGGAGTCGTCCGAGGGCATCACCAACGCGGTGTTCGGCCTGCTGCGCAACGCGCGCATCCTCAACCCGGGCGATCCGAACCTGGTGGTGTGCTGGGGCGGGCACTCAATCTCGCGCGACGAGTACCTGTACACCAAGCAGGTGGGTTACGAGCTGGGCCTGCGCGGCCTGGACATCTGCACCGGCTGCGGCCCGGGCGCGATGAAGGGCCCGATGAAGGGTGCGACCATCGCCCATGCCAAGCAGCGCCGCACCGTCACGCGCTACATCGGCCTCACCGAGCCGGGCATCATCGCCGCCGAGTCGCCGAACCCGATCGTCAACCACCTGGTGATCATGCCGGACATCGAGAAGCGCCTTGAGGCCTTCGTCCGCATCGGCCACGGCATCATCGTGTTCGCCGGTGGCGTCGGCACTGCCGAAGAGATCCTGTACCTGCTCGGCATCCTGCTGCGCGAGGAGAACAAGGACCTGCCGTTCCCGCTGATCCTTACGGGCCCGACCGTGGCGGCGCCGTACTTCGAGCAGATCGACCGCTTCATCCGCCTGACCCTGGGTGATGAGGCTGCCGAGCGCTACGAGATCATCATCGGTGACCCGGTCGCGGTGGCCAAGAAGATGGCCAACGGCATCAAGCGCGTGCGCGAGCACCGCCTGGCGCAGAAGGACTCGTTCTTCTTCAACTGGTCGATCGAGATCCCGTGGGAGTACCAGCAGCCGTTCGTGCCGACCCACGAGGCGATGGCCGCGCTGGACCTGCACCACGGGCGTGCGCCGCACGCGCTGGCGGCCGATCTGCGCCGGGCGTTCTCGGGCATCGTCGCCGGCAACGTGAAGGAGGACGGCATGCGCCGCATCGAGCAGTTCGGGCCGTTCCAGATCCACGGGGACCCGGACATGATGCAGGCGCTGGATGCGCTGCTGCGCGCCTTCGTCGAGCAGCGCCGGATGAAGATCTCCGGCGAATACCAGCCCTGCTACCAGGTGCTGGCCTGAACCCGGGCCGGCGCGATGGGGATCGCGCCGGCACGGGCAGGGGAGGGCGGGTCGTCAAGCCTTTGACGCCCGTCGCCCCGGATTGACCGTTCATCCTGCCGCCGCTTGCCGGTGGCGGGACGATGGCCCATCGTGGCCACCAACACGCTGGGGAGCGTCCAATGTCTTTGCGCCGGCAAAACGGTTTCACGCTGGTTGAACTGATGGTCACGCTGGCCGTCTTCGTGATCCTGGCGTCGATCGCCTATCCGAGCTTCCGCGGGATGATCCGCTCGAACCGGCTGGCGACCGCCAACAATGAACTGATCGCGCTGGCCAACCTGGCCCGCAGCGAAGGCATCCGCAACAGCAACGGTGGCGGTGTCTGTGGCAGCGCCGATGGCAAGGCCTGTGATGGCGACTGGTCCAAGGGTGTGCTGGCCTGGTCGGACCTGGATGGCGACGGCCAGATGGGCAGCAATGACGTCGCGCTGCGCTTTTCTCAGGGCAATCCGCAGCTGAGCGTAGTCGGCCCACCGGGCGCGGTCATCGCCTTCGACGGGCGCGGCCGGCGCAGGGCGGTCGCTGATCAGACCCTGGTGCTGTCGCCGGATGCGTGCAAGGCCGGTGAATCGAAAAGCACGTTGACGATCAACCAATCCGGCCAGGTCCGGGTGACCAAGGGAGCCTGCTCATGAGCCGCCGCAACCTGGCCCGCCCGCGCTCGTCGCAGGGTGGCTTCAGCCTGATCGAAGTGATGGTGGCGGTGCTGATCCTGGCGTTCGGGCTGCTGGGCTTTGCCTTGCTGCAGACCACCAACGTCCGCTTCGTGCAGAGCGCAAACTACCGCACCCAGGCGACCAACCTGGCCAACGACCTGATCGAGCTGATGCGCGCCCAGCGCACCGATACCCTGGCCGGTGGGGCCTATTCCTCGGCCTCGTTCTCGGCCGGCTCGGTGAAGCCCAGCGGCGTCTGCGCCTGGCCGACCGGCGCTGCCGTGACGCCGAAGACGAACGTGGCGCGATGGCAGTGCGAGGTCGCGCGCACGCTGGGCGAGAAGGCCAGCGCGCAGGTGACCTTCGTGCAGAGCACCGGCCAGGTCACCGTGGCCATCAGCTGGGGTGACCAGCGCTGGGATCCGAAGGATCCCGACAGCCTTACCACCTTCGGCCTGACGACCTTCCTGTGAACGCGCCCATGAGTCCAATTTCGCGAGCCCGAGGCCTGTCGCTGATCGAACTGATGATCGCCATGGTCATCGGCCTGGTCCTGATGCTGGGCGTCACCCAGATCTTCATCGCCTCGCGTGCGGCGTCGCGGCTGTCCGAAGGCGCGGCCCGTACCCAGGAGAACGCGCGCTTCGCGCTGGATTTCCTGCAGCGTGACCTGCGCATGGCCGGCCACTTCGGCTGCGTCAACGACCAGGCCCACGTGGTCAAGAACACCGGCGATGTCGGCTATCACCTGGGCATCAGCTCGGGCAGTGGCGACCCGCAGGATTTCTCGGTTCCGGTGCAGGGGTATGAGGCAGCAGGTACGGCGCCGGGCGCCACGCTGACGCTGGGCCGTGCGTGGAGCGCGGCGCAGTCGGTACCGAAGAGCATCACCAACCTCAAGCCGGCGCCGTTGCCTGGCAGCGACATCCTTGTGCTGCGCCTGATGAGTCCGGAAGGGGCCGTGGTGACCGGCATCTCCGTGGCCGCGGGTGCGACCACGCTGACCGTCTCCAGTGATGGCATGGCCCGACTGAAGGCCAACGCCGCAGGTACGCCGACGGTCTTCGGCATAGCCGACTGCACCCGTGCCGACGTCTTCCCCGCCACCATCAGCGGTTCGACCTTGAAGGTGGACAAGGTCGACCTGAGCAACTATTCGATCAACAACGCGATGACCATGCTGTATCGCGCCGATGGCATGGCGTACTACATCGCGACCAATCCCAATGGCGAGCCGGCGCTTTACCGGGCACGCGCGAATGGCGCCGGCGGCTACGCCGATGGCGAGGAGCTGGTGGAAGGCATCGAGAACATGCAGTTCCTGTACGGACTGGATGCCACCCCGGATATCGCCCTGCCCACGCCGCCGACCGGTCGCATCGTCGACCAGCGCGTGGCCAGTGCGGTCAGTACCGGTACCGATGCCACCGCCGCAGGGCAGTGGCGCCGCGTCGGCATGGTGCAGGTCGGCCTGCTGGCGCGCAGTCCGCAGCGTGCGTCGGCCGAAGCGCCGGGCAGTGCGGCCACGTATCCGGCCATCCTCGGGGTGGGCTTTGCCCCGGCCGATCCTTACGACCAGCGCCATCGTGGCGCCTATGAAGCGTCCGTTGCGCTGCGCAACCGCTTGTTCGGGAACTGACGACCATGCGCACTCATCCTTCCTCCCGACGCCGTCCCTTCGTTGCCCAGGCACGACAGCAGGGTGCCGTTCTCTATGTCGCGCTGATCATGCTGGTGCTGCTGGCCCTGCTGGGCGTGATCGGCATGCAGGTGGCCGGCATGCAGGAACGCATGGCGGCCGGCTACCGGGCGACCAACATGGCGCTCCAGAACGCGGAAGGCGCGGCACGCAGCGCCGAGAACGCCGTGGAGAACATCGCCAACCGCAAGGATGCCGGCGCCAATCCGGCCGTGACCTCCTCCGACATCAACCAGCAGTGCGATGACGGCTTCGACCCCTCGGCCTGGGTCGCGAAAACCAAGCTGGGCAGCAAGCCGGCCATCTATGTCCGTGAGATCCAGGGCTGCATCCAGGGGGAGGGTGCGCTGGACATGGGCAAGTCGGTGGAGAAGCCGACGCCGGTCTACCAGATCACGACCTATGCCGGTGATACCACCAGTGATGCGACGTCGCGTGCGGCGATCGATACCGTATTCAAGCTGTGAGGGTGGGGAGCCCATGAACACTCGCAACCGCAGGATCCTGGCAGGCGTTGGCCTTGCCGTCTTGGCCGCTGGCGGCTATCTGGCGCATACCTTGTTTGCCGCACAGGCGCAGGGCGTGCTGGCACAGGAGCCGATGAACGTGCAGACGCGCGCGACACCGGCGTTCATCATGGCGGTGGACGATTCGGGTTCGATGAACTTCGAACGCATGTTCCCCGGTGGTGACGGCCGCATGCGCTGGAACAGCAACACCAACAGCTTCTTCAACAACGATGGAAGCTTCTTCAGCGTGGGCTCGGCGTGCGCCAGCAACTCGGTGGACTGTTACCTCTACCTGTATCCGCACGCGGAGTTCAACAAGGAATACTCGCCAGGCCGCGCCATTCCGCCGCTGGATATCTACGGCTTCGCGCGTTCGCATGTCTACAACGCCAGTTACTTCAACCCGGCAGTGACCTATCGGCCGTGGACCAATGCCGATGGCACGCTGTGGGCAGATGCCTCCATCACCCAGACCCGCGCCGATCCCCGGTCCGGCCAGCGCGGCTACAACGCCGTGTACAACATGACCGTCAATCGGGCCGACACGTCGGAAAAGTTCCAGTTCGTCAACGGTATGCGGATTCCCGACCTTTCCGGTACCGGCAATGAATACTATGTCGACAGCTGGTGGGATGGTGGATGGAAGACCGCCGCGATCAGCAACACCGGCAATACCACATACTCCATCAGTTATTTTCCGGCGACCTTCTACCTGCCGGCTGCAGCGCCTGCACCGGACGGATACAAGACCGACGACGCCAGTCGCCCGGTGATTACCGGTGCCTGTGGTCCGGGCTGCAACCTGCGTCGCTACCAGATCAAGCCGGGCAATTACTCGAGTCCGGCCGCCTACAACGCCGCGATCCAGAATTTCGCCAACTGGTTCCAGTATCACCGCAACCGCGTGCTGGCCATCGTCGGTTCGTCGACCGCCGCCCTGGTGAGCGTGGATACGATGCGGGTGGGCTACTTCACCATCAACAAGCTCAGCAACGCGACCATGTATGACATGGTCACCAACCGAGCTGACCTCTACAAGCAGATTTATGCGCTGACGGCCAACGGCGGCACGCCCAACCGTCGCGCGGTGGAGTATCTGGTCGACCAGTTCCGTCGTACCGACGCCGATGCCCCCGTGCAGCTGGCCTGCCAGCGTAATGGCGGCATGCTGTTCACCGATGGCTACACCAACTCCGGCAATGCACCGAGCGCGTCCTTCGGTGACGCCGACTCGGTGAACTCGACCCACCTGCCGTCCATTCCGTTCTCCGACGGCTACAGCAATACCATCGCCGACATCGCCGCGGCGGCTTATGCAGGCGCCCGGACCCCCCTGCGCACCGGGACCAGCTTCCCGGCGGGGCAGGTGCCGGTCAGTGACAAGTGCAGCTCCCTGGACAAGAGCAGCCCGGACTGGAAGCGCCTGGACTGCCAGACCGACCTGCACATGAACTTCTACGGCGTGACCCTGGGCGCGCAGGGCAAGATCTACGGCGTCAACCAGGCCGCAACCGCCGATCCGTACAAGACGGCGCCGAACTGGGCCGGCAATGGCAATCCGCTGGACGTCGATGACGGTACCGTCATCGATGAGCTGTGGCATGCGGCCGTCAACAGCCGTGGCGAATTCATCAACGCGCAGACCCCGGCGGACGTCACCGAGGCCATGCGTCGGGTGCTGTCCTCGATCAGTGGTGGTGCGTCGCCTTCAGGCACGATCGGTATCAGTGGTGCGCGCATCGGCACCGGCTCACTGGCGGTCACCCCACGCTATGACATCACCAACAGCGGCACCGACTGGTCGAGCAAGCTGACTGCGGCCAGCGTCAAGGTCAACGCCGACCAGGTCGCGGAGCTCACCGAGGTGTGGGAAGCCTCCAGCCGCCTGACGTCGTCCGGCCGCCGGATCGTGGCCAACAAGCTGGGTTCGCCGGTGGACTTCAACAGTGCCCGTATCAGCCTGCAGGATCTGTGCAGCAAACCCGACGGCAAGTACGCGTCGATGCTGGTCTGCTCCACCGACAAGCTGACGACGATCAAGGCCGATCTGGCCAGTGCCATCAACTATCTCAGTGCCGACAGCTCCACCGAGGTCCGCAACGGCGGCAAGTATCGTGACCGGACCACGCCGCTGGGTGACATCGTCAATTCGGCGCCGGTGGTCAGCTCGCCGCTGGACGACTACGGGTACCGCCAGCTCGGCGGCACCTACGCCAAGAGCTACACCGACTACCTGGCGACCAAGGCCAAGTCCCAGCGGTACATGGTCTATGTTGGTGCCAATGACGGCATGCTGCACGCCTTCGATGGCGGCATGAAGGCCGATGCCAAGCAGGACGGCACCGGCGGCACGGAGAGCTTTGCCTACATCCCGGCCACCGCGCTGGGGCACATGGCCAACCTGCTGTTCCCCTACAAGTCCGATACGGCCGACCAGACCTTCCGCCACCGCTATTACGTCGATGGCCCGATTGCCGTGGCCGATACCTACAATGGCACCGCGTGGCAGACCAGCCTGGTGGGCACCACGGGGGCAGGTGGCCGTTCGGTGTTCGCGCTGGACGTCACCACGCCGGGCAGCTTCGGCACCGGCAACGTGCTGTGGGAAATCAGCGACATCAACGCGTCGCTGAGGGACGAGGTGCGCAACAACATCGGATTCGTGCTGGGCAAGCCGGTGATCGTGCCGGTGAAGAGCGGCACCGGCGTGGCCTGGAAGGCGATCTTCGGCAATGGGTACGGCAGCGCCAATGGCAAGGCGGTGCTGTTCGTGGTCGACATGGCCAGTGGCGACATCCGGATGATCGAAGCCGTCGAGGGTACGTCAGGCGCCGGCATCTCCGGGAGCAACGGACTGGGCAATGTTGTGGTTGTCGATCGCTGGACCGGTACCAACCAGGATGCGCGCGGCCGTGATGGACTGGCCGACACCGTCTATGCCGCCGATCAGCGTGGCGCCGTGTGGAAGTTCGACCTGACCAGCAGTGCGAACACCACGCTGACCGTGCCGATGTTCACCAGCCAGGTTGCCCAGGACTCCTCCACCAAGACCTACCGCCAGCCGATCACCGGTGGCATGACCGCTGCCACCGGTCCTTCGGGCGGCGTGATGCTCTATTTCGGCACCGGCAGCTTCTCCTTCACCAGCGACAAGGATGACAAGGCGCAGCAGGCGCTGTACGCCGTGAACGATCTGTCGGGGAAGACGGTGACCTCGACGGTGACCGCTGCCAACCTGGTTCCGTACACGGCCGCGGCCGCCACTGCAGGCGTTGATGAACGCAAGATCACGGCGGGGACGGCCCCGGCAAATGCCCGGGGCTGGATGATCCAGCTGCCTGCCGGCAATGGCGAGCGTGCGGTGGGCAACCCGATCCTGGTCAGTGGCATCGTCTTCATGCCGACCTACGTGCCCAACATGCAGTCGGTAGGCTGTTCGACCAGCGGTTCGAACTGGCTGTTCGGGCTGTCGTCGATCAGCGGCTTGCCGATGTTGGAGAACGTGCGCTATGGCTCGCCGACCGGCAGCCGGCCCGGGGCAGCGACCGCCGCCATCGCGTTGAAGACCGGAGGAACTGCGCCGGTCCGTGACGTTTCGCTGTCGGTGCTGCCGCGTCCGACGGACAACAAGGCGCCGCCCGGAGGCAGCTCCTGCTGGATGGCCGTCGGCGCGGCGGGCAGCCAGTCGCTGTATCTGCCTTACCCTTGCGGTCGCCAGTCCTGGCGCCAGCTCCAGTAACCCCAGTGCGAGGATCCACGCTCATGCTGCACACTCACATGCCTCGCCGCGCGGCTGGCTTTACGCTGATCGAATTGATGATCGTGGTGATCGTCATCGGCATCCTGGCGGCGATCGCCATTCCGTCCTATCAGGAATACGTGCGCCGATCGCATCGTGCCGTGGTGAAGGCGGACCTGGCTGAGTACGCACAGCGCGCCGAGCGCTACCACACCAGCAACAACTCCTACACCGGCTACGCGCTGCCGACCAAGGTGTCGCCCCGTGATGGCGGTACCGTGCGCTACAACCTGGACTACAAGGGGGATGGCACCAGCTTCACCATCACCGCCACCCCGCAGGGCACGCAGGCCAAGGACAGCTGCGGCACGATGAGCGTGGACCAGGCCAACCGCAAGACGGCCGACGGTGGCGTTGCCAGCTGCTGGTGAAACAGGTGTTGATCTTCCTGTAATCGACCAGTACAATGCGCCTCCCCGCCCGAATAGCTCAGCCGGTTAGAGCACTTGACTGTTAATCAGGGGGTCGTTGGTTCGAGTCCAACTTCGGGCGCCAGACACTGCAAAAGCCGCGAGAAATCGCGGCTTTTGCTTTTCTGCGCAGGCAGTCAGCAGGGCGTATCGCGGTCCACGCGTTCACTTCGCACGCGGCCGCCATTGTTGACGATCAACGCACCGTGCAGCCGGTTGCCCGCGCAGATGCGCAGGGTCAGGTTGGCCCCTGGGCTGCGTCCGTCTGCCTGGAAGAACAGCTGGGGCCGCCCGCTGCTGGCCTGGGCAAGGATCGATATGTCCGAGCGCCCGGTGTGATGGTTCAGGATCGCCTCCGGCGACGTTGGCTCCCCGCGCTGGTCGCCACTGCGGTAGATGATCCAGCCGGCGCTCCAGTCGTCGCTGCAGTGCAGGCCGTCGATACTGCCGCAGAGGCCGATCAGCTCGCGTCTGCGCAATGCCTCGCTGCGCGCGCCGGCCAGGCTGGCGTGCAGGGTCAGTTGTAGTGCATCGGCGCGTTGCCGCAGCAGCAAAGGCTGCAGCGCCGGCCAGGACGCCGCCAGCAGCACCGCCAGCACGGCGATGACCACCAGCAGTTCGGTCAGGTGCACGCCCCGCGCAGAGCGGGGGCCGAGGGGGCAGGGGGCATGGGTCGGGTGCATGCATCCAGCCTCCGCGCCCGGCTGCGCGGCCGCCATCGGGAATCCCCGTGGCGGGCTGCCCGGCCACCCCTCAGCCAGCCGTCACCCCTAGCCCCGTATACTCATCCTTCCCGGGAACTGGCAACACCATGAGCGACAGTTTTGAACTTGTCTCGCCGTATTCGCCGGCGGGCGACCAGCCCGATGCCATCGCGAAGCTGACCAGCAACTTCGAGGCCGGCATCGCCAAGCAGACCCTGCTGGGCGTGACCGGCTCGGGCAAGACCTACACCATCGCCAACGTCATCCAGAACATTCAGAAGCCGACGCTGATCATGGCGCCGAACAAGACGCTGGCGGCGCAGCTGTATGGCGAATTCAAGGCGTTCTTCCCGCACAACGCGGTGGAGTATTTCGTCAGCTATTACGACTACTACCAGCCGGAAGCCTACGTGCCGTCGTCGGACACCTTCATCGAGAAGGACAGTTCGATCAATGAACATATCGAGCAGATGCGGCTGGCCGCGACCAAGACCCTGCTGTCGCGCCCGGACGCGATCGTGGTGGCGACGGTGTCGGCGATCTATGGCCTGGGCGCGCCGGAAGACTACCTGTCGCTGCGCCTGATCCTGTCCAAGGGCGAGCGCATCGACCAGCGCGACCTGATCAACCACCTGACCCAGCTGCAGTACACGCGCAATGAGTACGAACTGCAGCGCGGCACCTTCCGCGTGCGCGGTGAAGTGATCGACGTGTTCCCGGCTGAGTCGGACAGTGAAGCGCTGCGCCTCGAGCTGTTCGATGGCGAGGTCGAGAAGATCACCCTGTTCGATCCGCTGACCGGCGAGACGCTGCGCAACATGCAGCGCTTCACCGTGTATCCGAAGACCCACTATGCGACCACGCGCGAACGCGTGCTGGCGGCGATCGAGACGATCAAGGTGGAGCTGAAGGAGCGGCTGGAGCAGCTGTACGCGCAGAACAAGCTGGTGGAGGCGCAGCGTTTGGCGCAGCGCACCCAGTTCGACCTGGAGATGATGGCCGAGGTCGGTTACTGCAACGGCATCGAGAACTACTCCCGGCACCTGACCGGCAAGGCCGCCGGCGAGCCGCCGCCGACCCTGTTCGACTACCTGCCGGCCGATGCGCTGCTGGTCATCGACGAATCGCATGTGACCATTCCGCAGATCGGCGCCATGTTCAAGGGCGATCGCTCGCGCAAGGAAACCCTGGTCGAGTTCGGCTTCCGCCTGCCGTCGGCGCTGGACAATCGTCCGCTGCGTTTCGAGGAATGGGAGGAGCGTTGCCCGCGCAGCATCTACGTGTCGGCCACGCCGGGTCCGTATGAATACCGCGAGGCCGGAGACGAGATCACCGAACTGGTGGTGCGCCCGACCGGCCTGATCGACCCGGTGGTGGAGATCCGGCCGGTGGGTACCCAGGTCGACGACCTGATGAGCGAGGCCAACGCGCGCATCAAGGCGGGCGACCGCGTGCTGGTCACCACGCTGACCAAGCGCATGGCTGAAAACCTCACTGAATACCTCACCGAGCATGGCATCCGCGTGCGTTACCTGCACTCGGACGTGGACACGGTCGAGCGTGTGGAGATCATCCGCGACCTGCGCCTGGGCAAGTTCGACGTGCTGGTCGGCATCAACCTGCTGCGCGAAGGCCTGGACATGCCCGAGGTATCGCTGGTGGCGATCCTCGATGCCGACAAGGAGGGTTTCCTGCGCTCCACCGGCTCGCTGATCCAGACCATCGGCCGCGCCGCCCGCAACGTGCGCGGCAAGGCGATCCTGTATGCCGACCGGATCACCCGTTCGATGCAGGCGGCGATCGATGAAACCGACCGCCGCCGCGCCAAGCAGGTCGAGTACAACGAAGAACATGGCATCGTGCCGCGTTCGGTGGCGCGCCCGATCGTCGACGTCCTCGAGGGCGCGCGTTCGGACGCCGCGGAGAAGGAAGCCAAGAAGGGCAAGGGCAAGGGCCGGGCGGGCGTGGCCGAAGAGGCGACCGACTATTGTTCGCTGTCGCCGGCGCAGCTGGCTGTCCGTCTCAAGGCGCTGGAACAGCAGATGTACCAGCACGCCAAGGATCTGGAATTCGAGGATGCCGCGCGCGTGCGTGACCAGATCCGCCAGCTGAAGGAAGCCAGCCTGGGCTGAACGCGGCAGTGCAGCATCATCTTCACAAAAGTGTTGCGCTTCCCTGCCGGCATCCGTAATATACGCGGCCTGCACCGACGCAATCGCGGAAATGCAGAAGCAAAACGGGCGGTTAGCTCAGCGGTAGAGCACTACCTTGACATGGTAGGGGTCACAGGTTCGAACCCTGTACCGCCCACCACGAAGTCCTCGCAAAAGGGCTCTCGTGAACTGCAAAGCCCGGCCCTGGCGCCGGGTTTTTACGTAACAAGGCCAGCCTTCGGGCGGCAAGAACAAGATGGGCGGTTAGCTCAGCGGTAGAGCACTACCTTGACATGGTAGGGGTCACAGGTTCGAACCCTGTACCGCCCACCACCTGTTCCCGGCGTTGCCGGTGAAGCGGTGGAAACGATGAAAGCCGGCCCTGGGGCCGGCTTTTTTCGTTCCAGGGGGCAGGACCCCGGCGTTTCCGCGAAGCCACATTCCTGCAGGTTCAGTGGCGTGAAATCAGTGGGTGATGGTGATCGAACGCTGGATCCGCCAGTGGCCATCGACGCGTTCCCACAACTGCACTACACCTGCCCGGGCCAGCGCAGCATGCGGGCTGCCGCCATGGTCGCCTGCCAGTTGCTGGCTGCCCAGGCGCAGCACGCGGTCCTGGCGCAGGTGATAGAGCTGCAGGGGCAGCGCTTCATGCGTGTCCTGCGGTCCTTCGGTGCGCAGGATCTGGCTGCGCAGGGCATCCTCGGTGGGCCCGCTGCCGTCGCCGAACAGGCTGGAGAACAGCAGGACCAGGGCAAGCATCGGCATGGCACGGTGCTCCAGCGGGAAAGTGCGTGCAGGCTGGCATGGCCGGCCGGGCACCGCAGCCGGCCTGCGACGAAGGCGGGGATTGCGCCGCCAAAGGCAGGCAGGCGGCGATGAATCCGGGACGCGCAGGCGTAGACTCGGCGCTACCGCGCAACCGCGCCGTCACTTCAACGAGCTGCCGCATGAGCGATCACGTCCCGGTGTCCAGGCCCAATCCGTTCCTGGAACGCCTGTTCGGCGGCAACATGCTGGAAGGCACGTTCAAGGCAGTGATCTGGGTGGCGATCCTGTGCGCGCTGCTGGCGTGGACCACGCTGCGCTGAGCGACGCTACCGCGTCGGCTTGGCTGCTGATGCAGTGAATACGGTGCCGCGGCAAGGGTGCGGCGGCAGTGTCCGTGCGTGTGCCGTCAGGCGCTGAAGGCCTGGCGCAGGCTGCGCAGGGTTGCCTGGCGGTGTTCCCTGGCCGTCGGCTCGCCCATCTCCAGTTCCTGCAGGCGCAGTCCAACCAGGGTCATCGACAACGCATAGCCGCGTGCCGCGTCGGCAACG
Source organism: Stenotrophomonas sp. YJH_SMC_135 (assembly GCF_059372355.1). NCBI lineage: Bacteria > Pseudomonadati > Pseudomonadota > Gammaproteobacteria > Lysobacterales > Lysobacteraceae > Stenotrophomonas > Stenotrophomonas sp. YJH_SMC_135. The sequence continues at coordinate 709,999 of NZ_JCAFVN010000001.1, forward strand.
CGTGACAGGCCCACTGCACGGCGTGCCAGTGCATTCACATGTTCGAGGTCGGGCATCAGTCCCAGATAGACGCGCTCGGCGCTGTCCAGGTCGGGCGCGCGCAGGATCGCGTGGGCTTCGGTGGCGGAGGAGACGGAGGCCATGGGGGTCCTTGTCCGTAGGGGGCGCTCGCTCAGAACGAGCGCATCAGGGAAACGAAGGCCGACGTCTGCGTGCCACGTCGTGCCATCGGGCTGTCCTTCACTGCATCACCGAACCACTGGTTGGCCACCACGCCGGTGGCGCGCCATTTGGTGCCCAGTGGCGTGCTGACCGCGATCTGCAGGCTCGGCGACGTGGTGCTGCCGGGGCGGTAGGCGGCAAGGCCCGAGCGCAGGGCTTCTTCATCGCTGATGCCGTAGTAGTAGTCGAGCAGCCGTGCACTGGAGTGCACCACGCCCGCCCGCGGCACCCAGGTGAAGCGACCCGCCTGGATCGGGTAGCTGTAATGCAGGCGCGACTCGAAACCGCCGCCATGGCCGGTCACTTCGCGCATCACGCTGGCCTCGACCATGCCCCAGTCGGCGCTGTACTCGCCGTTGATGCCGGCCATGGCCGACATCTGCCGGCTGTGCAGGCGGCGCAGCTGAGCATCGTTCACGTCGTCGGTCTTGAAGCGCAGCGTGTAGGGCGTGACCGCCGCCGACAGGCGCAGTCCCTGGCCCTTGTAGAGGTACATGCCCAGCGAGCCGGGGCTGGCGAAGAAGCGCTCGCCCTGCCAGGCAATGGCCGGTACCACCAGCGGTTTGACGTCGTAGTGCGCGTACGCACCGGAGGTCGCGCCAGCGCTGATGCCGGCCTGTACGCCCGGGTTCTGCTCGGCAGCGTGGGCGAGCAACGGCACGCCGAGGGCAGCGGTGAACAGCAGCGGGCGCAGCAGGGTCGGGGACAGCGAAGGCATCGATCAGCCACGTTGCGGAGGATGGCTGCGCATGGTGAGGGGGCAACATTGTCAGAACATTGCGCCCGCGTGATCGGCACGCATGGGCGCAAAACCCTGGCGCCAGGCACTATGATCGGCAGCGTTTCCGGCAGACGAGTTCCTGATGCGCATCCTCCTGGTCGAAGACGATCCTGATCTGTCCCGCGCCCTGCAATCGGGCCTGGAGCGGCAGGGCGTGGTCGCCGACGTGGTCGGCAGCCTGGCCGAGGCCGCGCTCGCGTTGCGCGAACCGGTGCACCAGCTGCTGCTGCTCGATCGCCAGCTGCCCGATGGCGATGGCGCCGGATTCGTCGCGACGGCGCGTGCGCTGCGGCCGAACCTGGCGGTGATCATGCTGACCGCCAAGGGCACGCTGTCGGACAAGGTCGAAGGCCTGGACGTCGGTGCCGATGACTATCTGGTCAAGCCGGTGGCGATCGAGGAACTGATGGCGCGCATCCGCGCGGTATCGCGCAGGCCTTCGGCGATGGTGACACCGAGCCTGCGGCTGGGGCGGCTCGAGTTCGATTTCGAATCGCTGCAGGCGCAGGTGGAGGGCCAGCCTCTGGCGCTGCCACGTCGGCAGGTACTGGTGCTGCAGGCATTGGCGATGCGGCAGGGGCGCACGGTCACCCGCAGTGCGTTGGAGGCTGCGGTGTATGGTTTCGACGATGAGATCCAGTCCAATGCGCTCGACGCGCACATCTCCAAGCTGCGCAAGGCACTGCAGCAGGCCGGTGCCGGCGTCGAGATCCACGTGATACGGGGCGTCGGCTACCTGCTGGCGGAGGCCTGAGATGGCCCGTCCGATCCGTTCGATCACCCTTGGCCTGGCCTGGCGCCTGTTCCTGGCGCAGGCCTTCACCGTACTGTTCGCGGTGGTCGCGTTGATCCTGACCTGGGGAGACAAGGACTCCTGGGGCATGGACATGTTCGTTGCCGAGGCGGTGGCCAAGGCGGTGCACAGCGAAGACGGCCGCCTGGTGCTGGACCAGGCGCGCTGGGACAAGCTCGATGCCAACGCCGGGGGAAATCTCTGGTTCGCCGCGGTGGATGACAAGGGCATGTGGCTCGAGCGCGGCACCATCCCCGCGATCCACGCGCCGATGCTCGCGCGGCTGCCGACCGTGGGTGCCACCGAGCTGGGTTCGCTGGTACCGCCCTACCTGGACGTGGCGCGGGTGATGATCCGCAACGAGGATGGGCGCCGCATCACCGTGATGGTCGGTGGAGCACCCAAGGGCGGGCTGCTGGACGGTGCGCTGATGGTGCTGCGCCTGATCGGCCTGTGGTTCTTCCTGCCACTGATCGTGGTCACCCTGCTGGTGATGCCGACCGTGATCCACCGTGCCATGCGCGGTGTGCGCCGTTCCGCGCAGCAGGCCAAGGAGCTGGACATCGGCCAGCCCGGTGCGCGGCTGGATGCGCGGCTGGTCTCCACGGAAGTGGCGCCGCTGGTGGAAGCGTTCAACGATGCCATCGACAAGGTGCAGCAGGGCTACGCCGCGCGCGACAAGTTCCTTGCCGACGCAGCGCACGAGCTGCGCGTGCCGATCGCCGTGGTGCAGGCGCGCCTGTCGCAGCTGCCGCAGGGCGAGCTGAAATCGCAGTTGCTGACCGACGTGGCGCGGCTGGGCAATGTTGCCGAGCACCTGCTTGATCTGCAGCGGCTTGACCGCAATGTCGGCGCATTGCAGCGGCTGGACCTGGCCCTGCTGGTGCGTGAGGCAGCCGCGGACCTGGCGCCGTTGGTGGTGGGCGCCGGCTATGGATTCGAAGTGGACGCGCCGGAAGCGCCGGTGTGGATCCACGGTGACAGCCTGGCGCTGGGGCGGGTGATTGCCAATCTGGTACACAACGCGATCGTGCATGGTGGTGGCCGTGGCACCATCTGTGTGCGGTTGGACACGCGCGGGTTGCTGGAAGTCAGCGACCAGGGCGCGGGCATTCCAGTAGGCGACCGCGAGGCGATCTTCGAGCCGTTCCATCGCCTGCGCGCGGCGGGCAGCGGCAGTGGCCTTGGCCTGCACCTGGTGAAGGAGATCGTGCAGCACCATGGCGGCTCGGTCAGTGTCGGTGAGGCCGCGGGCGGCGGCGCAAGCTTCCGGGTCAATTTCCATCGCGGCAGCGCGCGGCGCTGACGCGTTTGCGGGGCAAGTCCCGATAGGCAACTTGCCGCCAGCAGCGGCAGGCTGGCCTCATGGCCATCGAGCGCTCCCCGTCTCCCTTGCTGGGCAGTGGCACCGCTGGGGCGCTGACACTGGGGGCGTTGGGCTGCGTGCAGCTGTCGCAGCTGCCGCCGCTGTGGGTCTGCACGGTGATGATCGTGCTTGGCATGGCCGGGTGGGGCCTGCGATGGCGGGGGCGCCTGCCGGCGGTCATGCTGCTCGGTGCCGGATGGACGTCGATGCACGCGCACTGGGCAATGCAGGACCAGCTGCCACCGGGCCAACCGGCTCGGGATGTAGTGGTCAGTGGCCGGGTCATCGATCTGCCGGATCATCGGGCCGCGCACACCCGCTTCCTGCTGCAGGTCAGCGAGAGCCGCGAACTGCCATCGCTGCGCGGCAAGCGCCTCCAGGTCACCTGGAACGACGGCTGGCAAGGCAGGTCCAGCGCCGCTGCCGAGGGGCGGCGCAGGCAGGTCCTGGCCGGTGCGCAGTGGCAGCTGGCGCTGCGTGTGCGGGCCCCTCGCTCGCGGATCAATCCCGGGGGTTTTGACAGTGAGCGTCATGCGCTGCTGCGTGGCGTAGCCGGCACTGGAACGGTGAGGGCGCCGGCCAGCGCGCGTGAGCTGCAGGCCGGACATGGCCTGCCGGCATGGCGTGAGCGCACCAGCGCCGCCATCGCGCTGCAAGTGGCCCATCCGGCCGCCCGTTTCGTGCAGGCGCTCGCCCTGGGCGACACGCGTGGCCTGTCCGACACCGATTGGGATCAGCTGCGGGCGCTGGGGCTGACCCATCTGGTGGCCATTTCCGGATTTCATGTCGGGGTGGTGGCGGGGCTGGGGGCGTTGCTGTGCCGAGGGCTGTGGTGGCTGTACCCCCTGCTGGCCCGGCATTGGCCACGTCCACAGGCGGCGGCCTGCGCCGCGGCGCTGTCCGCAGCGGGCTATGCGGTGCTGGCCGGTGGTGAGTTGCCGACCGTGCGCACGGCACTGATGATCGGGCTGGTGGCCCTGGCGCGCAGCGGGCGGCGCCCGCTCGGTCTCGTGCAGGGGCTTGCGCTGGCGGCGCTGGCGCTGCTGCTGCCGGCGCCCCTGTCGGTGCTGTCAGCGGGCTTCTGGCTCAGCTTCGGCGGCGTACTGTGGCTGGTGTGGTGCTTGCCGCAGGGACGTCCGCGCGGGGTGGCCGCCAACCTGCGCGGGTTCCTGGCCGCACAAGGGGTGGCCAGCGTCGGCCTGTTGCCGCTGGGCATCGCCTTGTTCGGTGGCACCGCCTGGCTGGGGCCGCTGGTGAACCTGCCGGTCATCCCGTGGTGGACATTGCTGGTGGTGCCCCTGTCGCTGCTGGGCACCGCCCTGCAGGCGCTGCACGACGGCGCTGGGCGCTGGGCGTGGCGCGCGGCGGCGTGGCTGTTCGAGATCAGCTGGCAGGCCCTGCAGCCACTGGCGGCGCACCCGCAGGCGATGTGGTGGCTGGCCGAGGCGCCGGCCTGGGCAGTGCCGGCGGCGCTGCTGGGGGTGTTCTGGTGGCTGCTGCCACGGGGTGCCGGGGGCTGGCTGGCTGGCCTGCTGCTGTGCCTGCCGCTGCTGTGGCCGGCGCGTGAGCGCCCGGCCGAGGGAGAGCTGGAGCTGCTGGTGCATGACGTCGGCCAGGGCACGGCGGTGTTGCTGCGTACTGCGCGGCATGCCCTCTGGTACGACGTGGGGCCGCCGAACGGGGGCGAGGGCAGCGAGCGGATCCTGGTTCCGTCACTGCGGGCCCTGGGCCAGGCCCCGCCCGAGCGGGTGCTGCTCAGCCACGACGATCTCGATCATGCCGGCAACCTGCCGAGCCTGCGTCTTCAGCTGCCGGGGCTGCCATTGCTGGCGCCGCCGGGAAGTACGATCGCCGGGGCCGGCCGTTGCCAGCGCGGCCTGCGCTGGCACTGGGACGGCGTCGATTTCCAGGTGCTGCACCCGGATGCCGACAGCCAGCGGGCCGAAAACGAGGACAGCTGCGTGCTGCGCGTGGCCGGTGCCCATGGCGTGGTCCTGTTGCCGGGGGACATCGGCCGTCCGGCCGAACAGGCGCTGTTGCGGGCGTCTGCGGCGGCGCTGAAGGCGGATGTGGTGCTGGTGCCGCACCATGGCAGCGGCGGCAGTTCCAGCGCGCCCTGGGTGGCGGCGGTGTCAGCCCGGCTGGCACTGGTCTCGGCCGGCCACCAGAACCGTTTCGGCCACCCGCGCCAGGACGTGGTCCGGCGCTGGCAGGCGCAGGGCGCCGAGGTGGTGTCCACTGCGGAGTCCGGGGCGATCCGCGTATGGCTTGGCGCACAAGGGCTGCAGCTGCGTGAACAGCGCATCCATGCATCCCGGTGGTGGGATGCCGCTGGGCGGGCGCGGTCGGCTGCTATCCTATCGCCGATCGAACAAGCGGCCGTTGGGCCGGAGGGTTGAAACGTGTGGGAACTGGTCAAGGCCGGTGGCTGGCCGATGGTGCCGCTGCTGCTGTTGGGCGTACTGGCTTTGGCGATCATCCTGGAGCGTTTCTGGTCCCTGCGGCGAACGGAGGTGCTGCCGCCCGGCCTCGGCCAGGAAGTGCGCAACTGGGCCGCGCGCGGCAAGCTTGACCCGGCGCACCTGCAGACCCTGCGTGCCAACTCGCCGTTGGGCGCGCTGCTGGCGGCCGCGCTGGAAGCCCGCAACCGCCCGCGCGACCAGATCCGCGAGCGCATCGAGGATACCGGCCGTCACCTGGTGCACCGCATGGAGCGGTTCCTCAACGCGCTGGGCACCATCGCTTCGGCCGGCCCGCTGCTGGGCCTGCTCGGCACCGTGATCGGCATGATCCAGATGTTCCTGGGCATCCTCGACCATGGCGTGGGTGATGTGAACCAGCTGGCCGGTGGCATCGGCAAGGCCCTGGTGTGCACCGCCACCGGCATGATCGTGGCCATCCCGGCACTGATGTTCCATCGCTACTTCAAGGGCCGCATCCACGGCTACGTGGTGGAGATGGAACAGGAGGCCAGCGCCCTGCTGGATACGCTCGACGGCCGCCCGGGGGTGATGAACCCGTCCCCGTCGGCGCGCCCGGCCAACGCCGCTGCGGCGAAGGCCTGATCGATGCGTATCGGCAATGACCGATCCCAGGATGAGCCGCATATCGATCTGGTCCCGCTGATCGACGTCATCCTGGTGCTGATCATCTTCTTCGTGGTCACCACCACCTTCGATGCGCGCTCGACGTTGCAGGTGCAGCTGCCCACCGCCAGCCAGCAGCCCAACAACGAGCCGCCGCGTTCGCTCAGCGTGCTGATCAACGCCGAAGGCCGTTATTTCATCAATGACCAGGAAGTGCTGCGCAGCGATGTCGAGTCCGTCAAGCAGACCATCGCCGCCGTCGCCGGCAGTGATCGCAGCCAGCCCGTGCTGCTGCGCGCCGACGCGCGTACTCCCTACCAGGCCGTGGTGACTGCGCAGGACGCGCTCGGTCAGCTCGGTTTCCGTCGTATCGCCATTGCAACTGCGCCAGAGGTGCGTCCATGAGTTCCCATCACGCGCCGGTGTGGCCGATCTACAAACGTCTGCTGGGCTACACCCGCACCTACTGGGTGTTCATGGTGGGCGCGGTCATCGCCATGGTGGTCGAAGCCCTCGCCGGCTACCACTTCACCAAGCTGATGGAGCCGCTGGTCAACGAAGGTTTCGTCGATCCGCAGCCGCGCGCGGCCGTGGTGCTGCCGCTGACCATCCTCGGCCTGTTCCTGATGCGCAGCCTGGCCACCTGGGTCAGCGACTACACGCTGGCCAAGACCGGCCGCAGCGTGGTCCGCGACCTGCGTGAGCAGGTGCTGCAGAAGTACCTGCACCTGCCGTCGTCGCACTTCGATACCGAAGCGACGCCGGTAATGGTCAGCCGCCTCAACTTCGATACGGAACAGGTCACCCAGGCCAGTGCCGACGCGCTGAAGACCGTGGTCGCCGATACCCTCACCATCATCGCGATGCTGGCGGTGATGCTGCAGATGAGCGTCAAGGTGACCCTGGCGATGCTGCTGGTGGTGCCGCTGATCGGCGGCATCGTGTCCTACGTGGGCAAGCGCTACCGTCGCATCAGCCGCGGCATCCAGGACGGCATGGGCACGATGGCGCAGACTGCCGAGCAGTCGCTGGCCGCGCAGCAGGAAGTGAAGGTGCACGGCACCCAGCAGCATGAGATCTCGCGCTACTCGCGCCTGGCCAACCGCATGCTGGCGCTGAACATGAAGGTCGAAGTCACCCGCGCCGCCGCGTCCAGCGTGGTGCAGTTCCTGGCCGCACTGGCGCTGGCGGTGATCGTCTGGGTGTCGACCCGCGAAGCCCTGGCCGGCCGCCTCAATGCCGGCCAGTTCATGGGCCTGATGACCTCGATGATGGCCATCATTCCCTCGCTGCGCCGACTGACCAGCGTACAGACCTCGATTTCGCGCGGCGTCTCCGCCGCCGAGCGCCTGTTCGGCATCCTCGACATGCCGGTGGAGCGTGATGAGGGCCAGCACCGCGTGCAGCGCGTGCGCGGCGAACTGGCGTTCGACCACGTCATGCTGCGCTACCGCGAAGACAGCGGCATTGCCCTGGACGACATCAGTTTCGTTGCCAGGCCGGGCACGGTGACGGCCATCGTCGGCCGTTCCGGCAGCGGCAAGACCAGCCTGATCCGGCTGGTTCCGCGCTTCTACGAGCCCAGTGGCGGCGTCATCACCCTCGATGGCGTGGCCCTGGATGACTATCCGCTGGCCGACCTGCGCCGGCAGGTGGCGATCGTCGGGCAGAAGGTGATGCTGTTCGATGACACCATCGCGGCCAACATCGCCTACGGCATGGAGGCGACCGATGAGCAGATCCGTGCGGCGGCCGAAGCGGCCAATGCCTGGGAGTTCATCGCACGCATGCCGCAGCAGCTGCAGACCCCGGTCGGCGAGAATGGCGCGCTGCTGTCCGGTGGCCAGCGCCAGCGCCTGGCGATTGCCCGCGCGATCCTGCGCGACGCGCCGATCCTGATCCTCGACGAAGCCACTGCGGCGCTGGACAACGAATCCGAGCGCCTGGTGCAGGATGCGCTGCAGCGCCTGATGCCGGAACGCACCACGCTGGTCATCGCGCACCGCCTGTCGACCATCGAGCATGCCGACCAGGTGCTGGTGATGGACCATGGCCGCATCGTTGAACGTGGCACCCACAAGGAGCTGCTCGAACTGGGCGGCCTTTACCAGCATCTGCACAGCATGCAGTTCCGCGAAAGGCAGGACTGATGGCCGGCAAGGGTACCCAGACCCCGGCGTACTGGTACGACGGCAGCCCCGTTCCGTGGACGATGCGCCTGCTGGCGCCGCTGTACGCAGGTGTCACCGCACTGCGCCGGCGCGCCTATCGGCGTGGCTGGCGCAAGCGCCACTCGCTGCCGGTGCCGGTCATCGTGGTCGGCAACATCACCGCCGGTGGTACCGGCAAGACGCCGCTGACCATTGCCCTGGTCGAGCGCCTGCGCGCGGCCGGCTGGAAGCCGGGCGTGGCCAGCCGTGGTTATGGTCGCGAAGACGCCGACAAGCCGCTGTGGGTGCAGGCCGATACGCCAACTGCCAAGGGCGGTGACGAGCCGGTGCTGATCGCCTGGAAGACCGGTGTGCCGGTGCGCGTGGACCGCGACCGTGTCGCCGCCGGCAAGGCGCTGGTCGAGGCCGGCTGCGATGTGATCGTCTGCGACGATGGCCTGCAGCACTACCGCCTGGCGCGCGACATCGAGATCGAAGTGGTCGATGCGCAGCGTCGCTACGGCAATGGCCGGATGATTCCGGCCGGGCCGTTGCGCGAGCCGGTCAGCCGCGCCAGCGAATGCGATTTCCGGGTGGTCAACCTCGGCCAGGCCGATGAGGAAACCGCAGCGCAGGCCTGTGGCTTCGGCCAGTGGCCGATGGCGCTGCACATCGACAGTGCACAGCCGCTGGCCGGTGGCCGCGCTCGTCCGCTGGCGTACTTCAAGGGCCAGCGCGTGCATGCGGTGGCCGGCATTGCCCATCCCCAGCGCTTCTTCGACATGTTGCGCGCGCGCGGGATCGGCGTGGTGCCGCATGCGTTCGCCGACCACCAGGCCTACCAGCCGCAGGACCTGTCCTTCGGCAGCCAGCTGCCGGTACTGATGACCGAGAAGGACGCGGTGAAATGCCGTGCGTTCGGCAACGACTGGCACTACGCGGTTCCGCTGCGCGCCGAGCTGCCCGCGGCGTTCTGGGTGGCGCTGACCGATCGCCTGGACAAGCTGCGGCCGAACTGAGTGGCGCGGCGGCGCTTGCATTCACGCGCTGCTGCCCGCATTCCCGTTGTAACGAGCCTGCCGAGTACCGCCTGCATGACTGAATTCGTCGTCGCCATTCCGGCCCGCTATGCCGCCTCGCGGCTGCCGGGCAAGCCGTTGCGCCCGCTGGGCGGCGAGCCGCTGGTGCTGCATGTGGCGCGCCGCGCGCTGCAGGCCGGTGCCCGTGAAGTCTGGGTAGCGACCGACGATCAGCGCATTGCCGATGCGCTGTCCGGGCTGGCCGAAGTGAAGGTGGCGATGACCGCGACCACGCACGCCTCCGGCACTGATCGCCTGGCCGAATGCGCACGCATTGCCGGCTGGGCCGAGGACACGGTGGTGGTCAACCTGCAGGGCGACGAACCGTTCGCACCGGCGGCCGGTATCCGTGCGGTGGCCGATGCGCTGGTCGCAGGCACTGCGCCGATGTCGACTCTCGCCACGACCGTCGAGGACGCGCACACCCTGTTCGACCCGAACGTGGTGAAGCTGGTGCGCAACGTGCGCAACGAGGCGATGTACTTCAGCCGCGCGCCGATCGCCTGGCACCGCGACGGCTTCGCACGCAGCCGCGACACGCTGCCGGACGGCCACCACTGGCTGCGCCACATCGGCATCTATGGCTATCGCGCCGGCTTCCTGCAGCAGTTCGCGGCGATGCCGCCGGGCCAGCTGGAGCAGGTCGAATCGCTGGAGCAGCTGCGCGTGCTGGAAGCGGGCTATCCGATCAGCGTGGCGATCTCGCCCGAGCCGTTCCCGCCGGGCATCGACACGCCCGAGGACCTGGAGCGCGCCGAGGGGCTGCTGCAGGCGATGGCGCCGCGATGAGGCTGCTGGTCGTCTGCCTCGGCAACATCTGCCGTTCGCCGATGGCCGAAGGCGCGCTGCGCGCACGCCTGGATGCCTCGCCGCTGGCCGGGCAGGTGCAGGTTGATTCGGCTGGCACCGGCGACTGGCATGTGGGCGAGCCGCCGGACCGCCGCGCGATCGCCTGCGCGGCCGGGCACGGCGTGGACATCGGCGGCCTGCGCGCACGCCAGCTGCAGGCCGTGGATTTCGACCGTTTCGACTGGATCCTGTGTGCCGACGAGGCCAACCTGCGTGATGCCGGGCGCCTGGCGTCGGCGGCCCAGCGTGAACGGCTGGCGTTGTACCTGCCCTGGTCGGGCGTTCAGGGGCGGGTAGCCATCCCCGACCCCTACACCGGCGGCAGCGATCATTTCGAACAGGTCTGGTCGCTGGTCGACGATGCTGCAAAACGTGCGGTGGCACGACTGTTGCATGACGCCGACTCCGGCATAATCGGGTCATGAACGTCCAGCCCGTCCCGGACCTGCCCGAGTTCGCCACCTGGCTCAATGCCACCCCCTGCACCCTGACCGAACTGCGCGGCCGGCCGGTCGCGCTGCTGTTCGTCAATGCGGCCTCCGCCTGGAGTGCGCAACGCCTGGCCGAGTTCGGCCAATGGCTGTCGCGCCACCCCGGCAAGCTGCAGCCGCTGGTGCTGCAGGTGCCGCGCTTCGATTTCGAGCGCGACGCCAGTGCCGCACTGAAGCTGCTGCGCCGCCAGGGCCTGGCCATGCCCGTACTGCTCGATGCCGATTGGGATGGCTGGCGCCGCTTCGGCGTTACCGCCTGGCCGACCGTGGTGCTGCTGGACGCGCAGGGTCGCGAGCAGCAGCGGCTGGTCGGGCAGGGAGCACCCGGTGAACTGGAGCGCGCCCTGAACACGCTGTGCCAGGGCGCGCCTTCGGCGCCGCCGCGCGGCGGCAGCGAACTGCATCCGGAACCACGCCAGGCGCTGCGGTTCCCGCTGGGCCTGGCGGTCAGCACCGAACGCCTGTACATCGCCGACAGTGGCCATCACCGCATTCTCGAATGCAGCCATGGCGGCCGCATCCTGCGCCAGTTCGGCCTCGGTACCGCCGATTTCATGGACGGCAACCTGGCCGAAGCGGCGTTCTACCGCCCGCAGGCGCTGGTGCTGGAGCGCGATTCGCTGTACGTCGCCGACACCGGCAACCATGCGGTGCGCCGCATCAACCTGCTGACCGGCATCGTCGACACGCTGTGTGGCAACGGACGTCCCGGTGCGCCGGTGGAAGGTCCGGTGGCGCAGGCGCGGCAGGTCTCGCTGGACCATCCTGTCGGCCTGGCCATCGCCGACAACCAGCTGCACATCGCGATGGCCGGCGACAACCGCATCTGGAGCTACCACCTGGGCCAGCGCAGCCTGCAATGGCGCGCCGGCAGTGGTTCCATCGACGAGCGTGACGGCAGCGGCCACCTGGCTGCCTTTGCCCAACCGACTGCGCTGGCCGTGGTGCAGCAGGTGTTGTACGTCGCCGACGCCCTGGGATCCTCGATCCGTGCACTGCAACTGCGCGGCGACCTGGTGCAGACGCTGGTCGGGCAGGGGCCCTGGCGCTTCGGCAGCGAAGACGGCCCGCGTGCGCAGGCCAGCCTGCAGTATCCGCAGGCGATCGCATTGAGCGCGGACGCTCCGCTGCTGTGGATTGCCGATACCGGCAACGGTCGCCTGCGCACGCTGCGCCTGGGCGGCGGTGAACTGACCACCCAGCCGCTGCCGCGCCGCCTGCATGGCCCGGCCGGATTGGCGGTGGGCGCCGGTGCGGTGTGGATCGCCGAGACTGACGCCCATGCCGTGCTGCGATTCGACCCCGACAGCGGCGTGCTCAGCGAAGTCCCGATCAGCGAATGACCGACGTTCCCGCCCCGGCCTTCGACGGCAAGGCCTTCGCGGCCCAGCTCAGCACCGCCCCTGGCGTGTACCGCATGTACGCCGCCGACGACACCCTGCTGTACGTGGGCAAGGCGCGCGCGCTGCGCAACCGTGTCGGCAGCTATTTCAACGGCAGCCCGAAGAACGCGCGGATCATGTCGATGATCTCGCAGATCACGCGCATGGACGTGACCGTGACGCGCTCGGAAGCCGAGGCGTTGCTGCTGGAAAACCAGTTGATCAAGTCGCTGTCGCCGCGCTACAACGTCTCGCTGCGTGACGACAAGACCTACCCGCATGTGCTGCTGACCCGCGAGGACTGGCCGCGCATCGCACTGCATCGTGGCCCGCGTGCCATTCCTGGGCGCTACTTCGGGCCGTATCCCGGCGTCACCGCCGTGCGCGAGACGCTGAACCTGATGCACAAGCTGTTCAAGCTGCGCAGCTGCGAGGACAGCGTGTTCCGCAACCGCTCGCGGCCGTGCCTGCAATACCAGATCGGGCGTTGCAGCGCGCCGTGCGTGGAGCTGGTCCCGGCGCCGGAGTACGCCGAGTCGGTGCGCCGCGCCGCCCTGTTCCTGGAAGGCAAGAGTGACGAGCTGACCCGCGAACTGGGCGAGCAGATGCAGGCCGCCAGCGAGGCGCTGGAGTTCGAGCAGGCCGCGCGCCTGCGCGACCTGATCTCCTCGCTGCGCAGCATGCAGACCCGCCAGTACGTGGATGGCCGCGCCGCGGACCTCGATGTGCTGGCCGTGGCCATGCAGGGCTCGCAGGCCTGCGTGCTGCTGCTGGCCTTCCGTGATGGTCGCAACCTCGGCACCCGCCCGTTCTTCCCGCGCACCAATGGCGAGGAAAGCCCGGAAGAGGTGCTTGCCGCCTTCGTCTCGCAGTACTACATCGAATTCGAGCCGCCGCGCGAGATCCTGCTGGACCGCGAGATTCCCGACGCCGACCTGCTGGTCGCCGCGCTGTCGGCCTCGGCCGAGCGCAAGGTGCAGCTGAAGTGGAACGTGCGCGGCGAGCGCGCCGGCTATGTGGAACTGGCCAGCCGCAACGCGCAGCTGACCCTGGCCACCGAACTCAACAGCCGCAATGCGCAGCACGCGCGCAGCGATGCGCTGCGCGAGATGCTGGGCCTGGCCGAGCCGGTCAAGCGTGTCGAGTGTTTTGATATCAGCCACACCCTGGGCGAGGCCACCGTGGCCTCGTGCGTGGTGTTCGACGCCGCCGGCCCGGTGCGCGCGCAGTACCGCCGCTTCAACATCAGCGGCATCGAGCCGGGCGACGACTACGCCGCCATGCGCCAGGCCATCGACCGCCGTTTCCGCCGCGCAGTGGAAGAGCAGGGCGTGCTGCCGGACGTGCTGCTGATCGACGGTGGCGCCGGCCAGCTGGCACAGGCGCAAGCCGCACTGGCCGATCTGGGCGTGGAAGGCGTGCTGCTGGTGGGCGTGGCCAAGGGCGTGGAGCGCCGTGCCGGCCACGAAGCGCTGGTGATGCCCGATGGCCGCGAGCTGCGCCCGGGCGCGGCCAGCCCGGCGCTGCAGTTCATCCAGCAGGTGCGCGACGAGGCGCATCGCTTCGCCATCACCGGCCACAGAGGGCGCCGCCAGAAGGCGCGGATGACCAGCAAGCTGGAGGATATCCCCGGCATCGGGCCGCGCCGCCGCGCCAGCCTGCTCAAGCATTTCGGTGGCCTGGTGGGCCTGAAAGCCGCTGGCGAAGCCGAGATCGCCAAGGTGGAAGGCATCAATGACGCCCTCGCGGCACGTATCTACGCTAACCTGCACGGGTTGGCCACGCCTGATGCGGCCGAGTAGAGAGAGAAGCACGCAAGCATGAAGTTGACCCTGCCCACCTGGCTGACGTTGTTGCGGATCGTGATGATCCCGGTGCTGGTGCTGGTGTTCTACCTGCCCTACACCTGGACCAACTTCGCTTCGGCGGCGATCTTCGGCCTGGCCGCGATCACCGACTGGCTCGATGGCTGGATCGCACGCCGTTACCAGCTGGAGTCGGCCTTCGGCGCCTTCCTCGACCCGGTCGCGGACAAGCTGATGGTGGCAGTGGCGCTGTTCCTGATCGTGCAGGGCCACCCGACGCCGTGGATGGCGTTCTGGGCGGCGGTCATCGTCGGCCGTGAGATCGCGGTATCGGCGCTGCGCGAATGGATGGCCGAGCTGGGCCAGCGCGCGAAGGTGCGCGTGGCGATGATCGGCAAGGTCAAGACCACCGCGCAGATGGTCGCGCTGCTGTGCCTGCTGTACTCGGTGGCCCCGAACGTGCCGGTGGAAGACATCTGGATGGGCTGGCCGGTGTTCCACATCGGCGACTGGACTCTGGCCATTGCCGCCGTGCTGACCCTGTGGTCGGGCCTGCAGTACCTGCACGCCGCGTGGCCGAGCCTGCGCGATGACGAGCGTGCGGCTCGCGAGCGTGCGCGGCAGAAGAAGCTGGGCAACTGAGCCCGGGGTCTGAGCCCCGGGGTCGGATCCCTTTCCGAAGGAAAGGGCTCTGACGCCATCGATGCGCCTATCCCCGCATGGCGTGGACCTACTGGAAATGCTGCGTCCACGGATGGTGCGGATCCATCGGTTTGCGGGGATGCCGTGGTAGATCCACGCCATGCATGGATACGCGGTGCAAGGCGCCTCGCAGGCCCCGGAAAAACCGCTTGACGCCATCCTTGGAACAGGTAGAATTTCGCCTCCCAAGCGGGAATAGCTCAGTTGGTAGAGCGCAACCTTGCCAAGGTTGAGGTCGCGAGTTCGAGTCTCGTTTCCCGCTCCAAGTTATGATCTACGGACTTCCACTGACGTCTGTAAGTCGTTGAAAAGAGGAGCTTCGGCTCCTTTTTTCATTCCAGCGAAAGCCACGGAAATCCACTGACAGCCAGCGTTTTTGAGGCCAAAAACAAGGCCAAAGAATGCGGGTGGTGCCGGTTCCGGGTTGTTGCTGGGGTTGGATCGGGATGACAAGCAGCATCGGGCCTAAGTCCAAGACTTAGGAGCTTGATGATGACACTCTCTGATCTGACCGTGCGGCAAGCCAAGGCCGCCGAGAAAACGTACAGCATCCCCGACACCGATGGCCTCGGCCTGGTGGTCGCCCCCACCGGCGGCAAGTCGTGGCATTTGCGCTATTACTGGCTCGGCAAGCAAAAGCGCATCTCCCTGGGGAACTACCCCGAGATCGGTTTGCGCGAAGCGCGCACCTTGCGCGACGAAGCCCGGGCGCTTCTGGCAAAGGGCATCAACCCCCATACCGATCGCAAACAGAAGCGACACGCGGTCAAGCTTGCGGCCGACTACACCTTCAAGGCCGTCTTCGATGCGTGGGTCGAGCATCGCCGCAAGGAAATCAAGGAGGGCAGGAACAGCACGCTGTCGCAGATCCTGCGGATCTTCAACAAGGACGTGCTGCCCAGCCTCAAGCAGATGTCGATCTACGACATTCGCCGGCCCCAACTCCTGGGCGTCCTGGCGAGGATCGAGGAGCGCAAGGCGTTCACCACTGCCGAGAAGGTCCGCACCTGGCTGGGGCAGTTGTTCCGCTATGCCCTCGTCATCGTGGAGGGGCTGGAAGCCAATCCGGCCTCCGACCTGGACGTGGTGGCCGAGCCCAAGCCCCCGGTGAACCACAACCCCTACCTGCATCTTCGGGAGCTTCCCGAGTTCCTGCACAAGCTCAGGCTCTACAACCCTCGTGGTTGGCAGACCCAACTCGGCATCCGGCTGCTGTTCCTGACCGGCGTGCGTACCGGCGAGCTGCGGCTGGCGACCCCGGACCAGTTCGATCTCGACCGTGGCCTGTGGATCATCCCGCCGCAGATTGTCAAACAACTCCAGGACGAGATGCGCAAGGCCGGCAAGCGCCCGCAGGACGTTCCGCCCTACATCGTGCCGTTGTCCGTGCAGGCCATCGAGATCGTGCGCTACCTGTTGGGTGTGATGAAGCCGGCCCAGGTCCATCTGCTCACGCACCGCAGCGAACTCAAGAAGCGCATCAGCGAGAACACCCTCAACGCGGCCTTGAAACGAATGGGCTACGAGGATCAACTGACCGGGCACGGCATCCGCGGAACCATCTCGACGGCGCTCAACGAGATCGGCTATCCCAAGATTTGGGTGGACGCGCAGCTTTCGCACTCGGACCCGAACAAGGTGAGTTCGGCCTACAACCACGCCAAGTATGTTGAGCCGCGCCGTCGGATGATGCAGGACTGGGCGGATCGCCTCGACTTACTCGAACAGGGCCAGGTCGAAGCGGCCAGCGCCCACCTCACCATCCATATCGAGGGCGTGCCAGCCATCGCAGGGGAGGACAACCCCGACGCCATCGTTGCAGGCACTTCTGCGGCTTCGGCTCCGCCCGTGGTGGTCACCCCCATTGTCGTGACGCCAAACGACGCGGGAATCACCTTCCAGCGGCTGTCGCAGGTGCCACCGCCCCCGACGCGTGCGCCGGCGCCGGCGCCGGAAGTATCCGCCATCCAGCGCGAGCGCGAGGAAATGCTCGCCATCTACGAATCGCCGAGCAGTTTGCCGGTTCCGCTGTTCGGTAAGCTGGCCGGAAAGTCCAAGGACCAGATAAACCGCGAGCTGAAGGCGGGCAAACTGCTGTCCATCAGCTTGGGCAATCGCGGGCAACGTGTGCCCGACTGGCAACTGGTGCCGCTCAAGCACAAACTGGCCCAGGTGCTCATGAACCAGTGTCCGCACGCGGATTCGTGGGACTTGTACCGGATGCTGACCCGCGTACACCCGGATCTGGGTGATCGCGCGGCCATCGACATCGTGACACCCGGAAATTTGGGCATGGTCGTGCGGGTCATCGCGGGCACCCAGCAGCAGCCAAACAGGCCCGGACCTGATTCGTCTGCGCAAGGTATTCCAGAGGAGATTCGCCAGCGCATTCAACGGTTGCTAAATGATGCGGCAATGCTCGAAAGTGCCTGACGCTGGCCGACGGCCAAAGATGGATGCTTTGGCCGTCGGAAGTGAGCTACAGGATGCGGGCCTTTGCAGTCCGCAGCGCATACGGCGCGGCGCGATGAGGCGTGCGGCCATCCTGAAGGCCATAGCCTTCTGAGCGCCTACAACCGGACTGAGTCAGCCCCTACGTCGTCCCAGAATGTAGTGGTCGTATTAGTGAGCGCGCCGCAGTAATTACCGAGAAGTAATGGGGTAAGGCATCGGGACTGCATCACTGGTCCTCGGGGACGGCAGAGACCCACTTGGTTGCTCCGCGTATCGGACCAGCGCGTACGTCGGCAGGAAATCTATCCGCGCCATGAATTCAGTGATGGTGAAGCAATGTTGGCGGCGGGTCTGGCCGGCTGCGGCATCATGCAGATGCCGACATGGCTGGTGGCCGAAGATATACGGCAGGGGCGCTTGATCCCCTTGCTGCCGGACTGGGCAGGTGGTGAGATGCCTATCCATGCAGTGTGGCCGCAATCGCGTTACCTGCAGCCCAAGGTTCGGGCTGTCATAGAAATGCTGACGATTCTGTCTGAACGGCCGGGGTCAGGTTTTGTTCCCTGATATGGCTCGTCACTGCCAAGCGGTTAGTCGTGCCTCCGCGCCTTCGGCCAGTTCTTACGCTGGCTAAAGCGCATGTGTCGAATGGTTATTCGCTCGGGTGCCGATAGGCCGCACCGGAAACGGCAGGGCCTTGGTTATGAGACCCTGCCGCGTTGCAACGTTAGCGCGGCTTACGCATCAGCATGTAGGCAGCCGGAATCACGAAGAGCGACAGCAACGGAGCGGTCACCATCCCTCCAAGCATCGGGGCTGCGATGCGGCTCATGACCTCCGAGCCCGTACCGCTGCTCCAGACAATGGGTACCAGGCCCGCCAGGATGACGGCGACGGTCATCGCCTTGGGCCGCACGCGCAGCACGGCACCCTCCCGGATCGCATCGAGCAGTTCTTCTCGCGTCGGGTCGCGTCCATCGGGGCAACGTTCCGCCAAGGCCTGCTTCAGATAGATGAGCATCACCACGCCGAACTCCGCCGCCACACCTGCCAGCGCGATGAATCCCACGCCGGTGGCGATGGACAGGTTGTAGTTCAGCAGGTACAGGAACCAGATGCCCCCCGTGAGCGCGAAGGGCAAGGTCGCCATGATCAAGCCCGCTTCGTCCACACGCGCGAAGGTCAGGTACAACAGAACGAAGATGATCAACAGGGTGGCAGGCACCACAACCTTCAGGCGTGCATTGGCCCGCTCCATGTATTCGAACTGCCCGGAGTAGGTGATGCTCACACCCGGCTCCAGCTTGACCTGCTGCCCGATGGCATCGCGCAGTTCGTTGGCCACCGAGGCTAGATCACGGCCGCGCACATCGACATAGACCCAACCGGAGGGCCGTGCGTTCTCGCTCTTGAGCATGGGCGGCCCATCGGTGATCGCGATGCGTGCCACGGTCCCCAACGTGATCTGCTGACCCATCGGCGTGAAGATGGGTAGTTCTGCCAGCCGTTGTGGTGAATCACGCCATTCTCGCGCGTAGCGCAGATTGATCGGAAAGCGGGCAAGCCCCTCGACCGTTTCCGAGACGTTTTCGCCACCCACCGCGCCGGCGATGACGGCCTGGACATCGGCGATGTTCAGGCCGTAGCGACCGGCGGCTACGCGGTCGATCTGAACATCCACGTAGCGCCCGCCCGTCAAGCGCTCCGCGAGGGATGACGTCACGCCGGGAATGCCCTTGGCGACCTGCTCGACCTCTGCAGCGATGCGATCGATCACGCCCAGGTCGTTGCCGGTCACCTTCACCCCGATCGGGCTCTTGATGCCGGTAGCCAGCATGTCGATGCGATTGCGGATAGGGGGAATCCAGATATTGGACAGGCCCGGGATCTTCACGGCACGATCCAGCTCTTCCACGAGCTTCTCGGGCGTCATGCCTGGACGCCATTGTTCCCTGGGCTTGAGCTTCACCGTGGTCTCGAACATCTCAAGGGGCGCCGGATCGGTCGCAGTTTCGGCCCGTCCTGCCTTGCCGAACACCTTGTCCACTTCAGGTACGGTCTTGATCATGCGGTTGCTCAGCTGCAGCAACTCCGTGGCGCGCTGCGCCGAGAGTCCCGGCAGGGCCGAGGGCATGTAGAGCAGGTCCCCTTCGTCCAACCTCGGCAGAAACTCACCGCCGAGCCGCGCCAAGGGCCAGGCCGTGGTCGCCAAGGCCAGCACGGCGATCAGCAGCGTCGCCTTAGGCCGGCGCAGTACCCACTCCAGTGCTGGCCGGTAGGCTGCAATCAGGATGCGGGTGATGGGGTTCTTCTGCTCATCCGGGATACGCCCGCGAATCCAGTAGCCCATGAGTACGGGAATCAGCGTCACTGACAGCCCTGCGGCCGCGGCCATCGCGTAGGTCTTGGTGAACGCCAGCGGGCCGAACAGCCGGCCTTCCTGCGCTTCTAGGGTGAAGACCGGGATGAACGAGAGCGTGATGATGAGCAGCGAGAAGAAGAGCGCAGGACCGACTTCCTCTGCGGCCTGTGTGATCACGTCCCACCGTTCCTTGCCCTGCAGTCGTTGATCCGGGTGCGCGTGCTGCCAAGCCTCCAGCTTCTTGTGGGCGTTCTCGATCATCACCACCGCTGCATCCACCATCGCCCCCACGGCGATGGCAATCCCCCCCAGCGACATGATGTTGGCGTTGATGCCCTGGTAGCGCATGACCAGGAACGCCGTCATCACGCCCAGAGGTAGCGAGATGATGGCCACCAGCGCAGAACGAAGATGCCAAAGGAACAGTGCGCAGACCAGCGCCACCACCAGAAACTCTTCGCCCAGCTTGGTCGTGAGATTGCGAATGGCCCGCTCGATCAGCGCGCTGCGGTCGTAGCTGGTGACGATCTCGACGCCCGGCGGCAGGCTGCCCTGCAGCTCCGCGAGCTTGGCCTTGACGGCAGCGATCGTCTCCTGGGCATTCTTGCCGGAGCGCAGCACCACCACGCCGCCGGCGACCTCGCCTTCTCCGTCGAGTTCGGCAATGCCACGCCGCATCTCCGGGCCTATCTGGAGCGTCGCCACATCCCCCAGCCGCACCGGCACACCGCCGCGTGCCGTCAAGGGGATCTCCCGGAACTCGTCCAGGGTCTTGAGGTATCCGCTCGCGCGGACCATGTACTCCGCGCCTGACAATTCCAGGACGGAGCCGCCGGTCTCCTGGTTGGCCCCCATCAGGGCATCGCGGACTTGAGCCTGACTGAGGCCATAGGACGCCAACTTGATCGGGTCGAGCACGACCTGGTACTGCTTGACCATGCCCCCCACCGATGCCACTTCGGCCACGTTGGGCAGGCTCTTGAGTTCGAACTTCAGGAACCAGTCCTGCAACGCACGCAGTTGCGCCAGATCGTTCTTGCCCGTGCGATCCACGAGCGCGTACTGGAAGATCCAGCCGACGCCTGTGGCGTCCGGACCCAGGGCCGGCTTCGCCGTGGCGGGCAATCGGCCCTGGACCTGGTTCAGGTATTCCAGTACCCGTGAGCGGGCCCAGTACAGGTCGGTTCCGTCCTCGAACAAGACATAGACGAACGAGTCGCCAAAGAACGAGAAGCCGCGCACGGTCTTGGCCCCTGGCACCGACAGCATGGTGGTGGCCAACGGGTAGGTGACCTGGTTCTCGACGATCTGCGGCGCCTGTCCTGGGTAGTTGGTGCGAATGATGACCTGCACGTCTGACAAGTCCGGCAGCGCATCCACGGGCGTGCTGCGAACGCCCCACACGCCCCATGCCGTGAGCATGGCGGTGGCCAGCAGCACCAGGAAGCGATTGGCCACCGACCATCGAATCAGTTTGGCGATCATGGCTGCACCTTTTCGATGGCGGTGATCACGTAGTCCTCACCTTGCTTGGAGAAGGTGAATCGCACCTGCTGCCGAACCGAAAGACCCGCGGCGAGCTGCGGGCTGCTCAGCTTGAAGCCCATGGTCATGGCCGGCCATTGGAGGGCTGGCACGGCCTCGTGCGCCAGCGTCAGCTCGGTGGGCGACATCTCCTCGATCACGCCGCGCACCACGAAAGCGTTGGTGGCCGCGGCCGGTGGCGACGAGGTGCCGTGCCCGTTGTGCGGCGATGCAGGCGCGGACGCCGCGGCACCTGCAGGCAGCACGCCCCGCAGGCTGGCTTCCGAATCGATCAGGAACTGCGCCGAGGCCACCACCTGCTGTCCCGCCGCGAGCCCGCCGTTGACCACCAGTTGATCGCCTACCTCCGCGCCCACCTGGACCTCCACGGGATGGAACTTGCCGGGTCCATCGACCACATAGGCCAGTGCGCGCTTGCCGGTGCGGATGACCGCCTCGCTGGGAACAAGCAGCGCGGGCTGTTCGTTGCCTTTGAGCGCGATCTGGCCGGACATGCCGGCCTTCAGGCGCTGGCCGGGATTGGCCATTTCAAGCCGCACTCGCACCGTACGGGTGTCGCGGTTGGCTTCGGGCAGGATGCTCACGATGCGCGCCTGGAGCACTTCACCGGGAAACGCCGCCAGCCGGACCTGCGCCGTTTGGCCGACCTGCAATGGCCCGCTTTGTGCTTCGGGGACAGCCGCTTCGATCCACACCGTGGCCAAGCCATTCACCCGGGCCAGGCTTTCCCCGGCGGAAACCGTCATGCCCTGACGCACCATCAGTTCGGCCACCAAGCCGCCTTGAGGTGTTGTGACCGTGTACAGCCCCTTGGGCTCGCCTGTGCGCTCCACCTGGGCGATCAGGGCTTGCGGCATGCCGAGCAGCAGCAGCCGTTGGCGGGCAGCTGCGGTCAACGGTGCGTCGCCCATCGCGCGAACCGAGAGAAACTCGCGCTGTGCGGCGATCCACTCCGGCAGCAATAGGTCAGGCAGCGGTGCCCCTGCTGCGATCACGTCGCCCGCAGCCCGTGCGTAGACACGCTCGACGAAGCCAGCGGTCCGCGCCTGCACGATGCTGACGTCGCGGTCGTTGAGCAGCACGGTGCCCACGACGTTCACATCTGCGCCGATCTTGCCTTGCACGACTTCGGTTGTACGCAGGCCCAGGGCTTGCACCGCTTGCGCCGACACGCTCAGGCCCGTGCTGTCCTGAGTGTCTTCATCTGCGTACTTCGGCATCAACGCCATGTCCATGTAGGGCGATTTGCCGGGCTTGTCGAACTTCTGGGCCGGCACCATCGGGTCGTACCAATACAGCACCTTGCGCTCGGTCGGAGCACTTGCAATGGTGGCAGCGGGGGAGCCGCTGAGGTGGCCGGCGCGCCATTGGGCGACGCTCCATCCAACGGCAATACCGGCAGCAATCAGCGTCAAGCCGGCAAGGATGTTTCTCGAAGAGGTGTTCATGGCGAGGGTCTCCACTCAGTCCGCGATCAGGCTGTTCAGTCGGGCGACGAGGCTGTCGCGCTGCGCTCCGAGGTCGATCAGACGCATGCGCGTCTCCAGTACCTGGGCGCGTGCACTGAGCACAGCGCTCAGGTCCCCCTTGGCGGATCGGTAGTTGCTCAACGCAAGCGCCGCTCGGTTCCGTACCAGCTGCAAGCCTGCGGTCTGCAGGCGGTCGATCTGGCTGTTCAACGCTTGGAGTTCGGCGGCGCTGTCGTCCAGCTCCTGCAAATGACGCCGCGCCACGTCTTCGCGTTCGGCGTCCAGACGCTCCAACTCGTGCCGTTTTGCCTCGATCATGGGCACTTGGCGTCGATCCTTCTGCCATGGCAGATCGAATGTCACCTGGAATGACACCATGTCGCCCCATCGGCGATCCCGCCGGCTATAGGCAATCTCCCAGGCCCAATCGCCGCGGGTCTCTGATTGGGCTTCGCGGGACTCGGCCCGGGCCATGCTTTGCATCGCCGGATAGAGTTCAAGCTCCGCGTGATTCGCCAGTTCTGTGCGCAGTTGCGCGACGGGGTGAGTGAGCGGGCCTGGATCGCCTTGCAGTGCTTCGTCGGCCCTGGAGCCCACCCAGCGCCGCAATGCGGCCCTGGCCTTGGCCCGGTCCCGCTGTAGATCGTCACGGCGGTCCGTGAGTGTCAGCGCCTCCTGTTGCGCGACCAACAGGTCGCCAGTCTGGGCCGTGCCGCCGGCGACGCGAGCGGGGAGACTGTCTTGCAGGCGCTGGTTCTCCGCGAGCAGTTCCGTCAGCAGTATCTCCCGTTGCTCCACCGCCTGCGCGGCGATCCACGCCAGGCTGAGTTCCTGGCGGATCTGCAATCGCTGCAAAACCAGCGCCGCGCGCTCTCGATCCACACGCGCCTGCGCACTGGCGACCTGGGCGTCGCGCTTGGCCCTGTTGGGCACTTCCTGCATGAGCGCCAGGCGCTGCATCGTCATGGATTCGCGCGTCATGCTCCAGCGATCCATGCCGCTGATGGGATAGTTTTCGATGCCGAGCGAGAGCTTGGGGTCGGGCAGCGAGCCTGCTGCCTTCTGCACGGATTCGGCGACGTTGACCTGCAACTGCTGCGCGCTTATGCGCGGGCTCTGCTGCTCCGCGATAAGGCGTGCCTCAGCAAAATCGAGGGCGTAGGCCACAGGCGAAACAAGCGCACTGCCTGCCAACGCGATGCTGATAGCTTTCAGACGATGCAATCGCATCGAGGCCGGCGTTGTGCCTCGGCCGTACGCTGACGGGCGCCCCTCGGGAAGGTCTGATCAAAGCGCTCTGATGCTTGGATTTCAGCGTCAAGGCGCCAAGTCGACCTCGATATGATGGATTTTGCGCCGTTTCTGACGCTTTTCGACGGCTTTCCCCGTCCAACAGACGGATTTACCCCGTCGGCAGCAACAGACGTCGCCGCGCCATCCACAGATTCGACAGCGCGAACAGCGTCAACACCTGCGCCGTGTTCTTCGCCAACCCGCGATAGCGCACCTTGGTGTAACCGAACTGCCGCTTCACCACTCGGAACGGATGCTCCACCTTCGCCCGCAGGCTGGCCTTGAAGTGCTCCCAGCGTTCGGCGTATTTGCGATCACGCTTGTTCTTCATCGCACGAAGCTTCGACGGCTTCTCCGCGATCCAGAACGCAGCCTCCACGCCTTGCAGCTCCTCGCGCTTGTCCGCGCCCGTGTAGCCGCTGTCGCCGCAGATTGTGTCTTCCTTGCCGTGCAGCAGCTTGTGCACCTGCGTCACGTCGTTGACGTTCGCCGCCGTGCACTCCACGTGGTGCACCAGGCCCGACTCCTCGTCCACGCCAATGTGCGCCTTCATCCCGAAGTGCCACTGGTTGCCCTTCTTCGTCTGGTGCATCTCCGGATCGCGCTTGCCGTCCCTGTTCTTGGTCGAACTCGGCGCCGCGATGATCGTGGCGTCCACGATCGTGCCGGCCTTCAAGCTCTGGCCCTTGCGCGCCAGGTGCGCGTTCACGCGCTCCAGGAGCTGCGGCGCCAGATCATGCGTCTCCAGCAGCCGGCGGAAGCTGAAGATCGTGGTCTCGTCCGGAATGTTGTCCAGCCCGCTGAGGCGGGCGAAGCGGCGCATCACCGCCGTGTCGTACAGCGCCTCTTCCATGGCCGGGTCACTGAGCGCGTACCACTGCTGCAGGAAGTGGATGCGCAGCATCGTCGCCAGCGCGTACGGCTGCCGGCCACGCTGGCCCATCTTCGGGTAGTGCGGTGCGATCAGCGCCAGCAATGCGTTCCACGGCACAACCTGCTCCATCTCCGCCAGGAAGATCTCGCGTCGCGTCTTCTTCCGCTTGCCCGTGTGTTCCGCGTCCCCGAAGCTCAGCTGCATCGTCGTCATCCGTCGAACCTTGCGCTATTGTCGCCGAGGAATTGTTCAGAGCATCCCTCGGGGGCGCCAAAAAAGGGAGTAAACATGGTTGTCCTCGGAATTGGTGTTCACGAAATCACGTGGTCTGCCGCATCGGTGCGCGGCGAGCACGGACACATAAATCAATTCCGCAGGACTTGGAACGTGAGGTAGATCGGCGGAAAGCCCGCGCGGGGATTGGGAGGAATGTAGGTAACGTGCCGCCTGAGGGCTACCCGGTCGAGAACCAACCCGGGCAGCGAGTTGGCGAGCCACATCACGTGCGCCGCGAGAAACTGAATGTCCAGCCCCTGCCATGAAAGCGCCGACTCCCGATCGCCACTGCAATGAGCGTGGCACAACTGTGGCGCTTCGCTGTCCATGGAATCAGGCATGCCGGTGCAATCCGACATTGGCAACTTGTCAGCCTGCTGCATCGAGATCGTGGCACGCATTTGCGTGGTTTCCACAGATGCCCTCGGGTCTGGCTTGGGACAGACGTACATCGCCATCGCAACCTGCGAGAAAAGCAAGGTTACGACTAGGCCGCTGGTAATCCAGCGGCTCCATCTTGCGAGAAGGCGCCTTAAGCCGATCATGTGGACATACTATTGGAAGTTGTGGGGAGTTGAATTGATCAAGGTCAGTTTCCAGGATGAATTGATGCGTCTGGACGGCGCCTTGGCCCGAACCGGCATCCACTGCAAATCCACCGGCAAGGGCGGGCACCGCACGTGGCTGTCATGCTTTACGCGCCTCGGCAACTCGCAAGGCTCTAAGCTCAAATCGATCAGCTACAAGATTCGTCTGTCCCGAGAGTCGCTGCAGGTGCGTAATGACCTCGTAGGGGCCATCGGCTATTGGACGCGTGCAGATTCCGCACTGGCTAGCGGTTTCGATGCGTGATCGCGAAGAAATCCCTACGCCATATCCAGCTGCGACCCAGAGCAACAACATCTCAAAAGAACTGACATGCTGGACATTCGGCCTTTCCGTTGATGACATGGAGGACAGGTACTGGTCCAGCGAAGGAGAATATTCGGCCTTCCATCGAAACACGGAGTGCTCCTTAAGTTCGTCTATTCTGATTGACTGCTGCCGGAGCAGTGGGTATCCCAGCGGCGTGGCAAGAGCTGTCGCCTCAAACCAAAGAGAAAGACTCTTCAGCGAAGAATCGCTCACCTGCTTCAGAGAAAGGCCGACGTCGAAGCGCCGTTTGTAGAGGCCTGTAATGAGATCGCTCGTCGTAACCTCATTAAATTCCATAAAAACTTCGGGCTCCTCCGCGCGCTGCAGGGCAAGCAATGCAGCTAGGTTCGAAGAGGCCACACCAGGCGCTATGGCGAGCCTGAGCTGTGGGCGTGGGCTGGTGGCGTCGTGCATGAGAGGCCCCAAGAAGCGATAAGACAAGGATGGAAAGTCTTCATGATAGCTAGTTTGAGTTAAACTTAACGTGGTTAAATTGTCGGGACTGTTCGACGCTTCCAAGGATGGAGAAGCGAACTGTCCGACGAGGCCGTCCCCCAGGCACTACCACTTTCGACGCCGAGCCAGCGTTGGCATTCGGAGCGGCCGTTCGTGTCGCCCGCCTGACGCAAGGTATTGCTCAGGAAGAACTGGCTGCGAAAGCAGGGATCGAGCGATCGCACATGGGCAAAATAGAGCGTGGGGAGCACATGCCCACTCTCGCTCTGATCTTAAGAATCGCCGCCGGACTCAAGCTTAGTGCTGCGGAACTCGTCAGCGCAGCCGAACGCAATCTTCGTGCTGCGGCGCACGATTCAGATGGGCATTGACGCTTTAGTCATCCGGAGGTCCTCGCAGACGTTCCATGAAGCGATCCAGCGAAACCGATGAGTTGCTGCTTTCTGGCCGAAGCAGATAGGTTGTGATTACCGCCGTGTCCTGCGCCAGAGGGCGAATCACCACGTCCGGCCTCTGGCTGATGGGAATCTTGGTCGCTGTCATGAAACCAATCCCATAGCCTGCGCCGACCAGCGTTAGCATCATGTCCAGCGACGACACTTCTTCGACAACGTTGAGCCTGTGTTCCAGAACCTGTAGCAGCCGATTTAGTTCTCGGCAGTAGCCTTCGCAGGCCAGTTTGTCGCACAGAACCAGTGGGTGACCCTGAAGTTCGTTGAGCGGAACTTGCTTGTGCGCAAGAAGCGAGTGCCGCGCTGGCACGGCGATCACAATCGGGTCTCGCCAGATCGGTTCAGCCACGATGCCTTCGCCAACATCCGCCGCGTGTGCAAATCCGATCGTGAAGTCGCCAGACCGTAGGCCCCGTATCTGCTCGGTCAGCGGTACCTCGGAGAGACGTATCTCGACCTCGGGCTCTTCCGCGCGGCAACGAGCTAGGAACGCCGATAGTCGTGGGTCCATCGCACCATCGGAAATTGCAATGCGCAGGCTGCCCCTCAGGCCCGCGGCAATGGCTCTGGCATTCTCACGCGCTTGCTCCAGGACAGTGAAGAGTCGGCGGGTGTCCTGCAAGAATGCCGCCCCCGCCACGGTCAGCCGTGTACCCCTGCGGTCGCGGTCAAACAGCGTGACCCCAAGCTCATCTTCCAATTCCTTGATCGCGCGAGACAAGGGGGGTTGCTCTATATGCAGCCTCTCGGCCGCCCGCGTGAAATGCAACTCCTCTGCCAAGACGACAAAGCATCGTAGATGACGCAACTCCATAAATCGGGCTCCTCGCAGGTTCTCATTCGCGCAAGATGTCCCGTGGACGAATCACGGTGGATGTGGAGGCTGGATCCATTCCAGGGAAGTTGATGCGCTTGACATCGCAAAAACTGGCATCTTGAGCGCTCGTGGTTGCTCGTGACGCGTCCCAATCGCGCGCGCCCAATCGGGGCGCGCGTCTCTGTCACACTGTGCAGAAGCTTTGAAAAGCACCGCACACCCGCGGCGTCATCCGCCGTGCTCTTTTTGTAGCAGCGAGCCGAGGCGAGCGACTTCATTGCTGGTGATCGCGATGTTGCGCCCATCCTTCGTCGACACCGAAGCCCCGACATTGAGATAGACGGCGCGCCCGAAGCGGCTTTCCTGTGCCATCTTTCCGTCCTTGAAGATGTACAGCGTTCCCCCGTCAGCCAAGGGAACCATCTCCTTGGCTGCTTGGGCTGCTGCATGACCGGCGAAGGCTGGCACGGAGAGAGCGCTCAACAGGGCGGCAATGACAATTTGCGATTTCATGATCGACTCCTTTGTAAAAACGACGACAACTTGCGCCGCGTCGTTAAATGTAGAAGCAGGCGGTCTACAGAGGGCTTACCCGTGCATTACATTCAATTCATGCGCTGTCATCTGCCGCCCATGAAGGATTAGGTTCCAGTGGGAGACAAGATGCCAAGCCATGCAACGCTCGCCAGAACCAAAACGGCCAAGGTTGCCTCCGTGAACAGACTCTGCCTAAGCTTGATGACTGCCTGTGCGCGATTGCCTGCCTTCAAAGCTGCCTCCAGGCTCGGGCTCAACCGATACCGATTGGCAGCAGCCAACGCCAGCATGCCTGCGAAAAGCAGGAGCTTTACCATCAGCAGCCGGCCATACAGCGTCGAGATGAGCGGATCAAACGATGGTCCGGCGATCAACAGGTAATTGAGAGTTCCACTCACGACGAGTGCAGCCACGATCGCTGTACCTATGCGAGCAAAGCCATTCGACGTCCGACTGAGGACCGCTACCGGGTCTTGCGCGACATCCCGCTTGTGGGATGCCAGCATCAAGAACGCCAACAATGCGCCCACCCAAGCGCCCGCTGCCCAGAGGTGGGTGATATCCGACGCAAGATGGATGTAGCCGCGAACGCCGTCGTCCATGGCGCCGTGGCCTGCCCACGCAAGGGTCGCCAGCGCCACGCCGGTGGAGAGCGCCATCACTGCAAATCGCAAGGTAGCGTTCAATTTCAACATTGCGACGAGCACACACACCAACAGCGCGAGGATGCGAATGCACCAGGCGATGCCCATGTGCGTGCCCGTAATGAGCATGTCGAAAACGTGCGTTGACAGCTCCGCGTAGCTTTGGGCGCCGGACATGGCCTTGGCCATGACCGTCATGCCCCACATCGACAGGGCAATGCCGATGGCAGCGGATGCGCCAATGAGGACGCGATAGCGGCGCGAGATCGTCGAGGATCGCTCGTCGTTGCCCAAAGCATAGAGTCCGAACATGGCGACGCCAAACGCCGCCGCCAGGTCCAGATAAAGCGCCAGGCGCAGGACGATGGTCAACCAATCCCCGGCCATGGGCTTACTTCACCTTGAA
Organism: Stenotrophomonas sp. YJH_SMC_135; assembly: GCF_059372355.1. Lineage (NCBI taxonomy): Bacteria > Pseudomonadati > Pseudomonadota > Gammaproteobacteria > Lysobacterales > Lysobacteraceae > Stenotrophomonas > Stenotrophomonas sp. YJH_SMC_135. Next base: position 739,205 of record NZ_JCAFVN010000001.1, read on the forward strand.
GGTGACGTTACCCGTGATCGGATGCGTGTCCGAGGAGACGGCACGCCATTCGACGCGATAGTCGCCGGGCTGGAGCGCCTGTGCTGGCGTGATGACCATGGTCTTGCCGTCGCCGGCACCCGCGACGCTGGCGTTGATCTTCATCGGGCCATGGCTCGCCATTCCCGGCATGCCAGTCATGACAAGGCTCGCGGCGGAGAACTGCGGCACCAGCGTTTCGGAGAACTTCAGCTCGATGGTGGCTGGCGCGGAAACCTGCGACTTGTCGGCTGGCGTTGAAGACACCAGCGAAGGATGCGCGAATGCGGCGGTGGCGAACAGACCAGCAGCGATCGGCGCGACGAGCTTGGCGATGAAATGTGAACGGGTCATAGAGATTTCTACCTTGATGTGTGAGGAGTGGTTTAAGAGCGGCTAACACAACCCTGTCATCGTCAAGCGCCTGATCTGCGTTTGACGGTGCATGGGTCGAAACAAGAACAAGGAAATCAGCGCGGCGCTGTTCAAGAAGATCGAGCCGCTGCTGCCGGTGTTCGTGCCCTCAGCCAAGGGCGGTCGCCCGCGGGTCAGTGACGAGATGGCGCTCAACGGCATCCTGTTCGTGCTGCGTACGGGCATCCCTTGGGAGGAACTGCCGCAGGAGCTGGGCTTTGGCAGCGGCATGACATGTTGGCGGCGTCTGCGCCAATGGCAGGAAGCCGGGGTGTGGCACCGCCTGCATCTGCTACTGCTTGCTGAACTGCACAGCGCTGGCAAGCTGGACTTCAGCCGGGCCAACCTGGACGCTGCCAGCGTCCCCAGCCCCCGGGGGGCTCGCACACGGGCCCCAACCCGACCGACAGGGGCAAACTCGGCAGCAAGCGCCACCTCATCACGGACCGCCAGGGCATCCCGCTGATGTTCTGCGTCACCGGTGCTAACCGGCACGACTCGGTGGTCTTCGAGCAACTGGTCGATGCCTTGCCGGATGTGCGAGGAAAGCGCGGCAGGCCGCGCCGCTGGCCGGGCAAGCTGCATGCGGACAAGGGCTACGACTTTGCGCGCTGCCGGGCGCACCTCAGGCGCCGGGGCATCGTCGATCGCATCGCCCGCCGGGGCATTGAACGCAACGATCGATTGGGCCGCCATCGTTGGGTCGTGGAACGCACGCATGCCTGGCTGGCCGCCTTCGGCAAGCTGCGTGTGCGTTTCGAGCGAAGCGTTCATACCCACGTGGCCTTGCTATCCCTGGCATGCAGCGTCATTTGCGTGCGGTCCTTGATGTGGTTGTGTTAGCCGCTCTAAGAACGAAGTGCCGAGATAAGGCTTGCACCTTCGCAACGGCGTGGAACGAAAGAAACGGTTCGCTGGGCGATAGCAGGCTCCTGTAGGTTCAGAAAGAAAATCCGGTCACAGTCGGCTCGCTCTCAGGCGCAAGGCGTTGCCAACGACCGACGCCGAACTCAGGCTCATCGCCAATGCTGCGATCAGCGGCGACAGCAGCCAGCCCGTGAGGGGATAGAGAACCCCGGCGGCGATGGGGATGCCCAGCGCGTTGTAGAGGAAGGCGAACATGAGGTTCTGCTTCATGTTGCGCACGGTACTCACCGAGAGCGTGCGAGCGACAGCGATGCCACGCAGGTCGCCCTTGACCAGCGTGACCTGGGCGCTGTTCATCGCCACGTCGGTCCCCGTTCCCATGGCGATGCCCACGTCTGCCTTCGCCAAGGCCGGCGCGTCGTTGATGCCGTCTCCGGCCATGGCGACGATGCGTCCTTCTTTCTGCAGCCGCTCGATCAACATGAGCTTGTCCGCCGGCTTGACCTCACCATGCACCTCGTCGATGCCTAGGCGTGCACCGACGGCTTTGGCGGTGGTCTGCCCGTCCCCGGTGGCCATGATGACCCGCAGGCCCGCAGCCTTCAACGCGGCCAGGGCCTCGGGGGTGCTGCCCTTGACCGGATCGGATACGGCGAGCAAGCCCGCGAGCTGCCCGTCCACAGCCAAGTACATGACGCTTGCCCCTTCGCCGCGCAGAGCTTCGGCCTGGGGTACGAGCGGTTCCACCGATACGCCAGACTGTTCCATCAGCACTGTGTTGCCCAACGCGAGTTGCCGGTGCTCAACCTTTCCGCGCACGCCGATGCCGGTTCCCGATTCAAAGCTCTGAGGCTTCACGAGTTGGAGGCCCTGGGCACGCGCGGCCTGCACGATGGCGTCGGCCAGGGGGTGTTCACTGCCCTGGTCCAGGCTGGCCGCAAGACGCAGCACCTCATCGTTCGTAAAGCCGGGTGCTGCGACGACCTGATCGAAAGCAGGTCGGCCTTCGGTCAGGGTTCCTGTCTTGTCGATGACGAGGGTATCGACCTTGCGAAGATTCTCGATCGCCGCGGCATCGCGGAATAGCACGCCCTGCGTGGCGCCACGGCCCGTTGCGACCATGATCGACATCGGCGTGGCCAGACCCAGCGCGCACGGGCAGGCGATGATCAGAACGGCCACCGCATTGATGAGTCCATAGACCCAGGTGGGCTGCGGCCCGAAGAATCCCCATACAAAGAGCGTCGTGACCGCAATGGCAACGACGGCCATCACGAAGTAGCCGGCAACGACATCGGCCATGCGTTGCATCGGCGCCTTGGAACGCTGCGCCTGGGCGACCATCTGGACGATCTGCGACAGAACGGTGTCCGAGCCGATCCGCTCCGAACGCATGACCAGCGCGCCGCTGGTGTTGAGTGTGGCCCCGATGACCTTGTCGCCCGCGCGCTTGCTTACGGGCAGCGGTTCGCCGGTCAGCATGGATTCGTCAATCGAGCTGCTGCCCTCGTGCACGATGCCATCCACCGGCACCTTCTCGCCGGGTCGGATGCGCAGCAGATCGCCGACGTGCACATGGCTGAGCGGCACGTCTTCCTCGCTGCCGTCCGCATTGATGCGCCGCGCGGTCTTGGGCGCCAGCCCCAGCAGCGACTTGATGGCCGCCGAAGTCTGGGAGCGCGCCTTGAGTTCCAGCACCTGGCCGAGCAGTGTCAGCGAGATGATGACGGCGGCGGCCTCGAAATACACGCCGACCCGTCCCATGGACATGAAGGAAGCTGGAAACACTTCCGGCGCAACGGTTGCCACGACGCTGTAGATGAATGCCGCACCCGTTCCCAGGCCGATCAGTGTCCACATGTTCGGGCTGCGGTTGACCACGGACAGCCAGCCGCGGGAGAAGAAGGGCCAGCCGGCCCACAGCACGATCGGCAACGACAGCACCAACTCGACCCAGCTCTGTGTAGCCATGTCCATCAGGTGTAGCCGCTCGCCCAGCATCGCCAGCGCCAGGACCACGAGCGTCAACGGCAAGGTCCACCAGAAGCGACGCGAGAAGTCACGCAACTCCGGGTTGTCGTCGTCGAGGTCGGGCAGCAGAGGCTCCAGCGTCATCCCGCACTTGGGGCAGATTCCCGGATGATCCTGGCGGATCTCCGGGTGCATCGGGCAGGTGTAGATTGTTCCGGGTGCGGTTGGCGATGCCGCCGGGGCCGGTGAAATCGCGGTGCTGGCATGGTGATGCGGTGCATGGCCGCTGCCTGTGCCTATGCCCGCGCCACCGCTGGCATATCGCGCCGGATCGGCGTCGAATTTGGCCTTGCATCCGGTGCTGCAAAACAGGTACGTGTTCCCCAAGTGCGTGGAGCGGTGCTCCGACGCCGCCGTGACCGCCATCCCACACACCGGATCTCGTGTCGAGGCATCGGGCTGCGAGTGGCTTGAGGGCCCGCCCGCATCGTCACTTCCAGCATGGCTGGCGTGATGGTGGTGGGTATGCGTGCCGGACGTTGTGGCACCCGCCGCCATGCCTGCGTGCTCATGTCCTGAAGACTTGCTGGGTGAATTCATAGTGACAAGTGCCCTCCGCCGTTAACCGTTGGTGTCTGGTGATCGCAGCAGGCCGCACGCGCGCAAGGAGACAAGCGCGGCGTCGCGTGCTCGCACGGTGCGAGTGCCTCGACTCATTGCTTCTGCTCCTTGGAGGCTGCGGCACCTTCCTCACCCTGACGCGCGGCATGATCGTGTCCGCCGTGGCCGTGACCACGGTGCATGAACAGGTGCATCAGCGGACAAGCCGCCAGCAGCAGGAAGGGGAGATAGCCGGCAACATGTGCCGTGTGCTCCTTGAGCAGGAAATACGCGGCGACAGCGGCGATGATGAGGAACGCCACGCCGTAGCGCGATCGCCAGAACCGGGGACGATCGCTGGGGGTATGTGTGTGCTGATGCTGCATGGCATATCTCCACGGAGAAGGGTTGATGGATGGTCAGCGATGCGACTGATAGACCGTGCTGCTACCGTTTTTCCCGATCAGCAGCACGTCGTAGGCGTCCTTGCGTCCACCATAGGCCGGACCATCCATGCCGGGCGAACCGACCGGCATGCCGGGCGCCGCAAGGCCGATGGCCTGCGGGGCTTCGCGCAGCAAGCGTTGAATGTCCGAGGCAGGCACATGACCCTCGATGGCATAGCTGCCGATCTGCGCCGTGTGGCACGAACCGTACTTCTGCGGGATGCCCAGCCGCGTGCGCGCTGCCGTGTTCCCGGTGTCGAGAACCTGCACATCGAAGCCTGCGCCTTGCAGGTGTGAGACCCAGTCCTTGCAGCATCCGCAGCTCGGGTCCTTCCAGACCTTGGCAATCGGTCGGCTCTGCGCCAGGCTCGGTCCTGCGAGTGCCATCACCAACAAGCCAGCGATCAATGCCTGGCGTCTCGGCACTTTGCCCTGGCTTCTGTCGTAGTGCATGTTCATAGATTGCCTCTCATCAGATGATCAAACCCGCTAGGTTCTAGAACCAGAATCGCACGCCAGCCACCCAGCGCGTCTGCTGCGCGCGGCCGCCTTCGGCACGCACATAGTCCGCGGTGCGTCCGAAGCTGCCCGCCCGTTCCACGCCGATATAGGGGGCGAACTGGCGACTGAATTCATAGCGCAGGCGCAAGCCAGCAGACGCTTCGGCCAAGCCCTTGCCGATACCGCGTTCCGGGTCGTCCTTGCCATAGAACTGCAACTCGGCGCGAGGCTCCAGAATCAGTCGCTGGGTCAGCAGCAGCTCGTAGCTGCCTTCGACACGCAGCGCCGTACGTCCGCCACTTCCCACGTAGCCCGTCGCCTCCAGCTCGAACCAGTAGGGGGCGAGGCCCTGGATGCCGAAAGCCAACCATTGACGGCTCGGGCCTTCGCCGTTATCCACCCGAATGCCGAGCTGGGTGTCCCAGTACGGTGCGACGGCGTGCCCCCAGAGAAGCTCGGTACGCGATTCTTCGAGCTTTCCTTTGGCGATATCGCCTTCGGCCTTCACGACGGCCTTGTTGTAGGTCGTCCCATACCACGCCTGGAGGTCGTAGGCCGTGGAATCGTCCCCTTTGCGCGTGAAGCGGCGTTCCAGGGTTTCGCCGCGCAACGAGAAGAACCTGTGTTCGTCGGCCAGCATCAGCCGCGGCACACCGGGTACGGCGTAGTCGCCCGATCCCAATGTCAGGCCATTGGAGTAGCCATGCGGATCGCGGGCGTCAGGAGGCGCCGACCCGCCCTGCATCTGCATGTTGCCGTGATCCATGGCCGGGGCCGCGGTCGAGCCGCTCGCCGACGCCGCGTGACCCGCGTGCGGGTCGGCGGCAGGAGCCACGGTCTGAGTGGATGGCGCGGCCGTTTGAGAGTCGGCCTGGCCGTGCGCAGCATGGTCGTTCTGTGCTTGTGCCTGTGCGGCGACGCTTACCAGGGCCAGTAGCGTCGTGGCCAGTGCGCGAGTGGGGAGTGCTTTGGACATTCTTGGTCTTCCTTGTGCGCTGGGTTCAAGACACCACGACTTCGCGGAACATGCCGGCATCCATGTGGAACATCAGGTGGCAGTGCCACGCCCAGCGGCCGAGCGCGTCGGCTGTCACCAGGAAGCTGATGCGTTGTGCCGGCTGCACCGGCAGGGTGTGGCGGCGCGCAAGGAAGCGACCGTCGGGGCTTTCCAGCTCGCTCCACATGCCGTGCAGGTGCATGGGATGGGTCATCATGGTGTCGTTGTGCAGAATGACCCGCAGCCGCTCGCCGTGTTTGAAGTGCACCGGCGTGGACTTTCCGAACTCCAGCCCGTCCAGGGACCATGCGTAGCGTTCCATGTTGCCCGTGAGGTGCAATTCGACCTCCCGGCCAGGGCCTCTCTTGTCCAGCGGCCCCGACGGGGTATGCAGATCCGCGAGGGTCAACACGCGCCGACCGTTGTTGCGCAGTCCAATGCCGGGGTCATCGAGGTTGGTGCGCGCCATGTCAACGCGCATGTCCGTGCTGGCACCATACTCGGTGCGAGCGTGGCGGGCAGTAGTGCTGGGCACGGCCAGTCCCCCCGCAGCCGCGGCGTGTTGGCTGTGATCCATCGCCATGCCACCGTGGTTCATGCCAGCCATCGTCCCATGATCCATCCCGGACATCGAACCCGAGCCCATCCCGGTCATCCCGGTCATCCCGGTCATGCCCGTCATGCCCGTCATGCCCGTCATCCCGGTCATCTCCATGGCCTGGCCGGACCCGCCATGGTCCATGCCCCCCATCATGCCGCCCATCATGTCGTTCATGGTCAGCCATTCGACCGGATCGAGGGCAGGCACGGGAGCTTGAAGACCTTCACGCACGGCCAGCGTGGCACGCGCGTAGCCTGTCCGGTCCATCGCCTGGGCGAAGATCGTGTAAGCGTCATCCCGTGGCTGGACGATCACATCGACGGTTTCGCCCGGACCGAATCGGAACTCATCGACCGTCACCGGCTCCACGTCAACACCATCGACGTGCACCACCGTGAGTTTCAGTCCGGGAATGCGTACGTCGTAGAAGGTGTTGCCCGCACCGTTGACCATGCGCAGCCGCACGCGCTCCCCCGGTCGGAACAACGCCGTCCAATTGCCGGCGGGGGTGACGCCGTTGGCCAGATAGGTCAGCGTGGCGGCGGACAGATCGGCGAGATCCGTCGGATTCATCCGCATCTCGTTCCACATCTTGCGCTTGTCGATCGCAGCGGCCATGCCGTCGCGCGAGGCGTCCCGGAAGAAGTCGAAGACGGTAGGTTGGTTGTAGTTGTAGTAGTCGCTTTGGGACTTGAGCTTGGTGAACACCCGCATCGGGTCTTCGTCGGTCCAATCCGAGAACAGCAGCACGTGGTCACGGTCGGCGCGGATGGTCTCGGCGCCAGCGGGGTCGATGATGATCGCCCCGTACATGCCCGTGAGTTCCTGGAAGCCGGAGTGCGAGTGGTACCAGTAGGAGCCGCTTTGCTGAACCTTGAAGCGGTACGTGAAGGTCTCGCCGGGAGCGATGCCTTTGAAGCTAATGCCCGGCACGCCATCCATCTGATACGGCAGGATGATCCCGTGCCAGTGGATGGATGTGGCTTCACGCAGCTTGTTGGTCACACGGATTGTGACGGTGTCACCCTCGCGCCAACGCAATGTCGGTGCCGGCAGCGAGCCGTTGATGGTCGTAGCCACGCCTGGCTTGCCCGTGAAGTTCACGGGCGATTCGGCGATCACCAAGTCGAACTCGGTGCCTTTTAGCACAGGGGCGGCACCGCGCGTCGCGGAGCCTTGCTGGGCAAATGCCTTGAACGCCGGCGTGGACAGCCCAGCGAGAACGCCGCCGGCGGCTAACCCTTGGACGAAACGCCGACGAGAAAGGCCCTGTGGGGGCACGATAAAAAAGGGTGAACGAGGCGGCATGGCCTGAAATCCTCCATAGATGACTCGGAAGTCGTTCTAAACGCCACCCCATCCTGAGCGGCACAGTTCGACGCAATGCAGGTCATGCTATGGGTTGGGCACTTTCCACCGAATGACCCTTGAATTACATTCATGTAATGTTCGTGTCATGTTCGTGGAAGCTGGCAACCAGTAAATTGCTGATTGAAGTGGATGAATGCGTACATCGTGAGCGGCTATTTTTCTGCGCCGCAGCGATTTCATGGGACATGCGATGAAACTGCTGGTCGTTGAAGACGAGAACAAGACGGCGGATTACGTCCGCCAAGGTCTCATGGAGGCGGGATTCGTAGTGGATCTGGCGCGCAACGGATTGGACGGACACCACCTGGCCATGGGCGAGACATACGATCTGGTGGTCTTGGATGTCATGCTGCCGGATGTCGATGGCTGGCGCATCGTGCGTGCCCTTCGAGATGCCGGTAAACAGGTCCCTGTACTCTTTCTGACGGCGCGTGGCGGTGTGGACGACCGTGTCAAGGGATTGGAACTGGGAGCGGACGACTACCTCGTCAAGCCATTCGCCTTCTCTGAGTTGCTGGCGCGGGTGCGGACGCTGCTGCGACGCGGAAGCGCTCCGAGCCAGCCTGATCGCATCCAGGTTGCCGATTTGGTACTGGACTTGGCGCGCCGACGTGCAACGCGCGCTGGCCAACGCATCAATCTCACCAGCAAGGAGTTCGCGTTGCTTGAGCTCCTGGCCCGTCGCCAGGGGGAAGTCCTTCCACGTTCTCTGATCGCGTCGCAGGTATGGGACATGAATTTCGACAGCGACAGCAACGTCATCGATGTAGCCATCCGCCGCCTACGCGCGAAGATAGACGATGCGTTCAATCCGAAGCTCATCCACACCGTGCGTGGAATGGGATACACGCTCGATGCGCCCGATGATGCCCCTGCGCCATAAGCCGCGGCAAAGCCGTCCAGCGTCGCTTGCATTGAGGGTCACGGCCCTGGTTGGTATCGCCACGACCTTGGTGTTTCTTGTGTTCAACTGGGTCATTCTCCGGTCGTTGGAGCACCACTTTGCTCAACAGGATGCCCACGAACTGGAGGCAGTGACAGCCGCTTTGGCTCAGCCCTTGCACCAGCTTGCAAGTGACATCGCAAGCGACGAACTGAAGCAACACTTGGCCAACGCAGTCGCAGGACATCATGGGATGACGTACGGCGTCTACGATGGGTCTGGCAATAGCATCTATGCCACGCCCGGTCCTGACCTGTCGAAACTTGACAGTAACAAAAAGTTGGTGAACCGCATCACCGCTGACGATTTGATCGTGTGGCACGAGGATCAGAGGTCATATCGAGGTGTGGTGGTACAACTGCCTGCTGACGATTCAGCGGCGTCCGGCTACCGCATCGTCGCCGCCATGGACATCGGCTTTCATCTCGACTTCCTGGCGGAGTTCAAGCGCATGCTTTGGTGGGCAACCGGCTTGGTCATGTGTCTGGCGCTCGGTGTGGCTTGGCTGGCGGTGCAGTGGGGCCATCTGCCGATTCGCAAGGTCAATGAAGAGATTCGGGCGATTCGCTCTTCAAAGCTGGATGTGAGGTTGGATCCTCGGGATGTGCCGATCGAACTGGCGGAACTGGTATTTGCCTTCAACGATATGTTGGCGAGAATCGAGGAAGGCTTCACCCGGCTATCACACTTTTCCGCAGACATAGCGCACGAGTTGCGCACGCCCGTCACCAACCTGGTCACGCAGACTCACGTAGCGCTTGGCCAGCCGCGCAGCAACGAGGAATACAGAGAAATCCTCTATTCAAATTTGGAAGAGTTTGATCGGATGGGACGCATGATTGGAGACATGCTGTTTCTTGCCCAAACGGAAAATGATCCCCGCAACTTGCGCTTGTCTACAATTGATCTGTCCGAATTGGTGCGGAGTCTGTTCGACTATTTCGAGGCGCTGGCAGAAGATAGCGGCATTACGCTTGGCGTTAAAGGGGCGATCGGCAGCATAGCGGCGGATCGGGAAATGCTCACCCGGGCGCTGAACAATCTTCTCTCGAACGCAATTCGACACACTCCTCGCGGGAAGAGCATCACGGTCTTGCTCTCGCAGGATGAGCAGTGGACAACGATCAGTGTGGTCAATCCCGGTGAGAAAATTCCTGAGCCCGATCTACCAAAGCTCTTCAATCGATTCTACCGAGTTGATCCGGCACGGCAACGAAATACGGCGGGCGCCGGTCTTGGCCTTGCCATCGTGAAATCGATTGCGGAGGCGCATGGTGGTTCTGTTGCCGTGACCTCCAGCGAGCTTGTCACAAGATTTGACTTGGCACTGCCCCATCTGCGGCAGTAGTCCGGGTGAGCTTCGGTGCCGGATAGCCGCATTCGGAGATGCAATGGCGCAGATCCTTGACCCTGAGGCATCGCTCGTCGAGATGAATCGTTGCGCTTCCCGCAACATAGTTGGCATCCGCATTATGGACGCCGTGAAGATACAGCAGCTTGCGGCGCACTCCCTCACCGCTCAGGCTCGATACAAGCCCTCCGACTTCAACGTTGATCGACTTCATGAATGCTCTTTCCTGTTAGCTGTATTTGTGGTGTCAAGGAGCGAATCGGCCCGAGTCCAGACAGTCCTGCGAGAACTCGAAGACAATCTCCCGGTCGGGAGCGATGACCTTATGCTTCTTGCCGGCGTAGTGCAGCCCAGAGACGGGAGAGGCGCTGCCTTGTTCCATCATCGCTGCGCTCATCGGGCCTTTGGCTCTGTCTGAATAAAGGTGCGCTTTGGCGGCAATAGACTGCCCCGGCGAAATTGAGGAGGTCATGTTGACGCCCCTTGCTTTCCTGAAGTCTGTTCGCAGTGTCTGGTCTCACCCAACAGGGATAGATAGGGATTGCTCGGAGGCGTTTCCGAGAAAAGCAGGCTCGGATCTTCCAGAAGGTATCCATGCAGACGGCGGGATTTTCTAGGCCCGGTTACTTCACAGGTCCAGATGTTCAGGCCGTTCGGTTGCTTGCGATGCAGCTGCAGCCTCTCGAAGCGCTTTTGTATCCACTGCCAGTCTTGCTGGCTCTCCTGCTTGGCCAGCGCGCTGACTTGCGGATGCTCCTGCGCATAGCGCTGGAATACGCCGGGGCTGACCAGGTAGGCGGTGCCGCTCGCGGTATGCACGAGCGCTTTCGCGTCGTTGATGATGAGCCGGCGGGAAGCGATGCCTTGTTTCAGCCACGCCATGAAGTGCTCTCCGGATGGCGCTGTCGTGGGCTTGGGCGCTGGGGACGAACGCTGAGGTGCGGTCAAGGTCGTCGCTTCAGTACGCGCGGCAGACACCGGCTCCGAAGGTGCTTCAGCGTCCTGCCGGGTTGCGGGTGAATTCACCATGCCCACCATCGAAAGCATGTCTTCCATGGCGTCGGGCAGCGGTTCACCTTTCGCTGGACGAGAGGGGTTACCTCCCTCCCATGGCGGAACCTCTTGGCCCTCCGAGGCTGACTGCGCTCCGGCCGGCGGAGTAGTGGCTGACACATCGGGCCCTTTGTCCGTGGCCGCCGCGTCGATCGCCACTGTGCCGGCGAACAGCGCCGGCCTCTCGCTTGGCTCCCAGATCAGCGCGGGCCCGAGGCGCAACAGCGTGAACGAGTGACACCAGCCGGTGGAACTGGTCACGGTCGCGCGCCAGATCGCCTTGCCGTCGGGCGTCGGCTGCAACATGCCGTGATCCTGGAGGACGTTGAACACCGCGGTGTTGTTCGCAGGAATGCCGTCAACGCCTTGGGACAGCAGGTGCGCACGCAGTTTGTCCGATACCGTCTTGCTCACCAGCCACAGCGCGTCCTCGGTGAGCCAGCCATCGGAGGCTTCCGGCTGGTTCAGCTTCAACTGTTCCTTGAGCAGGTAGCGCAGCCCGTCGAGCAGCTTGCGTTGCAGCGCGTGCTTGGGAGCGGCCATGGCGCGCGCCGGATCGCCGCCCAGTTCCTGGGCCACGGAAGCGCGGTCGGCCTGCACGACCAGTTCGCCCAGCACACCGGCGTGCTCGTACTGGCCGGCCAGGACGTAGAGCAGCGGTCCCCACAGGTCGGGATAGCCACTGAGCCAGTCCAGGAGTTGGGTGTCCAACAGTTGGCGGTAGAGCAAGCCCGTCGCCGCGCTGTGCAGGTGGTATTCGCGATCGTCGCGGTAGCGGAAGCGGTACGGCTGGTGCAGCGGACCGTACCACGGGTGCCACAGCGAGCCATCGGCCAGTTCGACGTGCAGATCGACGGCGATCTTGCCGATGTCGTGCAACAACGCGGCATAGGCGACTGCAGCAGTCCAGGCCTCAGCCTGCGCAGCCTGGTCCTCGGGGCTTGCGCCGATGGGAAGCAGATGGGACTGCCGCAGCTTCAGACTGTAGGCGACGATTTCCAGGCCATGGTCCAGCATGCCGCCGGGGTAAGCGTGATGATGCGCCTCGGAAGCCGGGAAAGCCTGGACCAGCTCGGCGTAGCGTTCCAGTGGCGCCCGGTACAAGGTGGCGAACTGCTTACGTGAGAGCGACGTGCGCTGCCAGATGTGCTCCAGCAGCTTCTGCCGGCGCGGGGTGGCCAGCAGCGATGCGGCCGACTCGGGCCGCATCAACCCTTTCGGGAGGTCGGTGACCGATGGTGGCGTCGGAGCAGCAGCAACCGCGGGCCGTTTTCGCTGGAACAGAGAGAGCATGCGGGTGTCCTGTCGCGGGCCGAGCGGGGAGGCCTTTTTGCCTTTTCGGGATAGAGCCTTTCCCCTTGCACCCCATTCCCTTGCCATTTCGACCCTTTACAGCCTTTGGGTATAGGGCGACGGGTGCTGACCGTCCACCGCCAATGCGGGTTGCAGCAGGGCCGGATTGATGCAGGAAGGCTGGCTGTTCACGCCCTACGATGGGCCGATTCTTGGACTCGGAGAACGCCGTGAGGCTTCACGTTGACAAAGTAAGGAAATTTCCTTACCATGCGGGTATCGCAATCAGGAGAGCCGCCATGCCTGCCATCCACGAAGTTGCCACGCTGACCTCCAAAGGCCAGATCACGCTGCCCAAGCCCATCCGGCAGGCGCTCGGCGTCGATGCCGGTGGCAAGCTCGCGTTCGATCTGCGGGGCAGCGAAGTCGTCGTCACCCGCGTCGATGCCGAGCATGAGGACCCCGCCATCGGCGCATTCCTGAGCCTGCTGGCCCGCGACATCGAAGCTGGCCGGAACGTCCAGGGCCTGCCCGAGGATCTGGCCCGCGCCATGCTGGAGCATGCTGGCCACGGTCTGGACCTGGACGAGGAGATCGACGGGAAAGTGGAACTCTGATGCAACGGCATGGCTGGACGCTGCTCTTCCACGACTGCGTGATCGAGCAGTTGCAGAAACTGCATGCGACCGCGAGGCGCGCGCAGGAGAACGACCCGACGGGCTTCGAGTCCAATGCCAACGTCAAGCTCTTCCGGGCCTTGAGCCAGTTGATCTTGGATGTGGTGCCAGGCGATCCGGCACGCGACGAGTACCGCCAGGGCAACACCTTGGGACCTGCCCACCGCCACTGGCGAAGGGCCAAGATCGGACGGCGGTTCCGGCTGTTCTTCCGGTATGACTCGAAGGCGAAGGTCATCGTGTACGCCTGGGTCAACGATGAACAGACCCTGCGGTCTTCGGGTAGCAAATCGGACCCGTATGTCGTGTTCGAGAAGATGCTCGGGCGCGGGAACCCACCAGACGACTGGCATGCGCTGATACAGGCAAGCAAGCAGGATTGGAGCAAACTGGAATAGGCATCGCTCAATAGCAGGAGACGACCATGAACACCACGACACGCATCCGTACCGCAGAACGACTCGGCCGCACCTTGGGTCGCGGATGGCGTGCCTACGTGCGCGGCGAACGCCGGGCATCGAGCTGGTTGGTGTCAAAGGGGGGGGCGGCGGCCGGTGCCACCGCGCTCGTGTGGGTGGTCAAGCTGGTTGCGCTCGGGGTGCTGCTGTACACCACCTTCTGGCTGGCGGTGTTGCTACTGCTGGGCGTTGCGGCGGTATGGATGGCTGGCAATTCGGCTAGAGATGAAGACCGCTGGACGCAACAGGATGAATTGCGCAATGGCGAGGCGGGCTTTGGCCTGTATTCTTCCAATGGCCAGCGGCTCGACCCTCACGACCCGAACGATCCGTTCGATGACTGAGGTTTGGCCTGTTTGTCACAGAACCTTGCCGGCTACCTTGTTTACACCTGACCCGGCGCTATCACGCGCTTCCTTGGAGCCGACAGCAAGGTTCTGAGCAATCACCCCAGCCTTAACTCCGACCCACCCCAAAGCAGCGACCCAAAACGTCGGCAGGACCAGAAACATCGTGCCTGTGACGAACATCAGGAGCATGTCGCCGAAGGCGTTGTTCAGCCCCACCAGCGGGTCGAAGTTGGTGTGCGGCCGGTTCCAGCCGAACCCCCAGCCATAAAGTGCGTCCAGGATCGTCGAATCGATCCAGCGCGCAAGCTGAAACCAGAAATCCGTGAAGAACAGCGCGAACTGCACGACGCTGACCGTGACGACCGTCTTCAAGTCATAGGTGCCCACGACCAGCACGAGCGGGATGCAGATTACCAATGCCATCTTGAGCAAGGCGAGCACCATCGGCAGCGCCTGCCGCACGACGTCCATCGCGGGAAACGAGGCAATCGCGCCAACTGCCATTCCAACGTCTCCCGTAGCCCGCGTCACGATGTTTGGCAAGGTCTTGTCGATCTGGCCGCCGTAGTCGGTATAGACGCTGCCTTGGTTCAGCTTCTGCTGCCGCGGTGACGCGATCGCGCGGATCACCGAATTGTCCACCTCGGCCCGGCTCAGGAAGCCAGCCCAGCCCGCCAGGCGATTGAGCAGGCTCGGGTCCACCTGTCCCAGCAGCCGTGCCCGCAGGCCATTGCTGCCATCAGCCCACCATTGCCTGCAGGTCGGGTAGCCACCGCCACTGGATACCTGGGCCAGCCCAGCGTCGCGGTTGCTGTCATAGGGCCAGTCATCGCGCGGCGTGCTGGAGCGATACGTGTCGTAGTACCCGTTCGTGTCGGTGAAGAACCGCGATCCGATCCAGGTCACGTCGTGCATCTGCTGCTCATCAAGTTGAGGGCGCTGCATGAACAATTTGGCCCGTGCAGGCCCATAGCAATCCCGAGAGAAATCCGCTACTTCCTGAGCCAGCACCGGATCATCGATGCGCGTGGCGTCGATCTCCATGCGCATCTGCCGCAGGTCCGTGCCGCACGGGATTGCCGCCACCGAAGCGCCCGTGACGGCGCGCGAGAGCGCGTGCATGAACGCCCACCACACCGGCACCTTCGCCGACTGGTTGTTGATGGTGCTGAAGGACTGCGACCAGCCGGTATCCGCGGGCTGCGCCACGCTGACCTGGCACTGGGCCGAGCGCGAGCTGTCGTACTGGATGGTGTTTAGGTCCACGTCGATGAACGGAATGCCGGCGAACATCACCACCACGATGGCGACGAAGACCCGGTTCTCGATGCGGGCGGCGCTCAGCACGCCTTTATTGCCCTCGTCGGCGCCTTCAGCACGAGCTTTCAACCACTCCTGCACGACGATGGCGACGAAAGGCAGCGCGAATACCCCGCTGGATACGAGGGCCGCCCAGATGCCGTTGTTGACGATCCAGGAAACGAGTGTGAGGTAGTACTCCAGGTAGTCGGTCGTGAAAAGCGTCATGGCCTCGATCCCCTCAAGCGGCCTGCATCAACAAGCTGGCTTCCAGCACGACGATGGCGACGACGCCCGCGATCTCGCTGCGCATCAGGCGGCGCCGTGCCTGCCCATCTGCCCCGTCCTGGTCTTCGCGCGCCAGCAGCCGGCGGCGCATCCAGAGCCACCCGTAAACCGTGGCCCCGTACAGACACAGCCGCCACACGAAGAAGTAGCCCGATGCGGCCGCGAGCCACCGCTCCCATCCGGCCACGCTGCCGACCAGGTAGATGCCGGCGATGTTGGCACCCACCGCAGCGGCGACGAGCACCACCGCCCACAGCAGCGCCGTCGCCGCGCGCCGGCTGAAGAGCCAGCGCAAGGGGCGCCAGGCCATGCGCTCCGCGTTCATGGCCTGGCTCCGGGATTGCCCTTCTGCAACTGGTCAAGGCGGTCGGGTACCGGATCGCCCTCGTAGATGCCGCGCGAGCCGGCCGCCCGCGTGCCGTGGCGCTGGATGATGGCCATCGGCGAGTTGTTCGCCAGTTCGCGCCGCAGCTCCAATTCCGTCTTCAGGTTGCGGATCTCCCGGTCGAGCGTGTCGCTCTCATGGTTCACGGCCTGCACCGCAAGTTCGTTGGCTGCGACGTTGGGCTCCTTCTTGCCCGTGAGCAGCGTGCGTTGGAGCAGGAGCGCCTTCTCCAGCACCGATGACAGCGCCACTTCGGACGCGAGGCGCCGCGCCAGCAGGTCCTGGTCCGGCTCGTCGCGCAGCGCCTCGATCACGCCGCGGGTGATCGGCAGCGACGTGCTGCCGGCCTCGCGCAAGTTCTCGAAGGTGGTATTACGCGTGCCGGAAACCAGCTCCTGCAAGACCTCCAGCTTGGCTTCGTACTCCTCCTGGATCAGCGGCGTCAGCCCGACGCCGGGCACCGTCTCGGTCTTAGTGCAGGAGTCGCACGTGCGCTGCACCTGCTCTCCGAGGGCGCGCGTGGCCCATTCGGTCGCCTGCTGCGGCGACGTCCAGGTCTGGCAGGACAGGCTCGCGCAACTGGTGGACGCGATGGAGGAGGTGTCCGTCACGCCGCGACCGTTGACCAGGTTGTAGCCCGCGCGGGTGACGTCGCCGACCACCCGGATGGCGGACTGGCCCGCGCCACCGGCATTGCTGCCGCCCACCCAGGGCACGCCGTCGTTGCCGCGGCGCGTCTCGGCCTGCTCGACGGCCGATACGGCATCGTTGCTGCCAACCGCGTCACGCAGGGCCATGCCTTCGGCCATCTGGCTCCAGCCAAGCTGGCCACCCGCCGTCTCGGCCATCTTCTCCGCCATGGCGCGGCACGTCAGCTTGGAGCGGTCGAAGTCCAGCCGCGCCTGCAGCACGCCGTTAGTCAGCAGGTTGTACAGGCCCGGATCGGCGCGCTGAATGATCAGCGCCGGCAGCGATGCAACCGCGCTGGTCGCGCTCTGGATCACGTTGCTCATGATCTGCTGAAAGCCGTTCGTGATGCCGTTAAGCTGATTGCGCAGCGTGGTCTGGATGCTCATGTCGCCGCAGATCAGGTTGCTGTTCCACCCCACGCCGACCCCGATGGAACGCATGCCGGCCGCGCGGCCCATGGACACCGCACTGCCACCGCCGATCGAGTACATGACGTCATCGCCGAGGACGGGGCCGCTGTTCTGGTATCCGACCTGCGCCCACGCCATGCCGCAGACCAGAGCGAGCGTGCCGGCCAGCGCCGTCGGGCGCAGCAGGCGGCACGCCTTGGCGGAAAGGTTCATCGGTTCAGGACGCTTCATCGTGGCACCTCAGAGGAAATCGACGCTGCCCAGGAACACCTGACCGCGGCGTTCGCAGCACGCATAGGGACGCCACAGCGCCCAGGCGTAGTCGCCTTGCTGGGCCTGGGTCAGCGTGCCGCTGTGCGGGAACACCACGCAGGTGTTGGACAGGCGCGGCGTCAGCTCCTGCCACTTGCCCGTAGAGGCATCACCCTCCATCAGCTCGCCGGCCGGCCAGTAGCCGTCGCGGGCGTTGGCAAGCAGCGGCTGGTACACGTGGATCTGCCCGCGGCGCGTGACGACATCGCCCGCGCGCTGGGCCACCACAGCCCCGGATTTTTGGTCGTCGGTCTGGTGCAGGAAGCCGCCGCGCGGATAGACGTTGCCCCAGAGATTCATCGTGGTGCGCGCACCGACCTCGCGCATGCCCGGAATCAACGCCTCCGGGTAGGCCATTTCAGGCACGTTGTAGCGCCAAGCCAGCGTGTCCAGCGTGCTGAGTAGATACGGCATGAAGGCCGTGCCCGCGCCTTGGCAGAAATAGCCCGACGACGATGCGAACTGGTTGAATACCTCGCCGCCAGGATGGCCGATGACATCGCTGTTCTTGAATTTGGCGAGGTTGTTTTCGTGGTCTTCGTTCGTGGTCCCATCCCCACCTGCCTGTGCGGATGGGTTGGGCGTGCTCATCGCCTGCACTTCGACCCAGGGGTTCTCCCCGGTGTTGCTGTAGCTGGAGACGACCGCATCGGGCACGTAGTGCCGGACCTTGGTGGACGTGCGCACCGTGCAGCCCGTCCAGGTGCAGTAGAGCCAGTAGCAGATGCCCACCACCCGGTATTCCAGGCAGTCCGGCGACATGACGGAGGACACGATGGTGGCGGTGTTCAGGGCGTAGCTGCCGGTGGCGCTGACCAACAGCAGCGAGGCCACGGCGACGCGCAGGCGGCGCAGCAAGTCGAATGGGCGATGGGTCACGGCTGCGTCCTCCGGTACTGCTCGATGCGGGACACCGCCCGGGCCACGTCCGGCTCGCCATAGACCACATAGCGTTGATCTACCACGACGGCCGGGATGGCGGCGACGCCCAGGCTCCATGCATCGGCGACGCCCTGGTAGGCGGTGCCGATGCGGCGCTGAAGATCGGTGCCGCCTTGGTTCAGTCGTTGCCGGACGATGGCTGCTGCCCGCTCGGGGTCGGCCGGCAGATCCGCGGAAAGCTCGGCCTCGATCCGGGGCGCTTCGTCCAACTCGATCAGCCGCTCGCCGCCGGCGGTCTTGACCGGGTGGCGGCTGTCGGTGACGACCACCACGTCGGCGGCGAAGGTGGCCGGGCTGAACACGGCCAGAGATGCCGGCAGCGCCACGGCCAGGCCAAGGGTTCGCCAGCCTGGTGCGAACCGGGTAAAAGCTGCTGGCATGTCATGCGCCCCGGAAGTTGATCAGGGCCATAGTCAAACGCCGAACCCCACGCGGCCCCAACAAACAATGCGCATCGCGGCCACCCCGCATACCTGCTTGCGTCGCTGCGAAGAAAAAGCGGAGGCCGAAGCCTCCGCGCTGATCAACGAAGCAGTGCAACCTTTACAGCAGGCCGGACTCCGCAAAGGAGAACGGGGCACCCTGGCCGACGATGATGTGGTCCAGTACCCGCACATCGATGAGCGCCAGCGCGACCTGCAGTTGCTGGGTCAGCATGCGATCCGCGCTCGACGGTTCGGAGATGCCCGAGGGGTGCTGGTGGCTGAAGACCACCGCGGCGGCATTCAACTCCAGCACACGCTGCGCGACGACACGCGGATAGACCGATGTCGAGTTGATCGTGCCCCTGAACAACGGCTCGTAGGCCAGCACCTGGTGCATGCTGTCCAGGAACACAGCGGCGAATATCTCATTGGGCTCAGCGACCAGTTTCAGACGCAGGTAGTCCCGCACAGCGGCCGGTCGGCTGAGGCACGGTCCAGCTTTGAAGATCCGTCTCTCCAGCAGCACGATGGCTTGCTGGATGATCCAGTCCTCGTGTTGGGTAGCGATGGCGGAAAGCGACTCCAGGTAGGAGTCATTGACGACGAAAGACATGGCGAACCTCCAGACGGTGAGATCGGAGGGCGCGCGCCCTGGGAGGGCAAGCCCTCCTGGGGAACGAACAAGGTGCATCCATCACCGCGGTAGCGGTGATCGTTCGCGGCCAGGACGCGAGGCGAACGGGTTGCGGTCAGCGCAGCGGACTGCGCCGTAGCCTTGAAGACCGGGGCTACCTGGGCATGTCGCCGACGACGTCGGCAGGCATTTCCGATGTGGGTGTGGTGGCGGGATCGCCGGCGGCGAGCATGTCCATGGCTGACAGCAAGGCATCGCCCTCGATCGGACCCTGCAGCAGGATCGCCTTGCCGCTTTCGCGATCGTGCAGCCGCAGCGACGGCGTGGCGGTCACGCCGCTGTTCGTGGCTTCCGCAGTTTGGGTACGAATCGCCGCGTCGGGCCGCTCGCTCGCGATGCACTGCTCGATGGCTGGCGTCAGGTCGGGGTAGCGCAGGTCCTCGGGCAAGCCCTGGCCGTCGCTGCGCGTGTGGGCATATACCCACTCGACGGCTTGCCAGAAGGTGGCATGCCCGCCGGCTTCGCCGGCGCATTCCGCCAGACGCGCTTCGGCAGAAGCGGCCGGTTCATGTGCGGCCAACGGCAGGTGGTGCCATTGCAAGGCCACGTCGGCATTGCCGGCCACCCAACGTTTGAGCACAGGGAAATAGGACCGGCAGAACGGGCATTCGAGGTCCGCGTACAGCGTCAGTGTGAAACGACCTTCCGGATTGCCCATCTGCCACGGAGGCCCTGCCACCTGTGTCTCGCTGACTGGCGCCGAAGTCTGAGGTGTGGACCCGCCTGGCGAACGGGACACGAGCCAGATCAGCAGCAGCGCAACCAGCACTGCAGCCAACGCCCACGGCCAGCGGGTCCCCCAGCGCCGACGGCGGAACGCCTGCACCTGCATCGGGATGGAAGGATGTTTGTGTTCCATGGCGTTCTCCGGCTTACGACAGTTCCAAGGCGGGCGACTCGATGCCGCGTGCCTGGTCGATCTTCTCGGCCACCTTGAAGGCGGCTTCCAGCTCGGTGCAGCCGTATTGCTGCATGAGCTGGTAGCGCTCGGCCTTCTCCTCGGGTTCGGTCTGCGCAAGCGCGAGGTAAAGGCTCGGCGGCACCGCGCGGAACAACACTTCCATCGACTTCGACAGGATCACGCCCTCGGTGAATTTCCCCCCCTCCTTGCGCGCAGAAAGCATCAGCGCTTTCTGCGCTGGTGAGAGTTCACGGAAGCGTGCAATCTTCTCGACCTCATCGGGCGGCATCGACAGGCAGATCCACCACTCAATCATGTTGAGCATGGGCTCTGCGGCACGCGGCAGGTCGTCGATGTTCTGGGTCGCCAGCCAGAACCAGGCGCCCAATTTGCGCCACATCTTGGTAATTTTCACGACGTAGGGCGCGAGCAACGGGTTCTTCGTGATGATGTGGCCTTCGTCGGTCACATTGATGATCGGACGACCCAGGTACTGGTCGCGCTCGGCGATGTTGTTCACCGTGCTGATCAGGCTGATGTAGGCGATGGAGAGCTGCGCGTTGTAGCCCTCGCGGGCATAGGTCGCCAGATCCACCAGCGTGATGTCGGCCTCGGGCCACGGCGTGCCATCGCGGTCGAACATCTCGCCATCGGTGCCTTGGCAGAACATGTCCATCGCGTCCGCCATCTCCAGCAGCCGCATGCGCCGCATCTCGGGAAGCGTCGAGTCCTGACCGCGGGCGCGCAGCGCGTTGCGCACGTCGCGAGTGAGCACCGTGCGCTTCTCAGCCACGCAGTGTTCGGCGGCGTCGAGGATGCACTGGCGGATCAGCGAACGGTCGGCCCGCGTCATCCGGGCTTCCTCCTTGTCCTCGCCGCCGGTGATCATCAGCCGTGCCGTGATCTCCAACTCGCCCAACACGTCACGCTGTTCGTCTGCCTCCATGACCGAGGCATCCGGTGGCAGGTCTTCGTCCAACGCATCGGCATCGAGCGTCTGCACGTCGCTGGGTGTTTCGATCAGCCGGCGGGCATCCGCGAACGGTGCCAGGCTGATGCCCGATCCGGGGGCCAGCTTGACCCGGTTCACCGTCAGGCCCAGGCGCCTGGCGAAGTCGCTGAACAGCCCGAAGCTGTTGCCGGCTTCCACGATGAAGAGGCGCGGCCGGTAGATGGCCGTGACCTGGTTCAGCAGGTTGTTGAGCGTGGCGCTCTTGCCCGAGCCGGTGGGGCCGAACAGGAATAGATGGGCATTCATCTGCCTGTCTAAGCGGTTCAGCGGATCAAACGTGATCGGCCCGCCACCGCGGTTGAAGAACGTGTTGCCCGGATGGCCCGTACCCTGGCTGCGACCCCACGCCGGCGAGAGATTCGCCACATGCTGGGCGAACATCAGTTGGGTGAACCAGTTTCGCCGATCCTGCGCGGGGTTGTAGCAGCACGGTAGCCAGCGCAGATAGCTGTTGAGCGGCGCGACTTCATCGTCCTCGCGAACGGGCTGCAACCCCGCGTTGAGCATCACGTTGGCGAGGTCCAGACCGCGCCGGTCAAGCTCGGCTTCGTCGCGTCCGCGCAGATAGAAGGCCAGCGTGCCGCGGTAGAGTTTGTGCGCGCTGCCGATGAGCGAGCGCGCCTCCTGCACGTCCTTGAGCGTCTGCTCCGATGCCAGTGTTTCGCCGACTGCCTTCTTCGCCAGGTGGTTCAGGTGCGATTCGAGAATGTCCTGGGGCGTCGCCACCATGGTCAGACACATCGTCGTGTCCTCGGGCATCTGATCGAACAGCGTGTTGATCGCATCGCCCTTGCGGGTTTCGCCAGTCAGGTGTCCCGTTCCGGGCGGCATGCGCAGCCGGTCAGTGACCAACACACGGTGCGGTATGCCGTCGAAGTGCCAGGTGCCATGCTCCACGTCCGAGCGTGGCTGGCTGAAGAAAAGCCGCTGGCTAAAATCCCGCCCGCTCGCCAGTTCGATCTCGCCAGCCTCGGTGTCGGCGGGGTAGCGCGCGAACGCATAGAAGCGCTCCCGGTCCTCGACCCCAGGCCCGAGCAGCGTCGGACGCGGGTTGAACCAGCGCAGCAGCCAGTCATGGACGTCTGCCGCACCCAGGCGGCGAGCCTGGATGCCGGCGTTCGCCAGCCCGCCGCACAGGCGGTCGCAGACGATGTTCAGCATCTGCTCGGGTGTCTGGCCCCGGCGGTTTGCCTGGCCCTGTCCTTGTCCGGTCACGCGGCGATAGACGACCATGCGCACACGCCTCGTCTGGCCGCGCCAGCGCAAGCGTGTGACCACCGTGTCCTGGAACAAGCCACCGGGCTTGGCCACCGCGCGCAGATGGTGGGCAAAGAACCGCAGGTAGAACTCCGTGAACACCGTGCCACGGGCGCGCGGCTGCACGTAGTCGCGCAACGTCTGCATGTACTGGTCGAAGCTCGGTTCGTCCTGGGCGTAGAGCTGCAACACCCAGGGGTTCTCGTCCAGTTCATCGAAGCTGTCCTGGAGCGCGTTTTCTAAGGCGTCGCGGGCGTGCGCGAGCCAGCCGGGTTCCCGGCCCTCGGTCCCCAGCGGCACCAGCTCGAAGAAGGCGGCCACCGATTGGCCGTCCTCCAGGAGCATCGATTTCGACTCGGGCAAGAACTCCACCCAGGGCAGCAGTTCCACGAAGGACGGTGCGACGTCGTACAGCGCCTGCTCGTCGGCCTCCGTCGCCGGCTTGCGGCCCCGGACTGCCGAGCCGGGTTCGGGGATGCCGACCTGCCGCAAGGCCTCGACGTGGCGCTGCCAGCCGTCCGGCTGCTCATCATCACCAGCGCCGGATGCGGCCAGCTTCGGCGCGGCCGGCTTAGGCCAGGGAAGTTTCCACCGCATCAGTAGGCCTCCACGCGCTCGCCTGGCATGGCGTACTGGATGCGCTGGTTGAGCGGGAAGACCGTCGTGTAGCCCGGCACCGGCACGGGGTCCGTGCCCGCCAGGTGCGGATACACGTACATGACGAGATCGGGATTGGGCAGACGCTGGAACTGGCGGTGGACCTCATTGCGCGCGGTGCGCGTGTAGCGCATCTGCTCGACGGGTGCGACCTGCACGTCGGCGTCGGTCAGGGGCCGACGCAGGCTCTGGCGCGCATCGAGCAGCTGGCGGCCGGCGTTCCGTCCGGCTGCGCCACCGCCGTCGCCGGCCTCCTGCTGCCAGATGTCCATCATCGTGCGGTCACCGTGGGTCAGCAGCTTTTCCTTGCTGGTGGCGCAGCCGCCAAGCACCGCGACGGCGAGGGCCAGTGCCAGGCCACGGGCCAGGTTAGTCAAGTTCGAGTGCATGGCTTTCTCCTGCGCGGTGATCGACCTTGCGGCCTTCGGGATCGAAGTCGATGGCGAGCGGCTTTTCGAGGTGGACGGCAACCTTGGCGCCGGGCTGGACATAGACGGCGGCGAACGCCTGGCCGTACAACTTGTTGACCCAGGCCGACATGTCCCGCACGCCGCCCGCCAGAATCTGGCCGACCGCTTCCTGGCCGGTGATGCCCACGGTGCCGATGGAGCCGTCCGAGCCGACATAGGACATGCGGCCGCTGTCGCTCTCGATGAGTGAGGCCACACCGGCGCCGGCCGCGGTGATCAGGGCCTGCGAGCCGAGGTATTGCTGGGCGTTGCTGCGCCGCTCGCCGCTGACGCAAGGAATGCCGTGGGGATCGCTGATCCAGCCCAAGCCATCGCGCTGTTGGTTGTTCTGCTGGTTGCCCTCGCGGTCTTCGGGGATCGTGCGAATCGTGCCGTCGTGGAAGACGAACGTGATGCTGCGCACCTGGCCGCGCACGCACGAGAGCGTCCAGTCGCCCGAAGCGGTGCCGCTGAACACGGCGCCGGCCACGTCGGGAATGTCGATGCCATTGGCGGTCAGGTTGTCCGGCCCGACCAGAACTTTGAACGGATAGGGATCGTTGACCGTGCCGTCGATCGGCACGCGGCCGATCAGCGCTGTCATGGCGACCGAACCCATGAGCGTGGAGTTGGTCGGCACGGTGTAGACCGGCTTGGCACTCTTGACCCCGGCGGCGCGGGCGCCCGCGTTGGCCACGGTTTCCGCAGTGGTTTCGAGCGTGCTCTGCGCCGGGCCGAAGCTCGTGGGGAAGCTCATGCCGCCGCTCGCGCCACGCCCCCCGTTGCGCCCCTCGGCGGGCTTTGCGTCGTCCGGCTCGACCCACCGCACGCCGCCCTCCATGCCTGCCTCGTCGCCGCCCTGCAGCCCCAGGCCCACGGGCAGGTCCGCATGGCCGCCGCCGCGCCCGCCGATGCTGTCCAGACGCCGCTGCAGGTCGGCGAGCAGCCCTTCGGTCTGCTGGCGCGCGCTGGCCGCCTGCTCTTGGTCGCGGCGCAGGTTGGACCGCTCGGATTCGAGCGCCGAGTTGATGCGCTGGTCGATGGAGTTCTCGCGCTGGCGCAGTCGCTGGTTCTCTTCACGCTGCGACTTGTTGTCCGAGAGCGCGGTCTGAAGCTCGGTGCGCAACTGCTTCACTTGGGCAACGAGCGTCGCCACGGTGTCGCGCGGGGTGTCGCCTTCGATGCCCAGCGCCTTCATTTCATCGGGCGTGAGCTGGGCGCCGTTGTCCGCCGCGGGTGGCGCCGTGCTGCCTCCACCCGAGAACAGCCGGATACCGACGAACAGCACCAGGATGGCAACAGGGATCATCAGCCACTTGAGCAGGCCGTTACTGCGCATGGCGGGCCTCCTTGGTGTTCTCGTCGCCGTCCGGCTGCGGCAGATGCACGGCCGGGTCGAAGCGGTGAATCGCCGGCAGCAGCGACTGCGCGAGACCGCGGCCGCGCGTGACCAGGTACAGGACGGTCGTGTCCTCGGGCGTGCCGCGCGGGCCCAGCGCCTCGTGCTGGAAGGTGGCGGTGAGGAAATCGCCTTGCAGCACGCGCGGGTCGAGCGTGATCCAGCCGCCGCTGCCGTTGGTTAGGCGCACGGCAGTGACCCACTGGTCCTCCAGGCGCCACGACGCGAGTGCGACCGCGCGCACGGGCAGCGTTGGCATCAGTGTGTCCAGGTCGAGGTCGCGGGGCAGGTTGACCCGCATGACGCCCGGAAGCGGCTCGACGGTGCGCAGCGGTGCGTAGAGGTTCTGCGCGGCGAAGCGCGTCAGCACGACAGGGACCGGAGTTTCGCGCCGCGCGGTCCGCGCACCTGCTTGGCCCTGGGCGCGTGCCGGGGCCTCGGCACTGTCGGCCTGCTCGCCATAGCGTCCCGGTGCGCTGTCACCCTCGACGATGCGCACCGGCTCCAGCTCGGCTTCCCCGTCCTTGGGTGGTTCGGCTGCGATGTCCAGCAGGATCAGCGCGCCCGTGTCGGCGTCCTGCAGTTGCAACCGCGTGGGCTCGATCGGCTCGCTGGCGCGCAGGTACACCGCGCCCCCCGCACTCTGCACGCGCAGGCGTTCGCCCACGCCCGCGGGCACGCCCACGCGCACGTTGCGGTCGATGAACACGATGCGTTCCTGACCGACCTTCAGCGGCACTGCCAGTGGCATGCGTTCCCAGCGCAGGATTTCCACTGCATGGGCGACGGGTGCCGCGGCCACGGCCAGTAGCCCCAGCAGCGCGAGTACAGGGTGCTTCATGGGGTGTTTCCTCCTTGAGGCGCTTGCGGAGACAGGCCACTCGGCGCCGGGCGCGTCGGCTCCGGTGCACTGATGCGCTGGGGCGCGCCGTCGTAGCAGTCCAGCGCCAGGCCGAACGGGTTACGGGCGGGATCGACGTCCACCCGCGTGACCTTGATCGGATAGCGCACCAGGGCGCGCTTGACCTGCTCGGCGCCGTAGTACTCGTCCGCCGTGATGTCCAGCGTCACCACCCAGTCGCGATCGGACACGGTGCGCACGCGCGCCGTGGGGTCGTCGCCATAGCCGCGGCCGGGAATCTCGTAGATGCCGCGCACGCGCTGACGCAGCTCGCCCGTGGAGCGGCGGTAGTCATAGTCCGCCCGCAGGAAGGCCTGGCAGGACGGGGTGAGGTACGGCGAGAGCGTGTGGAGGTTGCGCGAGTAGTCTTCCTCGCCATTGGTTGGCCAGCGGTTCAGCGTCTGGAACACGTAGAACGTGAACGCATAGACCGATTCGGGCGGCACTTCCCACCACTTGCGGGTACTGCCAGAGCGCAGGTCGGGCGGGACGTGGATGGTCAGGTCGCGCGGCGCGCTCCACCAGCCGCCGCCCATGACCAGGGCGACGACGACCAGCGCGCCCGCGGCCAGCCGCAAGGTCTTGATGTGCGCCTGCAGGTGGGTGATCTCGTTTTTGAAGCGGCTCATCGCATGCTCCTGCGGGTGGACCAGAAGCCCGAGCGCGAGATCAGCACATGGCCACCCACCCAGCCGGCCATCAGCGGATGGCGCGTGGCGATGCGCCATTGCAGTTGCCGATACAGCCAGGTGTCGGGACGCCCACGCTTGAGGCGCCGCAGGATGCCGCCGCCGATGAAGACGCCGAGCGCCACGCCCAGGACGACGAAGGTCGGCGCCAGCGCGATCGTGCGGAACACCCAGGACAGCGGCGCGCCGACCAGCAGGCCGGCGGCACCGGACAGGCCGCAGCAAATCCAGAGTTCGTCAGCGGTGAGGCCGCGCACCACAACGGGATGGCGGTTGAGCCGGTGCGGAAGGAAGGTGACCGTTCCGTCCGCACGGACGTGCTGCTGCTCGGACATACCGGCCTCGCTTACAGGATGCCGGTGGCTTCGGTGAGCAGCCAGATGCCGATCACAAGCAGCACGGCGCCGATAGCGACCGTGAGGCCGAACTGGCCCCACGTCTTGCGGCCGGTGTGGATCTCCGCGTAGGTCCCGTAGGCGTGGTAGCAGACGCCGATGAACATCGACGCCACCACCAGCAGGGCCACGAGCATGATGATGTCGTAGCCGTAGTTGCGGATCGTCTCCATGATGCCGTTGCCGGTGCCGCGCGTGGGGTTCTCCAATTGCGGCAGACCTTGCGCGAACGACAGCGCCGGCAGCGCGGCGGCGCCCAGGGCCACGGCGGCGCGCTGGGCAAAACGGGAAGTGAGGTTGCGGTTGTGCATGGTCGGGCCTTTCAGGTCAGGACAGAAGGAAGAAACTCAGGACGAGGTACATCGCGACGAAGCGGATGCAGACGCCGAGGAACTGGCGCTGGTTGAGGCGGCTCTCGGACCACCCCACGTAGGCCGTTCGGATGGCCCAGACGCCCCACACGAGCAGGACCGCGAACACGACGCCGACCAGAACGGTCGCCATCGCGGAAGGCGCGATACCGCTGTTGGCTTGAAATGCCGAGACCTGGGCGCCGTTCATTGCTTGCCCTCCGCAGTCGTCGCCGGCAGCGGCTCGGTCGCCCGTTCGGTGCGGTATTCGCCGGCCAGTTCGGAGGGGGCGCGCGGTTGAGCGCGCGATGGCGTCAGGTGAAATTGGATGCCGGCGCGCACGCGCGCCAAGTCAGCCTGGAGCCGCGGGTAATCGAAGTGGTAGCGCTCGCCCGGTGTGATGGGGGTATGCGCGGCGCTGTCCGCGACGGTGCGTTCCAGCGCGTCGAGCTGGCGCAGCGCGGCGACCAACTCCTGGCGCTGCGCCGGGGACTCGGCCAAGGCCATCGGGGACCGGCCCAGCACGAGGGCCGTCACGAGAAAAGTGGGCACGCCGCGATGCGCGGCGCGCAGCCAGATCGAAGCCAACATCGCGCCATTCCTGTGTGATCAGCAATGGGTTGATCGTGGAGATCAGGGCTGTTTCAGGCCGCAAACAATAGGAACCCGGAAGCGACCGGATTGATGGCCTAGAGGTACTTTTTGAAGCTGCCCGCGGTCAGGCTCACGGCCAGTCCCAGCAAGGCTGCGCTGGGCAGCAGGATCAGCAGCGGATGCACCGAGATCGGCAGCGCGAGGTAGGTGATCCAGGGCAGCACGGCCAGCGGCATCAGGCTCGCTTTCGCGCGGTGGTAGATGAAGCCGGATTCCCGGCCCGCGCCGAACCGCCGCACGTCCCGCCGCACCAGGCCGTCGATCAGGCCGACGAATGCCGCAGTGAGGATCAGCGGCAGCGTGAGCACCAGGACCAGCAGGCGCACGAGGAACGTGAGCGTCGTGAAGGCCGCGGCGATCAGGTAGCTCTCGGCCCAGACATAGGCCTGGCTGATGTAATAGCGGAAGTTGCGCGTCGGCTCGCGGCTGGGCGCACGGGCGCGCTCGGCGGTCTGGCTCATGCGCTCCAGCAACCCCGAGCGCACGAACACCCACCCGTACCCGGTATCCACCAGCTCGTGCGCCGTGCGCCCGGGCTCCTGCACCACCACGCTGCGCGTGAAGTGGTTCGACAGGTGCCCGAGTTCGTACTGCAGCATCTGCTGGGAGTGGCGCCAGCCCTGGTCCTTCCAGAACAGGTGCATGCCGACGCACTCCACCACGATCGAGAACAGCAGCGAACCGATCAGCACCCCGAGCAGCCTGAACGGCAAGGTGATGGTGCCGACGATCAGCCCCTGGCGCTGGTTCTGCTCCCGCTGCGCGGTCGAGGCGGCATCCTTCATGGTGCGGCCTCGCCGGTGCTGTCGTCGGCGCCGGTGGCCACCGCGTCAGGCTCGGCCGGAGCGGCGTCATCCAGCAGGTCGTCGGGCAAGGCAGCCTCCTGCAAGGCTGGGGAACTGGTGAACTCCCACCATTGCGTGGCCTCGCTGTAGCTCTGACGCATGTACCCAGCCAGTTGCTGCAAGTCCGCCGGCATCACTTCATCGGGGTCAGGCGCTGGCAGTGGCATCCGGACCTTCCAGAGCTGACCACCCTGCAGCAGCGCGAAGCATTGGCCTTTGGGCAGGCCGACGACGTGGGATGGCTCGATCATCGGCACGCTCGACATGCTGATGCGGTCTTGCGTGTTGCTGGTGAAGTCCGTCGTCCCGCGGATGTCCGAGGCATCGGTCGCGCCGGAGACGATGGTGGTGGTATAGACCTCCACCTTGGGCAATTGACGGGTCAACAATTCCGCGGTGGCGGTTTCCCGAACCCGCAGCATGAACAGGTTGTTGAAGTTGCCGATCACCTGGCCGGCCTTCGCGCGGTTGCCGATGCGGGCCTCGATGTCCGAGAGCGTCTGCGTATACGCGGTCACCTGCAGCCCGGCACCGCCGCCCTTGTTGATAAGGGGGATGAACTCGTCGCCCATCAGTTCGTTGAACTCGTCGGCATGGACGTTGATGGGAATGCGCGTGCCAGCCGAGGCACCCGGCAGGCCGTCGTCGATCCCGTGCTTGTAGATGTGCCCGGCTACCGACACCAGGTCGGAGAACATGGAGTTGCCGACCGCCGCGGCGACTTCAGCATCCGACAGCGCATCCAGGCCGACATAGACCACGGCGCGCTTCCTGATGACTTGCATCCAGTCGAAGATCGGGCGCGCGTCAGACAGGTCGGAGTAATTCGGCGCCAGGAGTTGGGCGATCTTGCCGCTGGTGAGCTTTTCCAGCAGCGGCAGCAGCGATGCAACGATCTTGTCGAAGTAGGTCTTGTCGTAGCGCACCGCCGAGCGCAGGCCATCGAGCACAGGGTCGTAGTTGCGCGCCTGGGAGAGGTATTGCTCCAGCGCCACCACACGCTTCTCGCGCCCGATCATGTTCCTTGGGATGTTCTTCTCGTTGAGCTTGGCCTCGATCTGGACGATCACCTCCCAGGTCTTGGGCTCGGTCTTGGCGAAGTAGTGTTGGGCGTACTCCATGAACAGCGCGTCGATGTTGATTACGTGCCGCTGGATCAGCATGTAGTCCGGGCGCTGCCCCAGTTCCACCAATGCGCGCGCAATGATGTTGACGAAGCGCCATGCGAACTCGCGGAACGCTGCACTGTTGCCCTCGCCGGAGAGTTGCCCGGCAATGCGCGTGGCGACTTCACTGATGCGTCCGAAGCGCCCCACCGCGTTGTAGCGTGCAGAGAACTCGGGCCAGCCGAGGTGAAAGACGTAGAACTCGCCCTCGCGACCCGCTCGCTTGGCTTCGACGTACATGCGTTTCAAGAGATCCGCGTCGCCCTTGGGGTCGATGACGATCACGACCTCATGCTCACCGTCTGCATTCGTGCGACGGATGTCCTGGGTGACGAACAACTCGGCCAGCCGCGTCTTCCCCACGCGCGTGGTGCCCAGCACCAGCGAATGGCCGACGCGCTCACCCAGTGGCAGGCTGACGTCGACCTCGTCGGGTTCGATGCCGTGCAATCGCGGCAGGCCGCCTACCGGTGGCAGTGGCCGCACGGGGTTGAATGACACATCCCAGCCCGTGAGCCGTACGAGGCGAGACAGTGGAAACGGTGCGAACTCCAGCCGCTCCTCCAGGCGTCGCGCCAGCCGGTATGCCGGTGTTGGCTCGACGTAGCGGCGAAATTCCGGCCGGTACGTCTGCATCAGCCTGTGGGTGTGCTTCTGTTCCCACAGGAAACCGCGCCCCACGAACAGGCGCTGCTGGCTGACCGGCACGTCCCTGCTCGTCATCACGTAGCGCGGCAGGCGCCGGATGTTGCGGCGGTAGCGCAGGATCACCCGCGCATCGCGGTAGCGGATCGCGCCATAGGCGCCGAACGCCAGTGCGGCACCGACGCCCATGGCTGGGCTCAGCGCGAGCGACCACGGGGCCACCAGGGACAGAAACGCGGCGCCCGCACATGCCGCGACGGTGTATAGCTCCACCGCTGGGCGCAACAGGACTTCGACGGGCTGTTTCCCCGACATGGCCTCATTGCTCGATGCCGGTCGCCGTGATCAGCGCCGGGTAGTGCCGCAGGCCCAGGCGTTCGGCCAGATCATCGCCGGCCACGGGGGCCATCGGCACGCCAGGCGCCAGTGCGCGCAACCGCGCCAAAGCCTGCGCGGTCTCGACATTGACCACCAGGCCGACCGCGCCGCGGTCGTGCAGCGACGCCGCGTGACGGCGCAGCCAGGCTTGCGAGGTCTCATCGTCGCCGATGACCACGAAAGGCCGCAGGCCCGGTGCCTCGATCACGCGCCGCGCGACGAAGCCGGGCATCAGCTTCGCGCTGCGTACCGGCAGCATCGCTGCCTCGTCAGCGGGGGTGGCGGGAATCTGCGGCGTCGGAATGGGAGGCCGCAACGCGCTGTTGGCGCGTGGCTGCAGGTTAAGCGCTTCGTAGTACGGCAGCGCCGACGCGCCGCCGCGGTCCTCGACCACGATCAGCGGTTCGGCGGCATGCGCGACCAACGGCAGCGCCGCCAGCAGCGCGAGCAGGCCCCGCAGGGTCCAGAGCGGTTTCGTCATGGGGTCGACTCCTGACGCACGGCTCGCGCCGTGGCGATTGAGTGCGTGCCCTGCACGCGGGCGAGGTGTCGGGATACGCTGCGTCGATAGCGGGCGGCAGGCTCACCGCCCGCGGGCCGGTGGTAGCGGCCCATGGCCAGCAGCCAGTCTTCACCGGGGGTGTACTGCTCCTTGAGGATCTCGGCGGCGCTGGCGAGATTGCGGTACGGGTCCAACAAGTCGCAGGCATGGGTGTAGCGGTGCGGGTGGTAGCCCAGGTTGATCTGGCCCAGGCCCGCGTCGATGCGCGTGGGTGGCGTAGATCGCATCGCCTGCTGCAAACCGGCGCAGGCATCGGCACGGGTGGCGAAGCGCCGCGACTGGCCGGCGACATTCAGGGTCCACGGCCATGGGACGATGCGTCCATTGCGTCGCATGCCGCTCTCCTGCAAGGCCACGGCGTAGAGCACCGTCGAGGGAATGCCCGCGCGCTGTGCGGCAAGCTGGTAGGCCGGTGGCGGAACCTCCTGGGCATGGGCGGCGCAGGCGAACAGGCCCGCAGTGAGCGCCAGTGCGCGCAGCAGCGCCGTTACGGCTGGCGTTGCCATTGGCCGTTCACTTCGCGCACAACCGCAGGCAAATCGCCGGGCAGGCTCAGCGACAGCCAGCGGCCGCCGTCGTGGTTGAGCGTGATGCCGCCGCTGCGCACCCGGGCCGGGTCGATCTGGGCGCGCTTGGCCCAGTCGCGGATGCGCGCATCGTCCTGGCGGCTGCCGACCATGTAAAGGTCGAACTCGGCACCCGAGGATTGCAGGCGTTGGACGAGTTGCCCGCAAGCCGCGCAGCCGTCCTTGATGAACACTGCCGTGCGACCGCTGCCCCGCGCAGCGGCGGCGCCTGGCCTCTCGTCAGACAGGTTCACCCGCTGCATGCCGGGGTTCAGGCGCTGCCAGGCCTCGTCGTAGGCGCGCTGGTACGCGAGCAGCTTCTCCACGCGGCGCGCTTCGACTTGCACCTGCAGCTCTGCGTAGCGCCGCCGTTCTTCGTCGGTGCGCGCCTCGTTGCCCAGGGCGGACAGCGGGTCCAGATTTGGCGAGTAGATGCCCAGCGGCCCATCCATCAAGTCGCGATAGCGCGCCCATTCCTGCGGTTGCAGGCCCCATTCGCCTGCCACCCGGTCGTCCAGGATGCGGGCGGCCAGCGGGCGCTCCTGGCTCTGCGCATTGCGGGCGGGGGTCGTGGCGGACTGCTGCGCCCAGGCGGGCAACTGCATGGAGCCCAGCAGGAACGCGTACAGGATGATCGACGGCTTCATGTGGTGGGCTCCGGTCAAGGAATCGCCACGCGACGGGTCTGGTCGCCGGCCTGGAACACCGCGGCATTGCCCTCGATCGCCTGCAGGCGCCACGGACCCAGCGCATCACCCGGCAGCAGCACCTGGAGCTGATCGGGCGTGAAATCTCCGGCACTCGGGGCGACGGACACGCTGCGCTGACCCGCGCGCAGCTCAGCGCCGACGACACGAAATGGCAGCGGCGGCGGTTCGGACTTGGCGGTGGCCGGTTGGCTCGGGGTGCGCCGCTGGGTAGGCGCCGCTGCACGCGCAGTCGCTTGGCGCACCTTGATCTGCTCGACTTCGGTACGCAGCGCCTGAACGTCCTCGGCGGTGGCATAGCCACCCAGCGCCTGTTCGGCTTGAACGATGCGCGCCTCCATTGCCTGCCGAGCGTCTTGCAGGCCTGCGGCGGTGGCGGCTGCGGGCTGCTGCTGCAAGGCCCGCGTGGTCTCGGCCAGCCCGGTCACCTGGGCTTCGAGGCGCTGCAACCGGACATCGAGCTGCTGCTGGTCGGCCTGATCGGTCATCGTCTGGTGGCCCAGGATCGCGAAGACACTGAGACCCAGCAGCCAAAGCCAGAGCAGGCTTTGCAACACCACGGCGGCGGTCGGGCGCCGGAGCGGCTGTGCCGCGTTCATGGCTGGCCTCCCGCAAAGGGGAACGTCTGCACGGCCTCGGCAGCAGGCGGCTCGGACACCGGCTCGGCACCGGTGTCGCGACCAGGCCGCTCGAAGCAGACCTGCCGCGTCCGGTCATCGGCGTGCAGTTCCCAAGCCGGACCGGCCAGGGTGAGCAGTGCATCGCGCAAGGTCATGGGGCCGAGATGCAAGTGCGCCGCCGGCAGCGGCAGCGCGTACAGCTCGATCACCGCATGCGGGGTCTCGCAAAGCTGGTAGCCGCTGCGTTTGAGCACATGCCGCAGCCCGTCGCCGACCGTGGCGCGGACCTCCTCGGGCATGGACACGTCGATGGTCTGCACCAGCAGATCGCGCTGCGCCGCCATCGGCGCCAGCTCCACCAGGGTGTAGCGGCCATAGCGCACGACGGGAATGAACTCGGGCGGTGCAGCCTCGGGCGCGGGTGGGACGTCCTCGACGGTGCTGGCGGCCAGCGGCGGTGGCGTGGTCGCGCAGCCGCTGGCCAAGGCTGCGGCCAGGAGGCTGGTACCGACCAGACACCGGGATACATGGATTGCAGGCATGGCATCGGCTCTTCTGTTGCGATGCCGATACCTTGGCTGCGCGCGGCTGCGCGGTCAGTCAGAAATGCGAACTGGGGGGTGCCCGCTTTTGCAGTCCAACACATAGCGCAACCCGCAAATCCAACTGTGGTTTGCACATTAATTCTATAAATGTTGTATTATCGAATCATGAAAGAGGATCAAGCCATTTCCGCCTTAAACGCCCTGGCTCACACCCAGCGCCTGCGCGTGTTCCGCGCCTTGGTCGTTGCTGGCCCGGGCGGACTGACGCCGAGCACGCTAGCTGACCAGCTCGACGTGGCCCGCAACACCTTGTCCTTCCACTTGAAGGAACTGGCCCATGCTGGCCTCGTCAGCATCGAGCAGCAGGGCCGCAACCTGATTTATCGCGCCGAGTACGGCCGCATGGACGGTCTGATCGGTTACCTGACCGAGCATTGCTGCCAAGGTGGCGTATGCGAGGTTTCTCCATCCAAGACCTGCTGCTGACCATGACCGATACCACTTACAACGCCTTGTTCATCTGTACGGGCAATTCGGCCCGCTCCATCCTCGCCGAAGGCATCCTCAACGACATGGGCCAAGGGCGGTTTCACGCCTGGTCGGCAGGTAGCCATCCGAAAGGCGAAGTTCACCCGCTGGCACTCGCCACGCTGGAGCGGCTGCACCTTCCGACAACGGGCTACCGCAGCAAGAGCTGGGACGAGTTCGTGAAGCCCGATGCGCCGGTGTTCGATTTCATCTTCACCGTCTGCGACAACGCAGCCGGCGAGGCGTGTCCGCTGTGGCCGGGCAAGCCGGTGTCGGCGCATTGGGGCGTGCCTGACCCGGCAGCCGTGGAAGGCACCCTGGAACGACAAAGCAAGGCGTTCTTCGATACCGCCATGACGCTGCGCCGACGTATCGAGTTGTTCCTGTCGCTTCCGATCAAGAGTCTCGATGCCATGTCGTTGCAGCGTGAACTGCGCGACATCGGCCGCCAGTGAGGCCCGCCCGATGAGCGCAACCGATACTGCCGGCCCCGCGCCAGCAAACTCCGCCATGAGCGGCTTTGAGCGTTACCTGACGCTATGGGTGGCGGTGTGCATCATCGCGGGGATCGCTCTGGGCCAGTTCGCGCCCGCCGCATTCCAGGCCATCGGCCGCATGGAGATTGCCAAGGTCAACCTGCCGGTCGGCCTGCTGATCTGGGTAATGATCATCCCCATGCTGCTGAAGGTGGACTTCGCCGCGCTTGGCCAGGTGCGCCAGCATTGGCGGGGCATGGGGGTCACGCTGTTCATCAATTGGGCCGTCAAGCCGTTCTCAATGGCGTTGCTGGCGTGGATCTTCATCCGCCACGTCTTTGCCGACTGGCTGCCCGCCGATCAGCTCGACAGCTATATCGCCGGCCTGATCCTGCTGGCTGCTGCACCGTGTACCGCAATGGTTTTCGTTTGGAGTCGGCTGACTGGCGGTGATCCGGTATTTACGCTGTCGCAAGTGGCCTTGAACGACACCATCATGGTGTTCGCCTTCGCACCCATCGTCGGCCTGCTGCTGGGCCTGTCGTCGATCACGGTGCCGTGGGACACCTTGCTGGTGTCGGTGGGTTTGTACATCGTCATTCCGGTCATCCTGGCCCAGCTCTGGCGCCGGGCGCTGCTGCGCAAGGGGCAGGCCGTGTTCGACAGGGCACTGGAACGCATCGGCCCATTGTCCATCGCCGCGCTGTTGCTGACGCTGGTGCTGCTGTTCGCCTTCCAGGGCGAGGCCATCATCCGGCAGCCGCTGGTGATCGCCATGCTGGCGGTGCCGATCCTGATCCAGGTGTTCTTCAATTCCGGTCTGGCGTACTGGCTCAACCGCCAGGTGGGCGAAAAGCACTGCGTCGCTGGGCCATCCGCGTTGATTGGTGCCAGCAACTTCTTCGAGCTGGCCGTGGCCGCCGCCATCAGCCTGTTCGGCTTCCATTCCGGCGCAGCACTCGCAACAGTGGTCGGCGTGCTCATCGAGGTGCCGGTCATGCTGCTGGTGGTGCGCGTGGTCAATCGCTCACGCGGCTGGTACGAACGCCGCGCGACCACTTCGTAACCTCCAAGAGGCATCCATGAGCACCATCACGATCTACCACAACCCAGCCTGCGGCACCTCGCGCAACGTGCTGGGCCTGATCCGCAACAGCGGCGAGGAACCGACCATCATCGAGTACCTGAAAACGCCGCCCGACCGCGACACGCTCCAGGCGCTGATCGCGGCGATGGGCGTGCCGGTGCGAGACGTGCTGCGCGAGAAAGGCACGCCCTATGCCGACCTCGACCTGGGCAACCCGAAGTGGAGCGACGACGACCTGATCGGCTTCATGCTCCAGCATCCCATCCTCATCAACCGGCCTATCGTGGTCACGCCGCTAGGCACGCGCCTGTGCCGGCCTTCGGAAGCCGTGCTCGACCTGCTGCCGCAGCCGCAGCGCGGCGCGTTCAACAAGGAAGACGGCGAGCCGGTGGTCGATCAGGACGGCCGCCGTGTCTGAATCTCGTCTCGACCTGCCGAACATCGACACGGCGCTGTTCCAGCAACCGGACACCGAACATCTGTTCGCGCCGGCACGGGCCACGCACGCGCCGCGCTTCCTGCTGCTCTATGGTTCGCTGCGCGAACGCTCGTTCAGCCGCCTCGCAGCCGAAGAAGCCGCACGCATCTTGCGGGCGCTGGGCGGCGAGACCCGATTGTTCAATCCGTCCGGGCTGCCTCTGGTGGACGATGCGCCGGCCGATCACCCGAAGGTCAAGGAACTGCACGAACTGGTGCAATGGGCCGAGGGCATGGTGTGGAGTTCGCCGGAGCGCCACGGCGCGATGACCGGCCTGATGAAGACCCAAATCGACTGGATTCCGCTGTCGGTCGGCGCGGTGCGCCCGACCCAGGGCAAGACGCTGGCGGTGATGCAGGTATCGGGCGGCTCGCAGTCGTTCAACGCCGTCAACCAGATGCGCGTGCTGGGCCGCTGGATGCGGATGCTGACCATCCCGAACCAGTCCTCGGTCGCCAAGGCGTACCAGGAGTTCGACGAGGCCGGACGCATGAAGCCCTCGGCCTACTACGACCGCGTGGTGGACGTGATGGAAGAACTGATGAAGTTCACGCTGCTCACGCGCGACGTGGCGCCGTATCTGGTGGATCGTTACAGCGAGCGCAAGGAAAGCGCTGAATCACTGTCCAGGCGTGTACGGCAAGGTGCAATTTGACGCTGCGAGGCGCTGAAAAAAGAGCCGACGACCTCTCGGTCGTCGGCATTGCGTGAAGTTCAGGCGGCGACCAGTTGCCGGGCCAGTGCGACCTCGACGGAATCACCATCCTGGTTCAGGACATCCAGCCCCGATTCGGGCACGTCGCCCGAGGTGGACTGCGAGACCATGATCTTCTTGGCCATCAGTTCCAGGCAGGTCATCTGCGAAGAACCGGCGTAGCCGAGGTAGATCACGCGCACCGGCAACTTCTGCCCGATGCGCCAGGAGCGGCGTGCCGCCTGCTGGAGCGAGTACACGTTGTAGCCCGACTGCATGAACACGATCGTCGGAAACTCCAGCAAGTCCAATCCCGTCTTGACCAGCTCGGGATTGGTGATGAGCACGTCGATGCCACGATCCAGTTGCTCAGCGATCCAGTCTTCGCGGCGGCTGGCATCCACGCTTGCGCGCAGCACCGCCACCTTGAAGCCTTCTTGCTCCAGCAGCACCTTCAGGCGCGACGTGGTGTCCCGCGTGCCGGTATAGACCGTGTAGGCCAGAACCTTGCGGCCCTGCGCCTTCTCCGCTTTGCAGATGTCGATCAGCTCACGCTCCTTGGGGCTGATCTCGAACTCGTTGAACTGAGCCGGGACAAACGCCAAGGTGTTGCGCGTGCGCGGATGCACCACGGTCTCCGACCGGAAGCAGCAATCCGGCCAGGCCAGCAGCACGTTGAGGACCACACCCAGCAAGGTCGTATCGCGTCGCGCCAGAGCCTGTTTCAGCTCCGCGGTCAGCCGACCCGCCAGATCGCGGTAGGCCGCGGCTTGCGCCGTGTCCATCGCGACTTCACGGAACTCCTCGTCATACGGCGGCAGGACGTTGCCACCGATGTCCTTGAGCTTGAGAAAGATCGTGAACGGCAGGATGCAGCGCAGCACGCCCTTGGGGCCAAACCCCGGGGCCTTGACCGTGCGCACCGATACCTTGGTGCCCTTGGCCGTCTTGTGCGCCGTGCCGGTGCTCTCGGAGTAGATGTCCTTCAACACCCCGTGATCGCGCATGAACGCCATCGCAGCCGAGGTCATGCTGCCGCTCGTGGTCGGGCGGTAGCCGTCTTCGATCATCCGCCCCGGAAGGGCTCGGAACAGCAGGTGGAACAGGTCGTCCCCGTAGCCGCCCATCAACGTGCCGGTCAGCAGCAAGGTCTTGCGAGCCTTCGCCGCCAGCACGCCCATGGCCTGGCCCTGGGCACTGCCCCCGTTCTTGTACTCATGTGCCTCATCGGCGATGAGCAGGTCGAACGTGCCTTGCGGCAGGTAGCGTTTGATGAACTCGGACGGCTGATAGCCGCCCTCGCCAAAGCCGAACTCCATGTTGGCCATCGCACGTTCCATGCGCGTGGCCTGACGGTCGGAAAACACCAGCTCGCCGTTGCCATCCATGAGGTTGATGAACTCATGGATGTTGTCGCCGAGCATCGACGCCAGGAACCCGTCACCGAACTTTTGCATCAGCTTCTGCGCGGTGACCTCTCCGATGGTCGGTATGCGCTTTAAGGCTTTGAGCACGGCCGAGGACTGGTCGCTGCCGGACAGACTGCGCGGGCGGATCAGTGTCCACAGGGGCGCGGCGCAGTGGCCGCACTTCCTGCGGCACTCCTCGGCTTGGAGCGCGATCGGGTTGACCGGCTCGCCGTCGAGGTCGGTGATGACCGTGCCGCAGTCCGGGCAGGCCGCCACGTCGCCGTGGCGGGTGCGCCGCGTGGTGAAGACAGGCTTCCAGTGAAAGCCCATGCGCATCCTGACGCGCCCCAGGACGAAGAACTCCTGGCCCGTGGGCTGCACGCCCAACTGCTCGCGCAGCTTGATGAGCTTGACGAGCGTATCCGGCCCGTTGAGTACCCACACCTTGGCACCGGCCACCGTCTCCTGGATCTCGCGCCGCCACTTGTAAACCAGGTGGGGCGGCGACAGCACCAGAGTGCGGCGATAGCCTTCGGCGTTGAGCACGGCGGCCGTGGCAATGCCGACGGTCGTCTTGCCGCAGCCCATCTCGCCATTGACGATCGCAGCACGTTCGCCACGGTCGATCAGCAGCTCGGCGGCGGCGTGGACGACTTCGGCCTGGGCTGGGAACAGCTTGCGCTTGAGGCTGGCGACCACCAGTTGCCGGTGCGCCTGCGGT
This sequence comes from Stenotrophomonas sp. YJH_SMC_135, assembly GCF_059372355.1. Taxonomy (NCBI): domain Bacteria; kingdom Pseudomonadati; phylum Pseudomonadota; class Gammaproteobacteria; order Lysobacterales; family Lysobacteraceae; genus Stenotrophomonas; species Stenotrophomonas sp. YJH_SMC_135. The sequence goes on from NZ_JCAFVN010000001.1 coordinate 778,652, forward strand.
TGGCCGGTATAGACCGGCGGATTAGCGCTGTTGAGGGCGTCGAGTAGTTCGTCGCCGAACTCGCCGACAAAATCCTGAAGGCTCAGGGTCAGAGGGGAAGATTCCGCGTCGAGCAGTTCGCCCTGTACGGGCGCGGATTCAGCGGCAGTGGTTTCGAGATCGAGGGACATGGTGATGCTCCAAAGAAAAATGGGGCATGCACCACCCCCAGCGGGGCAATGGCATGCCCCGTGGTGGGAAGAGAATCGACGCGTGGCTGAGGGTGGTTGAAGGTGCTGGCCTGGGCGGCCCGCAGGTGAACCGTGCTCAGTCTTCGGACGGAAGCACGATGACGGTTGCGCAGCGCTGCGAATCGGTGACGATGCGAATGGCGAGCCCCGGATGGATCACGTAGTGCGATTCCAGCGACGCGCCCGATTGAAGCGCGCTGCTGTTCGTCTGCCATTGCTGGATGTTGACGTCGCCCCAGTCGCCACGGGTGTGGCGCCTGAAGTACGGGATCGGGTCCAGGCGACCCGCGCGGACCAGGCGGTCTACACCTCTGCTGAAGATGAGCGCCCCGATGGGGAACGCCAGCCGCTGGCAGTAGGTTTCGATGCGATGCGATGCCATGGGCTCCTCCTTGATGAGTCATTGAGCCACGACACCCCTGCCGGAGTGAAGTGGCTCCGTCAGGTGGATGAGGATGACGATGTGGGGCCTCAGATCAGGTCCCGCTCTTCGGGAAGCTGGACCACCGTGGTCTGGTGGTCCTCGCTGGTCTTGACGATCAGCGCCAGGTCCGGCGTGATCCTGAACTGCGAGATCATTAGGTTGTCCTGTTGGATCGCCACGTCGTTGGCTTGGCGTGTGGCCTCATCGATCTCGCCCCAGTCCCCGCGCACATGGCGCTGGACATAGGCCAAGGGGTCGATCAGGCCTCGCCGGGCCAGCCAATGCACCTTCTCGCTCAACTTCAACGTACTCGGTGCGAACAACGGTTGCTTGTGCGGCGCAGGCCGCTTGAACGGATTGGGGATCATGGTGTTTCTCCTTCGAGTTGGTACAGCAGGACGGCAGCGCGTCCGGTGGATCAGCGAATGGTCAACACCTCGCCCCGTGTCGCGGAGCCAGGTGTCATGTCCCACGCGCGGATGACGGGAACGAACTTGTCGGTGAGGATGCGGGTCTCGGCGATGGAGCCGTCTTCGCGTTCGGTGAACTCCCGCTGGAGCGTCTTGTCCTTGTGGGTGTCACCTTTGACGACGAGCACGCGCCCGGTCTTGGAGCGCACAACCCCCGAGATCGCACCCGCGGCCAGAGCCAGGGCGAGATGCCAGCGGGACAAGGCCCGCGCCGGTGGACGCAGCGATTGCTGCGCAGCCCCCAGGTGCGTGTCCTGCGATGGCCACAAGCCTTGCAGCCTGCCAACCTCATCGGCGAACTGCTCGGGCTCCATCGTCACGCGGAAGAAATGCTCTGGCTCGGCCGGGCTGGCGGGGACGATGTACGGCAGGAACGGCCACTCGCTCGGCAGTTCCTCGGCTTCGACTTCGCCTTGCCCTACCTGCAACAGCAGATTGCGCACGGCCTTGACGCCATCGGGCACCTGCTCGCGCTGGCGCACCCGGCGTCCGAAGATCACCACCTGCTTGAACTGCGTCTCCACCGCTCGGTAGATGCGCAGGTCCGTGTAGTGGCGCGTCAGCCAGCCGACCAACTCCGCGTCGAGCACGTAGCCGGGGACGATGAAAACCAGCACGCCGCCGTATTGCAGCAGCGAGAGCGTGCGCTGGTAGAACAGCTTTTCAAGGCGGGCACGGCCCTGGCCCTGATAGCCGATGTTGCCGTTGACGTCCTTGGACAGGTCCCCATACGGCGGGTTGAGCCAGAGCAGCCCGAAGGACTGCTTGGAGACCATCGTGTCCATCAGGTCCGCGTGCAGGCAGTGATCGACCAGGCCGCGGGCATGGCGCGCCCGCTCCGCGTCGAACTCGACGGCGAACGCCTTTGCCTGCTCGCGCCCGAGGGCATGGGCGGCTTCGGCGATCGCCACGCCTTCGCCGGCGCAGGGATCGAGGATGCACATCGGCCCGTCGCTGGGCATCAGTGCGTTGAGCGCTCTTTCGAGCGTGGGTTCGTCGGTCGGGAAATATCCGTTCTTGACGAAATTGCGGGCGAGCCGCGGGAACATGAGGGCCATGGAAGTCTCCTGGTTGGCGGGGATGAAACACGGAAGTACGCCAAGGCGTGCCTCCGAGGGTGGGTCAAGCCGCTACCGCTTCCGGCGTCCAAATCTTGGCCGGATACGGATAGGCGGTGAGCGCGTCGCTGCGGATCAGGGAGCCGAGCGCCAGGGTCAGCGCCGGCACGTCGATGGCGAGCCGATGGCCTTCCAGCGGCCCGAGGGCGAACGGAAGGCGGGCCAGCATCTCGCGGGTTTGCAGCAGTTCCAGCACGGTCTCGCGCCAGTGATCGAGCAGCGGCAACGGGCAGGTGTCCCGCACCAGCATCCACAGGCGGTCAAGCCTGTGGGCGCTGTCGCGTGGCAGCAGTGCCAATGCGCTGGCGTTGGCCTTGTCGGGCTTGACGCAGCGCCGGTCGAACAGCCACACGTTGGACAGCGAGCCGAACAGCGTCCGCCGGTACGCGCGCGTGATGCGCTTTTCCAGGCGATCGACGTTGCCGATGAATACCGGGACGCTGCCGCCCTGGTCGGTGATGACGTGGAACTGGTCCAGTCCCTGCTCGTCGCGCCCGAGGGTCAGGCGAGCGAGGAACTGCTGGACGGCGGTGTCCCGCGCCCAGATGGACAGGAAGATCAGGTTGCCCTGGTCATCGCCGACGCAGGCGTCGGCCATCACGTCCGGGCATTCGTCGATGCGGTACAGCGTGGAAGAAGTGTTTGCGGGCATGGTGGTGTCCTCGGATGAACGGGAACAGCACCGCCCGCTGGGGCAAGTACTGCCCCAGGGGGTGGAAGAAAACCGCTCAGTCCGGCTCGAACTGCCGGGTGTGCGGGTTGAAGTGAAGCGGCTCGTCCGCCGAAGTGATCGGCGTGAAGCCTTCCAGGTAGATGTTGTTGAGGTACTGGTCGCGGTAGGTCAGTGCCTGCCGTGCCTGGTCCTCGGTGAGGCCGTTGTCGATGAAGTACGCCAGCATTTCCTCGTCGGAGGACACTTCGTCGTTGGACAAACTCCCTTCAACGAGTGCCAGCAACGAGGGCGGAAGCGTTGCCAGGATCGGGTCCATGTCGGTTCCTCCTGGCTCAGGCCATCGACGCCGCGGCGGATGCCGCGGATGCCGTGGGTGTGCGCCGCCGGGCGTGGTAGGCGCGAACGCCTGCACGCCAGTCGGCGGACTGCTCCGGTGCGAGGTCCAGATAGGACAGCGGGCACGTGTAGTAGTACGGGTGCATGGACTCGTCCAAGGACTTGTAGCCCCACTGGCCGCCGCTTCGTTCAAGCAGATCGCAGCGGATGTAGCGCAGGGACTGGCCCGGTGCGAGATCACGATGCACGCCTTCGACCTTGGCGGTCACTTCGGCGACGGACCACAGCACGTTGCCGCGCAGGGTGTGAGCGATGACCTTGACGCTGGCGCGCTCGGTCTCTTGCGGTGCGATCAGTTCCGCGATCAGTTCGGACCGCGATTGGTTTGAGAAATACCAGCCCATGAGAGGCCTCCTCGAAAAGTTGAGCTGAAGGCCTCCCCGTGGGGAAGAACCCCCAGCGGGTGATGGAATGCCGCATCTGCGGCGAAGGAACCTATGCGTCGCCCTCAATCCCAGTCGTCATCGTCTCGATCACAACCGGCCGGGCAGTAGCCGAACTCGATCCCGTGCGAGCAATAGCCATGCTCCGCATTCCAGTCCTGGGTTTCCTGCCGTTCGGCAGGTGTTGCGTAGTCCCATTCCTGGGCCGCGATTTCGAGAGCCTGAGCACGTTGCTCATCCGGCAAACGATTGGCCTGTGCGTCGATCGCCGAACTGAAGAGCGTCACGTAGTGGTCGTAGGACAAGCCGCAACCGCGCTGGGCGTGTGCGGCGGCCGCTTTGCAAAGGTCCCGCCACGCGGGTTCATCCAGCGTTGAACGCGGGGTATCGCAAGCGATGGTGGACATGATGGAGACCTCCAGAAAATGGCCAGGGCCTCCCCCGCATGGGAAAGGAACCCCGGCGGGTGGATGAAGAACACCGCGCATGCGGCGTCTGCGATCACGCAGGTTTTGGTTCGGCCTGGCGGCTCCACTCCTGCGTCTTGAAGTCCAGCGCGTAGCCCAGCTCGCCCAGGCGGGCGATCTGCGCGCGCAGGGTGCGGCGGTCGATGGTCGAATCCAGTTTCACGGACTCGCCCAGCGGCCACAGCAGGCCGAAGAGCGCGGCGTCACCGTCTTCGGTGCTGCCGGGGGCAGCGGCCGTAGCAGGCGGTGGCGCATCCACGCCGAAGGGCGTGGTATCGACCAGCGGGTCCGCGGACGCCTGCACGGGTGCGGGCTTGGCGGGCCTGGACGCTTTGGTGGGCTTGGCCGGCGTTGCCGCAGGCTGCGCCCCTTGCTCTTCATCGAGCGGATCGACGTCCTGGGTGGCGAAGCTGCGGGCTTCGTCGCGGCTGAGTTTGTCGATGCCGTTGAGCGTCATGCCGTCGAGGCTGGCACGGATCTCGAACCGCATGCCGCCGCCGACCGGATAGGACTTCGGGAAGATGTACCTGATGATGAATTCCCCGTCGTACTTGCCTTCGGGGTACTGCTCCAGCTCCGGGTCTTTGACCTCGAAAGTACCGAGGTGCGTCGCGAGGCGGCCAACCGTGAACGGGCCGTTCTTGCCGCGGATGGTACGCAGCGTGAGCTGGCCGGGGACGACGATGGGCGCAACAGATTTCTCGGAAGCCGATGGGGTTGCCATGATGGTTCTCCTGATGATGAATGACGGGCCGCCGACGGCACCCGGTGGATGAGAGGAAATGGCCTCGCCCGAGGTGGGCGAGGTCCGCGTGGCATCACGCCTTGAGCTGGCGCATGCCTTCGGCCAGCAGCCACAACGCCCGGTTCAGGCGCAGGTTCTGGTCGATGCCTTGCACCGGACGGGTGCGCTGATTGCGGCCGTTGGCCGTGCGTCCGTTCAGGCCCCCTTTGACTAGGTTCTCCTGGACGCGGTTGAAGACGGCCCACAGGTCGTTCTTGCGGTCGTCCCATCGCCGAGGGGCCAGCAGTTGGCTCTCGGTGACAGGCGTGGACTTGGCCGGATCGTCGTACTTGAGTGCGAGCGCAGAGTTCGCAAAGACCTCCGCTTCGCCCTCATCGAGGGTGATGGTGCGCATCGCATCGCGCGCGTTCTGCACGCGCTCGAAACCTTCGAGGACTCCGTAGGCACCTTCGATCACCTGGCTGGCCACGTCGCCCTTGTGGGGAACGCGGATGTCTGCGGTGGTGTCACCGCAAACCAGGCCGTTGTGGCAGACGAACCGGAACATGCCGGCGAGCATCTGATAGCTGCTCGTGCCGTCATGGCTGTTGAGCAGGATGATCTCGTTCGCCTCGTCGCCGTTGATCTGGCTTGCATGGCGAAGTCGGATGAGGTGCTTCGTGTACTCGCGCCGGTCTTCGTTGCGCACGCGCGTCTGACACACCATGAAGGGCTCGAAGCCCTCCTGGCGCAGCTTGGTCAGCACGGTCGAGGTCGGTATGTAGGCATACCGATCGGACCGGCTCCCATGTGGAGCGTCGGCGAAGATCGACGGAACGACGGCACGAATGCGGTCGTCCGAGAGTGGGCGATCAGAGCGCAGGATCGGGGATTGCGGAGCAAAGCGGGATACCAGAGACATGGCTGATCTCCTTTGAGAAATTCGACAACCGCGTGGCCGTGAGACCACGCGGAACTCGGGGGATGAAATGCGCAAGCACGCGTCCTGGGGACGCGGCGTACGTGGGGAGGAAAAGCGACAAGGCCCCGTGAGAGGCCGTGCCGGATCAGAACGAAGCAGCCAATGCCGGCTCCTGCTCCTGGACTTGCGCCTCGGGCTCGCGCTCGGCGGGCTCGGTGGCCGTGTCGATGGCATCGTCGGCTTCGGACGCGGATGCGTCTTCGGCCGGCGGCGCCTCGGCTTGCGCCTGGCTCGTCGGATAGACCTGGGTGCCGTCGATCTTGATGAGACCGATGTGGACCAGCGTCGATTCCAGGCTGGCGGCCGGTTCCCCGGCGTGCTCACCCTTGGTGCGGATGTACGGATCGATCTTCATGTCGTTCAGACGGAAGGCGATCAGCACCTTGCGGTCACCCTCGACGGCCTGAACGCACCGGCGAACCAGGTGCTCGGCTTCCGGGGTGGCGACGATGGTGTCGAAGTACCGATACTCCGGTTCATCGACAGGCCCGGCCAGTGCCGCGACGGTGCAAGAGAGGAACGAGTCGCCAGCTTTTGGGGTGACGTCCTTCACACGATTGAGATAGCCGATGCCGCGGGTGATCAACTCGTGCTGCTCGATCGAAGCCAGTTCGGCCCGGTCGATCAGTTCGGCCTTGAGCAGTCGCGCCTTGAGGGACGCGGCGGCCTGACCCTTCTGCTCACCCTTGTCGCGGATGTACACATCGCCCCACAGGTCACCGAGGCGAAAGCGCACCAGCGGGCGCTGCTTGGGATCGTCAACGCCGATGTAGCGCTGAACGAGCTTCTTGGCCTCGGCACCCGAGACCTTGACGTCGAAGTAGCGGTAGCTGGGGTCCCGGGCGGGGCCGACCAGCGCGGCGATGGTGCATGCCAGGAAAGGCTGCGCACGGCGGCCGCCCCGGACGGGCACTTCACGGACACGCTGGATGTAGCCGATGCCCGAGGTGTGGAGGTCGAAATACGATTTCTCGTTGGACGTGGTGTTCATGGTGAATCTCCATTGGGATGAAGCGGAGACACACCGGCCCACGCATGCGGGGAAGGTGCGTGACCCCGCGGTGGGTTGATAAGGCGAAAGCATCCGCCACCAGAGGCTGGTGGCCGCTCGCGGAAGGATGCGGTGCGAGCTGGCTCGGTCACGCAGTGGGAACTGCGCCGCAACCTCGAAGACCGATGGTTGCCTGGCATGTCGCTGACGACGTCAGCAGGCATGGGGCCAGCATGGCGGGGCCTCGCGCGCGCGGCAGCAATCAATCGGCACCCGGGCGCTTCCCTTTGTCCGCGCCACCCGGCGCCTGTCACAGGCACTTGGCGCCGCGCAGGTGCTCGGGGGTATCGGCGCGCGGACGGCCGGGACGGCTCCAGGCGCCGCCACCGCGCGCGCCGATCAGCCGCCAGCCGGCGGCGCGCAGGCTGGCGCCACCTTCGTCGGGCATGGTGTAGGTGAGCAGGCGTATGTAGCCCAGCGCCCTTGCCGCCTGCCAGGCCGCGCCGTAGAGCTTGCTGCAGGCGCTGGGTGTGCCGTCGGTGCACAGCCGCGTGACTTCCAGCGTCCAGGTGCCGCGCGACCGGGCGGCCGACAATGGCCACGCCGTGGATCAGGTCGCTGTCGCTCAGCGTGACGGCCAGGGCGAACTTCGCGCCCTGGACCGGGCGGTGGTGGCGATGGTGCGACAGAACGAATGCATTGGCCGTGCGCAGCGACACCGGTAGGAGGTGCAGCCTCGGCGAGGTCGATGGCGTGTTCATGCGGTTGTCTCCGGTGGCATGCCGGCGTTGTGGCCGGCGGGGCGTGCCTCGGCGGCTGGAGACAAACGCGCACGCGCGGCGATGGCGGCGGTGCGAACAAAAGAAGGCCCCCGATGCGGGGGCTGCGAGGCGGTTGCCGCGTCAGGCGGGAGGCACCACTGCTAAGGACAGGTGCGTGGCGGTGGCGGAAAGCACGAGATCGTCCGCCGAGTGCTGGAGGCGCGTGAACAGGCCGTCCTTCGGGTCGAAATACTCCGCGAAGTCATCGCCGCCCAGCTCGCGGCCGGCGAGGTGCCACCAGTCATCGAACGGGTCGGTGTCCGGGTTGCATCCGACGGCGTAGGCGAGCAGTGCCTGGCGCCCATCCGGGCGACGCTCCCCACGCTCGGCGAGGAAGTACACGCCCTGATCCTTGACCAGGACAATGCGGCACTGATTGGGGACGTCTCAGAAAACGGAAAAAATCGTACGCTAAGCCGGTTGCAGCGGTCGTAGCGGCCTGAACTTGCCCGCGCCGATCTTGGCGCTGCTGCGCCAGAGGTAATCGCCGGTCAGGTTGATGTGCTCCCAGCCCAGCGGCGACAGGTACTGCAACAGGGCGTCATCGACAGTCTGGCCGTGACCGCGTAAGGCGTTTGAGGCCCGTTCCAGATAGACCGTGTTCCACAACACTATGGCCGCCGTCACCAGGTTGAGGCCGCTGGCCCGGTAGCGCTGCTGCTCGAAACTGCGGTCGCGGATTTCGCCCAGCCGGTTGAAGAACACGGCGCGGGCTAGCGCGTTGCGGGCTTCGCCCTTGTTCAGTCCGGCATGCACGCGGCGGCGCAGCTCGACGCTTTGCAGCCAGTCCAGGATGAACAGCGTTCGCTCGATGCGGCCCAGCTCGCGCAGCGCCACGGCCAGGCCGTTCTGGCGCGGGTAGCTGCCGAGTTTCCTGAGCATCAGCGAGGCCGTCACCGTGCCCTGCTTGATCGAGGTGGCCAGCCGCACCTTGGCGTTGATCGCCTTGCCGGACGCCTGGAACTGCTGCTGATGCTTGTGCTTGGCAGCGTTGAACAGCTTGCCCAGGATGCGGTCGTGCAGGTCGATGATTTCGTCGGTGACGGTGGCCATGCCCTCGATGGCGAGCGCACCAGGGTCGCGTAGCGGCGCTGTGCCTCGAACTTGGCCAGATCGGCGGGCGTCATCTGGCCGCCTTCGCGGGCGATCTTGAGCAGGCGGTTCTGGTGCACCGACCGCTCGATGCCGGAAGGCAGGTCGAGCGCCTGCCAGGCTTTGAGGCGCTCGATGTGTTCGAGTATGTGGCGCGAGTTCGGCTTGACGGGCGACTGGCGCAGCCAGGCCAGCCAGGTCGTCTTGCCGTTGTCGTGGCGCTTGAGCAGATCGTCGAGGCGGTGCCGGTGGGTGGCCGACAGGGGATCGGACAAGGCCGCGTAGATGCGGCGGTTGGCGCGGCTGTAGGCGTTCATCGAACACCTCCCTTTTCCTCATCCGGCGCAACAGGACAGTTGCTTCACGTCCTTGTTGAAGGTCTGCGCCGCGAGCTTCAGTCCCTCGACCATGGTCAGGTAGGGGAACAACTGGTCGGCCAGCTCCTGCACGGTCATCCGGTGGCGGATCGCCAGCGCGGCCGTCTGGATCAGTTCGCCCGCTTCCGGCGCGACCGCCTGTACGCCGATCAGCCGCCCTGAGCCAGCTTCCGCCACCAGCTTGATGAAGCCGCGCGTGTCGAAGTTGGCGAGCGCCCTCGGCACGTTGTCGAGCGTCAGCAGCCGGCTGTCGGTCTCGATGCCGTCGTGGTGCGCTTCCGCCTCGCTGTAGCCCACGGTCGCCACCTGCGGATCGGTGAACACCACCGCCGGCATCGCCGTCAGGTCCAGCGCCGCGTCGCCGCCGGTCATGTTGATCGCGGCGCGCGTGCCGGCCGCCGCCGCCACATAGACGAACTGCGGCTGGTCGGTGCAGTCGCCGGCAGCAAAGATGTGCGGTGCGCTCGTGCGCATGGCGCGGTCGATGACGATGGCTCCCTGCGCATTGACTTCGACGCCTGCCGCTTCAAGGTTCAGGCTGCGCGTGTTCGGCGCGCGACCGGTGGCGACCAGCAGCTTGTCGGCGCGCACTTCCCCCTGCCCGGTGGTGAGCACGAATTCCCCGCCCGCATAGGCAACGTGGCTCGCCTGGGTGTGGTCCAGCACCTCGATGCCCTCGGCGCGGAAGGCGTCTGTTACGGCTTCCCCGATGGCTGGGTCTTCTCGGAAGAACAGCGTGCTGCGCGCCAGGATCGTGACCTGGCTGCCCAGCCGGGCGAAGGCTTGCGCCAACTCGACCGCCACCACGGAGGAACCAATCACGGCCAGCCGCTCGGGGAGCGAGCTGCTTTCCAGCGCCTCGGTGGAGGTCCAGTGGGGTGTGTCCGCAAGGCCCGGGATTGGCGGAAGCGCCGGGCTCGCGCCGGTGGCAATCAGGCAGCGGTCGAAGTTCACCTCGTGCGTGCCGCCGTCAGCGGTCGCCACGGTCAGCGTGCGCGTGTCCCTGAACCGGGCCTCGCCGCGCAGCACGGTGATGGCCGGAGTGCTTGCCAGGATGCCTTCGTACTTGGCATGGCGCAGCTCCTCGACGCGGCCTTGTTGCTGGGCCAGCAGCCGCTCGCGCAGTACAGCGGGCGCTGCGGCCGGCAGGCCAGCATCGAACGGGCTTTCGCGGCGCAGGTGGACGATGTGCGCGGCGCGGATCATGATCTTGGACGGCACGCAGCCGACATTGACGCAGGTGCCGCCGATGGTGCCGCGCTCGATCAGCGTGACGCGGGCGCCTTGCTCCACGGCCTTCAAGGCAGCCGCCATCGCCGCGCCGCCGCTGCCTATCACAGCCACGTGCAGCGCTTGTTCACCGCCAACATGCTTCGTTTCGCCACCGAGCCAGCCCAGCGCCTTGTCTAGCAGGCCGGCAGGCTTGTTCGGCGTGTCGGTAAGCCGTGCGCGATAGCCGAGCGTGGCCACTGCGGCAACCAGCGGGGCCACGCTCACGCCTGCATCCGCCTCGATTTCGGCCTGCCGCTGCGGATAGGACACCGAGGCCGCGCGCACGCCGGGCACGTTCGTCAAAGCCTGCTGGACGTGCTCGGCGCACGACGTGCAGGTCATGCCTTCGATGTGGAGGGTGATCGCCTCGGCCATGATTACGCCCTCACTGCTTGACGCTGGACGGGTAACCCGCGTTTGCGGTGGCCTTGGTCAAGGCGTCGGCATTGGTCTTGGCCTCGTCGAAGGTGACGACGGCCTCCCGCTTCTCGAAGCTGACTTCGGCCTTCTCGACGCCGGCGACCTTGGACAGAGCCGTCTTGACCGTGATCGGGCACGCGGCGCAGGTCATGCCGGGCACCGACAGGGTGACGGTCTTGGTGGCAGCCCAGGCGGGCGCGCTTAGAGCGGCGGCCAGGGCGATGAGGGTGGTGAGGGTGGTGAGTTTCTTCATGGTGATCTCCTTTCAGTAGAACAGCGGCAGGACGTAGGGAAACGCGAGGGCAACCAGAACCAGGGCGGCCACGATCCAGAAGATCACCTTGTAGGCAGTCCGCACTTGGGGCACGGCGCAAACGTCGCCGGGCTTGCAGGCATGGGCTGGTCGGAAGATGCTGCGCCAGGCGAAGAACAGCGCGATGAGCGCTGCGCCGATGAAGATCGGCCGATACGGCTCCAGCACGGTCAGGTTGCCGATCCACGCGCCAGAGAAGCCGAGCGCGACCAGGACAAGGGGGCCGAGGCAGCAGGCCGAGGCGAGGACGGCCGCGACGCCGCCGGTCGCCAGTGCGCCGCAGCCGTTCTTGGGTTCCGACATAAGGTTCTCCTTCCGGGACTTCGCTTGATGCTGTAACGTTACTTCCGTAGTCAACTACGGAGTCAAGCGCCATGGAGAACGCTCAAGAGAATCTGACCATCGGGGCCTTCGCCAAGGCAGCCCGGGTCAACGTGGAGACGATCCGCTTCTATCAGCTCAAGGGCTTGCTACCCCAGCCGGAGCGGCCCTACGGTCGCATCCGCCGCTACGGGCAGGCGGACGTGGCGCGGGTGAAGTTCGTGAAGTCAGCCCAGCGCCTGGGATTCAGCCTGGATGAAGTCGGCCAGCTCCTGAAACTGGAGGACGGCACCCATTGCAGCGAGGCGGCCGAACTGGCTGCTCACCGGCTGGCCGATGTGCGCGCACGCATGGCGGACCTCACGCGGATGGAAGAGGCCCTGTCGACGTTAGTGAGAGAGTGCAACGCGCACCATGGCAATGTTTCCTGCCCGTTGATCGCAGCTTTGCATTGCTGCTAAAGGGCCCACTTCGGCTCTTAGCGTACGATTTTTTTCCGTTTTCTGAGACGACCCCTGATTGGCGATGGCTTCGGTCAGCACGGGGCGCAGGTCAGCGCCTTTGAATCGCAGTGACATGGATGAAATCTCCTGTGTGGAAGAATGAGAAAGGCCTCCATCCGATGGGATGAAGGGCCTGTAGTGCACGCGGCCGGAACGGCTGGAACGCCGTGGCGGATGCCTCGGGTCAGCCGCAGGACCGCCCGGTTTCGCTGCGGGGCGTCATGCCGGGACGGCCTGGCGCTTGCGGGCCGCTTTCGCGTCGAGGATGCTCACGTCGATCTGGCGCCAGCGCCCGTCGTCGATGAGCCTCTCCAGCACTTCGCCGAGCATGTCGAAATACACCTCGTCGTGCCGATCGACCAGTTCGACCGATTCACCGTTCTGACGGTGCAGTTCCACCACGTAGGTGTCTCCGCCGCGGTCGTAGAGGATCGTCACCCGGCCCTCGAACTTCGCGGTCGAGACCGTGAAGCTGATCGCCGGCGGGGTCTCGATGATCTTGGAGGGCGTGGGATCGACCCAGGTGAAGTCGCGGGCACCGGCATCCACCAGCATGTGGGTGATGCGCCGGAAGCGATCGGGGGCCGGCATCTCCTCCAACTGCTCGATGAGCTGGCCCAACTCCATGCACTGCGGCGTGGGAATGGGCAGCTTGGCCGGCGCCGAGCCGAGGATGTGCCTCGTGATGGTGTACGGCGTGCCGTCCGAAGTCTCCTCGGTGATGACCTCCGGCGTGTCCGCGCGCAGTCCGTCGAAGCGACGACGGGCATAGGGTTGGACATGCACCTTGGCGCCTTCGGCAGGAACCGTGGTCACCAGGCTGGGATCGAGCACCGCGAACTCGGAAGGCTTGAGCTTGACGACGATGGCATCGTCGGTCGCGGCGACCACCTTGCCGTCGAAGGGTTGGGGGTCGATGGCGAAGCCCAGCGTTGAGGACAGCGGCTGATCATCGAACACGCGGTACTTGAACGACCGCACGTTGCGGGGCACATGGCCTGCGACCAGCGAAGGCATCATGGATTTGATGAGGGAACGATCCATGGGGAAACTCCTTGAGGAAAAACAAGGGATTCCCCGCCCGCAAGGGAGAGGTCCCTTGTGGGTGGCGTGGATGGACGCGGTAGGTCCGTAGGAAGAAACGACCAGCACGGTTTCCCGCGCTTGCAGCCTCGAAGGTCTCGACTGCCTGGGCATGTGCCGGCAACGCCGACGAACATGGGGCAAGCATGGCCCTGGGGCGGTCTGCCTGCCCGCAGGAAACGGCACCGCACCACAACCGTTTTCCTGTGCTGCGGGCAAGAAAAAGCCCCTCGAAAGGGGCTGGAGGAATCAGGCTTGGTACACGAAGTAGTGCTCGCGCTGACGCGGAAAGAACACGTGTTTCCACGTGTCGCCGCTTGTGTTGCCACCGTCGAAGACGACCATTTCGTAGTCGTCCACGTCGGTGTCCACCAGGTCGGCGCTGGCGATATGGCGCATGTGCAGCGTGCCGCTCATGCGCTCGAATACCAGGATCTGGCCGATGGCATCTTCCTGGCTCATGGCGTTGACGCAGGCTCCGAGTTGGTGCTCGAAGTCGGATGCGGGTGTGATGAGGTCGGGGAACATGGGATCGCTCCTGTGAAAGTGCGCCGGCCCGGCTCTCTGGCGGGAGACCGGGCCGGCATGCGGTGAGGACAAGGAAGGCCGGGGATGTGTGTGGCAGCTATTCGCCGGCCAGCGATAGGCCCGGCAACACGGGTGCGTCGGCATCGAGGATGAGGATGCGCACGTCGGCCTGGCCGGCCAGTTCAAGGATCTGTGCCAGCTCGTCCGGCATGCCCTTGCTGCGGTGCTCCTGCCGAAGCTGCTCGGCGGCGATCCCCTCGACGTCCTGCAGGTGCTGGTCCGTCCAGGGCGTGGAGATCAGCTTGACGCCGATCGCCGGGCTGTAGGGAATCCGGAACGCGATGAACAAAAAGGCCTCCGGCGTCGCGAGGTCAGCCAGGTTGGCCAGGTACTGGCCGGTTTCGCGGCTGATGTGCGCGCTGCTGATTTCCCAGCACCGGCTGTAGTAGCCGGTCTCGAAGCTCAACCGCTGCACGACTTCCCGTGCGGCCTCGGCCGAATAGGTGTCGCCAATGTGGACGGGGCGGCCGTCGAAGTCGTCGCCGTGGATCGCGTACACCACGGCACCCACCATGCCTTCGCCGCTGCCCCCTTCAGCCGCGTCGCATTCGGCGATCAGTGCGGCGCCGACAGGTTCGGTGCCAGTCCTGACCACCGCGAAGTCGCTGGTGATGATGCAAGGAGAAGAAACCAGCGCCGCGTCGCAGAGGTGCTGCTGGCTCGGGTGGATGTTTCGCCAAACATGCGGGCTTCCGTCCTCGTAGCTGATGGACAGCGTGCGGACGATTTTCAGATTCCAGTAGCCGCGTAGAAAGGGATTGGGATTCTGGGACATGGGATTTCTCCAACAGAATAATGATGGAGCAAATCCCCGCCACCGGGAATTGACCCCGGTGGGTGGAAAGAAAGGAAACAGCGTCAGGTGACGCTGATCGTTGGCGTTTGGGCCAATCGCTCGGCGACGCGCCGGCGCAAATTCATGCGGAATGGCTCGTCGCTGACGCCCGCCAGCAGATTGATGGTCTCCAGCGCGATCAGGGCCGAAGCCTCTTCGATGTCGGCGGCCACAATGGTCTTGCGCAATTGGTCGCCGAGCTGGAGGGCCTGGGAGGAGGAGCTGATGAAGCGGACCTCGCGGCTCAGGTAGCAGCCGTTGCCGCCGAACTCGAACAGCCGCGGCTTGCTGCAGTACCAGCAGCCCTCGAACTGGATGGCGGTCAGGTGGTGCCCGTCATCGAACCGGGTGGCGATCAGAAACAATGCGTCGAGATCGGCGGTGTCCTCGAACGAATGACGGTCGATCAAGTTCCCCAGCTCTTCGTCCTCATCGGCACGGAAGTGCACGGCGAGCAGTTCGAGCAGCGGCGGGATCGACAGCCCTTCGTCGTCCGGCATCGGAATACCGAGTTGCGTGGCCAGGTCTTCCAGGCCATCGAGCACGTCCGGCCATTGCGGATTGGTGGTCTCGGCGATCTGGGCGATGTAGGCCTGCCCGTTGCCGGGGTGGCTCTCGTCCAGCGCGAAGGCGCCGAACAGCGCCTGGATGACGGGCGTCACACGGTCGAGCACGAGAACGCCGGTGGCTTCGTAGTAGTTGTTGGCCATGAAGGCTCCTTTCGATGAATGAACGGAGCCAGCCCTTGCGGACGATGGCATCCGCAGGGGAAACCGCCTGATGCCGGATGGCGCTGGGCGGGGAGAAAACGCGAGGGACATGGCCTCGAACGAGGCGCATGTCCCTCATGGGGTCCCGTGAACGCAGTGATGAAGGTGTGCCAGGGACCGGCTCACCAACCGCTGTAGTTCAGCAGCAGGTCGGCGATCACCTGGCGACGTTGCAGATCGAGACCATCGAAGTCCGACAGTCCTTGGAAGTGGCAGCGCTTGAGCATGGCACCGCCCTCGCGCGCGTTGTAGAAGCTGAACATGGCGGACAGGAACATGCGTTCCCCGCTGCTCAGGACGCCGAGTGCGTCGTTGGCACGCAGCATGTCGGGACGCAGATCCCACTTGCTCTTTGCCTGGTTCAGGCCTTCGCGCGTGCCGTCGCCAAACCATTGCGGGCCTGCGATCTCGACGCCGCGCTTCCAGACCTCGAAGAAGGCTTGGGGCGCGGCGGCGAAATGCTGCTCTTCCCGCATGATCTGATCGACGACTTCCTGGGGCAAAAGCTGGTTCATGACGTGGTTCCTCCAGTTGGATCAGGGTGTGGCGAGCTGGGACCAGCCGCCTCTTTCGAGGGCACGTTGAGCCGCGGCATAGCTGCGGAAGTACTGGCAGGATTCCCGCGAAACGGGACCTTCTGTATCGCGCGTGCCGATGTAGTGGCCGGCGGCGCTATGCAGGATTTCGAGCGGCAGGAACTTGCCGCAATGGATCAAGGCCAACTGGCCGAAAGAGGCTTGCTGGGACATGGACGGGCTCCTTGGAAAAAGCGGGGCCTCGTCCCTCACGGGATGGCAGCTCCCGCACGCGGTTGAGAAAAAAGCATCGGCGTCACGGGTGACGCGCGTCCGCAGACTCGATGCGATGGCGGACTGGCGGGTAGCGCGGAAAGAATCCGCGGCAGCCTGGAAACTCTGGCTGCTGGCATGGTGCTGACGAATCAGCGACACATGCGGGCAGCTTCATGCGCGAGGCGAGCCGCGTCAGCCGGAAATCGGCATTTGCAACAGCCCCGATTGGCGAACGCGGAAAAAAGAAAGCCCCGCAATAAGTGCGGGGCTGTCAGGAGGATGAGGCGAAACTGGGTCAGCGAGGCCTGTCGCCCAGTACATGCTGCTTCCACAGGGCGAATGCCTCATCCGGTCCCAGCTCTGCGAGGATGACGATGGGCTGGCCCCGACGGGCACGCAGCGATGCGAAATACGCTGGCCGGTCGGCGATGGCGTTGAGCTTGATGCCCTTTAGGAACAGCAACTGGCGGGGGCGAACTTTGGTGGTAACGCAGGCATGATTGCGCTTGTTTGGGGCAAAAGGGCCAGCGAAGCGGGCGGACACGGCCAGAAAACCGCGACGAACTACTTGTACTTGCCAGGCGAGGCGAACGGGTGACATCAGCATATCGCTATGCGGTAAAGAAGACCGTCCTAAAGCTTGCAGGATCCCGGCATAGCTTCATCATCACCTCTCCGTGACGGCTCATTGGAACGAAAAAGGCCAGCATCGCCGTGATGGACTTTCATAATTGCCAGGTCAACTGGCTTGCGTGCTGTTTATTCACAGCAAGGCATTGCGACGTCGTTGCAGCAATCGCCGCCATCGCAACAGGGCGTTGCAGCAAAAGCGGCGGTGGGCGCTAGCATGAGGGCCAAGCCGCGGCCGCTCATGCTGGGGGCCGTTCTCTTCAGATTGGTGTCCTGCACCGTGTGCATTGCGAATTTCCGGATCGTCCCAATGTCACTGGGACTCCTTTGTGGCGGCCGGGTTCTCCACGCTCATGAACGACTGGGCCACCAGCGCGATCGCCCCGCCCACGATGGCCATGTCAGCGATGTTGAAGGCGGGCCAGTGCCAGCCGTGCAGGTGAAAGTCGATGTAGTCGATAACGTGCCCGCGCGTGGCGCGGTCGAACGCGTTGCCCAATGCGCCGCCCAGAATGAGGCTGTACGAAAGGCCTTCCGTTTTGCGCAGCGGCCGGGAGAGCAGCCATGCGAGCCATGCCGATATTGCGAACGCGATCGCCAGAAAAAACCACCGCTGCCAGCCGCCCGCGCCAGCAAGGAAGCTGAACGCCGCGCCGGGATTGAGAGCGTGAACTAGGTTGAAGAATGACGCCACCTCGTGCGACCAACCCAAGGGAGTTGTCGCGTCAATGTAGCTCTTAGCTGCCTGATCGCCGGCGAATATAACGATCGCGAGTGAGTACCACTGCGTCTTGCGAAGAGATGGTTCATCCATTGTTCATGCCGCCTTGAACTTCAGGAGGCGCAGCCCATTGACGACAACCAAAAGACTTGCCCCCATGTCAGCGAACACAGCCATCCACATGGTGGCATGCCCTGTGAACGTCAACGCAAGGAACACCGCCTTGATGCCAAGGGCCAGAACGATGTTCTGCGTGAGGATCGCCGCAGTGCTACGCGACAGCCGGATGAAGGCGGGGATCTTGCGCAGGTCGTCGTCCATCAGGGCGACGTCGGCTGTTTCGATCGCGGTGTCGGTGCCGGCCGCGCCCATGGCGAAGCCGATGTCGGCACGGGCGAGCGCGGGCGAATCGTTGATGCCGTCGCCCACCATGCCCACCTGGCCCTCGCCGCCGACCAGGCTTTCGATGGTCTTGAGCTTGTCTTCGGGCAGTTGGTCACCACGGGCTTCAGAGATTCCGACCTGGGCAGCGATGGCCGCGGCCGTGTGCTGGTTGTCCCCCGTCAGCATCAGCGTGCGCACACCCAGCGCCTGCAGGTCGGCCACCGCCTCACGGCTGGTTTCCTTCACGGTGTCGGCCACTGCAAAAATGCCGAGCACGGTCGCATCGTCCATCAGCAGGATCGCTGTCTTGCCTTGGCGCTCCAGGGTCTCCAGCCGAGCCTGGAGCGTCGCTTCGCTCAGGCCCAGCTCCTGGGCGAGCCTGTGGTTGCCCATGTGCAACATGCGCCCGGCGACGCGGCCGCGCACGCCGCGGCCAGGCAGCGCCGCGAAGTCGTCGACCTCGTGCAGCGCGATGCCGTCACGGTTCGCCTTGCGGGCGATGGCCTGAGACACAGGATGGTCCGAGCGTGCCGCGAGGCTTGCGGCCCAGGCGGCAACTTCCTGCGCCTCGCCGATCAGCGGCACGAAGTCGGTCTGCTCGGGCTTGCCATGTGTGAGTGTGCCGGTCTTGTCCAGGGCCAACGCCTTGAGCTTGCGCCCGCCCTCCAGGTAGACGCCACCCTTGATCAGGATGCCGCGTCGGGCGGCAGCGGCCAAGCCGCTGACGATGGTGACCGGCGTGGAGATGACCAGAGCGCAGGGGCAGGCGATCACCAGCAGTACCAGGGCCTTGTAGACCCAGTCAAACCATGCGCCGCCGAAGGCGAGCGGCGGCACGACGGCAACCAGCACGGACACCGCGAACACCGCCGGCGTGTAGACGCGGGCGAACTGGTCGACGAAGCGCTGCGTGGGCGCACGGCTGCCCTGCGCGGACTCCACGGCATGGATGATGCGCGCGAGCGTCGAGTCGCTGGCGCCTGCGGTCACCTTGTATTCGAAAGAGCCGGTCTCATTGATGGTTCCGGCGAAGACCTGGTCACCTTCGGCCTTCTCGACGGGCAGGCTCTCGCCGGTGATGGGCGCCTGGTTGATGGCCGATCGACCCGAGGTGATCAGGCCGTCCAGTGCGATGCGCTCGCCAGGACGCACGCGGACCACCGCGCCCTTTGCGACCTCCTTGGCCGGCAGCTCTGTCCATGAGCCATCGGCCTGCCGCACGGTCGCGGTCTCGGGCGCCAAGTCCATCAGCCCCCGAATGGCGTTGCGGGCGCGGTCCAGCGACTTCGCCTCGATCACTTCCGCCAACGCGAACAGGAACATGACCATGGCGGCCTCCGGCCAGTGGCCGATCGCCATGCCGCCGGTGACCGCGATGGCCATCAGGGCGTTCATGTTCAGGTTGAGGTTCTTCAGCGCGATCCAGCCCTTCTTGTAGGTGCTGAGGCCGCCGGTGAAGATCGAAACCAGTGCCAGCACGATCACGGCCCAATGATTGCCGTCGTTGACCCAGTACACGCCTTCGGCGGCCACCGCCGCAACGCCCGAAACCGCCATCGGCCACCAATTGGTCTTGTGCGCGGCCACCGGGGCATCGCGCGGCTCATCAGTCCTCTGGACCTCGGCTTCCATGCCCAGCGATTCGATGGCTTCGACTGCCGGCTTGATCGCGTCGGGTGTGTGCCGAACCGTGAGCGTGCGCTGCATCAGGTTGAAATCCATTCCCTGCACGCCCGGCATGCCTTGCAGCTTGCCGCGGATCAGACTTTCCTCGGTCGGACAGTCCATCTTCGCGATGCGAAGTACCGTGGTGGCTGTCTGCATGTCCTGCCGCGCAGCCTGCATTCCAATGGAAGCAAGCGCCTTCTCGATCGGCGCTGAGGTCGCCAGCGTGTGCTGGACTCCCAGCACACGCTGCATCAGATTGAAGTCGAGCGCGGTCACACCCGGCAGCTTGCCCAGCCGGTCGCGGATCAGCGCTTCTTCCGTCGGGCAATCCATGTTCTCGATCCGGTACGTCACCCGCTCGCCGATCGGCGGCGCGGAAACGGCAGCGGTTGGTTGCTGCTGCAGGGCCGAGGATGGGATCACAGCCGCGGCTTCGATCGGCCCCGTGTGGCCGAAGGTCTGCTCCTTGGCGCGCATGCCGATCGAGGCCAGGACCTGCTCCATCTGCGCGCGTGCCTGAGCGAGGTGTTTCACCGACAGGGTGCGCTCAGCGAGGTCGAAGTCGAGGTCCTGAATTCCCTCGACTGCCCCGAGGTGCGAGCGGATGAGTTTCTCCTCGCTCGGGCAGTCCATGTTCTCGATGCGGTAGGTGGTCGACACGGCGGCGTCTCGGACAGCCTGAGCCTTCATGCCCACCGAATTCAGCGCTTGCTCCAAGGCATCGGCCGAGACTTCGCGGTGCGAAATGGTCAACAAACGCTGCGGAAGATCGAACAGGAGCCGCTCGACACCGGGCATGCCCTCCAGCGTTCGCCGCACCAGTGCTTCCTCATTGCGGCAATCCATGTTGCTCACGTGGAAAACGGTGGTTTCAGTGCTGGCCTGCTCACTGGCGCACGCCGTCTGTTGGCCATTGCCGCCGGAGCAGGCGCATGGGCTGGAAGGTTCTTTGTTCATAGATCGCTCTTCATTGACAAGGTTTTCCCCGGATGCCATCATTAGAAAACCTCTAGTAGATATAGAGTCAAGTTTTTTATAGGAAGCAACCATGATGCGGATCGGTGAACTGGGCAAGAAGGCAGATTGCTTGGTGCAGACCGTGCGCTTTTACGAGTCAGAAGGCTTGCTGCCCGAGCCTGCACGTAGCGAGGGCAACTTCAGGCTCTATGACGAAGTCCATTTGCAGCGCTTGCTGTTCATCCGCCGCTGCCGGGCGAAGGACATGACGCTGGATGAGATCCGTCAACTGCTGAACTTACGGGATCGGCCAGAGTTGGGCTGCGGCGAGGTGAACGCGCTGGTCGACGCTCATATCGCGCAAGTGCGGACCAAGATGAAGGAATTGCGCGCCTTGGAGCGCGAGTTAATGGATCTGCGACGCTCCTGCGATAGCGCCCGAACCTCGCGCGAGTGCGGCATTCTCAACAGCTTGGCCGAGCCCGCCTGAAGCTCGAGCGTGTCATCGGTGCTGGAAGTGATCGGGTCCAGTTCTGAGAGCCACGTGCCGCGCTCCATCATGCGAAAGCGCGCGATTCTGACGTTTTGAGACGGCGTGCGACCGAGGGCGTGGCCCACAGGAGCCAGCGCGAGCCGGACGACCTGCGCGCCGCAATCTCCGCCACCTTACGGGTTCTCCAGGCCAGACCGAGCATCGCGGCGTGGCTGCGCAGGTGCAGGTGCAGGCCAAGGTAGCAGTGCGCCACGACGCGGCCCGACTCATGGGCACGCCACGCAACTCGCGATCGCTTCGCAAGAAGCCGCAAGGCCCGACTCGCGCAAGAATGCGACGTGGGCAAGATCGTATAGCCAGCAGCGCAAGCGTTTGCCGCTGCTGGCCGGCTCCGGAAGGGATAGACAAGCTGCGGGCCGTAGTCCATTGGAAAGTCCATCTTTCTTGAGTGTCACTCTTTGGCGCCCAGCGTGTGCTTTTGCGACCGGAAAGCGCTGAACAAGTGGCCCCCGGGCATCCAGAAATCGCCGTAGTTGACTTGGGCGTCTTCGTGCTCACGCTTGTGATGCCAGCGATGGGCTTCAGCCACCCCGATCAACAATCCCAACGGCCCGACCCGGTATCCCAGATTGGAGTGCTGGAAGGCCAGATGCACGACCAAGAAGCCGAGCCATGCGCCGACGGCCAACCACAGCTTGGAACGCCGCTACTGGCTCAACGGGGAGTGGAAAGGCCGCCCGCCCTCTAGCAAGGCGGCACAAGCGAGCGCGACGATCACTGTGAGTAGCTCCGTCGGAAAAGACGGCCGGCCGGTCGCGAGCTCGCCGAAGAGCACAACCGCAGTGGCGCCACGGATCAGTGGATAGCAGCCATACCGGATGACAGTCGCAATGAAGGGGGCGCATTGGTGCTCATCTGTTCTGTCCTAAAGCTCTGACTGGATTGGAAAACCTTCTAGCTACGGTAGAGTCAAGGGCGTCCGGGAAGACCCTGTGGCAAGTTCGTTGCATCTGCGCCTTGACTCTCCAGCCGCTACAGGCTTCAGCATCCATCGATTTGGAAGGAACAATGCATGGCTGAAAACCACAGAAATCACGAAAACGACGAGTTGGGCCGCCTAGATGCGAGCGATGCGAAGGACCGAAAGATTCTTCTGACTGTGTTGCTGATCAACCTGACGCAGTCCGCCGCCGGCATTGCCCTTGGCATCTGGGCTGGCTCTACGGCGCTGATGGGCGCCGGGTTGGACAACCTCGCCGATGCGTCGGTCTATGCGGTTAGCCTGTATGCCGTCGGTCGTGCGGCAACGGTCAAGGTGGGCGCGGCCCGCTTGTCGGGTTTCTTGCTAATCGGCCTGGCCGCGCTGCTGCTGTTGGAAGTCCTACGCCGCTTCGCTGGAGGGGAAGAGCCTGTCGGCCCAGCCATGATGGCCATGGCCGCGCTGAACGCGGCTTTGAACCTAGTGTGCCTCAGACTACTGCGCCGCCATCGCGGGGAAGATGTGAACTTCAAGGCGTCAGCGATCTTTACCAGCAACGACTCCATCGTCAATGGTGCGATTGTGCTGTCCGGGGTGCTGGTGATGGGGTTCGGGTCGAACATCCCGGATCTGGTGCTGGGCGTCATCGTGGCCGCAATCGCAGCGAATGGGGGGCGGGAAATCCTGCGCGAAGCATCGGAAACAGCTCGCCGTAAGGCGGGCACATAAGGCATGTTTTCGCCCAGTTCATCCCGAGGTTTACCTCTGCAAAAGAGGTAGTCCAGCCTTTGGGCTACGGCCTCGGCTGCAGCCGAGCGTACCATTGGCGATGGCCGCGCGATAGGCGGGCATGCCGTTCTCGACCTCCGTCTGCCGTACAGCAGCGGTGCGCAAGGTTGAGGGTGCATGTCGTCTCTCCTGTTCGTGTGGCCCAGGCCAATGGCCGGGCCGGGACGTTGATGGGCAGGAGAATGGCGCCGAAGGCCCAACGGCCTTCGGCTCGGGAGAAAAGAGGAACCACCCGTGGGCTGATTGGCAGGCCCGGTCGTCGCTAGAACCGTCTGCTCATCAAGCAATCACACCCGGCCCATGTCGTGGCTGGGGCCGGCATCGTCTGGCGCACATCCGCGCACAAAGGGAGCCCGTTTTTGCACCGGCGGGCACCGGCACCGATTACCGCTGACCACGAAGGGTCTCCCGGTGGCTCGTGCAGCCTGGCAAGCCACCGGGAGACCCTTCGCAGAGGGCGGAAGAAACGCAGATCAACAGAACGCGCGTGGTGCGGCTCGCAGAGAAGCTACCTTCAGGTCCCGCGGCCGGGGACGGCTGGGCGGGACGCGCACACGGATCAAGAAGGCGTTGCGCGCTGGGCGTCCCGCAGGGCATGCGGCGGAGTGCGGGACAGGGGCCACGCCGCCGAAGGCGGGCACGGCTCACGGGGAACGGGGGCGGTCAGGAGCCTTTGCGGCCGCTACGGCGCGGGCGCGAGGCGCCGCGCTTGGAGCTGCCGGATTCGACTGGCAGCGTGCCTTTGCAGTCCGGGTAGCGGCTGCACGACCAGAACGGGCCGCTCTTGCCGCTGCGCTGGCGCGTGGGTGCGCCGCACTGCGGGCATGCCGGCCCTTGGGGAACCTTGATGGACAGGGAGGCGCTGCCGTACTGCGCAATCAACTGCGAAATCCACGCGGCCTGCTTGCCGATGAACACGTCCAGGGTGAGCTGTCCGGCCTCGATCATGTCGAGCGCCTGTTCCCAGACGGCGGTGGTGCCAGGGTCGGCAATCGCCGCAGGCACGGCATCGATCAAAGTGAAAGCCGCATCCGAGGCGCGGATGGCGCGCCCCTTCTTCACGAGGTAGCCGCGAGCGATCAGGCCGCCGATGATGTTGGCCCGCGTCGCTTCGGTGCCGATGCCAACCGTATCCTTGAGCTTCTGCTTCAGGCGGGGATCGGACACCAGCTTGGCGACGCCTTTCATGGACTTGACCAACTCGCCTTGCGTGTACGGTTTGGGCGGCAGCGTCTTGAGTGCCTTGAGATCGACGTCGGCCACCTGGCATGCCAGGCCCTCATACAGTTTCGGCAGCGCGGGCAGCACCTGGGCGCGGACCGCAGTATCGCCCTCGCCATCACCGTCTTCGGCCTGCGGCTCGGCGAGCACCTGGCGCCAACCCGGGATGACAACCTGCTTGCCCGTGGCCGCCAGGTTCTGCCCCCCGCACGAAAACTTGGCCACAGTGCGGTCGAACTCGTGGTGAGGGAGGAACTGCGCCAGGTAATGCGACCGGATGAGCCTGTACACGGCCAGTTCCTTCTCGCTCATGGCGGAGAGCTTCGCCGGTTCGAGCGTCGGGATGATGCCGTGGTGCGCCGTGACCTTGCCATCGTTCCAGGCGCGCGAGCGCTGCGAGCGGTCGAGCTGGCCCATGATCGAGCGCAGCGAGGGATCGGTCTTGAGCAGGCTGTCGAGAACGGTGGGCACTTCGGCAAACATGCTCTCGGGCAGGTAGCCGGAGTCCGAGCGGGGGTACGTCGTGGCCTTGTGCGTCTCGTACAGGGCTTGGGCAATCTCCAAGGTTTCCTGCACGTCCAGCCCAAGCTGCTTGGAACACACTTCCTGCAAGGTGCCCAGGTCGAACGGCAGCGGCGGGCCTTCGCGGACACGCTCAGTCTCCACCGACACGACGTGGGCACTGCCCGCAGCGCGGATCTGCTGCATGGTCTGCTGTGCGACCGGCTGCCGCAGGCAGCGGCCTGCGTCGTCGGTGCACGCATCGGGTGGAACCCATTGCGCGGCGAAAGTCGAACCGCCTGCGAACAGGGACACGGCGATGGCCCAGTATGGTACGGACACGAAGCGCGCGATCTCGCGGTCGCGGTCCACAACGAGCTTGAGCGTCGGGGTCTGTACGCGGCCGACCGACAGCACGCCGTCGTAACCCGCCTGTCGCCCCAGCACCGTGAACAGCCGGCTCAGGTTCATGCCCACGAGCCAATCCGCACGGGAGCGCGCCAGCGCCGAGTGGTACATCGAAAGCGTCTCGGCCGAAGGCCGCAGCTTGCCCAGTGCCGCCCGAATGGACGCATCGTTGAGCGCCGACAGCCACAGGCGTTCGATGGGGCCGCGGTAGCCGCAAAGCTCCACGATCTCGCGGGCGATCAATTCGCCCTCGCGGTCGGCATCGGTGGCGATAACCAGGTGAGTCGCCTTCGCCAAGAGCGCCTTGACGACCTTGAATTGCGTGGCGGTCTTCGGTTTGACCTCGACCCGCCAGTGCTGGGGAATGATGGGCAACTGCTCAACGGACCATCGTTTGAGCTGCTCGTCGTAGGCCTCGGGCGGCGCCGCCTCCACGAGATGGCCGATGCACCAGGTGACCGTGACGCCGGAACCGTTGAGGCAGCCTTCACCGCGCTGCGTGGCGCCGAGAATCCGGCCAATGTCTTTGCCCTGGGAGGGCTTCTCGCACAAGAACAGCCGCATATCCGTCCATCCCGATTCCTGTTGTTCATGGAGTTGCTGGGATCGAGGATGCCGAGCGCAGCCCCTGGCAGCAGCAAACAAGCCGCATGCGGCAGCGACCGCTTTCACGCCGATGAAATGGCGAGTGCGGGGAAGGTGCGTGGCCGGAAGTGTGCGGGCCGAGAGCCGCGATTTCCGGGAGCGCGCGTGGAACTCGGTGGACGTTGGTGGAGCTATCCCCTGGGGATAATTCGCAGCGCATGGAGGGCGGCGAAGCACTGCGGCAGCCGCCCTCCATGCCCGATCACTTCCTGCGCTTGGTCTCTTTCGGCGCCGTCGATTCCTGGGTGGCCTGGGGCTTCGGCTCTGCCTCCTGTGGCTTCGGGCTGAGGGCCACAGACTCGATGCGGTACGGCAGGATGCCGACACTGCGCGCGTTGACCTGCCAAGTCTCACGCGGCTGATCTTCGTTGTCCGTCCAGGGGTCGCGCTCCATGCGGCCGACGACCAGCACCCGCATGCCCTTCTGGTAGAGCTGCTGCCAGCGGTCGGCGTCGTGGTGCCAGAGTTCCACCGGCGCCCAGAAGCCGCCGCGGTCCTCGAACTCGCCGCCCTTGGTGGGGACGGGGTTGTCGAAGTACACGTTCAGCCGGAGCAACCGGCGAGGATCGTCGTTGCCATTGGGGAATTCGCGGTACTCGGGAGGCGATCCGATGTTGCCCTCGCCGATGAATTGTGTGCTCATGTTGGAATCTCCGTGGTGGTTGAAATACCCGTGCCTCGTTGGGCTCGGGCGCGTGCTCGGATGGCAGGCGCAATCACCGATCGCGCACTGCGGCAGGAACGGACGCGAGCCGGCGCAGGTAGGTGTTGTCCGCCTGCGCGGCCTTGCTGGCGCATTCCTGTGCTTGCCTGCCCAGGGTGTGCAGCAGGCTGATCTGCATGTTCAGCATGACGCGCTGCAGTTCGATCTCGTGCAGGTCGTGCAGCAGGTTGACCGGCGTGCTGGGGCTCGCCATCAGCTCCTGCCACAACGCCACGCCCATGGCCGATCGATCGTGCTTGCGCCAGCGAAGAAAGGTCGTGCCTGCGCCAGTGGTCTGCTGGGCCAGCTCGACGGGAAGCAGGTGGAAGGGATGCCCGCACGCCTGTGGCAGCACCTGTCGCTGCGCCAGGGCAATCAACTCGTCGCGCATGGCGAAGCACTGGCTGGCCCAGGCCTCGAAGTCCCCTTTACCTTTAAAAGGCTTTAAAAGGCCTTTTAGAGAGGCCGCGTGTTCCAGCCGCATGAAGGCTGGCTGTTCCAGACGACGGAAGTAGCGCGGTTCGCGGTTCGGGTCGCTCATGCCGGTTCGTCCTCGCCGGCGGCTGTGGACTTGGCCTCGGCCGAATCGGCGGCAGCGCCTTCGTCGGTGGGAGATGCGGCTGCGGCAGCGCTATCACCACGCTGTTGCAGACCACGGCGCACGACGGGCGGCGCAAACTTCGAGCGGCGCATGCCTTCGAGCACGTCCTGCGGCAGTTCGCCGAACTTCTCCAATGCTGCCCGAGCTGCGGCGTTCTTGGCCGCGAAGTCGTCGCGGGTGCAGCCCGAGTAGCGGTATTGCTGGGCCAGGCTGAACAGGCTGCGCAGCGCGTGGGCACCTTCGTTGAGCCAGCGCTCCAACGTCGAGCGATCGATCAGCGCGGTGTGGTGGGCGAGGATCAGCTTGCGGGCGATGTCGTCGTAGTCGGCCAGCAGATAGACGGCGGCAAAGCCGAGCTGCGCGTTCACGAACAAGGGGAGCTTCACCGGCTGCACGTTGAGGTTCTCACCCAGGCTCAACGCCGCAGGCACGCCGGCCAGTGCCTGGTCAACCTGCTCGCGCAGCGATTGCAACGTGGTCCTGGTCTGGTCGAGCTTTTCCTCGATGCGCAACATCCACCAGTCGCTGTACGGGTCGTCCTGCTCCGAGCCGCGCTTCATCTTGTTCATCACGGCGATGTAGCCGTTCAGGCCGACGATGCCGGGTCGCCCCTCGGCGGCGGCGCGGCCATGCCAGATGCGCGAGGCGTGGTGGGTGTGAAGCGTCAGCGACATCGCGCTGCGCAAAGAGCCGAGATTGAGTTGCAGAGGTTCGTTGGTTGCCATGGCGTCCGCTCGCTTGGGAAAAGGAGCGGTCAGGATCGGCACGCAACGGAAGGCAGTCAGTCAACAAACCGAAATGAACCGGGACCCGGTTGTCGTGGCAGCGGTGGCCTGTGACACGAGCTATCCCCAGGGGATAGCTCCATCGAAAGCCATGGAGCGCTGCTCGCGCAAATGGTGCGTGCGCTCATGCAACCGACGCCATTACGGCCCCCCTGGACCGAAGTGCCATGCCGTGCCTGTCGGCGTTACAGCTTGTAGTACATCTATCCCCTGGGGATAGCTCTACTGACGGCCATCGACGTCTGCTTCACGCCCTTGTCGCTCGTCGCGCTCAGCTACTGCGCAGAAGGTCGCGCAGCCGGTCAATGTGCTGCCGGGCCACCTCGGGTGGAACCACATTGCGCGGTGGTTCAGGCGGTGCATCTCGTGCAGGGGCAGGTGGCGGTGCTGACCCGGCTTGCTTGGCCCAGGCGTTGAACTCGCCACGGATGGCGCGCTGGATGATGCCGAACAGGTAGCCTGCCGGGTTGCGGATGGTGCTGCCGCGACAGCGATCCGCCCATTCGTCCAGCACGGCCTGGCGTAGCGGAGCATCGACCTGCTGCAATGCCACGATGGCGGCGGCCTGCTGCTCTTCCTTCAAGCCGAGAAAGCGATCAGGCAGGCGAACTCCTGGCATCGCACGCGCCTGCCCACGCTCACGCGCGGTAGTACGTACTTCATTCATACGACTACTACGTACAGTACGGTCCTGCTTCGGATTCCGAAGAGCGCCGTCTGACGCGGGTTTCGGCCCTGCTTCGGAATCCGAAGAGGGGTCATCAGAATTCCGAAGAAGGCTCGGCGCCCCTTCTTCGGAATCGTGAACCCTATCCTTCTGTGGATAACTCTCCTGCGACCCAATGCCCTGGCTCGCGAGGCGTTCGGCAAGGACCTGCAGCCGCGAGGGCAACGTGCGGCCAGACAACAACGGGTCTTCGGCGATTTCCTTGAGGGTGTGCAAGCCCACGACCTGGACGGCCTTGGCCGAATGGCCCAGGGCTTGGCTGACGAGCTCCAAGTAGTCCGGGTCGAGCTGCATCGCCTCGAAAGGCGTCAGGGGCTCATCGTGCAGGACGTAGAGGTTGCCGAGGATGCGCCCGGTCTTGGGGTCACGCCTGCGGCGCACGAGACTCAACCAGCGAGTCAGGCGCAACAGCGTCAGCGCCCGTGCCACGGTCTCGTGAGAGGCCTGTCCGGCGCAGGGCATTGACGCGAGCCACGGGCGAAGTTGCTCATACGTCGGAAACGCCGTGACCCCATCCTCGTTGAGCATCATCCGAAAGACTTGCCAGGCATTGCGTTCCAGCGGCGTCAGGCGTCGGTCCAGGAACAGCCGTCGCGGCACGCTCTCGTGCCGATTGCCGCTGAACAGAAAACCGTCGCCGGTTGCGGAGACAGGAGATGTTGCGGATGCGGGAGCTGGCGCGGACGCGGGCGGGCGAGGTTTCGGTGCAAGGTCTTTCAGCGCGCTGTCGAACAGATCAGCGAGGGCGACCGGGCCTTGGCGTGGTGCTCGTGGTGCAGCGTCGTCCACGGCCATGACTCAACCCAATCCCTGATCGATCCAGTTCTTGATCGCAGCCCAGACCACCGACAGCGGCAGTTCCATGCCTTCGGCGAGGTCCATTGCCGCATCAAGAACCGAGGTCTCATCCTCCAGCTCGACATTCCTGCTGCTGGTCACGGCCTTCCAGCGTCGCCACAGCTCGGTGTCCTGCTCCTCGTCCAGAACCGGATGGCGCCCCTTGCGTTTGGGCAGGCCGAGAACTTCACGCCGTAGCGCGACTTCCTGGTGCGTCAGCCCATAAAAACGGCTCGCCATTTCCGTACTGGCCCCCAGGCGCAACATGCGATCGACGGTGGCGATCTCCTTCTCCACGTCCTGCGCCTGTTTGAGCAATCGCCGGAGCACTTCCCGGTTCACCGAGACAGAGCACCACGAGACGCTGGCATTGGCCAGTACGCTGATCAGCGCCGGATGCTTGAGCGCATCCAATTCTTCCTCACCGAATCCCATCGCCTTGCAGCGGCGCAGTTGCCCGTTGCGCAGATCGTAGAGCGCCTGCGCGATGACGGCCTGGTTGAGTGGGTTAGGTGCGGACATGCGGGCCTCCCTCGCTCAGGTCCCAGGACCGAGAGCGCCGGCTTCCAGATCCAGCAGGCGCCGGGCCAGCCGCAGCAGACGAAACAGCTTGACCAGCGCGGTGTCGCTCAATCGCCGGGCCCCGTCGGCATGACGTTGGCCTTGGCCGTGCAACAGCGCTGGCAGGTCGGTGACGAAGTGCCCGCCGTCCAAGCCCACGTCGGCCGACTGCTGACCGGCCAGGGAAACCAGCAGCGCGAGCACGGCACGTGCGAGCGGCGACGAAACCTGGGTCGGGGCACGACACGCGAACCCGATGCCATCTGAACGATCCTCGACACACGCGTCCAGGTCGACCTCGCCCGCGATCTCGCGCGCGAACTGCGCGATGTGGACGCGCAGGCGGCCGGGTGCGTCGAGACCTGGGTCGATATGCCAGATGTCCGAGATGGGATAGAGGCCACCGGCCTGCACGGGAATCGACTGCAGCACGTTGGCCGAGAAGTCGGGCGGAAGCGCATCGCCCAACTGGTCGGCGACCATGCGCTGGATGGACTGGAGCCGCTGCGTCGTGGGTGCCGGAGAGACGATGTGCTCGTCAAGTAGATCGCCAGCCGCTGCCGCAGGGGTGGCTGCGGATGCCTCACGCGGGGCCGCATCGTCCTGGGGCCTTGTCGGCGCGGCGGCAGAGTGGCCTGCAGAATGTGCTGCTGTGGCGGGGGACGGTGCCGGTTCAATCGGCGGCCGTGCGATGGCCCCAGGCTCAGGCAATGCCGGCGGCGCCGATGGCGGGGTTGGGTCGCTGACCAGGGCGCGGTGGCGGCTCTCGGATTCGGTCAGGTCCAGGGCAAGCACGTCGTAGTCGATGCCCAGCAGCTCGGACATCTGACCGATCAACTCGTCCTGCACACGCTGCGGCGAGAACTCGTCGGCCTGGGTATCGAACTGCGACAGCACTTCTTGGAAGAAACTGTCGAAGTCGAGCGGCAGGGAGCGGCCCTTGGCATAGTGCTCCCACGTGCGCTCACTGGCCTTGCGCATGACCGACAGCCGCTCGACCTGGTGGCGACCGAGGCCACCATACAGCACGGTCGGGATCGCAGGCAGCAGGTAGCGCACCGCATCGGCCATGCGGCTGATGTGTGACTGCTGCACGGGGAAGCCGTCGGCGCCCAAGCGACGGGCCAGCTCGGACTGGCTCAAGGTCGTGCTGCTTTCCGCTTCATAGAACTCGCGCGCCTTCTCGACGCCGAGGGCGCGCTCGATGAACGTCAAGCCGCCACGCAGTTCGTTCTCGGCGAGGTGCCCGGTCAGCGCGACGATCTCCCCGCGCGCAGGCCACGGCCGGAACAGGCACGATATGCGGAAGAAGCGCTCGTCCTTCGTTTCTGTCCAGAGTTCGCGCAGGATCGCCAGCCTGGTGTTGCCGCCGTTGCGGATGATGTAGTGCGCCTCGCCAGGACGGCGTGTGATGGCTGGCGCCGCATCCAGGCCGCGCTCGCGGATGGAGGCCTTGATTTCATCGTAGGCCGAGTTGCGCTTTTTGCGGGGATCGTGGTCGTAGGGCCGCAACTGGTCCAGCGTCACGACCATCGGCGTGTCGGCGATGGGGTCACTCAAAGCCGTGGCCGATGGCCCACTGCGCTCGAACCCGGCGGCAAGCAGCTTGCCGGCCATGTCCTGGGAGGTCATCTCAGCCATGGCCGCATCCCTCGGCGTTGGCGGGCCGGGCCATGCGGGCCTCGCGCTCGGCTCGGCGGATCTGCGCACGGGCATTGAGGTCTGCCCGGTAATCGCTCGCTGTCGAGCTGGTGTAGATGGCGGCGCAGCCGGTCTTGGTGAATTTGAGGTGTCCACCCCGAGTACGTTTGACGTGCCAGCCTTCGCTCACCGCAAACTCGATCAGGGCGCGCAGTCGCTTGTGGCCACGGGACAGTTCATGTGCGCTCGCCACGGGACCTCCCGGTTTCAATAGAACGTGGAGGACGGCCGGACACGCGGGCGAATCTGTCTTGCCACTGCGGGAACAGTTCGCCGGCGAGCGTGCGCATGGTGTCGAGCGCAGCGGGCGCAACTCTGCCTGGTGGCTGTCGATACTCGACGCGATGCACCGGCATGCCGCGGGTTGCAGCGCGCGGATAGGCTTCGATGGCCGGCACGTCGGTGCCCAGCACGCGGATGCCCGTGTGATCCTGAAATAGGTCGTGCAGCGCCTGCTGGATCATGCGTGCGTTGGCGGACACGGGGTGGACACGATTGATGAGTAGGTGCAGCGGTGGCGGTTCGATGCCAAGGTGCCGATACGGCGCGATGTCCTCCAGCAACTGCATGGTGCCGCGCCGCAGTTCGCGGGCCGCAAGGATTTCCGGGGTCACGGGTGACAGCGCCAGGCCGGAGGCGAGCACCGCCATCTCCAACAGCACCGAGCGCGCGCCTTGGGTGTCGATTAGCACCAGGTCATAGAGCGGCGCCAGCGCCGGCAGCAGGTGGCGCAACCGCAGGCGCCCGTCTGGCGCGTGCAGCAGCAAGGTGTTCAGTTCACCCCGGTGGTCGTTCGAGAGCACCAGGTCCAGGCCCGCGATGATGGTGCGGGACACGAGCTGGTCGAGACCGCGCTCGTTGAACGCCAGCAGCTCATAGATGCCGCCGGGCGCGCGGTGAGCCAGATCGTAGTAGGAGGACAAGGTGGGCTGCACGTCGAGATCGAGCAGCAGCACGCGCAGCCCCGCGTCCGCGGCGAGCCCGCCGAGGTTGGCGGCCGTGGTCGTCTTGCCGACGCCACCTTTCGTTGAAATGATGGATACGACCTGCATGGCGCTCTCCGTTTGGCGATGGGAAGTCCGAGGGGGAGCGAGTCAGGTGCGGTTGTTAAGGCGTTCGGCGATCCACTGATCGATCTCGACCGAATCCCAGCCCACCGCGCGCACGCCAAGGCGCAACGCCTGTGGAAACTGGCGCTTCTTCATCAGGTTGTAGATGTGGGCGCGTTTGAAGCCGGACTTCGCTTCAACTTCATCGAGCCGCAGGATGCGGCGCTCGTGCGGTGGCAGTACAGGTACTTGCGACATGGCGGTCACTCCTGAACGCTCAGTGGCGTTTGTTGGCGTGACCTCTATTCAATAGACATGGCTGCAAAAAGACATTGCAAATGCAATCTCCGAGACTGCACATACAAGATGGAAGAATTCACGCGGCTGCGCTACGCACATTCTTCCTGGCGTTGGCGAACTTGCCGTTCAAGGTTCGCTCCGTGATGCCCATGGTGCCGCCATAGTGGGCGAGCAATGCGGTGACGATTGCCTCCTGCGTCTTGAAGCTGGAGTACGGCACACCCGATGGGGATTGACCCAGCATCAGCGTCAGCATGCCACCGATGATGTTCAGGTACGTGGTCTCCGCTCGATCACTGATCGCGCACTGCTTGGATGCCAACAGCACCGCGGACTGCTTGAGCAAGGCTTCGTGTTGCGCTTGAAGTTTGCGCATCTCACGCCGGCTATGGTCCAGCGCGGCCTGCAGAGCCTGCCGTTCCAGCAGGATTGCCTGTCCTGTTTCCAGGGTGATGGAGGGATGCGCCATGCGCTCGCTGCGGCTGAACAGGAATCCGGGTCGATGCTCAGGATAGTGAGTGCGCATCCAGCGTTTCAGATCGACGTGGCGGATGGTCAGATCGGGTGAACTCACCAACTCTGGGTCATTGAGCGTGATCCCGTTCTTGCCAAAGGGCAGTTCCGAGTTGAGGATGCCGTCGTAGATGCGTTCCGAGTACAGCCGACACTCGTTCCATCGCGGGCAGTCCAATGTCTGCGGCAGGCACCGCGGTGATGCGATCGAGGCGAGGATCGACGCCTTGTACCGCAACAACCCAGCCCACCGTATGGCAGCTTCGATGGGACGATAGAACACCTTTGATAATGGTGGCTCCTTGTGCATGTTTTCGTCTCCTTTCGGAAGCGCTACATCACCGGCTCCTTTCTCGCCCTGCCAAGGGCTGTTGTGTCGTTATGCCTGTGGCGGATGCCAGGGACGAATGCCCCGGAACGTGGGCGGACGAGATCATGGCATCCGCCACAGGTGGCCCTCTCTTGCTCAATGTGCAAGAATCGACCAGTTGCCGGCCCGTCGAGTAACAAGGAAGAAGCACGCTCGACAATGGCGCTCACGGTGCCAGCGTCATGGGGTGCGTCAGGCGTATCAAGACCGATTCGCTATGGTCTGATATCCCTACGGTTTCACAAGTCGCGCTGGGGCGCAGTCGTTGCTCAACGTCCAGAGGGACGCAGAGAAAACCGCGCGTGTGATGCTTGTTCTGGCATCCTGATATATCGACATAGCATCCAGCGATCCTGGGCTGTGGCCAGTTTGAGGCTGTTGCGCGCCGCTCCCACACGGTCGCCAGCTGACCAGGTGATGTGAACATGCGCCCCATCTTTCCTTGCTCGCCGCTTGGCCTTCATCACGAACAGCCTTGGGCTGTGGTGCGCACGGCATCAAACCAAGCGCGGTCTCAACGTTCGATGCTGATGCCATTCCTGACGCAAGGAGACCTGAGTGTCGAGCGGCGTTGCAGGGGCGGGCCTCTGGTAGCCGTGTATTCTGCGTCGGTTGTCAGGGGATGAAATGGCAGTCCTTGGACGCTGATGGAAGTTGTTGGATGAGTTTTGTTGCCGAGGGCGAAGAACAAGGCTATAATTCAGGCCTTCGCTGCTCACGGCGGCGAAGAATGTGATTGGGAAACAAGGATTTAGCGCCCTAGTGCCTGTCTCGTTTCCCGCTCCAGATTCAAGAAGAACGCTCCCGGAAGGGAGCGTTTTTCGTTTGTGTGCAGGGCACTTCATCCCTGCTTCACCGCCACCCCATCGCCTCACCACGCGTGCTCGCGAAGCTGTATCTCCGTTCCAGCCCGGCGATGCCGCGATGCCTCATCAATCCTCTGCTTACGACCACGATGTGGTCATCGTCGGCGCCGGTTTCGCCGGTGCCGCCTGCGCATTGGCCGCTGTCCAGTACGGGCTGCGCGTCTGCGTGCTGGAACGCAAGGCCGACCCCGGTGAGCGCCTGCACACCACCGGCATCGTGGTGAAGGAAGCGATGGAGCAGACCTGGCTGGGGCGCATGCCCGAGCATCTGGTGCAGCGGGTCGCAAACGTGCGCCTGTATGCGCCGAACCTTCGCAGCGTGTTGCTGGCCGCACCGGGCTATTACTTCCTCACCACCGATACGCCGAACCTGATGCGCTGGCTGGCCCGTGAGCTGCGCGCGAATGGCGTCGACCTTCGCCTGCAACAGTCCTTCACCGACGCCCATCGCAGTGGTGACGGCTGGCAGGTAGAAGGGGCAGGGCGCTGCGCCTATCTGGTCGGTGCCGATGGTGCACGCTCGCGCGTGGCACAACGCACCGGGCTTGGCCAGGTGCGTGACAACCTCTACGGCGTCGAGCGTGAGTTCGCCGGCCTGCAGGTGTCGCAGGGCGATGCACTGCATTGCTTCGTCAGCAAGCGCTACGCACCGGGCTACATCGGCTGGGTCGCGCAGAATCCGACCGGGCTGCAGGTGGGATTGGCGCTGCGTCATGACCCGCAACAGGTACGGCCGCCGGATATCGATGGCTTCCTCGACCACGTGCGCAATGTGGTCGGCATTCCGCCTTCGGCGCGTCCCTCGGCCACCCGCGCCGGCTTGGTCCCGTGCGGCCGGCCGGATGGGCCCTTCACCGGCCAACGCGTGATCCTGACCGGCGACGCGGCAGGCATCGTCTCGCCGCTGTCCGCCGGCGGCATCCACTCCTCGTGGCGGCACGGCTGGGCGGTCGGCGAGGCGATTTCCCGCCATCTGCGTGGGCAAGGGCCGGAAGCGGAACGGGTGGCGCGGCAGGTGGCGCCGGCATTCCATGGCAAGCGCCTGCTGCGCTGGGCGATGGACCATCTGCAGGCCGACTGGCCGCTCAACGCACTGCTGCACACGGGGGCCACGCGGCGCATCGCCGAGCAGGTCTACTTCCACCGCCGTGGCCTGCGCACGTAAAGCGAGCAGGCAGGGGCGCCTGAACGCCGTCCTTCGGTTCACGTGAAAATTCCTGTTGACGCCGTGCAGCAATATCGACACAATAGCGCTCCTTCGACGCAGGTCGAACGGAATCTGCGGGAATAGCTCAGTTGGTAGAGCGCAACCTTGCCAAGGTTGAGGTCGCGAGTTCGAGTCTCGTTTCCCGCTCCAGAATCAGAAAAACGCTCCCGCAAGGGGGCGTTTTTCGTTTGTCATGACGTTGGCCAGGCGGGTCGCTACAGGCGGGCCACGACATTTTCATGGTGGGCGTGGTAAGTCTGCAGCTGGGGGCGATTCCGACATTGGTGTCGCAATCGTCATGACGGGGGGCGCAGCGATCGTGGGGACGATCGGAAGCACCTGGCACGAGGGGCTGCAACAGACGCAATGACCTGGAATCCGCACCAGTGTTCCGCCTGCTGCAGGCACTGAAAGGCTGGCGAAAGGCCTGCGCCGGCGTTGCCTGAACCGCACGCGTGCTGTGACCTTTTTCGGACCATTTCTCCATGTTCGCTCCACAATCGCACGGTAGCCTTCATGCTCCTTCTACACGTTGGCGGGCTGGTGGTCAGGCGTATCACTTCAGTGGCAGTGCCCAGGACGGGGCGCGGACTCTCCCTGCAGGCAGTGCTGCGACCCGGCGCGCTGCTCGCAAGTCTCGCATTGGCGGGCTGCATGTCGGTGCCGGTTCCGGATCTGCCTGATCGCACGCCCTGCACCTGGACCCAGGTGCCGCAGGGCCAGGGCGTGGCGGTGGACGCCAAGCAGTGGTGGAAAGTGTTGTCCGACCCAGCGCTGGATGGATTGGTCGATCAGGCCATCGCCGGCAACCTCGACCTGCAGCAGGCCACGCTGCGCCTGCAGGCCGTGCGGATTGTCGCCGGCACGTCCGATTCGCGCTTCCTGCCGGAAATCACGGCCAGCGCCAAGCAGGTGCAGGATGCCGCTGCGGTCGACACCTACTTCCACGCGGGTATCGAAGCGATCTGGGACCTGGGCCTGTTCGGCGCCGCCGAGAGCGCGCAGTTGAGTGCACAGGCGTCGGCCGGCAATGCCGAGGCGCTGCGTGGTGCCGCGCAGGTCGCGGTGATCGCCGACGTGGTGCGCAGCTATCTGGATCTGACCGTGGCGCAGGCCCAGCAGGACCTGTTGGCCCGCCAGCAGGCGGTGGACGATCGCGGCGAACAGTTGGCTCTGGTACGCCAGCGCCTGCGCCTTGATGAGCCCGGCGAACTTGATCGCCTGCGTGTACGTCAGGCCGCCACCCGCGCGGCCACGGCGCAGGCACGGGAAAACGCGGACAACGCGGCCCGTGCGTTGGCTTTGCTGCTGGGACGCGATGGCCCGGACCTGGCCTGGCGTGCCTATCGCACGCCGCCGACGCTGGGTGCCTTCTCGCTGCAGCAGGTCCCGGCCGATCTGCTGCGCCATCGGCCGCAGATCCTGCTGGCCGAATCGGAGGTGATGCAGGCTGCTGCCAGCAAGGGTTCGGCACGCGCCGCGATGTATCCGCGTGTCAGCCTCGGTGGCTCCATCCTGTACGCCTACAACCTCACCCAGAACGCCCGCTCCAATTCCGATTCGAGCCCGTCGATCGGCCCGTACATCGATATTCCGCTGTGGGACTGGGGCCAGCGCCGCGCACGCTTCCATGCCGATGAAAAGCAGCTGGATGCCGCCTTGCTGGGTTACCGCAAGGCGGTGCTGGAAGGCGTGAGCGAAGTGGAAGGCGCGCTCGGCAGCCTGGCGCGCCAGGACAGCAGCATCCAGTCGCTGCGCGCGGCCGATGATGCCGCCGGGCAACAGGTCAAGCGGCAGGCGCGGCAGGTGCAGCTGGGCCTGTCCAGCGAATTCGACGGGCTTGATGGGCAGCGTGCGGCACTCGCCGCGCAGGCCGACCTGATCGGTGCACAGGGTGCGCGCGTGCTGGCCTTTGCGTCGCTCTACCGCGCCCTCGGTGGAGCTCCGTTGCCTGTCGAGGGTGAGGGCGAATCGCAATGATCGCGCTGGCCCGCAAGACCCTGGCCTATGAGTGGCGCCGGTTCCTGCCGGTGGTGCTGGCGATGTGCTTCGCCGGTGTGCTGTTGATCGTGCAGGCGGCACTGGTGCTGGGCATCTTCGGTACCGCTGCGATCTACGTGAAAGCGTCCTCGGCCGACATCTGGGCCGGTTTCCCCGGCACCCAGAGCGTCAATTACGGCCATGCGATCGGCGCGGACGTCGAAAGCCACCTGCGCATGGACCCGGATGTCACCCGCGTCGAGCCCTACGAGTGGGTCGATGGCGAATGGCGCTCGGGTGCGCAGGGTACCGGCAACGTGTCGGTGTACCTGTCCGGCATCTCCACCGGCGATGACGCAATGATGTTCGCGCGCATCCTGCCTGCCGGCCTGCGCGCGCAGCTGCGCGAGCCGGGGGCGGTGATCGTCGACAGCGCCGACCTGGATACGCTGGGCGTGGACCTGCAGAACAACCGTGCATGGATCAACGGCAAGGCGGTGCGCGTGGTCGCCGCGCAACCCGGCCTGCGTGGCCTCGGTGGCGTCAACGTGCTGGCCTCGCTGGATACCGCGCGTGCCATCGCCAGTACCGATCCGCACGAGGGTAGTACCTATTTCGTGGCGGGCCTGCGCTCGCCGGACCTGGCCGACCGCGTGCGCGACCGCCTCGCTGCGTCGATGGGCCAAGCCACGCCGGTCGAGTTCTGGACCGCGCCGGCGTTCGCCAGCCGTTCGCAGCAGTACTGGTTGTTTGACACCGGCGCCGGCATCGCGGTGCTGTTCATGGCCGTCATCGTCTGCTTCGTCGGCGCGGTGATCACCAACCAGTCGTTCGCCTCGGTGGTGGCTGGTTCGGTGCGCGAGTACGCCACGCTCAACGCGCTCGGCGCAGGTCGCTACGCGCTGGCACGGGTGGTATTCGAGCAGGCATTGCTGATCGGTGGCGTGGGCATGTTGCTGGCGGCGGCGTTCAGTACCGTCGTGCTGTTGATCGCACAGTCCCAGCGCGTGCCGGTGCAGCTGACGCCGATGGTCATCATCGGCTGCGTGGCGCTGGTCGCGGTGATGGCCATGCTGTCAAGCATCATGGCGGTACGCAGTGTGGTCCGCTCCGATCCATCGTTGCTGCTGCGTTGAGGACCGGCCGATGACCTCCAAACATGCCGTCGCCCCCACGTTGCAGGCCGACGCACTGGAAAAAGGCTTCATGTCCGGCGATATGCAGGTGCCGGTGCTGCGCGGCCTGTCGCTGGACATCTATCCGGGCGAGTTGACCCTGGTCTCGGGCCCTTCGGGGTGCGGCAAGAGCACGCTGCTGTCGCTGCTGTCCGGCCTGTCCGCGCCGGATGGCGGTCGCGTGCACGCGCTGGGCCAGGACGTGGGCCACATGACCCGCGGCGAGGTGGAGCGCTTCCGCCTGCACCATGTCGGCTTCGTGTTCCAGGGCTTCAACCTGTTCCCGGCACTGACTGCGCTGGAGCAGGTGCAGCTGCCGCTGGGCTACCGCGGCATGCGCAATCGCGAAAGCGAGCCGCTGGCGCGCAAGGCGCTGGAAGAAGTGGGCCTCAGCCACCGCAGCCACATGCGCCCGGCGCAGCTGTCCGGCGGTGAGAAGCAGCGTGTGGCCGTCGCCCGTGCCTTCGCCAAGTCGCCGACGCTGATCTTCGCCGACGAACCCACCAGCGCGCTGGACGCCGAGAACGGCCAGCGCGTGATCGACATCCTGCACCGCTACGCACGTGCGCATGGCGCCACCGTGCTGTGCGTGAGCCACGATCCGCGCCTGATCCGGCATGCCGATCGGGTGATCGCCATGGAAGACGGCATGGTCCGTGATGACCGCCGCCAGAACGAAACCGTAGAGTCCGCCCCATGACCAAGACGTCGCACCTGCTTCCCCTCAGCCTGGCCCTGTCCGCGGCACTGCTGCTCGGCGCCTGTTCCAGGGACGCGCCCGCCCAGGCACCTGCAGGTAAAGCCAGCACTGCCACCGCCGGCAAGGTTGCGGTGGCGCGCGGCATCATCGATGTCGAGGGTGGCCTGATCGCGCTGGCGCCGCCGGTGGATGGTTCGATCACCGCCGCGTTGGTGAAGGAGGGCGCCACGGTGAAGAAGGGGCAGCTTCTGCTGTCGCTGGACGGTGCGCTGCTGCAGCAGGAAGTGGCGATGGCCACCGCTGATCTCGCACTGGCCAATGACCGCCTGAAGGGCAGCCAGGCGCAGCTGCGCGAACTGGAGCGCAATGCCACCCGCCTGTCCACGGGTGCGAGCGAAGGCGTGTCGTCCAACCAGCAGGCCGATGCGGCCAAGCAGCAGCTGGCTGGCGTACGCGCCGATGTCGACGTGGCCGGTGCGCAGGTCGACATGGCCCAGCACAAGCTGGAACACGCCAGGCTGAAACTGCAGCAGATGTCGCTGAGCGCGCCGGAAGCCGGCACCGTGGTCGGCCAGGTGCCGGGCCTGGGTGCCTTCGTGCAGGCCGGCAAGCCGGCGATCTCGCTGCTGCCGGCACGCCCGCTGCAGGTGCGTGCCGAACTCAGTGCCGCCTATGCCGATGCGGTGCAGGTAGGCATGAAGGCGACGGTGGTACCGGACAGCGATGGTGCCGAGAACACCGGCACGCTGCCGACCGCACGCGTGGTACGCATCAGCCCGGTGTTCGCGCAGGCTCGCCTGCCTGAAGACGCGGGGCGTGGCGTGGCCAAGGTGGTGGAGTGCGTGCTGGAGTTCGATGGCGAGGCCAAGGCGCGCTTCGGCCAGCATGTGCGGGTGGAGTTCCGGAAGTAGGCCTAGTGCTGCAACGGGGGCGCATCCGCGCGCCCTCGACGCCTGAACGCCCGCCACGCGCTCACCGCCGACACCATGCACAGCGCCAGCAGCAGGCCCACGTCCAACAGCAGCAGCCACAGCAGATGCATGCCTTGTACCGGCGGCTGATGCATCGCCGACAGCATCCACGGCACGGACCACAGCAGCAGAAGGGCGAAGGCGATCAGCAGGCGCAGCCACAGGCGTTTCAGTCTCCACGGCCGCACGATCAAGGCGGCTACCACCAGTTCGACGGTGCCCAGCAACGCGAAGACGATGACGGTGCTGGTCGGGTAGGGCAGTTCGGCGCCTTCCAGGTGGTGCAGCAGCCAGTAGTCCGGAGTGAAGCCGGCATTGACCAGTGCGGCGATCAGCGCCAGCCAGGTCAGCGCGACCAGCAGCCAGAACAGGCGGATGTAACGTCTAGGCATCGGTGGTGTCCGTGGTGTAGCGGGAGGTTGCCCGCGACGAATAGCGCAGGCTTGCGGCGATTGCGGCCAGTGCCAGCAGGCCAGGTCCAACGGTGAAGTACACCAGGCGCAGCGGATGGTCGTGCATCAGCGTCCAGCTGGCGAACGCCAGCGGCGCCGCCAGCACCAGCAGCTTGGCGAACAATGGCCGCAACACTGCGATCAGCAGTTGGGCGCCAATGAACATCCAGAACAGATGGAACTGGGCGATGCCCAGGCCGATGTCACGATGTGAAGCAAAACCGAAATGGTCGCGATACCAGTTCATTCCCATCGGCATCAGCGCCCAGTACAGCAGGGCCACCAGCAGATGCAGCAGCAGGGCGATCAACAGAGGCGTGCCGCGAAGGAGCATGGGCGCATGGGGCCGGGCGGGGCAGCGTACCCCACTGCGGACGCCCGTGACCGCATGATGTGAAGACTGTTGACGGCGTGAAGGAATTTGGACACAATAGCGCTCCTTCGACGCAGGTCGAACGGAATCTGCGGGAATAGCTCAGTTGGTAGAGCGCAACCTTGCCAAGGTTGAGGTCGCGAGTTCGAGTCTCGTTTCCCGCTCCAGATTCTACAGGGCCCCGGTAGGGGCCTTGTTTTTCTCCCGCCACGGCAAGGCGGGGCACGTTGAGCCGCAAGGCTTTGCGCGCAGTCAGAAAGGTGAAATCGCTGGTGTGTTTTCCGGATTTCCGGTAGCATGTCGGCTTACGCGGGAATAGCTCAGTTGGTAGAGCGCAACCTTGCCAAGGTTGAGGTCGCGAGTTCGAGTCTCGTTTCCCGCTCCATGTTCCGACAGGCCCCATCATGGGGTTTTGTCTTGTCAGGGTTCCGTTCCTGGCGCGCAGTACGTTGGCCTCATGGCAGAGTGGCTATGCACCGGATTGCAAATCCGTTTACAGCGGTTCGATTCCGCTTGAGGCCTCCAATTGAAAAGCCCTGACTCCGGTCAGGGCTTTTTTGTTGGCTACGATTGCTTTCCCGCTTGCGCGATCGTTGCGCGGCCTGGCGGCCAGTCATGGCGGATCCGGTGGCGCTACACTGGTCTGATGAACCAGATTGATCACTTCCGCGGCGCCTTGCTCGGCCTCGCGTGCGGCGATGCCGTCGGTACCACGCTGGAGTTCAAGCCTCGTGGCAGCTTCACCCCGATCACCGACATGGTGGGTGGTGGGCCGTTCCAACTGCAGCCGGGGCAATGGACCGACGATACCTCCATGGCGATGTGCCTGGCCGAGAGCCTGGTGCGTTGTGACACCTTCGATGTGCACGATCAGATGAACCGCTACGCCAACTGGTACCGGCATGGGTACTGGAGTGCGACCGGCGAGTGCTTCGATATCGGTATGGCAACGCGGGCTGCGATCGACCGGTTCCTGCAGGATGGCCATCCGCTGGCGGGTAGTGACGACCCACGCAGCGCTGGCAATGGCTCGATCATGCGTTTGGCGCCGGTGGCATTGCGCTACGCCGGGACCCCCGACCTGCAGGCAATGGCCGAGCTGAGTTCGCGAACGACGCACGCTGCGCAGGAGTGCCTGGAGGCGTGCCGCTTGCTGGCGGTCGCGCTGGAGCGGGCGTTGGCAGGTGGCACCCGTGACGCGGTGCTGGATCTCAGCAATGTCCCCGTCGAGAGCGCGCGGCTGCAGCAGATCGCGGCGGGCGGCTACCGCGGTGCCGCGCGTGAGCAGATCCGTGGCAATGGCTATGTTGTCGACAGTGTCGAAGCTGCACTCTGGTGCTTTGATCGCCACGACACCTTTGAAGCCGTCGTACTCGAGGCGGCCAATCTTGGCGAGGACGCCGACACCACGGCCGCCATCGCGGGGCAGCTGGCGGGCGCATTCCATGGTGCGCGCGGAATCCCCGGGCGGTGGTTGCAGCGGCTGGCCCTGCGTGCCGAAATCCAGGCGCTGGCCGATGCGCTGCACGCCTTGAACCAGGGCAGCGACCGCGCTGCGTGAGTCGGGTTCCCTGCCTGTGAACTGCGCCTGCAGGACGCTCCCTGCCGTCGCCATTTCCGACGCCGCGAGGGAAACCGTGCGGCAGCTCGCATGCCGCGGCCGCCAGTCTCAGCCGGCCACGACATGGAAAGGCGCTATGGTCAGGTTCCACGTCTCAGGGAGCCGCAATGGCGAGCAAGGACATCACGCGTCGCTTCAGCCACGGAGCGAAACGGAAATGAGCAAAGTCATGGCAGATGTGCGTTGGCTGACCTTTCGCTTGAAGAACGGGCAATCCATCGGGCCGGAGCGGCTGAAGGACGGATGGGTGATTGCCTCGGAAACCGCCCGCTGCGAGGTCCGCCGCGAGCATATCGAGGGATCGGGCCTGGTGTATGCGCTGTATGCGCCGGCCAGCCTGGCCTCACCGCGGCGCGCGGAAATGCGCATGCGCGAATTCCTGATGAGCTCGGGCTACACCTTCACAATGGGCACGCTGGGCGGCTGACTGGGCCCGTCATGGTTGCGCTCGCACGGTCAGCGCCTGGCCCTGCATGCCGATCGGGCGGCGTCCATCGTGCAGCACCATGCCGGTCAGGCCGAGGCCTTGGCGGCTGAACGACACACGCCACCCGAGCAGCCCCTTCCGGCACGGTGGTGATGCGTTGCGGCACGCGGTGGACTCAGCGTTGCACTGCTTTCAAGGCGTCGACCACCTGTGCCCCAGAAAAACCACAATGTCCTTCGCCCACTGGCGGCAACACGCGTGGCAGCGGGCGTGCGCCAGCCCGTGCGGCCAATTGCGGATACGCCGTCTGCATGTGCGGCACGATGGTCGGGTCGTTGTGGTTGAACTGGATCACCAGCGGTCGCTTCAGTGCGCCGGTGATTGCCAGCGAGTTGCGGACATGCGCCTGTGCCGCAGGCACGGGATCGATGCGCTGAACACCGGCATTGAATGCGGCGTCGTCACCGAATCCGCTGTACACCACCCCCAGGTTGCCGACCGGCATGCCGCCGCTGCGCGTGGCCAGTTCGTGCAGCACCAGCGCGTGCAGGCTGATGGTGCCGGCCAGTGCATCAGGGGACACCTGCAGCCGCCGCGCCAGCACTGCGGCGTGCGACGGATCACGTTGCAGGGCATTGGCGATGCCCTGGTACAACTCGCCCTGTGGCAGCGCGGCGGCTTCGCGCGATACCAGGCCGGCGGGCGGCAGCCCATCGGCCTTGGGGAAGAAGTAATCGAATGCGACCAGCGTGGTCAGCAGATCGGTCGCGATCTGTTCGCCACCGAGATTGGCGCCGCACAGCGACACGCCACCGGCGTAGTGCTGCGGGAAGCGCTCGAGGCTGCCGATGGTCACGGCGCCGCCCATCGAGAATCCCAGCATCCAGGTGTGGCGGACATGCTTGAGTTCACCCACTGCCTGCTGGCGCAGGCGTTCCATGTCGGTGATCGCATCGGCCACCGCCCAGCCCTGGCTGGCATAGGCGCTCTGCGCGACGGCGTAACCTGCTGCCAGCAGTGGCGCGGTGCTGTCATTGGCCGCCATGGGTGCGGTGCGTGGCATGCCGACCGGTTCGTAGCCATGGGCCAGCATCACCAAGTCGCCGTTCCAGCTGGCCGGAACATCCAGCCGCCACGGTGCGCCCTGCAGCTCGCCGCTGAGCGTGCGCGGTGCCGGCGGTGGTGCAGCCAGCGATGCCATCCAAGGCAGCAGGCAGAGGGCAAGCGCACATCGAAACAAGGTTCGCATCGGGGTCATTCCATGCGGGAATGGCGCCGAGCATAGATCCCCGCACAACCTTGCGCGCGCTGCAGTGCCGCAGGGCATTGCCGGTCGGCGGTGCTGCGCTCTACGCTGGCGGCATGGCTCTGCACAGCATCGCGTCGATTATCCGCATTCCCCACGGGAAGGCGGGGTAGCGCGCGGTCA
The DNA here is from genome assembly GCF_059372355.1 of Stenotrophomonas sp. YJH_SMC_135. Classification (NCBI taxonomy): domain Bacteria; kingdom Pseudomonadati; phylum Pseudomonadota; class Gammaproteobacteria; order Lysobacterales; family Lysobacteraceae; genus Stenotrophomonas; species Stenotrophomonas sp. YJH_SMC_135. The sequence goes on from NZ_JCAFVN010000001.1 coordinate 823,440, forward strand.
TCACGGCCAAGCAACCTGCCCGGGAAGGCGGGTCGCATGCAGCGCTCTCCCGGGTAATGAATCCACCAAGGAGAATGCAGATGCACGACCTTTCATCGAACGACCCTGCACCTGGTGTGCGGCAAGATCGGTGCCGGCAAATCCACCCTGTCGCAGCAGCTGGCGTTGAAGCCGCGCCACGTATTGATCAGCGAAGACACTTGGCTGGCGGCGCTGTATCCGGGCGAAATCCATTCCATTGCCGACTATCTGCAGCGTGCAGCCACGTTGCGCAATGTGCTGGCCGATCATCTGCGCACATTGCTGCGCATGGGCGTCTCGGTGGTGCTCGATTTCCCTTTCAACACGCCGGCCGCGCGGGCATGGGCGCGCGAGCTGTTCGAGCCGGAGGGAGCCGCGCACCAGCTGCATTTCCTGGATGTTGCCGACGAGCTCTGCAAGGCGCGGCTGCGTGCGCGCAATGCGCGCGGTGAGCATCCGTTCCAGGCCAGCGATGAGGAGTTCGCACAGATCACCCGCCACTTCGTTGCACCGGCCGCGGAAGAGGGCTTTGCGGTGATGCGCTACACCGAGGCAGGCTCGGCATAGCGCGGTCAGTTCAGTCGACGAAGGCCGGCTTGCCCTCGGTTGCGGTCTGCACCAGCGTCCTGCGGAAGGTCTCGACCAGCGGGCGCAGGTTGATGCGGTGCCAGGCCGCCCACAGCGGTGTGCGGTAGCTGAACCACGGCAGCTCGCGCAGTACCACGCCCTGCGGTGCCTGGTGGTCCAGGCTGCGCTGCAGGGTGGTCAGGCCCAGCCCAGCAGCGACCAGACCGAGTGCGGCCAGCGGCTCGGTCGCCTCCATGGCGATGGTCGGGGTGAAGCCGGCCTTCGCGCAGGCGGCGATGAAGGTGTCATGGCGCAGCGCGCTTTCCTTGTGCATCACGCCGATCCATTGCTGGCTGGCCAGATCCTCTGGCGTGATGGTCTCTGCGCTGGCCAATGGGTGGCCGGCCGGCAGCGCCAGCAGCATTGGATCGTTCAGCACCTGCGTGGCCTCCAGGTCCGGATCGTCGAACGCGGGGGGTTCGCAGACCAGGGCGATGTCCAGGCTGCGTTGCCGCAGGCCTTCCAGCTGCGTGTCCGACTGCTGGTTGTACAGCGCGATGTGTACGGCAGGACGGTCGCCACGCAGTTCGCGCAGGGCGGCGGGCAATACGCCGGAGTGCATCGCGTACTCCAGGTAGCCGATGCACAGGCCGCCCTCGTCGCCGCGGCCGAGCCGGCGTGCCAGCGATTCCAGCCGGTTGGCGTGGGTCAACAGGGCGCGTGCCTCGGCCAGGAAGGTGCGGCCATCGGCGGTCAGCCGGATGCGCTGCTGCGAGCGTTCGAACAGCTGCAGTTCCAGCCGTTCCTCCAGCTGCGCGATCTGCCGGCTGAGCGGGGATTGGGAGATGTGAAGGCGCTCGGCAGCGCGGCCGACGTGTTCATCCTCGGCGACGGCCACGAAATAGCGCAGTTGGCGGAGATCGAGCATAAGACCGTCCGGGACTCAAGATGGACAAATTATGTCTTGGACAGTCTTATTGGGCAAGCCTAGCCTATGCCTCAACCTCAACAACGTCCCCAAGGGGAACCCCATGAGCATCAACACTCTGCTGGCTGGCAAGGCCCTCGGCTTCGGTACCGCGCCGCTGGGCAACATGTTCCGTGACATCCCGGAAGCCGAGGCCCAGGCCACCGTGGACGCGGCCTGGGAACAGGGCACCCGCTACTTCGATACCGCCCCGTTCTACGGCGCCGGCCTGGCCGAGATCCGGCTCGGCGACGCGCTGGCCAAGCGCAACCGCGACGACTTCGTGCTCAGCACCAAGGTCGGCCGCCTGATCCTGGACGAAGTGGAAGACACCAGCGCCCGCGATCTTGGCGAGAAGGGCGGCCTGTTCGTCGCCGGCCGCCCCAACAAGCTGGTCAATGACTACTCGGCCGATGCCACCCTGCGTTCGATCGATGACAGCCTCACGCGCCTGAAGACCGACCGTCTCGATATCGTCTGGGTGCACGACATCGCCCAGGATTTCTACGGCGATGAGTGGCTGTCGTACTTCGAGACCGCACGCCGCGGCGCCTTCAAGGTGCTGACCCGCCTGCGCGAGGAGGGCGTGATCAAGGCCTGGGGCCTGGGCGTCAACCGTGTCGAGCCGATCGAGCTGACCCTGGATCTGGACGAAGCCCGTCCGGACGGCTTCCTGCTGGCCGGCCGCTACTCGCTGCTCGACCACGAGCGTGCGCTGCAGCGGGTGATGCCGAAGGCGGCCGAACGCAACACCGGCATCGTGGTCGGCGGTCCGTACAGCTCCGGCGTGCTGGCCGGTGGCAGCCACTTCGAGTACCAGAAGGCGTCGCCTGAGATCCTTGCCAGGGTCGAGCGCATCAAGGCCGTCGCGGCCGAGTACGGCATCAGCATCAAGGCGGCCGCCCTGCAGTTCTCGCTGGCCAACCCGGCAGTGGCAGCGGTGATTCCGGGCGCCAGCCGTCCCGAGCGCATCGCCGAAGACGACGCCGCACTGAAGGAAATCACCCCGGCCGGGTTCTGGCAGGAACTGCGCGCCCAGGGCCTGGTTGCGGCCAACGCCCCGCTGCCGATCGACAACATCTGAGTCACGAAGGAGACCTTCCCATGGCAACTGCTTCTGTATCCATCACCGTGCCGACCCCGGCCGACCAGGTCTGGGACCTCATCGGCGGCTTCGATTCGCTGCCCGACTGGCTTCCGTACATTCCCCAGAGCACGCTCAGCGATGGCGGTCGCGTGCGCCACCTGGCCAATCCCGACGGCGATGCCATCGTCGAGCGCCTGGAAGCCTTCGACCAGGCCGATCGCAGCTACACCTACTCGATCCTGCAGGCGCCGTTCCCGGTTACCGGCTATCGCTCCACGCTGCGTGTGGTCGAGCAGGGCGGCGGTTCGCGGATCGACTGGTCCGGTGAGTTCACTCCGATGGGCGTCAGCAACGAAGAAGCGTCCGCGCTGTTCGAGGGTATCTACCGCGATGGCCTGAAGGCGCTGGAAACCACGCTGGCCGGGTGAATGTCCGTGTGGTGTTGACCGTATGCAGGCGCCCCGGCCAGTCCGGGGCGCTTGTATTTCAGTGGGTGGGTGATGGTCCACCGCAGGCAACGCGATGCATCGGGAAGTCCAGGGCCTGTTTCGGGTTGTCCTGCGCGACCTCGATGCGCGCATGCGCGCGCTGTTCATCGAGGCGTCGATAGCGGATGCGCTGCGGGAAGTCGTTGGCCGGGTTCTCGAATACTGCCTCGTTGGCATCGACGCGGGTGGCGTTGAAGTCCGTGGCGTTCTGGCCGGAGGGCAGGGAGGTCAGCACCAGGCGGCCGTCGTCATGCTGGCGCAGCTGCATGAACTCGAAACCCACGGTGCGGCCGTCACGCAGGCTGCGGCTGCTGCCCAACAGGGTGTTTCCAGCCAGGGTGGACCACTGCTCGCCGGCGCCGGCCGGCTGGCCATCAAGCTGCCAGCAACCGGCCAGCCACGCCAGGTGGTCGATCTTCGAGGACGGAGCGGCCAGGGCGTGCGGGGCCACGAGCAGCAGTGGCAACAGGGCCAGGGCGATGCGGATCGACATCAGTGCCTCCATGCGCGGGGATGTGCGGCCTGTATAGCGTTCGACGGATCACTCAGCCAGTGCCGCCCCCTCAACCGCCGAATCCGATACGATCTGTCGCATTGAGTTCGTCTCGCTTGATCCGGAGTCCCGTCATGGTCGACCGTCTCGCCATTCTGCTGGAACGTTTTTCGGTCACCGCCTCGGTGTTCCATGCCGGCGCGCTGTGCGGCATCAACACGCTGGACGGCGAGGATGAAGCCGGGCAGTTGCACCTGGTGCGACGTGGCCCGCTGCAGGTCAGCCACGGCCAGCAGACCGTGCAGGTCGAGGTGCCGAGCCTGCTGCTGTACCCGCGGCCGATGCCGCATCGGTTCAGCACCGATCCGCAGCACGGCGCCGACATGGCCTGCGCCAACCTGCATTTCGAGGGTGGACGGCTCAACCCGATCAGCGCCGCATTGCCCGATTTCATCTGCCTGCCGCTGGCCGATCTGTACGGCGGCAACGCAGCGCTGGAACTGCTGTTCGAGGAAGCCTTCGAGCAGCGCTGCGGGCGTGCGGCGATGGTCAACCGGCTGTTCGAGGTGGTGATGATCCAGGTGCTGCGGCAGCTGATGGAAGGGGGCGAGATGCGTGGCGGCCTGTTTGCCGGGCTGGGGCATCCGCGGCTGCGGCTGGCGCTGGTGGCGATGCATGAGGCGCCCGCACAGTCCTGGACCCTGGAAGACCTGGCCGAGGTCGCCGGCATGTCACGCAGCGTGTTTGCTGCCAGTTTCCGTGAGGCGATGGGCACCACGCCCGGTCAATACCTGCAGGGCTGGCGGGTGGGCCTGGCGCAGCAGGCACTGCGCCAGGGCAGACCGCTCAAGCGGATTGCCGACGATGTGGGGTACGGCAGCGAAGCCGCGCTGTCGCGCGCATTCAAGGCGCACACCGGGCAGTCGCCGCGCGAGTGGCGTGGGCAGGCCCGCGCCGGCGCCGCCTGAGCCTCAGCCCAGCACCAGCCGGGCCAGTTTCATGCCACCGAACAGGCCGACCAGGCCCAGTGCCACCGAACCGCCGGCGTACAACGCTGCCAGGCCGTGCTGGCCGCGCTGCAGCAGCACGCCGATTTCCAGCGCATAGGTGGAGAACGTGGTGTAGCCGCCGAGAACGCCGGTGGCCAGCAGCAGGCGCAGCTGCGGCGAGGCGCCATTGCGCAGGGCGAAGGCTTCGACCAGCACGCCCATCAGCAGCGCGCCGCTGATGTTGATCAGGAAGGTCGACCATGGCCACGGGCTGCCGACTGCCACCCGCGCACCGATCAGGTTGCAGGCATGGCGAAGGCAGGCGCCGAGCCCTCCGCCGATGAAGACCAGCAAGTAGTTGTTCAATGCGTGCATCACGTGCCTCGGGTACGGGTTCGCTGATTCGATGGCGAACGCCGAGGGCAGGCACGGCCTGCCATCGACGAACGCCGGTTCGTCCTGGCAGGAGCCATCAGCCCTTTCAGGCGGTTATCGGGGGAGCCCCATCCCCATCGGCGACCATGCTACCAGCGGTAGCGCATTCACGTCATCGAGGTCGTCAGCACCCGGATGACCTTGCTGCGGCTGAAGCCGTCCATCAGCAGTTCGAAGGCCAGCAGGTCCAGGGCCGCGTGGCGGCGATGGTCGATCTCCAGGCCCTTCTCTTCCACCAGATGGCTGACCAGTTCGTAGGCGTCCTGCCAGACATCCAAATGGGCCTGGCTGGGGATATAGGTATTGCCCCGCTCACCGACGCCAAGCCCGCTCACGCCATACAGCAGTTCACGCGCGTCCAGCTTGGCCGCATCGGCGATGCGGAACAGCTGTTCGGCCTTCACATGGGCGGGGCTGACGTGGTCGTTGAGCCAGTTGCTGATGGTTGCCGTCGTCGAATCGGCGGCGCGGGCCAGATCGGCCGGGCGAGGGTGCCCGGCTTTCTTCATGGCAATGGCGAGTCGTTGGCCGAGAGTATTCATCTATGCAAGCCAGCTTAACGCGTGGATCGCAAAGATCCCTTGTTCCAAGAATAAGTCTGGTTAACAGAAGGACCGACCGTGACCGAATTCTGGAGCAAGGGGCAGGTGCGCACCCGGCTGGGTTTCCGCACCGATGCCGAACTGGCGCGCTTCTTTGGCATAAGCCGATCTGCAGTGTCGCAATGGCCCAAGGATTTCCCGATTCCTGCGTTACGCCAATACATCCTGCATCAGCGCTATCCCAACCTGTTCCCGGCAACTGAAGCCACGCAGGGCGAATAAGCCTCAACTGCGCCGCCTTTTGTCGCATATAGCACTCTAAGTGCCATTTGCTAAGTATGCTTAGCAACATAGGAAACTTCGATGGAACGGGGTCGGGCTATCGATGAGGCCTACCAGGGCAGAGGCTGGAGGAATCGGGTAGGTTGTCGGCTCCGGCCCATCCGGGAAGCCTGTCATCCCGTATGTGGTTTCGTGAACGATTAATAATTTCGATCACGAAAGTCGCTGCATGTAATTGACCTGTCGTGAAATCTATGACTAATTGGCATCAACCGGGCGTGAAGCCCGGGAGTCTTTCAGTAGCTCGCAAGTGAGTCGGTAGACCGTCAACGATGCAGAACAAGTCCAACGGAGGTCGTATGGAATACGGCATGCATGGCTTGGCTGAACGGGTACGCCGCGAACTGGAAGCCAGTTATCACAAACACGGATGCGGTCCGGCGTTCTGGGATACCTACCAGCAGGTGCTGGACCGCCTGGTCCCGCAGGGGACCGAGCGTACCGAAGTCACCAATGAAATGGCGCTGATCATCGAACAGCTCGGCATCGTCCGACGTGCGCAGCTGGTGCCGCCGCACGCCAATGGGCCGCGTTGACCCGTTGATTCAAAGCAGGCGCCAGGCGCCACAGGCCAACAGCGCCAGCAGCATCGACAGCAGTGCCAGGGTCCGCGGTCGCCACCATTGCCGCGGTTGCCCGGCCATGGCCTGCGGACTGCAGTAGCGCACCAGCCCCGGGCCGAAACCGGCCTGGTGCTGCTGCCGCGAGCAGGCGTCCAGGCAGGCGCCGCAGGCCAGGCAATCGGCCTGCGGTCCCTGGCGGATGTCCAGCTGCATCGGGCAGGCGCTGACACACGCGGCGCAGTCGGTGCAGTCGCCCAGGCGATCGGCGCTGAAGGTGGGCATCGGTCCGGCCAGCAGCGGATGTGCGGCGCGGAACACGTAGTCCTGTGCGGTGGTCGGGTCGAGCAGGCCGCGTCCGCGTCCGAGCACGCCCCCCATGCCCGGAGGGCGCATGCCGCGCGGTTCGCCGCGGCGCGCGTCGTACAGCATGCGTGGCGTATGTGGATCGATCAGCAGTGGTTGCATGCGCGCGAACGGGCACAGCGAACGGCACACCTGCTCGCGCAGGAAGCCGGCATTGCCCCAGGTGGCGGCGGCATAGAACAGCACCCAGAATGTTTCCCAGCCGCTCCAGCCGGCATGCGGCGCGGCGGCCAGCAGTCCGGCGATCGGGCTGAACAGGCCGACGAAGGTGATGCCAGTCCACAGCGACAGCAGCCCCCACGCGGCCTGGGTGGCCGGGCGCACGGCTGGCACTGGCAAGACCTTGGCCATGCCGTGCGCGATCCAGTCGAAGGCACGACGCCACAGCGTCTGCGGGCAGGCATGACCGCACCAGATGCGGCCGGCGAGGTGGGTGAGCAGCGCAAGGCCCACCGCCAGCACCGCCAGCAACCCGATCAGCACGCCGACATCGCCGGGCCACAACCTCCAGCCGAACAGGTCGAAGCGCCGTGCGTTGATGTCCAGCAGCAGGGCCTGGTGTCCATTCCAGCGCAGCCATGGCAGGGCATAGAACAGGACCAGCAAGAGCGCGCTGAGCGCGCCGCGCCAACGCCAGGGGCGTGGGGTTCCGGTTCCGGTACAGGGCGTACTCATCCCAGCGGCAGCTCGTCGTCGTCATCGCTCGGCAGGGGCCGCTGCAGGTACCAGGTGACTGCGCTGGAAAGTGCGGTCACCGACCAGAACATGAAGAATCCTGCCGTATAGCCCAGTTCACGGCTGATCGCCGTGCCCGGGAAGCTGATCGCCTGCAACCGCAGCGGGTCGACGAAGGCGAAGAACACCACGCTGGCCAGGCCGGCAGCGATGAAGCTGGGCCAGAGGATGGCGCCCCAGTGCTGGATCAGCTGCTGGCGGCGGCTGGGAGAGGGTCTGTTCATGCTGTCCCGGATCGGAATGAGGGCGGCGCGTATACTCCGCCGAGGCCGGCGCAGCGTCCGCAGGGCATGCTTCCTGCAATCGTGGCAGCCTAGGTGCAGCGGACTGCGCCGACATTGATCTGGATCAACGGCGGTGCCGGCCGGCTGCGGCACACTGCCGGCACGCTTTGGGTACCCCCGATGAACGCAATACCGCCACCTGTCCTGCCCGTCGCCTCGCCCGGGCTGTGCACCGAGCAGGAAGTGTCCCGCCTGGTCCACGACTTCTATGCGCGCGTGCGCGAGGAAGAGCGGTTGGGGCCGGTGTTCCAGGCGCATGTCCACGACTGGCCGGAACATCTGGCGCAGCTGGTCGATTTCTGGTCGGCGATGCTGCGCGGCACGCGCCGCTTCAAGGGCTCGCCGATGTCCAAGCACATGGCCATCGAGCTGGACAAGGACTTGTTCGATCGCTGGCTGGTGCTGTTCCGGATCACCACCGCCGAGTGCGGCAACCCGCCGATGCAGGAGCTGGCCAACGACGTCGCCGCGCGCATCGGTGACACCTTCTGGAAGCGCTACCAGATGCTGCGCTGGCCGCAGGTGGGTCTGCCGGTGCTGGGAATCCCCACCCGCGATTGATCTGGGTCAAGGCGGTCATGGCCGTCCGGCGCGATGCTGGCGGCATGGACACGTTCTCTCCCGCCGCCGGTGGCCTGGCCTGGACCTTCGACCCCGACCTGCTGCGCCGGCATGACCGGCCGGGGCCGCGCTACACCTCGTATCCGACCGCGCCGCACTTCCACGATGGCTTCGACGCGCCGGCGCTGCGCCAGGCGATCGCCGACAGCAACCAGCTGGCGCGCGCGCTGTCGCTGTACGTGCATGTGCCGTTCTGCTCCAGCCCCTGCTTCTACTGCGGCTGCAACCGGGTGATCACCCGCGACCGCGGTCGGGGCCACAGCTACGTCGCGCGCGTGCTGGCCGAGGCCGACCTGCTGGCGCCGCAGTTCGAGGACGGCCGTGAGGTCATCCAGCTGCATCTGGGCGGTGGTACGCCGAACTTCCTCGAGGCCGAGGCGATGACCACGCTGGTGGAGGGGCTGCGCCGGCGCTTCGATTTCAGCGATTCGCCGCAGCGCGATTTCTCGATCGAACTCGATCCGCGCTTCATCGATACCCGCGATGTCGCCATGCTGGCGCGGCTGGGCTTCAACCGGGCCAGCCTGGGCGTGCAGGATTTCGATCCGCATGTGCAGGAATCGATCAACCGCATACAGGGCGTGCAGCAGACGCTGGACATCCTGCATGCCTGCCGCGACAGCGGCATGCGCTCTGTCAACGTCGACCTGATCTATGGGCTGCCTGGACAGAGCCTGCAGGGATTCGGCCGCACCCTGGAACGAGTGCTGGCATTGCGACCGGATCGCCTGGCGGTGTATGGCTACGCACACCTGCCACACCTGTTCCGCGCGCAGAAGCAGATCGACGAGCGCCGGTTGCCTTCACCGGAAGACAAGCTGGCGCTGCTGGGCCTGGCGGTGGAGAAGCTTTCTGCTGCGGGTTACCAGTACATCGGCATGGACCATTTCGCACTGCCGGAAGAAGACCTGTCACGCGCGCAGCGTGCCGGCCAGCTGCATCGCAACTTCATGGGCTATACCACCCACGCCGATACCGACCTGCTCGGCCTGGGTGTGAGTGCGATCAGTCATATCGGTGCCACCTACAGCCAGAATCCGCGTGACCTGCCGTCGTGGGAGGACGCGGTGGACCAGGGCCAGCTGCCGGTCTGGCGCGGCGTGGCACTGAGCGCCGACGACCAGCTGCGCGCTGAACTCATCCAGCAGCTGATGTGCCAGGGCGAGGTGGACGGTGCCGTGCTGGGCCAGCGCCATGGCGTCGATTTCGAGCAGTACTTCGCCGAGGACCTGCGTTCGGTGCAGCGGTTGCAGGAAGACGGCCTGGCCGAATACCGCGACGGTGTGGTGCGCGCCAGCGAGCCGGGTCGGCCGCTGCTGCGGCTGCTGGCGATGTGTTTCGACCCCTACCTGCGCGCGGCGCATGAGCAGCCGCGTTACTCGCGTGCAATCTAAGGTGTACTCGCGCAGCGCGGTTGGTGCCCGGAGCCGGAATCGAACCGGCATGGGGTTGCCCCCGGCGGATTTTAAGTCACAGTGGCTATCGTAAGCTGTTGATTGAAATAGGCATCTGCATAGCTCAAATATCGCCTTCTGCCATTGCTGCTGCACAGGTTCTGCACAGCGATAAGTAGCGAATCTGGAAGCCAAATAGCAAGTTGGCGCGGCTTAGGAATCTTATCCTTTCTTATCGAGATCGCATAAGTTCACGCCATCCTTCGAATCGCCTCTGACAGGTGTTCCGGCGACAGGTGAGCATAGCGCCGGGTCATCGCTATAGAGCTGTGCCCAAGCACCTCGGACACCGTGTGCAGCGGCACCCCAGCCTGGACAAGCCAGGAGGCACAGGTGTGCCTCAAATCGTGCCAGCGGACGTGCTGCAGGCCACACGCCTCACGCGCCTTGGCCCACGAATCCCGGACCTGATCGTCTGACGCGCCAAGCGGAAGCCTCGCCGCAATTGCCTCCACCTTCGGGTGCAGAGGCACTAGCTGAAGCGTCCGCGTCTTGCTGGTTCGGTCAAGGTGGATGAGCCCGCCGCGTACATCATGGGCGGTCAGGCGCAACAGGTGCCCGCGACGGATGCCGGTATATGCCGCCAGCAGCACGTAGTCACCAGCCGCAACATTTGGGCAAGCCCGTGCCAGTGCCTCCACCTGCTCGGTGGTCAGGAACGTCTCTCGCGGCTTCTCAGGCAGCAAGCCAATTGCCGCTGGGCGCTCCAGCCAACCCCACTCACGCCACGCCATCCGGCTGATTTGGCGCAGAATGCGTCCCTTGTGATTGACCGTTGCAGGGGCCTTCCCAATCTCGGCCGCTTTGATCTCGGCCCATACCTGGGCAACCTCCTTCATCTTCCTGCCGGACAAGTAAGGCATCAGCGCTCGGACATGGGCCATCGTTTTGTTCTTGGACCGCAGGCGAGGGACGTGGTCCGTTAGGAACTTCTCCACGCCCTCCGATATCAATCTTTCTGGCTCCCGACCAGCCGCAGCGTCCTTGAGCGCGGCGAGGTATTTCCGTTCGTACTCTTTCGCGTCTTTGAACGACCAGAGTCGAGAAGTCTTGCGATGCGTTCTTCCACCGTGTCCGACTGTAACTTGATAGTGGCCGTTGGCACGCTTAGTGACTGGCATTGGGTCTTTACCTTGCACTTGCCCAGCCATACGGCCAGGTCTACGGGATGGATGCGGTCAGACTTTGGCCCTTGGCCTAGCCGACAGGCGGCTAGCTCGCCCATGTCGATGGCTCGCCGAAGTGTCCGAGGGTGACAGGCACATTGTTCTGCGGCCTGAGCGATGGTCATCAGCTTCTCAGCGGCGCTCATTTCATTGCCTCCAGAACATGATCTTCCCAAGTCATGGATGGCCGACTATTGAAATACGACTTCAGGTGGGTTGCTCCAACGCAAGGCCTATCAAATCGCTTGCACTTCGGAACGCTGCCCTCCTCATAGAGCGACCTTGCAGCATCCCCGCAAGCCGACTGGAAGTCATAAATTCCACATGAACAACGGCCACATGGCATGTGATAGTCGTTACCGTGTGCCATGTGATCCCCCTGACCAACCGTCTACCTTAAGGGGGACGGTTGACCGTTTCTCTCCAAGCCTCGGCATCGCCGCCTTGGAGGCGGCAATACGCGCGGGGTCGGTGTCAGCCTCTCGCATGCTTTCGGTTGAGTTACCCCCCATAAGGTAGGCAACTGGCTCATAGTCTCCATTCTCAGCATTGCGGTATCCGTATGCCCACTTAGGGTTGCCATTCGGCCTGCCAAGTGGCGCGAAGAAGTCTGGTTCTCCCGGGTACGGATTTCCCAATCCCATCTCCCATAGCGGGCAATGCTGATACCAGCGGTCTACGCCAAATTCTTTGCAGCGTACTGCGACTCCCCAGAACTCTGGTCGGTCTTCCTCGTCCACGGCATCTGGCGACGGGCACCAATAGCAGAGAAGAGGGATAAGCGTCGGTGCCTGATCGGCAGGCAGCCACGGGATCTCTCTGTCATTCATCTCAGTGCGTCTCCTCTGTGGCGTTGCCGCCCAGCTTCTTCTGCATTGCGACAAGCTGGCGATACAGCGCCTTGTTCTCATTGAACAAGCCGTCTCGCTGCGCCTCCAGGTTGGCGATCCGGTCATCCTCGGGGCGTTCGTTCCACATACTGACTGCCGTAGCTATGTCTGAAGCTGGCCAAGTGGAAGATTCAACGTGGCAGCCAAAGAACCTATCTCCGCACCCGGCGAAGAACTCGCCGTTACCGGTAGGGAAGATGTTGGCTTCGCGTCCACAGAACGGACACGGCTTCAGGTCTGGCTGGGATTCGTCCATTTCCTTCTTCCAGTCCTCAAGAGCTTTGAAGTAAGCGTCATTTGTCACAGTTTCACCTCAGGGGAAGCAGCCAGCATGGCTGCATATCGTTCACGGAAGTCAGCTAGACGAACCCCTGTCCGAAGTAGGGCGTGCGGCAGCTTCATACTCTCTACTGCGTCCTGCATTGCGCTAGTTGGTTCCTTCGGGATAAGAACGAACCCCTCTGGCGGCGTCAGAGCTGCTGCAACGTGTCCGAACCAATCTGTATCGTCGTAGTCTCCGTCCAGTACGTCCTGGCGGTACTCTGGATTTGAAGTGCGGCTTGCAATGAAATCCCGCGCCCTCTGTTCAACGTCCATCGTCAATCTCCTTCGGCGGATCCGGCAGGGGGATCCAGTGGGTCGGGGTGTGCTCATACCCACCATCGCCCCAGTTGCCATTCCAGTAGCTAGGTGCACCTGCCCAATAGATGCTAACTTCAAACATCCCACTCACAGCGTCATAGGTCAGGACATACGTCCCACCCCTCGGCGCGCTGCTGATCGGCTTCCAGGTCATGCGGTCCTCCAATACTCGCTGAGGGCGTGCCGAAGCATTTCCTGTGTCCCGATCAGATTGGAAACCGCTCCGTGGACATTGACCCCGTCCTGGCTCGCCGCGTCCATCAGCGAAAGGGCGTCGAGATGGGCCTGAACTGCATTCGCGAGTGAATCTGATGCAGAAATCATGCGGTCCTCCATTGCAGCGGTGAGCAGCTGGTCAGCCATGGGCGGGCTCCTTCTGCTGGAAGTGGTGCACGACGATGACCGCGCCGGGCAGGCCGCTGTCGACCAAGGCGCGGCGGTTTGCCTCGCCATATGCGATCAGGCAGATAGGGCCTCCGCTATTGCCACGTGCGCGGGTGCCGTCTGGCCGGTGGAAATGAGGCCGGTTTGCCAGCATCAGCACGGCACTGGCGCGACGCCACACGTAGCGCTGGAACATCGCCGTCTCGGTGCGAGCGAAGGCCAGTGCGATCCCGTTCCCGTGATCGGCCATGCGCGCCAGCCATGCCTCGGTGTGACGCCCGAACGGCGGGTTGCACCACACACGGCCATGCCATTCCGCAGACAGCCCGTCTTCCGGCAGCTCGATGTGCCGGGTGGCGGTCGGCCACGGACGCGGCGACGGAGCGGCGCAAGGGTCAAGGTCGAAGGAACCGAGGGCCGCGATGATCTCTGGAGGAGTCAGCCACGTGTGAGTGCCTGCCTCCGGTCGAGCAGCATATGGATGCGCGGGGCTCATTTGCCCACCGCCTTGCTGTCGATCAGGGCCAGTAGCTGCTGACTGCACGACCTTGCGGTCATCGGGCTTGGGGCCAAGTCGGCCTTGTCTGCCCAGCGCTGCGCCAAGTCGCGGAACTGCCCCAGGTCCACGGCCTGCGCGGGCGGGGCGTCGTACAGGAGCGTCCCAATCCCGGGCGGCAAGTCCCCATTGAGCCAGTTGACTGAAATCTCTCCAGTCTCGTTATCCCAAAACACCTCACCCAAAGGCTCCCCCACCGGCTGGCGGGCCACAACGGTGCAGGTTCGGTCTTGCCCATCACGGAAACCTTGCTGATAGGCGTCGGTTTCCGATACCGGCTGGCTGGCGGCGAGGGCGGTGCGCGCGTAGTCACGCATCTGCTTGGAGGTGAAGTAGTAATCGCAGGGCTCAGCGAACCCTTTTTCACCGCGAATCATGCAGCGAACCGAGTCAACCTCTTCGGGAAGAGGTGGCAGTTCTAGTACGTCCGGGTTGTCCGGCATCGGCCCCCACTCGCCGGACTGCACGCGTTGATCGAACGCAGCCCGCTCAGCTTCGGCTTTCCCACGGAGAGCGGCTGCCATCTTTGCCATAGGCGAGTCATCCCGCTGACCACCCGGGGAGGGCTGGGCGGCGGCAATGATGCTGTCGGTGGCCGCTTCCATGTCCACGTCGGAGGTGTCGAACCACTGTTCACACTCGCCCATTACACGGTCACGGACGTTACCCAGCCTCACCCTCCCACCGGGCTGCACGTCCGCCAGGGTCTTGTCAGTGCTCATGCTGCTTCTCCTTTTACGCGGGCGAGGGCAGTAGAAAAACGTTCCCGCGCGGAGCGGAGTTTTCGATTGAGGGATGCCTGAACATCCATGGGGACGAGGACAGGTAGGTACTCGTCCTTTGCAGCTTCAATCTCATCGGAAGCAGTCTGTATTGCCTTCCCCGCCTCGATCAGCTCGGCCACTACGGAGCGGGCTTCTTCCAGTTCCGGGGATCGAGATCCCTTGCGGAGAAGTACGTAGCAGGCGCCATCCATCACCGCCAGCACATCCACAGCCAGGGTCTTGTTGTCGGTGGTCATGCTGATGCTCCCTTCTTCGTGCGGCTGTCGTGGCCACCCTCGACCACCTGGCGGCGGCTGATGGTGGATCGGTCGATGGGGCTGTTGCCGAGGATCTGGACCTTGCCGCCCGAGCGCAGGAACTGCGCCACGTCGTCGGCGATCTCGGCCCGCTGGCGGTTCTTCTCGGCCTGCGTGGCCAGGTCGAAGGTCGGCTGTACGTGGATGCTGGTCATGCGGTCTTCTCCAAGGTTTCTAGTAGCGAGTCCGCGACGCGGACAGACTCCTCACCGATCCAGCCCATCGGTCCATTCCATGCCTTGCCGCTTGCGAGAAGCCCCTGCATCGCCATCGCGGCGAACAGCTCGCGCTTGGTCAGTCCACTCGGTGCATTCATCCGGCCTTCGGAGGGGTAGGCTGGCTTGGTTCGATTCATCATGCGTGGCTCCTGAAAGGCTCGCGCCGAACTGGGCCGAACCAGAGATTGACGTGATTGTTCAGATGGACCTGCAGCGGATCGCGGCGCAGGGGGCGCAGCGGGTCGTGCAGGCGGCGCTCGGTGTTCCGGCACGGCGCGCACGCGGCGGTAGCCTTGCCGTTGATCAAGGGGAAGAACCGCAGCGGCAGCCGGGCCGCGCACTTCGTGCAGGTCTTCATGGCAGGCGAGCCTTCATCAGGTTGGCCCAGGTGAGCGGGTAGGGGCCGCGCTTAATTCGGTCGTAGGCCGTGCTGCGCGAGACGTCCAGAATCTCGGCCACCTGCCGGGTGGTGTAGCGCTTGCCCTCGATCACCTGCGCGAACAGCTGGGCGCGGGCGAGGCCGGCACGGCGCAGGCATTTGGCGTGGCTGGGGTAGATCGTCACGTCCATCAGGCAGCCTCCTGGTGATCGCCAGCACGCAGACTGTGCTCAAACCCGGCCACCATCTGCCGGAACGGTTCCAGGTCCGCGCGCAGCTTGGCGATGAACGCCTCGTCGCGGTCGAAGCGGCGCCACCACAGCTGCTTGCCCACGGCGGCCAGCGCCGGGCAGTACAGGCCGATGTGCCACCACTGCCGGCCGGTCAGCCACATGCAGCCCTGGGCCTGCTCGAACACCTCGCTCGCATCGTTGTCGATGTGGAACGCGCGCAGCTTCTCGGGGTTGATGAAGCACTTGTATTCGCTGCCGCCGTCCTCGCCGATGAAGCCGTCAGCCGAGCAGCCGTAGTCGCCGCAGTCGCTCAACACGAACCCAGCGCGTTTCACCAGCAGGCCGGACTGCACCTCATGCTCGGCGCGAGCTTCCGGTTCCAGCTCATGGCCGCGGCGCATGGCGAACGTCTCGAAGCCTTCGCCCAGCGGCTCGCCGCTGATTCGCTCGATAGCCAGCCGGAAGGCGTAGTTCTTCGACGCCTCGCTGAAATCGCCGATGGGCTCGCCGGCGATGGCCTTCTCGATGATTGCCGAGCGCGGCACGGCCTTGTATCCGGCGCGCTCCATTGCGGTCTTCTCGGCCAGGCCGGACAGCACCGCGTCCACGTAGGTGCGCTGCTGGCCGGTCAGCTCGCCCACGCGCGAGCGCGCGGTGGCGAACATGCTGGCCGTGATGATGCCGGCGCGGGCGCGGTGCCACGCCTCGCTGCCCTGGTCGCACCCGATGACGATCACAGCGGCACCTCTTCATCGGCTGCAGGCTGCTGGTCGCCTTCTTCGACTACGGTGGCGCTTGCGCGTTCGGCGATGCCCTTCAGCGTTTCATGGCCCGCGCTGCCGATCAGCTGTCGCTGCTCCTTGGTCAGGCGGCCCCAGGCGCCCTCGTATTCCTCCATTCCGCAGTCGGCGAAATCCTTCAGGCTGGCGTACAGCGCTTGGCGCTCCGGGGTGTCTTGCGGCTCGGCCTGCTGCTGGCGGGTGATGGCGCCAGCGGTGGAGGGGCGGCGATCAGCGCGCACCGTCTCGCCGTCAATGATTTCCTTGCCTTCCATTTCCTCGGCGGTGGGCTGGGAGCCGACCGCTTCCGGGAACGCCTTGCGCAACGCCTGGGCCTCTGCACACTTCGCCAGCTGGCCGAAGGCGCGCTTTTCCCACATGGCGTTCGGGCTGCCATCGCTCTTGGAAGCGTAGTTCTCCAGCCAGTATTCCTTGGCGGAGAACTCCACCACCTGGTTGCCGAGCAGCTTGCGGACCGTTACGCGACACCATTCTGGGTAGAGCAGCTGAATAGCTTTCTGCGTCTTCTGCCTGCGCCCATTGGGACCATCCGACCACACGTCGCGCACCGACTCCATGGTGCAGGTTGGTCCGAACTCGGGTTCACTGCAGCCGGCGTACTGACCCGTGCGGGAGGCGTTGATGCGGTACAGGCCGATGCCGGGCATAACCACGTCGCGCATGCCGTTGACGGGGGTGCCGTCGGGGTTCTCGCCGATCTTCACCTTCATGGGCACGATGTGCACCGGCTTGGTCATCGGGTCGAGCCCGGCCGCCTGGCAGTAGCTCAGCACCATGTCGATGGACGCATCACTGGCGCCCGGGTACAGGCTCGACTTCAACGCGCCGCGGATAGCTTCGGCCTGCTCGCTGGTCATCAGGGCGCCGACAGCGGCGCGGGTGGTCATCTGGTTCATGGGTGCCTCAGTAGCGGATGGCCACGGCCGGGACCTTGCCCTGCACGATGGCGGTGATAACGGTGGCGGCATCGTCTTCGCTGATGCCCTGGGCGATCAGCGCGGCCATGGCGGCGCGGTTGATCGAACGGCGGTGTTCGACGTCGGCGGCGCGTGCTTCGTCCGCCTTGCGCTGGGCATCGGCCTGGGCCTGCCGCTCACGCTCGGCGCGCTCAGCTTCTTCCTGCGCGCGGCGCTCAGCGGCGGCGACGGCTTCAGCCTTTTCGCGCTCGGCCTTCTCGGCGGCATCCTTGGCACGCTGTTCGGCTTCGGCTGCCTCACGGGCTGCGCGCTCGGTGGCTTCGCGCGCCTCACGTTCGGCACGCTCCACGGCAGCAGCTGCCTCGCGCTTCGCGTTCTCTGCGGCCTCAGCCTGCAGGCGGGCCTCGCGCTCGACGCGCTCACGCTCGGCCTGCTCAGCTGCAACGCGCTGGCGCTCTGCCTCTTCAGCGGCGCGCACGGCTTCCTCGCGGGCGCGGATCTCTTCTTCCTTCCGGGCGATCTCGGCCAGGCGGGCCGCTTCGGCCTCAGAACGGGCGCGTTCCTCGGCCTCGGCGCGCTCGCGCTCAATGCGGGCCTGCTCTTCTTCCCAGTCGGTCAGCGGCTTGCGCACTTCGTCGCGCAGCGCGTCAAGGGTGTCGCGGGCCTTCTTGCGGGCCGAGTCGATGTCGCCGGTCTGCTTCTTCAGGTCGGCCACCAGCGCCTTGCCGGCGTCATCGATGGCGATCTTCGAGCGCGACACCTTGTAGGCGATCGAGGCGATTTCCTTGCGGCCGGCAACCGTCTTGACGTTCGGCACCAGGGTGACGGCCTCAGCGCGAATGCGGGCCAGGAGGTCGTCCAGTCCGCCGCCGGTGAAGGCCTCGACGGCATTGACGGATTCGAGTGGAATCAGGGCTTCGGACATGGCAGTTCCTTTGTCGGGTGGGAATAGATGCCGGCGTCGTGGAATCCCGGCCGGCGCGGGGCCCGTGAGGGCGGGGGAATTCAGCCGCGCACGCTGCTGGTTGCAGCCCATCGGGCTTTCGCAGCGTCACGGTCGGTGTGGGCCTGGTGGATCTCGGCGATGCGCAGCGGCACGACGACGGCGGCGAACAGCGCGACGGCGGCCCAGGCGATGCGTAGGCGGCTACTCATGGTCGTTTTCCTCCACGCACAGGCCGTCCACGGCCTCGCGGTTCCGTTGTTCTCGGGCTTCCGCCAGCGACATCGGCGGGGCGATTGGCGGCAGGCAGAACTGGTCGGCGAAGGCCGCGTCCAGCCGGTCAAACGGGTTCATGTCGCGTCTCCGGTTCGCACGCGGCCAGAGCGGCGTGCAGGCGGTCGTCGGCGGCCATTTGTTCTGCCAGGTCGCGGGCCGCGAGGGATGCGCGGGCGGCGGCCAGAACCTCAGCGAACAGCGACCGCGCGTAGTCGATTCCGGCCAGGAAGTGGTCCGTGCTGGTGGTGATGCCAGACGTCGACGCCAGGAAGTCGCTGTGTGCGACGCGCTCCGCATCCGTGAGGCGCCGACTCACGACAGCACCGCCTGGACCATGACGGCGAACGCGACGCCCATGCAGAAGGCCAGCAGGTAGCCCGAAGCCAGCTTCAGCGCCTGGAAGTGCAGGGCTCGGTCGGTGGCGGTCATGCGGCCACCTGCTGCAGTGCGCGGGTCGTGTCGTTGGCGCACATCTGCGCCCGGGCCAGCATGTCGACCGCAGCCAGCCCGCTGCAGGGGCGAACGGCGCGCATCCGGTACAGGTTGTAGGAGTGCCGACGGTCAGCTGCCCGGTGCTCGCTCATGGCCCAGCCGAACCGGCCCTTGCGGTACTTCGCCACCAGCAGCAGCGGGTCGATCAGGCCGTCGGCAATCTCGCCTTCGCCGCCGCAGCGGCCGCAGGCCACGCCGTACTCGCACTGCGGATCGCCGCTGGCGCTGTCGTTGCGGACGTGTTCGCCGGTGCCGTCACAGTCCGGGCAGGCGATGAAGGCATTGGCCGGGTGCAGCGGCAGGCCGCGCTCTTCCCGGGCAAGCTCGCTGGAACGCTTGTGGTCGCGGACCGACGCATAGCCGGTCCGGGTGGTCGAGCGGGGCAGTCCAAATGCGATGGCGGCCATCTTCGTCTCCTAGCCCCTGTCCCGGTAGTGGGTGTGGTGGGGCGTTGGAGAGGACTATGCGCTATGCGTAGATCGCAGTCAATGCGTAGCGCGTAGTGAAGTGCTCACTATGCATAGTTATTTAAGTAGCGTTCAGTTTTGGGTTGCGACCAAAGAAAACCCCGCCGGGGCGGGGTCGTCTTTTCAATGCCCGTAGCTTGATCGTCTCTGGCTGCCGCCGTAGTTCTGGGGATAGCTGCGCTGACGAGGCTGGTTATAGGGGGATCCGTATGGGTTTCGCTGGGTCTGCCTGTACGGGTCGACAGTGCCAGGCTGGCCTGTGTACGGGTTCACATTCCCCCGCGTCGAGTAGTTGTCCAGCTTAGTGCTGTTTGCGCTCGTGCGGTAATGGCCGTTCACATATGTGCCGTCAGCTCGATAGTGACCGTCAACATAGTCCTGAGCTGAAGCAGCTCCCACAATTGAGGCCAGTGAGAGGCCTATTGCGGCGATGAGTGCCTTTTTCATGAGTTCGATCCTTGAGTAGGGGCGAAATCTCTTGGCCTGCTGCCCCGGGTCAGGCCAAGTAATTAGGCTTCAGCGTTCCGATCCAGCCGTGCAAGTCGATCCTGTAGATCGTCGGACTGTATGGCGTGGCGCCGCTCAATCTCACCAATCCAGTCTTTTGCGGAGTTCAACTCCCTTCGGAGCTTCGTGCACTCAGCAAGGGCGGCGTTTGCTACCCATAGAGCAAATAGAGCAACAGCCGCGACCGCAGCAATAATCCAGCCCATAGAAGTAATAGCTGCGAACATGCTTCACCCTGCCTTCATGGCTTTGATAGTTGCCAGGACGGCCTGCTGCTGAACCTCACTAAGGCCAGCCAGCTCACGAACGATCGAAGCGGGCAAGGGGCCCTCGGCCACCTCGACCTCATCTCCGGTCAGGCTGTTTAGGTCCGTCTGCAGGACCTCGCATAGCGCTTTTAGGTGCTCCATCTTCCTTACCCCCCTGCTCCCGTTGAACCAGCCGTAGACGGTCGATTCGGCGACAGACACCCCACGCAGCGTTAGTGCTGCATGTATCTGGGGGATGTTCAGCCCGAGTGTTTCTCTACGGGCTGTGAGATTGACGGATAGCGTACTCATAGGCTGAGACACAGCCTAAAGAAAGTGCTTGCACAGCAGCTATGCGCTATGCATACTCTGACACTACGCGTAACGCATAGGCTAGACATGACACCTCGCACCTACTGGAACAAGTACGTAAAGCGACAGGGCGGCGCCGCTCGTACAGCGGCCGCTTTGGACATCCCGTACTCGACCATCGCAGGCATCTGCAATGGAAGCCGAGGCATTGGCCGAGTTCTCGCCAAGCGCATGGCTGCTGCGGACAAGAGCCTGGATGAAAGCGTTTTGATCTGGGTTCAGTCCATGCCCGTGAAAGCCAATGTCCTGCCGAAGGAAGACCCGGCCCCCAAGAAGCGGGGCACGCCCCGGAAGGTGGCTTGAGCAATGTCCGACCGTATCGAAGCAATGGCCGCTATGTATAAGGGCGGCCGAACTCTCCAGCAGATCGGCGATCTGTTTGGTATCACCCGGGAGCGCGTCCGCCAGCTGATCAAGAAGAAGGGCATGACGGGCAAAGATGGCGGAGCACGGATCTCGTCCGCAGCAGGAAGAGCTGAGCGCATGGCGAGGCTGCTTGCTCGACGGGAAGAAAAGGCCAAGCGGATATACGGCGTAAGCCACCAAGAGGCTCTCGCACTCAACGGGGGAATGAGCCTCCGCGATCCAGAGTCCCTTGCAACTAAGTACCGGCAGAAGAAAGCCAACGCACTTCGAAAAGCCCATGACTGGGATCTGACGTTCAGGGGCTATGTCAGTGCCATTCAGGAGTCCGGACTTGATCTCGGGTGCCACCAATTTTGAGGCGCACTCGTTCTTCGTGATCCCACAGCGGGCTTCCGAGACGGCAACGTGCTCGTCGTTCCTTTTGGGTGGTACGTCCAACAAATGCGGTTCGCAGAGAAGCGCGCCGGTCGAAAGTTCGGACGCCCTAAGAAGAGCGCGACTGCTTAGTCCAAAGCGGAAATTCAAAAATCTATCCATCACTGACAAGGCTCCATCTATGTACGCAGACCCCACACACCTCCGCGACAACCCGATCAAGGTCCGTTTCAACGACTCGGAAAAGGCAGTGATCGAGGCTCTCGCCAACTTCAACGGTCGTCAGCCCGCAGTGTTCGTGCGGGAGCTGGTCCTGGCTGGGATTGCTTCTCTGGAACAGCGTAGTTCCGACCGCGATGCCGCCTGAAGGTCCATACAAGTCCCCGGGGAGGGCCTATGGAAATACAGCTGTCGCGCGATGAGCGCCGAAGGCTTGAGGAATACGCGGAGGCCCAAGGGCTTCCACTGCACGAAGCACTGATCCACGCCGCCCGCGCTGAGCTCGACAGGCGCTACCGGCTCCCAGCCCAACACGGCTCCGTTGTTCCTTTTCAGGCCCTGAAACGTGACGACCCAGACACCTAAGAAGAAGCCGCTTCACCCCTGGCGCTAGTTCTCTCCCGGATGGCTCCAACGCGAATCAGACCGGCAACGCGCCGAACGAGTCATCCCAGTACATGCCCGCCCAATCAAGGGCTGAGGAATCCACATGAACCATCCAGCTCGCTACACCGATCCCAGCAGCAGCCACGAAGCCGCAGCGCACATGGTGTCGTCTGGCGCTCAGGCTCAGCAGCACTCGCAGGCCGCTTCGGCGGTCCGCAAGTATCCGGGCCTGACCAGCCTGGAACTGGCCCGCGCTACCGGGCTGGATCGTTTCATGTTGGCCCGTCGTCTGCCCGAGCTGGAAAAGCAGGGCCTCATTCGGCGCGGGATGGTCCGCAAGTGTTCGGCCAGCAATGGCCGCAGCGGCTGCACGTGGTTTCCGATCAGCAGTGATGAAGGTCCGAAGGCCGCCTGAGCCATGAACTATTTTGAGCATCACATCGGTGACTACGCAGCAGCGACGGCGCACCTGTCGCTGATCGAGGACGCCATCTACAGCCGCCTCCTGCGCCGTTACTACCTGCAGGAAGAGGCGCTGCCCGCAGATGTGAAGCAGGTTGCCCGTCTGGCTGGCGCTCGCTCTCAGGAAGAGCTGGAAGCGGTCCAGGCGGTTCTGGCCGAGTTCTTCACCCTGACTGACACCGGCTGGCACAACAAGCGCGCGGACGAAGAGATTGCGCGCTACCAGGCAAAGATCGAAGCCGCGCGTGAGAACGGCCGTCGTGGTGGGCGCCCCCCGAAGAACCCGCAGGTTCAAGAGAAAGAACCAAAAGAAACCCAACCCTTTCCGGTGGGTTCTTTTTCAGAAACCCAACAGAAAGCTCTCCATACACCAGACACCAATCTCCAAGAAGAAGAGCAAGAGCAACAGCATGTGCAGCCGCTGGCCGCACGCTGCCGCTTCGCTGACTTCTGGGCTGCTTACCCGAACAAGAAGGGCAAGCAAGAGGCCGAGAAGACCTGGCGCCGCCGGAAGCTGGACGACCGCTGCGACGAACTGATCGCCCACGTCCGCCTGATGCAGGCGGAGGACGACGGATGGATCCGTGGCTACGTGCCGATGGGGTCGACCTACCTCAACCAAGCCCGCTGGCAGGACGTTCCGCGTGAGCCGGCGAGAGCAGGGCCCGCGAGCAATCAGCCGATGCAGCCCAGCAAGACCCTTACCGCAATTCAAACCTTGCAAGGGATGAAATCACATGCAAACCTGGATCCACGACGAGATTCTGGACGGGCTGAGCAAGCTGCTCTGCTTGGGCCTGGACCGGACCCCGGCATCGGACCTGATCGCAGGGACGGCCGCCATGTGGGCTGAGGCGCTGACCAACGACCGCGTCTGGGAGCAGGAGCCGGACGCGCCGCGCTTCCGCCGCGCCTTCGTCAAGTTGAGTCAGACCCGGCGCCAGTGGCCGGCCCCGGCTGACTTCCTCGAAGCGTTGCCGCCTCGTGAACAGCTGGCTCTGACCAAGCAGCCGATCCCTGCTGATCCCGAGTCGCCGGCGATGAAGAAGCGATTCGAGCAGATCGGCAAGATGCTGGCCGCGCCGCCAAGGAAGAAGGCCGACAACGGCCACGGGCATGTGCATCCCCGCGCTGACGGCCAGCGTGCCCGCTGTGGCGGTCCCGGCATCTGCGACCAGTGCAGCCGCGAGCAGGCTCTGGCCAATGCGCAGGTGGTGCGCGCATGAGCCGTATGAACCTATCCGACGCAGACGTGTTCCGTCTGTACTGCGAGGGCTGCAACGCCCATGAAATCGCTGCGGCGATGCAGATCCCTGAGCCGGCCGCCGTCGTGCTTATCGCACGCAGTCGGCTGCTGCACGCAGCTGCTCAGGAAGACCGCCGGCCAGGACAAATGCACCTCTCCGCAAGGGAGGCTGCGTGATCGCTCAGTACGAACTGGAACGCGCCCGCCAGACCGGCCGGTGGATGCGCGACGCACACAAGGACCGGAATTCGGTCCCGCTCTACGCCATGGGCGAGGACGGGCTGGCGCTGCGCCGGGCTTGGCTGGACGGCTGGGACGAACGAGACGAGCAGATCAGGAGGAAGGGATGATGAACAGTGATGGATCGACACACAGGGTCTACTTCCATAGTGGTGGCTGGATGAACTGCCACTGCGTCGCGGCAGGTGACCACTGGGAAGTCGAGAGTTCAGTGGAGCGTCGCGCGCGCGAGTTGCTTGAAGAGCACTGCCCTTCGGGAGATTACGAGCGAAGCGACGTGCTGGATGCAATCCGTGCTGCCGCTAGCCCTCAGTGGGAGCCAATCGATTCGGCACCGAAGGATGGGACTCCTGTTCTCCTGGACCACCGGCATTGGCATACGAGAGTGCTCCGTGGCGGCTGGGACGCGCACGAGCAGGCATGGCGAGTTCATGGATTCGGATGCCCGGCCACGCAGCCCACCCACTGGCAGCCGCTGCCCGCTCCGCCGGAGGAAAGGCCATGAGCGAGAAAGAGAACTTCGCGGCCATGGGTGAGATCTCGCAAGAGAAATTCAGCGAAATGTTCCCGGAGCTCGTTGAATGCCCCAAGTGTCACGGACATGGTGGCGACCGTTGGCACAACCCTGACGGCAGTGAATGGGGAGAGCGCTGCGACCGCTGTGATGGGTTCGGCTACATCGGGAAGAAGGAGAGCCGAGCATGAAGCGCACCTTCCTGATCGACCCGAAGGGCAATCGCAACTGGGCCCAGGTGGTCTCCAATGTCATGCGCGCCATCAACGAATGGCTCAAGGGCGGCCCGGTGCAGATCACCCTGGACGAGCCGAAGCGGACGCTGGACCAGAACGCGGCGATGTGGCCGGCGCTGAGCGACATCGCCAAGCAGGTGCCGCTGGTGATCACCCGCCGCGACGGCAGCAGCAGGCAGGCCACGCCCTACGACTGGAAGGACGTGCTGACCGCCGCGTTCGAGGAGGAGACCGAGTGGGCTCCCGGCCTGCGCGGTGGCGTGGTGATGCTCGGCGCCCGGACCAGCAAGTACAGCCGCCGAAAGATGGGCGACTTCCTCACCTTCATCCACGCCGAGTTCTCGGACCGGGTGCGCTGGTCGGACAGCGCTGTGGAACGACTGGCGCAGTTCGCGCCGCCAAGCAGGAGGGTTGCGTGAGGACGAAGAACGCCAAATCCTTCACCTCAGCCGAGCGCGCGCACATGCAGGCGGTCAAGGAGCTGCCCTGCAGCGTGTGCGATGCACCGGCGCCATCAGACGCCCACCACATCAACCAAGGGCAGCACTACACCACCGTTGCGCTGTGCAAGGACTGCCACCAGGGCAGCTTCAACGGGATCCACGGGCAGAAGCGCATGTGGACCATCATGAAGATGGACGAGCTGGCCGCCCTGAACGTGACCCTGCAGCGGCTGGGGCAGAGGAGCGCGGCATGAGGATCCTCGCCATCGACCCCGGCACCGAGGAAAGCGGGTGGTGCGTCCTTGAGGACGGTCAGGTCCGCCATAGCGGGGTCTCGCGGAACGGTGACCTGCTCGGGAACATGGTCACGATCTTCAGGACTTGCGACGTTCTCGCAATCGAGATGATCGCGAGTTACGGGATGGCTGTTGGCCGAGAAGTATTCGAGACCTGTGTGTGGGTCGGCCGATTCCAGCAGCAATGGCACAGGCCTACCGAAGTCTGCATGGTGTATCGCCGAGACGTGAAGCTGCACCTCTGCGGTAACGCCAAGGCCAAGGACGCCAACATCCGGCAGGCGCTGCTGGACCTGCTCGGGCCGCAGGGGACCAAGAAGGCACCGGGGCCGACCTACGGTGTCAAGTCGCACGCGTGGGCTGCGCTCGGCGTGGCCGTGACTGTGGCTGGTATCACCCCGGAGAACAGCCGGAGGGCCGCATGAGCCGCGCACAGCAGATCCGGCAGTGGCTGGCAGAGAACCCTGGGTGGCACTTCATGGGCGACATTGTGGACGGGATTGGCGTGGACCAAGCCGAGCGCCTGCACTTCGCCCAGAGCGTTTCCCGGATGGCGAAGGTCGGCCATGTGATCGAAACCGGAAACCGTGGGACCAAGCGATACACCTTCGGGCGTCAGGCCCGTCTATACACAAGACTGGAGGCATCCAATGACTGACGTTCGCGAACTGCCCGCACGGCTTAACCAGCAAACCGTCAGGCTGGACACCGGCCGGGGCGGCATCCCGGAGCTGACCAATCAGGACATCGCCGCTGCATTGGCCTTCGTTCCGGCTGGGCTTGGCAGGGAGGTCTTCATCGCCTGCCACTGGCCGGATGGGGCGGCGCTGAGCCGGCGCAGGCTGGATGCACTGTTCAACCACCTTGCGGTCACCGAGTGGCGTAAGCGGATCAACCGAGCCATCGACGCCAAGGTGACCTACGGTCTTGCCGTGGCGCTGCGGCAATGGCAGCGGGCCGAGACGGCGGAGCAGCGCGCAGAGGTCTATCGCGCGCAGGCGGCACTGGACAAGGCCAAGGATGAGCAGTGGCCGGAGAGCCTGCCGGAGATGCTGCCCGGACTGCTGCGGGTCATCGTGGAGGAGATCGCGTGTCCAAGGAACTGCGGAGCGTGCCAGGGGCGCGGAACCGTGCTGGCCGGGGAACTGGTAAAGGCCTGCAGCGACTGCGACGGCACCGGGCACACCAAGAACACTGACGGCTGGCGGGCCAAGAAGCTGGGCAAGGATCCTTCCAATTTCCGGCGCGACTGGAAGGCCTGCTATCAGTGGCTGTTCGAGCGAATCCGGGATGCTGAGGCCGAGGCAGCGCACCAAATGGCTGACGCTGTGAGGCGCGAGGCGGCATGAGGTCGTGACCTGACCTCGTTTTAGGTGCCATCCTACGCGCGACCAAAGTAGCCCCTGCAGAAATGTGGGGGCTTTCTTTTTGCCTGGAGGATCCCGTGTCTGCCCTTGCCTATGCTGTTTCCCTCGTGAAGAAGTGGGAAGGCTGCAGGCTGGAGGCATACCCGGACCCCGGCACTGGCGGGGACCCTTGGACGATTGGGTACGGTGCCACAGGCCCGGGCATCGCCAAGGGCGTGAAGTGGACGCAAGCGCAGGCAGATGAGCGGCTGGCTCAGGACGTGACCCGGTTCCTCAAGGGCGTGCAGTCGGTGGTGAAGAAGCCAGCCACTGACGCCCAGATCGGGGCTATGACCAGCTTGGCGTACAACATCGGCGCCAAGGCGTTCGCCAATTCGACCCTGCTGCGGAAGTTCAACGCCGGGGACGTGGCTGGCGCAGCTGCTGAGTTCACCCGCTGGAATCGGGCTGGGGGGCGGGTCATGAAGGGCCTGACCAACCGGCGCCTGGACGAGCAAAAGGTGTTCCGCGAATGAGCGAAACCATGGACATCCTGGTCCGCATCCTCGCCATTGTCGTCCCCTGCCTGATGCTGGGCGTAGGGGCGCTGACGGGCTGGATCTGGATGCTCTGGCAGGACCACAACAAGCACAAGCTCTATGTGGCCGAGAACATGCTTAAGCAGGGTGCGCTGCAGGAAGTGAAGGAAGAGATCCACAGCCTTCGGGACGTGATCTACCGAATCGCCACCAAGATGGATGTCCCTGTGTTCTCGGAGCCCTACAGGAAATGAGCGCCAACGATGAGCTGGCGCGGGATTTCCGTGCGGGGCTGGAGCGTCTTGATTCTGCGCTTGGCCGTTTGAATGGGTCATCCGCCAACGGGAACGTGGTCCGCCTTGAGGGCGCGGGTTCCGTGTGGAACGGGATCGCCATTGGCGTGGCGTTGGCAGGGGTGGTGATGGGTTCGGCCTGGATCGCCCACACGGCATCCAGTGCCGAGGTGGCTGTGCGCCAGGCTGAGGCCTACCGCGCTGCTGTCTACATGGTGGCTCCCAAGGCCGCTGAAGAGATCGAGAAAGAACTCCAGCGCAAGAAGGAGCGCGACAAGCAATGAGCAGCCCAACCCCAATCATCACCCCGCCGAAGCGTCCGGCGAAGGCCAGTTTCCTGCCGCAGGGCATTGCCCCGGTCAAGGACACCCTGAAGCACTGGACCACCTGGCTGTGGGGCGCACTGCTCGCCAGCCCGGATGGCCTTTACGCCGGTGCGGCCGCCCTTGGCATGTTGGCTGATGAGGCCATGCCATCGGCCATCACCACGTTCATCCGCATCTTTGCTGGCGTCGGCTTTGTCGCCAAGTTCATCAGCCAGCGGAAGCCGAACTGAGAAATCAATCATGATGAATTCAATCCCTACCAGTCTCGCCCCAAACCCCGAATCCCGCGTGGACTCGCTGCTTCGTACCCAGCGGAATCTGCTCGATGAGTTGTCCACGACAGTAATCGGCACCCGCGAAGCGTTCTACAAGGTGCTTGGGCCGGAACGGTTGACGGGAGAAGCCTGTAAGCAGGTTGAGCCGCAGGCATCTCAGGCTCCGCTGGTCGAAGCTATCGAAGCCCACAACGCTCTGCTGCTAAGCATCCTCAGCGACCTTCAGAACATCAACAGCCGCAGCGTCCTCTGAGATGAGCATCCTGTCCCGTGTCCTGCTTGGAGCAGTATTGCTCCTGGTAGGCGTTGCCGTGTGGCAGCGAGGGACAGTGGCTCAGGCAGAGCGCGCACGGGACAGCGCCCAGACGGCCAAGGCAGTCGCAGAGCAGGAGCGCGACAACGCCATCGCCGTGATCGCGGTCGAGCGCCAGCGGGTCAAGCGTGCCGAGGCAGTAGCAACCCAGTACGAGCAGGAGAAGGCAGATGCTGAATCGAAAGGCGCGGCTGTCGCTGATGGCCTGCGTGCTGGCAACCTCCGCCTGCGGCAGCGCTGGGCAGGCTGTGAGGCCCGAGTGTCCGACCTTGCCGCCAGCCCCGGCCAGCCTGATGGTGCCGCCGACGACCGAGCAGACAGTGCGGGGCGAATTGTTCGTGCCGCTGCCGCCTGTGACGCTCAAGTCCGCGGGCTCCAAGCCTTGGTGAGGGCTGACCGTGAGTGACATGGGCCGCGCCACCCGCAACATCGTGAGTGGCTACAACCGTGATCGCGTGTTCCAGGCTCGCATCTATGCGCCGGAACGCCGTGCACTGGTCACCGACTTCAACGGCGCGCTGCCCGCTGGCGTGAAGATCACCAAGGCCACATGGAACACCTGGGACAACTACCCAGCCGTGATGGCGGACCCGTCTATCGATGCCAGTGGCCGTGCCTGCCAGGTCATGGTCACCGCTCAGGTAGACGGCATCTCCTGCATCCGCCTGGCAGTGGATCTGGACAATGGAGAGCGCTTCATCGCCCACCACGTCATTCAGGTCCTGCCAGCCCGCTACATGCAGCCGGACAACTGGATCAATGGCCCGACCCAGCTGGTCGCCTATCCGGTTGCGCCGCCGCTGCCTTAACTACAGTGGATTGGATTAGATATGGGCGCGCCAAAAGGTCGAGTGAAGGCCGGAGGCCGGAAAAAGGGCACCCCGAACAAGCAGACGGCCGAGTTCCGCGAGACGGTCCGCAAGCTGCTGGAGGACAACAGCGCCAACGTGGGGCGCTGGCTTACGACGGTCGCTGAGGGTGATGGCACGGATAGCGGCAAGCCGGACCCGGCCAAGGCGTTGGACCTCCTGTGCAAGCTGGCCGAGTACGCAGCACCCAAGCTCAACCGCACCGAGCATGTGGGCGAGGACGGCGGCCCGGTGAAGACAGTCACCACGTTCAAGCTGGCCGATCTGGAATGACGGAGCTGACCATCCGGCTGCCGCGCAAGCTGCGCCCGGTGTTCCTTGGACGTGCGGACGTTCGTGGAGCTTACGGTGGTCGCGGCTCAGGCAAGACACGCTCCTTCGCCAAGATGGCAGCAGTCCAGGGCATGCGCTTCGGGCAGGCAGGCATCAAGGGCCAGATCCTGTGCGCTCGCCAGTTCATGAACTCGCTGGACGATTCCTCGCTGGAAGAGGTCAAGCGGGCCATTGAGGATGAACCGGCGCTGGCGGCCTACTGGCAGGTTGGCGAGAAGTACGTGAAGAGCCACGACGGAAACGTCTGGTTCTCGTTCGCTGGCCTTGACCGAAACATCGGTTCGGTGAAGTCGAAGGGCCGAATTCTGCTGTGCTGGGTCGATGAGGCGGAGCCGGTCACGGAGCATGCATGGAACACCCTGATTCCGACGTTGCGTGAAGAGGGTGAGCAGTGGAATGCAGAGCTGTGGATTACCTGGAACCCAGCACGCAAGACGGCGCCGGTTGAACGGTTCCGCAGGTCAGAGGACCCGCTAGTCAAGGTTGTCGAGCTGAACTGGCAGGACAACCCGCGATTCCCCGCCAAGCTTGAACGTGACCGGCAGCGCGATCTGCAGGAACGCCCGGAGCAGTACGACCACATCTGGAATGGCGGGTATGTCGTCGCTGTGTCCGGCGCCTATTTTGCTAAGTCCATCGCGGTGGCCCAGGAAGAGGGCCGCATTGGCCGTGTAGCCGTCGATCCGCTGATGACTCTTCGGGCCTATTGGGACATCGGCGGCACGGGCGCCAAGGCTGACGCCTGCGCGATCTGGATCGTCCAGTTCATCGGGCGCGAGGTTCGCGTTCTGCGGTACTACGAGGCCATTGGGCAGCCGCTGGCGACCCACGTGGACTGGCTGCGACGGAGTGGCTATGAATGCGCCATGTGCGTTCTGCCTCATGACGGCGCGGCGCACGACAAGGTGTTCTCTGTTAGCTACGAGAGCGAGTTGCGCAAGGCCGGGTTTGAGGTCAAGGTGATTCCGAACATGGGCCAGGGCGCGGCCATGACCCGCATCGAGGCTGTGCGTCGGCTGTTCCCGAGCATCTGGTTCCATGCAGACGGTACGGAGCCAGGGCGCGATGCGCTCGGCTGGTATCACGAGAAGCGCGATGAGGCGCGGAACATCGGCTTCGGCCCGAATCACGACTGGGCCAGCCATGGCGCAGATGCCTTCGGCCTGATGGCCGTTGACTACCTCAGCACTGACCACAGCGAGCCGGACATGTCGGCCCTGGACAACTACACGACGGATTACTGATGGCCGAGAAGAAGCGGGACGATGCGCTGGCTGAAATGCTCAAGCGCAGGGATCTTGCGTCCGAAGCCTGCGTGGAGCTGTACGACAAGGCCCGCGACGACGTTCGTTTTGTGACGGTTCCGGGCGCGCAGTGGGACGAGAAGCTCAAGGCGCGGCGCGGTGATCGGCCGACGTACGAGTTCCCGAAGCTGGCCTCGCATGTGCGCCAGGTCGTCAACGAGATGCGCCAGAACCGGCCGCAGGGCAAGGTTCGCGGCACGGAAGAGGGTGATGCTGGGCTGGCCGAGATCATGCAGGGTCTGTGCCGGAACATCGAGTCGGTCAGCAATGCCGATCAGGCCTACGACATCGGCTATGACTTCGCAGTTAAGGGAGGGTTTGGCGCCTGGCGCATCTGCACCGACTACCTGAACGACGAGGACTTCGAACAGGACATCTTCATCGAGCCGATTCGAAATCCATTTGCGGTGAAGTTCGACCCAGCCGCCATTGAGATCGATCGCTCCGATGCCGGCTTCGCCTTCGTGGAGGAGCTGGTTTCCAAGGATGATTTCGAGCGCCGCTGGCCCAATGCCAGCCTGCAGGACTGGGAGGACAACAATGACTGCGTGACCTGGCGCGAGAAGAACCAGGTTCTGATCGCAGAGTACTGGTACAAGGACCCGATCAAGGTCGAAATGTGGGCGCTCTCCAATGGCGCCGTAGTCTCGGTCGAGGAGCTGGAGAAGCGTGCCAAGGATCAGGGGCAGCCGACCGACGCGATGACCTTGGAGGCGCTGCTTGCCAATGAGGGCATCTCGGTGGTCAAGCGCCGCGAGGCCGATTCGCATGTTGTGAAGATGCGGATGACCAACGGCAACGAGTGGCTGACCGAGCCATACGAGTTCCCGTCAAAATACATCCCGATTGTCCCGTGCTGGGGCAACATCACCAACATCGATGGCGAAGACTACTGGTTCGGCATGGTCCGCCCGAGCAAGGATCAGCAGCGCCTGCACAATGTCCACCGGACGGCGGCTATTGAGGCGGTAGCGAAGGCTCCGAAGGCGCCGTTCATCGTCAAGCAGAGCTGGATCAAGGGTCTTGAGCGATTCTGGCGGAATGCCAACGCTGAGGACTATCCGTATCTGCCGGTGGCAGATAGCGCCGACATGATGCCGCAGCGCGCTGCCCAGGCAGAAATCCCCGCAGCCCTCCTGCAGCTGTCGGCCCTCGACAACGAGGACATCAAGGCCAACACCGGCATTTACGACGCCAGTCTGGGCGCGAGGTCGAACGAAACCAGCGGACGAGGAATCCTGGCGCGGCAGCAGCAGGGCGCGACGGCCACGTTCAACTACATCGACAACCTGGCATACGCAATCCGCTACACCTACAAGATCCTCGTGGACATGATCCCGCGCGTCTACGACACACCGCGAGTGGTCCGCGTCTTGGGTCCGGATGGTGGTGAGAAGTGGAAGCAGCTGTATCAGAGCGTGGTTGACCCGCAGACAGGCCAGACGATCACCCTGAACGATCTGAGCAAGGGCAAGTATGACGTGACGATCACTGTCGGCCCGAGCTTTGCCACTCAGCGCATGGAGGCCGTTGACGCCTTCACCACTCTGCTTGGCCAGATGGGTCCGGGTCTGCCGCCTCCGATTGCCTCCCTCATGGCCTACTCGGCGATCAAGAACATGGACCTGCCTGGCATGGATGACGTGGACAGTGCGTTCCGCCAGATCCTGGTCAGCGGCGGTGTCCTGAAGCCCAAGGACGGGGAGCAGGCGCCGGAGCCACAGCAGCCCGACCCGAAGATGATGGCCGACGCCAAGAAGGCCGACGCGGACGCAACAAAGTCCCAGGCGCAGGCCCAGCTATACGGCGAACAGGCCATCGGCCAGGCCATCGAGAACGCAGCCGGTATGGCGCTTCTCGGTCCTCCGCCACAGCCGCAACCCATGCAGATGAATCAACCGCCTCCGGGCGGTTTTTTTGTGCCCGAACAAACAGGCGGCTTCCCCGCCTGACCGCATCGACCCGGACTGGTCGAATCCCGAGAGGAAGACATGAGCGACGAGAACAACGCCCTGGAACAGGGTGGCGGCGAAGCACTGCCCGCAACTCAGCCGAAGAACGACGCGGAAGCCGCCCAGCAGGAACAGGCTGCAACCCAAGAGGCTGACAAGGCCAAAGAGGCCGAAGCCAAGAAGGCTGAAGAAGAGGCAGCCAAGCGCAAAAACCGCACCAGCCAGTACATCGACCGGCTGAAGAGCGAAGCCCGAGAGGCTGCTGCCCGTGAGCAGGCAGTACTCAAGCGGCTGGAAGCTATCGAATCCCGCTTCCCGAAGCAGGAAGCCAAGCCGCCCACGATGGAGAGCGCCGGTTTCGACCCCGAGGAGTTGGCCCGTCAGACGGCCCGCTATGAGGTTGAGCAGGCTCGAAAGCAGTGGGAAGAGCAGCAGAAATCCGAGTCTGCAGCCCGCTCGGAGCAGGAGAAGTTCCAGGCGTACGCCAATCGTGCGCAGGCCTTTGCATCGCAGAACCCGGACTTTGAAGAGGTTGTCTCGGGCATTCCGCAGCAGCTCCTGCCTGTCGAGCTGCAGAAAGCCATCATGGCCCACGAACGTGGCCCGGAAATGGCCTACAAGCTCGCCTTGAACGAGGACGAGCTGTTCCAGCTGGCCTCAACCCGGCCGGAACTGATGGAGCTGGCAGTCGCCCGCTACGCATCGCGCCTGGACGCAGCGCCGCCGACTCAGGAAGCCGAACCGGCTCCTGCGGCATTCGCGCCAACCCCAACCAACAAGCCCATTTCGCAGGCGCCAGCGCCGGCACCGCGCGTCAGTGGTCGATCTCCGACGGAAACCCCGCCTGAGAAGCTGACCGACGACGAGTGGTATCGCCGCGACCGCGAGCTGCGCCGAAAGCGATAACCAATCGAGGAATACGCAATGGCAAACGTCAATCAGGCGCTGACCCATCAGATGATCGCCCGCGAGGCGGCCAAGATCCTGTGGGAAGAGAACAGCGTTGTTCGCAACATCAACCTGGACCGCGAAGTCGAGTTCAGCGAGGAAGTGAACGGCTACAAGAAGGGCGATTCGGTGCGGGTCATGATCCCGCCGACCCCGGTCACCTACAGCGGCTCCAACTTCGCTGGCGGCGGTGCCGCTCCGGCCGTCAACGAAACCTCGGTCAACCTGACCGTCGACCAGCAGCTGCACGTCCCGCTGACCTTCACCGCGAAGGAGAAGAAGCTGGAGCTGAGCCGCTTCAAGGAGCGCTTCCTGCGTCCGGCGATGTCGTCGCTGAACAGCAAGATCAACCAGGTACTTCTGGCTTCGATGGTTTCGCAGACCTCCAACGTGGTCGGCACCTGGGGCACCGTCCCGGCCACCCGCACCCCGTGGCGGAATGCGTCCTCGATGCTGGACCGCTTCCTGGCGCCGGGAGATGAGCGTTACGCACACTTCTCGGTGGATGCCAACGACGCCCTGGCCGAGGCCAATGCGCCGCTGTTCCACACTGCCGATGAGCTGCGTGGCGAGTTCAGCGAGAACGCCGTGGGCAAGTTCGCTGGCCTGGAGTTCCACAAGCAGCTGTCGCTGCCGGTACAGACCAACGGCGCGGGCGCTGGCTACACCGTCAACGCTGCGGGCCAGACCGGCAACACGCTGGCCGTCACTGCCGGTACGGGCGCCATCACCGCTGGCTCGATCATCAGTATCGCGGGCGTGAATGCCGTCCACCCGATCACCGGCGCCGACATGGGCGTGCCGCGCTACTTCCGCGTGACGGCCAACTACGCGGGCGGCGCGGGCAACCTGCAGATCTTCCCGGCCATCATCCCGACCAGCGCCAGCCAGATCGGCACCGTGACGGCTTCTCCGGCTGCGTCTGCTGTCATCACGATCTTCGGCACCGCGTCCTCGGGCCGGGTGCAGAACCTGGTGTTCCACCGCGATGCGTTTGCCTCGGCTTTCGTGCCGCTGCCGGTGCTGGCTTCGTGTGAGGGCTACACCTCCAAGATCGGCAACGTGTCCTGCCGCGTGATGAGCTTCGGTAACGGCCTCACCGACCAGGAAAACACCCGAATCGACGTGCTGTTCGCCCTGCCGGCAGCCGTCCGTCCGGATCACGCCTGCCGCGTCACCCAGTAACGCCCAACGGGGGCGGCCGTCTTGGTCGCCCCCTTCTTTTTGGAGGGCTCATGGAATTCCCCAAGATGATCTATCTCGGCGGCGATCTCGCTGCTGAGTGGCGGATCGTGGCCGATGAGTCGGAGCAGCATGCGGCGGCCAAGGATGGGTTCTATCCGCACGGCGAAGTCAAGAAGGTCGCTGCTGATCCTGTGGCCAACGAACAGCCCAAGCGCCGTGGACGGCCGCCCAAGGCTGCCCAATGAGCAAGGTCAGCGAAGTCATCCGCGATTCTCTGATGCTTCTCCGCGTCTTGGACGCCGATGAAGCTCCAGAGGCCCGGGATGCCGAGGACGCAATCCGCGCCCTGAACCTGATGATGACCACATGGGAAGCTGAAGGCCTGAGCCTTGGCTGGTCGCTGGTATCGGTTCCGGACGATGAGATGCCTGTTCTGCCTGAGGCGGAGGAGGCGATCACGTACAACCTCGCCACGCGCCTGCGCGCCAAATACGGCGTCGCCATGGATCCTGACGTGTTCCAGATGGCGCAGGACCTGTTGGGCAACCTCCGCGCTCAGGTCGCCTCGGCTGACTACTCGCGTATCTCCTACCCGGATCTTCCGGTCGGCCAAGGCCAGCCGTGGGGCGCTTGGTACGAGGGGTATTACCGCTAATGCGCGCGAATCCCGTTGACCTGATCGGCGGCTTATACACCAGCGACAGCCTGCCCTGGTCGTGCCAGGACACAGTGAACTGGCTGCCGGTGATGGCAGAGGTGGCAGGTACGCGCACGGTCTCGATGTTCGCGACCCCGCCGGGGCTGAAGCCCTATCAGCAGATCGGAACCGGTCCGATTCGGGGGATGCACGACTGTGAAGGTCTGCGCCTTATCGTTTCCGGTCGATACCTGTACCGCATCAGCAACACCGGGGTAGGCATTCCAATTGGCCTGATTCCTGGCGTTGGCCGGGTGCAGATGACGCACAACCAGTTCAAGACCGGCTACCAAGTGCTGATCGAGAACGGGCAGGGTGGTGGTGGGTATGTCTACACGACCTCCACTGACACTTTCGCGAAGATCACCGACGAGGGCTATCCGGGGTCGATCTCGTCGGACTACCTCGATTCCTACATTCTTGGCGTCGAGCCGCAGGGGCGGTACTGGTTCCATTCGAACCTGGCAGATGCCACGGACTACAACACGCTTGACCGGTATGAGGCTGAGGCTGCGCCCGACCGGATCGTGGGTCTGGCAGTCAGCCAGTTTGAAGTGGTTGTGTTCGGTCAGCGCACCATCGAGTTCTTCTTCAATGCTGGCGGCCAAACCGGCACGTTCCAGAACCGGCGCCAGTCAATCACCCGTGGCTGTGCCTCGCGGCACACTATCCAGAAGCTGGACAACACCTTGTTCTGGCTTGGCGATGACGGCGTGGTCTATCGCATGGAGGGCTATGCGGCTCGTCCAATCTCGACCCGAGCTCTCGAAAAGGCCATCACTGGCTTTAACTGGTCAGAGGCCATCGCCTTTACCTGGGAGGACCGTGGCCACAAGGTCTACTACCTGACCTTCCCGGACGGCCAGACCTTCGGCTACGACGTGGTGAGCGGCCTCTGGCATCGCCGCGAGTCCTTCGGCATCAACCGCTGGCGCCTGAGCCATACGCAGAAGTGGGGGCGGGAATGGTTCGGCGGTGACTTCCAGGATGGACGGCTCTGGGAACTGGATTGGGACTACTTCCTGGAGGGCGATCAGCCGATCATCAGCGAGCGCACGTCCGGCGTGGTGGCTGATAATCAAAGCGCGCTGCTTCTTCCGAACGCCGAGCTGGTGCTTGATACCGGCAAAGGGCCCGGAACCACGGCACTGCCATTCCCTGTGCAACCGCCGATGCCTCTGCTTAGCGGGAACGCTCCGGATGGCTTCATTGGTGGTTCCTACAGCTTTGCGTATACCCGCACTAGTGGCACTGCACCCTTCACATTCTCAGTTTCTTCGGGCGCACTTCCTGCTGGGATCTCCCTGAATGCGACAAGCGGCGTTCTTAGTGGGAACCCCTATATAGTCGGCTCGTCGGCCTTCACAGTCAGAGTCACCGATGCCAACGGCTTGTGGGCAGAGGTTCCGGACACTGTAGCTATTGGTGCCGCCTTCTGGCTGCTCCGCGCAAACGTGCCTGATGAGCGAGTCTGGGCCAGCTTCGACGCTATCACGTGGCAGGGTCCATACAATCGATCGCCGATTGTTACGACCCCCGGCAGTGCAAGCCGCCAGCTTGGGCCTGGCGGCGCAGTCATGGTGCTCGGGTCAACAACCATCGCAGAACGAACTACCGATTTTGATGTTAGTGGCGGCATATCAAACGCCTCAGTGACAGTCCCGGCGGGTATCGGTCGGATTCGTACTTTCGGCGGCGTGACGTTGGCCTTTGCTCAGAACGGCACATCAGCTGAGTCAACTGTCTATTGGGAGGTGAGTGCTGATGGCACAAGCTGGACATCGCGCGCCCTTCCAAGTGGCCTACACATTATGGACGTAGCGCGATTGTCTACCGGGCGTTGGTACTCCTATCAATACAATGGCCCCTCCTACGGGATGTATTACTCCGATGAGGAAGTTCCTACTGCGTGGATTGCTACCGGCTATGGAGTTCCGCAGACAGGTGAGAGATGCATGCTCACAAATGGATCTGTGATCCTATCGTTTGGAACGCTGAACCAAGTTATGCGATTCAAGAACGGGGCATGGCAGACGCTTAGCCCTGGGGGTGTAGCTTTCCCCGACGTAAGGTGCGGGCTATACATGGATGGTCGATGGTTCATGGCCGGACAGGCTGTCTCAGGCACGAACAATCTCATCTACTCAGATGATGATGGGGAGACGTGGACGCGCATCTCAGTGCCTGGAATAGATGGCATCTACGAAATGTATGCTGCCAATGGCCGGATCGTCGTCAGTGGCGTGGCACCTACATCTGGGACGCTTGCGGGCGTTGCATCGTCCTCTGATCGTGGCGCGACCTGGACCCCTTCCACAATGCCATACCCGGTTGGGTCTGGAGCGCAGTCGATTGCCTTCCCGGTGGTGACCAATGGCTGACACCGATCACTTCGTAGAGATGTGCTACAGCATTGACGGCGGCCATACATGGAGCAACTGGAAGCGTCGCAGCATCGGTGAAGTTGGGCAGTACGCCAAGCGCGTGCGCTTCATGCGCCTTGGCAAGTCCCGCCAGCGCGTGTTCCG
Source organism: Stenotrophomonas sp. YJH_SMC_135 (assembly GCF_059372355.1). Taxonomy (NCBI): domain Bacteria; kingdom Pseudomonadati; phylum Pseudomonadota; class Gammaproteobacteria; order Lysobacterales; family Lysobacteraceae; genus Stenotrophomonas; species Stenotrophomonas sp. YJH_SMC_135. Next base: position 861,654 of record NZ_JCAFVN010000001.1, read on the forward strand.
CATTCGTGTCTCTTCGCCCCGCAAGCATGACCTGCTCGGCGCCGTGCTGACTCCGGAACTGACGGACGACTGATGAAGATCTCGACAGATCCATGCTTCCTGCAGGAAGTCATGGATCACCCCGACGTGCGCCCGTGGATCGGACCGGATGGCGTGGAGGGGTCGTGGCCGCTAGCTGCGATCTTCGATCAGGGCATTGGCATTGAGTTCGATGGCGGCGGATTCTTCTTCCACCGGCTTGGTGATGGTGTTGTTGAGGTCCACACCATGTTCCTGCCTGGATCGAAGGGAGTGGCCCAGTTCTGTGCTCAGGCGGCGGAATACCTGTTCTGCGGGACCGAAGTGACCAAGATCGTGACGAAGGTGCCGGTAGACAACGTGCCAGCCATGCGCCTGACCGAGCGCGTCGGGTTCCGCCTCGACTACGTGCGACCTGCCGCCTTCCTGCGCGATGGTGTGGCCCACGACGTGAAGCACTACAGCTGGGACATAGACCTCTGGCTGCGCGGCACTGACGGTCCGCAATGGGCCTATGAGCGCTGCTGCGCAATGGACAACAAGAACAAGGGCCTGCGCCTGCGATACCGCTGGGCAGTGATGAACGACGACTATTCGGTATTGGAGAGCTGATATGCCAGCTGTAGGTGCAATTGTTGGAGCTGCCGGCAGTCTTGTTGGCGGGAAGATGCAGGCCGACGCTGCCGGTCGTGCAGGTGATGCGGCCACGGGGGCCTCGCGCGACGCGATCAACGCTCAGGTGGCGATGTACAACCAAAGCCGTGCGGACACGCTGCCGTATCAGGTGACTGGCACTGGCGCGCTCAATCTTTTGGCACAGATGTATGGCCTGCCGACCTATTCGGCGCCGCTCTCGAGCGGCATTCAGATCACCCAGCCTGAACCAGCCAAGAAGAAGAAGCGCAGCTTCTTTGACAAGGTGACAGATCCGGCCAACCTCGCTGGTCAGTTCGGTGGCACCAGCTACGACCCGATGGGCTTCTTCAGCAGTGGCAGCACTGGTGCCGGTGGGAGCCTTCAGTTCTCCACGGGCGGTGGAACTGGCAATGCTCTGGCGGGAGGCGGGACCCTGAATCAGGGCACTGGCACCCCTGACTTCAGCATGTTCTATCAGACGCCCGACTACCTCGTGGCGCGAGATGAGGGCATCAACGCTCTCGACCGTGGCGCGGCTGCCCGTGGCGGCCTTTACTCCGGTGGCGCTGATGCTGACCGGATGACCTTCGCGTCGAATCTTGGTTCCAAGGCTTTCGGCAACTTCCAGAACTCGCTGTTCCGCCTTGCAGGCCTCGGCGGCTCGGCGAATAGCGAGCTGAATAGTTTGGGCCAGAACACCGCAGGTCAGATCGGCAACCAGCTTGCCAACGCAGGCAACGCTCGTGCCTCGTCCTACCTCAACCAGGGGCAGGCCTGGAACAACGCGCTTGCCGGTGTCGGCGGTGCAATCGGTGACTACTGGTCTACTCGGAGGACCTGATGGCAAATTTCTACGAGGCCTTCGCGCAGGGTCAGGCAAACGGTCTGGAGCGGCAGAAGGCGATCACGCAGCGCAATCAGCTCGCTGAGCTACAGGCCATCGCGCCCCAGGTCATGGCCGGTGATTTGGATGCAACGAGCCGCGCCTATGCCTTGAATCCTCAGACGGCTCAGGCTTATCAGACTGAGGCGAATCGGCAGAACCAGCAGCTGGTCGGCCTGGCCAAGACCCTCAAACAGTATGCCGACAACCCGCAGATGCAGGCGGGCGTATACCGCTCGGCGCTGCCATATCTCAAGAGGAATTTTGGCGCCGAGATCCCCGATCAGTTCGATGCAGCCACGGTGATGCCCATCGTTGATCAGGTCCTGTCGGTTGCGAACAACACCCCGAATTTCAACGGGCAGACGCCTACCGATGTCCGCTCCTTCCAGATGATGACTCAGGGTCTGAGCCCTGAAGATGTAGAGCGCGCACGCCGCATCAATCTCGGCCTGGCTGGTCGGGAGTCCTCGGCAGCTATCGGCTATCAGAAGGTCAAGGGGCCCGACGGTGTTGAACGCCTGGTGGCCGTTGACCCGCGTCAGATTGGTGCGCAGGTCGTGGGTGACGGCACGGGATACGGCTCGTTCTCGCAGCCTGCGCCGATGGCTGGCGGCGGCAACCACTTCGCAGCCTTCAGCCAGCTGGCGACTGAGTTCCCGTCTGTGACGATGACCAGCGGTGTGCGCTCTGCCGAACGCAATGCCCAGGTTGGAGGGCAGCCCAACAGCCAGCATCTCAGCGGAACTGCCGCAGACTATGCAGTCCCGGCCAACCAGAAGCCTGCATTCATCTCCCGTGCGCGCCAGCTGGGCTATCAGGCCCTCGATGAAGGCGATCACATCCACCTGCAGGTGCCTCGCGGTGCTGGCGGTGGTTCCAACCCGTTTGCTGGCCGACGCCCTGAGGATGAGGCGGCGGCTGTCGAGGCTGCCAAGCTGGGCACGCAGCAGCAGTTCCTTCCGCAGGAGCTGGCAATGCGGACCCAGGCGGCTATTCAGCAGGCTGGCGGCTCGGCGCAGGCCAAGGGTGAGGCAGAGGCACGGCTCGAGGCTGTCCAGAACCTCCCCCGGGTGATGCAGGAATCCAACAACGCCATCAACCTGATCGACAAGGCGCTCAGCCATCCCGGCCTTGCCACTGCTGTCGGTGCCTCTGGCCGTACCGATCCCCGGAACTACATCCCGGGGACGGACGCAACTGACTTTCGTGTCTTGCTGGATCAGATCAAGGGCGGCACGTTCCTGCAGGCCTTCCAGAGCCTCAAGGGCGGTGGTGCCATCACTGAGGTTGAAGGCACCAAGGCAGAACAGGCGATTGCCCGACTCAATCGTGATCAGAGTGAAACAGCGTTCCGTCAATCGCTTCAGGACCTGCGAGACGTAGCCCAGGCGGCGATCACTCGTGCGCAGACCAAGGCGCAGGCAGCTGGCGGCGCTCCAGTTCAGATGCAGCCGCAGGGTGCCCCGCGTCAGATCCAGTCCGCAGCCGAATACAACGCGCTCCCGAGCGGCGCCCTGTTCATTGCCCCTGACGGCACCCAGCGGAGGAAGCGCTAATGGCAAACCCCTGGGACAACGATCCCATCGTTGCTGACGGTCAGCAGGCGGTTGTACCGCCCCAGTCGATGCAGGAAGGCGGCAACCCTTGGGATGCTGACCCCATCGTGCCTGATGACGGCCAGGGCTTTGACCAAGCGCCGCTCAACCTCGAGATCGTTGGCGGGAAGCGTGCACCTGATGGCTGGGAGTATGGCACGGTGCGTGACCTGGCCTATGGCGCCCGTTCTGTGCTGCAGGGTGCTGGTGGCTTGCTTGGCGCGGTAGGTGGCGATGCGTTCAACAACTACATCGTCAACCCAGTTGCCCGGGCCGTGGGCATGCAGGAGGCTCGTCCGTATCGGGAAGAGGCAATGGCCTTGGCCGACCGTCTTGGGCTGCCGCAGGCTCAGACCTCCGGTGATCGCGTGCTGGGTGACGTTGGCGAGGCGCTGACCGGCACCGGCCTTACGCTGGGAATTGGAGGCGGCATCAACGCCCTTGCAAACGCTGGGCGCGGCGCGGCTGTCCCTGCAACTAACCAGCTGGCAAACTTCCTGACTGCTCAACCGGCCATGCAGGCGGCTTCGGCTGCTGGCGGTGCTGGAGCGTCGTCTCTGGCCCGCGAGTCTGGAGCTTCGCAGGGCAACCAGCTGCTGGCCGGTCTGGCTGGCGGCTTGGGGCCGAGCGCGCTGGCGACAGGTGCTGGCGCCGCATTGCGTGGCGCAGTGCGCGGTAGCTCTGGCGAGCAGATGCGCAATACTCTGGCCGACTTCGAGCGGCTTGGCGCCACCCCGTCTGTCGGGCAGGCATCTGGCAATCGCATGGTCCAGGGTGTAGAGAACCTGCTGGCTGGCGGCCCGACCAGTGCAGGCGTGATGAACCGATTCGCCACCCGTCAGGGCGAGGATATTGGCGAAGGCCTTGGCCGACTCGCGAATGATCTGACCCCGCGTGCCAGTGCTGAGCGAGCAGGGCGTGCCATCGAGAAGGGCGCTGAGACCTTTGCCAAGAACGTCAACGCTCAGAAGCGCGCGCTCTACTGGCAGGCCGACAGGTTCATCCCTGAATCGACCCCGGTGGGCTTGAGCAACACCATGCAAACGGTGCAGAAGCTGACCACTCCGATGCCTGGCGCGGTGGAAACTACCGGCTCGCTCATCAACCCGCGCATCGCAGCCCTGCAGCAGAACCTTGCTGCCGACCTGCAGGCGGGTGGCGGCCAGATCCCGTATTCGGCACTCAAGCGCATCCGCACAGACATTGGCGAGCAGATCAGCGACTTCTCTCTGTCGCCGGAGACCCCGACGCGCGAGCTGAAGCAGCTCTATGCCGCCCTGTCGCGCGATATGGAGGCTGCCGCGCAGTCCCAGGGGCCGCAGGCAGTGGCGGCAGCAAAGCGCGCTAACAACTACACCCGGGCTGCAGCTGACCGCCTGGAGCAGGTTCAGCGGGTCATCGACAAGAACGGCGGCGGCGAGGCGATCTACAACGCTGCTTTGTCTGGAACCCGGGACGGCGGCACCACGCTGCGCGCTGTGATGCAGTCGCTCCCGCAGGACGGACAGAAGGCGGTGACCAGCGCAGTAATCAAGCGCATGGGGCTGGCGAATCCTGGCGCCCAGGACGCAACCGGCGAGGCATTCAGCGCAGCTACGTTCCTGACCAACTGGAACCGGGTCAGTCCGGAGGCTAAGCGCGCGCTGTTCGACCGGCATGGGCCGAGTTTCAGCCGCAGCATGGATCGTATCGCCAGCGTGGCGGACAACATCAAGAGTGGGTCTCAGGTATTTGCCAATCCGTCAGGAACTGCGAATCGTGGCGCTGCAATGAGCTACGCCATCGGTCTTCCGCTATCGATTGCGCAGGCTCCAGTCACTGGTCATTACTGGCCGGTGATTGCCACCATCGGTGGTGGCATAGGGGCAAATGTGGCGGCGCGGGCAATGACCAGCCCGCTGGTGGTCAATTGGCTTGCGAATTCAACGAAGCTTCCGCTCGGCTCCATCAATGCGTCGATTCAGCAGCTTGCCCGTGCGGCAGAGAAAAGTGGCGATGAGGCTGCAATTGAGTATGCGGCAGCTCTAGCCAGCCAGCAGCCTGAAACCGCCCCAGATCAGGGCGGCAATGGTCAGCAGCGCCAGCGCGCCAGCACCCCATAGGAGAAGAATTCCCTTAGCTCCAAGGCCAGGTGCAAGGCTCTTCTCATGTTCCTTCTGCATCCAATCCTTCGGCTGACCGCCAACGTTGGAGAGGTCGAACTTTTCCTTACTCATGGCCCGGGCCTGTGGATATCTGGCTCGAATCCTACCACCCAAATGTCAAGCGCGCTGCGCTGAGATATCCACAGCTTTGGTGCTCACTGGAAGGAAGCCGGTGCCGCTAGCATTTACCTGTCGGTGAGCGTGATTAAGCGTACCGACCCCAAAACGGCGAAGGGCCACCAGTTGCGAGCTGGTGACCCTTCATTGATCCACACGTGTCTGCACCACGGAGGACTATGAGCAATCGTACACCCAAAACCCATGTTGGAGTTAAAGGAAACATGACGGCGAAAGGCGCTGATCGTGTGGGCCTCGTCCTGGCCTTCACGGCAATGCTAGCCGTGGCCCTTTCTGGGGCTGCCCTGATCGTGTGGGCAGCCTCCTAGCCAGCGGCTAACAACCCGAACACCCGAAGCCCCGCCTTGAGCGGGTTTTTTTATGCCCGAAGCCCGCCAATCGCGGGCTTTTTCTTTGGGAGATCCCATGAGCGGCCGCTTTTACGACCCGAACCCGGTCTATTTCGACACCCTGAGCAATCAGCCAGTAGCCGGTGGCTTCCTGCAGTTCTACGATCAAGGCACAACCAATCCCCGCATGACCTGGTCGGATCAGGCGCTGACGATCCCGAACACCAACCCGGTGCCGCTGGACAGCTCGGGCCGGGCCAACGTGAACATTTGGCTGTCCGGGTCCTACACCGTACGGCTGACCGATAGCCTGGGTGCGGTGATCTGGACCCGGGATGTCAATGACGGCTCGGTCGGGAACAACGTCTTCCCAACTCTGGAGGCGGGCAAGTTCCTGACCAATGACGGTTCGGTAGTTCTGTGGGCAGACATCATCCAGCTTCCGGATCCCACTGGCTCGGATGGCAAGATGGTTGTCGCCAGTGGCGGTGGCTATGTCCTCCAGGCCCAGCCGACAGCGCCTGTCTCGCCAATCGTGGTCACGGACACCTCGGTCAAGTACGTCGGGACGAGCTCGGTCATCCTTGAACAGTGGGGGGCCGGAAGCATCCCCGCCAGTGGCACCAAGTTGGCATCCTCAGTCATCACGTTCCCAACCGCATATGTCACACCGCCGACCGCGTCGGTGGGCATTGCACGCGGTTCCGGTGTTGTCGCAGCAGGGTTCATTGGCTGCCTGGGTTGGACCACCAGTACCACCCAGCTGACCGTCTATTGGGATCTGAACATTCCTCAGCTGGGAAGCGAGTACAACCTGACATCGCCGATTCCCGTCACGTGGCGCGCCATTGGGAAGGTCGCCAGCTGATGGCCGACCGCTTCCCAGGCGAGCAGCCTCGCTTTGACCAGCCGGTAGTCGACCAGTCTGGCCGGGTGACGCAGGCGTGGGCTAACTACTTCCTGCGGCTGGCCTCCGTCCAATCCAGCGATGACCTGCGCGCGCTGTATGAAGCGCTTGCGGCCCGAGTAGCGGCATTGGAAGAAGGCGAGGGCGCCAGCTTCCAGATCCTCGGGCAGCAGTCCATTTCGGTAAATGGTGTACCGCAGCCCGGACATGTAGTCATCATCACGCTGCAGGGTGATGCCGACAGTCCGGGCAATACCACCTACTACGGCACCGGCCCGACTGGCGCTAAGGGGTGGTTCCCGGTTTCGGGCGCCATCACGGTAAGCACTGGCGAGCTGACGAAGACTGTAGGGACGGACGGCGTAACCACGTTCGGACTCGCCAATGTATCCGACTCTGGTGAAGGCGCATTGCTGGCTATCACCCGTGATGGGAAGGGCAGAGTCACTGGCACCAAGGCCGCGACGATCACCGGCACCGCTCAGCAGATCGACGTGGCCAACGGGAACGCGGCGGCCGGTATGCCCACGCTGGAGCTGGCTTCGGAAGTCCTGGCATCACTCGGAAAGGCCGACAGCGCCGTGCAGGAGGTCCGCCCAGGGGCGAACGTGACCGTGGACAACACCGACCCGCGTCGGCCGATTGTCTCAGCAATGGGCACCCCCGATGGCTATATCGATGGCTTCAAACTTTCATATTCCGGGGCTGGGCAAGTATCAGTTTCCAGCGGGAATGCGTATGTACCCAGTGTCGGGGGGATCGTTTCCGCCCTGCCATCCGCGCCTTCGGTGTCTGTAGGCACGAACGCTTTTGGCCATGTCTATCTCCGTGCCGATGGAAGTACGGAGGTAGATTCGACATCTCCATCTGCTGCATATAGCGGCACGGCTAGGACGAAAACCGGGGACAGCAGCTGTCGTTATCTAGGAACTGTTCTAACTGATTCACTTGGCGATGTTTACATGTTCATGCATGTAGGTGCGCAAATCACATACATGGTTACGCTGGAGAATGCACCTTTCCGTGTCCTTGCAAATGGCCAGCAAACAACGGCTGCAACTGTTTCCGTAGCTTCTATTGTGCCGACAACCAGTAGTATCGCTAATTTCGGCATAACCAATATCGACGCCGCAGTGGCAGCGCTGATAAATAGCGATGCATTCGCATACACCTCGAACCCCAATAGCTTCGCTGCTATCCCAGTTCCACTCGATGCATCAAACTCCTTCAATTACAACTACATTGTGACACCTACTGGCGGCCTATACGTGGACTGCCTTGGATACTACTTTGAGAGATAGCTATGTACGCCATAAAAGGAGGTAGTTACAGGACGATCTCTTCCTTTGACGAGCTGGAGGCCGGCGAAGAATTCGCAATGGCTATCCCGCCACCTTTGGAAGAGGCGCTGGAGACGGGAAAGATACGCCGCCGCCGTGACATGGCATTGCGCGGCACCGACTGGACCCAGATGCCCGACGCGCCACTGACCGCGCTGGAGAGGGCGGCGTATCAGACCTACCGGCAGGCGCTCCGTGATCTGCCTTCGGTTCCTGGCTTCCCGGACGTGCCTTGGCCGACGCTTCCGACGATCAAGGAAGGTGCCGCAGGTACTGGCGAAGGCGCCGTCTACACCTGATCGCAACCCCTGAGACGGGGAGGCGTATCCTCTCCGGCATGGAACTACCCCCAGACTTCACGTGGCGGAAAACGTCCAAGTACGCCCCAGCCCCTGACACGATCTGCCTGGGGCTGGTGTGCGTTGCCCGGATCCAGCAGCGGGTGGACAACCTGCAGTGGCAGGCATGGCTGGACTACCACAAGGACTACCGGCAGTACATCATCCGGCCCTGCCAGAACCAGTGGACGGGTAGGGATGGGATGGTTCTGTGGGTGATCCGGCATCAGGACAGGCTGCGACATGAAGTCGCAGCTATCGTGGCGGAGATGGAGGCGGGCAAGATCAAGAACGCCGAGTGACTACTGCACAAAAACTGCACAGCCGTGTTTGGGGAGGGGTGGCGTAATAGGCCCGAAAGCCTTGGTGCCCGGAGCCGGAATCGAACCGGCATGGGGTTGCCCCCGGCGGATTTTAAGTCCGATGCGTCTACCAGTTTCGCCATCCGGGCCTGCAGCGCGGCGCCGATTGTAGCCCAGCTGCAGAATCGCAGCCGGATTGCCGTGGGGCGGCAGCGTGTTTAACTGTCGCTCCCATTCATGTCATAGTCCCAACCATCGTTCCCAGGGGGGGAGCCGCACGATGTCGCTGCACGCGATTGCCTATGCCAGTGAGGCCCGCGCCGATCTGCAGACAACCGATCTTGACCGCCTGCTGGCCGATGCCACGGCATTCAACCGTGTAGCCGGTGTCACCGGTGTGCTGATGTTCGATGGCAGCCGTTTCCTGCAGTACCTGGAAGGCCCGGAGGACGGTATCGATTCGGTGTACCAGCGCATCGTCAATGCGCGCAGCCACGGCCAGCTGAAGGTGCTGTGCCGCGCGCCGGTGGCGCAGCGGGCGTTTCCGCGCTGGTCGATGGGAACCCGGCGCATTGATGCGGAGCTGCTGGCACAGATCGTTGAATCGGCGTGGCCGGGCTTCCTGCTTGGCAGCGGTGGCTTCGAGCGCCTGCGGCAGGCCTGGACCGGCGCCGATGGCGAACTGGAACCGGCCGCGGTCGCACTGGGCTCCTGATCCCATCTTGGCGGGCAGGCGCCCGGGCCGTTACGCTGTCGCCTTTCTGGCGTGGAATTACACGGAGTGGTGCAGCGAATGAGCAGGTCGGCCGAATCCATGGCGGCATGCATGCCGTTGCGCGGGACATGCCAGTGAGCGCGTCCCTTGCGGCAGCGGAGACCCCGCGTTTTGCGGTGATCGGCCTGGGCTACGTCGGCCTGCCGTTGGCGGTGGCCTTCGGTCGGCACTGGCCGACGCTGGGCTTCGACATCGATGCCGATCGCATCGCCGAGCTGCGCGATGGCCAGGACCATACGCTGGAGGTGGAGGCCGACGAGCTGGCCAGTGCTCGGCAGCTGCAGTACGGCAGCGATCCGGCCTTGCTTGATGCATGCAACGTCTACATCGTCACCGTGCCGACGCCGATCGATGCCTATGAGCAGCCCGATCTGGAGCCGTTGCGTTCGGCGACGCGGCTGATCGCCAGCCACCTGCGCGCGGGTGACCTGGTGATCTACGAATCCACGGTGTACCCCGGCACCACTGAAGAAGTCTGCGTGCCGCTGCTGGAAGAAGGCTCGGGCCTGCGCTTCAACGAAGACTTCTACTGCGGCTACAGCCCGGAGCGGGTCAGTCCCGGTGACCGCCAGCGGCGCCTGGCCGACATCCGCAAGATCACCTCGGGGTCGACAGCGGAAGTGGCTGCGGTGATCGATGGCCTGTACCAGCGCATCATTGCCGCCGGCACGTTCCCCGCGCCATCGATGCGCGTGGCCGAGGCGGCCAAGGTGGTCGAGAACATCCAGCGCGATGTGAACATCGCGCTGGTCAATGAGTTGGCGCTGATCTTCGACAGGCTGGGCATCGATACCCAGGATGTGCTCGATGCCGCCGGCAGCAAGTGGAACTTCCTGCCATTCCGGCCGGGCCTGGTCGGCGGCCATTGCATCGGCGTGGACCCGTATTACCTGCTGCACAAGTCCGAGAGCGTGGGCTACCACCCGGACCTGATCCACACGGCGCGGCAGGTCAACAACCGCGTCGGTGAGCATGTGGCGTCGCGGGTGCTGGCGATGCTGGCCGAACGCGGCCGCGAACCAGTGCAGTCGCGCATCCTGGTGCTCGGTGTGACCTTCAAGGAGGATTGCCCGGACCTGCGCAACAGCCGCGCGCTGGAGCTGGCGCAGCGCCTGCGTGATGCCGGCGCTCAGGTCGAGGTCAGTGATCCCTGGGTCGGCCCGGCGGCATTGGCCGATGAGGGCGTGCAGTGGCTGGCCGAACCCGTGGCAGGGACCTATGACGCGGTGGTGCTGGCGGTCGCCCATGCCCGCTTCAAGGCGATGGACGAGGCGGGTATCCGGTCGCTGCTGGCGCCGGGCGGCCTGGTCTACGACGTCAAATCGGCCTGGCCACGCAACGTGGTTGACGATCGCCTGTAAACCCGGGCGGCGGGCAGCACGGTAGACTCGCAGGCAGTTGCAACCAAGGAACGCCATGCACCGGTATATCGTCTACCTGCTCGCCATCCTGATGTTCCCCATCTGCCTGTGGTTGGCCACGATCTGGCCGGCCTGGTACTGGGGCGTCGGCCTGACCGCCGCGATGGTGGCACTGGGGACCTGGGACCTGCTGCAGAAGCGCAGCACGCTGCGCCGCAACTATCCGGTGATGGCGCACTTCCGCTACGGCCTGGAATCGATCGGTCCGGAAATCCGCCAGTACTTCGTGCAGAGCGACCTGGAGGACGTGCCGTTCTCGCGCCAGCAGCGTGCACTGATCTACCAGCGGGCCAAGAACGAGATGGACACGGTGCCGTTCGGCACCCTGCGCAGCACCTACGCGGTGGATTACGAGTGGATCAACCACTCGCTGGCGCCGACCGCCATCGCCAAGCACGATTTCCGCGTGCTGATCGGCGCCAGTTGTGCCAAGCCATATTCGGCGAGCGTGTTCAATATTTCGGCGATGAGCTTTGGCTCGCTGTCGGCCAACGCGATCCGCGCACTGAACGAAGGCGCGCGGCGTGGTGGCTTCTACCACGACACCGGTGAAGGTTCGATTTCGCCATACCACCGCGAGATGGGCGGCGATCTGGTGTGGGAGATCGGCTCGGGCTACTTCGGTTGCCGTGACGAAAAGGGCGGTTTCAGTGAAGAGCGCTTCGTCGCCAACGCCACCCATGATCAGGTCAAGATGATCGAGATCAAGCTGTCGCAGGGCGCCAAGCCCGGTCATGGCGGCGTGCTGCCGGCGCCAAAGGTGACCGCCGAGATCTCGGTCACCCGTGGCGTGCCGATGGGCGTGGACTGCGTATCGCCGTCGCGTCACTCGGCGTTCTCGACGCCGGTCGAACTGCTGCAGTTCGTCGCCCGTCTGCGCGAACTGTCCGGCGGCAAGCCGGTCGGTTTCAAGCTGGCCATCGGCCACCCGTGGGAGTGGTTCGGCATTGCCAAGGCGATGCAGGAAACCGGCCTGCTGCCGGACTTCATCGTGGTCGACGGTGCCGAAGGCGGTACTGGCGCAGCACCGGCGGAGTTCGTCGACCATGTCGGCGTGCCGATGCACGAAGCACTGCTGCTGGTGCACAACACGCTGGTCGGCCTGGACCTTCGCGAGCGGATCCGCATCGGCGCGGCGGGCAAGATCACCAGCGCCTTCGACATCGCGCGCACCATCGCGCTGGGTGCCGACTGGTGCAATGCCGGCCGTGGCTTCATGTTCGCGCTGGGCTGCATCCAGTCGTTGAGCTGCCATACCGACAAGTGCCCGACCGGCATCGCCACCCAGGACCGGGCGCGCTGGAAGCACCTGGATGCACCGGACAAGGCCACCCGCGTGTACAGCTACCACGAGCACACGCTGCACGCCCTGAAGGAGCTGTTGTGTGCGGCCGGCCTGAACGATCCGGCCGAACTGGGGCCGGAGCACATCCTGCGTCGTGTTTCGCCTGTCGAGATCCGCTCGCTGGCGTCGCTGTACCGCTACCTGGAACCGGGCGAGCTGCTGCACAAGGTGCCGGATCATGCGGTGTTCCATGCATTCTGGGCCGATGCACGCAGCGATTCGTTCCAGCCGCCGCCGAAGATCCAGGCGCTGCGCGCCAGCAAGTCGCGATAATGTGTTGCTGTAGAGCCGAGCCCATGCTCGGCTGCTTCTCTCATCGCAATATTGGAACGAAGAACAGCCGAGCCGAGCATGGGCTTGGCCCTACAGGGGGATGTCATGCGGTTCAGGACCGGCACCATCGACGATGTCGCCATGCTGTGGGCACTGCGCACGCGTTGCGTTCGCGAGACGTGCAGCAGCCATTATCCGGCGGAGGTGATCGATCCGTGGTCTGCTTCGCCGCCGCCGTCGCAGTACGCACGGCTGCTGGGGCAGGGAGGCTGCGTGGTGGCCGAGGACGGGCAGGGTGTCCTGCTCGGGTTCGGCGTGTTTGATACCGACGCCAATGAAGTCGATGCGCTGTTCGTCGATCCGGATCGTGGCGGCACGGGCATCGGCCAGGCGCTGATGCAGCGTCTGCTGGCGATGGCCGATCGTGAGCGCGAGGTGGTGCTGTCAGCCTCGCTAAACGCCGTGCCGTTCTACCAACGGCAGGGATTCATTGCCGTGCGGGAGGAAGCCTACCCGCATCCCAGCGGCGTGGCGCTGGCTTCGGTGAGCATGCGCAGGCCGTGGTGAGCGCCCGGGGATTGGAGAGTCGAGCCATGCTCGACTGCTTCATCGTCTGAATCAAAGGCAGTCGAGGATGGCTAGACTCCACAATGCGGGCGTCACCGCCCAGCCAGCCACCCGATCACGCCCTCGGCGGCGCGCAGGCCACTGGCATAGCACGCCGTCAGCAGGTAGCCCCCCGTGGGGGCCTCCCAGTCCAGCATCTCGCCGGCACAGAACGCGCCGGGTACTGCCCGCAGCATCAGGCCATCATCCAGCGCATCCAGGCGCACGCCGCCGGCAGTGCTGATCACCTCGGCCATCGGCCGTGGACGCAGAAGGCGCAACGGCAGGCGCTTGAGCGTGGTAGCCACGGCAGGCAGGTCGTGGCCCGCATCCTTGCCAAGGATCTCGAACACCAGGGTGGCCTTCACCGCATCCAGTCCGGCCTGGCGGCGCAGATGCTCACCAAAACTGCGACCCTTGCGCGGCCGCGAAAGATCGGCCAGCAGGCGTGCTTCATCGCGTCCCGGCACCAGGTCCAGCCACAGCATGGCATGGCCATCACGGTTGATGGTCTCGCGCAGGTCTGCGGCCAGCGCGTAGATCAGGCTGCCTTCGATGCCGTACTCGCTGGCTACGCATTCGCCCTGCAGCGACTGCGGTTGTCCGGCCAGGTCGAGCCAGTGCGCGACCACCGGCTTCAACGGTGCGCCTGCATTGCGCTGGGCGAAGAACGGCGTCCAGTCGATGTCGAAGCCGCAGTTGGCCGATTGCAGCGGCGCAATGTCCACGCCTCGTGCCTGCAAGGGGGCGACCCAGGCGCCATCACTGCCCAGCTGCGGCCAGCTGCCGCCACCCATCGCCAACACGCTGGCATCGGCGTGGACATCGATCTCGCCGGCTTCGGTGGCGAAGCGCAGCGCGCCGTCGTTGCCCCAGCCGATCCAGCGGTGGTTGGCATGCAGGCGCACGCCCTGTTCCTTCAGTCGGCGCACCCAGCCGCGCAGCAGCGGCGCAGCCTTGCGGTCGACCGGGAACACGCGGCCGGAGCTGCCGACATAGGTCTCCACGCCAAAGCCGGCAGCCCAGTCGCGCAGCGCCTGCGCGTCGAAGCCATCCAGCCAGCGACCCACGGCCGTGGATTGCTCGCGGTAGCGGCTGTCGAACAGCGGCCGCGGATCGGAATGGGTGAGGTTGAGACCGCCCTTGCCGGCGATCAGGAACTTGCGGCCGGGTGAGCCCTTGGCCTCGTACAGGTCCACGTCCAGCCCCGCGGCGCGCAGGCGCTCGGCGGCGAACAGGCCGGCCGGGCCACCGCCGATGACGGCGACCCGATGGGGCAATGCGGTATTACGGCTTGACATCGAGCAGCTCGACATCGAACACCAGCGACGAACCGGCCGGAATCGGCCCGACCCGGCGGTCGCCGTAGCCGTAATCCGGCGGGATCATCAGCGTGCGCTTGCCGCCGACCTTCATGCCGGCCACGCCCTCATCCCAGCCGCGGATGACCTGGCCGGCGCCGAGCGCGAAGGTGAACGGCTGGCCGTGCTTGAAGGAGCTGTCGAAGGTCTTGCCGTGCTTGGTTTCGGTGCGGTTGTCGTAGATCCAGCCGGTGTAGTGCACGGTGACCTTGCTGCCGGGAACGGCTTCGGTGCCGGTGCCAGCGACGGTATCGATGCGCTCGAAGGTGGTCAGGGTGCCGCCCGGCGGCGGACCGGAGGGCTCGCTCGAGCAGCCAGCGGCGGCGAGGGACAGCAGCAGGGGAAGCAGCAGGCGGCGCATCGGGCGTCTCCAGAAGGGCGCAGGGCGAGGGCGGCAAGGGTAGCGCATCGGCGCCGGGTATCATGGCGGCATGGCAAAACTCCTGCTCAATCTGCGCAATGTCGGCGACGACGAATATGCCGATGTCTGCACGCTGCTCGACCAGCACGGCATCGCCTGGTACCGCACCGAACCCAGCCCCTGGGGCATTTCCAACGGTGGCCTGTGGCTGCGCGAGGACGCCGATCATCCGCGCGCGAAGGCGCTGATGGCCGGGTATCAGGCGGCGCGCGGTGTGCGCGTGCGGGCCGAGCGTGAGCAGGCGTTGCGGGATGGCACGGCGGAGACCTTTGGCAGCCTGTTCCGGCGGCGGCCGGTGTTCGTGGTGCTGGTGCTGCTGGGCATGGCCGCTGCGGCGGCGCTGGTGCTGCTGCCGTTCATGCTGTTGCGGGGGTAAGGGGCTTCTGGCCGGGTTGCACCCGGCACCCGCGGTAGTGCCGGCCGCTGGCCGGCAACAGCAACAGCAACAGCAACAGCAACGGCAGGCAATCCGTGGCGGGCAGGGCGGTGTCGGCAGGCGGGACACGCCGTAAACCCATCCCTGGGGGCTCGATGGCGCCATCCATGGCGCCAACGGTCCCGCCTGCCCACACCGCCCCGCCTCTGACAGATTCCGGGTGTCTGCCGGGCTTGGGGTCGGAGCCCTCTGCTGCGCAGAGGGCTCTGACCCCTGAATCTGTCTGTGCGGGCGGGAGGCGCTAAAATGGCAGGATGATCGCCAACACCGCTGCCTACCATTTCGCCGTCATCGACGCCCCCCAGGCCCTGTGCGACCAGCTGCTGGCGCGTGCCCAGGCGGCCGGGTTGCGGGGCACGATCCTGGTGGCGGGCGAGGGACTGAACCTGTTCCTGGCCGGCGCGCCGGAGGCGGTCGAGGATTTCTACGCCGCGCTGCATGCCGATGCGCGTTTTGCCGGGATGCGGGTCAAGACCAGCCTGAGCGAGCACCAGCCGTTCGCGCGGCTGAAGGCCAAGGTGAAGGACGAGATCATCAGCTTCCGCCGCGATGACGGCCAGCCGCTGGACTATCCGCGTGCACCGGCGGTCGATCCGGCCACCGTGCAGCGCTGGCTGCGGCAGGGCCACGATGACGCCGGCAAGCCGGTGGTGATGCTCGATACCCGCAACCTGCAGGAAGTGGAGTACGGCACCTTCAAGGATGCGCTGGTGCTGCCCATCCACAAGTTCACCGACCTGCCCGAGGCGCTGGCGCCGCATCGCGAGGCGCTGAAGGACAGCACCGTGGTCAGTTTCTGCACCGGCGGCATCCGCTGCGAGAAGGCCGCACTGTGGATGGCCAACGATGGCATGGACAACGTGCTGCAGCTCGATGGCGGCATCCTCGGCTACTTCGAGGAGGTGGGCGGCGAAGGTTATGAAGGCCGCTGTTTCGTGTTCGACGAGCGCGTGGCGCTGGATGCCGAACTGAAGCCGATGGTCGACCAGCCGCTGCCGGAGCCGCGCCCCAGCGCGTTCTGACACGCTTCGGTAGAGCCGGCCGCTGGCCGGCTGCCAGGGCACTTTTCCTGCCGGCCAGCGGCCGGCACTACCAATCGCGCTTGGCGCCGCGGATCAGGGCACCCCGGATCGGCCGGGTCAGCGCTGAACCGGCTCCGCGGGAATCAGCATCCCGCCACCGTCACTGGCCGCTGCGCCTGGCCGACCCCATGCAGGGGAGATCCTGAGACGGAAAACCGCTGATGATCCCGTTGTCGATCCTTGACCTGGCCCCGGTCTGCGAGGGCAGTGACACCACCGCCGCCTTCGCCAACATGCTGGAACTGGCCCAGCACGCCGATGCGCTGGGCTACCGCCGCTACTGGCTGGCCGAACACCACAACATGCCCGGCATCGCCAGCGCGGCCACGGCCGTGCTGATCGGCCACGTCGCGGGCGGCACCCGGCGCATCCGCGTCGGTGCCGGCGGCATCATGCTGCCCAACCATGCCCCGCTGCAGGTGGCCGAGCAGTTCGGCACGCTGGCTTCGCTGTATCCGGACCGCATCGATCTCGGCCTCGGCCGTGCGCCGGGCACCGATCAGCCCACCGCGCGTGCACTGCGCCGCTACTTCGACAGCGCCGACCAGTTCCCGCAGGACGTGCGCGAACTGCTGCACTACTTCGAGCCGGTACAGCCCGGGCAGGCGGTGCAGGCGGTTCCGGGCGGTGGCCTGCGGGTGCCGACCTGGATCCTGGGGTCCAGCCTGTTCGGCGCGCGCATGGCCGCCGCGATGGGCCTGCCCTATGCGTTTGCCTCGCACTTTGCGCCCGACGCCATGGACGAGGCGCTGGCGGTGTACCGCCGCGAGTTCCGCCCCTCGGCCACGTTGAAGCAGCCGCACGCGATGCTGGCCCTGAATGTCGTCGCCAGTGACAGCGAGGCCGAATCGCGCCGCCTGTTCACCAGCCAGCAGCAGAGTTTCGTCAACCTGCGCCGCGGCCGGCCGGGCAAGATTCCGGCGCCGATCGACGACATCGAAGCCTTCTGGGAGCCGCACGAAAAGCTCGGCGTGGAGCGGGCCCTGGCCTGCACCGTGCTCGGTGATCCGCAGCAGGTGGCCGATGGCATCGCCGCGTTCGTTGAGCGTCACTCGCCGGACGAGCTGATGCTCACCGCCAACCTGCATGACCACCGTGCGCGCCTGCGTTCGTTCGAACTGGCGATGCAGGCCTGGCATGCCCGCCACGCGGGCTGAACAATGGCGTCACGGCCCGTTGCAGCCGCGACGGGTCTGATGGTGGCTCTTCCCATTGGAGCCTCCCATGGCGGATACCCGCGCTGAACACATCGCCCAGCTGGCAGAACTGATCAAGGACGTGGAGGTGGCGATGTTCACCACCACCGGCGTCGACGGACGACTCTACAGCCGGCCGCTGGCCACCCAGCAGGTCACCTTCGACGGTGACCTGTGGTTCGTCATCACCGCCGACAGCCCGAAGGTTGCCGAGATCGCGCTTGATCCGCACGTCAACGTGGCCTATGCCTCGCCGTCGAAGAACACCTACGTATCGGTGGCAGGGCGCGCGCGCATCGTTGACGACCGCGCGAAGATCGAGGAACTGTGGTCGCCGGCGATGAAACTGTTTTTCCCGGGCGGCAAGGACGACCCGAACCTGCGCCTGATCCACGTGCGGGCCGACTCGGCCGAGTATTGGGATGGTCCGGGTACGCTGCTGGGCAAGGCGTTGAATTTCGTGCTGTCGGCGGTGCAGGACGAGCCGGCGCAGTTGGCCGACAATGGCTTCATCGATCTTCGGTGAGGATCGATGTCCGGTATTGGTAGTGCCGGGCGCTGGCCGGCAGACCTGGAAACGTGGCAACCGGCCAGCGGCCGGCTATACCGGGTTCCGGCTCAGAACCAGCGCTGGAACAGGTCCACCGTGTAACCCACCAGCTGCCCCGAACTGAAGCCGAAGAACGCGATCGCCGCCAACGCGGCGATCCAGTTGAACAGCATCAGCGCGCCATCGCGTTCCAGCAGCGCCAGCGAGAACAGCAGCAGCTGGAAGCCGAACAGGAAATTGGTGAAGGGAATCGGCAACGACAGCAGCAGGCCCAGCAGCACCAGCAGCAGGCCGCTGAAGGCGTGGGCGGGGAGGGGCGTCAACAGCTGCGGCAGGCGTGGCCTCAGCATCCTGTCCAGGCGCCGCAGTGGGCGGTCGATGCGGTCCAGGAAACGGTGCATGGTGCCGCGCTTGGGTCCGCGGCGGGCAATGAAGCCGGGCAGCCACGGCCGGCGCAGGCAGAACAGCATCTGCAGGCCGATCAGGATCACCAGCGGGCCGCTGACCGCGCCACCCATGCCCGGGATCGGGATGAACGAGGGCAGGATCGCCACGAACAGGAACACGCCGAACGCGCTCTGCTGCAGGTTGCTCAGGATCTGGCCGAGCGGCATGTGCTCGGCCGGGTCGCCGGAAGCGAACATCTCCAGCAGGGTGCGGATGCCCTCGTTGCGGTAGGCCGGGCGCTCGGCGCCTGGACCCTGGCCGGCCTCAGGCGGTGAGTTCATCGGCCTGCTCGTCGGACAGCGTGCGCAGCAGCAGCTTGTCCACCCGCGCACCGTCCAGGTCGACCACTTCGAAGCGCCAGCCGGCCCAGTCGAAGTACTCGCCTGCGTGCGGGATGCGGCCGAAGTAGTGGATGCACATGCCGGCCAGGGTGTAGTAATCGCCGTCCTCGGCATCGGGCAGCTCGTTGCTGCCGATCAGTTCGCGCAGGTCTTCGATCGGCAGCGAGCCATCCACCAGCAGCGAACCGTCCTCGCGGGTCACCACCAGCGCGTCTTCATCGGCATTCTCCACCGCCTGCAGGCGGCCGACCACGGCGCCCATCAGGTCGCTGATGGTCACCAGGCCCTGGATCTCGCCGTACTCGTCCACCACCAGCGCCATCGACTGCTGTTCCTCGCGGAAGATCTCCAGCAGCTTCATCGCGTGGGTCGATTCGGACACGTAAAGCGGTTCGCGCAGGGTCTGGAACAGCGCGTTGTCGCCACGTGCCATGCGCGTGGCCAGCGATTTCAGTTCAAGTACGCCGACCACGTCCATGTCGTTGTCGCGGTACACCGGGTACCGCGAGAACTCGTGCTCGGCCATGATTTCCAGGTTGCGCTCCAGCCCGGCCTGGGTGTCCAGCCAGGCAATGCGGTTGCGCGGGGTCATCAGGCTGTCGGCGGTGCGGTCGCCCAGGCGCATGACGCGGTTCATCATGTCACGCTCGTGGGCGTCGATCACACCGGCTTCGTGGCTCTCGGCCACCAGCATGCGGATCTCTTCTTCAGTCACCGAGGCGACTTCGTCCTTGCCCAGGCCGAACAGGCGCAGCACCAGCTGGGTGGTCTTGGACAGCAGCCAGACGAAGGGCAGGGCCAGCTTGGCCAGCCAGCTCATCGGCATCGCGACCAGGCCGGCAATGGCCTCCGAGCGGGTCAGCGCCAGGCGCTTGGGCACCAGTTCGCCGAAGATCAGCGTGATGAAGGTGATCAGGCTGACGGCCAGCGCGGTACCGATGTTGCCCGCGTACGCAAACCCCGGCATCAGCCCCTGGATCCAGCCGGCGAAGGCCTCGCCCAGCGCCTCACCGCCGAGGTAGCCGGTCAGCACGCCGATCACGGTGATGCCGATCTGCACGGTGGACAGGAAGCTCTCCGGCTTCTCGGACAGCTCCAGCGCCTTGGCCGCGCGCTTGGAGGTGGCAGCCATCTGCTTCAGGCGGCTCTTGCGCGAGGTCATGACCGACATCTCGGACATGGCGAAGAAGCCGTTCAGCAGAACAAGCGCGAAGACAATCAGGATCATTTCAAACACGGGCGTCGTCCCCGGTTGGTGGCAGGGAGGGCGGGTGCTGGCGATGGCGGCAGGCGCTCAGGAACGGGGTCCGGCGCGGCGCAGGGGGATAAGGGTCGTCGTCCATAAGGTGCGCCCGAAGGCGCGCTGGCATCTTAGCAAAGGGGCATGGCAGGGTGGCAACCGCCTGTTCAGGTTGGGGGTTCCAAGGCCTCGAAAGGGGGCGGGGATACCCGTGATGGTCATCTAGCCGTCATAATTCCGTCTGGTGCCGTCCTTCCCGCGACGGCTGACAGGTTTCTCAATGTTCTCTCTGCAGACCATTTTCGGTTCCGGCAAACAGTTCTACACCCTGCTCGATGAGGCTGCCGTCGCGGCTTCCGACGCCGCCAAGGCGCTGCATTCCATGCTGCGCGAGGCCGACCGCCAGCCCGCGCTGGACGCCTTCAAGCTGGCCCGCCTGCGCGAACGCGCGGCCTCGGACAAGATCAGCCAGGCGCTGGTGGACAGCTTCATGACCCCGATCGAGCGCGAAGACATCGAAGCGCTGGGCTCGGCGCTGTACAAGATTCCCAAGCAGATCGAGAAGTTCGCCGATCGCTATTCGCTGGCCACGACGCACCTGGAGCACATCGACTTCGCGCCGCGCGCGGCGATGCTCGAACAGGCCGCCGGCGTGGTGGTGGAGATGGTGGCCGATCTGCGCCACATGAACCTGGACCGGATGACCGCGCTCAACGAGAAGCTGCGCTCGCTGGAGAACGAGGCCGACCGCCTGATGCTCGAGCTGTACCGCGACATCTATTCGGGCCGCCTGGACAACCTGCAGATGTTCCTGCTGAAGGAGTTCTTCGAGATCCTGGAAAAGGCCATCGACCGCTGCCGCGAGGCTGGCGTGGTGGCGTACCAGATCGTGTTGAAGAACAGCTGACGGACGCCGCCGCATGTTGACCCTTGTCCTGGTGGTGATCCTGGCCGCGCTCGTCTTCGAGTTCATCAACGGCTTCCACGACACTGCCAACTCCATTGCCACCGTGGTGGCGACCAAGGTGCTCTCGCCCGGCTGGGCGGTGATGCTGGCCGCCTTCATGAACCTCATCGGTGCACTGACCGGTACCGCGGTGGCGCTGACCATCGCCTCGGGCCTGCTCAACACCAACGTGGTCGAGGTCACCCCGCAGGTGATCCTGTGCGCCCTGCTGGGCGGCATCATCTGGAACCTGATCACCTGGTGGAAGGGCCTGCCGTCCTCGTCCTCGCACGCCCTGATCGGTGGCCTCTGCGGCGCCGGCCTGGCCGCTGCCCACAACAACTGGGACGCGCTGATCTGGTCCGAGCGCCTGGGCAGCTGGGCGCAGAACAAGGGCCTGCTGTGGAAGGTGTTCGTGCCGATGATCACCTCGCCGATCGCCGGTTTCCTGCTCGGCATCGTGGTGATGGTGCTGCTGTGGGCGCTGATCGCCGGCCTGGCCAAGATCGGTGGTGCCATCGGCCGCCTGGCCCGTCCGCGCATCGTCAACGCCTTCTTCGGCAAGGCGCAGATCGCCTCGGCGGCCTACATGGGCTTCGCCCACGGCCACAACGACGCGCAGAAGACCATGGGCATCATCGCCATGACCCTGATCGGTGCCGAAGCCACCGGCGCATTGAACGACCTGCCGTCCTGGCTGGCCTTCATGCACCCGGACGCGCATGCCGGTGACGGCATCGCGATGTGGATCGTGCTGACCTGCGCGGTGGTGATGGCGGCCGGTACCGCTTCGGGCGGCTGGAAGATCATCAAGACCCTGGGCCACAAGATGGTCAAGCTGCACCCGATCCACGGCTTCGCCGCGGAGACCAGCTCGGCCACCATCCTGACCCTGGCGGCCCACTTCGGCATGCCGGTCTCGACCACGCACAGCATCTCCACCGCGATCATGGGCGTCGGCTTCGCCAAGAACCCGCGCTCGCTGAAGTTCGGCGTGATCGAGCGCATCGTCTGGGCCTGGATCCTGACCATCCCGGCGGCAGGCGGCTGCGCGTACCTGATCCTGAAGCTGTTCGAGCTGTTCGGCTGGACCTGATCGCCACGCCAAGGTTGCAAACGAAAAAGCCCGCCGTATCAGGCGGGCTTTTTCATGGGCAAGAATTTTCCGCACCCACCGTGTCGACCAAGGTCGACACCTACCAGAGCAGAACCAGGGTCAGAGCCCGTTGCCAAGCAACGGGATCCGCCCCCGTGCCGACCAACGGTCGGCACCCACCAACAGCCCTCAGGAAGCCAGCTTTTGCAGTTGCCGTTGCCGTCGCTGTCAGCGGGTGCCGGGCCGCAGGCCCGGCCAAACCCCTTCAATTACGCTGGAACAACGCCTGTACATCCTTGCGGAACGCCGCCTGGCTGTCCGCCCGGCTGTAGAACATGTGCCCGCCCGGATAACTGCGCACCTGCACCCGGTCCGGATTGCTGCCCATCGTCGGCATCTGGTCCACGGTCAGGATCGAGCCCATGAACGGGCACGACAGGTCGTTCCAGCCATGCACGATCAGCACCTGCAGATGCGGGTCGATCGCCACCGCCTGGCGCAGCTGGGTCACCGCACCCTGGCGCAGTTCGCCATTGCGGTCCCACAGCCGGTTCACGTCGTAGTTCAGCGCCTGGTAGCGCGCATCTACTTTCCAGCCAACCACGCGCGTCACGAAGTCGACCATCGCCGTGGTGGTCGGCGCGATGATGCTGTCCAGCAGTGGATCGTTGGCGCGCTGCTCCGGATCATTCGGGAACGGATCGAACGCGGTCACGTTGGAGTCGTAGCGGCTGCCCAGCGTGCCCTTGTCGCGGAACACTTCACGCAGGTAGGCCTGGGTCTCCAGGCGCCCGCCAGCGCGGCGCACGAACTGCGGGTCCAGTCCGGTCAGCGCGGTGACCCGGCGCAGCATGGCTTCCGTAGCCTGCGGATCGCTGCGGCCCTTCATCAACGCGGTGGCGTAATCGCCACGGGTGTACTCCACCACCTCGCGCATCGCCGCATCGGTCAGCTTGCCCTGGCGCTCCAGGTGCGCCGCGGCGATCGACGGCAGCGTCTGCATCCACGCCATCGGCGAGACATCGGCGTTGTCTTCCAGGGTCGGGCTCAGGTAGGGCGAGACCAGCACCAGCCCGTTCATCGCCACGCCCAGCCGGGTCTGCAGGAAGTGGGTGATGCGCGGGCCGCGGTAGCCACCGTAGCTCTCGCCGGTCAGGTACTTGCGCGAGGCCATGCGCTGGTTGCGCAGCAGCCAGTCGTAGATCGAGCGCGACAGGTATTCGACGTCGGCACTGGGGTTGTAGAGCGCTTTCTTGGCTTCATCGTCGCCGATCCGCGCGCGGCTGAAGCCGGTACCGACCGGATCGATGAACACCAGATCGGTGAAGTCCAGCCAGGTGCCCGGGTTGTCGTGCAGGGTGGCCGGCGCCGATGCGCTGTCACCCTCGGAGCCGAAGGTCACCACCTTGGGCCCGATCGCGCCCATGTTGAGGTACACCGACGACGCACCGGGGCCGCCATTGAGCGCGAAGGTCACCGGCCGGTCCTTGCCCGGCATCGTGTAGGCGGTGAACACCACATCGGCGATCACCTTGCCCTTGGCATCGCGTACCGGCAGGGTGCCGACGGTGGCGGTGTAGTCCAGGGTGCGGCCGGCCAGGCGCATGCTCTGGCCGGCCGAGGCGTCGGCGGGCAGCGCAGGCGCTTCGGTCTTGTCGTCTTTCGGGTCGGGCTTGCCCTCGGCGTCGGGCGCGGCCAGCACGCTGGCAGGGGCGATGAGCAGGCCGACGCAGAGCGCGGCAGTGTGCAGCAGGGACTTCATGGCACCGGTTCGGCAGCGGAAGGGGGTTCCGATGCTAGGCCGGTGGCGGGCCATGCCGTATGTGTCCAAAGGCATGGCCGTGCGTTGAGCCCGCTACTGGCCAGATTGGGTCAAGCGGGGAGGGTGGCTGCGGCGTCGTCATCGGCCAGCAGGCCGTAGACGGCCGAGTCGGCCAGCTGCCCCTGGATGCGCCAGCGCTGGCGCAGCACCCCCTCGCGGTGGAAGCCCAGGCGTTCCAACACGTGCGCGGACGGCGCATTGCGCGGGTCGATCTCGGCTTCCACCCGATGCAGGTGCAGGGTGCGGAACAGGTAGGCGAGTACCTGTTGCAGGGCCTCGTGCATATAGCCCTGGCCCTGGCGATCGGGTGCCAGCAGGTAGCCGATCTCGGCGCGCGCCGCATCGCGGTCCACCGCGAATACCACGCAGATGCCCAGCAGCGGACCTTCCAGCGACTCGCGCACGGCCAGCTTCAGCTGGGTGCCGATGGCATGGGCGGCGAGGTCATCGTCGATCTGCTCGCGCGCTTCGGCCAGTCGCGTCCAGGCTGGATGGTTCCACCATCGCATGACATCCGGGTTGGACTGCAGCGTGAACAGCGCGGCGGCGTCGTCACGACGGATCGGGCTCAGGACCAGCCGTGCACTGTGCAGCGGCAGGCCGGGGAACAGCAGCGAGTGGCTGGCCAATACGATGGTCCACACGGGTGGACGCGCATTATGGCGCTGCCGGGTTTGCCGATGGGGGCGGATGGGGTCGGAGCGCATGGGGTCGGATCCGTTTCCTGACAGGAAACGGCTCTGACCCCACTGCCGCCAACCGGGTCAGAGCCCTTTCCTGCGGAAAGGGATCCGACCCCGCTCCGGATCAGACTTCCAGCGAAGCCAGATCGCCCTTCGACTCCAGCCAGCCCTTGCGGTCGGACGCGCGCTTCTTGGCCAGCAGCATGTCCATCAGCGAACGGGTCTGCTCGCCATCGTCCACGGTCAGTTGCACCAGGCGGCGCGTATCCGGATGGATGGTCGACTCGCGCAGCTGGTTCGGGTTCATCTCGCCCAGGCCCTTGAAGCGGGTGACGTTGACTGCGCCCTTGATCTTCTCGCGCTCGATCTTGTCCAGCATCGAACGCTTCTCTTCCTCATCCAGGGCGTAGAACACCTGCTTGCCCACGTCGATGCGGAACAGCGGCGGCATTGCCACGAACACGTGGCCGGCATCGACCAGCGCCGGGAAATGCCTGAGGAACAGCGCGGTCAGCAGGGTGGCGATATGCAGGCCGTCGGAGTCCGCGTCGGCCAGGATCACCACCTTGCCGTAGCGCAGGCCGGTGATGTCGTCCTTGCCGGGGTCGCAGCCGATGGCCACGGCCAGGTTGTGCACTTCTTCGGAGGCCAGCACGCTGTTGGACGACACTTCCCAGGTGTTGAGGATCTTGCCGCGCAGCGGCAGGATCGCCTGGAAATCCTTGTCGCGCGCCTGCTTGGCGCTGCCGCCTGCCGAGTCACCTTCCACCAGGAACAGCTCGGTGCGCGACAGGTCCTGGCTGATGCAGTCGGCCAGCTTGCCGGGCAGGGCCGGGCCCTGCGTGACCTTCTTGCGGACGACCAGCTTCTCGGTCTTCAGGCGCGCACTGGCGCGCTCGATGGCGATCTGCGCGATCTTCTCGCCCAGCTCCACGTTCTGGTTCAGCAACAGGCTGAACGCATCGTGCGCGGCGCCCTCTACAAAGCCGGCGGCCTGGCGCGAGGACAGGCGTTCCTTGGTCTGGCCGCTGAACTGCGGGTCGGTCATCTTCAGCGACAGCACGAACGACACCCGGTCCCACACGTCTTCCGGGGCCAGCTTGACGCCGCGTGGCAGCAGGTTGCGGAAGTCGCAGAACTCGCGCAGCGCCTCGGTCAGGCCGGTACGCAGGCCGTTGACATGGGTGCCATGCTGGGCGGTCGGAATCAGGTTGACATAGCTTTCCTGGACCAGCTCACCTTCCGGCAGCCAGGCCACGGCCCAGTCCACCACCTCGGTGTCCTTCTTGAGGCTGCCGACGAACAGGTCGGCCGGCAGCGATTCGCGCTCGCCCAGTTCCAGCTTCAGGTAGTCGCGCAGGCCGTCTTCGTAGTACCAGGTATCGACTTCACCGGTGGCTTCGTCGGTCAGCTTGACGGTCAGGCCCGGGCACAGCACGGCCTTGGCGCGCAGCAGGTGCTTCAACGCGCGCACTGCGAACTTGGGCGTGTCGAAGTACTTCGGGTCCGGCCAGAAGCGCACGCGGGTACCGGTGTTCTTCTTGCCGACGGTGCCGACCACCTCCAGCGGCGTGGCGCGGTCGCCATTGCGGAAGGTGATGCGGTGTTCGGCACCTTCGCGCTTGATGTGCACCTCCACCAGGGTCGACAGCGCGTTGACCACGCTGACGCCGACGCCATGCAGGCCGCCGGAGAAGGTGTAGTTGTTGTTGCTGAACTTGCCGCCTGCATGCAGGCGGGTGAGGATCAGTTCGACGCCCGGGATCTTCTCTTCCGGATGGATGTCCACCGGCATGCCGCGGCCGTCATCGCTGACCTCCACGCTGCCGTCCTTGTACAGGGTGATCTCGATCGAGCGGGCATGGCCGGCGAGGGCCTCGTCCACCGAGTTGTCGATCACTTCCTGCGCCAGGTGGTTCGGGCGTGCGGTGTCGGTATACATGCCGGGACGGCGCTTGACCGGGTCAAGGCCGGACAGGACTTCAATATCGGCGGCGTTATAGCGGGCGTTCATCTATCTTCTAAAGCGCGGAGCGACGCGCAAGTGTGCGGTCTGGACGGCGATTTTGCACGCCTGCGGTTCAGCCTCGGCGCCGGGGAGGGGGTAAAATGGCAGCCGCTGGAATCTGAACGCCGGCGGCCCCATCGGGTCGAAACATCCAAGCCATACCGCGAGGAGGACCTCATGAAGAAGTTGCTGACCGTTGCAATCCTGGCCGCTGCCGCCGTTGCAGTGCCGCTGGTGGTGGCGCAGAACGCGGGCCAGCCGGCCCCGCAGCAGGGTGACCAGGCCGACAAGGCGCAGGCCGAGGCCGATGCCAAGGCCAAGCGTCGTGCCCAGGCCAATGCCGAAATGAAGGCGCAGGGCCAGCCGGCCCCGCAGAAGGAAGAAGAGGAAGAAGCGCGCAAGAAGCGCTGATCCCGCAACCTGCCAAGCGCCCTTGCGACAAGGGGTGCGCAACGGAACGCCCCGCTCAGCGGGGCGTTTCTTTTTAGGAACGTGGCGTCTGCCCCTTGGGTTGGCGGCCATCAATCTGTAAACTATGGCTTTCCGGGAGTAAGTGCGTGTCCACCCTTTGCGAATGGGCTGGAGCGGCCAAGCGTGGCTTCCAGCATGGCGGGTCGCAGGTGACGGTCGATTTGACCGGCACGGCCGCCCCGACCTCGCACGATGGTCCCCGTCCGGCGCCTGCCGCCGCACGGATCCGCACCTCCCTCGCTGTCCCAGCGAACCGGAAAACCCCCTCCGAGCACCATGCCCGCCCTCCGGGTGCGCGTGGTGTTGCCGTTTTCCATTTCCAGACAGGATGCTTGCAGCCATGACTCCCTTGATTTTCGTAACCGGCGGCGTGGTGTCCTCGCTCGGCAAAGGCATTGCCGCCGCGTCGCTGGCCGCCATTCTCGAAGCCCGTGGCCTGAAGGTCACGATGATGAAGCTCGACCCGTACATCAACGTCGACCCGGGCACCATGAGCCCGTTCCAGCACGGTGAGGTGTATGTCACCGACGACGGCGCCGAGACCGACCTCGACCTGGGCCACTACGAGCGCTTCGTGCGCACCCGCCTGAGCCGCAAGAACTCGGTCACCACCGGCCGCATCTACGAGAACGTGATCCGCAAGGAGCGCCGCGGCGACTACCTGGGCGCGACCGTGCAGGTCATTCCGCACATCACCGACGAGATCCGCCGCTGCATCGACGAAGCCACCGAAGGCTACGACGTGGCGCTGGTCGAGATCGGTGGCACCGTCGGCGACATCGAGTCGCTGCCGTTCCTGGAAGCGATCCGCCAGGTGCGCACCGAGCGTGGCCCGGAGAAGGCGCTGTTCATGCACCTCACCCTGGTGCCGTACATCGGCGCCGCCGGTGAGCTGAAGACCAAGCCGACCCAGCATTCGGTGAAGGAACTGCGTTCGATCGGCATCCAGCCGGACGTGCTGCTGTGCCGTTCCGAGCAGGCCGTGCCGGATTCGGAGCGCCGCAAGATCGCCCAGTTCACCAACGTCTCCGAGCGCGCAGTGATCAGCGTGCCGGACGTGGACGTGCTGTATCGCATTCCGTCGGGCCTGCACGCGCAGGGCCTGGACGAGATCGTGGTCAACCAGCTGAAGCTGGCCGACAAGGCCGGTCCGGTCGATCTGTCGATGTGGGAGGACGCAGTCGATGCGACCCTGCATCCGCTGGATGAAGTGACCATCGCCGTGGTCGGCAAGTACGTGGATCACCAGGATGCCTACAAGTCGGTCGGCGAAGCACTGAAGCACGGCGGCCTGCGCCAGCGCACCAAGGTCAACCTGAAGTGGCTGGAAGCACAGGATCTGGAAGGCACCGACATGGCCGCGCTGGCCGATGTCGACGGCATCCTGGTGCCGGGTGGCTTCGGTGACCGTGGTTTCGAAGGCAAGGTGCTGACCTCGAAGTTCGCCCGCGAGCAGCACGTGCCGTACTTCGGCATCTGCTACGGCATGCAGGCGGCCGTCGTCGATTACGCGCGCAACGTGGTCGGCCTGGAAGGCGCCAACAGCACCGAGAACGACCGCCAGTCGCCGAACCCGGTGATCGGCCTGATCACCGAATGGCGCACCGCCACCGGCGATGTCGAGAAGCGTGACGACAAGAGCGACCTCGGCGGCACCATGCGCCTGGGCCTGCAGGAACAGCGCCTGAAGCCGGGCACGCTGGCCCGTGAGCTGTACGGCAAGGACGTCGTCGCCGAGCGCCACCGCCACCGCTACGAGTTCAACAACCGTTACCGCACCCAGCTGGAAGATGCCGGCCTGGTGATCGCCGGCAAGTCGATGGACGACACCCTGGTGGAAGTGGTCGAACTGCCGCGCGACGCGCATCCGTGGTTCCTGGCCTGCCAGGCGCACCCGGAATTCCTGTCCACGCCGCGTGACGGCCACCCGCTGTTCATCGGTTTCATCCGTGCCGCGCGCGAGCGCAAGGCCGGCGGCAAGCTGCTTTCCGAAGCGCGCGCCTGACTTGTGAATGGGGGCTTCGGCCCCCATCCTGCATGCTTCAACCCCCAGCGCACCGGCCCGGCCGGTGCTGCGGACAACAAGGAAACGCCATGAAACTGTGTGGATTCGAGGTCGGGCTGGACCAGCCCCTGTTCCTGATCGCCGGCCCCTGCGTGATCGAGTCGATGCAGCTGCAGCTCGATACCGCCGGCAAGCTGAAGGAAGTCACCGACAAGCTCGGCGTCAACTTCATCTTCAAGTCCAGCTTCGACAAGGCCAACCGCACCTCGGGCACCGCGTTCCGCGGCCCGGGCATGGAAGAGGGCCTGAAGGTCCTGGCCGAGGTCAAGAAGCAGATCGGCGTGCCGGTGCTGACCGACGTCCATGAGTACACCCCGATGGACGAAGTGGCCTCGGTGGTGGATGTGCTGCAGACCCCGGCGTTCCTGGTCCGCCAGACCGACTTCATCCGCAAGGTGTGCTCGGCCGGCAAGCCGGTCAACATCAAGAAGGGCCAGTTCCTGGCGCCCTGGGACATGAAGCCGGTCGTGGAGAAGGCCAAGGCCACCGGCAACGAGCAGATCATGGTCTGCGAGCGCGGTGCCAGCTTCGGCTACAACAACCTGGTCAGCGACATGCGCTCGCTGGCGGTGATGCGCGATACCGGTTGCCCGGTGGTGTTCGATGCCACCCACTCGGTGCAGTTGCCGGGCGGGCAGGGCACCAGTTCCGGTGGCCAGCGTGAGCACGTGCCGGTGCTGGCCCGTGCTGCCGTCGCGGTGGGCATCTCCGGCCTGTTCGCCGAGACCCATCCGGATCCGTCCAAGGCCCTGTCCGATGGCCCCAACGCGTGGCCGCTGGACCAGATGGAAGCGCTGCTCGAGACCCTGATGGAGCTTGACGCGGTGACCAAGAAGCACGGCTTCTCGCGCTTCGCGTGAGTCGTGACCCGCGGGTGGCGCTGGAAGCCCAGCGTCATCGCCGGCACTGGAAACAGTTGCCCTGGGGCCTGATCGCACTGGGCCTGGCCGTGCTGTTCACCGTGGGCATGTTTGGCCTGGTGCTGATCGGTGCGGCGTCGGTGCGCCCCCCGGGTGATGGCAGCAGCGCGCTTGATCTGCGCGCGTATTTCATTGCGCTGCTGGTCGCGGAGCTGCTCGGTGCCGCGGGGTGCCTCGCGGCCGCGATGCTGGCCTGGCGGCTGAATCGCGGCAAGGTGGCGGCCGGCTTTGCGATCATCCTGCTTTCGCTGTGGCTTGGCGCCCTGTTCTACGGATTGCTTTGATGAATACGAGCACGTCAGCGTGCGGCTGGCCCTGGGGCCTGGTCGCGCTGGGGCTGTCCGTGCTCGCCTGGGCGTCCCTGCTGCTGGGAGTAATGGCCTTTGCGGCCAGCTTCGGCTCGCCGGGTGACGGAAACCATGGCATCCAGGCCATGCAGTACTGGATCGTGGCCGCGCTGGTCACGCTGGGTGTGTCTTTCGTCGGCAGCCTGGTGGCGATGGTGCTCGCTTGGCGACGCCGTCGTGGACCCGTCGCGGCGGCGGTGGCCGGTGCGTTGCTGGTGATGCTGGTGTCGCTGGCCCTGATCGTGATCGGGTCCAGCTGGGGCTGATGCCGCCCAGGCCATTTGGCAAGTGGCGGGCAGCCGGGGATAATCACGCGGCATTCGTTTTGTCGCCCCCTCTCCAGACAGGTAACCGGCCCGACCATGAGTACGATCCGCAGCATCCACGCCCGTGAAATCCTTGACAGCCGTGGCAACCCCACGCTGGAAGCCGAAGTCATTCTGGAGGACGGTTCGTTCGGTCGTGCCGCGGTTCCCTCCGGCGCCTCGACCGGCACCAAGGAAGCGGTCGAGCTGCGTGACGGTGACAAGACCCGTTATCTGGGCAAGGGCGTGCGCAAGGCCGTCGACAACGTCAACACCACGATTGCCGCCGCGCTGAAGGGTTTTGAGGCCACCGACCAGGCCGGCCTCGACCGTCGCCTGATCGATCTGGACGGCACCGAGAACAAGGGCCGCCTGGGTGCCAACGCGCTGCTGGGTGTTTCAATGGCCGCCGCGCATGCCGCCGCTGCATCGAACAAGCAGGCACTGTGGCAGTACCTGGCTGCCAGGACCGGCGTGACCCCGGCGCTGCCGGTGCCGATGATGAACATCATCAATGGCGGCGCGCATGCCGACAACAACGTTGACTTCCAGGAGTTCATGGTGCTGCCGGTCGGCTTCACCTCGTTCTCCGAAGCGCTGCGTGCCGGTACCGAAATCTTCCATTCGCTGAAGTCGGTGCTGAAGGGCCACGGCCTGAGCACCGCGGTCGGCGACGAAGGTGGCTTCGCGCCGGACTTCCGCAGCAACGTCGAAGCGCTGGACACCATTCTCGAAGCGATCGGCAAGGCGGGCTACACCGCCGGTGAAGACGTGCTGCTGGGCCTGGACGTGGCCTCCAGCGAGTTCTTCGAGAACGGCAAGTACAACCTGGTCGGCGAGAACAAGCGCCTGACCTCCGAGCAGTTCGTCGACTTCCTCGCCGACTGGGCCGCGCAGTACCCGATCATCACGATTGAAGATGGCCTGGCCGAGAACGACTGGGCCGGCTGGAAGCTGCTGACCGACCGCATCGGCAAGAAGGTGCAGCTGGTTGGCGACGACCTGTTCGTGACCAACCCGAAGATCTTCCAGGAAGGCATCGACTCGGGCACTGCCAATGCGATCCTGATCAAGGTCAACCAGATCGGCACTCTCAGCGAAACCCTGGAAGCGATCGCCATGGCCGATCGTGCCGGCTACGCCGCCGTGGTCTCGCACCGTTCGGGCGAAACCGAAGACACCACCATCGCCGACATCGCAGTGGCCACAACCGCCACCCAGATCAAGACCGGTTCGCTGTGCCGCAGCGATCGCGTGGCCAAGTACAACCAGCTGCTGCGCATCGAGGAAGCCCTCGGCGCCGGCGCGCGTTACGCCGGTCGTGACGCGTTCGTTTCGCTGAAGCGCTGAGCCGATGCGCGACTGGCGCTGGATGCTGCTGGTGCTGGCCCTGTTGCTGGGCTGGCTGCAGTACCGCTTCTGGTTTGGTCCGGGCAATTCGGGTGAAGTGATGATGCTCGAAGCCCAGGTCGCCAACCAGGAGCGGGACAATGAGGGCCTGCAGCAGCGCAATGATGCGCTCGCTGCGGAAGTGAAGGACCTCAAGGAAGGCCAGTCCGCCATCGAGGAACGCGCGCGCAGCGAGCTGGGCATGATCAAGCCCGGCGAGAAGTTCTATCGCGTGGTCGAGAATGCGCCGGTGCACCCGGCGCAGCCTGCGGCAGGTGTCAGTGCGCAGGTTGGCGACCACCCGGCGGACGTGCCATGAGTGCGGCGATCTGGGTCGTGGTTCCGGCTGCTGGCCGTGGCACCCGCTTTGGCGCGCCGTTGCCCAAGCAGTACCTGCAGGCGGGCGGGCAGATCCTGCTCGCCCATACCCTGGACGCCCTGCTGGCGCATCCGGCCGTAGCCGGGGCAATGGTAGTGATCGGCCCGGACGACGCCGACTGGCCCGGCTGGAACGAGTGGGCGGGCAAGCCGGTGCTCACCTGCATCGGTGGCGCGACCCGTGCCGCTTCGGTGCTGGCTGGCCTGCAGGCGCTGCCGGAGACGGTGCGCGCTGATGAATTCGTGCTGGTCCACGATGCCGCGCGGCCGAACCTGTCCCTGGTCGATCTCGGCCGCCTGCTTGAAGTCGGTCGTGCCGATCCGGTCGGGGCGATCCTGGCCGCACCGGTACGCGACACCCTCAAGCGTGCGGGCGACGACGGTGGCATCGATGGCACCGAGCCGCGCGAGCGGCTGTGGCGCGCACTGACACCACAACTGTTCCGCCGCCACCAGCTCAGCCGCGCGCTGTCCGAAGCCGCCGCCGCCGGTGTTGAAGTCACCGATGAGGCCATGGCCATGGAGCGCCAGGGCCAGCGCCCGCTGCTGGTGGAAGGCAGCGAGGACAACTTCAAGGTCACCACCCCGGCCGATCTGGACCGGTTTGAATTCGTACTTTCCCGCCGCGCCGGCTGACCGTCCGCGCGGCCCTGCAGCAAGGGTTGCATCCATGAGCACCGCACCGTTCCCGCCCGTCCGCATCGGCCAGGGCTACGACGTCCATGCCTTCGGTGAAGGCGACCACATCATGCTTGGCGGAGTGAACGTGCCGCACAGCTGCGGCGTGCTTGCACACAGCGACGGCGACGTGATCCTGCACGCCCTCTGCGATGCCATGCTCGGCGCACTGGCGCTGGGCGATATCGGCCAGCATTTCCCGCCCAGTGACGACCGCTGGAAGGGGGCCGACAGCAGCGAGTTCGTGCGCCACTGCGACAGCCTGCTGCGTGAGCGCGGCTGGCGCGTCGGCAACACCGACATCACCGTGATCTGCGAGCGGCCGAAGGTCGGCCCGCATGCGCTTGCGATGCGTGAGCGCATCGGTGGGTTGCTGCAGCTGCCGCTGGACGCGGTCAGCGTCAAGGCCACCACCTCGGAGAAGCTGGGCTTCACCGGCCGTGGTGAAGGCATCGCCGCGCAGGCGGTCGTGTTGCTGGTGGCGGCATGATCCCGCTGCCGTTGGCGTTTGGTGCGCCGTTGTTGACGGCGCGCATCCGCACCACGCCGGACGATTTCCAGGTGGATGAACTGCCGGCGTTCGAGGCGAGCGGTGAAGGCGAGCATCTGCTGCTGCACATCCGCAAGCGCGGCGCCAACACCGTGCATGTGGCCAAGGTACTGGCAAAATGGGCGGGCCTGCCGGAAATGGCGGTGAGTTACGCCGGCATGAAAGACCGCCACGCGGTCACCACCCAGCGTTTCAGCGTGCACCTGCCCAAGCGCATTGCGCCGGACCTGGCCGAGTTGGCCAGTGACGAAATCGAAGTCATCGAGGCAACCTGGCACAACCGCAAGCTGCAGCGCGGCGCACTGGCCGGCAACCGCTTCAAGCTGGTGCTGCGCGAGGTGCAGGGCGATGCCGCCGCGATCAGCGAGCGCCTGCAGCAGATTGCCGCGCGCGGCCTGCCGAACTGGTTTGGTGAACAGCGTTTCGGCCGCGACGGTGGCAACGTGCCGGCTGCACTGGCGATGTTCGGTGGCCGCCGCATGCGCAAGGACCAGCGTTCGCTGCTGCTCTCTGCAGCCCGTTCGGCGCTGTTCAACCGCGTGCTGGCCGCGCGCGTGGAGCAGGGCAGCTGGGACCAGCCGCTCGATGGCGAAGTCTGGATGCTCGATGGCAGTCGCAGCGTGTTCGGCCCCGAGCCGTACACGGATGTGCTGGCCGAGCGGCTGGCGCGTTTCGACATCCATCCCAGCGCGCCGTTGTGGGGCGAAGGCGAGCTGCGCAGCACCGACGCTGCGCGTGAGCTGGAGCTGGCCGCGCTGGACGACGACGAGTCGAAGGCACTGCGGGCCGGCCTGGAAGATGCGCGCCTGAAGCAGGAGCGCCGCGCGTTGCGCCTGCGTCCGGCGCTGCTGCAGCACCAGTGGCTGGCCGACGACGTGCTGGAACTGTCGTTCGCGTTGCCGCCAGGCTGCTACGCCACCGCCGTACTGCACGAGCTCGGCCCCGTCGAAGACGCCTCGCAGGCCTGACAGAAAAAAAGGGGACGGAAAAAAAGGGGACGGAGGGAATTAAGTCGTTTGTGGCACAAACGACTTAATTCCCTCCGTCCCCTTTTCAACGCCGCGCCAGCAGCACCAGTACCGCGCCGGTGCCGCCTTGTCCGGTCGGTGCCGAATGGAATGCCAGCACGTCGTTGCGCAGCCGCAGCAGGCGATCGACCAGGTTCTTCAGCACCGGTGCGCCGCCATCGGACTGCAGTCCCTTGCCGTGGATGATGCGCACGCAGCCGTACTCGTGTGCATGCGCTTCCAGCAGGAACTGGCGTAGCAGGGCTTCGGCCTGTGCGGCGGTGGCGCCGTGCAGATCCAGTTCGTCCTGCACCGAGTACTGGCCGCGCTTGAGGCGCTGGAACAGGCGTGGTGGCAGGTTGTCGCGGCGATAGCTGGCCACGTCGCCGGCTTCCAGTGGCGCACTGTCGCGCAGCAGCCGGGCGAACTCGCCGGCGGCTTCGGCCTCGTCACGCTCGGCCATGCGCGCACGCGGTTTCGGCCGGGGCGCGGCAGGTGCCGGCTCGGCATCCTTGCGCAGCGGCTTCACTTCGCCGATGGCCGCACGGAACAAGGCGGCCGGATCTTCGTTATCAGGGTGCGACATGCGCACAGGGTAAACCGCCGGCGCAGGTCTGCCTATGACGGTTCGATGTCGGCCGTGACCGCTGACAGGGTAGGACCGGCGGCCCGCATGCGGCACAATAGACGATGCCCTTGCAGGGTCGACCGCTTCCGCAGGGGAGCGCGACGGTCCCGCCCACACTGCACGGTGATGGAATCGAATTCTTGGAAAATCAAGCGGTTAAATCGAAGATGCGAATCCTGGTCAGCAATGACGATGGTGTCGACGCCGCAGGCATCCGGATGCTTGCCGCGGTCCTGCGCGAGGCCGGTCACGAAGTCACGGTGGTTGCGCCCGACCGCGATCGTTCCGGCGCCAGCAACTCGCTGACCCTGGACCTGCCGATCCGGCTCAAGCGCATCGACCATTACACCGTTTCGGTGGCCGGTACACCCACCGACTGCGTGCACCTGGCGCTGACCGGCCTGCTTGAATTCGAGCCTGACATTGTCGTGTCCGGCATCAACAACGCCGCCAATCTCGGCGACGACGTGATCTATTCCGGCACCGTCTCGGCGGCGATGGAAGGTCGCTTCCTCGGCCTGCCGGCGGTGGCGGTCTCGCTGGTCAGCCGCAACCACGATCCGAAGCACTTCGAGACCGCCGCGCGTGCTGCGGTGGAGATTGTCGCCCGGCTCAAGGCCGATCCGCTGCCGGCCGACACCATCCTCAACGTCAACGTGCCGGACCTGCCGTGGAGCGAGGTCAAGGGCTTCGAGGTCACCCGCCTCGGCAACCGCCATCGTGCCGAAGGCTGCATCGCGCAGAAGGATCCGCGCGGCAACGAGGTGTACTGGATCGGCCCTGCCGGCCGTGAGCAGGATTCCGGTCCAGGTACCGATTTCCACGCGGTGCGCACCGGCCACATCTCGATCACCCCGATCCAGGTCGACCTCACCCGCTACCAGGCGCTGGAGAAGGTCGCCAGCTGGGTCGGCGGCCTCAGCGCCGCGCTGGACCAGCCGGCATGAGCCCACGCCTGCGATTGCAGCCGGAAGCCGTCGGTATCGGCATGACCTCGCAGCGCGTGCGTGACCGCCTGGTCGACCGCCTGCGCGAAGCCGGCATCGTCGACGAGCCGACCTTGAACGCGATCCGGGTGGTGCCGCGCCATCTGTTCATCGATGAAGCCCTGGCCTCGCGTGCCTATGAAGACACCGCGCTGCCGATCGGCCATGGCCAGACCATCTCGCAGCCCTGGGTGGTTGCGCGGATGACCGAGGCAGTGCTCCAGGTCGCGCCGAAGCGGGTGCTGGAAGTCGGTACCGGTTCCGGTTACCAGGCCGCCATCCTTGGCGCGTTGGGCCTGGAGGTCTACACCGTGGAGCGCATTGGTGATCTGCTGCGCCAGGCCCGCAAGCGCTTCCGTGCGCTGGGCATGAACATCCGCACCAAGCACGACGACGGCCGCGTCGGCTGGGCCGAGCACGGCCCGTTCGATGCCATCGTGGTCACTGCGGCGGCGCCGGCACTGGTCGACGCCCTGATCGAGCAGCTGGCCGAAGGCGGCCGCCTGGTGGCGCCGGTCGGTGGCCCTGGGGCGCAGTCGCTGGTACAGCTGGACCGCAAGGCCGACGGCAGCATCGAACAACACGTGCTGGCGCCGGTCACGTTCGTGCCGCTGCTGTCTGGCATGCTCGACTAATCCACGGAGCAGGGTTGCATGAAGATTTTCGGGCCGCTGTACGAGCGGGCGATGAAGTGGGCGGCGCACGAACGCGCGCCGACCTACCTGACGGTGTTGAGCTTCTTCGAGGCGATCATCTTCCCGGTGATGCCGGAGGTGATGCTGGCGCCGATGTGCGTGGCCCAGCCCAAGCGCGGCTGGTGGTTTGCCACCCTCAGCCTGGCCGGCTCGATGGTCGGTGCGCTGGTCGGCTACGCGCTGGGTCACTACGCTTTCGAGGCGATCAAGCCGCTGTTTGAAGTGCTGGGCATGCTGCCGGCGATCGAGCAGGGCATCACCACCGTGCAGGCGAAGATGGCCGAATCGCCGTGGGCGGTGTTCACCTTCCTGGTGCTGGGCGGCTTCATGCCCATCCCGATGAAGGTCTTCACGTGGGCATCGGGTATCGTCGGCGTACCGATGCCGCAGTACCTGTTGAGCATGCTGATCGGTCGCGGCAAGCGCGTGTTCGTGCTGGCTGCGGTCATCCGTATCGGTGGTGCGCGTGCTGAAGCGGCACTGCGTCGCTGGATTGAACCGCTGGGCTGGATCGCCACCGCGTTGGTGGTGGTGCTGATCGCCTGGCTTGTATGGAGGTCGAAGTTCGCATGAGTCCTGATCGTCTGAGCAAGGGAGTGCGCATCGGCGCGCTGGCGTTGCTGGTTTCCACCCTGGCCGCCTGCGGCACCGCCACTGTGGTTCGTCCTGGTGGTGGCAGCACCGGTGGTGGCGTGACCACGCCGAAGACCTCGGTGCCCAAGCCCGGGCAGACCGTGGTGGTGCGCAAGGGCGACACCATCTATGCGCTGGCCCGCATCCATGACATCACCCCGGCCGACCTGATTGCCTGGAACAGCCTGGATAACCCCTCGACCATCCATCCGGGGCAGGTGATCCGGCTGTATCCGGCCGGTGCCAGCGGCGGCCGCGCGCCGACCACGGTGGTCACCGCGCCGCGCTCGGGTGGCAGCAGCGCCGGCAGCACGGCGCCAACTCCGGCGCCGGCCGGTCCGGTGAAGAGCAACATCGCCTGGCGCTGGCCGGCCGATGGCGCGATCGTCGGCCGCTACGTTGCCGGCGATGCGACCAAGCAGGGCGTGGACATCGCCGGTACCAGCGGCCAGCCGGTCAAGGCCACCGCCAACGGTGTGGTGGTGTACTCCGGCGCCGGCCTGGTCGGCTACGGCGAGCTGATCATCATCAAGCACAGCGACCAGTGGCTGTCGGCCTATGGCCACAACCGCAAGCGCCTGGTGAATGAGGGGCAGAGCGTGAAGGCCGGTGAGCAGATCGCCGAGAT
This sequence comes from Stenotrophomonas sp. YJH_SMC_135, assembly GCF_059372355.1. Lineage (NCBI taxonomy): Bacteria > Pseudomonadati > Pseudomonadota > Gammaproteobacteria > Lysobacterales > Lysobacteraceae > Stenotrophomonas > Stenotrophomonas sp. YJH_SMC_135. Next base: position 900,016 of record NZ_JCAFVN010000001.1, read on the forward strand.
GGGCCGCACCGGTGCGAACCGCGACATGGTCCACTTCGAGATCCGCTACAACGGCAAGCCGGTCGACCCGCAGCAGTACCTGCCGGCACGCTGATCGTCGATTCGCCATCTGGGCGGATCCCCGGCCCGGCGCAGCGCGCCGGGCGTTCGCCGACGGTGCGGCCCATGGGCCGCAAACACCGCCGGCTCACCCGCTACAACGGCAAGCCGGTCGACCCGCAGCAATACCTGCCGGCGCGCTGATCGTCGATTCATAATCCGGGCGGATCCCCGGCCGGGCGCAGCGCGCCGGGCGTTTGCCGACGGTGCGGCCCATGGGCCGCAAACACCGCCGGCTCACCCGCTACAACGGCAAGCCGGTCGACCCGCAGCAATACCTACCGGCGCGCTGAGGCAGTGGGATCAGGTGGCGCCGGGCAATGCTCGGCGTTCCCGACCTGTAGCGTCGAGCCATGCTCCACTCGCTGTACGCTGGCCGCCGTGGGTGGCCGTTTGCGACCTTGAGTGGCACATCTCAAGCTTCCCGACAAGCCAGGGAAGCGGCATGCTTCAACGGAACCAGCCTCCCGATCCGGTGCCGCATGTCTCGCCCAACAGCCCTTTTCGCGCTGCTCATCGCCGCGCCGTTGGCGACCGCCGCCAGCGATCCACGTGACGTGGTCACTCGCCTCTACGACGCCATCCAGGCGCCGCAGTCGAACGAAACGGCGATTGCTCCGCTGCTGGGTGATGCCCTCCGCTCAGCCATCGATGCGCAGCGTGCATATGAACAGGCCTGCACCGCACTGGCCGCGCCCGATGAGAAGCCGCACATGCTCGACCAGAGCCGGTATCTGTTGGCGCCGGACCGGCCGGAGACGATAACGGTGGGAGCGCCCGGATCGAGCGGTGACGCCACCTGGGTCCATGTCGACATGGCCGTGGGCGACTATCGCTGGACCGACCGGGTCCTGCTGCAGCGGCAGGGCCCGGACTGGAAGGTCATGGATATCCGCTGGGGGCAGGGTGGCAACCTGATCGGTCGGCTGCAGGCGTTCTCCGCGTTCCGCTGCACACCTTCGGGCAGCTAGCGCCCGGGCGCACCCGGCGGCTCGACCTCAGCCTTCCAGGATGAAGGCGGCCGCGACCTTGCGGCCTTCGCCGGCCAGAATGTTGAAGGTGCGCGCGGCGGCCGGATTGTTCATCACCTCCAGGCCGATGCCACGCGACAGACAGGCGGCCATCACCACCGCGGGCGGGAATACCTGACGGTCTCCCGTGCCGAGCACGATCAGCGCCGGATTCAGCACCAGGATCGGCTCCAGGTCCGCCAACTGCAGCGCGGCGGCACTTGCCACCGGCCAGTGCGTGACCAGTTGGTCCGGGGTGAGGAAGAAACTGCCGCCCAGCACCTGGTCATTCACCTTGGCCGAGCGGCCATCTGCGGCACGCAGGCTGTAGGCGTAATCCGGCGGTTCGTGGTTCAGCTGCATGACGGTAGGACGATCAGCCGCGCGGCAGCACGATCTGGCGCTGTTCCTTGCTCGGGCGGTACAGCACCGCGACGTGGCCGATGCGTTGCACCAGCGCGCTTTCGGTGGCTTCGACGATCTCGCCGATCATCGCGTCACGGGCGTCGCGATCCTCTGCGGCGACCTTCACCTTGACCAGTTCGTGGCGCTCCAGCACTTCGTTCAGCTCAGCGATGAAGGCTGGGGTCACACCCTTGCCGCCGGTCTGCAGCAGGGCCTTCAGGTCGTGGGCTTGGCCGCGCAGGAAACGGGTCTGGGAGGCGGTCAGGGCGATGGACATGCAGGAAAACACGGTTGAATGGGACGATCAGGGTATCATGAGGACCCCATCAGCCCCTATTTTCAATGGCTACCCGCAGCAAAAGCAGCCAGCGCTGGCTCAAGGAACACTTCTCCGACCCCTTCGTGAAGAAGGCGCAGGCTGAGGGCATGCGCTCGCGCGCCGCCTACAAGCTCGAGGAGCTGCTCGAACGTGACCGCCTGCTGAAGCCGCACATGGTGGTGGTCGACCTTGGCGCGGCCCCCGGCGGCTGGTCTCAGCAGGTTCGGAGACAGATCGGGGACACCGGTCGTGTGCTGGCGCTGGACATCCTGGACATGCCGCCGCTGGCCGGCGTGGAGTTCCTTCATGGTGACTTCAGGGAAGAAGCCGTCCTATCGCAGTTTGAAGCCATGCTCGGGGATCAGCCGGTAGACCTTGTGCTGTCGGACATGGCCCCCAATAAGAGTGGTGTAGGCGCGGTCGACCAGCCGCGGATGATGCACCTGGCGGAGCTGGCCCTGGATTTTGCCGACAACCACCTGAAGACCGGTGGGGCGTTCCTGATCAAGCTGTTCCAGGGTGAGGGCTTTGACGACTACGTGCGCGACATGCGCCGCCGTTACGACAAGGTCTCCATCCGCAAGCCGGAGGCGTCGCGCAAGCGCTCTCCCGAGGTGTATGCCTTGGGTCAGGGAAAACGCGCCCACATGAAGTAAGCTCGCAACGTACGCAAGTTCGACCCCCACGCAACGCCAGCACTGAGAGGAACACCGGAGCCAATGAGGATGAACGACTTGACCAAGAACCTCCTGCTATGGGTGGTCGTCGCCGTCGTGCTGATGGTGGTCTTCCAGAGCTTCTCGCCGAAGTCCTCCGGGGCCGGCGCGCAGGGCGCGTCGTACTCGCAGTTCCTGGACCAGGTGGACAGCGGCAACGTGCAGAAGGTCGCCTTCGGCGGCGACATGCGCGGCGGCACCAGCCAGCTGACCTACACCACCCGCGGTGGGCAGTCGTCCACCATCACCGCGCCGTTCGATCGTGACCTGATCAACGTGCTGCGCACCAAGAACGTGGAGATCGTGCAGGAGGAGCCGTCCAGCGGCATTTCCCTGGGCGCGATCCTGATGAATTTCCTGCCGGTCATCCTGATCATCGGCTTCTGGTTGTTCATCATGCGCCAGATGCAGGGCGGCGGCGGCGGTGCCAAGGGCGCGATGTCCTTCGGCAAGTCGCGCGCCAAGCTGCAGGGCGAGGACCAGATCAAGGTCACCTTCGCCGACGTCGCCGGCTGCGACGAGGCCAAGGAAGAAGTGGGTGAGCTGGTCGACTTCCTGCGCGACCCGTCCAAGTTCACCAAGCTGGGCGGCAAGATTCCGCGCGGCGTGCTGATGGTGGGCCCGCCGGGCACCGGCAAGACGCTGCTGGCCAAGGCCATTGCCGGCGAAGCCAAGGTGCCGTTCTTCTCGATCTCCGGTTCGGACTTCGTGGAAATGTTCGTCGGCGTGGGTGCCAGCCGCGTGCGTGACATGTTCGAGCAGGCCAAGAAGCACGCCCCGTGCATCATCTTCATCGACGAAATCGACGCCGTCGGTCGCCACCGTGGCGCAGGCCTGGGCGGTGGTCATGACGAGCGCGAGCAGACCCTGAACCAGCTGCTGGTCGAGATGGATGGTTTTGAAGGCGGCGAAGGCGTGATCGTGATCGCGGCGACCAACCGTCCGGACGTGCTGGATCCGGCGCTGCTGCGTCCGGGCCGTTTCGATCGCCAGGTGGTGGTCGGCCTGCCGGACGTGAAGGGCCGCGAGCACATCCTGAAGGTCCACATGCGCAAGCTGCCGCTGGCCGACGACGTCGAGCCGATGGTGATCGCACGTGGTACCCCGGGCTTCTCCGGCGCCGACCTGGCCAACCTCTGCAACGAGGCGGCCCTGTTCGCCGCGCGCGGCAACGAGAAGGAAGTCCGCATGGACCACTTCGACCGTGCCCGCGACAAGATCCTGATGGGTGCCGAGCGCCGCTCGATGGCCATGAGCGAGGACGAGAAGACCCTGACCGCGTACCACGAAGCGGGTCACGCCATCGTCGGCCGCCTGGTGCCCGAGCACGATCCGGTCTACAAGGTCACCATCATTCCGCGCGGCCGTGCGCTGGGCGTGACGATGTACCTGCCGGAAGGCGACAAGTACTCGATGAACCGCGTGGCGATCCAGTCGCAGCTGTGCTCCCTGTACGGCGGCCGTGTCGCCGAAGAGCTCATCTTCGGCGAGGACAAGGTCACCACCGGCGCCTCCAACGACATCGAGCGCGCAACCAAGATGGCCCGCAACATGGTCACCAAGTGGGGCCTGTCGGAGCAGCTCGGCCCGATCGCCTATGGCGAAGAGGACGACGAGGTGTTCCTGGGGCGTTCGGTCACCCAGCACAAGAGCGTGTCCAACGACACGGCGCGCCGGATCGACGAGGAAGTGCGCAACATCCTCGACAAGGCCTATGCCCGCACCACCCAGCTGTTGACCGAGAACATCGACAAGCTGCATGCGATGTCGCAGCTGCTGCTGCAGTACGAGACCATCGACGCACCGCAGATCGACGCCATCATGGAAGGCCGCGATCCGCCGCCGCCGGCGGGCTGGAGCAAGTCGAACAAGGACGGTGGCAACGACAAGGGCGGCGACGCCCGCCCGCTGCCGCCGATCGCAGGCCCGGCCGAATCGCATTGACGGCCCGCTGCACGTAACACCAGACGAGGCCGGGGAAACCCGGCCTTGTCGTTTCCGGGCCTTCGGCCCCTTCCGAACCGAACTGATGCTGGAGCCTGCATGTCCGCCCCGAAGCCTGAACCGATTTCCCACACCGCCGAAATGATCATCGCCACCGTGGTCGGCGTGGGCGTAGGGCTGGGCGCCGACAACCTGCTGCTGGGCTGCGTGGTGGGGATCGGTGTCGGCATCGTGCTGAGCATCGCCAGAACCCTGTACGTGGACCGCAAGCGTCGGCGGCGTTGACGGCGCCGCGGCAGGGCTGCGCCCTGCACCCGCGGTAGTGCCGGCCGCTGGCCGGCAACCTCAGCAGCAACAGCAACAGCAACATTCCGTGGGTTGGCGGGGCGGTGTCGGAGTGCGGGGACGCCGTGAACCCATCCATGGGGGCTTGGCAGCCGCATCCATACGGCTGACACCCCGCCCTCCGACACCGCCCCACCTCTGACAGATTCCGGCCGCTGTTGGCAGGTGTCGACCTTGGTCGACACGGTAGATCCACGCCATGCGTGGATGAATCTCTGCCAGATATCGAATCAATTCGGGGTCAGATCCGTTTTCCGTAGGAAAACGGATCTGACCCCACGCCATCCCTCAGTACACCTGCTGTTGCTCCGGCTGTTGCTGTAGCCCGGGCCTCTGCGGGTGCAGGGCGCCGCCCTGCCGAACTAAACTACCCGCCGTCGTCCCTGCAGGATTGCCCATGTTCGATACCTCGCCCCAGCTCGATTGCGCCGGCCGCATCCTGCGCCTCGACCGTGCCCGGGTCATGGGCATCGTCAACGTCACCCCGGACTCCTTCTCCGATGGCGGCGCGCATGACACCACCGAGGCTGCGGTCGCCCATGGCCTGAAGCTGGTCGAGGAGGGCGCCGACCTGCTCGATATCGGCGGCGAATCGACCCGTCCGGGCGCTGCGCCGGTCTCGGTCGAGGAGGAGCTGCGCCGGGTGATTCCGGTAATCGAGCAGCTGGCCGCCCGCACCCGGGTGCCGATCAGCATCGATACCTTCAAGCCGGAGGTGATGCGCGCGGCGGTGGCCGCTGGCGCTGGCATGATCAACGACATCTTCGCCCTGCGCCAGGGCGGTGCGCTTGAAGCTGCCGCCGAAACCGGCGTGCCGGTGGTGCTGATGCACATGCAGGGCGAGCCGGGCCACATGCAGGCCGATCCGCACTACGACGACGTGGTCGCCGAGGTGCACGGGTTCCTGGTGCAGCGCCTGTTCGCTGCCGAGATGGCGGGCATTGCGAAGAAGAACCTGCTGATCGACCTTGGTTTTGGCTTCGGCAAGAGCACCGCCCACAACATGACCCTGCTGGCGCGTTCGGAGCGCTTCCTGGAACTGGGGGTGCCGGTGCTGGCCGGCCTGTCACGCAAGCGCAGCCTGGGAGAACTCACTGGCCGCGACACGCCCTCCGAACGCGTGGCGGCTTCGGTGGCCGCGCACCTGATCGCGGTCCAACGTGGCGCGCGCATCGTGCGCGTGCATGACGTGGCGGCCACCGTCGATGCGCTGAAGATCTGGCAGGCAGTGGAGGCCGTGCCGACGCCCCGTGCCGACGCTGCGCCGACGATCCGCTGGCCGGACGAAGACTGATGGGCGTCGATCGGCGGCCGCTGGCGATCGCCGTGATGGGGCCGACCGCCAGTGGCAAGACCGCCACCGCAATCGCTTTGGCACAGCAACTGGACGGCGAAATCGTCAGCGTCGATTCGGCGCTGGTATACCGCCACCTGGACATCGGCTCGGCCAAGCCTGATGCGGCCGAGCGTGCGCAGGCGCCGCACCATCTGCTGGACCTGCGCGATCCGTGGCAGACCTACTCGGCGGCCGAGTTCGCCGCCGATGCCGGCCGGGTCGTGGCCGACATCGTGGCACGCGGCAAAACGCCGATCCTGGCAGGTGGCACGGGGCTGTACTTCCGGGCCCTGCTGCAGGGCCTGTCGCCGATGCCGGAGGCCGACCCGGTGATGCGCGAAGCACTCAGCACCGAGGCGGCCGAGCGGGGCTGGGCGGCATTGCACGCAGAGCTGGCCGAGGTCGATCCGGCCGCCGCGGCACGCATCCATGCCACCGACCCGCAACGCATCCAGCGGGCACTGGAGGTCTATCGCCTGACCGGTACGCCCATCACTGAATGGCAGCGCCGTCCGGGCGTAGCGCGGCTGCCGGTGCGCACCCTCAAGCTGATCCTGGCCCCGCGTGACCGCGTGGTACTGCACCAGCGCATCGAGGCGCGCTTCGACACCATGCTGGCGCAGGGCTTCCTGGACGAAGTGCGGGCACTGCGCGCGATGCCGGAAATGGCCGCCGTGGAGGCCCCGTTGGACCTGCCGGCGGTGCGTGCGGTCGGCTATCGCCAGGCCTGGGAGTACCTGGACGGGGAGGGGGATGCCGCCCGTTTCCGTGACAAGGCGATCTTCGCCACCCGCCAGCTGGCCAAGCGCCAGCTGACGTGGCTGCGCGGCGAGCTTGATGCGCGCTGGTTCGACCCCCATATCGACCAGGAGCGCCTTGCCGGCGCGGTGTCGGCCTTCGTCGCACGCTGAACCCCCGCCAGCCGTGTAACATCATCGGTCGGCGGGCGGCTCGGGGGCCGTGGCAACCGTCGGCAACCCAATAAGAACAATAATCAGGAGTGTGCAATGTCCAAGGGGCAATCGCTGCAGGATCCTTTCTTGAACGCACTGCGGCGCGAGCGCGTGCCGGTTTCGGTGTACCTGGTGAACGGCATCAAGCTGCAGGGCACGATCGAGTCGTTCGACCAGTTCGTGGTCCTGCTGCGCAACACGGTCAGTCAGATGGTCTACAAGCACGCCATTTCCACGGTGGTTCCGGCACGCAACGTGAAGGTCGGTCCGGGCGGTGGTTACGTGCAGTCGGGTGAAGGTGGTCAGGCAGGTGATGAAGCAGACGAGTAATACCGGAGCGGTGAATGTTTGACCGCTCGAAAAAGGGCGAACACGCCCTGTTGATCCAGCCCCATTTCGGCAAGCTGGAAGACGATGTGCTGGAAGAGTTCGGTGATCTGGCCCGCTCGGCTGGGGCCAGCATCGCCGCGACGATCACCGCGCGCCTGGACCGTCCGAATCCGTCAACCCTGATCGGCAGCGGCAAGCTGGACGAGATCAAGGCCGCGGCCGATGCCAGTGGCGCCGACCTGATCCTGGTCAACCATGCGCTGAGCCCGGGTCAGGAGCGCAACCTGGAACGCTTCCTCGAGCGCCGGGTGATCGACCGCACCGGTCTGATCCTGGACATCTTTGCCCAGCGTGCACACAGCCACGAGGGCAAGCTGCAGGTCGAGCTGGCGCAGCTGCGTCACTTGGCTACGCGATTGGTTCGCGGCTGGACCCACCTGGAGCGCCAGCGCGGCGGTTCGATCGGCCTGCGTGGCCCGGGTGAAACCCAGCTGGAAACCGACCGCCGCCTGTTGCAGAAGCGGGTCGAGCAGCTGCAGAAGCGCCTGGAGAAGGTTGAAGTGCAGCGCACCCAGATGCGCCGTGCGCGTGTGCGCAGCGAGCTGCCGCGCGTGGCCCTGGTGGGCTACACCAACGCCGGCAAATCGACCCTGTTCAACGCCATGACCGGCGCCGAGGCCTATGCCGCCGACCAGCTGTTCGCCACGCTGGATCCGACCGTGCGCCGCATCGCGGTCCCGGGCGGCAGCGTGGTGCTGGCCGACACCGTCGGTTTCGTCCGCGACCTGCCGCATGATCTGGTCGCCGCGTTCCGCTCGACGCTGTCCGAGGCACGCGAGGCCGATTTCCTGCTGCATGTGGTCGACGCCGCCGATCCGCACCGCGAGGAGCGCATCGCCCAGGTGGACGAGGTGCTGACCGCGGTCGGTGCCGGTGACCTGCCGCAGCTGCTGGTGTTCAACAAGATCGACCGCATCGACGGTGCCGACGTCCGCCACGATGGCCAGGATGGCGTGCCCGACGAGTCGCGTCGTGAACGTGTCTGGATTTCCGCGCGTGACGGGCAGGGCCTTGAGCTGCTGCAGGCAGTGCTGGGCAAGCGCCTTGGCCTGCAGCACGTGACCGGTGAATTGCGCCTGCCGCCGGATGCCGGCCGCCTGCGTGCGCGCCTGCACCAGCTGGAAGTGATCCGCAGCGAACAGGCCGATGAAGAGGGCTGGCTGCTGCAGGTGGACCTGCCGATTGCCGAAGCCGAGAAGCTGGCCGCCAGTGCCGATGGCGCGCCGATCCGGGCGCTGCTGCCGGAGAAACTGCCGGAGTGGTGAGCTAGCGGCCCATGGCTGGTGGTGCCGGCCGCTGGCCGGCAACGCAATCGTGCCGGAGGGGCGCGACATCCGGCTGTCATCTGCGGTACAACGGGGTTCTTCACCCCACCGTCATGCCGATGTCCATCCCCACCGACGCCGATCTCAATGCCCAGTCCGCCGCGCTCGGGCAGCGCCTGCAACAGGCCTCGCTGCAGCTGGTCACGGCCGAAAGCTGCAGTGGCGGCTGGATCGCCAAGTGCATGACCGACATCGCCGGTTCTTCGGCGTTCTTCGACTGCGGCATGGTGGTCTACAGCTATGAAGCCAAGCAGCGCCTGCTGGGCGTGCGTGCGCAGACGCTGGAACAGTTCGGCGCGGTCAGTCGCGAAACCGTTCTGGAGATGGTGTCCGGTGCGCTGGTCAATTCCGGTGCCGGCATCGCCGTGGCGGTGACCGGTATCGCCGGCCCCGGCGGTGGCAGTCCGGACAAGCCAGTCGGCAGTGTCTGGATCGGCTGGAAGCGCCGCGGTGGCTACGCCCGCGCCGAGCTGTTCCAGTTCGATGGCGACCGCGAAGCCATCCGCCGGCAAACCGTGGCGGCGGCATTGCGCGGTATCGACGCCCAGCTGTGACATGCTGCTCCGGTAACCGTCCGGAGCACGCATGATGTGGGAAACGCTGGGCACGGTCCGTGACCTGGGCCGACTGCAGGAAATCGCCGTTGTCCTGATCCGCTACGGCTTCGGCGACGTGGTTCGGCGCATCGGCCTGGCCAGCACGCTGGAGCGGGCAGGGCGCCTGTTGCACTGGAACGAGGACCGGCAGGAACTGCTGCGGATGACCGCACCGGTGCGCGTGCGCAGTGCGATGCAGGATCTTGGCCCGACCTTCGTCAAGCTTGGCCAGGTGCTGGCAACGCGCGTCGACCTGTTGCCGCCGGAGTGGATTGCCGAGCTGTCCGAACTGCAGAACGCGGTGCCGGCCCTGCCGTACGCCGAGATCCGCGGGCAGCTCGAAGCCGACCTGGGCGCGTCGCCGGCGGAGGTATTCGCCTTCCTTGACGAAACCCCGATGGCCGCCGCCTCGCTGGCGCAGGCCCATCGCGCCCGGCTGCACGATGGTCGTGAGGTGGTGCTGAAGGTGCGGCGTCCCGGCATCCGCGACGTGGTCGAGGCCGACCTGCGGCTGCTGGCGCGGCTGGCCGAGATCGTCGAGGCCCGGTTGCCGGACCTGCGTCGCTATCGCCCGGCCGAGGTCGTGCAGCAGTTCACCGTATCGCTGCGCCGTGAGCTGGATTTTGCCGCCGAATGCCGCAATGCCGAACGCATCGCGCGCCACTTCAGCGGCCGTGACGACATACTGATTCCGAAGGTGCACTGGCAGTGGACCTGCGAGAGCCTGAACGTGCAGGACTTCGTCGACGGCATTCCCGGCCGCGATCTGGCCGGCGTCGATGCGGCGGGCCTGGACCGGCGCGAGCTGGCGCGGCGTGGTGCCGGCATCGTGCTGAAGATGGTGCTGGAGGACGGCAGCTTCCACGCCGATCCACACCCCGGCAACATCATCTACCTGCGTGACGGCCGCATCGGCGTGATCGATTTCGGCATGGTCGGCGCGCTGTCCGAAGTGCGCCGCTTCCAGGTCGCGCAACTGCTGCACGGCCTGGTCGAGCAGGACCCGCAGGGCGTGGCCGACGTGCTGCTGGACTGGGCCGGCGGCGTGGAAGTGGACGAGAACCGGCTGCAGCACGACATCAGCCAGTTCGTCGACCAGTACCGTGGCGTGCCGCTGAAGGACCTGCGCATCGGCCTGATGCTGGGCGACATCACCCAGCTGCTGCGCAGCTACAGCCTGACCCTGCCGGCCGACCTGGCACTGATGATCAAGGCCTTCCTGACCCTGGAAGGCATGGGCCGGCAGCTGGATCCGGATTTCGACATGGCCAGCGCCGCCCGCCCGTTCCTGGAGCGTGTGGTGCTGCAGCGTTATGCGCCCAGGGCGCTGCTCAAGCGCGGCCGGCGCAGCCTGTTGGGCCTGGTCGACTTCGCTGGCGAGTTGCCGCGCGACCTGCGCAAGCTGGTCCAGGCGGCGCGCCGTGGGCGCCTCCAGCTGAAGGTGGAGACCACCGCGCTGCAGGGCTTTGGCGAGCAGGTGAACCGGGCCGCGAACCGACTGGTGGTGGGCGTGATCACGGCCGCGCTGATCATCGGCTCGTCGATCGTGATGCACAGCGTCGGCGGGGTTTCCAGCCGCTGGTTGCTGGCGCTGGGCGTGTGCGGATTCATCGGCGCCGGCTTCTGCGGCGTATGGATCCTGGTTTCGATATGGAGAAGCGGCAAGCACACCTAGTGTGCTTGCCGCAGCGGTTCCCGCTGGGAACCGCGGAATCGCACAGCGATTCCTGTAGAGCCGACTGCCAGTCGGCTGCATTTGCTTTTGCCCGCCGGCCGGGCGTTCGCGCGCTTGCCAAGCGTGCCTCGGCCCAACAGGCACGCACCATCCCGTATCGCCCCGGCACTTGCAGTCGCGCATATTAGTAGTAATACTACTAACCATGGACCTGACCGACACCCAGCACGCGATCCTGCAGTTGATCGCCGAGCGTATCGAGAGCGAAGGCGCACCGCCGTCGCAGGCTGAAATCGCACGCGCATTCGGCTTCAAGGGCGTGCGCGCGGCCCAGTACCACCTGGAAGCCCTGGAGCAGGCCGGTGCGATCCGTCGCATCCCGGGTCAGGCCCGCGGCATCCGCCTGGTGCAGGCACCGCCGGTCGAGAAGCTGGCCGAGCCGGGCCTGGCCGACAGCGTGCTGCGGCTGCCGGTGCTGGGCCGGGTTGCGGCCGGCCTGCCGATCGGTGCCGACATCGGCTCGGACGATTTCGTGGTGCTGGACCGGGTGTTCTTCTCGCCGGCGCCGGACTACCTGCTGAAGGTGCAGGGCGACTCGATGATCGATGAGGGCATCTTCGACGGTGACCTGATCGGCGTGCACCGCACCCGCGACGCCCATTCCGGGCAGATCGTGGTGGCCCGCATCGATGACGAGATCACGGTCAAGCTGCTGAAGATCGCCAAGGATCGCATCCGCCTGCTGCCGCGCAATCCCGACTACAAGCCGATCGAGGTGCTGCCGGATCAGGACTTCGCGATCGAGGGCCTCTATTGCGGCCTGTTGCGGCCCAACCGTTGACCCGTTCCGTAGCGCATTACCCCGCGGTCTTTTGTGGCGATTCTCTGGTTCCACTGAGGTTGGTACGGATGTCCGATAATTCTTTTCAGAGCGCCGGGCAGAATCTCAGCCTGTGCGATACGTCCGACTTAAAGTGAGCCCATGGCAAAGAAGACCCCCAAAGACAGCACCTCCAACGACACGACCTCTGCAAGGACCAATCCGATGGACGAGAACAAGAAGCGCGCCCTCGCTGCAGCTCTGGGCCAGATCGAAAAGCAGTTCGGCAAGGGCTCGGTGATGCGCATGGGCGACCGCGTGGTCGAGCCCGTCGAAGCCATCCCGACCGGTTCGCTGATGCTCGACATCGCGCTGGGCATTGGTGGTCTGCCAAAGGGCCGTGTCGTTGAGATCTACGGGCCGGAATCCTCGGGCAAGACCACCTTGACCCTGCAGGCCATCGCCGAATGCCAGAAGATGGGCGGCACCGCGGCCTTCATCGACGCCGAGCACGCGCTGGACCCGATCTACGCCGCCAAGCTGGGCGTGAACGTGGACGACCTGCTGCTGTCGCAGCCGGACACCGGTGAGCAGGCGCTGGAAATCGCCGACATGCTGGTCCGTTCGGGTTCGGTGGACATCCTGGTGATCGACTCGGTTGCCGCGCTGACCCCGAAGGCCGAAATCGAAGGCGAGATGGGCGACCAGCTGCCAGGCCTGCAGGCCCGCCTGATGAGCCAGGCGCTGCGCAAGCTGACCGGCAACATCAAGCGCTCCAACACCCTGGTGATCTTCATCAACCAGCTGCGCATGAAGATCGGCGTGATGATGCCGGGCCAGAGCCCGGAAACCACCACCGGTGGCAACGCGCTCAAGTTCTACGCCTCGGTCCGCCTGGACATCCGCCGTATCGGCGCGATCAAGAAGGGTGACGAGATCATCGGTAACCAGACCAAGATCAAGGTCGTCAAGAACAAGCTGGCGCCTCCGTTCAAGCAGGTCATCACCGAAATCCTGTATGGCGAAGGCATCAGCCGTGAAGGCGAGCTGATCGACATGGGTGTGGATGCCAAGCTGGTGGAGAAGGCTGGCGCCTGGTACAGCTACGGTGAAGAACGCATTGGCCAGGGCAAGGACAACGCCCGCGGCTACCTGCGCGACAACCCGACTGTCGCCGCCAAGCTCGAGGCCGAGCTGCGCGAGAAATTCCAGCCGGCCGAAGCGGCCCGCGAGGAAGGCGACGACGAAGGCGAAGACGAATAAGGCTTGCTGTGGGGCAGGGTGGCGCCGTCAGTGACGTCGCCCTGTCCCGCAGGTTCGAATCGCCCAGGGATGGGCTGGGCGCCACGGATGGCGCCACCCTTGGAGTACCCATGTCCGACGCCGAAGACATTCCGATCGGCCGCAAGCGCCGGCCGCGTGAGCAGACCCCCGTGCAACGGGCGTTGGGCCTGCTGGTCCGCCGCGAGCACTCGCGTAAGGAACTCACCCGCAAGCTGACCTCCCGTGGCATCGAAGACGAAGTCGCGCAGGCCGCTGTCGCCAAGTTGACCGAGGCCGGCTGGCAGGACGACACCCGTTTTGCCGAGAACCTGGTGAGGATGCGCGCCAACACCGGTTATGGGCCGATCCATGTCCGCGCCGAGCTGGGGACCCACGGCCTGGACAGTGCCGCGATTGCCGCAGCGATGGACAGCTACGAAGGCGACTGGCAGGAAAACGCCCGTGATCTGGTCCGCCGACGCTTTGGCGAGGCCGGCCCGCAGGACCTGACGCAGCGGCGCAAGGCTGCCGATCTGCTGGCCCGGCGGGGCTTCGACGGCGACAGCATCCGCCGCGCGACCCGCTACGACCCGGATGACTGAGACTGGCGGCGCCGGGCCTGATACCCTTTAGGTTTTCGGCGGTCCCTCGCGACCCTGGCCAACGCGGCCGGTGGTCCGGGTCCGCCGGCCCGCAGACTGCCAGCCCCCAATGAACGCATCCGCCAAATTCACGACATCCCAGATCCGCAGCGACTTCCTTGAGTTCTTCAAGGGTAAAGGCCACACCATCGTGCCGTCGGCGCCGCTGGTGCCGGGCAATGATCCTACCCTGCTGTTCACCAACTCCGGCATGGTGCAGTTCAAGGACGTGTTCCTTGGCGCGGAAAAGCGCAGCTACGTGCGCGCGGCCGACGTGCAGCGCTGCCTGCGCGCGGGCGGCAAGCACAACGACCTCGACCAGGTCGGCTACACCGCGCGCCACCACACCTTCTTCGAAATGCTGGGCAACTGGTCGTTCGGCGACTACTTCAAGAAGGACGCGATCGCCTGGGCCTGGGAGCTGCTGACCCAGGTATGGAAGCTGCCGGCCGAACGCCTGCTGGTCACCGTGTACCAGACCGACGACGAAGCCTACGAACTGTGGCGCGACATGGTCGGCGTTCCGGAAGAGCGCATCGTACGCATCGGCGACAACAAGGGCGCGCCGTTCGCTTCGGACAACTTCTGGCAGATGGCCGACACCGGCCCGTGCGGCCCGTGCACCGAGATCTTCTACGACCACGGTGATCATATTGCCGGTGGTCCCCCGGGTTCCCCGGACGAAGACGGCGACCGTTTCATCGAGATCTGGAACCTGGTGTTCATGCAGTTCGACCGCCAGCCCGACGGCACCCTGGTGCCGCTGCCGGCGCCGTGCGTGGATACCGGCATGGGCCTGGAGCGCCTGGCGGCGATCCTGCAGCACGTGCACACCAACTATGAGATCGACCTGTTCCAGGCGCTGATCCGCAAGGCTTCCGAGCTGACCGGCACCGCCGACCTGGAGAACAAGTCGCTGCGCGTGATTGCCGACCACATCCGTGCCTGTTCGTTCCTGATCGTCGATGGCGTGCTGCCGTCCAACGAAGGCCGCGGTTACGTGCTGCGCCGTATCATCCGCCGCGCCCTGCGCCATGGCTGGATGCTGGGTGTGCGCCAGCCGTTCTTCAGCAAGCTGGTGCCGACCCTGGTCGAGCAGATGGGCGAGGCCTATCCAGAGCTGCCGGCGGCGGTGGACACCGTCACCCGTGCGCTGCAGGCCGAAGAAGAGCGTTTCGCCGAAACCCTCGACGCCGGCATGAAGATCTTCGAGGACGTGGCCGGCAAGGCCAGCAATGGCGTGATCCCGGGCGTTGACGCGTTCCGCCTGTACGACACTTATGGCTTCCCGCTCGACCTGACCCAGGACATCGCGCGCGAGCGCGACCTGACCGTCGACATCGCCGGCTTCGATGCCGCGATGGAACAGCAGCGCGAAACCGCACGGGCGGCCGGCAAGTTCGGCGGCGGCGTGACCCTGCCGGCCGAGCTGGTGGCAACGCTGAGCCCGACCCTGTTCCTGGGCTATGACCGCCTGCAGGCCGACGGCCTGAGCGTGCTGGCCCTGCTCAAGGACGGTCGTCCGGTGCAGTCGGCCGATGCCGGTGATTCGGTCATCGTCATCACCAACCAGACCCCGTTCTATGCCGAATCCGGCGGCCAGGTCGGTGACACCGGCGTGCTGGCCGGCAACGGCGTGCGCCTGGCGGTGGAGGACACCCAGAAGTTCGCCGGCCAGTTCCATGGCCACGTCGGCACCTTGTCCGAAGGCGGCCTGAAGGTCGGCGATGTACTGTCCGGCCAGGTCGATGGCGAGCGCCGTGGCGCCACCATCCTCAACCACTCGGCCACCCACCTGCTGCACGCCGCGCTGCGCGAAGTGCTGGGCACCCACGTGCAGCAGAAGGGCTCGCTGGTCGCGCCGGACCGCCTGCGTTTCGACTTCTCGCACTTCCAGCCGATCAGCGCGGAAGAGCTGGCGGTGATCGAGCGCAAGGTCAACCAGCAGGTGCGTGCCAACAACGCCGCTGAAGTGCACACCATGGCCATGCAGGAAGCGCTGGACTTCGGCGCGATGGCCCTGTTCGGCGAGAAGTACGGTGAGCATGTGCGCGTGCTGAAGATGGGTGACTACTCCACCGAGCTGTGCGGTGGCACCCACGTCAACCGTACCGGCGACATCGGTCTGTTCAAGATCACCTCCGAGGGCGGTGTTTCCGCCGGCGTGCGCCGCATCGAGGCGGTTACCGGCCAGGGCGCCCTGGACTACGTGGACGCCGAAGAGGCCCGCCTGGCCGAGGCCGCTGAACTGCTCGGTGGCAGCGCTGCCGACGTGGTCGAGAAGATCCGTGCCCTCGGCCAGCGCCAGAAGCAGCTGGAACGCGAACTGGAGGCCGTGAAGGCCAAGGTCGCGGCCGGTGCCACGGCCGACCTGTCCGGTCAGGCCGTCGAGGTCGCCGGCGTGAAGGTGCTGGCTGCCCGCCTGGAGGGCTTCGACGCCAAGGCCCTGCGTGACGCCATGGACCGCCTGAAGCAGCAGCTGGGCGACGCGGTGATCGTGCTGGCCGGTGCCCAGGACGGCAAGGCCGCCCTGGTCGCGGGTGTGAACGGCAGCGCAATGGGCAAAGTCAAGGCCGGGGAACTGTTGTCCCATATCGCCGGTCAGATCGGGGGCAAGGGCGGCGGACGCCCGGACCTCGCCCAGGGTGGTGGCGAGGACGGGCCCGCCCTTGCCACTGCGCTGGCTGCAGTCGTCGAATGGGTCAGCCCCCGCCTGTGATGAACCCCGCCGTCCCCCTCCTTGTAGGAGCGGGACGGCTGACGGTACCATTGCGAATCTTTTCCCTTTGTCGTGGTAGCGCTTCTTGACGGAGCGTCAAGCCGGTGGGGGATACCCTTCCACACGGTTCCATGGAGACTTACAAAAATGTTGATCCTGACTCGCCGCGTCGGCGAAACCCTGATGATCGGTGACTCGGTGAGCGTCACCGTGCTTGGCGTCAAGGGTAACCAGGTGCGTATCGGCATCACTGCGCCGAAGGACGTCGCTGTGCATCGCGAAGAGATCTACCAGCGCATCCAGCGTGGTGATGAAGCCGGTGGCACCGGTAGCGAAAATTCTGCCGAATAACGCTTTACCTTCGCACTCGATTAACGTTATGATTCACGCCCCGCTGAGGTGCAACGCACCAGACGCGGAGAATACCCCGGAGTGATGCCCGAGTGGCCGAAGGGGCTCCCCTGCTAAGGGAGTATAGGGTCAAAAGCTCTATCGAGGGTTCGAATCCCTCTCACTCCGCCAGATACAAAGAAGCGCCTGCAGATCCTCGATCTGCAGGCGTTTTTCTTTATGGCCGGCCTTCAGAGCCGTATCGTCACGCCGACCTGGAAGCCCCGCCCCGGCAGGGGCGCGATGTACTTCAGCGGCGAGTTGTGCGGCCGCGCTTCTTCATTGAGCAGGTTGCTGCCATTGACGAACACTTCCACGCCTGCGATGTAGCTGTTGCGCACTGGAAGTTCGCGGCTGACCTGCAGGTCGACCAGGTTGAATGCGTCGAGCGGAATTTCCTCACTGACATTGCGACCCAGGTACTTCTGCGCGTCGTAGTAGGTGCTGGACAGTTGTGCCTTCCAGCCTTCGCGCTGCCACTGCAGGTTGGCGCCGTAGCGGTTGGTCGGCATGTTCGGCAGATACTCGCCGTCGTTGTGGGCGCGCAGCGAATCCGGGTGGTCGGCCTTGTTCTTCACCAGGTCGGCGAAGGCGGAGACGTTCAACGTGCCATAGCGGCCCAGGT
Source organism: Stenotrophomonas sp. YJH_SMC_135 (assembly GCF_059372355.1). NCBI lineage: Bacteria > Pseudomonadati > Pseudomonadota > Gammaproteobacteria > Lysobacterales > Lysobacteraceae > Stenotrophomonas > Stenotrophomonas sp. YJH_SMC_135. The sequence goes on from NZ_JCAFVN010000001.1 coordinate 917,587, forward strand.
CCAATGCCTGCGACGCGTCGATCTCGAAGCCCTTCACCGTGGTGTCGGTCTGCTTCCAGTACTTCAGCGGCAGGCGGTTGGCGGTCTGCAGGCCGGAATAGCCGAGGTAGAGGTAGTTCTCGTACCGCATCCGGTACGCGGTGGCGGACAGCTCGAAACCGGCGAGGTGGAACAGGCCGGTCAGTTCCAGGTTCTTCGCGCGCTCCGGTTCCAGGTTCTGGTTGCCTTCTTCCTGTGTCATCACCGAATAGTGCGCGTTGCTGGCATACAGCTCGTTGATCTCCGGGGCGCGCTGTGAGGATGAGTAACGGACCTTGGCCGCGAACCAGGGGCCGAGCTCGACGTACGAGCCGAGGCTGTAGCTGTTGAGCCGGTAGTCGCGGTCCTGCAGTTTCGTGTTGGCGGCATTGCGCGCGGTCTTGAAGCGGCTGGGCTGTAGTGCGTGGTCGACCCGTTCGTGGCGTACGCCAGCATCGAACGTAACCCAGCCGACGTCCACCGTTTCCTTCAGGAATACCGCATTGCTGCGGGTGTCCACGTCCGGCAGGTAGCGCTGCGAGCCGCTGCCGGTGACATCACGCGACTGGTGGCTGAAACCGACCAGGCCGCTGAGCGGGCCGACGCGTTGATGGCTGAGCAGCAACTCGGCCTGGGTGCTCTCGAAATCGTAGTCGTTTGCCCTGGTGGTACCCAGCCGCTCGCCTGAAGTGTTGTCCAGCCTGGACACGCGGAGTTCCGCGCGCTCGAACCACGGCAGCGGATTGCGCAGCAGGGCTTCCAGCGCGTAGCGCTGCTGCTTGATCACCACGCCCACCGGCAGGCCATCGGCATGGTTGGAACCGAACGACAGGTTCTGCATCGAGAAGCCCGGCACGCCGTACTCGCTGTCCTTGGCATCGATGCTGACACCGACGTAGCCGCGGTCAAAGAACAGGGTCGAGCCGAAGGCCACCTGCGAGTTGCGCGCGTAGCTGTTGCCCAGTCGATTATGGTAGTCGGGCGTCACATCATTGTTGATCTGCTTCTGCACGTATGACGGCGTGCCGGCGACATAGGCAGGATTGACCGGGTTGATATAGGTGCGGCGCTGCCAGACCGAGGTCGGGTTGTTGGTGTAGAACGAGAATTTACCATCGGCCCAGTCAGGATTCTCGGTCATGAACTGGTCGATGTAAGGCTGCGAGGCCTTGTTGTAGATCTGCTGTACGCGTGCTTCCTTCTGGCAGCTGTCGGCCAGCGCCGAGTTGACGCCGCCGGTCGGCGGGAACAGTCGGGTGTTGCAGACACGGGCCTTGCTGTTGCCGGGGATGTCGTAGTGCGAGATGCGCTGGCGCGAGACCTGCAGGTTGGTCGAGAGGTTGCGCTGGTTGTTGAAGTTCATGCGGAAGCCCTGCGCATCGGCGGCATTGAAGCCCTTGCGCAGGACCAGTTCCATCGACTGGTCCTTGTCTTCCATGCTGCGCGAGATCAGGCCCGAATCGATCTCCACGCTGCCGCCGATCGCATTGCCGCCATAGCGCACCGTGTCCGAGGACTTGTTGACGGTGACGCTGCGCACGAACAGTGGATCGAACGGAATGTTGATGTCGCCGCTGATCGCGTTCATGCCGAGGATGGACTGGCCGTCCTGCAGGATCTGCACGCGGTTGCCACTGAGGCTGCGGATGACCGGGGCGCCCGCGTTCGGCCCGAAAGCACTGTTCTGCACGCCGGAGACGTGTTCGAGCAGGCCGCCGAGGGTGCGGTTCTGCGCCTGCGGATTGTCGACGGTGACCCGGCTGTCGATGCGCGAGGGCTGGGAGGCCTGGACCTGGAGGGTGGGGAGGGTGGGTTCGTCCGCGGCCTGGGCGGTGTGGACGGCGAACAGAATGGCAGCAGCAAGCAGGTGGCGACGCATGGCAGGACTCGTGAAGGCGAAGTGAAATGTTATAACGTAACTCTTTGTATCGGCAAGGACGGATGAGACCTTGCCGCCAGACCGAAATCGCGGGGGCGCGAATGAGGTTGCCTCGTGTTCAGCGCCCCGCCTTGCGCCGGGCGCCGATGCTGTGCACGATCCGAGGCGCTGCGCCCCACAACGCGTCACGCAGAATCTTCTTCACTGGAACGGAGCAACGTATGAAGCTGTTGTCCGCTGTGTTGTTGTCTGCGCTTTCACTCCCCGCCGTTCCGGCGCTGGCAGTGGAGACTTCGCCTTCCCCACTGCTGGGGCGCTGGTCGCTGGATATCGCCACGTCTGCGCTACCCGAAGCGCAGCGCCCGAAGCACGTGGTGCTCGAGTTCAAGGACGCCGGTGGTGGCCGCTGGAGCTCGCACGTGGACATCGTCCTGCACGACGGCAAGACCATGAAATCCGACGGCACGCTGGCCCTGGATGGCACGCCCGGCGCCCTGTCCGGCACCTATGGCGCGGACAAGGCCAACCTGAAACTGCCTGCACCGAACACGCTGGTGATGCAGCTGGTGGACCATGGCACGCCGGCCTCCACCCGCATCTACACCGTGGCGGATGACCAGGCGACGATGACCGAGACCAAGGCGTTCTACGGTCATGACGGTACGCCGATCCTGCAGACCAACCTGTTCAAGCGTATGCCGTAGCGATGCCGCATTCACCGCGCCCGCAGGGCAGGCGTGGTGAATGCAACGGCCTTACACGGCGGCGGCCGGATCGCGCTTGCCGGTGTCGATGCCGTACTTGTCGATCGCGTCCTGCATCCGCGAGCGTTCGATGCGGCCTTCGTCGGCCAGCGACTTCAGGGCCGCCAGTACGATGAAGTGGCGATCCACTTCGAAGAACGTGCGCAGCGATTCACGCGTGTCGGAACGGCCGAAGCCATCGGTGCCCAATGCGGTGAAGCGGCGGTCGTTGATGAAGGGACGGATCTGGTCGCCGACGATCTTCATGTAGTCGGTGGCCACCACCACCGGGCCTTCATGACCCTGCAGGCACTGCTGCACGTAGGGCACGCGCGGTTCTTCGGCCGGATGCAGCAGGTTCCAGCGCTCGGCGGACAGCCCGTCGCGGCGCAGTTCGGTCAGGCTGGTCGCGCTCCAGACATCGCTGGCGATGCCGAAGTCCTGCTGCAGCAGGTCTGCCGCGGCTTCCACTTCGCGCAGGATCGAGCCGCTGCCCATCAGCTGCACGCGTGGCTGCAAGGCGTTGTCGGCGGCTGCAGGATGCAGCAGGTACAGGCCCTTCAGGATGCCGGCTTCGGTGCCTTCGGGCAGTGCCGGCTGCGGGTAGTTCTCGTTGAGTACAGTGATGTAGTAGTAGATGTCTTCCTGGTCGACATACATGCGTCGCAGGCCGTCGTGGATGATCACCGCCAGCTCGTAGTTGTAGGTCGGGTCGTAGGACACGCAGCTCGGAATCACCGACGACAGCACGTGGCTGTGGCCGTCATCGTGCTGCAGGCCTTCGCCCATCAGCGTGGTGCGGCCCGACGTGGCACCGAGCAGGAAGCCGCGGGTACGCGCGTCGGCAGCGGCCCAGGCCAGGTCACCGACGCGCTGCAGGCCGAACATCGAATAGAAGATGTAGAACGGAATCGTGGCCAGGCCGTGGTTGCTGTAGGCGGTACCGGCGGCGATCCACGAACAGATCGCACCGGATTCATTGATGCCTTCCTGCAGGATCTGGCCGTCCTTGGCTTCCTTGTAATAGCTCAGCTGGCCGGCGTCCTGCGGGGTGTACAGCTGGCCCAGGTAGGAGTGGATGCCGATCTGGCGGAACAGGCCTTCCATGCCGAAGGTGCGCGATTCATCGGGCACGATCGGAATCACCAGCTTGCCCAGATCCGGGTCCTTCAGCAGGCTGGTGAGGATGCGCACGAAGCCCATGGTGGTGGACTGGCCGCGATCGCCACTGCCCTGCAGCTGGGTGTTGAAGATCGACAGCGGCGGCAGCGGCAGCGGATCCACCCTGGCCAGGCGCGCCGGCAGCTGCCCACCCTGGATGCGGCGGCGGTCGGCGAAGTAGGCGGCCTCGGCGCTGCCCGGTTCCGGGCGCAGATAGGGCATCTCCTCCAGCTGCTCGTCGCTGACCGGCAGGTTGAAGCGGTCGCGGAAGGCGCGTACTGCATCGGCGCTCATCTTCTTCAGCTGGTGGTTGATGTTCTGGCCTTCGCCGGCTTCGCCCATGCCGAAACCCTTGACCGTCTTGGCCAGGATCACCGTCGGGCGGCCGCGGGTGTTCACCGCCTGCTGGTAGGCGGCGTACACCTTCTGCGGATCGTGGCCACCACGTGCCAGCGCCCAGATGTCGTCATCGCTCATGTGCGCGACCAGCTCCAGCAGCTCGGGGTAACGGCCGAAGAAGTGTTCGCGCACGTAAGCACCGCTCTGCGACTTGAAGGTCTGGTAGTCGCCATCCACGCATTCCATCATGCGCTGGCGCAGCAGGCCGCTGTGGTCGCGGGCCAGCAGGTCGTCCCAGCCACTGCCCCAGATCAGCTTGATCACGTTCCAGCCGGCCGCGCGGAACGTGCCTTCCAGTTCCTGGATGACCTTGGCGTTGCCGCGCACCGGACCGTCCAGGCGCTGCAGGTTGCAGTTGACCACGAACACGATGTTGTCCAGCCGCTCGCGGCCGGCCAGCGAAATCGCCGCCAGCGATTCGGGCTGGTCCATCTCGCCGTCGCCGAGGAAGGCCCAGACCTTGCGGTCCTGGTGCTGCTTCAGGCCGCGGTACTCGAGGTAACGCATGTAGCGCGCCTGGTAGGCGGCGGTCAGCGGGCCCAGCCCCATCGACACGGTGGGGAACTGCCAGAACTCCGGCATCAATCGCGGGTGCGGATACGAAGACAGGCCGTCACGACCGGCTTCGCGGCGGAAGTTGTCCATCCGTGCCGGATCGATGCGCCCTTCCACATACGCGCGGCCATAGATGCCCGGCGCGGAATGGCCCTGGATGTAGATCATGTCGCCGTCGAAGGTGTCGGTACGGCCACGGAAGAAATGGTCGAAGCCCACGTCGTACAGGACAGCCGCCGACTGGTAGGTGGCGATGTGGCCGCCGACGTTGGAGTGCTTGCCGGCACGCAGCACCATCACCATCGCATTCCAGCGGATCATCGCGTTCAGGCGGCGCTCGATGGCCAGGTCGCCCGGGTAGGCCGGCTGGCGCTCCGGCGGGATGGTGTTGACGTAGGCGGTCCACGCGCGCGCATGCAGGTCGCCGTGCTGCCGGGCGTCCAGATCGCTGAGCTGGTCGATCAGGTAGTGCGCGCGCGGCCGGCCGCCGGCCTGCATCACCGCCTCCAGTGATTCCCGCCACTCCCGCGTTTCCAGCGGGTCGGTATCGAAGGGGGTCAGGGCTTGGTTCATGAGTGTCTCCAGAGGGCGCCGGCTCTGCCTGGGCGACAACACCGGCAGGGCGCACAGCACTGGAGCGGGGTCGCAATGGCGGGGCCGTGACGCGAAGGGCGACCGTGGCGGCCACCGGGGAGGCAAGCGTAGGCCCGGCCCCGCGGCTTCGATAGGCGGGCCTGGCTTGGATCTCTGGCAAGCAAGGGTTGGCAGGGTGCGCCGTATCATGGGCGAATGTGCCGGGCGGAGAGTGCCTGGCATGGCCGCCTGCTGCAACGCCACTGTCATCGATGGCCGTCACCCTGCGGGGCTTTCCAGCCTCGGGGTGTTGGCCGGCCGTGAACAGCGTGAGGATCTGGGAGAAGAGCTACGCGCTGCGCCGACGGCTGCTGCGTGGCTTCTTCCTGCGTCGCGGCTCTGCCAGCGAAGACGCCGAGGACCTGGCGCAGGAGGTGTACCTGCGGCTGCTGCGGGCCACCGGCGAGAATGCCGCAGCGATCGAGAACCCGGAGGCCTACCTGTTCACGGTCGCGGCCAACCTGGCACGCGAGCACGCGCGCGCGCGTTTGTCGCTGCCGCCGCTGGAAGACGTGGATCAGCTGGCCGAAGTGCTGAAAAGCGAAGAAGACATCGAGGGCGAGTTCGAGCGCGCGCAGCGCTGGAACGATATCCGCAGCACCATCGCACGTCTGCCGGCGACCACGCGACGGGTGATGGAGCTGCATTACCGCGACGGGCTGGACTGCCCGGCAGTCAGCCAGCAGTTGCAGGTGTCGGTGCACATGGTGCGCAAGCACATCGGCAAGGGTCTGGAGGCCTGCAGGAAGGCGCTGGGCGCCAGGGAGCACGCATGAACCGGAACGCATCGCCCATGGCCGACGACACGGTCGCCTGCGAGGCAATGGACTGGTTCCTGCGCAATCGCGAGGGAGTGCTGAGCGAGGCCGAGCGGGTTGCGTTCCTGGACTGGATGAAGCGCTCGCCCGAGCACGTGCGCGCCTATATGCACGCCCTCGCGCTGCACCGGCAGGTCGGCGAGGCACTGCAATCGCCGTTGCCGGAAGAGGCGCCGGCGTCGCCACGGCAGGCGGCCGCCAAAGTGGTGCCTCTGTTCGATAGTGCCCCCGCCGCGCCGCACGCCGCGCCGCTGCGCCGCCGCACGCGCGGGTGGGTGATGGCTGCCGCAGCCTGCATCGCCCTGCTCGGCGTGGGCCTGGTTCCGCAGCTGATGCCCACCGAACAGCTGTACAGCGCCGACCACGGTGAACTGCGTGACCTGGTGCTGCCTGACCGGACACAGGTGCGGCTCAACGCGGACAGCCGCCTGCGGGTACGCATGGGCTGGTTCAGTCGCACGGCGGAACTGCTGCAGGGCGAGGCGACGTTCGACATCGCACGCGACCGCCGCCCCTTCGAGGTGCAGGTGAACGGTCTGGAGATCCGGGACATCGGCACAGTCTTCGACGTGTCGCGACGGCTGCAGAGCACGCGCATCGGTGTGGTTTCCGGCGAGGTCGAGGTCTGGAGCCAGGGCGCGGGCGCCCGCCGCCTGGCCCGGTTGGGGCAGGGCCGGGTGGTGCAGGTCGACGCGCGCAGCCATGCGGTGGAGTCATTGGACATGCCACTGTCGATGCTGCTGGACTGGCAGCAGCGCAAAGTGTCCTTTCTTGACGAGCGCTTGGACGAAGTGGCTGCTGCCTTCAACCGGCACAACCAGGTGCAGGTGCGCGTGCTGGACGAGGGCGCGGCATCGGCACGGTTGTCCGGCAGCCTCGATGCGCATCGCATCGGTGCGCTGCAGGCCTTCCTCGAACGTGACCCGCGCTTCGTGGTGAGCCGCGAGGGCGACATAGTGCGGGTTGGCAGCCGCTGAGGCCGAGGTGGCCGTGGACTGTCAGAAAAAATTCATTGAATCCGCGTTCTCCACTTTGGTGGATGCGGGCTCTTACTTGGGAGAAGCCGCTGCCGATCCGCGCAGCGGCGCCTGCTGCCTTCTCTCTTCCAAGGACCCGTGATGCGCAACACGCTCTACCTGTCGATCATCCTCGCCCTGTCTCCCGGCAGCATGCCATTGGCCTTCGCCGCCGCCGATGGCCTGGAGGCGCGTGTGTCCACGCCGATCGCGGCACAGCCGTTGGCGCGTGCACTGGAGCAGTTGTCACGCAGTTCCGGGGTGCAGTTCCTGTACTCGGCCGATGGCGATGCCCGCATGGCCGGTGCGGTGCCGCGCGGTGCCACCGTCAGGCAGGCGCTGGATGCACTGCTGGCCAGTACCGGCCTGGGCTACACCGTGGTGGATGGCAATGTCATCGCCATCGATCCGGCACCGGTACGCAACGCGCCGAAGCCCGCCGCACCGAAGCCGCGCGAGGCCGAGGCGGTGGTGGCGCCGACCCTGGACACGGTGAAGGTGATTGCCGCGCACGAGGTGATCGACCAGAAGAAGACCTCACCGGTGATCAAGGATTCGGTGGTCTACGACGAAATGGACAGCTACGGCGACGAGACCCTGGCCGAGAGCCTGATGGCCGCTCCAGGCCTGAGTGCGGTGGAGGATGCCGGCGAGCCACGTTACGTGACGGTGCGCGGCGTACAGGCCAACCTCAACTACACCACCATCGATGGCATCGCGATTGCCAGCGTGGGTGGCAGTGGCTCCGGCGAACGCATGAACAACCTGCAGCTGATTCCCAGCGACATCGGCACCCGTACCGACATCTACAAGAGCTTCAGTGCGGAGCAGGCACCGGATGCGATCGGCGGCGTGATCGACATCATCAGCCGCAGTGCCTTCGACCGGTCCGGCAAGTACGTGTTTGCCGACGTGGCAGGTATCTATTCCACGGCCGAGACCAACGTCGAGCGCAGCGCTGGCGGCAACCACGAAACCCTGGGCCACTTCGGCAAGAGCGCCAAGATGGTGTTCTCCAACCAGTTCGGCGCCGGGCAGGAGTTCGGCATCGTTGCGGTGGCACGCTATGAGCAGCGTTCGCGCAACAGCGTCAAGCGCTGGGTGGAGTCGAACTACTACTACAACGACGCCGGCAAGTACCTCACCGACGGCACCACCGGGCCGGATGAGGCCAAGGGTTGGAACGGGCTGCGTGCGCCCGGCAATTTCAGCACGGGCACCTACACCAACTTCATCACCAACTTCGGCGGCTCGGCCAAGCTGGAATGGAAGCCGTCGGACGATCCGTTCTACGCATCGCTGCTGCTGTACTCGTACCGGTTCTACGAGAACTCGACGATGAACAAGACCGACCTGTACGGCAACGCCAAGTTTCCGATCCGCAACCAGACCGAGGACAGCGGCACCACCCAGATCAACAGCATCTACATCAAGAACCGCCACGACCGATGGGACCGCAGCAACCGCGGCGCCATCGCCAGCTTCAACTGGGACATCGGCGACCGTTCGCGGCTGACCCTGCGCGGCGGCCATACCGAAGAGACTTTCCACAACAACCAGGTCTACTGGGGTGTGCGCGCCTACCCAAGCAGCCTGTTCGTCGACTACGAGAACGACAGCCACGGTTTCCCCAACGCGGTGGCGGTGTCCGATTCCAGCCTGCTGACCAGCTCGGCGTTCAAGCTCAATCCGGCGCAGGCCTATGTCTCCCCGCGCGATGCCAAGGAGAGCATCGACAACCTGCGCGCCGACTTCAGCTACAACATCGATGCCGACGCGCGCGGCTTCGGCCTGGCTGCCGGCGCCGAGTACCGCCACCTGAAGATCTGGCAGGACATCGACTTCGACTACTTCAAGACCAGCGCCACGCTCAACGATTACCTGTATCCGGGATCCACGCTGCTGGGCAGCGTGCCGGGCTTCCCGCTGATCGACAACCGCAAGTGGAACGAGGAACTGCTACCGAAACTGGGCAACAACAATGCGGCGTATCCGAATGCCAACTTCACCAGTGACTACAAGTACGTGGAGGACATCACCAATGCGTACGTGTCCGCGCACTACGCCTGGAACCGGCTGCTGCTGATCGGCGGCCTGCGCTATGACCACACCCGCTTCGATGCCTACAGCCCGTTCAGCAATGATGGCGGCACCACCTATACCTCCGCCTTCCGCAACACGAGCGGTGGCTACAACAACCTGTTGCCCTCGTTGAATGCGACGTTCAAGCTGAGCGAGGACCAGCGCCTGCGCTTCTCCGCCAGCCGAACGCTGGGCCGGCCGACGCCGAGCAACATCGCCCAGGCCACCAGCACCAGCTGTGGCGACGACGAGGAGGGCAGGGGCTTCTGCACCATCAAGCAGGGCAATGCGAACCTGCAGCCGCGCCGTTCCACCAACATCGACCTTGCATGGGACCTGTACTTCAACGGCAACAACGGCCTGGTCTCTGTGGCGTTGTTCGACAAGGTAATCAAGGACGACATCTACACCCTGACCACTTTCGAGAACGTGGGCGATACCCGTTACCGGGTGACCCAACCGATGAACACCGATGAGTCCAGGCTGCGCGGCGTCGAGTTCGCGGTGGCCAACCGCAACCTGCAATGGGGCCGCCAGCGCTTCGACATGTACTTCAACGCCACGCGGCTGGAAGGCAGGACCAACTACCGCATCACCGATGGCACCGAGCGACGCCTGGACCGGCTGCTGTACCAGCCGGACTGGTCGCTCAATGGTTCGGTGATCTGGCGCATGCCGTGGAAGAACTCGCAACTGCGCCTGTCCGGAACCTACCGCAGCCGGATGCTGGTCGACTTCGGCGATACCCAGTGGCTGGACTCGTACTACGACCCTTACATGACCTTCAACATGGCCTTCAGCCACAAGGTCAGCAGGCACGTGACGCTGAAGTACGAAGCCAAGAACCTGTTCAACACCCAGCCGACCTACAGCACCGGCCCGAACGGGCGCTTCCGTACCGAGATCGACGACTACGGCCGCTTCTTCTACTTCCACATCATCTACAACTGAGGGCACAGCCGTGGAGACGATCAATCGCAGGCGATTCCTGGCCCTGGCCGGCCTGTCCGCTGCCGGCGCCTGGATGGGCACGGCACGCGCGCTGGCCGCGCAGGCCGATGCCACCACGCTGAACCCGCGCAACCTGCTGGCCAAGCCGCGCTTTGCCAGCACGCCCTTCACCCTGGGCGTGGCCTCGGGTGACCCCACGGCCGACGGCGTGGTGCTGTGGACGCGGCTGGCGACCGAGCCGCTGGTGTTCGGCGGTGGCATGCCGCCCCGGCCGATGGTGGTCGAATGGCAGCTGGCAGCGGACGAAGGCATGCGCAAGGTGGTACGCCAGGGTTCGGCGCTCGCGCATCCCGAACTCGGCCACGCGGTGCACGTGGAACTGGAAGGATTGGCGCCCGGACGGCCCTACTGGTACCGCTTCACCGTGGGTGGCCACGCCAGTGCAGTCGGTTGTACCCGCACGCTGCCGGCAGCCGCGGCAGCGGTGGATCGCGTGCGCTTTGTGGTGGCCGGCTGCCAGCACTACGAAGAAGGCCACTACACCGCGTGGCGGCGCATCGCCGAGGAACCGTTGGATTTCGTCTTCCACTACGGTGATTACATCTACGAAGGTGAAAGCCAGCCTGGCCTGCGGAAGATGAACGGACAGCCGTTCACCAACCTGCGCAACCACGTCGGCCCGCAGACCTACACGCTGGATGATTACCGCCGCCGCTACGCCCAGTACAAGAGCGATGCCGACCTGCAGGCCGCGCATGCGTCGGCACCGTGGTTCGTCACTTTCGATGACCATGAAGTGGACAACAACTGGGCCGGCGCCGAAGACCAGGACGATACGCCCAGCGAAGTGTTCCTGCTGCGGCGCGCACAGGCGTTCCAGGCCTACTACGAGAACATGCCGCTGCGCCGTTCGGCATTCCCGCGCGATGGCCACATGCAGCTGTACCGGCGCGCACGCTACGGAACGCTGATGGACCTGCACCTGCTCGACACACGCCAGTACCGCAGCAAGCAGGTGAACATGGCGCTGCGTGAGGACGTGGAATCGGCGGAGCGCAGCATCGTCGGTGCGAAGCAGGAGCGCTGGCTGTTCGATGGCCTGGCCGATGCCGCACCGCGTTGGCACACCATCGCCCACCAGGTAGCGCTGGGCAACTACATGCGCGAGAAGGACGGCGTGGTGCAGTCGTCCGATGATCAATGGTCGGGTTACCTGGACAGCCGTCGGCGCCTGCTCGACCACATCCAGAAGGTCGGCTTCGGCAACGTGGTGACCGCCTGTGGCGACGCGCACCGGCATTACGCCAGCGACCTGGTGCAGGACCACCGTGACTCGGGCGTGGTCTCCAGCGAGTTCCTCGCCACCTCGATCACTTCCGGTGCTGACGGCCAGGGCGTGGACGCGTATGCCAGGAACCAGCTTGCGCACAGCCCCAATCTGAAGGCGACCACCGACAAGCGTGGCTATGTGCTGTGTGATGTCACCCGCGATGCGTGGATCGGCGACATGAAGACGCTGGATACCGTGATGCAGCCCAATGGCGCGCTGCAGAGCTGGAAGCGCTACGCGGTGGAGCACGGCCGGCCGGGGCTGCAGGAGGCCTGAGTCTAGCGGTCTGCGCTGTAGAGCCGAGCCCACGCTCGGCTGCTTCTTTCGGGGCAATGCGACCGGGGCGAAAGCAGCCGAGCATGGGCTCGGCTCTACAGGGATTCTTCAATCGTGCTCGAACCGCAGCGGTTCGGTGCCCATCGCCGGGTCACTGGTGCCGGGGCGACCATCCTCGGCGCGGCCGGCCAAACGCAGCACACTCCCACCCGCGCTGATGCGCAGGTCATACCAGCCGGCGGTAGGCGTTGCATCCCACGCCAATGAAGTCTGCGCATGTGCGGGCAGCGCCAATGTCTGTTCGGGCATGTGTCCTGCATAGGCGCCGCCATGCACGCGCACCTGCTGTGCACTGTCACCCAGATTGCGCAGGTGCAGCCGCAGCTGGCCATCCGCGCGATCAATTGAAGCCTGCACGGCAGGAGTCTTGGCCGCACCCTGGAAGTGGCGGTGGAAGCCGTTCGGACCGAGCAGCCACAGGTCATAGCGGCCCTGGGCGTCCAGCGGCCAACGCTCGCGCAGCGGCATGCCCGGCAGCAGCGTGTAACGGCGCGGCACCGCCTCCAGCCGCAGCCGATCGTAGACATGCAGCACTGCCGCTGCGCCCTCGCAAGACAACGCCAGGTCAACGCCCGCGACGTCGACCGCAGCAATCGACGCCTGCGGTCGATAGGGAAGGGCACGCGCCGGGCGTACACCGCTTTCCTGTTTCGCTGGCTTCAGCCCCTCTGGCAGCGCGGGCACGGTGCGCCCCGGCAAAGCAGCGGCGCGTGCGGCCACCGCGCTCACGTCGGGCAGGCCGCGGACGAACGGGCGGGTATCGCGCTGGGCAAAGTCGAACGCAGTGCTGAGGTCGCCGCAGACCGCGCGGCGCCACGGCGAGATGTCCGGCGCGGACACACCAAAGCGGCGTTCGATCAGTCGAATGACCGAGGTGTGGTCGTACACCTGCGAATCGACCCAGCCACCGCGGCTCCAGGGCGAGATCACGTACAGCGGCACGCGCGGGCCCAGTCCATACGGGCGGCCGCGCAGTTCGGCGAAGTCGTACTTCTCATCTCCCGGTGCCGGATGGCGGTGGTACTCGCCTTCAGTGCTGACCGAGGACGCACCCGCCCAGCCACCGTCCACCGGCGAAGGCGGTGCCGGTGGCGGCATGTGGTCGAAGAAACCGTCGTTCTCGTCGAACATCAGCAGCAGGGCGGTGCGGCTCCACACCTGCGGATCGGCGGTCAGTGCATCCAGCACGCGTGCGGTATAGGCCGCGCCCTGGGCCGGGCTGGAGGGGCCGGGATGCTCGCTGCCGGCCGCGTCGGCGATGATGAAGCTGACCTGCGGCAGGCGTCCGTCGATGACGTCCTGGCGCAGCTGCGCCAGGCCACGCGTGCTGACCCCGCGTGCGCGCAGCTGCGGGTCATGCCCCGGCGCAGCGCGGTAGGCCTGGCGGAACGCCTCGAAGCCGGCCAGCGGGTTGTCGGTGAAGTTGTCGGCCATGTCCTGGTAGATCTGCCAGGATACCCCCGCCCTCTGCAGGCGTTCGACATAGCTGGCCCAGCGGTACGACGCAGGATGCCCGCCGTGCTCGGGGAAGTTGTCGTGCGAGTTGGCGATCACCGGGCCGCCGGCGCGGGCGGCAGCATCGTTGTGGCCGGTCCACAGGAACACCCGGTTCGGGTTGGTTCCGGCCTGCATCGCGCAGTGGTAGGCGTCGCAGATGGTGAAGGCATCGGCCAGGGCGAACTGGAAGGGCAGGTCGCTGCGCTGGAAGTAGCCCATGGAGTGGTTCTGCTTGGCCTTCGGCCAGTGCCCCATGCGGCCGTGATCCCAGGCGCGCTGCGCATCCGGCCAGGTGTGCGGCGTGCCTTCCACCCGCATGTAGCCGAAGTGCGCGGCGGTATCCAGCGGGAACGGTGCGATCGCCCGCGTGCCAATGGCATCGGGCTGCAGCCACAGGCTGCGCGCGCGGCCACCGGCCTGCAGCGCGGCGGCCGGGGCCACGAAGCGGTCACCGAAACCACGTACGCCCGGCAGCGTGCCGAAGTAGTGGTCGAACGAACGGTTCTCCTGCATGAACACCACGATGTGCTGCAGGTCTTCGAGGCTGCGCGTCTGCGCGGCGGGGGCGATCGCTGCGGCCCGTGCGATGCTGGGCAGCAGCGAGGCAAGGCCGGCGGCAACGCCGGCCTGCAACAACCGGCGTCGGCCGATATCGGTCACGGGCTCACTCACAGGTCCACGCGGAAGGAGATGCCGACGGTGCGCGGGGCGCCGATGAAGGCGTTGTCGCGGCCGTCCACCCCCGCAAGATACCGCTTATCGGTGAGGTTGCTCACCACCAGGTTGGCACCCATGCCCTTCAGGCGCGGCGACAGGCCCTGCAGGTCGAAGCCGATGTTGGCATTGAACACGGTGGCCGAGGGCAGCTTGTTGACGTTGGCGGCGTCGAGGTAGCGGGTGCCTAGGTAACGGCCGGACAGGCCGAAGTTCCAGTTCTCGCCCTGCCAGTCCGCCGAGAGTACGAGGGTCTGTTCGGGCTGGCCGATCACCTTGGCGCCGTCGACGATGCCCAGCTGGGTATCGCGCGCGGCATCACCGCTGCCCAGGTACTTGGAGCGGTTGTAGGTGTAGGCGGCGTTGAGACGCCAGCCGTTGTCCCAACCGTAACCGAACGCCGCTTCCAGGCCGTTGCTTTCCACGCCGCCGAAGTTCTCGTAGACGCCGTCGGTCTCGCCCAGGTAGTCGATGCCGCTGACGAAGCCGGCCGGCAGGTAGACGATGCGGTTGTCGAATTTGATGTTGTACAGCGTGACCGAGGCGGTCAGGGGCCAGCGGCTGATGCGCATGCCCACTTCAATGTTGTCAGCGGTCTCCGGCTCGACGTTGCGGAAGCGCTGCGGGTCGGTCTCGCCGAGCACGCCGGAAGGAATCGCGGCGAAGTTCTGCGAGAAGCCGGCGAACAGCTCCATGCCTTCCACGCCCGGCGCCCAGGTCAAGCCGGTGGACAGAAGCGGGTCGGACCTGGAATCGGATGTGACGTGCTCGCTGGCACCGATCACGCGGCGGCGCGACTGGTCGACGAAGAACTGCTTCACGCCCAGACGTGCGCTGAACGGCCCGAACCGCGCCACGTCCTCGACGTAGTACATCTGTTCGTCGACCTTGTACTTGTCCTCGAACTGTACCCAGTACGGCTGGTGGTCGAAGGCGATGTCCTGGCCGACGTTGAGCAGGCGATGCCAGTCGCGGCGTGCCGAACGGTCCAGCTTCTCCACCCACAGGCCGCCGCGGATCGTGTTGTCGACTGCGCCGAAAGTCTGGCGCCATTCAACGTCGGCGGTCACGCCCATGCGGTCGTTGTCGTAGTGGGTGTGGCGATACGACTGCGCGCCCAGCACGTTGCCGGCGTAGCAGTTCGGATCGTACTCGGCGGTGAAGCCCAGGCGCGGGCTGCAGCTGGCCAGGCGCTGCGCGGCACTGCCATCGGGATTGACGAAGAAAATCTGGCCACGGTTGCTGCCGCCGTACACGGTCTTGCCACCGAGGTATTCCGATTCGGGGCGGCCCGCACCCTCATCGCTGACCTGCGCCAGGTACGGTGGCAGCCAGTCACCACGGCCTTGCATGCGGTGCCCGTAGGCGGCCACCGAGGTCTTGAAGCCGTTGCCACCGTCGAAGGCCGCGCGCAGGTAGCCGAAGGTGTTCTCGCGCAGCGCACGCGAGCCGGAACGGTAGTTCTGGTCCAGGTAGGGAATGCCGGTGAGGGTACCGACCAGGTTGTCGCGATCCGGATTGGTCGCGAAGCCCTTCGGTGAGACGCTGGTGTACTCCGGCTCGTCCGCATCGTTGTAGGACAGGTAGCCGGTCAGGGTCCAGCGATCCAGTTCGGTGATGAACTTGCCGGCGATGTGGTCATTGCTGGTCCTGCCGCTGCCATCGATCCAGTCATGCACGCGCGCCGACGAGGCACTGACCCAGGCGCGGGTGTGGCCGCCGAGCAGGCCGGTGTCGTAGCGCACGTAGTACTTGCGCGCCTCGTTGTCACCGGCGCCGACCACGAAGCGCAGGCGGCTGTCCTGCAGCGGATCGCTGGTGAGGAAGTTGAGCGTGCCGCCCAGGGCCTCGTTCGAGCGCGAGGAGATATCGGCAGTGCCCTGGCTGACTTCCACCGTTTCCAGGTCGAGGGTGTCGATGTAGCGGTTGGCCAGCGAGCCGCCGCCGTAACCCGAGCCACCATTGGGCAGGCCGTCGATGGTGGTGCCGATCTGCTGGGTATCACGGTTGGTGACGAAGCCACGCATGCTGATCTGCGTGCCCCACACTGACGAGCCGGTGGCATCGGCCTCGCTGACCACCACGCCGGGCACTTCGTTGAGCGCGTCGTTGACGCTGCTCATCACGGTCTGCCGGTTCAGCGTTTCCGCACGCACGGAAGTCTTGGCATAGCTGGTGGCCTGGCCGATCACCTGCACCTGGTCGAGGGTGCGGGCCTCACTGCTGCGCGCTTCAGCGGCATCGCCCTGCGGTGCTTCGGCCAGGGCGTCCAGTGCGGGAGCGATCAGCAGGGCAAGCAGCGAGACACGGGGAAAGCGCGCAGACGTTCGCATCGAGACCGGACCTTCAGAGGAGGGAAGCCCCGGAGTGTCGGCAGCGCCAATGACATCGGCATGACGTGGCGATGCAGGAATCGTGTTGTGCGACGGCCGGCACCCGCCGCCTGCTTCAGTACCGTGCGTCCTTGGGCTTCGGGTCACGCGGCCAGTCCTTGCCCTTGTTGGCGAAGTCCGGCCGCGGCTGGTTGATGAAATAGCCGGCGATGTCCACCGCATCCTGGTCCGGCATCACCTGCTGCCCCAGCGGCGGTGCGCGGGTCACTGCCGGTGGCATGTTGTGCTTGATGAAACCGGCCGCCTTGTACAGGCGCGCCATGCCGGCACCGATGTTGAAGCTGTGGTCGCCCCACAGCGGCGGGAACGCGATGTCACCGCTGGCATCGCGTCGGCCTTCGCCGTTGTCGCCATGGCAGGCGGCGCACTGCACGGCATACAGCGCCTGGCCGCGGACCGGGTCCGGAGTCAGCGTGCTGTCGATGGGGCCCTCACTGGGCGCGGCCACTTTTGCACCCTCTGGCACCGGGCTGCTCAGCCACGCCATGTAGTCGAGCATCGCGCGCATCTGCGGTGCGTCCTTCGGCAGCGGCTTGCCGTTCATCGAGCGCTGCAGGCAGCCATTGATGCGCTCGGTCAGCCCGATCACCTTGCCCGGGCGCGGCATGTAACGCGGATAGGCACCGCCGCCGGTATTGAAGTAGTGGTTGCCGAACGGTCGCTTGCCCTCGGCCATGTGGCACGAATTGCAGTTCAGATCGTTGCCGACGTTGTCCGGAAGCAGGCGCGCGGTCTCGTTGAGGATGCGCCGGCCGAGCATTACCGATTCGGCATTGCCCAGGCCGGCGATCTCCTCGGCACTGGGCGCGTGGTAGTGGGCGACCACCTTGCCCTGTGCATCGAGGATATCGATCGTACTGGCTACGGCTGCATCCAGGCCCGGGTGCAGGTGACGATAGGCGAGGGTGCCCGCACCGGCCAGCAGCACCACGGTGATCGCACTACCGAGCAGCAGGCGGGAACGTTTGCGCGAACGCTTCATCGTGCGGACTCCTGCGGAACGTAGTGCACCGGCTTGTCACGCACCACCCGGCGCATGCGTGCCACCTCGACCTCGCTCACCGCGCTGGCCTGGTTGCCCCAGCTGCTGCGGATGAAGGTCAGGATCTGTGCCAGCTGCGCGTTCGGCAGCTGCTCGAAGCCGGGCATGGTGAAGGCCATGCGGTCGTGCGGGGTATGCGGCGTGCGACCCCCGATCAGGGTCACCTGCACCAGCGAACTGGGGTCGTCGGCGAACACGATCGAGTTGCCGGCCAAGGCCGGATAGACGCGTGGCATGCCGCGCCCGTCGGCACGGTGGCAGGCCTGGCAGTGCTCGGCATAGGCCAGCGAACCGGCCACGCGATAGTCGCCACTACGCAGCGCGGCGGTGGTGGTGTCGGTACCAGGCGACCACTGCGCACTGCGTCCCTCACGCGCCGGCAGCTGCTTCAGGTAGCGCGCCATGGCCAGCAGGTCAGCGTCGGACAGGTACTGCGTGCTGTGCTCGACCACGTCGGCCATGCCACCGAAGGCTGCCGATCGATCGGTGCGCCCGGTGCGCAGGAAGTCGACGATCTCGCCCTCGCTCCAGCTGGCCAGGCCGGTCGATTCATTGCGCAGGTTCTTCGCATACCAGCCTTCCAGCACCGAGCCGGACAGGAACTGGCGGCTGCCATCGTCGGCCATCGCCTTCTCCTGGAACGCCAGCCCACGTGGTGTATGACAGGCGCCGCAGTGGGCCAGGCCCTCAACCAGCTCAGCGCCACGCTGCTGGCCCACATCCAGCGACGGATCCGGGTTGAAGCTGCGCGGGCGCGCGAACAGCAGCTGCCACCATGCCAAAGGCCAGCGCATGTTGGCCGGCCATGGAATCGTGCTGTCGGCGTTGCTTTGCTTCACCGGCTTCACCGAGCCCATGAAATAGGCATACAGCGCCTTGATCTCGGCATCGCTGGCGATCACGTACGAGGCATACGGCATCGCCGGATACAGCGGCTGGCCGTCGTGGCGGATGCCGCGGCGGACCGCGCGTTCGAAATCGGCGTAGTCGTAGGCACCAATGCCGGAGTCCGGATCGGGGGTGATGTTGGTCGAATAGATCGTGCCCATCGGCGTCTGCATGCCCAGGCCACCGGCGAACGGCTTGCCGCCCGGCGCGGTGTGGCAGGCCGCGCAGTCGGCGGCACGTGACAGGTAGCGCCCCTGCGCGATCAGCGCCGGATCGTGGATGTCGACCTGCGCGGTCTGTCGCGGTGCGAACCAGTAGGGCGTGCTGCGGGCGATGCCGTAGGCGGCGGCCACCGTGGCGGCCAGGGCAATGGCGAGCTTGAACGAGATGCGCATGGCGGCACTGTGGGCACTCCCGGGCGCGCGTTCATTGATCCGGATCAATGACTGAACGGATACAGCTTTTACACCAAACTGAATCGTTCCTGCGTTGTCATCAAGCCGTCATCCGTGCGCGATAGATGGCCGGTCTATTGGGCGTTACCGTCCCAATCTGTCTGATTCATCCCTATGACGTGATATGAAGCGCCTGCTGCTGTTGTTGCTGGCGTGCGCCGGCCTGTGGCTGGCTGCATGCTCATCCTCGATCAACGCCTCGTCCACCTCACTCGCCGATCAGCTGATCGCGCCGGGTGGCGTGTCGACCCTGCTCGATCGTCCGCGCATCGCCGCGGCCATCGCCGAACTGCCCAACCGCCATGGCTTCGCGGCGGGCCGCGATGGCGTGCCGATCTTCTGGCGCGTATTCGATCCGGGCGACTACGGCGCGCGTTACCGCTACCTGCCGCAGCGCCACGAGAACGGCCTGCCGCTGGATACCGGCCTGAGCCTGGCCGTGCCGCAGCCGTTCCGCGCGCAGGCGCCGCGCGGCACCGTGGTGCTGCTGCATGGGTGGATGATGAACGGTGATTCGATGCTGCCATGGTCGCTGCAGCTGGCCGAATCCGGCTACCGCGTGGTCACGCTCGACCTGCGCAACCATGGCCAGTCCGGCACCGGCCCGTCCGGCTATGGCACCTATGAGTCGGATGACGTGGTCGATGTGATCGGCGAGCTGCGCGCGCGCGGCGAAGTGACCGGGCCCCTGTACCTGTTCGGTGTGTCCTATGGTGCGGCCACGGCGGTGTTCACCGCCGACAAGCTGGGTGACCAGGTCGAAGGCGTGGTGGCGATGGAATCGTTCGCCAATGCCGGCGTGGCGATCCGCACCATGATCCCGCACCTGATGGGGCTCCAGCCGGAAGGCCTGAAGGCGCAGGCGGTGGCGTCGTACGCGCGCTGGCGCTACGGCGGCCAGGACATCAACCAGGTGATCGCCGCCGCCAGCCGCCGCATCGACGTCGATCTGGACCGCGTGGACGTCGCGCGTGCGTTGGCCGATACCCGCGCCTGCGTGCTGTTGCTGCACGGGCAGGGCGACCAGCACATTCCGGTCAGCCAGGGCCGCGAACTGGCCCAGGCCAATCCGCGCGCGCACTACATCGAAATGCGCGGCGAGGACCACATCACCCTGCCGCTGCGGCTGGACCTGCTGGCGGGCGTGGTCGATGACTGGATGGCGCGCGACGAGCACCATCCGCAGAGCGCGTGCCCGGCACCGCAGCTGCCGGCCCAGGCTGAGTGGCTGGCGCGCAGCTGAGAAAAGGGGACGGAGGGGATTAAGTCGTTTCCAGGCCAGGTGTGCGGGAAACGACTTAATCCCCTCCGTCCCCTTTTTCTGTCAGGCCACGCGTCGTGCCAGTGCGCGGGCAGACGCCGCGACGCCGAGCAGCAGCGCGGCCACGCACAGGAAGGCGAAACCGAGGCTGGTGGCATGCGCCAGTGCGCCGATCGCTGCCGGACCGGCGAGGATGCCGGCGTAACCCAGTGTGGTCACCGCGGTGATGGCGATGCTCTCCGGCATCACCCGCTGCTGGCCCGCCATCGAGAACAGCGCCGGCACGATGTTGGCGCAGCCCAGCCCGACCAGTACGTAGCCGGCCAACGCCACCGGGAACGAGGGCACCAGCGTAGCCAGGGTGAAGCCCGCCGCAGCAGTGATGCCGCCGATGACCAGCGTGCGGGTCCGGCCGAGGCGCTCGACGATGCCGTCGCCGAACAGGCGCATCGCGGTCATCGCCAGGGTGAACAACGCAAAGCCGGCCCCGGCCTGGTCGCGCGGTACCTGCCGCACTTCCGCCAGGAACACCGCACTCCAGTCCAGCATTGAGCCCTCGGCAAGGAACACCACGAAGGCCAGCACGCCGATGAACAGGACCACGCCGTGCGGCAGCGCCAATAGCGGGCCTTCGTGCAGGATCCGTTGCGGACGCCAGTGCGGTGCCGACAGCACGGCAACCAGCAGCAGCGCGGCCACCGAAACCAGCGCGGCCAGCCACAGCGGCGTGCCGAGGATCAGCAGCCCGGTCATGCAGCCGGCGCCGACAAACCCACCGATGCTGTAGAAGGCGTGGAAGCCGGACATCATCGCGCGCCCGGCGTCGCGCTCGACCGCCACGGCCTGCATGTTCATCGCGCAATCCAATGCACCGACGCCGGCGCCGAACACGAACAGCGCTGCGCCCAGCGCCACGGGCGAGGGTGCCAGCACCAGCAAGGGCAGGGCGCCCAGCATCATCGCGCAGGTGATCACCATCACCCGACGGCATCCCAGCCGTCCGGTCAGCGCACCTGCCAGTGGCATCGCCAGCAGCGAGCCGAGCCCGAGGCACAGCAGCACGGCGCCGAGGCTGGCGTCGGACAGCCCGGCCTTGGCCTTGGCGTAGGGGACCATCGGTGCCCACGCGGCGGTGGCGAATCCGGGAATGAAGAAGGCGGCGCGGGTGGCGTGCTGCTGGGCACGTGGGGATGAAGGCGTCATGCTTGATGCGAAGCTCCGGGAGAGCTCCATGAAATCGTTATCAGGCCAGGTCGGCAAGTGCCACGCATGACATCAAACGACGCATACGATTGCAGTGACCCGATTGCGTCACCAGCGATTAACGCCACGCACGGACAGTGGCTGCACAGTCGGCATCCCGCCGGCCGCTGCCGGAGACCTGTACATGAGCACGACACCGACCATCCTCCTTGTCCATGGATTCTGGGGCGGGGCCGCACATTGGGCCAAGGTGATCCTGGAACTGCATCGCAACGGCCACGACCGCGTGCAGGCGGTGGAACTGCCGCTTACCTCGCTGGCCGACGACGCAGGACGCACCCGGAAAATGATCCGGCAGATCGACGGGCCGGTGCTGCTGGTCGGCCACTCCTACGGCGGCGCGGTGATCAGCCAGGCCGGTAGCGAGCCCAACGTGAAGGGCCTGGTCTACATCGCTGCCTTCGCGCCTGATGCCGGCGAGAGCCCCGGTGGCATCACCCAGCAGCACCTGCCGGAGGCAGCGCCGAACCTGGCACCCGACAGCGATGGCTACCTGTGGCTGCGTGCGGACAGGTTCCATGAGAGCTTCTGCCAGGACCTGAGCGCCGACGAGGGCCGGGTGATGGCGGTGACCCAGAAGGCGCCGTTGGCGAGCACCTTCGGTGATGCGGTCAGCGATCCGGCCTGGAAGCACAAGCCGAGCTGGTACCAGCTGTCCCGCCAGGACCGCATGATCGCGCCGGACAACCAGAAGGCCATGGCCACGCGCATCCAGCCCAAGCGATTGCTGGAGCTGGATGCCAGCCATGCCTCGCTGGCCTCGCAGCCGAAGGAAGTGACCGCGCTGATCCTGGAGGCCTGCGCCGCCATCGGCGGCTGAGCCCGCGCGGCGCGTCGCACCGCACGACAGGATTCCACCTTCGGCGAGATCACCAACCCGGCCACGCAGGCCAAGGTGGTACATCGCACCCAACCGTATTGGTTGCTGGATGCGATGGCGCGTTATGAATTCAGTGATCGCCTGTCGGCCACGCTCAACGTCAACAACCTGCTGGACAAGCGCTACTACACGATCTTCAGCTGGTACAGCACCTACACCTGGGGTGAGCCACGCAATGTGCGGCTGGCGATGACGTACAGGTTCTGACGCGGGTCCTGTAGAGCCGAGCCCGCGCTCGGCTGGCTGTCACACCGCAGCCGAGCGTGGGCTCGGCTCTACGGAAATACGCCCGCGATGCTTTGCGGCTTCGCGGGCGTTGTGGTTACAGCGGCAGGTCGAACACCAGCACTTCGGCGTCGTTGCCGTTTTCCAGGGTCAGCTGCGCTTCGTCGCTGACCTGCAGTGCATCACCGGCTTCCAGGGTGATGCCATTGACCTGCAGCTGGCCTCGGGCAACCTGCACATAGGCACCACGGCCATTGCCGAGCGCGTGGTGCAGCTTCTGGCCGCCATCGAGGATGGTGGCGAAGATGCGGGCATCCTGGTGGATGCGCAGCGAACCGTCGGCGCCGTCCGGCGAAGCGATCAGGCGCAGCTGGCCGCGCTTGGTCTCCGGGGCGAAGTGGGTCTCCTCGTAGGACGGCGTGATGTTCTCGCGGTCCGGGAAGATCCAGATCTGCAGGAAGTGCACGGTCTCGTCGGCCGAGTGGTTGAATTCGCTGTGGCTGACACCACTGCCGGCACTCATGCGCTGCACGTCGCCGTAGCGCAGCACCGAGCCGGTGCCCATCGAGTCCTTGTGCTCCAGCGCGCCGCCCAGCACATAGGAAACGATCTCCATGTTGCTGTGGCTATGGGTGCCGAAGCCCTGGCCGCCGATCACCTTGTCTTCGTTGATCACCCGCAGCGGGCCGAAGCTGACGTAGCGGGGGTCGTAGTAGTTGGCGAAGGAGAAGGTATGGCGCGAGGACAGCCAGCCATGCTCGGCCAGGCCACGGGTAGCGCTCTTGCGGATCTGCAGCATGATGGAATCTCCTTGTTCGATGGTTTCGATGGGGCGGGGTGAGGCGGTAGTTGCCGTGTTTCCCCGTTGGAGAGAAGTATCCGCTTGCGCCCGGGGTTTGAAAAACGGATAGTTTTGACGGCCATCATCGAAAAATTCGAATGCTCAAGCTCAGCCTCGATGCCCTGCAGATCCTGGATGCCATCGACCGCCGCGGCTCTTTTGCCGGCGCCGGCAAGGCGCTGCACAAGGTGCCCTCGACCATTTCCTACACTGTGGCCAAGCTGGAGGAGGACCTGGGCGTGCAGCTGTTCGACCGGGTCGGCCCGCGTGCCGAACCGACCGAGGCCGGACGCGCCCTGCTGGACGAGGGGCGGCATCTCCTGCGTGCGGCCCGCGAGCTGGAGCTGCGGGTGCGCCGGGTGGCGTCGGGCTGGGAGACCGAACTGACCCTGGCGGTGGACTCGGTGTTCCCGACCTGGCTGCTGGGCCCGGACATCGCCGCGTTTCGTGAGGCCGAGGCGCCGACCCGGCTGCGGCTGATCGGCGAGGCCCTGTCCGGCACCTGGGAGGCCCTGCTGGACCGGCGCGCCGACCTGCTGGTCGGGGCGCCGGGCGAGGGGCCCAGTGGCGGTGGTTACGTGGTCGAGCCGCTGGGCACGGTGGAGTTCGTGTTCGCGGTCGCACCGGATCATCCGTTGGCCAAGGTGGCGGGCGTGCTCGGTCGCGAGCAGCTGGTCGAGCACTGCGCGATCGCCGTTTCTGATTCGGCGCGGCGGTTGCTGCCGCGCACGGTGGGCCTGTTGATGGGGCAGGAGATGCTGACCGTGCCTGACATGGCCAGCAAACTGAAGCTGCAATGCGAAGGTGTGGGCTTCGGCTTCCTGCCCGAGCCGTGCGCGCGCGCTGCAGTGGCGCGTGGTCAGCTGGTGATCCGCGAGGTGGAGGAACACAAGCCGGAGGAAACGTTCTGGCTGGCCTGGCGCACCGGCGAGGACGGCGCGGCACTGCGGTGGTGGCGCGAGCGCCTGCGCAGGCCGGAGCTGCTGTCGCAGTGGTGGCAGGCAATGGCCAAGGGGTAGGGGTTTGGCAGGGCTGCGCCCTGCACCCGCTACGATCCAGGGCAACAGCAACAGCAACAGCAACTGCGTGCATTCCGTGAGATGGCGGGGTGGGTCCGGCTGCGGGAGACGCCGTAAACCCTTCCATGGGGGCTTGGCCGCGGCATCCATGCCGCGGACACTCCCGCAACCGGACCCACCCCGCCTTCGACAGTTTTCCGCGATCTGTCGGAACGGCGTACTGCTCTGGTAGGTGTCGACCTTGGTCGGCACGGTGGATCCACGTCATGCGTGGATGAATTCACTCGATATCTGACAGATGTGTCGACCAAGGTCGACACCTACCAACAGCCGCGTGAACCTGTCGAAGGTGGGGCGGTGTCGGAGTGCGGGGTGTCAGCCGCATGGGCCCGAGGCATGCCTCGGGCGGGTTGGGCAGGACGCCCAACCCCGGTCTTGCCGTGTGCGCAGGAAAGTGCACACGAGCAAGCGGCTGCCAAGCCTGCATGGACGTACTTGCGGCGTCCCCGCACTCCGACACCGCCCCGCCAACCCACGGAATGCGTGCTGCTGCTGTTGTCGTTGAGGTTGCCGGCCAGTGGCCGGCACTACCAAGGGTGCAGGGCGCAGCCCTGCCGAAAAACACGCATAAAAAAAACAGCAGGCCGAGGCCTGCTGTTTCGGTGTAATGGTGCGCCCGGAGAGATTCGAACTCCCGACCGCCTGGTTCGTAGCCAGGTACTCTATCCAACTGAGCTACGGGCGCCAATTACATAAACTTGTTGTGCTGACTGTGTATGGTGCGCCCGGAGAGATTCGAACTCCCGACCGCCTGGTTCGTAGCCAGGTACTCTATCCAACTGAGCTACGGGCGCGCGGTACACAATCAAATTTTACTGCATTTCCAGCGGCGTATGCTGAAAACCTGTCGAGTGGTGCGCCCGGAGAGATTCGAACTCCCGACCGCCTGGTTCGTAGCCAGGTACTCTATCCAACTGAGCTACGGGCGCCCTGCGACAGGAGCGGAATTATGCGGATGTCGGCGCGTACCGTCAACAGTTTTGTGAAAATTTTCATCCAACTGAATGAAAAAGCGGTCCGCCACAGCGTCAGGGACCTTCAACCAGGCGAAATGATCGGCACGCGTGCCCAGTTCCTGCGCCGACAGCACGCGCAGCTGCGCGTCCACATTCGGCAGCTTGGCCAGCAATGTCTGCATCGATCCGGTCGGTGCCAACCAGTCGTGTTCCATCAACACCGCCTGCGCGCTGCCATGCACGCGCGCCATCTGTGCGTCGAGGTCTTCGTCCATGCCGGCCGCGGCATAGTGGTTGTTCAGACCGACGCGCGCCCAGTCGGCGATCAGTCCGCGCGCTTCGGTGCCGCCGAAGCCGAGGCGCCGGCCATGCAGCACGCCCTGGCGCTGTGCGATCCACGGCAGGAAGCGGTAGACCAGTGGCAGCAGCCAGCCCCGCGGTGGCGGGAAGCCGCGCCAGAACGGTGAGCCGCTGGCCGCCAACCACAAGCGGTTGAAGTGCTGCGGATTGCGGCCGGCATGCACGCAGGCCAGCTGACCGCCGAGGCTGTGGCCACCGATGATCCAGGGCAGCGCGCCGGCCTCGTCATCCGCCGCGACAAGGACCGCCTGGCTGGTGGGCAGATCCTGTTCGAGTACCTCGCGATAGCCCCAGTCCTGCGTGCGCGACGGCCGCAGTGAGCTGCTGCCATTGCCGCGCCACTCGTGCAGGTACACCGCCACGCCCTTCGCCGCCAGCGCCTGCGCCAGCGGCAGGTAGTGGCGCGCGGCCACGCCCAGTGCCGGCAGCCACAGCAGGCGCGCGATGGGCTGTGCAGGCACGCAGGCAATCACTTCGTAGCGATGGCCATCAGCGCACTGCACGGCGAGGACGTCCGGTGTGAGGCTCATGCGTGTGGTGCCGCGCCGAAGTGATCGAGCACCAGCACCTCGCTGCGGCCGGGGGCATAGCCCTGCTGCAGGCCGCGTGCAACGTAGTCGATACCGGCTTCGCAGGCATTGGCCAGGCTCAAGCCGTTGCACAGTTGCGCGGCGATGGCCGAGGCCAGCGTGCAGCCGGTGCCATGTGCGTCCAGCGGCAGGCGGGCGTGGATGAATTCTTCGCTGCTGACGCCGTCGAAGTAGCGGTCGATCACGCGGTTGCCTTCCTGCAGATGGCCACCTTTGAGCAGCACCGCACCGGCGCCCAGGTCGAGCAGGGCGGAGGCCGCCCGTTCGGCGTCATCGCCGTTGCCGATCTTCCGTCCGACCAGCAGCTCTGCTTCCGGCGTGTTCGGGGTGATCAGCGTGGCCAGCGGGATCAGCCGCTCGCGCATCGCCTGCAGGGCGCTGTCTTCCAGCAGGCGCGCGCCGCTGGTGGCGACCATCACCGGGTCCAGCACCACGTGTGGCGGGCGATGGCGCTCCAATGCATCGGCGACGGCATTGATCACCTCGGCGTTGGCCAGCATGCCGAGCTTCACCGCGTGGATGTCGAAGTCGTCGAAGCAGGCGTCCAGTTGCGCGCGCAGGAAATCGATCGGCGGCACATGCACGGCGATGACGCCGCGGGTGTTCTGCGCGGTCAGTGCAGCAATCGCGGAGAGGCCGTGCACGCGATGCGCTGCAAAAGCCTTCAGGTCGGCCTGGATGCCGGCACCGCCGCCGGAGTCGGAGCCGGCGATGGTCAGGGCGGAAACGGGAGTGGTCGGGCTCATCCAGCGATTGTGCCGTGGTCACCGTAAAGGCGGTAGCGTCGCCGCTGATAGATGGGGTCAGATCCCTTTGCCGCAGGAAAAGGGATCTGACCCCTGGAGCGCCGCCCTCAATGCCGCCAACGCGCCCACTGCTGGTACAGCACATAACCCAGTCCGGTCAGGCCGGTGAGCAGGGCCGGGGCGAGCAGGGCGTCGTACTGCCAGCGCACGAACAGCCAGGCGCCGAGGATGCCGCCGGCGAGGAAGCCGCTGATGATCAGGCCGCTGAGGGTCAGTCGTCGCACCTGCAACGGCAGTCCGCGCAGCAGGTGGCCCAGGCCGATGCCGAGGTCGGTGAACATGCCGCTGAGGTGGGTGGTGCGCACCACCGCGCCGCTGAAAGTGGTGGCCATTGCATTCTGCAGGCCGCAGGCCATGGCGGCGGCCAGTGCGCCCCAGATCTGGTGCCGTTCGAACAGCGGAATGGACACCAGCAAAAGAGCCGATTCCAGCGCCAGTGCCACGCCGTAGCGTCGGCCCAGCTGCAGGGTGCTGTCCTGGATCAGCAGGCCGCTGAGCATTGCGCCCAGCGAGAACGCGATCAGCAGTCCCCACAGGTGGCCGACCGCGCGCCAGTCACCCTGGGCCAGTGCCATGCCGAGCTGGCTGGTACTGCCGGTCATGTGGCTGACCGCCTGGTGCTCGAAACCGAGGAAGCCGACCACGTTGACCATGCCGGCCACGCACGAGAGCGCGACCGCGCCGATCCAGACCCAGGTGGGCAGGCGTATTCCCATCGGCGGGGCCCCTCAGGGCCCGCCGAAGCCGCCGTTGAACTGCAGCTCGCTGAAGGTGTTGCTGGCCGGGTCGAACACCGCGCCCCAGAACTGCGCGCCGCCATCGCAGACGCGGATCGCTTCGCGGGCCGGATTGATGCCGCTGTCGTCGGGCAGGTGGAAGGCATTGATGTAGATCAGCCGTCGGCCTGCGCTTTCGATGCCGACGTACTGCCGGTCAAAGTCGAGCACCTTCGGCACCTGGGCCTCCAGCGAAGACAGATTCGCTTCCAGCTGGTCGATCTGCTGCCGGCTGGGTGCCCAGTAGCCGCTGACCCGCCCGGCCTCGCGGCCGGGGCTGGGCCGCGAGCAGGTGTCGAGCACCTGCGCGGCGATGATCGGGCGGGTGACCACCCAAGACTGGCCGGTGCGCTCGGCGGTGGGCACACTGGCCGGGCCGCGCGTAGTCGTGCAGGCGCCCAGCACGGCTGCGAGGGTGATTGCAGCCGTGGGCAGCAGCAGGCGGGTGCGGCGGTTCACAACACCTCCGAAGCGTAATCGGCCAGGCGCGAACGCTCGCCACGGCGCAGGGTGATGTGTGCACTATGCGGCCAGTTCTTGAAGCGATCCACCGCGTAGGTCAGGCCCGAGGTGGTCTCGGTCAGGTACGGGGTGTCGATCTGCTCGACGTTGCCCAGGCAGACGATCTTGGTGCCGGGGCCGGCGCGG
Organism: Stenotrophomonas sp. YJH_SMC_135; assembly: GCF_059372355.1. Taxonomy (NCBI): domain Bacteria; kingdom Pseudomonadati; phylum Pseudomonadota; class Gammaproteobacteria; order Lysobacterales; family Lysobacteraceae; genus Stenotrophomonas; species Stenotrophomonas sp. YJH_SMC_135. The sequence goes on from NZ_JCAFVN010000001.1 coordinate 946,182, forward strand.
GTGATCAGCGTCTTCATCTGCTTCGGGGTGAGGTTCTGCGCCTCGTCCAGGATCAGGTAGCGCGACAGGAAGGTGCGGCCGCGCATGAAGTTCATCGAGCGGATCTTGATGCGGCTGGCCAGCAGGTCGTTGGTCGCCTGGCGTCCCCACGTGCCGCCTTCCTGGTTGTGCGTGAGCACTTCCAGGTTGTCGGTCAGCGCGCCCATCCACGGCGTCATCTTCTCTTCTTCGGTGCCGGGCAGGAAACCGATGTCCTCGCCGACGCTGACCGTGGCGCGGGTCATGATGATCTCGCGGTAGCGCTGCTGGTCCATCGTCTGCGCCAGGCCGGCGGCCAGCGCCAGCAGGGTCTTGCCGGTGCCGGCGGTACCCAGCAGCGTGACGAAGTCGATCTCTGGATCCATCAGTGCGTTGAGGGCGAAGTTCTGCTCGCGGTTGCGTGCGCTGATGCCCCACACGGCGTGGCTGCCGTGGCGGAAATCATCGACCAGCGACAGCACCACCTTGCCGTCACCGACCACGCGGCTGACGCGCAGCTCGACTTCATCTTCGCCGGGCAGGTAGACGTACTGGTTCGGGTACCACTCCTCGCCGTCCTGCGCCTGGATTTCGTAATGGGTACGGCCCTTGTCGCTCCAGCTGCGCAGGTCGTCGCCGTGGCGCTTCCAGAAGTCTTCCGGCAGCTCGGTAGCGCCGGTGTAGAGCAGGCTGAAATCGTCCAGCGCGCGGTCGTTCTCGTAGTCCTCGGACACGATGCCGGCGATGGCGGCCTTGATCCGCAGGTTGATGTCCTTGGAGACGAACACCACCGGCAGGTCGGGGGTTTCTTCCTTCAGGGCCAGGATCGCGCCGAGGATGGCGTTGTCCGGGATCACCTTGCCGAAGCTCTTGCCAGCGTCGAAATGGCTGGTCTGGAAGCGCAGCTTGCCGGCGCTCTGCTTGCCGCGCAGCTGCAGCCCATTCGGGCGCTGCAGCGGAATGCCGTCGGCCAGGTTGTCCAGGCCGGATTCCTGCACCAGCTCGTTGAGGAAGCGGCTCACCTGGCGGGCGTTGCGGCTCGCTTCGGAGGTGCCCTTCTTGCCGTTGTCCAGCTCCTCGATCACCTGCATGGGCAGGTAGATGTCGTGCTCCTCGAATTTGAACAGCGCGGTCGGATCGTGCATCAGCACGTTGGTATCCAGCACGTAGATGCGCTTGCCTCGGGTCATCGTCGATTCCTGGTTACGGACAGGGAAAAACCACCACGGCCTGCTGCGGGGCAGGGTGATGGCAGACACAGTAGGCAGTGGGACTCACTTGGACTGGGAGGCCTTCAGTTCGGCGAGAACGGCATCGGCATGGCCGGCAACCTTGACCTTGCGCCAGGACTGCACGATGCGGCTGTCGGGGGAAATCAGGAAGGTGCTGCGTTCGATGCCACGTACTTGCTTGCCGTACATGTTCTTCATCTTGATCACGTCGAAGGCGCTGCACAGCGCTTCGTCGCCATCGCTGACCAGGGGGAAGCCGAAGCCCTGCCTGGCACAGAAATTGTCGTGCGACTTCACCGAATCGCGCGAGACGCCCAGCACGACCGCGCCGGCCTTCTTGAACTTCGGCAGCAGCGCGTTGAAGTCGATGCCTTCGGTGGTGCAGCCGGGAGTGCTGTCCTTGGGGTAGAAGTACAGCACCAGCCACTGGCCGGCATAGTCGCCGAGGGTGGCCTGGTCGCCACCGGACAGCGCCAGCGGCAGGGAGAGGGTGGTGCTGTCCAGGGTATCGCCGTTGTTCATGAGGTCCTTCTGTCGAGCCTGGGTTCTTTCCAAGACAATTGCATGAAACGCCACGCGCCCGTGAGAGGCGCGCGAAAAATCAGGAATTCATTCAGAACTTCATCGGGTCCATGATCGCGTCCAGGTTCAGGTGGTCGCAGAATTCAAGGAAATCGTCGCGCAGCGCGGCGATGTGCATGTTGGCCGGCACGCCGATGGTGACCTGTGCACTGAACATTTCCGCACCGGTCTGCATGGCGCGGTAGCGCGTGCTCTGCAGGTTCTCGATGGTGATGCCCTGGCGGTCGAAGAAGTCGGCCAGCTGGAACAGGATGCCCGGCTTGTCGGCGGCGATCACTTCGACGATGTACGGCAGCAGGTTGGACTGCGCCTGCTTGGCGGCGGTGCGGTACCAGACCAGCTTCAGGCCCTCCTCGCGCTCCAGCCGGGTCAGCATCGCCTCGAGCTTGGCCACCGAGTCCCAGGAGCCGGTGGCCAGGGCGGTGACCGAGACATCGCGGCCGACCGTGGCCAGGCGTGCGTCCACCAGGTTGCAGCCGCTGTCGGCGATGCGGCGGGTGACGGACAGCAGGGGGGACTCCGGATGCGTCGTATAGGCGTTGATCAGGAGGTGGTTTTCGCTCGGCGCGGGGCGCGGGGTGGTGTCGGTCAAGGCGATTCCGGGTAATGCATGCGTGAGTCTGAATGCCCGCCAGAGGCGGGGATCCACCGGTGTCCAGCATACTTGCCCGTGCTTTCGCGCCGCAAGTAACATTCAGGCCGCCCCCAGCCTTTCGTGGCGGGCGTTTCCCTTCCCAGCCAAGAGCAGCACGTCCTTGTCCCTTTCCGGCCTCATCACCGCGCTGGCGACCCCGTTCCGGGCCGACGGCGCCCTCGATCCCGATGGTTGGCAGCGCCTGCTGCACCTGCAACTGGAGGGTGGCGTCCATGGCGTTGTCGTGGCTGGCTCTACCGGCGAAGCGGCGACCCTGACCGATGCCGAGTACGACCAGCTGCTGGCCAGCGCCGTCGAACGCATCGGCGGCCGCATTCCAGTCATGGCCGGCACCGGCCTGTCGGGTACCGCCAAGACCATCGAACAGACCCGCCGTGCCGCCGCCCTTGGCGCCAGCCACGCACTGGTGGTCACCCCGCCGTACGTGCGGCCGACCCAGGCTGGCCTGATCGCGCACTATCGCGCGGTGGCCGACCAGGGCGGGCTGCCGGTCGTGCTGTACAACGTGCCCGGCCGTACCGGCTGCGACATGCAGCCGGAGACCGTGGCCGAGCTGGCCAGCCACCCCAATATCGTCGGCATCAAGGAAGCGGTGGGTGACACCGGCCGGGTGCAGGCGCTGCTGGCGCTGCGCAGCCCGAAGTTCGCCGTGCTCAGTGGCGACGACGGCACCGCCGCGCGTTCGATCCGGGCCGGCATCGATGGCCTGATCTCGGTCGGTTCCAACGTGCTTCCGGGCGCGTATCGCCGGATGTGCGAGCTGGCTGCCGCGCACGACCACGAAGCCACCGAGTCGTGGGACGCGCGCCTGCATCCCTTCCATGATTTCTGTGGCGTCGAACCCAACCCGATCCCGGTCAAGGCACTGCTGCGCCGCATCGGCATCGGCCATGACCTGCGCCTGCCGCTGCTGCCGCTGTCGGCAGCACATCATCCCGCGGCCGACCACCTTGCCGGCGACATCGCCGCCCTCGAAGCCCTTTCCAGCCACTGACCTTCCGTCTTGGTCTGACCCAGGAGATTCACATGCGTCAATCCGTTTCCACTGTCCGCGTGCTGTCCTACGCCCTGCTTGCTGTAGCTGTTGCGGCCGGCACCACCGGTTGCTTCAAGCGTGGCGTCAAGGGCGACTACGCCCTGGCCCCGGAAATGCGCCCGCTGGAAGTACCGCCGGACCTGAACCTGCCCAACGCCACCACCGACAACAAGGTGCCGACACTGGCCTCGGCCACCAAGCCGGCGGCGCCGGTCGCCGCAGCCCCGGCGGTGGGCAACACCGGTTTCACCATTGCCGGTGGCAAGGATGAAGCCTTCGCCAAGGTCGGTACCGCACTGGAAGGCGTGGAAGGCGTGACCATTGCCAGCCGCGCGCAGCTGCTGGGCTCGTACGACGTGGCCTACGAAGGCAGCAACTTCCTGGTCCGCGTGGTGGCGGTTGATGCAGGTGCCTACATCTCCGCGGTCGACCCGCGTGGCCTGCCGGCCACCGCCGAAGCGCCGGTGAAGCTGATCGCCGCGCTGAAGGCGAAGCTGGCTCAGTAAGGGCCGCCCTGGTAGAGGCCGACCTTGGTCGGCGCTTCCGTGCCAACCAAGGTTGGCACCTACCGGAAGACGTGCCTTGGTAGAGGCCGACCTTGGTCGGCGCTTTTGTGCCAACCAAGGTTGGCACCTACCGAGAACAGAAAAGGGCGCCATGGGCGCCCTTTTCCGTTGCCGCCGCGGGCGCTTCTCAGCGCTCCAGCAGCTTCAGCTTGTCCGGCTTGCCGTCCCATTCGCCGGCGTCGGCGGGCGGGTCCTTGCGCACGGTCAGCACCGGCCATTCCTTCGCCAGCTCGGCGTTGAGGGCAACGAAGCCTTCCTGGCCGGCGGGGACGTCGTCCTCGGGGAAAATCGCGTTGACCGGGCACTCCGGCTCGCAGAGGGTGCAGTCGATGCACTCATCCGGGTCGATCACCAGGAAGTTCGGGCCTTCGTGGAAGCAATCCACGGGGCACACTTCCACGCAATCGGTGTGTTTGCACTTGATGCAGTTTTCGGTGACGACAAAGGGCATGGGCTGGGGGTGGATCGATTCCTGAACCCGCCAATTCTAGAACAGGTTGGCCCCCGGTGTCGGGATGGGGCGGAAAACGGGCGTCTGGCAGGCGCGGCCATTGGCGGCACGGCAGGGCCTGTGCGAGGCTGCGCGACAACCGGTCCTGGTGGCCGGGCTCCCTTCCCAGCAGGATCGTCCATGTCCCAGGCCCCGTCCCGCACCGCCTCCCACGGTGGTGAAAACACGGCGTTCATCGTCCTGATCAGTTGCGTGGCCACGCTTGGTGGCTTCCTGTTCGGCTTCGACAGTGGTGTCATCAACGGCACGGTCGATGGCCTGCGCCAGGCCTTCAACTCCAGCGAGGCGGCGCTGGGTTTCGAAGTTGCCTCGATGCTGCTGGGCTGCGCGATCGGTGCATTCCTGGCCGGTTGGTTGGGCGACCGCCTGGGGCGCCGTGGTGTCCTGATCGTCTCCGCGCTGATGTTCCTGGTCTCGGCGCTGGGCGCCGGGGCGGCCCACGCGTCCTGGCTGTTCATCGCGGCCCGCGTGCTGGGCGGCTTTGCGGTGGGGGCGGCCAGCGTGATGTCACCGGCCTACATCGCCGAAGTCGCCTCGGCGCGCTATCGCGGCCGGCTGGCCACGGTGCAGCAGATGGCCATCATCTGCGGTTTGTTCGCGGCCTTCCTCAGCAATTACCTGCTGGCCCGCGCCGCCGGCGCCTCGACCGAGCCGCTGTGGCTGGGCCATGAGGCGTGGCGCTGGATGTTCTGGATGCAGGCGCTGCCCTCCGCGCTGTTCCTGGTGCTGCTGCTGGTGATTCCGGAAAGCCCGCGCTTCCTGGTGCTGAAGGGCCGCCAGGGGCAGGCGAGGGCGGTGTTGTCGCGACTGTACGGCGAGGCCGCTGCCCGGGCCAAGCAGGCCGAGATCGAAGCCAGCCTGGCCCAGGACCAGCACAAGCCGCGCTTCGGCGACCTGCGCAGCAGGGCTACCGGCAGGCTGCGCCCGATCCTCTGGGTGGGCATCGGCCTGGCCATGTTCCAGCAGCTGGTCGGCATCAACGTGGTGTTCTACTACGGCGCGGTGCTGTGGCAGGCGGTGGGTTTCTCTGAAAGCGACGCACTGCTGATCAATGTGCTGTCCGGCGCGCTGAGCATCGGCGCCTGCCTGCTCACCGTGCTGCTGATCGACCGCATCGGGCGCAAGCCGCTGCTGTGGGTCGGCTCGGTCGGCATGTCGGTGGCGCTGGTGCTGATGGTGGTGGCGTTTGCCAGCGGCAGCCTGGCCGGCGGGCGCCTGCAGCTGTCCGATGGCATGGGGCGGCTGGCGCTGGTCGCCGCCAACGTCTACGTGGTGTTCTTCAACATGTCCTGGGGCCCGGTGATGTGGGTGATGCTGGGCGAGATGTTCCCCAACCAGATCCGCGGCCCGGCGTTGGCTGTTGCCGGTGCGGCGCAGTGGACGTCGAATTTCGCGATCACCGTGACCTTCCCGATGCTGCTGGCCGGCATCGGCCTGGCCGGCGCCTATGGCATCTACGCGGTCGCGGCGATCCTCTCGATCGTCTTCGTGGTCCGCTACGTACGCGAGACCAAGGGCAAGGAGCTGGAGCAGATGGAAGGCTGACGGCGACTGGCTTCGGTTGTGTTCCGTTGGCGCCTGCTTGTCCAGAGTGTGAGAGGGCGGCCTGCCCCCTCCTGACAGTTCATGGTGCGTGCGGATGCGGCGAAGCGCTGGTCGGTTGTTGCCGCAGCTCGCGGGAAACCGTCCAGAGCCGGTGGGGTCACCCAGGGCAGGACCGTTGGCGCCATGGATGGCGCCATCGAGCCCCCATGGATGGGTTTACGGCGTGTCCTGCCCTGGGTGACCCCACCGGCTCAAGCCGATTGCAGGCCCGGAAAACAGAAAAGCCCGCACAAGGCGGGCTTTTTCGGTTCCTGCTGCAGCGACTGGCGCTCCCTAGGGGACTCGAACCCCTGTTTTAGCCTTGAGAGGGCCACGTCCTAACCACTAGACGAAGGGAGCGTAACTGTGTCGCTGCCGAGGCAGGAGCGCTAGTATATGCACCTCGATGCCATTGGGCAATCCCGAAACTTCAACCGGAAGCGCCAACATCATTTCCTCTGCTACATCACCGTTCAGCCTGCGCGTCATCCCGCGCGACCAGCACACGATCTCCCGCAAGGACATCAGCCCGAACGCCCTGCGCGTGCTTTATCGCCTGCGCGATGCCGGCTTCGGCGCCTACCTTGTCGGCGGCGCGGTGCGCGACCTGCTGGTCAATGGCCAACCCAAGGATTTCGACGTGGCCACCGACGCCACGCCCGAACAGGTCAAGCAGCTGTTCCGCAACTGCCGCCTGATCGGCCGCCGTTTCCGCCTCGCCCACGTTGTGTTCGGCCGCGAGATCATCGAAGTCGCAACCTTCCGCGCCAACAGCGATGACGGTAGTGGCGACCGCGAGATGGAAAACGGCATGCTTGTGCGCGACAACGTGTACGGCACCATCGAAGACGACGCCGTCCGCCGCGACTTCACCTGCAACGCCCTGTACTACGCCATCGAGGACTTCTCGGTGCGTGACTACACCGGTGGTTTCGAGGACGTGCAGGCGCGCCTGATGAAGCTGATCGGCGACCCGGTGCAGCGCTACCAGGAAGACCCTGTACGCATGCTGCGAGCGGTGCGCCTGGCGGCCAAGCTCGGCTTCCAGATCGAAGAGGGTACTGCCGCGCCGATCCCGCACCTGGCCGGCCTGCTCAACGAAGCCGCGCCAGCGCGCCTGTTCGAGGAAGTGCTCAAGCTGTTCCTGTCCGGACACGGCGTGGCCAGCTTCGAAGGCCTTGAGCGTTACGGCCTGCTCGACGTGCTGTTCCCGGAAAGCGCCAAGGCGCTGAAAGCCAACCGCACCGGCGCGCTGCGCCGCATGCTGGTCGAGGGCCTGGCCAATACCGATGCGCGGGTGGCCAACGACGAACCGGTCTCGCCGGCGTTCCTGTTCGCGCTGCTGCTGTGGCCGGCGTTCTGCCGTGCACAGGCGACCCTGCTCAAGCAGGGCGTGGCACCGGAAGAGGCGCAGCGCCGCGCCGCCGACCGCGTCACCGTGCAGCAGTTGAGCACCATCGCGCTGCCGCGCCGCTTCTCGCTGCCGATGCAGGAAATCTGGCTGCTGCAGTCGCGCTTCAGCTCGCGCCAGCGCAAGCGCGTGTTCCGCACCCTGACCCATCCGCGCTTCCGTGCCGCGTTCGATTTCCTCAGCCTGCGCCAGGTGGCGTCGTCCGAGCACGCCGCCGATGTCGAGTTCTGGCGCGAAGCGCAGGCGCAGTCCGGTCGTGAGCTGGAGTCGTCGCTGGATGCGATGCACAGCGAAGATGGCGATGACGAGAGCGGAGCGCCGCGCAAGCGCCGCCGTCGCCGCCGTCGTCCGGGTGCCGCGGCCGGTGCAGCGGGCGAGTAGGCGATGACCCTCGCCTGGATCGGCCTCGGCGCCAACCTCGGCGACGCGGCCGCCACCGTCGGCGCGGCGATTGCCGCGCTGGACGGCCTGCCCGGGACCCGGCTGCGCCAGGCCTCGCGGCTTTACGCAACGCCGGCCTGGGGCAATGAAGACCAGCCGCCGTTCGTCAATGCGGTGGCCTCGGTCGAAACCACCTTGCCGGCCGATGAGCTGCTGCAGGCCATGCTGGCGCTGGAGCAGCGCTTCGGTCGCACGCGTGATCCGACAGTGCACTGGGGCCCGCGCGCGCTGGACCTGGACCTGCTGCTGTATGGTGCGCAGGCGCTCGACCAGCCTGGGCTGAAGGTGCCGCATCCGTACCTGCACGAGCGTGCCTTCGTGCTGGTGCCGCTGGCCGAAATCGCGCCGGAACTGACAATTCCTGGCCATGGACGCGTGCAGGATGCAGTGATGCGGGTCGATGCCTGCGGGATCGCGCCGATAGGGTGATAATGCCCGGGTTATCTCCACCGGTTATCAGCACATGAGCACCCACGCAGACAGCAAGCCCTGGACCGTTCCCGCCCTGGCCGAGGCCAAGCGCAATGGCCAGAAGCTGGTCATGTTGACCGCCTACGACGCCGGCTTCGCCCGCACCTTCGATGCCAACGGCGTCGATCTGATCCTGATCGGCGATTCGCTGGGCATGGTCGTGCAGGGTCATGATTCGACCCTGCCGGTGACCGTGGCCGACATGGTCTACCACACCCGGGCCGTGGCCCGCGTGCTGCAGCGTGCGCTGCTGGTGGCCGACCTGCCGTTCGGCGCCGATGCCACCCCGGAACGCGCGCTGGATGCCTCGCTGCAGCTGCTGCAGGCCGGTGCCGAGATGGTCAAGATCGAAGGTGCCGGCTTCAAGGTCGACATCATCCGCTACCTGGTCGAGCGCGAGATTCCGGTCTGCGCGCACCTCGGCCTGACCCCGCAGTCGGTGCTGCGACTGGGCGGCTTCAAGATCCAGGGCCGCGGCGATGCTGCGCGCCAGCTGGTGGAGGACGCCAGGGCCGTGGCCGCCGCAGGCGCCAGCATCATGGTGCTCGAATGCGTGCCGACCCCGGTCGCTGCCGAAGTGACCGCTGCGGTGGATGTGCCGACCATCGGCATTGGTGCTGGCCCGCAGTGCGATGGCCAGGTGCTGGTGCTGCACGATTTCCTCGGCCTGGACAGTGGCCATCGCCGTCCCAAGTTCGTCAAGGATTTCCTTGCCGAAGGTGGCTCGGTGGCCGGTGCCACCCGCGCCTTTGCCAACGCGGTGCGCGACGGCAGCTTCCCCGACGAACAGCACGCCTACGCCCAATGATCCAGACCTTCAACGAGCTCGGCGCGTTGCGCGAGCAGATCGCCCAGTGGAAGCGTGAGGGCCTGCGTGTGGCGCTGGTGCCGACCATGGGCAACCTGCATGGGGGGCACCATTCGCTGGTGACCCTGGCCCGCCAGTACGCCGACAAGGTGGTGGCGAGCATCTTCGTCAATCCGACCCAGTTCGGCCCCAACGAGGATTTCAGTCGCTACCCGCGCACGCCCGAGGCCGACGTGGCCGGGCTGGAGCAGGTCGGCTGCGATGCCGTGTGGCTGCCCAGCGTGGAGACGATGTATCCGCTGGGCGTGGACAGGACCACGCGCATGCACGCGCCGGGTGTCAGTGAAGTGCTGGAAGGCGCCAGCCGCCCGGGGCACTTCGATGGCGTCTGCACGGTGGTGGCGCGCCTGTTCCTGCAGGTGCAGCCGGACGTGGCCGTGTTCGGCCGCAAGGACTACCAGCAGCTTGCCGTGATCAGGCAGATGGTGGCCGAGCTGTCGTTCCCGATCCAGATCGTCGGTGCTGAGATCGTGCGCGACGAGGATGGCCTGGCCAAGAGTTCGCGCAACCAGTACCTGAGCGACGAACAGCGCCCGGTCGCGACCACCATCCACCGCACCCTGCTGGGCATGCGCGAGGGCTACGTGGCGGGCCAGGCACGTGATCGCATCGAAGCCGACGCCACGGCCGCATTGCAGGCAGCCGGGTTCCAGGTCGACTACGCGGTGCTGCGCACCCCGGAGCTGGCCGAGCCGACCTTCGACGGCGGTGGCCGCGTGGCGCTGATTGCCGCGCGCCTGGGAACCACCCGGTTGATCGACAACCTGGAGTTCTGAGTTCCGGCGGCGCCGCGCGATGCATGGGGTCAGATCCCTTTTCTAGGGGAAAAGGGTTCTGACCCCGGTTTCAGCGGCTACCTGAACAGGTTGCCGGCCGTGATGCCCCGCGCTGCGCGGGTGCTAGAATCCGCTCTTTCCTTTGCCGTTGCAGCGCCCCCATGCACCTGTCCCTGCTCAAGACCAAGATCCATCGCGCCACCGTCACCCATTCCGAGCTGAACTACGAAGGCTCGATCGCCATCGATGACAACCTGCTGGCTGCCACCGGCATCCGCGAGTTCGAGCAGGTGCACATCTGGGACGTGACCAATGGTGCGCGTTTCTCGACCTATGCCATCCGCGCCGAAGCCGGCAGCGGCGTTGTCTCGCTCAACGGTGGCGCTGCGCGCCACGTGCAGGTCGGTGACATCATCATCATCGCCGCGTTCGCCAGCATGACCGAGCAGGAAGCTGACAGCTTCAGGCCGAAGCTGGTGTACGTTGATGGCAACAACCAGATCACCCACACCAACGACACGATCCCGACCCAGGCCGCATGACAACGAACAACGGATTCGACTCGCTGCATTCCCACGCCCAGCGCCTGAAGGGCGCAAGCATTCCCAGCCTGCTCGCCGCCGAACCCGGCCGTGTACAGGAGCTGGCGCTGCGGGTCGGTCCGTTGTACGTCAATTTCGCCCGGCAGAAATACGATGCCGCGGCGTTGCAGGCGCTGTTGGCGCTGGCTGCCGAGCGTGATGTCGGCGGTGCCATCACGCGCCTGTTCCGCGGCGAACAGGTCAACCTGACCGAAGGGCGCGCCGCGCTGCATACCGCGCTGCGCGGCGATGTGGTCGATGCGCCGGTGGCGGCCGAGGCCTATGCCACCGCGCGCGGGATCCGCCAGCGCATGGGCGTGCTGGTGCGCGCGCTGGAAGACAGTGGCGTGACCGATGTGGTCAGCGTCGGCATCGGTGGTTCCGACCTTGGCCCGCGCCTGGTCGCCGACGCGCTGCGTCCGGTCAGCGGTGCGCGCCTGCGCGTGCATTTCGTCTCGAACGTGGACGGCGCCGCCATGCAGCGCACGCTGGCCACGCTGGATCCGGCCAAGACCGCCGGCATCCTCATCTCCAAGACCTTCGGTACGCAGGAAACGCTGCTCAACGGCCAGATCCTGCACGACTGGCTGGGCGGCAGCGAGCGCCTGTATGCAGTCAGCGCCAATCCGGATCGCGCCGCCAAGGCCTTCGCGATCGCCGCCGATCGCGTACTGCCGATGTGGGACTGGGTGGGTGGCCGCTATTCGCTGTGGTCGGCGGTCGGTTTCCCGATCGCGTTGGCGATCGGCTTCGAGCGCTTTGAGCAGCTGCTGGAAGGCGCCGCACAGATGGATGCGCATGCGCTGGATGCACCGCTGGAGCGCAACCTGCCGGTGCTGCATGGCCTGACCGACATCTGGAACCGCAACCTGCTGGGCCATGCCACGCATGCGGTGATGACCTACGACCAGCGTCTGGCGCTGCTGCCGGCCTACCTGCAGCAGCTGGTGATGGAAAGCCTGGGCAAGCGCGTGCAGCGTGATGGTGCGCCGGTCACCACCGACACCGTGCCGGTGTGGTGGGGTGGGGCAGGCACCGATGTGCAGCACAGCTTCTTCCAGGCGCTGCACCAGGGCACCAGCGTCGTTCCGGCCGACTTCATCGGCTGTGTGCACAACGATGATCCCTACACGATCAATCACCAGGCCCTGCTGGCCAACCTGTTGGCACAGACCGAGGCGCTGGCCAATGGCCAGAGCAGCGACGATCCGCACCGTGATTACCCGGGCGGGCGGCCGAGCACGCTGATCCTGCTCGACGCGCTGACCCCGCAGGCACTGGGTGCGCTGATCGCCATGTACGAACACGCCGTGTACGTGCAGTCGGTGATCTGGAACATCAACGCGTTCGACCAGTTCGGTGTCGAGCTCGGCAAGCAACTGGCCAGTGGCCTGCTGCCGGCGCTGCAGGGCGAGGATGTGGCGGTTGCCGATCCGATGACCCGCGAGATCCTGGCGCAGCTGAAGCGCTGATGCTCTGGTAGTGCCGGCCGCTGGCCGGCATCCAGGTGATGCTTCAATCGTTCATGAGGTTGCCGGCCAGCGGCCGGCGCTACCGCAGCAGATGGGTTGCCGGCCAGCGGCCGGCACTACCGCAGCGGATGGGTTGCCGGCCAGCGGCCGGCACTACCGCAGCGGATGGGTTGCCGGCCAGCGGCCGGCACTACCGTGTCACCGGCTCGGGTCGCGCTCCGGGCTTGGCCGCTTGGCCAGTTTGCGCTGCAGCGAGCGCCGGTGCATGCCGAGCAGGCGCGCGGCCGCTGACACATTGCCGCCGGTCTCGTGCATCGCCTGCTGGATGTGTTCCCACTGCAGGCGGCTGATCGGCGTCATCGCATCGGGCACTTCCATTTCGCCATCGTCGGCCGGGCCGTCGTCTTCCTCGCCGAGGGCGCGCAGGATCATCGGCACCGTGGCCGGCTTCGGCAGGTAATCATCCGCACCCAGCTTGATCGCCTCCACCGCGGTGGCGATGCTGGCGTAGCCGGTCACCAGCAGGATCCGCATGTCCGCGCGCAGCGCGCGCAGCGGCTGGATCAGTGCCAGGCCGGAATCGCTGCCCAGCTTCAGGTCGATCAGCGCGAACGCCGGTGGATGCTGCCGGGCCAGCGCCAGCGCACTGGCGGCATCCTGTGCGGTCTGCGTTTCAAGCCCCTTGCGGGCCAGGCTGCGTTGCAGGGTACGCAGGTACAGCTCGTCGTCGTCGACCAGCAGGCCCAGGGTGGAATGGTGAAGGCTCATGGGGTGTCCTCGCGTGGGGCCAGCGGCAGGCGGAAGCCGACGCGGCTGCCGGCCCCCTGGGCCGGGCGCATCCACATCTCGCCGTCGAGGCGTTCGATGGTGGCATGGGACAGGGCCAGGCCGACGCCCATGCCCTCGCTCTTGCTGCTGCCGAACAGCTTGCCCGGCAGCACGGCGGCACGGGCGTCGAAGCCATGGCCGTAGTCGCGGACTTCGCCGATCAGGTCGTCGCCTTCGATGCGCAGGTCCAGGTCCACGCGTGGCCGGCCGGCTTTCTCGCCGGCATCGGCGGCGTTGTTGAGCAGGACCATCAGCAGATGGCCAACGCCCGGGTCCAGCGGTAGCCGCAGTGGCGCATCATCGTTGCGGTGCAGGTCGATGGTCGGCCGCACCAGGCGCCATTGCTCCAGCACCTGCTGTGCGCTGGAATGGCTGCGGCCCGGTGCGTCGGCCGAGGCCGGAGCAGCCAGCGCCAGCACGCGCTCCCGGCACTGCACCAGCAGCTCGCGCAGGGTTTCCATGTCCTCGCGCACTTCCGGCTCTTCGCTGCGCTCGGCCACATCGTCGGCGAGCAGGGTCATGGTCGCCAGCGGCGTGTTCAGTTCATGCGCCACCGAGGCGGCATGGGTGGCCAGCGCGACGATGCCCTCGTTGCGGGCGAAGCGCTCGCGCAGTGCCGACAGTTCCAGTTCGCGCTCCCGCAGGGCCAGCGCCAGCCGGGTGGAGAAGGCCAGTACCACCGCGGCGGAAATCAGGAAGTTGGCGACCACGCCCCAGCGATTCAGGTCCTGCGCGCGGAAATAACCGTCCGGCAATGGCTGGCCGAAGATGCCGCTGGCGGCGTAGCCGAGCAGGCAGGCCAGTGCGACCGCCAGTGCCCAGCGCAGGGGCAGGGCGAACGCGGCCAGCGCGATCAGGATCAGGAACAGCGAGCTGAACGGGTTGGCCATGCCGCCGCTCCAGCCGACCATCCAGGTCAGGATGATCACGTCCACCAGGATGTGGCCGAACGCGGTCAGCGGTGCGGTGTCAGCCGCGTCCGGACGCAACTGGGTATAGATGTTGAACAGGGCCAGCACCGCCACGCCGGCCCATAGCGGCAGCTGCGGCAACGGCAGGCCCAGCACCCAGGTGGCAACCAGGATGGTGGCGGCCTGGCCGCCTACGGCAAGCCAGCGCAGGCTGCACAGGGTACGGAGAAACGGGGCGTCGGGACCGGTCATTCACGCTCATCGTATGCGTTCACGGGCGGCTGTGCCTGCGACAATCGGCCGCAGCCGTGCCACCGGCTGAATGCGAGTCACCCGGAATGCGGGGGCGGGCGGTAGAATGCGCCCATGCACGACGCCGTCACCCGCCCGACTCCTCCCTCCGATGCCACCTCCTGGCCCCGCCGCCAGACCCATGCCGTGCAGATCGGCGGGGTCACCGTAGGCGGAGGCAAGCCGGTCGTGGTGCAGTCGATGACCAACACCGACACGTCCGACGTGGCCTCCAGCGTGAAGCAGGTGGCCGAGCTGTGGCGGGCCGGTTCGGAAATGGTGCGTTTGACCGTCAATACCGTGGAAGCCGCTGCGGCGATCCCGCGCATCGTCGACAAGCTGGCGATGATGGGCATCGACGTGCCGCTGATCGGTGATTTCCACTACAACGGCCACCAGCTGCTGACCGCCGAGCCGGCATGTGCCGAAGCGCTGGCCAAGTACCGCATCAACCCGGGCAACGTCGGCTTCGGCAAGAAGAAGGACCTGCAGTTCGCCCAGTTGATCGAGTTCGCGATCCGCTACAACAAGCCGGTGCGCATCGGTGCCAACTGGGGCTCGCTGGACCAGGCCCTGGCGGCGAAGTTGATGGACGAGAACAACCTGCGCGAGCAGCCCTGGGATGCCGGTCGCGTGCTGCGCGAGGCGCTGATCCGTTCGGCGCTGGATTCGGCCGAGCAGGCGGTGGAGCTCGGCCTGCCGCGCGATCGCATCGTGCTGTCGGCCAAGGTCAGTGGCGTGCAGGAGCTGATCGCGGTGTACCGCGACCTGGCCCAGCGCTCCGATTTTGCCCTGCACCTGGGCCTGACCGAGGCCGGTATCGGCAGCAAGGGCATCGTCGCCTCGTCGGCGGCGCTGGGCGTGCTGCTGCAGGAAGGCATCGGTGACACCATCCGCATCTCGCTGACCCCGGAACCGGGCCAGTCGCGCACGCAGGAAGTGATCGTCGCCCAGGAACTGCTGCAGACCACCGGCCAGCGTGCCTTCACGCCGCTGGTCACGGCTTGTCCGGGCTGCGGCCGCACCACCTCCGAGTTCTTCCAGGAACTGGCCAAGGTGGTGCAGAATCACGTGCGCGAGAAGATGCCGCTGTGGAAGATCCACCATCCGGGTGCGGAGAACATGACCCTGGCGGTGATGGGCTGCATCGTCAATGGGCCGGGTGAGTCGCGGCACGCCAACATCGGTATTTCCCTGCCGGGCACCGGCGAAACCCCGGCCGCGCCCGTGTTCGTCGATGGCGAGAAGAAGGTGACCCTGCGTGGCGAGAACATCGCCCAGGAGTTCGTCGCCCTGATCGACGATTACGTCGAACACAAATATGTCCGAAGCGCCGGATAAGCCTGCGATCCTCGCTGCGCCGGAGTCCGCCTCCGGTTTCCGCCACTGGATGGCGCACAATGCCTGGCGCCTGGTGCTGCTGTTCGGTGGCGTGCTGCTGCCGTTGGCGGGTTTCGTCGCCCTGGCCGACGAAGTGCACGAGTTTGAATCGTTCCATTTCGATGCGCCGCTGCTGTGGCAGATGCATGGCCTGCACTCACCGCTGCTGGACCGCTTCTTCGTGCTCATTTCCAGGCTGGGCTACGAATGGTTCCTGATTCCCGCCGACGTGCTGATCATCGGCGTGCTGCTGGGCTACCGGCGTTGGCGTGAGGCCACCTTCGTGGCGGTCAGCTTCGTCGGCTCGGCGCTGCTGAACATGGGCAGCAAGCATTTCTTCCAGCGCCAGCGCCCCAGCCTGTGGGAATCGATCGCGCCGGAATCGACGTTCAGCTTTCCCAGCGGCCACGCGATGGGCTCGATGACCCTGGCCGTGACCCTGGTGCTGCTGGCCTGGAACACCCGCTGGCGCTGGCCGGTGCTGCTGCTGGCGCCCGCGTTCAGCCTGCTGGTCAGCGTCTCCCGGGTCTATCTGGGCGTGCATTACCCCTCCGATATCCTGGCCGGATGGTGTGCCGCGCTGGTTTGGGTGGTAGGGTGCTATCTGGTCATGTTCAGTCGCCGGCATCCTTGGCGACGTCAGGATTCGCCGCCAGCGACGGCCAGCGAAGCATCATCACAGGGGGATTGACGTGGATGGCCCCTCCGGGGCGTCTACGTAATAGATCAGTTGTTTCGTTGCAGCAGGTTCTGCAAGACAGGGGGCAAGCACAACGCGCGGTACTGTGATGCGCAAGGCAGAATGCCCGGGTCGCATCTCGAACGCGCTTGCAGGGGTATCGGCGCCCTGCCTAGCTTGACCTGCAATGGCCGCATTCGAAGAGGTACGTGAATGACGATTCGAGTCTACCTGGTGGATGACCACGCACTGGTCCGCACCGGGATGAAGATGATCCTGTCGGGGGAGACCGACATCGAGGTGGTGGGCGAAGCCGAGACCGGCGAAGATGCGCTGCGCGACGTCCGCCAGTTGCTGCCGGACGTGGTGCTGTGCGACCTGCACCTGCCCGGCGTGAGTGGCATGGAGGTGACCGAGCGCATCGTCCGCAGCCATCGCAACACCCGCGTGGTGATCGTGTCGGTGCTGGAAGACGGGCCGCTGCCGAAGCGCTTGCTGGAAGCCGGGGCTGCGGGCTACATCGGCAAGGGCTGCGATGCACAGGAGCTGCTGCGTGCGGTGCGCGATGTGGCCATGGGCCGTCGCTACCTGGGCACCAGCATCGCGCAAAACCTGGCCTTGTCGACCGTTGAAGGCAACGGCTCTCCATTCGACAGCCTGTCGCCGCGCGAGCTGGAAGTGGCGTTGCTGCTGACCCAGGGCCTGCGCCAGGAAGACATCGCGCGGCGCCTGAGCCTGAGCGCGAAGACAGTGAACACGCACAAGGCGCGGCTGTTCGAGAAGATGGGGATCCACGACAACATCGCGCTGGCGCGCATGGCCAGCCAGTACGGGCTGGTGGATCCGGCACGGCCGCTGTAAGGGATTCGGCCAACGGCTGAGCCCTCCGCAGGGCCACCGACAGGTTCCGTGCGCCGTCACTGCCGATAGAGGAAATGTAGAGCCGAGCCTATGCTCGGCTACTTTCCGGCCTGCGGGCGCGGAGCCGAGCATGGGCTCGGCTCTACACCTGTGTCGGGCTCAGTGGCCGCGTACGCGCTTGATGATCTTCGCGGCGTCGGCGGCGCTGGCGCGCACCTTGTCCCACTGACCGTCGGCGATCCAGCTGCCCGGCACCATCCACGAACCGCCGATGCAGACCACGTTCTTCTGCTCGAGGTACTCGGCGGCGGTGTTTTCGGTGATGCCGCCGGTCGGGCACAGCTTGAGGTCGGCAACCGGGCCGGCCAGACCCTTGATCATCGCCAGCCCCCCCACGGCGGTGGCAGGGAACAGCTTGCACACGCGGAAGCCGCGCGCATACAGCGACAGCAGTTCGGTCGGCGTGGCCGCACCCGGCACTACCGGCAGCGGTGCCGCCGCCAGCGCATCGGCCAGCGCCGGTGGCGTACCCGGGGTCACCAGGAAGTCCGCGCCCGCATCGATCGACTGCTGCATCTGCTCCACGGTCAGCACCGTGCCGGCGCCCACCACCACGTCCGGCAGCTCGCGCTTGAGCATCGCCAATGCTTCCATCGCCACTGGCGTACGCAGCGTCAACTCGATCGCCGGCAGGCCACCTTCCAGCAACGCCGCACTGACCGCACGCGCCTGGTCCAGCGTATGAATCGTCACCACCGGCAGGATGCCCGCCGCACGCAACAGCTCCGCCGCCTTCACCTGATGTTGTTCGATACCCATGCTTTTGCCCTTGCCTTTGCTCTTCTTGATTCAGTGGCCGCAGCGCAAATGACGCGCCGGGAATTGTCCAGGGCGCTCTACTGCCCAGGCCGGGAAGCCTGCCGCGGCTTTTCGCTTCAGGCGTCTTTTGCCTCATGCGGCGCCGCCGCCGCTGCGGCATCGTGCCCCAGCTCGTACTCCGCGTCGTATTCCCACGGCCCGCCATCGGCCGCCGCCGGCCCGCACGAAATCGAAATCGCACCCTGATCGGCCGGCCCCACCATGCGTCGGTTGATCGCGAACAGGTTGCGGCCCAGGTCATGCGCGGCAGGCGCCGTGTTCGGGGCCAGCGGACGCGCGGCCCACTCGGCCGCGTCCACCAGCACTTCCAGCGTGCCGGCCTCACCATCGAGGCGGATCATGTCGCCTTCGCGGACCTTGGCCAGCGGACCACCGCGTGCCGCTTCCGGCGTCACATGGATCGCCGCCGGAATCTTGCCCGAGGCACCGGACAGGCGGCCGTCGGTGACCAGTGCCACGCGCCGGCCCTGGTTCTGCAGCAGCCCCAGCAGCGGCGCCAGCGAATGCAGTTCCGGCATGCCGTTGGCACGCGGGCCCTGGTAACGCACCACCGCCACGAAGTGCTCGGGCAGCAGGCCGCCGGCATGCAGCTTGTTCAGCACCTGCGGCGCATCGACAACCACGGCCGGTGCTTCGATCGTGCGGTACTGCGGCTTCACCGCCGACAGCTTGATCAGCGACTTGCCCAGGTTGCCGCGCAGCAGGCGCAGGCCGCCCTGGTGCTCGAACGGATTGTCGACGCCACGCACCACTTCGTCATCGGCGCTGTGTTGCAGGCCCGGCAGGTAGACCAGCTGGCCGTCGCGCAGCTGCGGCTCGCGCGCGTAGTCGGCCATGCCGCCGCGCGCCACGCTGACCAGGTCACCGTGCATCAGGCCCGCCCTGATCAGCTCGCCGAACACGAAGGCCGGTCCGCCAGCGGCCGCGAAGCGGTTCACGTCGGCCTCGCCGTTCGGATAGACGCGGGCCAGCAGCGGAATCAGCTGCGACAGTTCGTCGAAGTCGTCCCAGGTCAGCACGATGCCGGCGGCACGCGCCACTGCGATCCAGTGGATGGTGTGGTTGGTCGAACCGCCGGTGGCCATCAGCGCGATGACCGCGTTGATGATCGCGCGCTCATCGATGATCCGGCCCAGCGGACGGAAGTCGTCGCCGAGCGCGGTGATGTCCAGTGCACGTTCGGTGGCTTCGCGGGTAAGGGCATCGCGCAGCGGCGTGCCCGGATTGACGAACGATGCGCCCGGCAGCTGCACGCCCATCGCTTCCAGCAGCACCTGGTTGGAATTGGCGGTGCCGTAGAAGGTGCAGGTGCCAGCGCCGTGGTACGACGCGGACTCGGCTTCCAGCAGCTCTTCGCGGGTGGCTTCGCCGGCGGCATAGCGCTCGCGCACCTCCGCCTTCTGCTTGTTCGGGATGCCCGGGGTCATCGGGCCGGCCGGCACGAACACCGCCGGCAGGTGGCCGAAGGCCAGCGCGCCGATCAGCAGGCCCGGCACGATCTTGTCGCACACGCCGAGGTAGACGGTGGTATCGAACATGTCATGGCTGAGGCCGATCGCAGTGGCCTGGGCGATCACATCGCGCGAGAACAGCGACAGTTCCATGCCGCCGCGGCCCTGGGTGACGCCGTCGCACATCGCCGGCACGCCGCCGGCCACCTGTGCCGTAGCACCCAGCTCGCGGGCGATCTCGCGGATCTGCTCGGGATAGGTCTCGAACGGCTGGTGCGCCGACAACATGTCGTTGTAGGCGGTGATGATGCCCAGGTTCGGCGTCACGCCGCCGCGCAGGCGGCTCTTGTCGGTACCGCCACAGGCGGCGAATCCATGGGCGAGGTTGCCGCAGCTCAGGCGGCTGCGGAACGGGCCTTCGCGCAGGGAGGCGTCGATCGCGGCCAGGTAGGCGGCACGCGAGGCGGCGCTGCGGCGGATGACACGCTCAGTGATGGCTTGCAATTGCGGATGGAGGCTCATTGGCTACCGGCGTTCAAGGTGGCGAGAGGCAAGCGGCGGCAGGGCACCGCCGCCGACATCAATCAGCCCAGTGGACGCGCAAACGCGCGCCTTCCAGGTTGATCGCGTTGAGGATCGGATACTGCTGGGCGTCGTTGCTGTCCAACGCTTGGCGCAGCACCTGCAGCTTCTGCTTGCCGCGCAGCAGCAGCAGGCGCTGTCGGCACTGGCGCAGCCCATGCGGGGTCAGCGTGATGCGCAGCGGCCACTGGTTCGCACCCGGGCAGCCGGTGGCATCCAGCGCGGCATAGGGCAGGGTGCTTTCCAGTGCGCGGGCGAGGTCCTTCGAGCCCGGGAACAGCGAGGCGGTGTGGCCGTCGTTGCCCATGCCCAGTGCCACCAGGCTCGGCGGCTGGCTGTGCTGTGCCTGCAGGTTGGCGGTGTACACGCATTCGGGCAGGGGCTTGCCGATCCGCACCAGTGGATCGAAATGCGCACCCTCGGCGCGTTTCAGCAGGTGCTGGCGCACCAGCCAGGCATTGCTGTCGCGATCCTGCGGCGACAGCCAGCGCTCGTCGGCCAGGCTCACTTCCACCCGGTCCCAGTGCACGTCCAACTCGGCCAGCGCCTGGTAGACCGGCGCCGGTGTAGTGCCGCCAGACAGCAGGATGCGGGCGCGGCCCACTTCGTTGATGTCGTGGTTGAGGGTGTGCGCCATCTCGGCGGCAACGGCTTCGATCCAGCCATCGGCATCGCCATGGTTGATGAACTCGATGCGGTCGTCGTGGAAGGTGGTGGGGCTCATGCGGCAACTCCAGGTGCGTCACGTTCGGCGTCGGCGGCATAGGCGGCGGCGCCCAGCAGTCCGGCGTGGGGATGCATCACCGCCAACGAGGGCACGCGCGCCATGATGGAAGAGAACCGGCCCTTGTGCTCGAAGCGCTGGCGGAAACCGGAGTGCTGCAGCGAATCGAGCATCTTCGGGGTCAGCCCGCCGGTCAGGAACACGCCGTCCCAGGCGCCCTGGGTCAGCACCAGATCGCCAGCAATGGCGCCGAACACGGCGCAGAACACATCCACGGTGCGCATCGCCTGCGGATCGCCGTGCAGGGCGCGGGCGGTCACGTCCACCGGCTGCAGCTGGCCCGGATCGATGCCGGCCATCTCGCACACGGCGCGATGGATGTTGACCAGGCCGGGGCCGCAGATCAGGCGCTCGTTGGAGACGCGGCCGAACTGCTCGGACAGGATCTCCAGGATGCGGATCTCTTCCGGGGTTCCCGGCGGGAAGCTGACATGGCCGCCTTCGGTTTCCAGCGGATAGCAACGGCCGTGGCGCATGATCAGGCCGCCGACGCCGAGCCCGGTACCGGGCCCGATCACCGCGTAGTTGCGTGGCTGGCCGGGCTTGCCCGGTACCCAGGCAGCCCCGCCGACCTGGACCACGTCATCGGGCTGCAGCAGTGAAATCGCCATCGCCTGCGCGGCGAAGTCGTTGATCAGGTGCAGTTCGTCGAACCCGAGCATGGCAGCGGTGCGGCTGCGCGAGATTACCCACGGATGGTTGGTGATGCGTGCTTCGTCACCATCCACGCGACCGGCCACGGCGAACACGCCGCGGCTTGCCGTGGCGCCGATCTGTTCCAGATGGTGGCGCGCGGCATCACCCAGCGACGGGAACTCCGCCACCGCGTACTCGCGGATGCTGTCCTTCTGCAGCGGTGCGTCCAGCGAGGTGTCGGCCAGGGCGAAGCGCGCGTTGGTGCCACCGATGTCGGCGACCAGCACTGGCTGCGAGCTGGCACTCATGCCGACGCTCCGCTGTCGGGCGCGTCCAGGTCCTGCGGCAGGAACCCGCCCGCATTGCCCGGGCCCCATTGGCCGGCGGGGTAGGGCTCCAGCGGCAGCTTGGCGTCCTTCCAGGCGTCGGCGACGCTGTCGATCCAGGCCCAGGCCGCACGCACTTCGTCATCGCGCACGAACAGCGTGTGGTTGCCGTTGAAGGCATCCAGGAACAAGCGTTCGTAAGCGATACGGCGGTGCAGGCCGGTCGGCACCGACAGTTCCAGCTCCAGCGGATGCAGCTCCAGCGCGCCCCATTCCGGGCCTGCCAGGCTGCTCATCAGGCCCAGTTCGATGTTTTCCTGCGGCTGCAGCTGGAACACCAGGCGGTTCGGTGCGGCCTGCGCGCGCTGCGGGCGCTCGAACAGCCAGTGGGTGACCGGCTTCAGCGTGACCACCACGCGGGTGGTGCGCTCGGGCAGGCGCTTGCCGGTGACCAGGTGGAACGGCACGCCGCTCCAGCGCCAGTTGTCGATATGCGCGGTGACACCGGCGAAGGTTTCCACGTCGCTGCCTTCCGGCGGCTGGTAGGCCTGTGCCGGCTGGCCATTGATGGTGCCGGCGGTGTAGCGGCCACGGATGCTGTCACGCGCGGCGTGCCGGGCATCGAGCGGGCGCAGGGCGCGCAGCACCTTGACCTTCTCGTCGCGGATGCGATCGGCTTCCAGCGATGCCGGCGGTTCCATCGCCACCATGCACAGCAGCTGCAGGATGTGGCTCTGCACCATGTCGCGCAGCGCGCCGGAGCGGGCGTAATAGGCATCGCGGCCATCCACGCCTTCGCTTTCGGCCACCAGGATGTGCACCGATTCGATGTAGTTGCGGTTCCACACCGCTTCCAGCAGCGTGTTGCCGAAGCGCAGTGCGATCAGGTTCTGCACCGCGGCCTTGCCCAGGTAGTGGTCGAGGCGGAACACGCGGTCCTCGTCGATCCACTGGCCGATGGTGCTGATGATTTCCTCGGCGCTCTCGCTGTCGCTGCCGATCGGCTTTTCCAGCATCAGGCGTGCCGGCGCGGCGAGGGCGCCGCCCTTGGCCAGGCCTTCGCAGGTGGAGATGTACAGGCCCGGTGGGATGGCGAGGTAGCTGACGCACTTGCGGTGCACGAGGTCGGCGACCGCGGCGGCAACCGAGTCGACGTCGCGCAGGTCCACAGAGCGGTAGTCGATGCGGCGCAGCAGGGCGCTGATGTCGTCCTGCGTGGCCATCGGCATGGCCTGCTGCAGGCGCGGCCGCAGGATGTCATGGAAGGCTTCGGTGTCATGCCCGGACAGGGCCAGCGCACGGATGCGGAAGTCCTCCGGCAGCAGGCCGTCGCCAAGCAGGCGAAGCAGCGAAGGGAACAGGTAGCGCTGGGCCAGATCACCTGTGGCACCGAACAGGAAGAGGGTGTCGTGCATCGCTCGAGTTTCAGATCCGGGTGACATCGTTGTCAATCGCTTCATGGCTGGGTTCGGGGGACATCCGCGCAACTGCCTGTCCGAGGTTCGTCAGGGGCGTTCTCCGGGGTGCCGGAAGACCGTTCCATTCGAAACCACTGCCTCGGCGGAACCTTCGTTCAACCGCCGACGCAGATCGGTGCGCACCGATCATCGGATAGTGCCACGTGAAAACGTTTACATGGCAGAATGGGCAACTGTATTCGATTGCAGTGCTCGCCGTCATGCGGCAAGCGCGCAATCATCACTGCCATCGGGAGGGCCGAGGCAGTCCCAAAAGACAGCCCGGCTTCGGGCGGACCGGATAGGTGATATGGCAAAAGTGCAGTTGCAGGGTGTGCGCAAGGTCTATGACAACGGCCAGGTCGCGGTGAAGGACGCCAGCTTCGAGGTCGCCGATGGCGAGCTGATGGTGCTGGTCGGCCCGTCCGGCTGTGGCAAGTCGACCCTGCTGCGGATGGTGGCTGGCCTGGAGGAGATCAGCGGCGGCACGCTGACCATCGGTGATCGCGTGGTCAACGACGTGGCGCCGAAGGATCGCGACATCGCGATGGTGTTCCAGAGTTATGCGCTGTACCCGCACATGACCGTGGCCGAGAACCTGGCCTTTGGCCTGAAGCTGCGCGGTCACGACAAGGCGACCATCGACAAGCGCATCGCCGAGGCGGCGCAGACGCTGGGCCTGACCGAGATGATGGACAAGCTGCCCAAGGCGATGTCCGGTGGCCAGCGCCAGCGTGTCGCGCTGGGCCGTGCGCTGGTGCGCGAGCCGGCGGTGTTCCTGCTCGACGAACCGCTGTCCAACCTGGATGCCAAGCTGCGCCACAGCGTGCGTACCGAGATCGCGCAGCTGCACCGCAAGCTGGGCACCACCATGATCTACGTGACGCACGACCAGGTCGAAGCGATGACCCTGGGCCAGCGCATCGTGGTGCTGAAGGATGGCGTCATCCAGCAGATCGATACGCCGATGGCGCTGTACGATCGCCCCGCCAACCTGTTCGTGGCCGGCTTCCTCGGCAGCCCGGCGATGAACGTGCTGCGCGGTACGCTGCAGGGCGATGCCGGTGGCGTGACCGTGGTCGACGGTGAGTGGCGTGCACCGCTGGGCCAGGCCGCCATCGATCCGGCCTGGCTGCAGAAGCCGATCGCGGTGGGCGTGCGTCCGGAGCACCTGCAGCCGGCGGCCGCCGACGATGCGCATGCGTTCGTCGCACGCATTGAAGGCATCGAACCGGTCGGTAACGAGATCTTCGTCAACCTGAGCAGTGGCCAGCACGCGCTGACCATGCGCGTGGCGCCGCAGGCGCTGCCCGAGGTGGGCGAGCAGATCCGCGTGGCGATCCATCCGCAGGGCCTGCATTTCTTCAATCCGGAAACCGGCGCGCGCCTGTAAGGGGTAGTGCCGGCCGCTGGCCGGCAACCTCAACCCTGCATGGTTGCCGGCCAGCGGCCGGCACTACCATTCCTGCACCCACCCGTGCAGGTCCCCGCCTGCTTCAGCGGGCCAGGCCATCCAGCAACGGCACGCGCTGCGCAATGGCATCGCCCACCTGCAGGTCAGCGTCGCTGGCCTCCAGTGGCAGTACCGCCAGTGCCAGGTCGCCGGCCACGCTGGCAATCGTGCCCAGCCCCGCGCCATCCTGCTGCACGCCATCGCCGGCCTGTGCCGGTGCTGCGGTATGCAGCAACTGCACCGCACGCTTGGCCTTGCCGAGGAAGTGGGTGCGGGCGACGATTTCCTGGCCGGGATAGCAGCCCTTCTTCACGCTGTAGCCGTTCAGGCGGTCCAGGCCCAGCTGTTGGGGGGTCCACACTTCGCGCTGGCCTTCTTCCAGCCGCGGCAGGCCGTAGCGCAGGTCGGCCTGGCGCCAGGCCAGGGCGAAAGCGGCCTCATCGGCTTCATTGCCGGCAGCGAACGCGTCGGCGCTGCCAATGCGCAGGGTGCGCGGCAGGGCATCGCTGCCCAGGTCCAGCTCCCAGCCGTCGCCTGCGGTCTGCGCAATCGCCGCGCCGCTGGCGGCCTCGGGCGCGGTGAACGCGCCAGCCGCCGCCAGATCGCTGCGCACCTGCACCTTCACCTTGCGGCGGAACACGAAGCGCTGCAGTTGCGACGCAATCGCATCGGCATCGCCGTCAGCCAGCACCAGCATCACGTGGTCGTCGGCCAGGCGAAGCAGCTGGAACACCGCCAGGGTGCGGCCCTTGGCGCTCAGCCAGGCACTCCACTGCCAGTGCTGCAGGGGCAGGGCGGTGACATCGCTGCTGAACTGGGCGTGGGCAAAGACAGCCGCATCCGGGCCCTGCAGGCTCAGCAGCTGGTGGCCGGGCAGGCGCGGATATCCGACGAAAGCAGGGGGCAGGTTGTCAGGCACGTGAACGAGGTCTAAAATTTGTGCGTTGCGAGACCGAACATGATAGGCCAAACAACCCCCACTCCCGACGACGAATCTGAAGCCCCGCTGGTCCCCGCGGCACCCGTGCCCGTGGAACAGGAAAAAGCGGAAGAATTCGGCGGCCGCGGCGGACTTGATCCGGTGCGGTATGGCGATTGGGAGAAAAACGGACGCTGCATCGATTTCTGATCAGCATTGAGCCAACGCGGCCGTGTGCCGCCCAGCCGAGACAACGAGCCCAGCGAATGGCGACCAGACAACGCCCACTTTCCCCGCACCTTCAGGTGTATCGCTGGCAGATTCAGATGGCCACCTCGATCCTGCATCGAGCCACTGGCGTCTTTCTGTCTGTTGGTGCCCTCATCATCGCCGCCGGCCTGCTGGCCCTGATGATGGGGCCCGAGTCCTGGAACTGCTTCACCGGCCATGCCGGGGCCTGGTATGGCCGCGTGTTCCTGTTCGCGTGGACATGGTCGTTCGCCTATCACCTGTGCAATGGCATCCGCCACGTCGTGCAGGACTTCGCCATCGGCTTCAGCATCCCCGCCTTCATCCGCAGCAGCTGGCTGTCGGTCATCGGCAGCCTGGTGATCACCCTGCTGGTGTGGGCCTATGTGATGTTCGGAGGTGCCGCGTGAGCAAGTTCCGTACCCCGTTGAAGAACGTGCGCGGCCTTGGCTCGGCCAAGACCGGCACCGAGCACTTCGTGCACCAGCGCCTGACCGCCGCCGCACTGGTGGTGCTGGGCATCTGGTTCCTGGTCTTCGTGCTGGGCCTGCTGGGCTCGGACTACGCCACCGCCGCCGCCGCCGTGGCCAAGCCGTGGAACGCGGTGCCGTTGATCGGCCTGCTGATCGCCATGTTCTGGCACGCGCAGCTCGGCATGCAGGTCGTGCTGGAAGACTACATCCACGAATCGCTGCTGGCCCTGGTGCTGCAGACCGCGGTGAAGTTCGTCGCCGTGCTCGGCATGATCGTCAGTGTGTTTGCGGTGGGCCGCATCGCCCTCGGCGTTGCCTGAGCCCAGGCACCTACACAGGAATCCAGATTAGATGTCCGCTTACAAGATCACCGAACACAAGTACGACATGGTCGTGGTCGGCGCCGGCGGTGCCGGCCTGCGCGCCACGTTCGGCCTGGCCGCCAAGGGCCTGCAGACCGTGTGCCTGACCAAGGTCTTCCCGACCCGTTCTCACACCGTTGCCGCCCAGGGCGGTATCTCGGCCGCGCTCGGCAACATGGGCGAGGACGACTGGCGCTACCACTTCTTCGACACCATCAAGGGGTCGGACTGGCTGGGCGACCAGGACGCCATCGAGTACATGTGCCGTGAGGCCATCCCGGCCATCATCGAGCTCGAACATTACGGCGTGCCGTTCTCGCGCACCGCCGAAGGCAAGATCTACCAGCGGCCGTTCGGTGGCATGACCACCAAGTATGGCGAAGGCCCGGCGGCGCAGCGTACCTGCGCGGCGGCCGACCGTACCGGCCACGCGATGCTGCACACGCTGTACCAGCAGTCGCTGAAGCACGATGCGCGCTTCATGATCGAGTACTTCGCGCTTGACCTGATCTTCGACGAGGAAGGCGCCTGCCGCGGCGTGCTGGCCCTGGACATGTCCGACGGCACCCTGCACCTGTTCCGCGCCCAGGGCGTGGTGCTGGCCACCGGCGGCTACGGCCGTGCCTACTTCAGCGCCACCTCGGCGCACACCTGCACCGGCGACGGTGGCGGCCTGGCCATGCGTGCCGGCATCGCCATGCAGGACATGGAGTTCGTGCAGTTCCACCCGACCGGCATCTACGGCGCCGGCTGCCTGATCACCGAGGGTGTCCGCGGTGAAGGTGGCATCCTGCGCAACAGCAGCGGCGAGCGCTTCATGGAGCGTTACGCGCCGCACTACAAGGACCTGGCCTCGCGCGACGTGGTCAGCCGTTCGATGACCATCGAGATCCGCGAAGGCCGCGGCGTCGGCGAGCACAAGGACCACATCCTGCTCGACCTGACCCACCTCGGCCCGGGCGTGATCGACGAGAAGCTGCCGGGCATCGCCGAGAGCGCCCGCATCTTCGCCGGCGTCGACGTGCACAAGCAGCCGATTCCGGTCATCCCGACCGTGCACTACAACATGGGCGGCATCCCGACCAATTACCACGGCGAAGTGGTGCAGAAGGTCGGCGACAACGACAATGCCGTGGTGCCGGGCCTGTACGCCATCGGCGAAGCGGCCTGCGTGTCCGTGCACGGCGCCAACCGCCTGGGCTCGAACTCGCTGCTGGACCTGGTGGTGTTCGGCCGTGCCGTGGCCAACCGCTGCGCCGAGACCATCAAGCCGGGCGCCGCGCACAAGCCGCTGCCGGCCGATGCCTGCGACAAGGCGCTGGGGCTGCTGGACAAGCTGCGCCACGCCAACGGCGATACCCCGACTTCGGTCATCCGCGATCGCATGCAGCGCACCATGCAGGCCGACGCGGCGGTCTTCCGCACCAGCCAGACGCTGAAGGAAGGCTGCGAGAAGATGGACAAGATCTTCGACTCGTTCCAGGACGTGAAGGTCTCCGACCGTTCGCTGGTGTGGAACTCGGACCTGATCGAGACCTACGAGCTGAACAACCTGCTGCTCAATGCGGTGGCGACGATCAACTCGGCCGAACAGCGCAAGGAAAGCCGCGGCGCGCATGCGCACGAGGACTTCCCGGACCGCGACGACGTCAACTGGCAGAAGCACACCCTGGTCAGCGTCGACGAGAAGGGCAAGTGCAGCTTCGACTACCGTCCGGTGCACATGTACACGTTGACCGACGACGTGTCCGTGGTGCCGCCGAAGCCGCGCGTGTACTGATCCGACCCCGCCTACCATGCAATCCGCGCCCACGGGCGCGGGCCGCCTGAGCCAACGAGAGCAGCCATGGCCGAGTTTTCACTCCCCAAGAATTCCAAGATCACGAAGGGCAAGCATTTCCCCGTCAAGAACGGCGGCAAGAATGTGCGCACCTTCAAGATCTACCGCTGGAGTCCGGACGACGACAGCAACCCGCGCACCGATACCTATGAAGTCGATCTGGACGCCTGTGGCCCGATGGTCCTGGACGCCCTGATCAAGATCAAGAACGAGATCGACCCGACCCTGACCTTCCGCCGCTCGTGCCGCGAAGGTATCTGTGGTTCGTGCGCCATGAACATCGACGGCACCAACACCCTGGCCTGCACCCGAGCCATCTCGGACTGCGGCAAGAAGGAAGTGCCGATCTACCCGCTGCCGCACATGAACGTGGTCAAGGACCTGGTTCCGGACCTGACCCACTTCTACGCGCAGTACGCGTCGATCAAGCCGTGGATCCGTACCCAGACCCCGGCACCGCCGGACCGCGAGCGCCTGCAGTCGCCGGAAGACCGCAAGAAGCTGGACGGCCTGTACGAGTGCATCCTGTGCGCCTGCTGCTCGACCAGCTGCCCGAGCTACTGGTGGAACGGCGAGCGTTACCTGGGCCCGGCGATCCTGCTGCAGGCCTACCGCTGGATCATCGACTCGCGCGATGAGGACACCGGTGCGCGCCTGGACGATCTGGAAGATCCGTTCAAGCTGTACCGCTGCCACACCATCATGAACTGCGCCCGGACCTGCCCGAAGGGCCTGAACCCGGCGCTGGCGATCGCCGAGATCAAGAAGCTGATGATGGAACGCCGCGCCTGATCAGGCCCGGCTGTACCGGGTAGAGCCACGCCACGCGTGGCTGTGCCACCCCAGTAGAGCCACGCCATGCGTGGCTTTGCTGTATCTGGAGAAGCACGATGGAAGAAGATGTTCTGCTGAAGAAGCTGCGCTGGCGCTGCCGCCGCGGCATGCGTGAGCTGGACCAGCTGTTCGGCCGCTACCTGGACCACGAGTGGAGCACTGCGCCGACCGAAGAGCGCGAGGTTTTCCTGTTCCTGCTCGACTGCGAGGACGATAAGTTGTGGCGCTGGTTCATGGGCTACGAGGCCTGCCCGCATGCGCACGCGATCCCCCTCATGCAGAAGATCCTCGCCCTCAAGCCTTGAGTGGCGCCCCTCGCGGCTGCAGGTCGCCGCCCAACTGGCGGTGCTGCTGGCTGCGCCGTGGCTGCTGCGCGCATCGGATCTGCCTTCACGGCTGCTGATGCCCGCAGTGGTGTTGGCCTGGTGCGTGGGCCTGGCCGAGCTGGCCTGGTGCCAGCGCAGGCCGCGCGTGCAGGTGCTTCTGCCGCCGCTTCCCGAGCCGATTCGGGTGGCCGGGCAGGACGTCGAGGCACCCCGGCTGGTGGTGCGCGGGCCGTGGCTGCTGTTGCGCTGGCATCAGGACCAGCGCCGCCAGCGCCTGCTGTTCTGGCCGGATGTGCTCGATTCCGGGCAGCGACGTGAACTGCGACTGGCCGTAGCCGCACGCGCCGTTTCCCGTCAGCCCCGGACGATGGCACCATAAGCTGAATTGACCGGCGTGCCTGCATGTTCAAACCCATTCCCGTGGCCATCGGCCTGCGCTACCTGCGCGCCAAGCGCCGCAACGGCTTCATCTCCTTCATCTCGATGGCATCGATCCTGGGCATCGCGCTCGGCGTTACGGTGCTGATCACCACGTTGGCGGTGATGAGCGGATTCCAGAAGGAAATCCGCAGCCGCCTGCTGCAGATGACCGCGCACACCACCATCAGCCGCGACGGCGAGCCGATGCCGGACTGGATGCGCGTGGTCGACGTGGCCCGCAAGGATCCGCGCGTGGCCGGTGCCGCGCCGTACATCGAGATCCAGTCGATGATCAGCGGCCCGCGCGTGCAGGGTGCGATCATCCAGGGCATCGATCCGGCGCTGGAGCCGAAGGTATCGGTGATCGACAAGAAGGTCACCAAGGGCAGCTATGCCAGCCTGACGCCGGGCAGCTTCAACCTGCTGCTGGGCAAGGAACTGGCGATCTGGCTCGGCGTCGACGTCGGTGACCAGGTGCTGGTGACCTTCGCCGAAGTGCAGGGCACGCCTGCCGGTGCCGTGCCGCGGATGAAACGCTTCACCGTCAGCGGCATCTTCGAGGCCGGCTACAACGAGGTCGACCGGGGCGTCGGCTTCGCCAACATGCAGGACCTGGAGCGCGTGCTGCGCAGCGACGGTGCCACCGGCGTGCGGTTGAAACTGCACGACATGGACCGCTCGCTGGAAGTGGGCGTGGACCTGGCGCAGAGCCTGGGTGGTGCCTACCGCGTGAGTGACTGGACCCAGCAGAACGCCAACCTCTACCACTCGCTGCGCATGGAGAAGGTGGTGATGGGCATCCTGCTGTCGCTGATCATCGCCATGGGTGCGTTCAATCTGGTGTCCTCGCAGGTGATGCTGGTGACCGACAAGCAGGCCGACATCGCCATCCTGCGCACCCTCGGCCTGACCCCGGGCGGGGTGATGCAGGTGTTCATGGTGCAGGGTTCGCTGATCGGCATCTTCGGCACGCTGGCCGGCCTGATCGGCGGCATCACCCTGACCCTCAACCTGGAACGCATCCTCGGTGCCATCGAGAGCGTGTTCAACGTCAAGCTGCTGCCGGAGGATGTGTACTACATCACCGGCCTGCCGACCGACATGCAGACCGGCGACGTGGTGGCGATCACCGTGGTCGCGCTGCTGATGAGCTTCCTGGCCACCCTGTATCCCGCCTGGCGGGCAGCACGCACCCAGCCGGCGGAGGCCCTGCGTTATGAATAAGGTCTTCAACCGCGGCGATGAGGTGATCCGCGCCGAAGCACTGGGCAAGACCTACGCCGAAGGGCGCATGCAGACCCCGGTGTTCGATGGCCTGGACCTGACCGTGACCGCCGGCGAGACGGTGGCGATCATCGGTGCCTCCGGTGCCGGCAAAAGCACGCTGCTGCACCTGCTGGGCGGGCTGGATGTTCCGACCGCAGGCGAGGTGTACGTCACGGGCCAGCGCATGTCGGCGTTGTCGGATACCGCGCGCGGCCTGCTGCGCAACCAGGCGCTGGGCTTCGTCTACCAGTTCCACCACCTGTTGCCGGAATTCACCGCGCTGGAAAACGTGATGATGCCGGTGCTGCTGGCCGGCACTGCCGTGGCCGAAGCGAGCAGCCGGGCCACCACGCTGCTGGAAGCGGTCGGCCTCGGACATCGCCTGGACCACAAGCCGGGCGAGCTGTCCGGCGGCGAACGCCAACGTGCCGCGGTGGCACGTGCGCTGGTCAATCATCCGGCCTGCGTGCTCGGTGACGAGCCGACCGGCAACCTGGATGACCGCACCGCGGGCACCGTGTTCGAGCTGATGCTGGAACTCAACCGCGCGCGTCATACCAGCCTGGTGCTGGTCACCCACGACCGCAGCCTGGCGCGGCGCCTGGACCGGGTGCTGGAGCTGCGCGAAGGGCGCCTGCACGCACTGGCCCACGCTGACGTCTGAGCGGCCGGCAACGGCCGCCTCCCGGCGCCTGAACGGGTTTACCTGCCCTCGCGCCGGCCGCACATCGGCCGGCGCATGATCGCAGCAGGTTCCCCGAGGAGATCGCCATGAAGACCCCGATCCTGATCGCCGGACTCTGCCTGGCGCTGGCCGCCTGCGCGACCACCGGCCGGCTCAGCAGTACCGAGAAACTGGATCTGTACCGCGCCCACGCCGGCGCGCCGCAGAACGACATGCAGTTCTTCGGCAGCCTCAATGGCTGGACCGAACTGGGTGACAGCGCGCTGGCGGTGTGGACCCGGCCGAGCGAGGCTTACCTGCTGGAACTGAGTGGTCCGTGCCCGGACCTGTCGTACGCCACCGCCATCGGGTTGACCAGCAGCATGGGCCGCGTGTCATCGCGTTTCGACAAGGTGCTGGTGCGCGACCCGACCGGTGGCCCGCGCATGCCGTGCTTCATCAACAGCATCCGCAAGCTGGACGTGAAGGCACTGCGTGCCTCCGAGCAGGAGCTGCGCCAGGCGCAGGTGCAGGAGCGCGAGGAAAATACGAAATAGCGCGGTAGTGCCGGCGCTGGCCGGCAACCTGGCATCTGCGCGATGCCGGCCAGCGGCCGGCACTACCCGTGCGTCAGGTTTCCGGAGTGAAGCCAGCCGGCTTTTCCGCGTCCTTCTCGAACAGGAACTTGACCAGTTCGCCTTCAAGGAACGCGCGATGCTCCGGGGTACGCGGCGACAGGCGGTTTTCGTTGATCAGCATGGTCTGGTGCGCAAGCCACGCCGCCCAGGCCTGCTTGCCGATGTTGCTGAAGATGCGCTGGCCCAGTTCGCCGGGGTAGGGCACGAAGTCCAGGCCCTCGGCATCGCGTTGTTCGTACTGGCAGAAGACGGTTCGGGACATGGTACTCACTCGTGGTTGCGGGGTTTCTTGGGCGTTCGTTTCGGCGCCTTGATCGTGGCGCCATCGAGCAGCTTGCGGATGGGGGCCGGCAGGCCCAGCGCGGGCAGTTCGTCGGTGGCGACCCAGCGCAGCGTGGGTTCTTCCACGCGCAGGCCGTGCACCTGCCGCGACAGCACCTGCAGGTGCAGCTTGTAGTGGCTGAAGGTGTGCTGCAGCACGGGCAGCTCCTCGGCGTCTTCCAGCGTGCCGTCAACGTGCGCGTCGAACCAGTCCTGCAGTTCGCTGCCGGCCTCGGCCTGCGGCAGCGTCCACAACTGTGCCCAGATGCCGGTGTCCGGCCGCTTCTGCAGCAGCACGCGCTGCTGGGCATCGCGCAGCAGCAGGGCCACGGCTTCGCGCTCGGGCAGGGTCCTGCTGGGCTTGGGCGTGGGTAGTTCGGCGGTGCGGCCTTCGCGGCGCGCCACGCACGCGTACTGCAGCGGGCAGATCACGCAGGCTGGCTTGGCGCGGCTGCACACCGTCGCACCCAGGTCCATCTGCGCCTGGGTGTAATCAGCCATTCGCCCGGCCGGCACCTGCGCCACGTGCGCCTCGGCAATCGACCACAACTGTTTCTCGATGGCCGGCAGGCCGGGAAAGCCGTCGATGCCGTGGTAACGGCTGAGCACGCGCTTGACGTTGCCATCGAGGATCGCGAACGGATCGTTCCAGGCCTGGCTGAGGATCGCACCTGCGGTGCTGCGGCCGATGCCGGGCAGGGCATGCAAGGCATCGAAATCGCGCGGCAGGTCGCCGTCGTGCAGTTCCACGCAGCGCTTCGCGGCGGCATGCAGGTTGCGTGCGCGGGCGTAGTAGCCGAGCCCGGCCCACTGCGCCATCACCGCGTCATTGCTGGCGGCGGCGAGGTCGGGCAGCGTCGGGAAATGCTGCAGGAACCGCTGGAAGTACGGGATGACCGTGGCTACCTGGGTCTGCTGCAGCATGATTTCCGACAGCCAGACCCGATAGGGGCTGCGTGGGTGCTGCCAGGGCAGGTCGTGGCGACCATGGCCGTCGAACCAGTGCAGCAGGCGGGCGACGAAACCGTCCCGTTCTGCAGTTTCGGCGCTGGCGTGCGGCTGGCGGGGCATTGGAGTTCCAGAGAGGCAGCCACCCGTGGGGTGGCTCTACCAGGCTGCGGTAGAGCCACGCCATGCGTGGCTGCGCGGTGTATCAGGCGCCCAGCGCTTCGGGCAGCAGGGCGTCGACGAAGGCTTCCGGGTCGAACACGCGCAGGTCTTCCGGGCGCTCGCCGATACCGGCAAAGCGGATCGGGATGCCGAACTCGCGGGCCAGCGCGAACACCACGCCGCCCTTGGCAGTGCCGTCCAGCTTGGTCACCACCAGGCCGGTCACGTTCACTGCGGCATTGAACTGGCGCAACTGCGACAGCGCGTTCTGGCCGGTGGTGCCGTCGATCACCATCAGCACTTCGTGCGGGGCGGTGGGGTCGATCTTGCCGAGCACGCGGCGGATCTTGCCCAGCTCGTTCATCAGGCCGGACTGGGTGTGCAGGCGGCCGGCAGTATCGGCGATCAGCACCGAGGTGCCGCGGGCCTTGCCGGCCTGCAGCGCGTCGAATGCCACCGAAGCGGCATCG
Organism: Stenotrophomonas sp. YJH_SMC_135; assembly: GCF_059372355.1. NCBI lineage: Bacteria > Pseudomonadati > Pseudomonadota > Gammaproteobacteria > Lysobacterales > Lysobacteraceae > Stenotrophomonas > Stenotrophomonas sp. YJH_SMC_135. The sequence continues at coordinate 980,796 of NZ_JCAFVN010000001.1, forward strand.
GCGTTCTGCCCCTGCGCGACCACGGCTACGCCGTTGCGCTCGCCCCAGGCCTGCAACTGGGCCACGGCGGCGGCGCGGAAGGTATCGCCGGCAGCCAGCATCAGGCTGTGGCCGTCGTCCTTGAAGCGCTTGGCCAGCTTGCCGATGGTGGTGGTCTTGCCGACGCCGTTGACGCCGACGGTGAGCACCACGAAGGGCTTGGCGTTGCGATCGATCACCAGCGGCTTGGCCACCGGCTGCAGGATCGCGATCAGCTCGGCGCGCAACGCGGCCAGCAGCGCATTGGCGTCGGCGAACTCGCGCGACTTCATGCGCTTGCGCAGGCCCTCGACCAGATCGGTGGTGGCGCCCACGCCGACGTCGGCGGTGATCAGTGCGGTTTCCAGCTCGTCCAGCAGATCGTCGTCGAGCTTGGGGTTGCGCGAGAACAGGCCACCGAAGCTGCGCGCGATGACGCTGTTGCGCAGGCGTTCGCGCCAGCCGGGCTTGCCGGCAGGCGCCGGCACGGCGTCGACCGAGGCGGCGGCCGGCAGGTCATCGGAGACCGGTGCCAGTGCCGGGGTGGACTCAGGCAGCGGCGCGGGTGCCGGTTCGATGGCCGGGGCCGCTACCGGGGCGACGTCGATCCGGGCGGCCGGTTGCGGAGCGCTCGGAGCGGGAACGACCGGAGCCGGAACCACCGGGGTGGGCTCGACAGCGACCGGAACGACGGCTGCCGGCGGCGGCTCGACCGGCGCAGGCGCGGCCGGTACGGCTACCGGTGCTGGCTCTTTGTCCTCGATCGGCGCGGCCGACGGGAACGCCGCCGCCAGCTCTTCAGCCGAGTAGTGCTGGGTCTTGGGTGCCTCCGCTGCGGGGGCATCCTGGGGCTTCTTGCGGCGGAAAAAACTGAGCATTGGCAAAAGGCGCTGAAATCAGGGGGATATGCTACCACTCGGGCCTGTCGGGCCGATGTGGACTCAAGGTCGCGGCCCGCCGGCCGTTAACCGGTCCGGAGGGCTGCGCCGTGCGGCCCGGCAGGCGCCAACCGCCGCCCCTGGTGGGTGCCAACCTTGGTTGGCACTCTCCACCCGCGCCGGTAGCTGCCAACCTTGGTTGGCACGCTCGATCCGCCCCGGTAGGTGCCAACCTTGGTTGGCACGCTTTTGGGGCGCCAACCAAGGTCGGCCTCTACCAGAGCACCGCCGGGTAAGCCGGGCCATGCCCGGCGACCACCCTGTCGATCAGGCCGACAGCTCCAGCAGCAGCTTGTTCAGCCGCGCCACGTAGGCACCCGGGTCCTTCAGGCTGTCACCGGCGGCCAGCGCGGCCTGGTCGAACAGAACCCGGCCGAGGTCGTCGAAACGCGCGCCATCGGCTTCGGCATCCAGCTTGGCAATCAGTGGGTGGCCCGGGTTGATTTCCAGCACCGGCTTGCTGTCCGGCACCTTCTGCCCGCTGGCTTCCAGGATCTGGCGCATCTGCAGGCCCAGGTCCTGTTCGCCGATGGCCAGTACCGCCGGCGAATCGGTCAGGCGGTGTGACACGCGCACTTCGGCCACGTCATCGCCCAGCACGGTCTTCAGGCGCTCGACCAGGCCCTGCTTGTCCTTCGCCGCGGCTTCCTGTTCCTGCTTGTCCGCTTCGGTTTCCAGCGCGCCCAGGTCGAGATCGCCACGAGCGATGTCGACGAAGCCCTTGCCGTCGAAATCGGTCAGGTAGCCCATCAGCCACTCGTCGATGCGGTCGGTCAGCAGCAGCACTTCCACGCCCTTCTTGCGGAACACTTCCAGGTGGGGGCTGTTGCGCACCTGGCTGTAGCTCTCGCCCGTCAGGTAGTAGATCTTGTCCTGGCCTTCGGTCATGCGGCCGAGGTAATCGGCCAGCGACACCGTCTGTGCATCGCCGTCGCCGCGGGTGGAGGCGAAGCGCAGCAGCCCGGCCACCTTCTCGCGGTTGTTGTAGTCCTCGGCCGGGCCTTCCTTCAGCACCTGGCCGAATTCCTTCCAGAACGTGGCGTATTGCTCCGGCTTGTCGGCGGCCAGCTTGTCCAGCATGTCCAGCGAGCGTTTGGTCAGCGCCGCCTTCATCGAATCGATGACCGGGCCGGACTGCAGGATCTCGCGCGAGACGTTCAGCGACAGGTCGTTGGAGTCGACCACGCCCTTGATGAAGCGCAGGTACAGCGGCAGGAACTGTTCGGCCTGGTCCATCACGAACACGCGCTGCACATAGAGCTTCAGGCCCTTGGGCGCATCGCGGTGGTACAGGTCGAACGGCGCGCGGCCGGGCACGTACAGCAGCGAGGTGTACTCCAGCTTGCCCTCGACCTTGTTGTGGCTCCACGCCAGCGGGTCGCTGTGGTCGTGCGCGACGTGCTTGTAGAACTCGGTGTACTCGGCGTCGCCGATCTCGGTGCGCGGACGGGTCCACAGCGCGCTGGCGCGGTTGACGGTCTCCCACTCGACGGTGGCGCCTTCCTCGCCTTCCTTCGGCATCTGGATCGGCAGGCCGATGTGGTCCGAGTACTTCTTGAGGATGCTGCGCAGGCGCCAGCCGTCGGCGAAGTCGTGCTCGCCATCCTTCAGATGCAGGACGATGCGGGTGCCGCGCTCGGCCTTGTCGACGGTGGCGACGTTGAAATCGCCTTCGCCGCGCGAGGTCCAGCGCACGCCTTCACCTGCGGCCAAGCCGGCGCGGCGCGAGGTCACTTCGACCTCGTCGGCAACGATGAAGGCGCTGTAGAAGCCGACGCCGAACTGGCCGATCAGCTGCGAATCCTTCTTCTGGTCGCCGGACAGCTGGCGCAGGAAATCGCCGGTGCCGGACTTGGCGATCGTGCCGAGATGGGCAATCGCCTCGGCGCGACTCATGCCGATGCCGTTGTCTTCGATGGTGATGGTGTGGGCGGCGGGGTCGAAGCTGACGCGCACGCGCAGTTCGCTGTCGCCTTCCAGCAGGGCCGGCTGGGTCAGGGCCTCGAAGCGCAGCTTGTCGGCGGCGTCGGCGGCGTTGGAGACCAGCTCGCGCAGGAAGATCTCCTTGTTGGAGTACAGCGAGTGGATCATCAGCTGCAGCAGCTGCTTGACTTCGGTCTGGAAGCCAAGGGTTTCGGTCTGGGTGGTCTCGGTCATCGATAGGGCTCCATGTGCAATGCCGCGCCAGCGCGTGCGGCCTCGCCAAGGGGTATGGCTGATTGTCCCGAAATCAAGGGGTTGGTCGGCCGGGCGGCGCCCGGCACCTGCAGAGGCCGAAGCAACAGCAACGCCAACCCACACCGCCCCGCCTCTGACAGATTTCCCGCGGCTGTTGGTAGGTGTCGACCTTGGTCGACACATCTGTCAGACATCGAAATAAATCTGGGGTCAGATCCGTTTTCCGCAGGAAAACGGATCTGACCCCAAGAGCCGTTCCGACAGATCGCAGGGAACTGTCGAAGGCGGGGTGGGTCCGGTTGAGGGGGCGTGAGCCGCATGGATGCGGCGACCGAGCTTACATGGACGTACTTGCAGCGTCCCCCTCGACCGGACCCACCCCGCCATCCCACGGGGATGCCCGCTGTTGCTGTTGCTTCGGCTTCTGCGGGTGCCGGGCGCCGCCCGGCCGAACTACAATCCCGCTCATGCTGAATTTCTCGAATTCCTCCCGCCGGGGGCGCCGATGAGCGGCCGCGGTGGCAATGACGGCCAGGTCCGCATCATCGGCGGGCGCTGGCGCAATACCCGGCTGCCGGTGCCGACCCTGCCGGGCCTTCGCCCCAGCAGCGACCGCGTGCGCGAGACCCTGTTCAACTGGCTGATGCCCAAGCTCGGCGGCGCCCGCGTGCTGGACCTGTTCGCTGGCAGTGGCGCGCTGGGCCTGGAGGCGGTCTCGCGTGGCGCTGCCCACGCCACCCTGGTCGAGCGCGATGCGCAGCTGGGACGCAACCTGACCGCCGCCGTCGCCAGGCTGCAGGCCAGCGACCAGATCACCGTCGTGCAGGCCGATGCCCTGCGCTGGCTGCAAGGGGCGCAGGCGCAGCAGGCCGACCTGGTCTTCATCGACCCGCCGTTTGCCGATGGCCTGTGGCAGGACGTGCTGGCCCAGCTGCCGCGGCACCTGGCCGCCGACGCCTGGCTGTACCTGGAATCGCCAGCCGGCCACGTGCCGGTGCTGCCGCCGGACTGGCTGCTGCACCGCGAGGGTGGCACCCGCGAGGTGCGCTTTGCCCTGTACCGCCGTGCCACTGCTACACTTTGACCTCATCTGAACATCTGCATCCGCCCATGACCGTGGCCAATCGCCGCATTGCCGTCTACCCCGGCACGTTCGACCCCATCACCAACGGTCATATCGACCTTGTGAGCCGGGCCGCGCCGCTGTTCGAAAAGGTCGTGGTCGGCGTGGCGCAGAGCCCGTCCAAGGGCCCGGCGCTGCCGCTGGAGCAGCGCGTGCAGCTGGCGCGTGGCGCGCTGGCCCACCACGGCAACGTCGAGGTCATCGGCTTCGATACCCTGCTGGCCCATTTCGTACGTTCGGTGCAGGGCGGGGTGCTGCTGCGCGGCCTGCGCGCGGTGTCCGACTTCGAGTACGAATTCCAGATGGCCAGCATGAACCGCCACCTGATCCCCGAGGTCGAGACCCTGTTCCTGACCCCGGCCGAGCAGCACAGCTTCATTTCGTCCTCGCTGGTCCGCGAGATCGCGCGCCTGGGCGGCGACGTGTCCGGTTTCGTGCCGGCCGCGGTGCTCGAAGCCCTGCGCAAGGTCCGCGAAGCGAAGTCGGCACAGTCGTAAGCCCCGCTGTACCCGCACCCCATTACGTACACCACCACGCACCATTCCGGGAGGAAACCCATGAACACCACCATGCGCGCGATGCTGATCGCTTCGTTGGCCCTGGCCTTCACCGCCTGCAAGAAGGAAGAGGCCGCTCCGGTCGACGAGGCCAAGCCGGCCCTGGTCGCCCCGGCCAAGGACGACGATGCAGGCTGGAAGAAGTACCTGCAGGAAGTGGCGATCCAGAACATGGGCAACATCACCAACAGCCCGTTCCTGTACTACCTCTCGCCGGAATCGGACCCGGACTTCCAGGCCAAGTACGAGCGCCAGACCGAAAGCGCGACCCAGGCCGTGGCCCGTGGCGTGCAGCCGGGCAACATGCTGGCCTTCGGTTCGTCGGCCTCGGGCAAGATGGCTGACATGATCCAGGCCGTGTTCAAGGACGTGTCGCCGGATTCGATGAAGGGCGTGCGCGTCGTCTTCATTGGCCAGTCGGCCGACAACGCCCGCGTGCAGGCTGCGATCCAGCCGACCGGTGCCGAGTACATTTTCGTCGAAGCCAAGTAATACCGAGCCATGGCGGCCATGCTCCGGCATGGCCCGGGCGGCATCCTGCAAGGGCGCCGCTGATGACCTGACCGGCCCGCGCGCCCGCGCTGGCCGGTCCTTTGTCCCAGGGCGCGGGCGAGGAGTATCGCCGTGTCGCTGAAAATCAACGAGCTCTGCGTCAACTGCGACGTGTGCGAGCCGGCCTGCCCCAACCAGGCCATTGCGATGGGTGAAACCATCTACGTGATCGACCCTGCGCGCTGCACCGAATGCGTGGGTCATTTCGACGAGCCACAGTGCGTGGTCGTCTGCCCGGTCGAGTGCATCGACCCGGACCCGGAGATCGTGGAAACGGAAGACCAGCTGCTGGCCAAGCTGCGCCAGCTGCAGCACGATCACCCCGAACTCTACGCGGAGCCCCCATCCGAATGAAGACGCTGATCGTCCGCCCCCTGTTGCTGCTCGGCCTGCTGCTGAGCCCCATGGCCTGGGCTGACAGCCCGGCCCGTGCCGATCGCCCTGATGGCGCGGCCATTGCCAGCGGCCACGCACTGGCCACCCAGGCCGGCATCGACATCCTGGCGCAGGGCGGCAACGCCTTCGACGCTGCAGTGGCGGTGTCGTCCACGCTGGCGGTGGTCGAGCCGATCAGTTCCGGGTTGGGCGGCGGCGGCTTCTTCCTGCTGCACGACGCGGCCACCGGCAAGGATGTGATGCTGGATGCGCGCGAGACCGCCCCGGCCGCGGCGACCCCGCAGGCCTTCCTCGACAAGCAGGGCAACCTGGACCGTGATCGTTCGGTCAACGGTGCCTGGTCGGCGGGTATTCCCGGCCTGCCCGCAGCGCTGGTCGAGCTGTCGGCCAAGCATGGCAAGCTGCCGTTGTCGGCCTCGCTGCAGCCGGCGATCCGCATCGCGCGCGAAGGTTTCCCGGTGTACGACCGCATGGCCAAGGGCTACGCGTCGCGGCGTGAAGTGATGGAGCGCTATCCCGGCACGCGCGAGGTCTACCTGCGCAATGGCAAGCCGATCGCCAGCGGCGACCTGTTCAAGCAGCCGGAACTGGCGCAGACGCTGGAGCGCCTGGCCGCGGGGGGCTTTGATGGCTTCTACAAGGGCCAGACCGGAAAGCTGTTGCTGGCGGGCGTGAAGCAGGCTGGCGGCAAGTGGACCGCTGAAGAACTGGCCGGTTACCGCGTCAAGCAGCGCGAGCCGATCGTGTTCAGCTACAACGGCTGGAAGATCACCACCGCGCCGCCGCCGTCGTCCGGTGGCATCGCGCTGGCGAGCATGCTGCAGATCCTGGAAGGCTGGGACATCAGGAAGATGGACCCGGCCCACCGCACCCACCTGGTGGTGGAGTCGATGCGCCGCGCCTACCGCGACCGCACCTTCTTCCTCGGCGATCCGGACTTCGTGCAGATCCCGCAGAAAGTGCTGACCAGCAAGGATTATGCGCAGGGCCTGCGGGCGACCATCCATCCGGAGAAGGCCACGCCCAGCGACCTGCTGTCGGGCAATCCGACGCCGCTGGAAGACGACGAGACCACGCACTTCTCGATCATCGACCGCGACGGCAACCGCGTCGGCGCCACCCAGACCGTCAACCTGCTGTATGGCTCGGGGCTGATTCCCAAGGGCACCGGCGTGCTGCTGAACAACGAGATGGACGACTTCGCGCTGAAGCCGGGCACGCCCAATGCGTTCGGCGTGATGGGCTATGAGGCCAATGCGCCGAAGGCCGGCAAGCGCATGCTCAGCTCGATGACGCCGACCTTCATGGAGAACGCCGACAAGGTCGTGGTGCTGGGCACCCCGGGTGGCAGCCGCATCATCACCATGGTGCTGCTGGGCATCCTCGGCTACGACGACGGCCTGGATGCACAGCAGGTTGCCGCGCTGCCGCGCTACCACCACCAGTGGCTGCCGGACCTGATCGAAGCCGAGGACGATGCGTTCGACGCGGCGACGGTGAAGCAGTTGCAGGCGATGGGCCACAAGATCGACCTGCCGGGTGACGTCGCCGCAGGCGGCCGCGGTTCCAGTCACGTGTGGGGCAACCTGCAGACCGTGGAATGGGACCGCAAGGCGAACAAGCTGTTCGGCGGCAGCGACCCCCGCAACCCGGTGGGCAGCGCCCAGGTCGTGCCGGCACGCTGATCCGGTAGCGCCGGCTGCTGGCCAGCAATCCGGCAGATTACCCAAACCCCGCCTTTGCCGGCGGGGTTTTCTGTTTCCTTTCTAGCGATTATTTAACGGGCCGGCGCCGATAATCGACGCATGAAACTCTGGTCTATTCGCGGAAACTCGCAGCGCCTCGATGGCGGTGCGATGTTCGGCAACGCACCGCGTGCGTTGTGGGAAAAATGGGCGGCACCCGACGAGCTCAATCGCATCGAGCTGGCCTGCCGCGCACTGCTTGCCAGTCCGCTGGAAGGCAAGACCGTGCTGTTTGAAACCGGTATCGGGGCGTTCTTCGATCCGCGCATGCGCGAGCGCTACGGAGTGCAGGAAAGCCAGCACGTACTGATCGATTCGTTGCGCGAAGCCGGCTTCGAGCACGAGGATATCGATGTGGTGGTGCTCAGCCACCTGCATTTCGATCATGCTGGCGGCCTGCTGGCGGCATGGAGCGAAGGGCGTGAACCCGAGTTGCTGTTCCCCAACGCGACCTACGTGGTCGGTGCGCAGCATTGGCAGCGCGCCGTGCAGCCGCATCCGCGCGACCGTGCCAGCTTCATTCCGGAACTGCCGGGCCTGCTGCAGGCCAGTGGCCGGCTGGAAGTGGTGGACGGGGAGTACTCGAAGGCACTTGGCCGCAGCGTGCGCTTCAGCTACAGCGACGGGCATACGCCGGGACTGATGCTGGCCGAGATCGTCGGTCACGCGCATGCCGGCGAAAGTGCGCATGGTGGCGTGGTGTTCTGTGCCGACCTGATCCCGGGGCGCTCATGGGTACACGTGCCGATCACCATGGGCTACGACCGCAACGCCGAGCTGCTGATCGACGAGAAGCGGCAGTTCCTTGAAGACAAGCTGGCGCGCAACGTGCGGCTGTTCTTCACCCACGACCCGCAGGTGGCGCTGGCGCAGCTGGGCCGTGATGACAAGGGACGTTTCGTGACCCTGCACGAACAGGGCGAGCTGAAGGCGCGCGCCCTGGGGTAATGAAAAGGCCGGGCAATGCCCGGCCTTTCACTGACGGTGGCAGATCCACGCCATGCGTGGATGGCGTTCGATCCGGACGCGACGATTACGACGACTTCAGGCAGCTGCTCATGAAGGTCTTGCGCGCATCACCGGCCAGCTTCTTCGCGCCCGCGTCAGCGTTGCACTTGCGCATCCGTTCCTGCTGCGGATTGACCGCCTTGGTCTCGGCGGCGTGGCCGCTGAGGCAGGAGCTCTGCGCGGTCTTGTAGGCATCACCCTTCAAGCCCTTGGTCTTGGCCGAGCATTCGGCCATGCGCTGCTGCTGCGGGGTGGTGGCGTTGGCAGCCAGGGGCAGGCCGACCAGCAGGACGGCGGCCAGCAGGAAAGAGGCTTTCATCGGGAGCTCCAAGGGTGGCGGGTGCGCGGAGCATTCGCTTCAGGCCGGCAAGGCCACGTGAAGAATCACGCCAGTGCCGCGCCTGCTTGCGGCAACGTTCAGACCGGCGTATTACTTAGCCATATGGGTAAGTATTATCCTGCCATTGAAGACGTCTTCCAGGCACTGGCCGACCCGACCCGTTGCGCGATCGTAGCGGCGCTTGGGCAGGGGCCGCGCACGGTGTCGATGCTGGCCGAACCCTTCGAGATGGCCTTGCCCTCGCTGATGAAACACCTGGCCGTGCTGGAGCGCAGCGGCGTGGTGCGCAGCCACAAGCAGGGGCGCACACGCACCTGCGAACTGGTGCCGGCGCGGCTGGGCCAGGCCGAACAATGGCTCGCAGAACAGCGTGCCGCTTGGGAAGCGCGTTCCGACCGCATGGTCGATTTCGTCGAAACCCTTCACCGACAGGAGCAGGCCCATGGCCGTAGCCGCAGGTAACAACCCCGCCACCGATCTGGTGATCAGCCGTGTGCTGAACGCACCGCGCGCCGCCTTGTGGCGGGCGTGGACCGACCCGGAACTGCTGCGCCAGTGGTGGTGCCCGAAGCCGTGGACCACCGAGGTACGCGCATTCGACCTGCGCCCCGGCGGGGCCTTCCACACCTTCATGCAGGGCCCCGATGGCGGCAGCAGTGACAATCCGGGCAGTTTCCTGGAGATCGTGCCGCAGCAGCGCCTGGTGTTCACCTCGATGCTGGGTGCGGGCTGGCGACCGCAGTCACCCTGGCTGGGCTTTACCGCCGTGATCACGATGGAGGACGAGGAGCAGGGCTGCCGCTACACCGCGCGGGTGATGCACCCGGACAAGGCCCTGCGTGACCAGCATGAGCAGCTGGGCTTCTTCGACGGCTGGAACACCGCCATCGACCAGCTGGAAGCCTTCGCCGCCGGGCTGTAGGCCGGAATGCGGGGTGGTGGGGTCAGAGCCCTTTCTGCGAAAGGGGTCCGACCCCCGCGATGTTGGGGTCAGATCCCTTTCGCTGTGAAAGGGCTCTGACCCCGGTTCACCGGATCAACCGACGCGGGTACCGAAGATGCGGTCGCCGGCGTCGCCCAGGCCCGGCAGGATGTAGCCCTTGTCGTTGAGCTGGGCATCGATGGCTGCGGTGTAGATCTCCACGTCCGGGTGCACGGCCTTGACCGCTTCGATGCCTTCCGGCGCGGCCACCAGGAAGATGCCCTTGATGCGGCGGGCACCGGCACGCTTGAGCATGTCGATGGTGGCTATCAGGGTGCCGCCGGTGGCCAGCATCGGGTCCAGGATCAGCGCGTCGCGCTCTTCCAGGCGGCCGGTCAGGCGCTCGAAGTAGGGCACCGGCTGCAGGGTTTCCTCGTCGCGCTGCAGGCCGACCACGCTGACACGGGCCGCCGGGATCAGCGACAGCACGCCGCTGAGCATGCCCAGGCCGGCACGCAGGATCGGCACCACGGTGATCTTGGCGCCGGCAATACGCTGCACCGTCACCGGGCCGGCCCAGCCGGGCAGGGTGTGCGGCTCGGTGTCCAGGTCGGCGGTGGCCTCGTAGGCCAGCAGCGTACCCAGCTCGTTGGCCAGTTCGCGGAAATCCTTGGTGCTGAGCGCAGCGTTGCGCATCAGGCCGATCTTGTGCTGCACCAGCGGGTGGCGCACTTCGACGATCTTCATGGTCGGGAAGGGGGGAAAGGAGAGAGGAGGCCATTTTGCCGGATTGGCGTGTCGAACCCCAAACCGGGCCTGGATCTGATGTACATGAAATGTGCAGGCGCATGTCACGGCCATGCAACCTTGCGGACATACCGTGCAGACCCATTCTTAACAGGAATGGGGATTCCCAGTGCATATCAAGACTCCGTTGGCCGTTGCCATCACCCTGACCCTGGCGATGGGGGCCGCGGCACCGCTGCAGGCTGCCGGGCAACAGGCGGTAGCCGCTACCGGCGCCGTGGCGGCCGACGCGGTCGACCTGGACCGTATCGAAGTGCGCGCCCAGCTCGAATCGCAGATCCGCGCGGTCGACCTCAAGCGCAGCAGCGACGCCATCGAGGACGCGGTGTCCTCCGATGCCCTGGGCCAGTATCCGGACAAGAACGTGGCCGAATCACTGCAGCGACTGCCGGGCGTCAGCGTGACCCGCGACCAGGGCGAAGGCCGCTTCGTGGTCATTCGCGGCCTGGATGCCAATCTCAACAGCGTCAGCGTGGATGGCATCGCCATCGGTACGCCGGAAGATTCCAGCCGCGCCGCGCCGCTGGACGTGATCCCATCGGACTCCACCGAGCGCCTGCGCGTGGTCAAGTCGCCGACCCCGGACATGCCCGGTGATGCCATCGGCGGCGCCGTGCTGGTCGAATCGGCGTCGGCCTTCGACCGCGACGGCCGCAGCCTGCGCGGCAAGATCGAGGGCAGCCACCAGCAGCTGTCCGGCGAGACCAGCCCCAAGGCCGCCTTCAACTACAGCGAAGTGTTCAACGACACGTTCGGCGTGGCGCTGGGCGTGAACTACCAGAAGCGGAAGTTCGAGTCGGACAACACCGAAGTGGAATATGACGGCGAGGACGATGCCGCCCCCGGTGACGTGACCGCGATCAACCTGCAGCATCGCAAGTACGAGATCGAGCGCAAGCGCATCGGTGCCAACCTCAACCTCGACTGGCGCCCCAACGAAGACAGCAAGTACTACCTGCGCACGCTGTACAGCCAGTTCGACGATGCGGAGACCCGCCAGCGCGTGATCTTCAACTTCGACGACGCGAAGATGGTCAAGACCGGCACCGACCAGTACCGGCTCGATGGCATGCCGAAGGACTCGATCGACAAGCGCATGCGCTACCGCACCAAGAAGGAGAACACCTTTGCGGCCAGTCTTGGTGGCGAGAACAAGCTGACCGACGCCGTGGTCGATTACCGGATCGGCTACACCCGTACCGAAGAGCGCGTGAACGACGAGATGGAGGCGCGCTTCAAGCTCAACGGCAAGGCCTTCAATGGCACCCTGGACCAGAGCAGCCGCCTGCCCAGCTACAGCTTCGATAACCCGCAGTGGCTGGACAACGGCAACTACGCGTTCGACCGCGTCGTGCTTTCGCCCAAGCAGGTGAACGACAAGGAACACAGCGCGCAGGTCAACGTGCGCTTCGACGGCGACAGCAGCAGCATCAAGTTCGGCCTGCTCGGCCGCTGGCGCGACCGCGACGTGAATGTCGATGAGCGCGAACTGCGCGTCGGCCCGAAGGTGGTGCTGTCGAGCTGGACCACCTCTTCGCCGGAGCATCGCCACGGCAACATGGGGGATGGCATGGACTCGGCTGCGATGCGCGCGTTCTGGGCCGCCAATGGTGGCCAGTACAGCGCCCGCCCGCAGGATGTCGGCGGCAATGCGATGACGTCGCTGGAAGAGGATTACGTGGCCAGCGAGGACATCTTCGCCAGCTATGCCATGGGTACCTGGGATGTGGGCGCGCTGCGCATCATCGGCGGCGTGCGCGTGGAGAACACCCGCTTCAAGGCAGTCGGCAACCAGGTGGACGTGGCCGCCAACGGCCGCAGCTTCACCGTCACCCCGCGCGTGGCCAACAGCAGCTACACCAACGTGCTGCCGGGCCTGCATCTGCGCTATGACGCGGCCGATGACTGGGTGCTGCGCGCCTCGGCCAACAAGACCGTATCGCGCCCGTCCTTCGGCGACGTCTCGCCGCGCGTGGGTTACAGCCGCGGTGACGAGGAAGTGCGCCTGGGCAACCCCGAACTGGATCCGTACGAGTCGAAGAACATCGACCTGTCGGTGGAGAAGTACATCGGCAGCAGCGGCATCGTTTCGCTGGGACTGTTCCACAAGTCGATCGATGGCTACATCGTGGAGACCGTGCGGACCAATGATCCGGCCTACGGTGGATTCGACGTGACCCAGCCGATCAATGGTCGCAAGGCCACCGTGCGTGGCGCGGAGTTCAACTGGCAGCAGCAGCTGGCCTTCCTGCCGGAGGGCCTGGATGGCCTGCTGGTCGGTGCCAGTGGCACCTGGCTGGACACCACGTTCGATGCCGGCATCAAGGGACGTGAGGACGAGGACTTCACCCTGCCGCGCGCTTCCAAGCATGTCTACAGCGCACACATCGGCTATGAAAAGTACGGTGTAAGCACGCGTCTGGCGGCCGTGTACCGCAGCGAGTATCTGGACAGCATCGGCAAGGGGCGTGCATTCGACATCTACGTGGCACCCAACACCCAGCTCGATTTCTCGCTGGACTACAAGTTCACCCCGCGCGTGAGCATGTACTTCGAAGCGCAGAACCTGCTGGACAAGCCGCTGGAGCTGTACCAGGGCACCCGCTCGCGCACCCTGCAGATGGAAGAGTACGGCCGCACCTATGCGCTGGGCCTGAAGGTGGCGCTGTGATGGGGCGTGCCGTCACTGTCCTGGCCGCCGCGCTGGCGGCTACGCTGGTCGCCGGCTGCACGCCGGCCACCGGCAACGATCCGGTTGCGGGAGCGGCCGCGCCGGCCGCCAGTGGCGAGCGCGTGGTGAGCACCATCGCCGAAGCGTTCCTGTCACCGATGACCCCGGCCGACAACATCGACTCGCCGGCGGCCTGGCGCGCGCCGGACGGCGCGCTGTGGCTGATCGCCACCGCCAAGGCCACCGACAAGCTGGTGGTCTACGACGGCAGCACCGGCCAGCACCTGCGTGACGTCGGCAGCAGCGGCACCGCACCGGGGCAGTTCGACCGCCCAAACGGCATCGCGGTGACCGACGACCTGCTGTGGATCGTCGAGCGCGACAATCACCGCGTGCAGGTGCTGAGCCTGCCGGACTTCGCGCCGCTGGCGACCTTCGCTTCGGACGACCTGCGCAAGCCGTACGGTCTGTGGGTCGACCGCCGTGCCGATGGCTACAGCGTCTACGTCACCGATTCCTGGGACAACGGCGAGGATGCGCAGGGGCGTGACATCCTGCCGCCGCTGGCCGAGCTGGACAAGCGCGTGCGCCAGTACCATGTGACCCGCGACGGCGCGAAGGTCGAGGCGAAGCTGGTGGCCAGCATCGGCGATACCACCGAGGCCGGTGCACTGCGCGTGGTCGAGTCGATCTGGGGCGACCCCGAGAACGACCGGCTGCTGATTGCCGAAGAGGACGAGCGCTACGCCAGCGAGTTCAAGGTCTACACCCTGGCGGGCCGCTTCACTGGCACCACCTTTGGCCGCGACGTGTTCAAGGCCCAGGCCGAAGGCGTGACCCTGCGCACCTGCGGCAAGGACGGCTGGTGGATCACCACCGAACAGGGCAAGCAGCGCAGCGTGTTCCACCTGTTCGACCGGCACACGCTGAAGCCGGTCGGCGCGTTCCAGGGCAATACCGTGGCCAACACCGATGGCATCTGGATGATGCAGCAGCCCAGCGCGCGCTTCCCACACGGTGCGCTGTATGCAGTACATGACGACCAGGGCGTGGTGGCCTTCGACTGGGAGAGCATCGCCAAGCAGCTGGCGTTGCCGCTGGAGTGTGGCGCATGAGCGGGCAGTGCGTAATGCGCGCGCTGGCGCTGGGCCTGCTGCTGTCGCTGCCGTCGCTGTCGTTCGCGGCGGCCGAACCGAATACCCAGGTGCCGGCAGGTAGCCGCCACTACGCGGCGACGACGGTGCCGGACCGCATCGTCGCCTCGCCGGCGGTTGATTCCAGTCATGGGTTCGCCGTGGCCTGGCGTACCGACGACAGCGTGCAGGCGCCGCTGCTGGAAATCGCGCTGGCCGCAGATTCGCCGGCCATTGAAGGCATCCGCCAGGTGCGTGCGACGACCCGCGCGCTGCAGACCGAGAACGGTCTGTCGCACCACCATCGGGCAGATATCGATGGCCTGCAGCCGGATACCCAGTACGTCTACCGTGTGCAGGGCAATGGCAGCTGGAGCGCCTGGAACCAGCTGCGCACGCTGGCCAGCGCCGATCAGCCGCTGACCCTGCTGTACTTCGGCGATACCCAGAACAAGAACGTCAGCCATGTCAGCCGCGTGGTGCGCGCCGCGCAGAAGGCCGCGCCGCAGGCGCGCATGAGTCTGTTTGCCGGCGACCTGGTCAGCGGTGGCGACAACATGGATGACAGCGAGTGGGGTGAGTGGTTCGCTGCGACCAGTTGGCTGGCGCAGGAAACGCTGGTGGCGCCGGCCATCGGCAACCACGAGTACTTCGAGGAATTCGAGGACACCCCGCAGGAGCGCCGCGTGCTGGGCCGCCACTGGCCGGTGACGTTCGCGCTGCCGGGCAATGGCGCCACCGCCGCGCAGCAGACCAGCTACTGGTTCGATGCGCAGGGCGTGCGCGTGGCCGTGGTCGATGGCACATCGGCACTCGACCTCGGCACCGCCAAGGCGCAGGCACAGTGGCTGGACAAGGTGCTGACCGGCAATCGGCAGGCGTGGACCATCGTGCTGCTGCACCAGCCGTTCTACTCGCCGCGCGAAGGGCGCGAGAACGCCGCGTTGCGTGACGTGCTGCTGCCGGTGGTACGCCGCCACAACGTCGATCTGGTGCTGCAGGGCCATGACCACACCTATGGCCGCCGTGGCGAAGGGCAAGCCGCGACGCCGCAGTATGTGGTGACCGTGGCCGGACCGAAGCAGTACCGCCTTTCCGACGAAGCGCGCAGGACGATGGACCCGGTGGCCGAGGACACCCAGCTGTTCCAGGTGCTGAACATCGACCCGCAGCACCTGCGCTATGAAGCACGCACCGTGACCGGCCGTCTTTACGATGCCTTCGAATTGCGTCGTGATGCCAAGGGTGGAAAGCAGCGCACGGAGTTGACCGAAGGCCGCATCACGCCACGCGACTGCCCGCGTGCGCAGACCGCCAAGGGTCGCGCCGACCGCTGCTGGGAATGAGGAGACGCCGATGACCACACCCCGCCGCATCATTCCATTGGCTGCCATCGGCGCGTCCCTGCTGTTGCTGGCCAGTGCGGTAACCGCCGCCGATACCGTGCTGCATCCCTTCCTGGTCGCCCAGCCGGCGCAGGCCCCGCAGGAAGTGAACCTGGCGGTGGAGATCCCGGCCGGCAGCTTCACCAAGTACGAGATCAAGGAAGACGGCCTGGTGCACGTGGACCGCTTCCAGTCGATGCCGGTCGCCTATCCGGCCAACTACGGCTCGATGCCGCGCACCCTGGCCGGCGACAACGATCCGCTGGATGCACTGGTGTTGACCCGCGAACCGCTGCATCCGGGCGTGATCGTGCGTTTCCGGCCGATCGGTTACCTGAAGATGATCGATGGCGGCGAGCACGACGAGAAGATCATCGGGGTGCCGACCGACAAGGTCGACCCGACCTACGCCAACATCCGCGACCTGGCGGACCTGCCGGAGGCCGAACGGCAGCGGATCGAAGCGTTCTTCCGCGTCTACAAGGACCTGCCGGCCGGGCGCAACCCGGTGCAGCTCAATGGCTGGGGCAACGCCGCCGAGGCACGGTCAGTGATCCGCGAGGCCATGCAGCGGTTCAAGCGCTAGAACCCCGCCGTGGGTGGGTGGCCGGACGCGCGCATCACCTTCACCGCCCCTGGCTATCATGTCCGCCTTCCACATCGAAGGCGGTGCATGTGTCGGTAGCGTTGGTATGGTTCCGCCGTGATCTGCGGCTGCAGGACAATCCGGCCCTGCAGGCCGCGCTGGATGCGGGTCACGACGTGGTGCCGGTCTATCTCCACGCGCCGCACGAGGAAGGGGACTGGGTGCCTGGCGCGGCCTCCGATGCATGGCGCCACCGTTCACTGGGTGCCTTGGACGCCGACCTGCGCACGCGCGGTTCCTCGCTGGTGCTGCGTAGCGGTGACAGCCTGCCGGCCCTGCAGTTGCTGATCGGGCAGACCGGCGCCGAGGCGGTGTACTGGAACCGCAAGTACGAGCCGGCCACCCAGCCACGCGACGCCACCATCAAGCGCACGCTGCGTGAGCAGGGCATCGACGCGCAGAGCTGCAATGGCAGTCTGTTGTTCGAGCCCTGGGACATCGCGACACAGCAGGGTCAGCCGTACAAGGTGTTCACTCCGTACTGGCGCAACGTACTCAGTCATTGGCGCCTGCCGACGCTGAGTGCCGCGCCGAAGGCACTGACCGCGCACTCGGTCGACGGCCTCGCATTGGACGAGCTGCGGCTCGCGCCCACGCTGGACTGGGATTCCGGCTTCTGGGAGCACTGGCAGCCGGGCGAGGCCGGCGCGCTGGAGGCGTTGTCCGTGTTCGAGGACGGCGCGTTGCGCGGTTACCGCGAGCAGCGTGACCTGCCGGACCGGGTCGGCACCTCGCGGCTGTCGCCGCATCTGCATTTCGGCGAGATTGCACCGTGGCGCATCGCGCATGCGCTGGAGAGATTGCGCAGTGCCGGCACTGACGCCGACATCGACGGCTATCTGCGCCAACTGGGCTGGCGCGATTTCGCCTACCACCTGTTGCATCACTTCCCGAAGACGCCGACCGACAACCTCAATCCGCGTTTCGACCGCTTCCCTTGGGCCACGCCCACTGCAGCGCAACTGCATGACTGGCAGCGCGGCAACACCGGCGTGCCGATCGTCGATGCGGGCCTGCGCGAGCTGTGGCACACCGGCTACATGCACAACCGGGTACGGATGATTGTTGCCAGCTACCTGTGCAAGCACCTGCGTGCGCACTGGCTGCAGGGCGCGCGCTGGTTCTGGGACACCCTGGTCGATGCCGACCTGGCCAACAACACGATGGGCTGGCAGTGGGTGGCAGGCACCGGCGCCGACGCGGCCCCGTACTTCCGGGTGTTCAACCCGGTCACCCAGGCCGAGAAGTTCGATCCGCAGGCCCGCTACATCAGCCGCTGGGTGCCCGAACTGGCGGCGTTGCCGGTGAAGGCGCGCTTCGCGCCATGGCAGAACCCGCAGCTGCTGGCGGCGCATGCCCCGGGCTATCCGCGTACGCCGCTGGTGGATCTGGCCGCCGGCCGCGATGCTGCGCTGGCCGCCTACCGGCAGACGGGGGCTGGGTAAAGCGCGGGCTGAGCGTTCCAGTCAGTTAGCTGAACGCGGCCCTGTTGCGGCGACCGATCATCATCCCGACATCGCATCGGGCTGTTTATTCTCTCTGCGCCCGTAAGCCGCCGACCCGACCGGAAAACAAGGAGAACCACATGATCCGCAACACCACCCGCAACGTCGCACTGGCCCTGATGAGTGCGGCCGTCCTGTCGGCCTGCGCCACCGGCGGCTCCTATGTGCAGAGCGACCAGTACGGCAACCCGACCGAACAGCAGAACCGTACCGGCCGCAACGCGCTGATCGGTACCGCCATCGGTGTGGCTGCCGGCCTGCTGACCGGCGACAGCGCCACCGAGCGTCGTCAGCACGCACTGATCGGTGCCGGTATCGGTGCGCTCAGCGGCGCCGCCGTCGGCCAGTACCAGGATCGCCAGGAACGCGCGCTGCGCGAGCGCACCGCCAACACCGGCATCGATGTGCAGCGCCAGGGCGACAACATCATGCTGAACCTGCCGGACGGCATCACCTTCGACTTCGGCAAGGCCACCCTGAAGCCGCAGTTCTACGGCTCGCTCAACGGTGTGGCCGGTACGCTGCGCGAGTACAACCAGACCATGATCGAAGTGGTGGGCCACACCGACAGCATCGGCAGCGACGCGGTCAACAACCGCCTGTCGAAGGAACGCGCCGATTCGGTGGCGCAGTACCTGATCGGCCAAGGCGTGCAGAGCGTGCGCATCGAAACGCTGGGGGCCGGCAAGTCGTATCCGATTGCCGACAACAGCACCGATGCCGGCCGTGCCAAAAACCGTCGCGTTGAAATCCGCGTGATTCCGCTCAAGCAGTAACGCGTAGCGTTGTTGCTGTTCCGGCCTGGCCGGAACGAAAATGCCGCCCTTGCAGGCGGCATTTTCTGTAGGTGCCGAGCTTGCTCGGCACGCCGATAGCGCGTCCGGTTGCGGCTTCTCCGAACGGCGCCGACCAAGGTCGGCATCTACCGAAAGCCACGCAGCCGGAACGAAAATGCCGCCCTTGCAGGCGGCATTTTTGTGGGTGCCGAGCTTGCTCGGCACGCCGATAGCGCGTCCGGTTGCGGCTTCTCCGAACGGCGCCGACCAAGGTCGGCATCTACCGAAAGCCATCGGCCGGAACGAAAATGCCGCCCTTGCAGGCGGCATTTTTGTGGGTGCCGAGCTTGCTCGGCACACCGACAGCGTTCCCGTTCGCGGCTTCTCCGAACGGCGCCGACCAAGGTCGGCATCTACCGGACGCCCGGCGCAGTCGGAAGGAAATGCCGCAACTCATCTCCTGGTAGATGCCGACCTTGGTCGGCACCGTTCCAACCGCAGTCGGGCATGGCTCGACTCTACAGAAGCCGGTTACACCGCCGAGGCGGCGACCTTCTCCAGGATGCGCTTGCCGCTGCTCTCCAACGCCGCGTCTTCCTGGGCCTTCTGCTGCTGTGCCAGCTTCGCACCCGGGCACTGCGCCAGCATGTAGTTGGCGTCGAAGTTGAGCTTTTCCACCAGGAAATCGACGAACGCCCGCACCTTCGGTGAGACCAGGCGGCCACCGGCGAACACGGCGTTGAAGTCCACTTCCGGGCCGGTCCAGCCGGCCAGCACGCGCCGTACCATGCCGGACTCGACGAACGGCTTGGCCATCACATCACCGGTCAGCAGCAGGCCTTCGCCACACACCAGTGCACCATTAAGCGCAGACATGTCGTTGGCGGTCATCAGCGGGGTGACCGGGAAGTCACGCAGCTCGCCGCCGTTCTCGCCCAGCTGCCAGGTGAAGCGCGGTGAATTGCCAGTGTGATACGGCTTGCGCATCGCCAGGATGCGATGGAACTGCAGTTCTTCCGGATGCAGCGGCTCACCATAGCGCTCGATGTAGGCCGGGCTGGCGAACACCTGCGTGCGCAGGCTGCCCAGCTTGCGCGCGACTAGGTTGGAATCGGGCAGGGCGCCCACACGCAGCGCCAGATCCGCTTCGCCGGCAATCAGGTCCAGCTTCTCGTTGCCCATGTGCATGTCCAGGCGGATTTCCGGATACTGCGCATGGAACTGGCCCAGCAGCGGGGCGATCCAGGTGATGCCGATCGAATAGGGCACGGTGAAGCGCAGCCAGCCGCGCGGGCCGGACTGCAACTGGCTCACCGCGCTTTCGGCTTCTTCCAGCTCGCGCGCGATGCGCTGGCAATGCTCGTGGTAGATCGAGCCGGCTTCGGTCAGGCCGAGGCGGCGGGTGGTCCGGTGCAGCAGCCGCGCGCCCAGGCGCGTTTCCAGCTCCTGCACTTTGCGGCTGACCGTGGTCTTGGGCAGGCCGAGCGATTTGGCAGCGGCAATGAAACTGCCTTGCTCGACCACCTTGACGAAGATCAGCGTCTCGTTGAGATCGTGGGACATGGTCGGGGATCCTGGACGTCGGGGATGGGACAATCGTGACAGAACGATTGGACCGGGAGCGGGATGATTATTCCCCTTAATCAGGACTAATCAAGTAAAGGTTTGAGGTCTATCGTGGCGCCATTCGTGAAATGGAGCCCCCTCGCCATGAGCCTGCGCAACATTCTTGCCCGCTTCCGGCATGTCGGCCAGAACACCCTGGACCTGGCGATGACCGTCGAAGCCCGTCCGAGTTCCTTGGTACACAAGGACTTTCGTGAGTTTACCGCGCCCATGCGTCAGCAGCGTGGCGGTGCCATCCGCCTGGCCCCGCACAAGGGTGACCGGCTGCGCCGGATCGGGACTATCCCGGATTTGGGAGGAAATGTCCCGTGAATGGGATACTGACGCCCGAAGTCCTGGTCCTCGGCGGCACCGGTGCCGTCGGCCAGGGCGTGGTCGGCGCATTGCTGGAAGCCGGCAGCCCGGTGCTGGTGGTTGGCCGCGACCCGGGTCGGCTGGCGGCGCTGCATGAGCAGTTCGCTGATGAGCCTGGCC
Source organism: Stenotrophomonas sp. YJH_SMC_135 (assembly GCF_059372355.1). Taxonomy (NCBI): domain Bacteria; kingdom Pseudomonadati; phylum Pseudomonadota; class Gammaproteobacteria; order Lysobacterales; family Lysobacteraceae; genus Stenotrophomonas; species Stenotrophomonas sp. YJH_SMC_135. The sequence continues at coordinate 1,001,596 of NZ_JCAFVN010000001.1, forward strand.
TGGAGACGCTGCTGGGCTCGCTCAGCGATGACGGCTCGGCACGTGCCTTGGCCGAACGCATCGCGCAGCGCCCGCGTCCGCTGGCGGCGGTCATCGCCGCAATGGGTGGCCCCTACCGTCGCGGCCGGGTGACCGACCGCAATGGCGATGAGCTGTTGGGGGCGATGCAGGCCGACCTGATGCCGCACGTGCACGCGGTGCGTCACCTGCTGCCACTGCTGCAGGACAACGTGCATGCACGCCGCTACGTGATGATCGGCAGCCCCGCCAACGCCAAGCCCTGGGCGGGCTACGGCGAGACCTCGATCACCACCGCCGCGCTGCGCATGTACGCGCAGGTGGTGCACCAGGAAGCGCAGGCACTGGGTGTGCGCGCGCAGATGCTGGAAGTCTGCAGTCCGGTGTGCACCCCGGCCAACGCGGCCAATGCGTGCATCGAGTGGCCAAGCTCGTTGCTGGTCGGTCGTCGTGTGGTCTCCCTGCTGGACGGCTGCCGCGACAACCGCGCCATCGTCCGCTGCGACAGCAGCGATGCCGAACTGCCTCGCGGCCTGCTGCACCTGGATGTCCCTCCACTGTGGCGCGATACCGCGGGCATCGCTTGACCTCGACCATGGTTGAGGTCGCAGTATGCGCCGCCGATTTTTGCAACACGTTCTCATATAGCTGTACCACCCCTCCGTACGGATGCATGCCATGACTTCCCCCAATACCACCCCACATCGTTTCGGCCATCGCATCGCGATGGTCGGCGTGTCGATCCTCGCCGCGGCCGTGCTTGCGGCCTGCAGCGGCGGCCATGCCGAAGAGGCCGGTGCTCCGCCGCCGCCGCAGGTCAGCGCCGCGCCGGTGCTGGTCAAGCAGGTCAGCCAGTGGGACGAGTTCAGCGGCCGCGTCGAAGCGGTGCAGAGCGTTGAACTGCGCCCGCGCGTGTCCGGCTACATCGACAAGGTCAACTACGTCGAAGGCCAGGAAGTGAAGAAGGGCGAAGTGCTCTTCACCATCGACGCGCGCAGCTACCAGGCCGAGTACGATCGCGCGGCCGCCGAGCTGGCCCGCGCCCGCACCCAGGCCACGCTGGCCCGCAGCGAGTCCGAGCGTGCCAAGCGGCTGTCCGAGCAGCAGGCGATCTCCACCGAGACCGCCGAGCAGCGCCGCGCGGCTGCCGACCAGTCCGGCGCCGCCGTGCAGGCCGCGCAGGCGGCGCTGGATGCCGCCCGCCTCAATCTGGAGTTCACCAAGGTGCGTGCGCCGATCGATGGCCGTGCCGGCCGCGCGATGGTCACCGCCGGCAACCTGGTCACCGCCGGCGACAGCGCCAGCGTACTGACCACGCTGGTCTCGCTGGATACCGTGTTCGTCTACTTCGATGCCGACGAAAGCACCTTCCTGCGCTACGCACAGATGGCACGCAAGGGCGAGCGCCCCAGCGAGCGTGACAGCGCGCTGCCGGTGAAGGTCGGCCTGTCCGGGGAAGAGGGCTACCCGCATGCGGGCAAGGTCGACTTCCTCGACAACCAGGTGGCCCGCAGCACCGGCACCATCCGCGTCCGTGCGCTGCTGGACAACGCCGACCGCCAGTTCACGCCGGGCCTGTTCGCCCGCGTGCAGCTGCTTGGCAGCGGCCAGTTCCAGGCCATGCTGATCGATGACAAGGCCGTGCTGACCGACCAGGACCGCAAGTACGTCTACGTGGTCGACAAGGATGGCAAGGCCCAGCGCCGCGACATCCAGCTCGGCCGCACCGCCGACGGCCTGCGCATTGTCGAGCACGGCCTTGCCGCCGGCGACAAGGTGATCATCGACGGCGTGCAGAAGGTCTTCATGCCGGGCATGCCGGTGCAGGCCAAGGCCGTGGCGATGCAGCCGCAGGCTGCGCCGGCACCGGGCCGCGATGCCACCGCCGCCCTGAACCACTGATCCGCCGGCTCCTGATCCGCGTCCCCGCTTAGCTGCCGGCGCCAGCGGCAGCCTTCCCTGCCTTCGTCATCCCGGCGAGGGGCAGGGTGGCTGTTGCCCGCCGAATGCCTTTCCCAGGAATTCCTCCATGGACTTTTCCCGTTTCTTCATCGACAGGCCGATCTTCGCGGCGGTGCTGTCGATCGTGATCTTCGCCGCAGGCCTGATCACGATTCCAATCCTGCCGATCAGCGAGTACCCGGAAGTGGTGCCGCCGTCGGTGGTCGTGCGCACGGTCTATCCGGGCGCCAACCCCAAGGTCATCGCCGAGACCGTCGCCACGCCGCTTGAAGAAGCCATCAACGGCGTCGAAGGCATGATGTACCTGAAGTCGGTTGCCGGCTCGGACGGCGTGCTGCAGATGACCGTCACCTTCCGCCCCGGTACCGATCCGGACGCGGCGGCGGTGAAGGTGCAGAACCGCGTGGCGCAGGCGCAGGCGCGCCTGCCCGAGGACGTGCGCCGGCAGGGCGTGACTACGCAGAAGCAGTCGCCAACCTTCCTGATGGTGGTGCACCTGACCTCGCCGCAAGGCAAGTACGACACCCTGTACCTGCGCAACTACGCCCGCCTGCACGTCAAGGATGCGCTGGCGCGTATTCCGGGCGTGGGTGACGCGCAGATCTTCGGTGGCGGCGACTACGCCATGCGTGCCTGGCTGGACCCGGACAAGGTGGCTTCGCGTGGCCTGACCGCCAGCGACGTGGTGCGTGCCATGCGCGAGCAGAACGTGCAGGTTTCGGCGGGCCAGCTCGGCGCCGAACCGTTGCCGAACAGCCAGTTCCTGACCCTGATCAACGCCCAGGGCCGCCTGAAGAGCGAAAAGGAATTCGGCGACATCGTGCTCAAGAGCGGCACCGATGGCGAGATCGTGCGCCTGGCCGACGTGGCCCGCCTTGAACTGGGTGCCGGTGACTACACCCTGCGCTCGCAGCTGGATGGCAAGAACGCGGTCGGTATCGGTATCTTCCAGTCGCCCGGTGCGAATGCGCTGGAGATTCGTGACCAGGTCATCTCGACGATGGACGAGATGCAGAAGACCATGCCGGCCGACGTGAAGTACGAAGCGGTGTATGACACCACCATCTTCGTGCGCGACTCGATCAAGGCCGTGGTCTCCACGCTGCTGGAAGCCATCGCCCTGGTGGTGCTGGTGGTGATCCTGTTCCTGCAGACCTGGCGTGCCTCGATCATCCCGTTGATCGCGGTGCCGGTGTCGGTGGTGGGTACCTTCGCCGCGTTGTACCTGCTGGGCTTCTCGATCAACACGCTGAGCCTGTTCGGCCTGGTGCTGGCGATCGGCATCGTGGTCGACGACGCGATCGTGGTGGTGGAGAACGTCGAGCGCAACATCGAGGAAGGCCTGTCACCCACCGCGGCGGCCCACCAGGCCATGCGCGAGGTCTCCGGCCCGATCGTGGCGATCGCGCTGGTGCTGTGTGCCGTGTTTGTGCCGATGGCCTTCCTGTCCGGCGTCACCGGCCAGTTCTACAAGCAGTTCGCAGTCACCATCGCCATCTCCACGGTGATCTCGGCGATCAACTCGCTGACCCTGTCGCCGGCCCTGGCCGCGCGTCTGCTGAAAGCCCATGGTGCTCCGAAGGATGCGCCGAGCCGCCTGATCGACCGCCTGTTCGGCTGGGTGTTCCGTCCGTTCAACCGCTTCTTCAAGTCCAGCTCGGAGAAGTACGAGCGTGGCGTAGCCCGCATCCTCGGCCGTCGTGGCGCGGTGTTCGTGGTCTACGCGATCCTGCTGGTCGGTACCGGCGTGATCTTCAAGCTGGTGCCGCCGGGCTTCATCCCGACCCAGGACAAGCTGTACCTGATCGCCGGTGTAAAGCTGCCGGAAGGTTCGTCGATCGCGCGCACCGATGAAATGCTGCGCAAGGTTGCCAAGATCGCCCAGGAAACCGATGGCGTGGCCCACACCATCTCGTTCCCGGGTCTGAACGCGCTGCAGTTCACCAACACGCCGAACACCGGTGTGGCGTTCATCCCGCTCAAGCCGTTCGCCGAGCGCCATGGCCGCACCGCCGCACAGATCAATGCCGAGATCAACCAGAAGATCGCCGGCCTGCAGGAAGGCTTCGCGTTCGCGATGATGCCGCCGCCGATCCTCGGCCTGGGCAACGGCAACGGCTACCAGATGTTCATCGAGGACCGTGGCAACCTGGGTTACGGCGCGCTGCAGAATGCGGTGCAGGCAATGCAGGGCACCGTTGCGCAGACGCCGGGCATGGCCTTCCCGATCAGCAGCTACCAGGCCAACGTGCCGCAGCTGGATGCCGAAGTGGACCGCGTCAAGGCCAAGGCGCAGGGCGTGCAGCTCACCGAGCTGTTCGACACCCTGCAGACCTACCTCGGTTCGGCCTACGTCAACGATTTCAACCAGTTCGGCCGTACCTGGCAGGTGATCGCCCAGGCCGACGGTCCGTTCCGCGAGACGGTCGAGGACATCGGCAAGCTGCGTACCCGCAACGACCGCGGCGAGATGGTGCCGATCGGTTCGATGGTCACCATCAAGCAGACCTTCGGCCCGGACCCGGTGCTGCGCTTCAATGGCTATCCGGCAGCAGACCTGGCCGGTGAGGCCGACCCGCGCCTGCTGTCCTCGGCCGAGGCGATGAACAAGCTGACCGAGATCGCCGGCAAGGTGCTGCCGGTGGGCATGACCACCGAATGGACCGACCTGAGCTACCAGCAGGCGACCCAGGGCAAGGCGGCCTTCATCGTGTTCCCGGTGGCGATCATGCTGGCCTTCCTGGTGTTGGCCGCGCTGTACGAGAGCTGGTCGCTGCCGCTGGCGGTGATCCTGATCGTGCCGATGACCCTGCTGTCCGCGCTGTTCGGCGTGTGGCTGACCGGTGGCGACAACAACGTGTTCGTGCAGGTCGGCCTGGTGGTGCTGATGGGCCTGGCGTGCAAGAACGCGATCCTGATCGTCGAATTCGCCAGAGAGCTGGAGATGGGCGGCAAGGGCATCGTTGAAGCCGCGCTGGAAGCCTGCCGCCTGCGTCTGCGCCCGATCGTGATGACCTCCATCGCCTTCATCGCGGGTACCGTGCCGCTGGTGCTGTCGCACGGCGCGGGTGCCGAGGTGCGCTCGGTGACCGGTATCACCGTGTTCGCCGGCATGCTGGGCGTGACCCTGTTCGGCCTGTTCCTCACCCCGGTGTTCTACGTGGCCCTGCGCAAGTTCGTCACCCGCAACGGCGGTGGCCAGCTGGTGCAGCACGGCGAGCCGACCATCCACCACTGACATGGAACCCCGTCGCCGCCGGTCAATGGCCGGCGGCGGCTTCCCCCTCACAAGGCATGCATCCATGAATACCCATCAGAACAAGATCGCGCTGGTCACCGGCGCCACCCGTGGCATCGGCCTGGAAACCGTGCGCCAGCTGGCCCAGGCAGGTGTGCACACGCTGCTGGCCGGTCGCAAGCGCGATACGGCGGTGGAGCTGGCACTGAAGCTGCAGGCTGAAGGCCTGCCGGTCGAAGCCCTGCAACTGGACGTGACCGACGCGGCCAGCATCGCCGAAGCGGTGGAGCAGGTGCGCCAGCGTCACGGCCGCCTCGACATCCTGGTCAACAATGCCGGCATCATGATCGAGAACCCGGCGCAGGCGCCGTCGGAGCAGTCGCTGGACACCTGGAAGCGTACCTTCGACACCAACGTGTATGCGCTGGTCGCAGTAACCCAGGCATTCCTGCCGCTTGTCAAGCAGGCCAAGTCCGGGCGCATCGTCAACGTGTCGAGCATGCTCGGCTCGCAGACCCTGCACGCGGATCCCTCATCGGGCATCTACGACTTCAAGATTCCCGCCTACAACGCGTCCAAGGCCGCGGTGAACAGTTGGACCCTGAGCCTGGCCTACGAGCTGCGCAACACCCCGATCAAGGTCAATACCGTGCATCCGGGTTACGTGAAGACCGACATGAACGGCGGCAACGGCGAAATCGAAATCGCCGAAGGCGCGCGCTCCAGCGTGCAGATGGCGCTGATCGGCGAATCCGGTGCCAGCGGCAGCTTCACCTACCTGGGCGAGGTGCTGCCATGGTGATCCGCACGTTGGCGATGGCCGTCTCCAGCCTGGTGCTGGCAGGCTGTGTCAGCGTCGGCCCCAACTACAAGGCCCCGGTGCAGGAACCGGTGGTCCTGCAGAGCGCACAGCAGCCGGTCTTCAGCAGCGTTTCGCCGGTGGCCAGCTGGTGGGCGCAGTTCGATGATCCGGTGCTGGAACAGCTGGTGCATGGCGCCCTGTCGGACAACCTGGACCTGCGCGTGGCCGTGGCCCGCGTCAGCCAGGCCCGCGCGGTGTTCGTCGAAAGCCGTTTCGACCAGGCGCCGCACATCACCGCTGGCGGCAGCTACGACCGCCGCAAGCAACCCGATCCGCAGCTGGGTGGGCAGCGGGTGTTCAGTGAAAGCTACCAGCTCGGCTTCGACGCCGGCTGGGAGCTGGATCTGTTCGGCCGCAAGCGCCGTGCCGCTGAGGCCGCACGCGCCGACCTCGGTGCCGAGCAGGCCAACCTGGCCGATGCGCAGGTACTGGTCGCCGCCGAAGTGGCACGCAATTACTTCGAGCTGCGCGGAACGCAGAAGCGCATCGCGGTGGCCCAGCACACGCTGGAAAACCTGCGCGATACGCAGAAGCTGACCGAGGCGCGCTGGGAACTGGGCGCGGGAAGCGAGCTGGATGTGCAGAGCAGCCGCGCCCGCCTGAAGGCGATCGAGGCCGACATCCCGTTGCTGGAAGTGGCCGAGGCGCAGTCGCGCAACCGACTGGCCGTGCTGCTCGGCCAGCGCCCGGAAGTGCTGACCGACATGCTCGCGCCGCACGACGTGCCGGCCTTCGCCAAGGCGCTGCCGCTGGGCGATACCCGCGAACTGCTGCGCCAGCGCGCCGACGTGCGCGCGGCCGAGCGTCGCCTGGCCGCTGCGACCGCACGCGTGGGCGTGGCCACCGCGGACCTGTTCCCGCGGTTGTCGCTGTCCGGCTTCGTCGGGTTCCTCGGCGGCGATGCCAGTGGCCTGGTCAATGGCAACAACAAGGCCTGGTCGCTGACCCCGTCGCTGAGCTGGGCAGCATTCGACTTCGGTACCGTGCGTGCACGCCTGCGTGCCAGCAAGGCTGAAGCCGAAGGCGTGGCCGCGCAGTACGAGCAGGCCGTGCTGCTGGCGCTGGAAGATACCGAGAACGCGCTGACCCGCTATTCCAAGCAGCAGGCACGGCTGGCGATCGTGGTCGAGCAGGCACAGGCCGCACGGCGTGCCGAATCACTGGCACAGATCCGCTATCGCGAAGGCTCGGAAGACTTCCTGACCCTGCTGGATGCGCAGCGCACGCAGCTGGCGGCCGATGACGCCCTGGCGGCGGCCGAGTCCGAAGTCAATGTCAGCGTGGTGGGCGTGTACAAGGCGCTGGGCGGCTGGGGGCAATCACCGCAGCAACCGAGCGTGGCGCAGGTGCAGTAACCGCAGGGGACGGAGGCAGTGCTTCCGTCCCCTCCTGCTTTCAGGGCCACTGATTGGCAGGCACCTCGCGCTCGCGCATGCGCACGATGCAGAAGCGATGGCCGGTCGGTGCTTCCATCACCCACCAGCGTTTGACGAAGCCTATCCGGCGCGCGCCGAGCTTCTCCAGGCGGTCGGCCTCGGCATCGATGTCGTCGCTCTCGATGTCCAGGTGCACCCGTGACGGGTGATCGACCCGCTGGACTTCCACGTTCAAGCCCGCCGGTGCACCCAGCAGGTCGGCATACTCGGCGCCCCCTTCGACACGCGCCGCCTGTGCCTGCAGGCCGAGCGCGGCGGCCCAGAAGCCGGCACCTGCGTCGGCGGGAAGGTCCTGGCAGTCGATGATGAATCCAGCCAGCCGGCTCTGGTGGGCCATGTCCTGCTCCGCAGTTCGGGGGAGGAGGCAGGGTAACGCGATGCGTTCCGCGTACATCTTCACCTTCGTGACGTTTCTGACTCTGCCGGAATCCCGGCCCGACGTGTAACAAGTGGGTCAGGCACTCGGGAGGACAGGCGATGGCGGATGGAAGGCGGGATACCCAACGGATGTTGTTCGGCGATCCGGGTCCACCCGGTGCGGGTCTGTCAGTGGCGGTCGTGGTGCTGCTGGTGCTGGCGACGATGGCGGCGGCGGTCGGTTTCCTGCGCCTGCAGGATTCGATGTTGGGGCTGGGCCTGATTGGCGTGGCCGTGTTCCTGGCGATCGGGGCCCGCATCTGCCAGGCGCGCGACCAGCATCAGGCGCTGTATCGCCTGCTGTCGCGGCAGCCACCGCCGTAGCGGCGGCTGCCGTGGCTGCTCAGTGCCTGGGCCAGTCCAGTTCGACCACCAGCGGGAAATGATCCGATGGCAGCACGCCACCGATGCGGCGGTCATCGGTCAGGAAGCTGCGCGCATGGAAGCCGCGCACCAGGACCCAGTCCAGCTGCACGGTGGCCTTGCCGGTGAAATCGTGGAAGGTCAGCCGCGGGCCCTGCGGAGCCTTCACCTGGGTACGGGTGTCCTGCAGCACGCGGGTGAATGCCTTGTAGGTGTCGCCGCCGGGTTCGCTGTTGAAGTCGCCGGTCAGCACGACGGGCAGATCGGCCGGCAGGTTGGCCACGCGCTTGCCGATCAGTTCGGCACCCCTGACCCGCCGCGGCTCGTCTTCGTCGCGGTAGGGCAGGTGGGTGTTCATGAAGTAGAAGCGGCGGCCGTCGTCGATGCGGCGGAACAGCGCCCAGGTGACCATGCGTGGATACAGGTTGCCCCAGGTGATGCTGCCGGGCACATCGGGCGTATCGGACAACCAGAAGTTGCCTGATTCCTCGATCGCCAGCACCTTGCTGTCGTAGAACACGCCCATGTGCTCGTCGCCGCTGCCGCCGCGGCGGCCCTCGCCGAACCAACGGTAGCCGGGGAGGTGTCCTGCCAGGTACTCGGCCTGCTCCTGCACCAGTTCCTGGGTGCCGATCACCGCCGGGTGCGCATCGAGGATGACCTTCACCATCGCGTCGCGACGGTCGGGCCAGCGCTTGCCCGGCTCGGTATCGGCCGGGGTGCGCACATTGAACGACATCACCTTCAACGGCGCGGGGGCTGCGGCCCAGGCGCTGGTCGCAGGCAGGGCAAGCGCCAGCAGCGCAGACAGTACAGGGCGACGGAAACGCGACAACATCGTGGAATCCCTCCATTCCATGAAAACGGTTTCATGGAGCATCGCACGGATTGCCTGTTCATGGCTGTGCGCGCGCTGGCGGTATCCGCCTGTCGCTGCGGCGTATTCAGCAGGGCCTTTGACAGCGCATTGACCCGCCCGCGCGGGCCTGCGTGCTAGAACGGCGCTGCCGGCCACTGAACCCGGCACCGCAGCAACCATCAACGGAACCACAAGGAGCTGTGCCATGACACGATTGATTCGCGCCCTGCAGGTGTCGCTGAACCTGCGTTCGGACAATTCCACGCAGTGCATCCGTTCCAAGTATCGCTACTGGAATATCTTCTGACCGGAAGGACTCCACGTATTCGATGACATCGCCAGGGAGGGTCGATGATCTTCCCTGGCATTGGAGGCAGGGCATGGATGAGCGTGCAGCGGATGCGGAAGTGGTTTCCATCGACGACCTGCTCGAACGCGTGCGTCGCGAAGGGCCGGTACTGCGCTTCAACAATGATGTTGTCGGCATCTTTGATCCGGCCTTGGCGGTCAGGATCGACAAGGCCAACACCGACCAGCACACCGTACCGGATTCACTGATTGATTTTCTTGGGCTGCGCAGTGGGAGGGACCCCGTTGCGTGGCGCGAGGTGCGGGCGTTGCTGAGCGAGCAGGCCGGGCGGCTGGCCAGTCCCGGCCACATGCGCGACCTCTACACGCGCATGCATGGCTTCCTTGCCCAGCGCGCGGACAGGCCGCATGACCTCAGCGAACTGAGCTGGTGGACGATCTCGCAGTCGCTGTTGCCGATGCTGATCGACGGCCTCAGTCGATCCGACGTCGATGCGCTCATCGGTGAGCAGAAGACCCGATACAACGCCATCGTGCTGCAGAACTTCTCGTTCTGGCGGCGGATCATCGACTTCCATCTTTCCCGCCGCGCGGCGCGCACGGTGTCGCGGCACATCCGGCGTCGTGCGCGCCAGACCGTGCCACGCGAGGACTTCCTGCAATCCCTGCTGCCGCTGGTGCAGCGGGTCGGGGTGGACCGCGTGGCCTATCTGGTGTCGATGGTGCTGGCCGGCATGTCGGGCCTGCCGGGCATCACGGCGGCCAGCCTGCTGTACGCGATGCATCGATTTCCGCACTGGCAGGCGCGCATCCGCGAGGAAACCTCGGCGCTGAGCCTGGAGCAGTTGTATGCGCTGCCGATCAAGTCGCTGCCGTGCACGTCGCGTTTCGTCAAGGAAACCCTGCGGCTGTGGCCGGGACTGTTCGCGCTGCATCGTCCGGCCTCGCATGATATCGATATCGAGGGCGTGTGCATCCGCAAGGGCGGGGCATACGAGTTGTCGTCCTACTTCCAGCATCATTCGCCGGAGTACTGGCAGAACCCGGACAGCTTCGATCCTGATCGCTGGTTGCCGGAGCGACGCCAGGCCAACAAGGGCGCCTACGTGCCCTTCGGATTTTCCTCGCGGGCCTGCATCGGCAGTGCGGTCGGCCACGCGCAGCTGCTGCTGTTCTGCGCATTGGTGACCCGCGATTTCGAGTTGACGGTGCAGGATGAGCCCACGCCGTGGATGCAGCTGGAAGGCTTCGCCATTCCGGTCGATTTCATCGGTACGCTGACGCCGCGGCACGCCTGACAGCATCTGTACTGCCTGGCTCAGTCTTCAATCTCGCCACGGCGGCCTGCCGCGCGCACCGCCTGCGCGGTGGTGGCCACGCCGAGCCGTTGTCGCGCTCGCCGCAGGTGGTTCTCCACCGTGCGTGCAGACAGCCCCAGCGTGGCCGCGATCTCCGCCTGGCGCCGTCCAGCGGCGACCCAGCGCAGCACCTCGCGTTCGCGTGCGCTCAACGCGCCTGCGCGAACATCCGCGGGCGCCTCGGCGAGCTGGCGCGCCGCACGGAAGGCTGACGTTCCGACCATTTCCAGCAGCAGGCGCGCGCTGGCGGATGCATCAATCGAGGTGCCGGCGAAACTGACCGCACCCTCCAGGCCGGTCGGGCCGAACACCGGCACCTGCAACCCATGCAGGCCATCGCCGCGCGGCTGCTTCACCACCTGATAGCGTTCGCCGCGCACGCCCTGGCGCTTGCTCCAGAAGAACGGCGCATTGCTGTCCAGTACATGGCGGTTGACCGGGCAGGCATGCAGGTAGCGGGCGAGTGCGGTATCGCTGCCGTCGCCGAACCAGTCACCCTCGATCCAGTACACGCGCTGCGCGTCGCGTTCCAGCCCGGTCCCGGTGGCAAACACCAGCAGTCGATCGTAGCCCAGGGGTGAGGCGGCGGCGCGCAGCACGCCGCCCACCGCGGGCAGTGACCGCGCCTGTTCCAGTTCCAGCAGCGGGGGCACCAGCGCAGGCATGGGTTCAGCGCCCCGCCAGTGCATCGAGCAGCGTACGTGCGGCCAGCTTGCCAAGCGCGTTGCCGGCCAGCGGGCTGTCGCCGGTCAACAGCAGGCGATCCTGCAGCACGCTGCCATCAATCCCCTCGTTGACGATCTGCACGCCCTGCTGCGCCAGTCGTTCACCGAAGAACCAACGCAGCTGCCCCGGCATGTAGCCGATCTCCGGTGTCTGCCGGTCCATTGCGTCGGGGAAGGCGCAGATGCGGTAACCACGGAACAGCGAGCCACCGTCGGCTTCGTCGACGCCCGCCGCCAGCAGCGCCGCCGGGCCATGGCAGAGCGTGATGATGTGGCGCTGCCCGGCCATGGCCCACTGCAGCGTGGCCTTCACCGCCGCGCTCTCCGGCAGGCCGATCAGTGCGCCGTGGCCACCGGGAATGAAGATGGCGGCATAGTCCGAATCGGCTCCCAGGCCGGCCACCACCTCATCCAGCTGCAACGGCTGGCGGAAGCGCGCCTCATAGCGTTCGTACAGGGCGCCGATCTCGCGGTCCTCGCGCGGGAAGGCCCACCATTCGAACTTGACGGCGTTGCCGGACAGCGTCGCCACGTCTATGTCGAAGCCGGCCTTGTCCAGGTGGTACATCGGCAGCAGGGTTTCCACCGGATGGTTGCCGGTGGAGAACAGATGGCCATTGGCGGTCGGCAGATAACGCTCGTCGGCGGCGATCATCAGCACCTTCCAGCGGCCGTCGCGGCGTGCATCCGGATAGTCGGCCCCGGACAGGTCGCTCTGGGGCGAGGTGAACTGCGACAGCGAGTACGGCGACGGGAAGAAGGCATCGCGCTCGGCCGGATCGGGGCTGGGCTGGCGGCTGGGCTCTTGCGTGTTCATGCGGACCTCCGTTGGGGGAAAGTGAGCCCAGCATAGGAGGCCGCGTGCGCAGGCGCGATGAGGGATTCCCCTCAATGGACCACCACCCGGATGCTGCATCGCGCCACCGGCCCGGTTGGACAGCGGGATTATGTCGTGTTATCTAGCCGGTGCCGGGATAATCCCGGCATAACCACACAGCAAGCAAAGGAATGAAAATGAAAAGATTCGCCCGAGCATTGCGCGTCACTCTGAATATCCATCCGAACGAGAAGAGCAGTGTGTGGAATACCTGGCCGCTCTGGGTCGAGTTCTGATCCCGCGGGGCAACCCCGCGATTGAGCGGTAGCAAGACGAAGGGACTCGTCTTTCGAGTCCCTTCCTGCCGGAGACGCACTGCATGCAAGGGATGTCGAATGAAGGCAGCGCCATTGCTGCCGAGCGCCTGGCTGCGCGCGTGGAGCGCGAAGGGCCGGTGCTGAAACTGGAAACCGGCGGTATCGGGGTGTTCTGCCCGGAACTGGCCGGCAAGGTCGACAAGGAGAATTCCGAGCACCTGTTCGTGGTCGAGTCGCTGGCCGACCTGTTCCGCCGGCACGAACGCGTGCGCTGGACCGAAGTGCGCAGCCTGATTGCCACGCGCAGTGCTGAGCTCACCAGTGCACAGACTCTGGAGGCGCTGCAGTCGCGCATGCGGCAGGCATTGGACGCACTGTGCGGGCGCGAGCTGGATGCCACGCCAGCCGTGTGGAAGGTGATGGCGCATCCGCTGGTGCCACTGGTGATCGATGGGCTCGACGCGCGCGGCACCGCGGCCATCGAACGCGCCCTGCATCTGCGCTATACCACCCAGGTCGAGCAGGTCATCCATCGGCGTCATCTGCTGCGCAACTTCCTCATCGGTCGCGGCGAATCGCGGGCGATCGCCGCCGAACTCAAGCGCCGGGTCCGCAGCGGACGTTCGGCGCTGGACTACGCGCAGTCATTGCTGAGCCTGCGCGAGCGCATCGGCCTGGACAAGGTCACCTACCTGGTCACCGTGCAGCTGATCGCCATTTCCGGCGTGCCTGGCATGATGGCCGCCTGCCTGCTGCTGGCGATGCAGATGCATCCGCGCTGGCGCCAGCGCATCGAGGAGGAATTCGCGCCGCTCTCGGATGCGGAGATCCATGCGCTGCCGATGGCCAGGATTCCCTGCACGATGCGCTTCCTGAAGGAAGTGATGCGACTGTATTCCACGCCCTTCAACAACCGTCGGGTGGCCGCCTGCGATCTGCAGGTGGAAGGGCAGGCCATCGCCGAGGGCACGGTGTTCGAGCTGAGTTCGTTCATCCAGCATCGCTCGGCGAAGTACTGGGATGATCCGCTGCAGTTCGATCCCGATCGCTGGCTGCCCGAACGGCGCAAGCGCACCGCCGGCATCTATGTGCCTTACGGCTTCCCCACGCGCTCCTGCGTGGGGTCGGCGGTGGGCAACGCGCAACTGGTACTGCTGTGTGCGCTGCTGGCGCGCGAATTCCGTTTCACCCCCAGCGCCGACTACCGGCCCGAGGTGCGCATGGAAGGCTTCGCGATTCCCGCGGCGCTGCACGGCACGTTCTCGCGCCATACGGCCGGTGCCTGATCTGCAGGGGCGGACGGCTTACTTTGCCGTACGCCCGTGTTCCTGCATGTCCTCATGCAGGATCCGCCGCAGCTCGACGATGGCCGGCGTGGCTTCCTGCACGCTGTGACCGGACACGATCACCTTCTCCGAAACGGCGTGTGGCAGGTGCGAGCTCCAGTAGGGCACCAGCCCGTCATCGGTTTTTTCCAGTGGGCCATCGGCCTTGGCGCGGGCGATGATCGAGTGGTAGTGCACCTTCGGTGACATCGGCAGGTCGGCCACGGCGCGGACGAACGGGTCGTCCTTGTCCAGGTTCTGGATGCTGTTCATCTGGTAGCCGTGCTTGCCATCGTTGCGATCGATCTGGCCGTCGTTGGCCAGCGTCGCCACGTCCTCCAGCACGGTCAGCGGCAGCCGTACCAGGCGGCCGATCCAGCGGCCGAGGCGGGTACCGGCCACGTCGGTGCCGCGATGCGGTGTGGCGATGAAAACCACCCGCGATACTTCCGGTTCCGGCAGGAAGGTCAGTACCGGCGCGCCCTTGGTGCGCAGCAGCTCGCGCTGGGCGGGCGTCATCTGCGCGGTGGCCAGCAGGGTGTCGACCAGGTGGTCGCCGGAGGAAGAGACCATCAACCGCGCGATCACCCCGCCCATGCTGTGCCCGACCAGCACCATGTCATGCGAGGCCTGCGCCTTGCCGCTGGGGTCGAAGTGCTTGAGCACTTCGGCCAGCGTGTGGCGCATCGCATCGTGGCTCATCGCGATGGGCATGTTGGTCGGGTAGTAGAACTGCCAGACCTGGAAGTCCTGGCGGATCTCGTCGTCGCGCATCAGTTCGTTGGCCACGTTCACCCAGGCCTCGGGACTGCTGGCCAGGCCATGGATCATCAACAGCACGCGGCGGTTCGGGTCGTAGGGCTGCATCATGTACAGATGCGGCGCGTCGATGCCGCCCTTGCCACCAAACAACGAGCGCAGCGACTGCTGGCTGAAGTTGGAGCGCGCCAGCCACAGTGCGTAGCCCGCAGTGAAGTTGGCCGCCAACGGCACCTGCTGGCCGTGCAGGGTTACTTCCGAGACCTGGTAGGGATCGTGGATCTCCAGTTCCGGCTCGTCGTCGTGCAGCACTTCCCACAGGTTCTTTCCCGAGAAGCGCAGCAGCACCGTCATCGAAGGCGAGGGCATCTCGCTCCAGCTCTGCGCGGCCGTGGTGCTTGCCTGCGCGGCGGGCGTCGCTGCCGAAGGCGGGGTGGCCGTGCTGCCAGCCGGATCGTCCATCACCGCCACCAGCTCGGCACCGAAGCCATCGCGGCGATGCACGCTGCGCAGCGTACCAGTGAACGACAGCGAGGCCGCCGGTACCAGCTCGGTGGGGGTGCGTGTATCCAGCGGCGATGCTTCGCCCGAAGGGGCCAGCACGAAGGTCCAGCGGCCGAGCTGGAAATGGCTGGCCTGGCTGTGCACGCGCCCGGTGGCGTACGCGTTGTACAGCTGCACCGAGGCTTCCTGCACAGCCAGGTTGTAGTAGTCGCGCACCTGGGTCTGGCGGTCCTCGAAACCACGCTGGTTGGCGGTGCGCTCGGTGAAGAACAGATAGGCATAGGCCTGGCGCGCGACCTGCATCCACGCATCGAGGCGCGGCTGGAAGTCGGCATCCAGTTCGGTGATTGCGGTCTTGGCGCGGCCGGATGCCGAGTACTCACGCTTCGGCGCCGGCAGGGTCATCGCATGCTGCAGCCACAGCTCGGCCAGGCTGGAGCGCTTGTCTTCCTCGCGCACCACGATGCTGCTTTCCATGGCCTCGATGCAGGGCAGGCCGGGCTTGGCACAGACGCCCTCATCGAGCCCGGCCACGCGCAGGGTCTCGGTGGTCGCCGCGCTGAGCTTGCCGGAGGTGAGGATGTCACCGCGCTTGAGCGCGATGTACTGGCCGGGCGTGACCGAGGCGACCTGCACCGACGGCCCGAACTGGCGCAGCGTCGCGCAGCCCCCCAGGGTGAGCAGCACGGTGATGATGAGGGTCGTGCGGCCGATGAAGCCCATGCCCGTGGTAGCCATACGATGCTCCTGCGCGGTGGCGTCACTCTAGCGGCCGGCCTGTCAAAGCGGAATAGACCGAACGGTCGGTTTGGGCCTGGCCGCCGTGGGCGATTCAGCCATTCCCGTGTGACACTGCGGCGAATGGAAGGGACACGGTGATCGCGATGGCCTGGCTGGAAACCCGCATTCCCCCGCCCGTGGTGATGCTGCTGTTGGCCGCTGCGGGCTTTGCAGCACGCTGGCTGTGGCCGGGTTTCCACCTTCGGGTGCCGGTGCCGGTTCTGCTCGCAGGCGTGACGGTGACGCTGGGTGTCGTGCTCAATCTGCTGCCCAAGCTGTCTTTCCAGCGCGCCGGTACCACCGTCAATCCTCTGCGACCTTCGGCGTCGAGCGCGCTGGTTACCAGCGGAATCTACCGCCGCACGCGCAATCCGATGTATCTGGGCCAGGCGTTGGTCCTGCTTGGCGCCATGGTGTACCTGCAGAACCTGATCGCGCTGCTGGTGGTGCCGCTGTTCCTGGTGTACATCACCCGGCTGCAGATCCTGCCGGAGGAGCGGGCATTGATGGCCCGCTTTCCCGAGGCGTACGCGCAATACCGTCATCGCGTGCCGCGCTGGCTGTAGCGTCGGCTACGCCATCAGCGGCTGATCTGGCACTTCACCGCAGCCGAATAACCCTCGTAGTCGTCGCCCGCGATCACGTGCAGGGTGTGGCGCTTGTCAATGCGCTTCACGTACGACGGCTCTTCGGTGTTGGCATGCTCGTTGACCTCGGTCACCGACCAGGCCTTGGCCAGGCGCTTGGAATCGACGCCGTTCAAGTACACGAAGAGGCTCTTCTCGCCTTCGGCCACGTTTACATCGGCACTGGTGACCGTGCCGCCAAACAGCGCGACCGGCTTGTCCTCCGGCTCGAAGGTGCCGCCCGGTTTCTTGGCCAGGCCGGCGGCCTGCAGCGCATCGATGGCGTCGGCCGCACTGAAGTTCGAGCCGGCCTTGCAGGCCAGCAGCGCTTCCAGCGTGGCGGTGCCGGGGGGCGCGATGGCCGGCGCCGCAGCGTGCGTGGCTGAGGCTGCGGCGAGGGTGGTGAGGAGCAGGACGAGCGTGGTTGTGGCGGTTTTCATTGCAGATCCTTCTGGCGGCAGCAGGCCGGGGCAATGCAGCGATGGAGCGAAAGCTCCATCCCGATTATGCCCCACGCTTCCCGCACGACGAGCAGGCACAAAAAAGCCGGAACCCCCTCGACGGGAGATCCGGCTTCTTGCGGCCTCGACAGGCCATACAGATGGTGGAGGTGGGCGGAATTGAACCGCCGTCCGAAGGCACTCCATCCCCAGCACTACATGCTTAGCTCACCGTTGGATCTCGTCCCCGAACAGCACGGTGCGCAAAGCGCATCCGGGAACCAGCCTGTTGTGTTCTAGTGCCGGACTGACAGGCAGCCATCCAGCGCGATTCCATGATAGTGACTCTACACCGCGAGCATGGACACAAGCGGTTTCGAGGCTTAGGCCTTAAGCGGCCAGAGCGTAGTTGTCGTCGTTGGCAACTAGAGTTTTGCAGCTGGATTTACGAGGAAAGCTACCCCCTCGGCATGCGCCAGGCGACTTCACAACCCCCGTCGAAACCAATGCACCCCCGGTTTCTTCAAGTTCTGCAAGGTACAAGGCCTGTTTCGTGTCGCCACGGCCAGTGCCTGCCCAACGCGGCCAATGCTACGCCAAAACAGCTGAACAGTCACCGTGGCAATCCACAACATGTTGTAGAGCCAGCGGCATAGCGGATTGGTAACGTCACTGGCACGAATTTGCGACACACTGGCGGCGACCATCCGGGCCAGGACAGACACGGAGACTGTGGGTGACCGATGCAAGCCAACAACGCAGCCTGCGGCAGCTGATCGGGCCGGTCGGTGCCGACTACCAGCGGCGCGCCCTGCCGCCCGGCTGGGTCTGGGCAGTGCTGGCGGTGTTGCTTGCGGCCACCGCGCTGACCGAGCTGCCGGCGACTGCGGCCGCGGCATTGGTGGCCAGTGCGGTGGTTGTGCACTGGTCGCAGCGCGGTCGCATCCATTGGCTGGGCTGGCGCCTGCCGGGCCTGGCAGTGTTGGCGGCCCTGCTGTGGGGGCCGGAAGTGCTGTCGCAATGGTTCGAGCACGGGTTGGCCGTGGTCCTGATGTCGTTGGCCAGCCTCAGCATCGGCGTGCATGTATGGCAGTCCCGACAGATGGCGCGGCAGCTCCAGGGCGCGGCCGATTCGCTGGATGACGCCCAGCTGCTGGCCCTGCTGCCGGCCGACGCGGCCCAGCTGGCGCAGCGGTGGCGCGCCGGCGATGACCGGCATGCGCCGGAACTGGCAGTGGTGATGCACCTGGCCGTGATGCACGCAGCGCTGGCACCGCGAATGCGCGGGCAGGGCGTGCTGGCAGGGTGACCGGTCGGCGGTTTCCGCCGCCGCGGTCAGGAACCTGACAATGGCTTGCGCAGGTAGATCCGCTCGTGCCCGGGCGGGCAATCGGGCAGCCGCCCATAGACGGTATAGCCCTGCCGCAGGTAGAAAGCTTCGGCCTGCCAGTCGAAGGTATCCAGCATCACGTTGCGGGCGCCAAGCTGGCGCGCGGCGGCTTCTGCTTCCGCCAGCAGGCGCTGGCCGATGCCTTGCCCGCGCAGTTCCGGATCCACCCACAGCACATGTACCTGCAGCCAGCCGGCACAGACGTCGGCCAGAACACCACCGCGCAGCGCGCCGTGCTCGTCATGCCAGGCCAGGCGGACTGGAGTCTCATCGAGTGAATCGCCGCCGTGGGCCTGGTTGAAGGCCAGCAGGCGCGCGCACAACGTGCGCGTTTCATCGGCGCTGGCAGTCACCATGGCGCCGATGGGGGCGGTCATGCGTCGCGGTTGCCGCGACGCATCACACGCTGCTTCTCGATCGCCCAGTCGCGGTCCTTGGCGGCATCGCGCTTGTCGTGGGTCTGCTTGCCCTTGGCCAGCGCGACTTCGAGCTTGATCTTGTTCTTGCTCCAGTACATCGCAGTGGGCACGATCGTGTAGCCATCGCGCTCGACCTTGCCGACCAGCTTGTCGATCTCGCTCCGGTGCAGCAGCAGCTTGCGCTCGCGCCGGTCATTGGCCACCACGTGGGTGGAGGCCTGGATCAACGGGGTGATCTGCGCGCCGATCAGGAAGATCTCGCCGTGCTTCACATAGGCGTAGGCGTCGATGATGTTGCCGCGGCCAGCGCGGATCGACTTCACCTCCCAGCCCTGCAGGGCCAGGCCGGCCTCGAAGCGCTCTTCGATGTGGTACTCGTGGCGGGCACGCTTGTTCAACGCGATGGTTTTGTTGGCCGTCGCGCTCTTTGCTTTATCCTTGCCGCTGTTCTTGCTCATTTCCGTATTGTCTCCGATTCGGGCCCGCCCGGTCGATTGCCGAAACGTCCTGTATTCATGCCTACTATCCGCCGCAGCGCCCTGGTCGAACATTCGGCCGCGCGCATGTTCGACCTGGTCAACGACGTCCAGGCCTATCCGCGCCGTTTCCGCTGGTGCTCGGCTGCCCAGATCCTGGAGCAGGGCGAGGACCGCCTGGTGGCGCGCCTGGACCTGGGCCTGGGCTCGTTCAGTACCTGGTTCCAGACTGAAAACACCCTGCAGCGCCCGCACAGCATCGACATGCAGCTGCGCGATGGCCCGTTCAAGCAGCTGCACGGCCGCTGGGAATTCCATGCGCTGGCCGAGGATGCGTGCAAGGTCACCCTGACCCTGGAGTTCGAACCCAGCTCGCGCCTGCTCGGTCCGGCCCTGGCGATCGGCTTCCAGGGACTGGCCGATCGCATGGTCAATGATTTCGTCCGCGTCGCCGACGAGGGCTGAGCGATGATCGAGGTCGAGGTGGTGCTGGCTTGGCCGGAGCGCGTGCTGTCGCGCCACCTGCAGCTGGAAGAGGGAGCGACCGTGGCCGACGCCATCGCCGCCGCTGCGCTGGAAGGTAGTGCCGACTGTCCGGCCGCCGCGGTGCATGGCGTGCTGGCCCGTCCACAGCAGGCGCTGCTGGACGGGGACCGCATCGAGCTGCTGCGCCCGCTGCTGGCCGACCCCAAGGACAACCGCCGGCGTCGCGCGCTCGGCGGTTGATCCCGGCAACCCGTCCCTGCGGACGGGCAGGCCTCAGCGGCCCTTCTTCTTCTTGTCCTTCGGCAGGTTGCGGCCGAACTGGCGCACCGTCTGCTGGGCCAGGGCCTTGTCGTTGCCCGGGAAGTAGTCGCCTTCCCAGCGGGTAACGGCGTCATTCTCGAAGAACACCACGAAGTTCTTCACTTCGGTGCGGCCGAGGCGGTTCACGCGCTGGCTGGAGGTGTAGTCCCAGCGCTGGGCGTGGAACGGGTCGGGGATGGACGGGGTGCCCAGCAGCGCGGTGACCTGCTGCTTGCTCTGCCCGACCTGCAGCTTGGCCACGGCATCTTCCCGGATCAGGTTGCCCTGATAGATGGGTTGCTTGTAGATGATGCCGCACCCGGTGGTGGACAGGGCGACGGCGGCGACCAACAGGAGATTGCGCATCGGGACTGGCGGTTGGGGAAATCAAACCGATGATACACTCCCGGCGTGCCACCGCGACCCAATCCGAGGCAGCTGGCGCTAAATCGCCAATGAACGGAGACCTATGGAAACCCACGACCTGCGTAAAGTCGGCCTGAAGGTGACCCATCCGCGGATGCGGATCCTGGCGCTGCTCGAACAGCGCAATGCCCAGCACCACCAGCACCACATGACCGCCGAGGACATCTACCGCCAGCTGCTCGAGCATGGCGACGAGATCGGCCTGGCGACGGTCTACCGGGTGCTGACCCAGTTCGAGGCCGCCGGCCTCGTGCTCAAGCACAATTTCGAGGGTGGCCAGGCCGTTTACGAGCTGGACCGTGGTGGCCACCACGACCATATGGTCGACGTGGACAGCGGCAAGATCATCGAATTCGAAAGCCATGAGATCGAGGAGCTGCAGCGCAAGATCGCGGCCGATCACGGCTATGAGCTGGAAGAACACTCGCTGGTGCTCTACGTGCGCAAGAAGCGCAAGTAGGCCGTTCCGGCCAGCCGCTAGCGACGAAACCCCGGGCTTGCCCGGGGTTTTTCGTTGCCGGGGTCAGGGCCCTTTCCCTCCAGGAAAGGGGGCCGGCCCCGGGCGCTCTGCGGGGTCGGATCCCTTTGCGCCAGCAAAGGGCTCTGACCCCTTGCAACCGAGCAGGATCTCCAGGTCCACCGCCTCGGCCATCGCCCGGTTGCCGGCATCCCCCGGGTGGAGGTGGTCGCCGGAGTCGTAGGCGGCGGCCATCCGTGACGGATCGGCCGGGTCGCGCAGCGCCGCGTCCAGGTCGATCACCGCGTCGAACGGGCTGTTGCTGCGCAGCCACGCATTGAGCTGTTGGCGCAGGGCCTCCTTGTCCGGGTGGTAGTAGTCGTCCAGCGGCGTGCCGGGCAGGGCGCCCGCGAACGGCATCAGGGTGGCGCCGAATATGCGTAGACCCCGCCGATGGGCCTGTTCGGCCAGGGCACGATAGCCGGCCTGCAGCTCGGGCAGGCTGGGCCGGGGCTGCGCGCGGGCGAAGGCAGTACCGGGCCAGCTGATGTCGTTGATGCCGATCAGCACGATGACGCTGGCGACGCCGGGCTGATCCAGTGCGTCACGCCGCAGGCGGGCCAGAACCGACTCGCCCATGCCGTCGCTCAGCAGCCGATTGCCGGAAATGCCCGCGTTGACCACCGCGACGCCGCGCGGTGCCAGACGCGCGGCCAGATGGTCGGTCCAGCGCTGGTCCTGGTCGAGGCTGGCGGTGGCGCCGTCGGTGATCGAGTCGCCAATCACCACCACGCTACGCGCACTGGCGGCGGCCTCGACCTCGATCCCGGTGAGGAACAGGCGTGCGGTAGTGGAACTGGCACCCTGCAGGTCGCGCGCCCGGGCCTGATTGCCGCCGGCGATCCAGCTGGTCTGGCGGCCGTCCCAATGGAACGCCTGCACCGGCGTCGGCCCCGGCACGAAGACGCTGACCTGCAGCGCCTGGTGGTCTTCCGTGGCCACCGCCAGCGGATCGCTCAGCCGTTCCTGACCGGCACCGATCAACACCCCAGGCTGGCCGTCGAAGCTGAGCGGTTGCGGGGTGGCGCCCGCGCCCGCGGCCACGCTGGCCGCCCCGATCCGCAGCGGCTGGGTGCCGTAGGCATTGCTCAGCCGCACCCGCAGCCGGGACCCGCCCAGGCTGATGCGCGCGGTCTGGCGGAAGGTCTGGTCCTGCAGCGTGGCCGGAACCAGGGTCGGGAACAGGAAATCCGCGTCCCAGACCGGTTGCGGGCTGGCCTGCCAGCTGGCGACCCAGTGCGGGGCGGATGCGGCACTGGCGACGCCGGACAGGGCGAGCAGGGCGGTGGCGGTGAGCTGGCTCAAGCGGTTCATCGGGCAATCCAGGTGGGAGGGAACGCCATGGTGATTCCGGGGTCATCTGTGAACTAGACTGCGCATGGACAATCATCTGTGAACTGGATTCATCGCCATGGCGCGACCCGACATCAACCGATCCGGCGAACTGGAAGTGTTCGTGCGGGTGATCGAGACCGGTGGCTTCTCCGCCGCCGCACGCACCCTGGACATGACGCCGTCAGCAGTGAGCAAGCTGGTGGCCCGGCTGGAGCAGCGGCTGGGTACGCGCCTGCTGCAACGCTCCACCCGCCAGCTGCAGCTGACCCCGGAAGGCTGCGCGTTCTACGAGCGCGGCCTGCGCGTGCTGGCCGACCTGGAGGAGGCCGAGCGCTGTGCCAGTGCCCATGCCGAGCCGCGCGGACGGCTGCGGGTAAACTCCAACGTGCCGTTCGGCCAGCATTTCCTGCTGCCGCTGCTGCCGGCATTCCTCGAACGCAACCCGCAGGTAGGCGTGGACCTGACCCTCAATGACGAGGTGATCGACCTGCTTGAGCAGCGCACCGACGTGGCGGTGCGGGCCGGTCCACTGAAGAGCTCCAGCCTGGTGGCGCGGCGGCTGGGTGCGACGCGGATGATGATCGTGGCTGCACCGGCCTACGCGCAGCGGCACGGGCTGCCACGCACTGCCGAGGAGCTGCAGTCGCACAACCGGCTGGATATCGGCCATGCGCGCGCGATGCAGGGCTGGCCATTGTTGCAGGACGGGCGCGAACGCATGCTGCTGCCCAGTGGCAACGCGCGCGCCAGCAACGGCGATGCGCTGCGCCAGCTGGTGCTGGGTGGGCTGGGCATGGCGCGGCTGGCAGCATTCCAGGTGCAGCAGGACATTGCCGCCGGGCGCTTGCTGCCGGTGCTGGAGGACGCCAATCCCGGTGACCTGGAAGAGGTGCACGCGGTGTTCCTGGGGCAGGGCGGCTACCTGCCGCTGCGGGTGCGCGCGTTTCTTGATTTCCTGGTGGAGAACGTCGATCTGACGCAGCCACAGGGGTAGTGCCGGCCGCTGGCCGGCAACCTCATGATCTTCATCCACCCGCATCGGGGTGCCGGCCAGCGGCCGGCACTACCGTGCGGAAGCCGAGCCAATGCTCGGCTCGGCCGGCGTTACACCTGCAGCAGCTTGCGTGCGGCGGCGCGCGCTTCCTTGCTCACTTCCACGCCGCCGAGCATGCGCGCCAGTTCTTCCTCGCGCGCCTTGCTGTCCAGCTTTTCCACTGCGCTCTGGGTCATGCCTTCCACCGGGGCCTTGCTGACCCGGTAATGGGCATGGCCCTTGGAGGCGACCTGCGGCAGGTGGGTCACGCACAGCACCTGGCGCTTCTCGCCAAGGGCGCGCAGCTTCTGGCCGACGATGTCCGCCACCGCGCCACCGATGCCGGAGTCGACTTCGTCGAACACCATGGTCGGCACTGCATCCAGGTCCAGCGCGGCCACTTCGATGGCCAGCGAGATGCGCGACAGTTCGCCACCCGAGGCCACCTTGCGCAGGGCACGCGGTGGCTGCCCGGCATTGGCCGCCACCAGGAATTCCACGCGCTCGGCACCCTGCGGGTCGGGCTTGCCGGCGTCCTGCGGTTCCAGCTCGATCAGGAACTGGCCGCCGCCCATGCCCAGCTCTGCGATGATGCCGGTGGTGGTGGCCGACAGCTCGGCAGCGGCGGCGCGGCGGCTGGCGGTCAGCAGCCCGGCCTGCACTCGCCAGGCCGCAGCGGCCTTGTCGATCTCGCCGGCGAGGCGCTGCAGGCGTTCGTCAGCACCACGCAGCTGTTCCACTTCGGCGTGCATGCGCTCGCGCTGCGCGCCCAGCTCGTCCATCGGCACACGGTGCTTGCGGGCCAGGTCGTGCAGGCGGCCGAGGCGACGCTCGTTCTCCTCGAACTGTTCCGGGTCGGCGTCGAGGTCGTCATGCACGCGGTCCAGCAGCGACAGGGCTT
This sequence comes from Stenotrophomonas sp. YJH_SMC_135, assembly GCF_059372355.1. Lineage (NCBI taxonomy): Bacteria > Pseudomonadati > Pseudomonadota > Gammaproteobacteria > Lysobacterales > Lysobacteraceae > Stenotrophomonas > Stenotrophomonas sp. YJH_SMC_135. Next base: position 1,025,994 of record NZ_JCAFVN010000001.1, read on the forward strand.
CGTGCAGCTGGATCGAGGCATTCTCGATCAGGCCGTCGACCTCGCCCAGGCGCGGGTCGTGTTCGATCAGGCGCGACAGCTCGTGGCGCACCTGCTGCAGCAGGTCCAGCGCGGAACTGCCGTCGTCGCCATTGAGCTGGTTGCTGGCCGCCTGGCAGGCACCCAGCAGGGCACTGGCATGGGCCTGGCGGCGGTGGCTGGCGCCCAGCGCGGCAATCGACTCCGGTTCCAGGTCTTCGCGGTCCAGTTCGCGCAGCTGGTGCTCCAGGAAGCCGATCCGGTCACTGACGTCGCCCTGCTGCGACAGCGCCAGCGATTCATCGACCAGGGCCTGCCAGGCCGCAGCGGCGCGGCGCACCTGGCGGCGCTCGTCCTCGTTGCCGGCATAGGCGTCCAGCAGGGCCAGCTGCGACGGGCGCGTCAGCAGGGCCTGCTGCTCGTGCTGGCCGTGGATCTCCACCAGCAGCGAGGCCAGGTCGCCCAGCTGCGCCAGGGTCACCGGGCGGCCGTTGATCCAGGCCCGCGAGCCGCCATCGGCACGGATCACGCGGCGCAGCTGGCACTGCTCCTCGTCGTCCAGCTCGTTGTCGGCCAGCCACTGGCGCGCGGCCTGCAGCTGGTCCAGCGCGAACTCGGCCGACAGCTCGGCGCGCGCGGCGCCGTGGCGGACCACGCCGCTGTCGGCGCGCAGGCCGGACAGGAAGCCCAGCGCGTCGACCATCAGTGACTTGCCGGCGCCGGTCTCGCCTGAAACCACGGTCATGCCTGGCCCGAACTCCAGTTCGGTGGCGCGGACGACGGCGAAATCCTTGATCGAAAGATGTCTGAGCATGGGTAAGGGGGTGTCAGCAGCCGCGCAACGCTAGCACGCGGGCGCGGGAGGTCCAATGACTTGCCAAGGTGATCCGCCGCCATTATCTAGTGTCCGTGTCTCACAGGTTGATTCCATGCACGGTTCTCCCGACCAGCTTGCCCCGCGTGCGCGCCATCTGCTGCGCACGCTGATCGCGCGTTACATCCAGGACGGTGAGCCGGTCGGCTCGCAGACGCTGGCGCGCGTGGCCGGGCTGGAGGTCAGTCCGGCCACCATCCGCAACATCCTGGGTGACCTGGAAGACCTCGGGCTGCTGGCTTCGCCGCACACCTCGGCCGGGCGCGTCCCGACCGCACATGGCTACCGGGTGTTCGTCGACAGCCTGCTGCAGATGCAGCCGCCGGGCGAAGGCGAGCTGGCCCGGCTGCGCCAGGAACTGGCCGGCGGCGGCAGCACCCAGGCCCTGCTTGGCAGCGCCTCGGAGCTGCTGTCGGCGATGAGCCACTTCGTCGGCGTGGTCAGCGCCCCGCGGCGCGAGCAGTTCGCGTTCCGCCAGATCGATTTCGTGGCGCTGGACGGGCGCCGGGTGCTGGCGATCCTGGTGTTCGCCGACAACGAGGTGCAGAACCGGGTCATCGAGACCCGCCAGGAGTTCGCGCCGGGCCAGCTGGAACAGGTCGCCAACTACCTCAACGCGCATTTCGCCGGCCTGCCGATGGCCGAGATCCGCACCCGCCTGCTGCTGGAACTGCGTGATGCCCGTTCGGAGCTGGAGCAGCTGCTGGCGCACAGCATCGAGCTGGCCGAGCAGGCCCTGCAGCCGGCGGCCGATGACATGCTGGTGGCCGGGCAGACCCGTCTGATGGGGGTGCAGGACCTGTCCGACCTGGAGCGCCTGCGCGAGCTGTTCGAGCTGTTCTCCAGCAAGCGCGAGATCCTGCAGCTGCTGGAGCGCACCATCCAGGCCCCGGGGGTGCGCATCTTCATCGGCGAGGAGACCGGGATGATGCCGTTGCAGGGGGTGTCGCTGGTCACCGCCCCCTATACCGCCAATGGCCAGGTGCTGGGCGTGCTGGGCGTGATCGGCCCCAAGCGGATGGCCTACGACCGGATGATCCCGCTGGTCCAGGCTACTGCCGATGTACTCGGCGCGGCGTTTTCGCCAGCCGGGCGCACTCCTGGAACATCCGACGCTTGAAACGCAGCATCCCGCCCACACTAGGGTGGGTGGAGGCGGAGACTGACCGCCAGGGACCCAGACATGAACCACGAACATCCAGATATCGAATCCCAGCAGACTGCCGCCGATGCGGCCGCCGCCGCCGGCGTCAACGACGAAGTGGAGCGCCTGCGCGCCGAGGTCGAGCAGATCAAGGCCGATGCGCTGCGTGAGCGCGCCGACCTCGAGAACCAGCGCAAGCGCGTTGCCCGTGACATCGAGCAGGCCCGCAAGTTCGCCAACGAGAAGCTGCTGGGCGAGCTGCTGCCGGTGTTCGACAGCCTGGATGCCGGCTTGAAGGCGGCCGGCGATGACCCGCATCCGCTGCGCGAGGGCCTGGAGCTGACCTACAAGCAGCTGCTGAAGGTTGCCGCCGACAACGGGCTGGTCCTGCTGGACCCGATCGGCCAGCCGTTCAACCCGGAACACCACCAGGCCATCAGCCAGGTGCCGGCCCCAGACGCCGCCCCGGGCAGCGTGGTGACCGTGTTCCAGAAGGGTTACCTGCTCAACGAGCGCCTGCTGCGGCCGGCGCTGGTGGTGGTGGCCGCCGACTGACCCCTCCAGGGCCGGAAGGCGGGAATGTCCCGTCACCCGGCCCGACGCTGAACGCGCCGGGCGACCGGAAACACAGCGTTCGGGAGATGGCTTGAATGTTCCACGAGCCTCCCCCACATCGTATTCATCCACCGGCCGAACGGCCGGACTGACCCCAACAAGCATCCTCAGGAGTCTCCCCCATGGGCAAGATCATTGGTATCGACCTCGGCACCACCAACTCGTGCGTGGCGATCATGGACGGCGGCAAGGCCCGCGTCATCGAGAATTCGGAAGGCGATCGCACCACCCCGTCGATCGTCGCCTACACCAAGGACGGCGAAGTCCTGGTGGGCGCCTCGGCCAAGCGCCAGGCCGTCACCAACCCGAAGAACACCTTCTACGCGGTGAAGCGCCTGATCGGCCGCAAGTTCACCGACGCCGAAGTGCAGAAGGACATCGCCCACGTCCCGTACAGCATCCTGGCCCATGACAACGGCGATGCCTGGGTGGCCACCAGCGACGGCAAGAAGATGGCGCCGCAGGAAATCTCGGCCAAGGTGCTGGAAAAGATGAAGAAGACCGCCGAGGACTTCCTCGGTGAGAAGGTCACCGAAGCGGTCATCACCGTGCCGGCCTACTTCAACGACAGCCAGCGCCAGGCGACCAAGGATGCCGGCCGCATCGCCGGCCTGGACGTCAAGCGCATCATCAACGAGCCGACCGCGGCCGCGCTGGCCTATGGCCTGGACAAGGGCGACAACAAGGATCGCAAGATCGTGGTGTACGACCTGGGCGGCGGCACCTTCGACGTCTCGGTGATCGAGATCGCCAACGTCGACGGCGAGAAGCAGTTCGAAGTGCTGGCCACCAACGGCGACACCTTCCTGGGCGGTGAAGACTTCGACAACCGCGTCATCGAGTACCTGGTTGAAGAATTCAACAAGGACCAGGGCATCGACCTGCGCAAGGATCCGCTGGCCCTGCAGCGCCTGAAGGACGCTGCCGAGCGCGCCAAGATCGAGCTGTCCAGCGCCCAGCAGACCGAAGTGAACCTGCCGTACGTCACCGCTGACGCCTCGGGTCCGAAGCACCTGAACATCAAGCTGACCCGCGCCAAGCTGGAAGCGCTGGTGGAAGACCTGATCAAGAAGTCGATCGAGCCGTGCCGCGTCGCCCTGAACGATGCCGGCCTGCGTTCGAGCGACATCAGCGAAGTGATCCTGGTCGGTGGCCAGACCCGCATGCCGAAGGTGCAGCAGGCGGTGACCGAATTCTTCGGCAAGGAACCGCGCAAGGACGTCAACCCGGACGAAGCCGTGGCACTGGGTGCTGCGATCCAGGGCGGCGTGCTGGGCGGCGACGTCAAGGACGTGCTGCTGCTGGACGTGACCCCGCTGTCGCTGGGCATCGAGACCATGGGCGGCGTGTTCACCAAGATCATCGAGAAGAACACCACCATCCCGACCAAGGCCTCGCAGGTGTTCTCCACCGCCGAGGACAACCAGTCGGCCGTGACCGTGCACGTGCTGCAGGGTGAGCGCGAGCAGGCCCGCTTCAACAAGTCGCTGGCCAAGTTCGACCTGTCCGGCATTGAGCCGGCTCCGCGTGGCCTGCCGCAGGTGGAAGTGTCCTTCGACATCGACGCCAACGGCATCCTGCACGTGTCGGCCAAGGACAAGAAGACCAACAAGGAACAGAAGGTCGAGATCAAGGCCGGTTCGGGCCTGTCCGAGGAAGAGATCGCACGCATGGTCGCCGACGCGGAAGCCAACCGCGAAGAAGACAAGAAGTTCCAGGAGCTGGTGCAGGCCCGCAACCAGGCCGATGCCCTGATCCACGGCACCCGCAGTGCCATCACCGAGCACGGCAGCAAGGTCGGCGGCGATGTCATCGGCAAGGTCGAGGCGGCCCTGGCCGACCTGGAAACCGCGATGAAGGGTGACGACAAGGCACAGATCGAAGCCAAGTCGAAGGTGCTGGAGGAAGCCGGCCAGTCGCTGTTCGCCGCTGCTTCGGCCGACCAGGGCGGTGCCCCGGGTGCCGACGCCGGCAACGCCGGCAAGGCGCAGGACGACGTGGTCGACGCCGAGTTCACCGAAGTCAAGGACGACAAGAAGTCCTGATCCGGACCGACACGGGACGCTGGCCATCAGCGTCCCGTTGTCGCATCAGGGTCCTGACCGCCCACCGGCGTGTCGGGGCGCCCGACGCAAGAGCGGACCTGGTTCCGCTCTTCCGCTTTGACGAATCCCGACTTTCCGGAACCAGATTCACCATATGAGCAAGCGCGATTACTACGAAGTGCTGGGCGTTGCCCGCACCGCCACCGACGACGAGCTGAAGAAGGCCTACCGTCGCTGTGCGATGAAGTTCCACCCGGACCGCAACCCGGGTGATGCGGCGGCCGAAGCCTCCTTCAAGGAGTGCAAGGAAGCCTACGAAGTGCTGTCCGATGGCAACAAGCGCCGCATGTACGACAGCCACGGCCACGCCGCGTTCGAGCACGGCATGGGCGGTGGTGGTCCGGGCGGCCCGGACATGAACGATATCTTCGGCGATATCTTCGGCAACATTTTTGGCGGGGGCGGCGGTGGGCCGCGCCAGGCCCGTCGCGGCGCCGACATCGGCTACGTGATGGAGCTGGACCTGGAAGAGGCGGTACGCGGCGTTGAGCGCCGCATCGAGATCCCGACCCTGGCCGAGTGCGGCGACTGCGATGGCAGTGGCTCCGAAGACGGCAAGGTCGAAACCTGCAATGTGTGCCATGGCCGCGGCCAGGTGCGCATCCAGCGCGGCATCTTCGCCATGCAGCAGGCCTGCCACAACTGCGGCGGCCGTGGGCAGATCATCGCCAAGCCCTGCAAGACCTGCCACGGCAACGGCCGTGTCGAGGAAGACAAGGTGCTGTCGGTGAAGGTGCCGGCGGGCGTCGATACCGGCGACCGCATCCGCCTGCAGGGTGAAGGTGAGGCCGGTCCGGCCGGTACGCCGCCGGGTGACCTGTACGTGGAAGTGCGCGTGCGCGAGCATGCGATCTTCCAGCGCGATGGCGACGACCTGCACTGCGAAGTGCCGATCCGCATCTCGCAGGCAGCGCTTGGCGACACCGTACGCGTGGCGACCCTCGGCGGCGAAGCGGAAATCCGCATCCCGGCCGAGACCCAGACCGGCAAGCTGTTCCGCCTGCGTGGCAAGGGCGTGCGTTCGGTGCGCAGCCGCAGCGAGGGCGACCTGTACTGCCGCGTGGTGGTGGAGACCCCGGTCAACCTCACCAACGAACAGCGCAAGCTGCTGGAGCAGTTCGAAGCCACCTTTGTCGGCGAGGAAGCACGCAAGCATTCGCCGAAGTCGGCGACGTTCATGGATGGCGTGAAGGGCTTCTGGGACCGGATGACGTCCTGAGTTTTTCAACCGAAGCGTTGAGCGGCAGCGCCGGGCCATGCCCGGCGTTTTCGTTTGCGATCAGCGGAAAAACGCCGCGGGCGTCTGCCCCAGTTGGCGCTTGAACATGCTGGTGAACGCGCTGGGGCTGTCGTAGCCCATCGCCAGCGCCACATCGATGACCTTGTCGCCGACTGCCAGCCGCTCCAGAGCGGCCAGCAGGCGCGCCTGCTGCCGCCACTGCCCGAAGGTCATGCCCAGTTCGCCGGCGAAATGGCGCTGGATGGTCTTCACGTCCACCTGCAGCGCCTGGGCCCAGTCCTGCAGCGTGGCGTCGTCGGCGGGATGCTTCTGGATGTGCTGGCAGATCCTCTGCAGGCGCGGGTCGGTGGGCGAGGGCAGGTGCAGCGGCAGCACGTCCATGCGGTGCAGCTCGTCCAGCAGCAGGCGCACCACGCGACCGTCGCGGCTGTCGTCCACGTGCGCGGACTCGATCAGGCTGGCCGCCAGCAGTAGTTCGCGCAGCAGCGGCGCCACCTGTACTGCGAACGCCCCATCCGGCAGTTGCGGCGCGAAGTCCGGTTCCACGTACAGGCTGCGCATGTGCACCTCGGCGATGCAGTCCACCGCATGCACCATGCCGGCCGGAACCCAGATCGCGCGGGTGGAGGGCACGACCCAGCGGCCACCGTCCGCGCGCACCACCATCAGGCCGGACATGGCGAAGACCAGTTGGTGACGGCGATGCCGGTGTGGCGCGATGTGGGTACCGGGCGGGTAGTGCCGGGCGCGGCTGGTCACCGGGCGGTGTACCGGCACTTCGTTCCACGGCGCGGTCTCGCGGATCGGGCAGGGAGTGTCCTTTTTGCGATAGGCCATGACCCGAACGCGGCAGAAGGGAGTGGGAGTCCACCGTAGCATGCGTGGCTCGCCCCCAACCTGACTGTGTCCATGTCGACCCTGGCTTCTCCCGCAACGCCCTCACGCCCGGTGGCTCCCGGCGTGCTGGCCGCCATCTCCACCTCGCATGTCGTCAACGACATGATGCAGTCGCTGATCCTGGCCATCTATCCGGTGATCAAGGGCGGCTTCAACCTCAGCTTCACCCAGATCGGCCTGATCACGCTGACCTACCAGCTCACCGCGTCGATCTTCCAGCCGTTGATCGGCATGGCCACCGACCGCCGCCCGGCACCGTATTCGCTGCCGATCGGCATGGCCTCGACCCTGTGCGGCATGCTGCTGCTCGGCTTTGCGCCGAACTACGCGGTGGTGCTGATGGCTGCGGCGATGGTCGGCATTGGTTCGGCCATCTTCCACCCGGAGGCCTCGCGCATCGCCCGGCTGGCCTCGGGCGGTCGCCATGGCTTCGCGCAGTCGGTGTTCCAGGTGGGTGGCAACTTCGGTACCGCGCTGGGGCCGTTGATCGCTGCGGCCGTGATCGTGCCGTATGGCCAGCGTGCCGCATCATGGTTTGCCGGCGCCGCGCTGATCGGCATCGCGCTGCTGACCTATGTTGGCCGCTGGTATGCACTGCACCTGGGCACACCGCGTCCGGCCAGCACCGCGTCTATGGCCCCGCGGCATCCGCCGCGCACCGTGGCCAAGGTGCTGGCGATCCTGCTGGTGCTGATCTTCAGCAAGTACTTCTACATGGCCAGCATCGGCAGCTACTTCACCTTCTACCTGATCCACCACTTCGGCATTCCGGTGGCACAGGCGCAACTGCATCTGTTCGCGTTCCTGGTGGCGTCTGCCGCCGGTGGTTTCCTCGGCGGCCCACTGGGTGACCGCATCGGCCGCAAGCCGATCATCTGGACCTCGATCCTCGGCGTGGCCCCGTTCGCGCTGATGCTGCCGCACGCCGATCTGCTATGGACCACAGTGCTGGCAGTGCTGATCGGCTTCGTGCTCTCCTCGGCGTTCTCGGCGATCGTGGTCTATGCGCAGGAAATGATGCCGCACCGCATCGGCATGGTGTCCGGCCTGTTCTTCGGCTTTGCATTCGGCATGGGCGGGCTTGGCGCGGCCGTGCTGGGCATGCTGGCAGACAGGACCAGCATCGAATACGTCTATCAGCTGACCGCGTTCCTGCCGCTGCTCGGTATCGTCGCAGCGTGGCTGCCACCGTCGCGGCCTGCTGCTCACTGAGGGGCTTGGGTTTGCAGGGCTTGCAGCCCTGCACCTGCAGAGGCAACGTCAACAGCAGAAGCTGGCTATCCGTGGGTTGGCGGGGTGGGTCCGGTTGCAGGGGACGCCGTAAACCCATCCCTGGGGGCTTGGCCGCGGCATCCATGCCGCGGACACCCCTGCAACCGGACCCACCCCGCCTTCGACAGGCTTCCGCGATCTGTCGGAACAGCTCGTGGGGTCAGATCCGTTTTCCGAAGGAAAACGGATCTGACCCCGATTTATTTCGGTATCCCACAGATGTGCCGACCAACGGTCGGCACCCACACCGCCCCGCCATCCCACGGAATGCGGCTCTTGATCTTGCTTCGGCTTCGCCTTCGGCAGGTGCAGGGCTGCAAGCCCTGCCGAAAACTCCCTTGGGCGTAGAATGCGGCCATGAGCGAATCCCTTGATAACCACCTGGTCCACGGCCGCCGCCAGCGGCCGGATGGGCCGTCGCCGATCGATGTCATCTCGGTCCAGTCGCAACTTGTGTACGGCCACGCCGGCAACAGTGCCGCCGTCCCGCCGATGCGCGCACTGGGCGTGCGCGTCGCCGAAATCCCGACCGTGCTGCTGAGCAATGCGCCGTTCTACGACACTACGCGGGGCCGCGTGCTGCCCGCCGACTGGTTTGCCGACCTGCTGCTGGGTACCCACGAGCGTGGCCTGCCGCAGCGGGCGAAGATGCTGGTGTCCGGTTACTTCGGCAGCACCGCCAACGGTGCGGCCTTCGCCGACTGGCTGGACAACATCCTGCCGGCCTGCCCACAGCTGCGTTACTGCCTGGACCCGGTGATCGGTGATACCCATACCGGACCCTACGTGGAACCGGGCCTGGAAGCGATCTTCGCCGAGCGCCTGCTGCCGCACGCCTGGCTGGTGACGCCCAATGCCTTCGAACTGAATCGCCTGACCGGCATGCCGGCACTGGCCGAGGCCGATGCCATCGCCGCCGCGCGCACGCTGCTGGATCGTGGCCCGCACTGGGTGATCGCGCACAGCGTAGGCGGCAACCCGGGTGAGCTGGTCACCCTGGCGGTCGGGCACGAGGAAACCTGGCGCTGGACCTCACCGCTGCTGCCGGTGGACGTGGCCGGTACCGGTGACGTGCTGATGTCGCTGGTGGTGTCGTTCCTGCTGCGCGGTGAGTCGATGCAGCAGGCGATTTCGCGCGCGATTGCCGGCACCCATGCGGCGCTGGAGGCGACCCTGGACAACGGCTTCGAGGAGTTTGACGTGATCGCTGCCGCGCCGGCGGCGCTGGCCGAAGGAACGCGCTTCCGCGCTGAACGCGTGGCATGAGCGGCCTGGATCCACGCACGCCGCGCACGGTCGGCATCGTCGGCAGTGCTGGTGCCTATGGGCGCTGGCTGTGCCGCTTCTTCCAGCAGCACCTGCAGCTGCAGGTGATCGGCCATGACCCGGCCGACCCGGACTCGCACACGCCGGAACACCTGCTGGCGCAGGCCGATGTACTGGTGTTCTCGGCACCGATCCGGCACACGCCGGCGTTGATCGCCGAGTACGTGCGGCAATCGGCGGGCCGCGAGCAGGGCAGGCTGTGGCTGGATGTGACCTCGGTAAAGGAGGCACCGGTGCAGGCGATGCTGGCCTCGCAGGCCGAAGTGGTCGGACTGCACCCGATGACCGCGCCACCCAAGGCGCCGACCCTGAAGGGGCGGGTGATGGTGGTCTGCGAAGCGCGGCTGCAGCATTGGCGGGCATGGGTCGATACGCTGTGCACCGCGCTGCAGGCCGAGTGCGTGCGCGCGACGCCGCAGCACCACGACCAGATGATGGCGCTGGTGCAGGCGATGGTGCATGCCACCCACCTGGCGCAGGCAGGCGTGCTGCGCCAGTACCAGCCGCAGCTGGGCGATCTGGCCGCGATGATGCCGTACCGTTCGGCGTCGTTCGAGCTGGATACGGCGATCATCTCGCGCATCCTGTCGCTGAATCCGGCGATCTACGAAGACATCCAGTTCGGCAACCCGTACGTGGCGCCGATGCTGGAGCGGCTGGTGGGGCAGCTGCAGGCCCTGCAGGTGCAGGTCGGACAGGGCGACGACGGCGCACGGGCTGCATTCCGTGAGCAGCTGCTGTCAGCCAATCGCAGTGCCTTCGGCGAGCAGGCCCTGGCGGATGGCAACTACACGTTCGAACGCGTGGGGTATCTGCTGGCCGATCTGACCGAGCGCAACGCGCTGTCGGTGCACCTGCCGGAGGACCGGCCTGGCTCGCTGCGCGAGCTGTTGAACGTGTTCGAGCAGCATGGCATCAGCCTGGCTTCGATCCATTCCTCACGCACGCCCGGGGGCGAGGTGCATTTCCGTATCGGATTCGTGGCCGGCAGTGATCCGACGGCGATCCGTCGGGCGGCGGCCGACGTGGACGCCAGCGGCATCGGACGGGTGCTGGGCTGAATTCATCCACAGGCGGTGTGGATGGTTTCTGAGCAAACGTGTGGATAACCCTGCGCAGCCCTTGTCAGGCAAGGCTGTCAAGATGCTTGGTGAAAAATTGATCACGCCTTCTTGTGGAGTCGAGCCGTGCTCGACTGCCCTTGGCAAAGCGCGTGTCGACCGAGGTCGACACCTACCAGAGCAGGGCGACACGGCCAGTGACCACCAAGGTGGGCAGCGCTAGATCATCAACCGCAGTTCGCCGCCGCTGGTGGTGAATTCGCGGCCATTGCGAACCAGATGACGCCCGTCATCCAGCTCGTAACGCGGCGTGGATTCAGAGTGATGCCCGCTGCCATTCGCCTCGGGCTTGAACTCGATGATGATGTGGCTTTCGCCATTGCTGTCGACTGCAGGGAACTGACGGAACGACATCGCGTACCTCCTTCAGTGGATGCTGCTGATGCGAGGCCAGCTTGGTCCGGCCGATGTTAGCCGGCCGTCATCAATCGATGAACTGCAGTCGTGCTAGTTCAGCGTACAGTCCGCCTTCGGCCAGAAGCTGGGCATGGGTACCTTCGGCGACGATGCGGCCCTGGTCCATCACCACGATGCGGTCGGCCTTGAGCACGGTGGCCAGGCGGTGGGCGATGACCAGCGTGGTGCGACCGGCCATCAGCCGCTCCAGCGCCTGCTGCACGCTGTGCTCGCTCTGTGCGTCCAGCGCGCTGGTGGCTTCATCGAGCAGCAGGATCGGCGCGTCCTTCAGCAGTGCCCGGGCAATCGCCACGCGCTGCTGCTGGCCACCGGACAGGCGCGCACCGCGTTCGCCCAACTCACTGTCGTAGCCCTGCGGCAACGCGCGCAGGAAGCCATCGGCCTCGGCCGCACGCGCGGCAGCTTCGACCTCGGCGTCACTGGCCTGCAGGCGGCCATAGCGGATGTTGTCGCGCGCACTGGCCGCAAACAGCGTCGGCTGCTGCGGCACCAGCGCCAGCTGCGCGCGCAGCTCGGCCGGATCGACCTGGCGTACGTCGATGCCATCCACGCAGATGCGGCCGCTGGCCGGATCGTGGAAGCGCAGCAGCATCGACAGCACCGTGCTCTTGCCCGCGCCCGACGGGCCGACCAGGGCCACCGTCTCGCCCGGGCGGACATGCAGGTTGAAGTGGTCCAGCGCGGCCTGGTCCGGACGTTGCGGATAGTGGAACACCACGTCGTCGAACTGGATTTCGCCGCGCAATGGTTGCGGCAGAACGTGCGGCTGCGCCGGCGCACGGATCTCGATGTCTTCCTGCAGCAGCTCGCCAATGCGGCCCATGCCACCGGCTGCACGCTGCAGTTCGTTCCACACTTCGGCCAGCGCGCCCACCGAGCCGCCGCCGATCAGCGCGTACAGCACGAACTGGCCCAGCGTGCCGGCACTGAGGCGCCCGTCGATGACATCGTGCGCGCCCAGCCACAGCACGCCAACGATGGCGCCGAACACCAGCAGGATGGCGCTGGCGGTGACCAGCGACTGCGCACCGATGCGTCGGCGCGCGGCGCCAATGGCATCGCCCAGTGCCTTGTCGAAGCGTCCGCGCTCGTAAGGCTCGCGTGCATGTGCCTGCACCGTGCGCACGGCGCCCAGCGTCTCGCTGGCCAGGCTGTTGGCATCGGCGATGCGGTCCTGGCTGCTGCGTGCAACCGTGCGCAGCTTGCGCGCGCCGATGATGATCGGCAGTACCGCCAGTGGGATGCCGAGCAGCGACCATGCCGCCAGCCTGGGGCTGGTGACGAACAGCATGGCCAGGCTGCCGACCACGGTGACGCTGCTGCGCAGGGCGACCGACATGGTCGAGCCGACCACGCTGCGCAGCAGTTCGCTGTCAGCGGTCAGGCGCGAGACCAGTTCGCCGCTGCGGCTGCGGTCATGGAAACCGGCACCGAGCTGGATCAGGTGTGCGTACAGGCGGCTGCGCAGGTCGGCCACGACTTTTTCGCCCAGCAGCGACACGAAGAAGAACCGTGCGGCCGTTGCCAGTGCCAGCACCACCGCCACCAGCATCAGCAGGGCGAAGGCACGGTTGATCTGGCCACCGCTGGTGAAGCCGTGGTCGATCATCTGCTTCACGGCGGGGGGCAGGCTCAGCGTGGCGGCCGAAGAGACCGCCAGCGCCAGCAGCCAGGCGGTGAACAGCCCGCTGTGGCGGCGCACGAACGGCCACAGCGTCCGCAGGCTGCCGAGGCGGCGCAGCGGTGGGGCCGAGGCAGGGGCGTCGTCCTTGTCAGTCATCTTGGTCGTCGTCTTGTATGCGGATACGGTCACGGGTGGCGTCGCGCAGGCGGATTTTCAATGCATCGACCTGATCGGCCGGCAATTCGACCCGCAGGCACACGCCGTTGGCATCGAACTGTTCATCGCGCTTCACGGCGCCGAAGCTGGGAAGGGTGGCATGCAGGGTGCCCAGATCCTCGAAGCCGGCCAACAGCTGCAGCCGGGCCATCGCCACCAGCGGCAAGCGCGGGGCGGTACGCAGGCATTCGGCGGCGGCGCCACCGTAGGCACGCACCAGTCCACCGGCGCCCAGCTTGATACCGCCGAACCAGCGCGTCACGACCACCATCACCCGGTCGAAGCCCTGGCCGTCGATCGCAGCCAGGATCGGCCGCCCAGCGGTGCCGGCGGGCTCGCCATCGTCACTGGAGCGGTAGTCCTGGCCGTGCCGGTAGGCCCAGCAGTTGTGGGTTGCGTCGGCTACGCCCACCTGTTGCAGGAACGCCAATGCTGCCGCGGCGCCATCGATCGGCGCGGCATGGGCAATGAAGCGGCTGTGTTTGACTTCCAGCGTGTGGCTTACCGGCTGGGCGAGGGTATCGGGCATTCCCGCCATTCTACGGGGTCGCCGGAGGTCACTGCCGGCTTCAGTCGTCCAGCAGCGGGCGCAGGTCGCGCGGCAGGCGTGCTTCCGGATACTGCTGCACATAGCGCTCCAGGCTGGCGCGGGCCAGGTCGCGCTGGCCGTCATCGCGGCGCGCGCGGATCTTCTGCAGCCACTGCCGTCGCGGCAGCTGTGCATCGGCGTCCACCTCGGCCTGCACGGCATCCGCACTGAGCCGCGCGTCGGCGCCGCGGCGCATGACGCCGGGCGCGGAGCGGCTCGGGGCCTGCCGCTTCATCGAGGTGATCTCTACCCGATCCAGTGCCTGCGCCCGTTCCGCATCGGCAGCGTTGGCCATTGGCGCCTCGGCGGTGCGTGCTTTCAGCGCCCCTGCCGGGGCCGGCGCCAATGCCGGTGCAGGTGCTGAGTAGGCAGCCGGTGCGGGAGGCGCGGGCGGTGCCGCTGCCGGTGCGGTGGCCGGAGCAGGCGGGAGCGCCGCAAAGGACGTATCGGCGGCCGCATCCGCCGCCATCGATCGTGCAGCCTGGGCCGGAGCTTCAGCAGTCTCGGTCGGCGCAGGCTTGGCTACCCGCGCGACGGACGGCGCCGGGGGAGCGGCAACAGGGGCCGCCTCGGGTGCTGCAGGTTCGGTGGCCGTTTCCGATGCGGCAACCGCGCTGTCGGCTGGACTGCTCCCAGCGGCCTGATCGGCGGCCGCGACGTCTGCCGCAGCGGGCGCCGCGGCAACAGCGGCCTCGCCTGCCGGAACCGGCGGCGGTTCCGGGCGCAGCTGCCAGGCGATGCCGATGGCGAACACCATCGAGGCGGCGATGCCGAACACCGCCGGCCAACGCGGACGTGTGCGCTGCCTGCGCGGCCCCTCGGCGGAGACAGCAGCATCGGCCGCCGGCGCGTCCACGGCAGCGCGGGCCGCGGCCAGGATGGCAGCGTCCAGTGCGGCGGGCGGAGCCTGCTCGGCGCGACGGCCGAGCAGCCGGGCCAGCTCGCGTTCTTCCGGCGTCAGCGGTTCGTCTCGGTTCATGCGTTCAATCCCGCACGCAGCTTGTCCATCGCATAGCGCAGCCGCGATTTCACGGTTTCCCGGCCTACGCCGGTGATCTGGCCGATCTCCTCCAGGCTCAATTCCTGATCCAGCCGCAGCTGCAGCACTTCGCGCTGCTCGGGCGGCAGTTGCTCCATCGCCAGCTGGATGCGGCGACGTTGTTCGAATTCGGAAAGCTCGGCTTCCGGGGTCTGCCCGTCCTCGATCGCGGCCAGGCGCAGGTCGGCGTCGGCCGGTGCGGCAGGGCGATGGCGAGCGGCCCGCCAGTGGTCGTTCAGGCGGTTGTGGGCGATGCGGAACAGCCAGGTGCTGAATGCAGCGTCAGGCTGCCAGCCCGCGCGCGCGCTGATCACCCGCTGCCAGACATCCTGGAAGATCTCCTCGGCCAACGCGTTGTCGCGCAGTTGCCGCAGCAGGAAGCCGAACAGGCGCTTGCGATGGCGTGCATACAGGCTTTCGAACGCGCGCAGGTCGCCACCGGCCCAGGCCAGCATCAAGGCTTCATCGGTTGGCAGTGCGCTGGCTTCCACGCCGTACAGGGTAAGGCCTGCAGGCGGTGGCGCATAGCCGGTGACGGGGGCGGGCAGGGCGAGGTTCATGGCGTGGAAGCGGCTACGGGCAGGAGGAAAAACGTACGGGCGCACGATTCGGGGTTTACGGGCTTCCATTGCCCCCCGGGTGGCGCGCTATGCTCGGCGGCTCAGGGGAGGCGACGCACAGACGGCGCCGAGAGATTGTCATTTGTCCACGCACGTTGAACCGGCGGAAGAGCCACCACACGAGGCCGTGCTGAGCACGGCGCTGGTGCGCGCATTGCATGCGCTGCTGCCGGACTCGGCCGTGGTCCGCGTTGGCTGGGATGACCCGCAGCTGGGCCGCGGACAGGGCGGCTGGCCGGCTGTCGCGGCGGCCGACGCGTTGACGGTGCCCGGCGTGGGCAACGGTTGCCATGGCTGGGAATATGACGGTGCCCGCCTGCAGTTGTCGGTCGAAGGCGCCGTGCCTTCAGCGGCGTGGTGGGGGCTGGCCCGGCAGGCCATGGAGCTGGCGCTGCAGCGCGGTCGCCAGGCCGGGCAGATCAAGGCGCTGGAAGAAGCTGAACGGCTGCAGCAGGCGCTGTTCCAGATCGCCGATCTGGCTGGCGCCGACCTGGAGATGTCGGAGATGCTGCGTCACGTGCACGGCGTGCTTGGCACACTGATGTACGCGGAAAACTGCTACATCGTCGAGTACGACGATGTCCGCGACCAGATCCGCTTCCTGTACTTCGCCGACCAGGTCGATGACTTCGTCGCCGATCCGTCGCAGAGCCATGACGCCGACGAGATGCCGCGCAGCCTGACCGTGGCGTTGCTGCGCCACGGCAAGCCGCTCAGCGGCCCCTCGCGCGAGTTGCTGGCGCGCGTGGTCGAGCAGGAGCACGACCCGCAGCGTGGACCGGAGAGCCTCGACTGGCTGGGCGTGCCGATGCTGCGCGATGGCCGGGTATGCGGCGCCATCGTGGTGCAGAGCTATGAGCTGGCGGCCCGTTATGGCGAGGCCGAGCGGGCGCTGCTGGGTTTTGTCGCGCAGCACGTGCAGACCGCGATGGACCGGCGCCAGGCGCAGGTCCGGCTGGAACAGCAGGTGGAGCGGCGCACGCTGGAGCTGCAGCGTGCCAACCACAGCCTGCAGGATGAAGTGGCCGAGCGCCGCCGCGCAGAGCAGCTGCAGACCGCGCTGTACAACATCGCCGAGATGGCGATGTCGGCCGACAGCCTGGCCCAGTTCTACGGGCAGGTGCATGGCGTGGTCGGGCGCCTGCTTGACGCGCGCAATTTCTACATCGCGCTGGTGAACGGGGCCGGCAGCGGCCTGGACTTCGTCTACTCGGTGGACGAGCACAACGCCAGCCGTGCGCCACGCCCGTTCAGCCGCGGCCTGACCGAGTACGTGGTGCGCAACCGGCGTCCGTTGCTGGCTTCGCGGCAGCAGATCGACGCACTGCTGGCCAGCGGCGAAGTGCGCGAATCGGGCGCACGTTCGCATTGCTGGCTGGGCGTGCCGCTGCTGCGCGATGACGAGGTGGTCGGCGCGATCGTGGTGCAGAGCTACAGCGAGAACAGCACGTTCAGCGTGCACGATCAGCGCTTGTTGACCTTCGTTGCACAGAACATCGGAACCGGGCTGGCGCGCCAGCGCGACCAGCAGCAGCTGCGTTCGGCGCATGCCGAGCTGGAAAAGCGCGTGGAGGAACGTACCCGCGAGCTGGCCGAGGTCAACGAGAAGCTGCTCGGGCAGATCGGCGAGCGCCTGCGTGCCGAGCAGCGCCTGACCCATCAGGCCATGCACGATGCGCTGACCGGCCTGCCCAACCGCCTGCACCTGCTCGATCGCCTGCAGGATGCGCTGGCGCTGGCCAAACGCGAGGGTGGGCCGGTGTTCGCCGTGCTGTTCCTCGACCTGGACCGCTTCAAGCTGGTCAACGACAGCATCGGGCACGCTGCCGGCGATCGCATGCTGGTGGAGGTGGCCAAGCGCATCGTATCGATGGCCGGCACCGATGACGTGGTGGCGCGGCTGGGCGGCGATGAGTTCGCGGTGCTGCTGCAGTGTCCGCAGGGGCTGGCACAGGCGCTGGAGTTCGGCCAGCGGCTGTTGCTGGCACTGCAGGAATCGATGTGGATCGCCGGGCGCGAACTGTTCCCGTCCGGCAGCCTGGGCATCGCCTTGTGGAACCCGCGCTACCGGACCGGTGAAGAACTGCTGCGCGACGCAGACGCGGCGATGTACCGGGCCAAGGCGCAGGGTCATGACCGCTGCGCGATCTTCGACGAAGACATGCGCGAAGAAGCGATGCGCAGCCTGGACCTGGAAGCGGATCTGCGGCGTGCGATCAACAACCGCGACTTCGTGCCGTTCTACCAGCCGATCGTGCGGCTGTCCGATGGCGAAGTGGTGGGGCACGAGGCCTTGCTGCGCTGGCAGCACGAGCGCCGTGGCCTGTTGCTGCCCGGGGCGTTCCTGGAGCTGGGCGAGGAAAGCGGCCTGATCGAGCAGGTCGACTGGCTGATCTACGAACAGGTCATCGCGGGACTGGCCGAAGGCGGCCACGGCTATGTCTCGGTGAACGTATCGCCACGCCATTTCCGCTCGGCCGAGTTCAGTGGCCGCCTGTTCGGTCTGCTCGATGCATGCGGTGCCGACCCGCGCCGGCTGCGCCTGGAGATTACCGAGGTGGCGCTGCTGGATGATGGCCCGCACACGCTGCGCATCCTGCAGGGCCTGCGCGAGCGTGGCATCCAGGTGCAGCTGGACGATTTCGGTACCGGCTTCTCGGCACTGTCCTACCTGCACCGCTTCCCGATCAGCACGTTGAAGATCGACCAGAGCTTCATCGCCGGCCTGCATGGGCCGGAAGTGCAGAGCACGCGCGCGCTGGTCGAGGGCGTGCTGTCACTGGCCCGCACCTTGGGCATCGAAACCATCGGCGAAGGCATCGAGACCGAAGCGCAGCGGCAGACGCTGCGCGAACTTGGTTGCGACTACGGCCAGGGCTACCTGCTGGGCCGTCCGGCGCCGTGGGAGGGCGCGGTGGCCTGAGCCACCGCGCCGGGTCGCCTCAGCGCAGGGCGGAGCGACGCTTCTCGTCGATCCACTTGGAAGCCTGGGCCGGCTGATAGTTCTGCATCCACTCCAGCATTTCCTCGATGTCCGAGCCGTACCACAGGTCCTGGCGCTGGTCCGGATGCAGGAAGCGCTCTTCCACCATGCGATCGATCATGCCGATCAGCGGGGCGTAGAAGCCTTCCACGTCGAGGAAGGCGCATGGCTTGTTGCCGATGCCCAGCTGGCGCCAGGTCAGCATCTCGAAGATCTCTTCCATGGTGCCGAAGCCGCCGGGCAGGGCGACGAAGCCATCGGCGAGGTCGAACATGCGCGACTTGCGCTCATGCATCGAACCGACGATCTCCAGTTCGGTCAGGCCGCGGTGGGCCACTTCCCAGTCGGCCAGCTGGCGCGGGATCACGCCGGTCACCTCGCCGCCGGCGGCGAGCACGGCATTGGCCACGGTTCCCATCAGGCCGACGTTGCCGCCGCCATACACCAGGCGCAGGCCGTCACGGGCGATGCGATCACCCAGGGCAATGGCGCGTTCGGTGTAGGCCGGCTTGCTGCCAGCGTTGGAACCACAGTACACACAGATCGATTTCATGGATCTTCCTGTCTCTTGGCCGGAAACGAAAACGCCCCGTCGCCAACCGCAGGGCGGTCAGGGACGGGGTGTCGGTGGATTATGAGGCCTTGACAGGCCTTCTGTAGAGCCGAGCCACGCTCGGCTGCGCTTCGTTCAGATCGCGGCAAAGGCTGAGTCGAGCATGGCTCGACTCTACAAACGCCAAGCAGGCTTACGCGGCAGCCGCCTGTTCGCGACGCGGGCCTTCACGCAGGGCGCGGCCCACCATGCCGACCAGCAGGTCCAGCTCATCGCTGTCCATGCCGAAGTGCGGGGTGAAGCGCAGCGAATTCTCGCCGCCGTGGATCACGTTGATGCCGTGCTGGCGCAGCCATTCCTCGGTGGAATTGGCGCCGTAGCACTTGAACTGCGGGGCCAGCTCGCAGGAGAACAGCAGGCCGGTGCCCTGCACCTTGGTGATCAGGCCACCCAGTTCGCTCTTGAGCTGTTCCAGCTTGCGCACGGCCTCGGCACCGCGTTCGGCGATGTTGGCACGCACCTGCGGGGTCAGCTGCGCCAGGGTGGCACAGGCCACGTCCAGCGCGCGTGGGTTGCTGGTCATGGTGTTGCCGTAGATGCCCTTCCGGTACAGCTGCGCGGCGTGCTCGGTCACCGCCAGCACTGACAGCGGGTACTGCGCGGCGTTGAGCGCCTTGGAGTAGGTCTCCATGTCCGGCGGATCCAGGCCTTCGAAGCCCGGGTAATCGACCACCGACAGCACGCCATGCGCGCGCAGACCAGCCTGGATCGAGTCCAGCAGCAGCAGGCTGCCGTGCGCACGGGTCAGCTCACGGGCCACGGCATAGAACGCCGGCGGCACCGAACGGCCCGGGTCGCCTTCGCCCATTACCGGTTCCAGGAACACCGCCTCGATGAACCACTGGTTGCGTGCGGCGTCCTCGAACACCTTGCGCAGGCCGGTCTCGTCGTACGGCGCCACGGTGATCACCGAATCCTCGCCGCGGTAGCTGGCCAGGTGCTGCATGTAGCTCTTGCGGCTGGAATCGGAATACAGGGCAGGGCGGTCGGTACGGCCATGGAAGCTGCCCTTGACCACCACGCGCTTGATCGTGGCGCCGGCGTGGCGCGCGCCCGGGTCGGTCTGCAGCTTGGCGTTGACGTCGGCGATGCGCGCGGCCAGGCCAACCGCCTCGGAGCCGGAATTCAGGCACATGAAGCGCGCGAACGGGCAGCCGCCACGGCGGTGGCCGATCTCGGCGCGCAGGGCCGTGATGAAGCGCTGCTGCGACAGGCTGGGGGTCATGATGTTGGCCATCACCTGTGGGCGTGCCATCGCCTCCAGCACGGCATCCGGGGTGTGCCCGAAGCCGAGCATGCCGTAGCCGCCGGCGTCGTACAGCACCGCGCCCTTCAGGGTGACCACCCAGGGGCCACGCGCGGCCAGCGCCACGTACGGGGTCACTGCATCATCGGCGTAGAAATTGACGAAGCCGTCCTGCATCGCGTCGATCTGCGCCTGTTCGTCCTGCGCCAGCAGCGGCCCCAGGTCGGCCTGCACGCGCGCGAACTCCTCGGCGGCGGCATCCACTGCGGCGATCAGCTGCGGGTGGCGGACGGACAGGGCGGTCAGGGTGGCGTCGTCCAGGCCGGTGGTGAGGCGGGTGCCGGGCTGGGTGCGCAGGGGGGCGAGGCGTTCGATGAAGCTCATTGCAGATCTCCTGAAACGATGGGTCGCACGGGCCTTCAAAAGCAAAACGCGCGTCAACGCGCGCTTGGGGGCAGGCTCGTGCAGCGGACTTCCGACTCGATGCTAGCACTTGTTTTTTTGCGCGATAACCCCGCAAAAACCTGCTGCATAGCAGCATTTTGCGCGACGTTCGCCGCGAAGCACGCCGGCTCGCAGACGCTGGACGTACAATGCGCGCCATTGTCGACCTGTTGCCGCCCACTGCCTTGAAGAAGTCCGATTTCAACTACGACCTGCCGGCCGAACTGATCGCGCAGGCGCCCCTGGCCGAGCGTTCCGCCAGCCGCCTGCTGCTGGTGCCGCAAGCCCCCGCCGCGTTCACCGACCTGCAGGTGCGTGACCTTCCGTCGCTGCTGCAGTCGGGCGACCTGCTGGTGTTCAACGACACCCGGGTGATCCCGGCGCGCCTGTTCGGGCAGAAGGCCAGCGGCGGCCGCGTGGAGATCCTGATCGAGCGCTTGCTCGGCGGCCAGCAGGCCCGTGCCCAGGTCGGCGCCAGCAAGTCGCCGAAGGCCGGCAGCCGCATCGCGCTGGATGCCGGTGGCGAAGCCGAGGTGCTGGGCCGCGATGGCGAGTTCTACGTGCTGCAGTTCCACGTGCCCGAGTCGCTGGAGCAGTGGCTGCTGCATGCCGGCCGCCTGCCGCTGCCGCCGTACATCCAGCGCGAGCCGGGCGTGGACGACCGCGAGCGCTACCAGACCGTGTTCGCGCGTGAAGTGGGCGCGGTGGCGGCGCCGACCGCCGGCCTGCATTTCGACGAGCCGCTGCTGGCCGCGCTGAAGGACAAGGGCGTGGAGTTCGGCCACGTCACCCTGCACGTGGGCGCGGGCACCTTCCAGCCGGTGCGTGCCGAAGACCTGAAGGACCACGTGATGCACCGCGAGTGGCTGAATGTCGGTGCCGAACTGGTGCAGCAGGTGCGGCGCACGCGCGCCGCCGGCGGCCGCGTGATCGGCGTCGGCACCACCGTGGTGCGCGCGCTGGAAAGCGCGATGCGCGATGGCGAGCTGCTGCCGTTCGCCGGCGAGACGCAGATCTTCATCACCCCCGGCTACCGCATCCGCAGCGTGGACGCGATGGTGACCAACTTCCACCTGCCGGAAAGCACGCTGCTGATGATGATCTCCGCGTTTGCCGGCAAGGAGCGCGTGTTCGAGGCCTACCAGCACGCGATCGAGCAGCGCTACCGCTTCTTCAGCTACGGCGACGCGATGCTGCTGTTCCCGCAGGCGGGGTAGCGCGCCCCGGGAGGGCAGGGGCCCCCTGTGGGTGCGCACCTTGGTGCGCACGCCTTCTTGGGAGACAATGGGCAACTATTTGCCCCAATGACCGCTCCATGTCCCGACTGCAGTTCCAGCTCCAGACCCGCGACGGCCGTGCCCGCCGTGGCCGCCTGACCTTCCCGCGTGGCACGGTGGAAACGCCGGCCTTCATGCCGGTGGGGACCTATGGCTCGGTCAAGGGCATC
The DNA here is from genome assembly GCF_059372355.1 of Stenotrophomonas sp. YJH_SMC_135. Taxonomy (NCBI): domain Bacteria; kingdom Pseudomonadati; phylum Pseudomonadota; class Gammaproteobacteria; order Lysobacterales; family Lysobacteraceae; genus Stenotrophomonas; species Stenotrophomonas sp. YJH_SMC_135. Next base: position 1,047,844 of record NZ_JCAFVN010000001.1, read on the forward strand.
CTGCCGGACCAGGTGCGCGCGCTGGGCGCCGAGATCATCCTCGGCAATACCTTCCACCTGTACCTGCGCCCGGGCCTGGACATCATCGCCGACCACGGCGGCCTGCACGGCTTCTGCCGCTGGGATGGCCCGATCCTGACCGACTCCGGCGGCTTCCAGGTGTTCTCGCTGGCGCACCGCCGCAAGATCACCGAGCAGGGCGTGACCTTCGCCTCGCCGACCGACGGCGCACGGGTCTTCCTCGGTCCCGAGGAGAGCATGAAGATCCAGAAGGTGCTCGATTCGGACATCGTGATGATCTTCGACGAATGCACCCCGTACCCGGCCACCGAGGACGTGGCCCGCCGTTCGATGGAGTTGAGCCTGCGCTGGGCGCAGCGCAGCCGCAACGCGCATGACGAACTGGGCAACGACGCGGCCCTGTTCGGCATCGTCCAGGGCGGCGTGCATACCGACCTGCGCAGCCGCTCGGCCGATGCCCTGCAGGCGATCGGCTTCGACGGCTACGCCATCGGCGGCCTGGCCGTGGGCGAGCCGGAGCACGAGCGCAACGCCATGCTCGACCACCTGGACCCGGAGCTGCCGGGCGACCGCCCGCGCTACCTGATGGGCGTGGGCCGGCCGGAGGACCTGGTCGAGGGTGTCGCACGTGGCGTGGACATGTTCGATTGCGTGATGCCGACCCGCAACGCCCGCAACGGCCACTATTTCACCTCGTTCGGCACCGTCCGCATCCGCAACTCCCAGTACGCGCGCGACATGGACCCGATCGAGCCGGGTTGTGGCTGCGTGGCCTGCACCGGCGGCTACACCCGTTCCTACCTGCGCCACCTGGACCGCTGCAACGAGATGCTGGCGCCGATGCTGGGCACCCTGCACAACCTGTTCTACTACGAAAAGCTGATGGCCGACATCCGCGCGGCGATCGAGGCGGGAACCTTCCTGGCCTTCCGTGAGTCCTTCTACGCGGCACGCGGGGCGGTGGCCCCGCCGCTGTAACCCGAACGCCCCCTGCCAAACGGCCCAAGGACGAACGCCCGGGGCCGTGGCATACTTCAAGGCTGACCCAGATCCGCGGTCGACACCCCCGTCCCTGAAGGGACGGGAGCGCCGCCCAACCAAAGGACCAACGATGAACCTGCTTGCTTTCCTGATTCCCGCCGCCCACGCCCAGGCCGCCGGCGGCCAACCGCAGGGCATGGGCCTGACCACGCTGCTGTTCCCGATCATCCTGATCGCCATCATGTACTTCCTGATGATCCGCCCGCAGATGAAGCGGCAGAAGGAACACAAGTCCATGCTGGAGAAGATCAAGCGTGGCGACGAAGTGCTGACCAACGGTGGCATCGCCGGCAAGGTCACCGACATCGGCGACAACTTCATCACCATCGAAGTGGCCGAGAACGTGCGCATCCGCGTGCAGAAGGGCGCTGTCGGCAGCGTGCTGCCGACCGGCACCCTGGATTCGGCCAAGTAAGCCACTCCCTTTCCGAAGCACAACCGCGGCGCCGGGGATGGCGCCGCGCGGGACCCAAGCAATGCTCGAATTTCCACGCTGGAAGTACGTCGTCATCCTGATCGTACTGGCGCTCAGTGCGCTGTACGCGCTGCCCAACATCTACCAGAAGGACCCGGCCATCCAGATCACCGCCAACCGTGGCGGGCAGATCGACGATGCGCTGCGCGACCGTGTGCTGGCCGACCTGAAGAAGGCCGGGGTCACTGCCATCGGTGCCGAAAAGGAAGGGGAAAGCCTGATCGTCCGTCTGCCGGACCTGAAGTCGCAGTCTGCGGCCAGCGATGCCCTGCGCGACACCGTCGGCGAGAAGTACACGGTGGCCCTGAACCTGGCCTCGACCGTGCCGGACTGGCTGGCCCGGCTGGGCGGTCGCCCGATGGTGCTCGGCCTGGACCTTCAGGGTGGCGTGCACTTCGTGCTGCAGGTCGACCAGAAGGCCGCCCTCGACAAGCGCCTGGATGCCTACACCGAAGACGTGCGCAGCACCCTGCGTGACGCCCGCATCGCCTACCAGTCGGTGGAGCGCCGTGCGGACAACAGCATCGTGGCCAACCTGAGCCCGTCCGCCGGTGACGACGCCGCGCAGCGTGCCCGTGCCGCCCTGGTCAAGGCACAGCCGACGCTCGGCTATGACGTCAGCGGCAACCGCATCACGGTCACCGTGCCGGAGACCGAGATCACGCAGATCGCCAACGGCGCCATCGAGCAGAACATCAACACCCTGCGCAACCGCGTGAACCAGCTCGGCGTGGCCGAGCCGATCATCCAGCGCCAGGGTGCCGACCGTGTGGTCGTGCAGCTGCCGGGCGTGCAGGACACCGCCGAAGCCAAGCGCATGATCGGCGCCACCGCCACCCTGGAGTACCGCGCGGTGGTCGAGGGCAATGCGCAGGACGCCATCAATTCCGGCCGCATCCCGCCGGAAGCGAAGGTCTACCAGCAGCGTGATGGCCGCGGCCCGATCCTGCTGAACAAGCGCGTGATCGTCACCGGTGACCAGATGGTCGGCGCGCAGGCGGTGACCGATTCGAACAGTGGCTCCCCGGCCGTCAGCGTGACGCTGAACAATGTCGGCGGCCAGCGCATGTTCGACTTCACCAGCGCCAACGTGAACAAGCCGATGGCGGTGGTCTACACCGAACGCGTGCCGACCGTGACCGTCGTCGACGGCCAGGAAGTGCGTGGCTTCAAGGTCAACGAGGAAGTGATCTCGGTGGCCAACATCAACGGCGTGTTCGGCAAGAACTTCCAGACCACCGGCCTGCAGAAGAAGGAAGCCGAGGACCTGGCCAAGCTGCTGAAGTCCGGCTCGCTGGCCGCGCCGATGGACTTCGTCGAAGAGCGCGTGGTCGGCCCGAGCCTGGGCGCCGAGAACGTCAAGAACGGCATGCGCGCGGTGGTGTTCGCGTTCCTGTTCACCCTGGTGTTCTTCAGCATCTACTACCGCATGTTCGGTGTGATCACCTCGGCGGCGATGCTGTTCAACCTGCTGATCGTGGTGGCGGTGATGTCGCTGTTCGGCGCGACCATGACCCTGCCGGGCTTCGCCGGCCTGGCGTTGTCGGTGGGCCTGTCGGTGGACGCCAACGTGCTGATCAACGAGCGTATCCGTGAAGAACTGCGCGCCGGCGTGCCGGGCAAGACCGCGATCGTGACCGGTTACGAGCGTGCCTCGGGCACCATCCTCGACGCCAACCTGACCGGCCTGATCGTCGGCGTGGCGCTGTTCGCATTCGGTACCGGTCCGCTGAAGGGCTTCGCGCTGACCATGATCATCGGTATTTTCGCCTCCATGTTCACTGCGATCACCGTGTCGCGTGCGCTGGCGACGCTGATCTACGGCCGTCGCAAGAAGCTCCAGAACGTGGCCATCTGACGGGACGACACGCACAATGAAACTGTTTCCGCTGCACATCCTCCCGAACGACACCAAGATCGACTTCATGCGCTGGCGCCATGTCGCCATGGCAGTCACCATCGTGGTGTTCCTGGCCTCGGTCGCCATCATCGGCATCAAGGGCTTCAACTACGCACTGGACTTCACCGGCGGCACCCTGATCGAAACGCGTTTCGAGAAGGCCGTGGACGTCGAGCAGGTCCGCGCCAAGCTGGAGCAGAACGGCTTCGACGGTGCCCAGGTGCAGAGCGTCGGTGGCAATACCGACCTGCTGATCCGCCTGGCGCCGCACGGCGAGCATGCGCCGGGCACCGGTGATGCCGCTGCCGAGGATAAGGCCACCGCCGCGGCCGTGGTGAAGGTGCTGTCCAGCGCCGACAACCAGGCCACGGTGATGAGTACCGCATTCGTCGGCCCGCAGATCGGCAAGGACCTGGCGAAGAACGGCCTGTACGCCACCATCTTCATGCTGGCCGGCTTCCTGATCTACATCGCGGTGCGCTTCGAATGGAAGTTCGCGGTCACCGCCAGCATCGTGGCGATGTTCGACCTGATCGTGACGGTCGCCTACGTGTCCCTGCTGGGCCGTGAGTTCGACCTGACCGTGCTGGCCGGCCTGCTGTCGGTGATGGGCTTTGCGATCAACGACATCATCGTGGTGTTCGACCGCGTCCGCGAGAACTTCCGCAGCCTGCGCGTGGACTCGATGGAGGTGCTGAACCGTTCGATCAACCAGACGCTGTCGCGTACGGTGATCACCGCGGTGATGTTCTTCCTGTCGGCGCTTGCCCTGTACCTGTACGGCGGTGCGTCGATGGAAGGCCTGGCCGAGACGCACATGATCGGTGCGGTGATCGTGGTGCTGTCCTCGATCCTGGTCGCGGTGCCGATGCTGACGATCGGCTTCCTGCGCGTCAGCAAGCAGGACCTGCTGCCGAAGGCGAAGGACGTCGAGGCCCTGGCCCGTCGCCCGTAAGCATCTGCTGCATGCGGCACACAGAGAACCCCGCGCAAGCGGGGTTTTTTTGTGTGCAGGGCTTGCAGCCCTGCACCCACGGTAGTGCCGGCCGCTGGCCGGCAACAGCAACAGCAACAGAGTGCATTCCGTGGTTGGGCGGGACGGTGTCGGAGTGCGGGGACGCCGCAAGTACGTCCGTGTAGGCTTGGCAGCCGCATCCATGCGGCTGACACCCCGCACTCCGACACCGCCCCGCCTCTGACAGATTCCTGCGGCTGTTGGTAGGTGTCGACCTTGGTCGACACATCTGTCAGATATCGATAATCAAACTGGAATCAGATCTACCGTGTCGACCAAGGTCGACACCCACCAGAGAAGAATGCTGTCCCGACAGGTCGCGGAAATCTGTCGAAGGCGGGGTGGGTCCGGTTGCGGGGGCGTGAGCCGCATGGATGCGGCGACCGAGCTTACATGGACGTACTTGCAGCGCCCCCCGCAACCGGATCCACCCCGCCAACCCACAGGAACCCCGCTTTTGACGCTGCTGTTGAGGTTGCCGGCCAGCGGCCGGCACTACCGCGGGTGCAGGATGCAACCCTGCAAAACAAACCCCACCCTACGCCAGCGTCGGTTGTGCAATCGTCCCCCGCGCACTACGATCCTGCGGTTCGCGCGCGCAGGCGCGCGCCCGTATTCCTGCTGAGCGCCCCGTGCGCCGCATCTGCCAACCCGAGGTATCCATGGTCATCAAACCGCGCGTCCGCGGCTTCATCTGCGTCACCACCCACCCGACCGGCTGCGAGGCCGCGGTCAAGCAGCAGATCGACTACATCCGCGCGCGCCCACCGATCCAGAACGGTCCCAAGCGGGTGCTGGTGATCGGTGCGTCGACCGGCTACGGCCTGGCCGCGCGCATCACCGCTGCCTTTGGCAGTGGCGCCGCCACCCTCGGCATCTTCTTCGAACGGCCGGGCAGCGAGACCAAGCCGGGCACGGCGGGCTGGTACAACTCGGCTGCGTTCCACAAGTACGCCGACGAAGCCGGCCTGTATGCCAAGAGCATCAACGGCGATGCCTTCTCCGATGAAGTGAAGGCGAAGACCATCGAAATGATCAAGGCCGATCTCGGCCAGGTCGACCAGGTTGTCTACAGCCTGGCGGCGCCGCGCCGCAAGCATCCGAAGACCGGCGAGATCATCAGCTCCTCGCTGAAGCCGATCGGCGAGCCGATCACCCTGCGTGGCCTGGATACCGACAAGGAAGTGCTGACCGAGACCCACCTGCAGCCGGCTACCCCGGAAGAGATCGCCGGTACCGTCGCGGTGATGGGCGGTGAAGACTGGCAGATGTGGATCGACGCGCTCGCCGATGCCGGCGTGTTGGCCAACGGCTGCACCACCACCGCCTTCACCTACGTGGGCGAAGAGATCACCCAGGCGATCTACTGGAATGGCTCGATCGGTGCGGCCAAGAAGGACCTGGACACCAAGGTGCTGGGCCTGCGCGAGAAGCTGGCCAAGATCGGTGGCGATGCACGCGTATCGGTGCTGAAGGCGGTGGTGACCCAGGCCAGCTCGGCCATTCCGACCATGCCGCTGTACCTGTCGCTGCTGTTCAAGGTGATGAAGGAAAAGGGCACCCACGAAGGCTGCATCGAACAGCTGGACGTGCTGTACGACATCCTCTACGGCGGCAAGGCCGACGGCGTGGCGATCGATCGCCTGCGCCACGACCTGGTCGATGGCGATGGCCGCACCGTTGCGCTGATCGATGAGGAAGGCCGCCTGCGCGCCGATTACAAGGAAATGGCCGCAGATGTGCAGGGCAGGGTGGTCGCGCTGTGGCCGCAGGTGACCAACGAGAACCTGTACGAGATCAGCGACCTGGCCGGCTACAAGGCCGACTTCCTGCGCCTGTTCGGCTTCGGCGTGGAGGGCGTGGACTACGAGGCCGACGTCAATCCGGACGTGAAGATCGAAAATCTGGTCGACATGACCTGATCAACGAAAAGGCCGGCGAACGCCGGCCTTCTCGTTTGTGTAGAGCCGAGCCATGCTCGGCTGCTCTTCGCTTGAGTCCCGCAGCCGAGCGTGGCTCGGCTCTACAGAGAGGCGTCACCCGAACTCGAAGCCCATCTCCGGCAGCGCCGGGCCGACGAAGTCGCCCTGCACGTAATCCACGCCGGCACTGAACAGCAGCGTCATCGAGTTGGCATCGCTGACGAACTCGGCAATGGTGCGGATACCCGCTTCCTGTGCGCGCGCGGTGATCTGGCTGATGCGGTCGATGTTCTCGCGCGTGGCGGCCAGGTCGCTGGTGAAGCCCCGGTCCAGCTTGAGGAACTGCGGCTGGAAGTGGGCCAGCAGCTGGAATGAATCCAGCCCCGAACCGAACTGCTCCAGGCCGATGCGGCAGCCCAGCGGCGCCACTTCGGCTAGGAACTGCTGCGCACTGCGCAGGTGGGTGAAAACCTTCGCTTCCGGCGCATGCAGCCACAGCCGTTCGCCGGGCACGCCCTGTGCCTGCAGTTCGCGGCGCAGCGTGGCGATCATCTGCGGGTCCTCGAACGATTCCGGCGTCACCTTCACCAGCACCTGCGTGGCGTTGCCTTCGCGTGCCCGCTGGCCGAGCACCGCGATGGCCTGCGAGACCACCCAGCGGTTGATGTCGGCCAGCAGGCCGTGTTCCTCGGCGATGCCCAGGAACGCGGTCGGGCTCAGCAGCTCGCCATTGTTCTCCAGGCGCAGGTAGGCCTCGTACAGCTCCAGTGGCTCGCCCTGCAGGTTCAGCACCGGCTGGTAGTGCAGCTGGAAGCCGTCGCCAGACAGCGCCTCGCGGATGCGCGCAACCCAGCGCTGTACGCGTTCTTCCTCGACACGGTCGGCGGCAGCCGGGTCGAAGATGCGGCAGGTGTTGCCCAGTTCGGCGGCGGCCTGGGTGCAGTCGCTGGCGCGCGCCAGCACCTGGCCGATGCTGGCGATCTTCTCGCCCACCTGCACGCCACCGATGCTGACCGTCACCGTGGCCGAGCGTGCGCCGATGCTGAAGACATGTGCGGCATAGGCTTCGCGGATGCGCTCGGCCAGCGCCACGGTCTGCGCGTAGGGCCCGGCCTGCAGCACGGCGAAATTGTGTTCGCCGAAGCGGGCCAGTTGCGCGTCCTCGCCGACCACCTCGGCCAGCAGGGCGGCGAGAGCGCCGATCAGGATGTCGGCCGATGCCAGGCCGATATCCGGCAGCAGGCGCGCGTAGTGGTCAGGCTCGATCAGCAGCAGGCCGAACTGACCCTCGCTGCGCCCGGCCTGGGCCACCGCGCTTTCCAGCTGCAGCATGAAGGTCGGGCGATTGAGCAGGCCGGTGACCTGGTCGCGCTGGCGCAGGTCCTCGACCTCGCGTGCCAGCTCGGGGTCGAACTCCATGCGGCGGCGGAGCACCACCTGCAGGCAGGACTCGCCCTCGTAGGTGGCCGCGGCAAATTCCATCGTCGCCGGGAAGGAACTGCCGTCCTCGTGGCGCGCGTCGAGCTGGTACTGCGGCGGCGGCGCCTCGCCACGGCTGAGGCCTTTGAGCAGCTGTTTGAAGCCCTCCACGTGCTGGGCGGCGACCATGTCCAGCAGCGAAATGCCTTCGATGTCCTCGAAATGCTCGTAGCCGAACATCTCCAGATAGGCGTCGTTGGCGCGGATGTGCATGCCTTCATGCACATAGGCGATGGGGTCGCGCGAGGAGGCGATCAGCGCGTCGCAGCGGCGCTCGGTCTCGCGCATCTGCGCCTCGATCCGGCGCAGGCCGCGACGCGCCTGCAGGTCGACCCACTGGTCGCGGACCACGGCGAGCAGATGCTCGGGGCGCTGGCGCAGGGCGAGGGCGCGGATGCCATGGCTGCTGGCCTGCACCAGTTCGTCCTCGTCGATGCGCTCGGCCAGCAGCACCAGCGGGATGTCCTTGCCGCTGGCGGCGATGTGCTGGGCCGCCAGCTGCAGCGGGATGCCCTGCGAAGGCGAGGCCAGCACCAGGTCGATGGCCTGGCTGGCCAGCACCTGGGCCAGCTCGGCCGCATCCTGCGGGCGCCACGGACGTACCGCGATGCCGCTGTTGCGCAGGGTGCTGACGATGGCTTCGGCATTCTCGCCGCTGTCATCGACGATCAGCAGGCGGATGGTGATGTCGTTCGCGTTCTGCATGCACTGCTCCCCAATCTGCGAATCTAGATACACGATGCGCGGCGAACCGTCCATGCGCGCACCCCTGGCGCGCGTCGAACGGCGAAGTGGTTCACACCACGCCGCCCGCTGCGTGGCCGCTGGCCCAGGCCCATTGGAAGTTGTAGCCGCCCAGCCAGCCGGTCACGTCCAGCACCTCGCCAACGAAGTGCAGGCCGGGCACGCGCTTGGATTCCATCGTCGAGGATGACACTTCGGCGGTGTCCACGCCGCCCAGGGTGACCTCGGCGGTGCGGTAGCCTTCGGTGCCGCTGGCCACCAGCGGGAATGCGCCCAGCAGCTGCGCGACCTGGCGCAGCACCGGCTCGTCCAGCTGGCGCACGGGCCGGTCGGGCAGCCAGTGCTCGCACAGGCGTTGCGCCAGCCGCTTCGGCAGTACCTCGCCCAGCACCGTGCGCAGCTCGGCGGCCGGGCGGTCGCGCTTCATCTGGCGCAACCACTCGCCGGCATCCTGGCCCGGCAACAGGTCCAGCTCCAGCGCATCGCCGGGCTGCCAGAACGACGAAATCTGCAGGATGGCCGGGCCGCTTACGCCACGGTGGGTCAGCAGCATGAAGTTCTGGAAACTCTTTCCGTTGCAGCGCGCCTCGATCGGCAGTGCGACGCCGCTGAGGTCGGCCAGCCGCTCCTGGTGCTTGCCGCTGAGGGTCAGCGGCACCAGCCCGGCGCGGGTCGGCAGTACCTGGTGGCCGAACTGGCGGGCCACCTCATAGCCAAAGCCGCTGGCCCCCATGCTGGGAATCGACAGGCCACCGGTGGCAACCACCAGCGAGGCGCAATGGAACAGGCCCTGGGTGGTGTGCACGCGGAAACCATCGCTGCCGTGCTCGATGCGCTGCACGCTGCACTCGGTACGGATCTGTACGCCGGCCGCCTGGCACTCGTCCACCAGCATCTTCACGATCTGCTTGGACGAGATATCGCAGAACAGCTGCCCCAGTTCCTTTTCGTGATAGGCGATGCCGTGCTTGTGCACCAGCTCGATGAAATGCCAGGGCGTGTAGCGGGCCAGCGCCGACTTGCAGAAGTGCGGGTTGGCCGACAGGAAGTTGGCCGGGGTGGTGCCGGTGTTGGTGAAGTTGCAGCGGCCACCGCCGGACATCAGGATCTTCTTGCCGACCTTGTTGGCATGGTCGATCACCTGCACCTGGCGGCCGCGCTGGCCGGCAGTGATCGCGGTCATCAGCCCGGCTGCGCCGGCACCGATGACCACCACATCGCAACGGATGGTGCTCATGCCTTGGCGCGCTTGCGCCAGTCCGGGATCACGTCGAGCTGGATCTGGTCGTTGAGCAGCTGCACTTCGCCGTCCTGGATCAGCACGCTCCAACGCATGGCACGCTGGATCTGCTGGCCCCAGCGCTCGACGAATTCGCCGTCCAGAGCGACCACCGAAAGATTGTCGAAGCGCGCCAGGCCCTTGCCCTGCTTGCTCCACCAGATCTCCGAGGCGTTGCCGCCGTAGTTGACCACCTGCACCTGGCGGCTGCGATTGCTGGCCTTGCGGATGCGCGATTCGTCCGGATGGCCCAGGTCGATCCACTGCAGGATGTCGCCGGTGTAGTCGTGTTCCCACAGATCGGGCTCGTCATCGGTACTCAGGCCGCGGCCGAACTCCAGGCGATCGCCGGCGTTCAGCGCGAAGGCGAGCAGGCGCACCATCAGGCGCTCGTCGGTCTCGGACGGATGCTGGGCCAGGGTCAGGTTGTGGGTCGCGTAGTAGCCGCGATCCATGTCGCTGATCTGCAGTTCGGCCTTGCGGATGGTGGCGGTAAGAGCCATGGGGGATCCGTGGACTAAAGAGGACAATGATAGAGGTTTGCTCCGGGGGTGTCCGTGGCCGGACTGTCTGCGCACCGTCAACGGTGGCACTCTTGCGCTCTTTCCCGTGGCCGGAGTGGACGCCATGAGCTTGATGAGCTTGCCCAGCCGGTTGCAGCTGCCGCCCGGCCCCTGGGCCACCCTGCTGGATGGCCTGTGTGCACGTTTTCCGCGCATCGCGCGCGCGCAATGGCAGGATCGCTTCGCGCGCGGCCGCGTGCTGGACGCACAGGGCAGGGCGCTCACTGCGGACATGCCCTGGCAGGTCGGGCTGGACATCCAGTACTTCCGCGAGGTGGCCGACGAACCGGTGATCCCCTTCACCGAAACCATCGTCCATCTGGATGCGCACCTGCTGGTGGCCGACAAGCCGCATTTCCTGCCGGTGACACCGGCGGGCGGGCATGTACGCGAGACGCTGCTGGCGCGGCTGGTCGCCCGCACCGGCAATGCCGATCTGGTGCCGCTGCACCGGCTGGATCGGCTGACGGCCGGGTTGGTGCTGTTCTCGACCCAGCGTGCGTCGCGCGATGCTTACCAGCGCCTGTTCCGTGAGCGGCGCATCGAAAAGACCTATGAGGCCTTGGCACCGGCGCTGCCGGGGCGGGAGTTTCCGCTGCAGCGGTACAGCCGCCTGGTGCCGGGCGAGCCGTTCTTCCGCATGGCCGAAGTGCCCGGCGAGGCCAATGCGCGCAGCCGGATCGAGCTGATCGAGGCCGAAGGGCCGATCTGGCGCTACCGGCTGCTGCCGGAAACCGGCCGCAAGCATCAGCTGCGCGTGCACATGGCCATGCTGGGGGCGCCGATCATGGGTGACGACCTGTACCCGCAGCTTCGGCAACGGGCACCGGACGTAGCCGAGGCGCCGCTGCAGCTGCTGGCGCGGGCCCTGGCTTTCGATGACCCGTTGAGTGGTGCACGACGGATGTTCAGCAGCGGCCGCAGCCTGAGCCTTCCGGCTTAGGGCGGCCAGGCGCTCAGCGGGCCGGGCGTCGCGCCAGCCAGCGGTCCAGCTCGGCGGCGAACAGCTGCCGGTCGCGGGGGCCCAGGGGCGGCGGTCCGCCGGTCTGGACCCCGGCGCCGCGCAGTTCCTCCATGAAATTGCGCATCGACAGTCGCTCGGCCATGTTGTTCGGTGTGTACAACTGGCCGCGCGGGTTCAGCGCGACGGCCTGCTTCTCCAGCACCAGCGCGGCCAGCGGGATGTCCTGGGTGACCACCAGGTCCCCCGCGGCGACCCGCTCGACGATGGCGCTGTCGGCCACGTCCAGCCCCTGCGGCACCTGGATCGAGCGCAGCCAGCGCGAGGGCGGGGTGCGGATCCACTGGTTGGCGACCAGGGTCAGTTCGATCCCGACCCGTTCAGCCGCACGGAACAGGATGTCGCGGATGACGGTCGGACAGGCGTCCGCATCCACCCAGATGCGGGGAGAGGCGTGTTCAGCGGGGATTTCAGCTTCAGTCATTTACCCAGTGTAGGGTAGGAAAAACCTGAATGGGGACTCGGAGTTAGCCGCGAGAGGCTGCCAACCCTTGTCACGCCTAGCGGGTGACGTATTCCCATGAACGTCGGGGCTATCGCTTTTTGCAGAAAACACGCGTATCGTGCGACCCACTGTGTTTGCTAGGGTCACCGTGAATCGTGGCCTGGTGCAGTTGATCTCACGATCCGCTCATCGATCCGCTTTACCAACGCCTGCAACTCAGTCTCGGCCCCGATACCCGGTGGCTGCGATTTTTTTCAACATGTGTTTCAGGAGTTAGTAAAAATGTCTGAACGTCAGACCGGTACCGTCAAGTGGTTCAACGACGCCAAGGGCTTCGGCTTCATCACCCCGGAAAGCGGCCCGGACCTGTTCGTGCACTTCCGCGCGATCCAGGGCACCGGCTTCAAGACCCTGCAGGAAGGCCAGAAGGTTACCTTCATCGCCGTCCAGGGTCAGAAGGGCATGCAGGCTGACCAGGTGCAGGCGGTCTAATCCGTCTGCTACCGTTGGGTAGCCAGAACGCCGGAAGCGAAAGCTTCCGGCGTTTTTTATTGCCCGCCTTTTTTTTGTAGAGTCGAGCCATGCTGGACTGCGCCCAAAGACAGTCGAGCATGGCTCGACTCTACAAAGGACATGCAGCCGGCGCGGTACGATGCGCGTCTCCCCAAGGGATCACCCCCATGCGCATCGTCCACCATCTGGAAAACTCCCGTTCGCTGCGCGTGCTGTGGATGCTGGAGGAGCTGGGGTTGGACTACGAACTGCGCCGCTATCCGCGCGATCCGAAGACGCTGCTGGCGCCGCCGGAACTGCGCAACGTGCATCCGCTCGGCAAGTCTCCGGTACTGCAGGATGGTGAGCTGGTACTGGCCGAGTCCGGCGCGATCCTCGACTACCTCGCTGATCGTTACGACACGCAACGCCAGCTGTCGCCGTCACCAATGCCGGCCGACGGGGCCGAACGCATCGCTTACCGCTACTGGCTGCACTACGCCGAAGGCTCGGCGATGCCACCGTTGCTGCTGACCCTGGTGATGGGCCGCATACGCAACGCGCCCATGCCGTTCTTCGCGCGCCCGATCGCACGCAGCATTGCCGACAAGGCCGAGCGCGGCTTCATCGGCCCGCAGCGGCGCCTGCACCTGGACTGGATGGAGCGCCGCCTGGCCGAAAGCCCGTGGTTTGCCGGCGAGCGTTTCAGTGCGGCCGACATCCAGATGAGCTTCCCGATCCAGGCCGCTGCCGCGCGCGGTGGTGGCCTGGACGACAAACCGGCACTGCGTGGCTTCCTCAAGCGTATCGGTGAACGCCCGGCCTACCAGCGTGCCGAGGCCCACGGCGGCCACCTGCAGGCGCTCGGCGGCAATTGAGGAGGGCGGTCGTCGCCCTCATCTCCAGCACCATGGATACCGACACTCCCCGTTTCGACAACCGCCTGCTGCACACCCTGCCGGGCGACCCCGAATCCGGCCCGCGCAGGCGCGAAGTGCTGGGCGCGGCCTGGTCGCCCGTGATGCCGACCCCGGTGACGGCGCCCACGCTGTTGGCCTGGGCGCCGGACGTCGCCGAAATGCTTGGCTTCGATACCGCTGAAGTCGAAAGCGAAGGTTTCGCGCAGGTATTCGGCGGCAATGCGCTGTACGCCGGCATGCAGCCGTGGGCAGCCAACTACGGTGGCCATCAGTTTGGCCACTGGGCCGGCCAGCTCGGCGACGGGCGTGCGATTTCGCTGGGTGAGCTGGTTGCGCCGGATGGCCAGCACTGGGAGCTGCAGTTGAAGGGGGCCGGGCCAACGCCGTACTCGCGGGGGGCCGATGGACGGGCAGTGCTGCGCTCATCGATCCGCGAATTCCTGTGCAGCGAGGCGATGCATCACCTTGGCGTGCCGACTACGCGCGCGTTGTCACTGGTCGGCACCGGTGAGGACGTGGTGCGCGACATGTTCTATGACGGCCATCCGCGTGCCGAGCCAGGCGCCATCGTATGCCGGGTCTCGCCGTCGTTCCTGCGCTTCGGTTCGTTCGAACTGCCGGCCTCGCGCGGTGAAACCGCCCTGCTGCAGCAGCTGGTGGATGCCTGCATCGCCCGCGACTTCCCCGAACTGCAAGGGCAGGGCGAGGCGCTGTACGGCGACTGGTTCGCGCAGATCGCGGTGCGCACCGCCGAGATGATCGCGCACTGGATGCGTGTCGGCTTCGTGCACGGCGTGATGAACACCGACAACCTGTCCGTGCTCGGTGTGACGCTGGATTACGGCCCCTATGGCTGGGTCGAGGACTTCGATCCGGACTGGACGCCGAACACCACCGACGCCCAGGGGCGCCGCTACCGCTTTGGCACCCAGCCGCAGGTGGCGTACTGGAACCTGAGCCGATTGGCGCAGGCGCTGTCGCCGCTGTTCGCCGATGTCGCACCGCTGCAGGCAGGCCTGGCGGCCTACCAGTCCACGTTCGTGGCCTGCACGCGTCGCGATGCTGCAGCGAAGCTGGGGCTGGCTGCTGCCGACGATGATGACCTGCAGCTCTACCAGCGCTGGCAACAGCTGATGCAGGAGGGCGCAATGGACATGACCCTGGCCTGGCGCGCACTGATGCGCATCGACCCGGCGGCAGCAGATGCGACGATTCTGGACGCGGTGTACTACGACGAGGCGCGGCGACAGGCAGTGCAGGCACCGCTGCAGCACTGGCTGCAGGACTACGCAGCGCGCCTGCGCCGCGATCCGCTGGCGGCCAGCGAACGCCAAGCGAAGATGGCAGCGGCCAACCCGCTGTACGTGCTGCGCAACTGGCTGGCCCAGGAAGCGATCGACCGCGCAGAGCAGGGGGATCTCGGCGGCGTCCATGCACTGCAGGACGTGCTGCGCGACCCGTACACCGAGCGTGCCGGCCTGGAACACTTCGCTGGCAAGCGCCCGGCGTGGGCCGACAATCGCGCCGGTTGCTCGATGCTGTCCTGCAGTTCCTGAGGGTGGGTTTCGGCAGGGCTGCGCCCTGCACCTGCGGAGGCCAGATCAACAGCCAGAGCAAAAGCGGATTCCGTGGTTTGGCGGGGCGGTGTCGGAGTGCGGGGACGCTGCAAGTACGTCCCTGTAAGCTTGGCAGCCGCATCCATGCGGCTGACACCCCGCACTCCGACACCGCCCCACCCCCGACAGATTCCCGCGGCTGTGGGTAGGTGTCGACCTTGGTCGACACATCTGTCAGATATCGAATGAAATTCCGGGGTCAGATCCGTTTTCCTTCGTAAAACGGATCTGACCCCATGAGCAATTCCGACAGATCGCAGGAAACTGTCGAAGGCGGGGTGGGTCCGGTTGCGGGGAGGTGAACGCCATGGATGGCGCGACCGAGCCTACACGGACGTATTTACGGCGTCCCCCGCAACCGGACCCGCCCCGCCATCCCCCGGAATGCAGGCTGTTGCTGTTGCTGTTGCCGTTGCCGTTGCCGTTGCTGTTGAGGTTGCCGGCCAGCGGCCGGCACTACCGCAGGTGCCGGGCGCAGCCCGGCCGGACACCACCAACAGGCAGGCGGCGCCCGGAACAGGTACCCTATGCCGCCATCAGATAGCCAATGTGACATGACCGACGCCATCGTCGCTCCGCAGTGGGCCTCCCGCCTGCGCGACATCGCCGACTTCCCCAAGCCCGGCATCCTGTTCAAGGACATCATGCCGCTGCTCGCCCATGGCGAGGATTTCCGCGGCGCGATCACCGCGATGGCCGACCGTTGGCGCGACCAGAAGCTGGACGCAGTGGTCGGCATCGAATCGCGTGGGTTCATCCTCGGTGCCGCGATGGCGCTGGAGCTGGGCGTCGGCTTCGTGCCGGTGCGCAAGCCGGGCAAGCTGCCGGGCCAGGTCCTGCGCGAAGAATACACGCTGGAATACCGCAGCGACTGCATCGAAGTGCATGCCGATGCGCTGCCGGCTGGCGCCCGCGTGGTGATCATCGACGACGTGCTGGCCACCGGCGGCACGCTGGTCGCTGCGCTGTCGCTGGTGCGCCGCCTGGGCGTTGAAGTGGTCGGCGCCGGTGTACTGGTCGAACTGGACGGCCTCGGAGGTCGCGCCCGCTGGGAATCGGACCTGCCGCTGCACACCGAACTGGTGTTCTGACCGAAGGGTGGGTGCCAACCAGGGTTGGCACCTGCCAGCGTGAATGGCCGGGAGCCGGTCGTTGCCAACCTTGGTTGGCAGCACTTTTCGCGACGGGTGCCATGGACGGGCCAACCAAGGTTGGCCGCTACCAGGCCAGATCGTTACCAACCGTGGTTGGCAACGCTGCTTCAATCACATCATCCGCACGCGGAAACGACGGCCCTTGATCTTGCCGGCTTCCAGCTTGGCCACGGCCTTGTTGGCCTGCTCACGCGCGATCGCCACATAGGAGCGGGTCGGGAAGATCGCGATCTTGCCGATGAACTTGCTCGACAGGCCGGCATCACCGGTCAGCGCACCGAGGATGTCGCCCGGGCGCAGCTTGTCGGTCTTGCCACCGTCGATGCGCAGCGTGCGCATCGCGGCCTGCGGCAGTTCGGCCGGGCGCGAGGTTGCCAGCGGCGTCTTCTGCCAGTCCAGCGGCTGCCCCATCTGCGCTTCGATGGCGTCGGCGCGGGTCTTCTCGCGGCCGGCCACCAGGCTGATCGCCAGGCCGCTGGCACCGGCGCGCCCGGTACGGCCCACGCGGTGCTGGTAGCTCTCCACGTCGGTCGGCAGTTCGTAGTTGATCACCGCCGCCAGCTCTTCCACGTCCAGGCCGCGCGCGGCGACGTCGCTGGCGACCAGCACGTTGCAGCTGCGGTTGGCCAGCAGCAACAGCACTTCCTCGCGGTCGCGCTGCTCCATGTCGCCATGCAGGGCCAGTGCGGAGAAGCCGAACTGCTGCAGCGAGTTGGCCACTTCGTCCACGTCCTTGCGGGTGTTGCAGAACACGACCGCCGATTCCGGCGTGTACTTGAGCAGCAGGCCGGCCAGCGCCTTCTGGCGGTGCGCCGGTTCCACCTCGCAGAACAGGTGGCGGATGGCGGGGGCCTGGTCGGCGCCTTCCACGGTCACTTCCACCGCGTCGCGCAGCAGGTCACGCGCCATGGCGCGGATGCTGTCGGGGAAGGTGGCGGAGAACAGCAGGCTCTGGCGATCCTTGTGGGTGCGGCCGGCGATCTCGCGGATCGGCTCCTCGAAGCCCATGTCGAGCATGCGGTCGGCCTCGTCCAGCACCAGCGTGCGCACCGCGCCCAGGTTCAGCGCGCGCTTGCGTGCCAGCTCCTGCACGCGGCCGGGCGTGCCGACCACCACATGCGGATCGTGGCCTTCAAGCGACGCCAGCTGCGGGCCCAGCGGCACGCCGCCCACCAGCAGCAACAGCTTCAGGTTGGGGATGCCGGTGGCCAGCTTGCGGATCTGCTTGCCGACCTGGTCGGCCAGTTCGCGGGTCGGGCACAGCACCAGCGCCTGCACGCGGATCAGGCTGGGGTCGATGGACTGCAGCAGGCCAAGGCCGAAGGCGGCGGTCTTGCCGCTGCCGGTGGGTGCCTGTGCGATCACATCACGGCCATCGAGGATGGCCGGCAGGCTCTGCGCCTGCACGGGGGTGAGGGTGGTGTAGCCGAGGGCATCCAGGCCGGGCTGCAGGGCCGGGCTCAGCGGCAGGGTCGAGAAGTCAGTCATGGCGCATTGTACCTGCCTGCGCGGCCGGTCCCGCCTGATCGGATGGGGTCGAATCCCTTTCCGCAGGAAAGGGCTCCGACCCCATCGGAGTCGTCATCCACGCAGGGCGTGAATACACCCGGGGGCATCCACGCATGGCGTGGATCTACGGGTGGATGCCGACCTGGATCGGCACGCTCCTGCTCAGCCAAGCACCGCCAGTACACCCTGATGGATCGCCAGGCCACCGAACAGCAGCCAGGCGAACAGGATCAGCGCCAGCAGCAGCGGCTTCAGCCCGGCCTGGCGCAGCGCCGAGACGTGGGTGGTCAGGCCCAGCGCGGCCATCGCCATCGCCAGCAGCACGGTATCCAGCTGCACCAGCCCCGCCTGCAGGCCCGCCGGCAGCAGATGCAGCGAGTTGAACCCGGCCACCGCCACGAAACCAAAAGCGAACCACGGCACCACGATGCGCGCCTTGCTGCCGTCGGCGCTGGCCTTGCCGCCACGCGCCAGCCACAGCGACAGCGCGACCAGGAACGGCGCCAGCAGCATCACCCGCACCATCTTGGTGATCACCGCCGTGTCGGCCGCTGCTTCGTTGACCGCGCGGCCTGCCGCCACCACCTGTGCCACTTCATGCACCGTCGCACCGGTGAACAGGCCGTACTGCCGCGCGTCCATTGCCAGCCAGCCGTGCGACTGCACCAGTGCATACAACGCCGGGTAAAGGAACATCGCCAGCGTGCCGAACACCACCACCGTAGAGACCGCGACGGTGACCTGCGCAGCGCGGCCGCGCACCACCGGCTCGGCGGCCATCACCGCCGCCGCGCCGCAGATCGCGCTGCCGGCGCCGATCAGCATCGCCGCTTCGCGCTCCATCTTGAACACGCGCATGCCCAGCCAGCAGGCCAGCCCGAAGGTGCTGGCGACCACCAGCACGTCCATCAGCACGCCGGCCACGCCGACGTGGCCGATGTCCTGGAAGGTCAGGCGCAGGCCGTACAGCACGATGCCGGCGCGCAACAGCCAGTGCTTGGAGAAGCCGACACCGGCCGCGCTGCTCGGCGCCAGCCGCGGGTAAAGGGTGTTGCCGACCACGATGCCGGCGACGATGGCCACGGTCAGCGCGCTCAGGCCATGCGCCTGGAGCCAGGGAAGCTGGGCCAGGTACAGCGACGCCGCCGCGATCAGGCCCACCAGCAGCAGGCCGGGCAGGCGAGGCTGCCAGCGTTGGCGCAGGGCGGGCAGGGACCAGGAGGAGAGAGCGGTGGCGTTCATGGCGCGACAGGACTGGAGTGATGGGCCAAGCGTGCGCCTGTGTCACTGACCTGTAAAACGAATAATATGGGTGAAACCTACCTATAAAGCGGGTACATTCCATGCGCCTGACCTTGCGCCAGCTGCAGGTCTTCGTCGCCATCGCCGACCATGGCACCACCACTGCCGCCGGCCAGGCCGTCGCGCTCTCGCAGTCGGCCAGCAGCGCCGCCCTGCAGGAGCTGGAGGCGCACTTCGGCACCCCGCTGTTCGACCGCATCGGCCGCCGCCTGGCGCTGAACGGGCACGGCCGCGCGCTGCTGGAGCCGGCGCGCACCTTGCTGGTCAACGCCGCCGATCTGGAGCGGCAGCTGGCCGCCGGCGGCGACCCGTCGCAGGGCGCACCGCTACGGCTGGTGCTGGCCGCCAGTACCACCATCGGCAACTACCTGCTGCCGCCACGCATCGCCGAACTGCTGCGGCAGGCGCCGCAGGCCGAGGTCGATCTGCGCATCGACAACAGTGCCGGCGTGGTCGCCGCGGTACAGCGCCTGGACGTCGACGCCGGCCTGATCGAAGGCCCGTGCCATGAGCGTGGCCTGCAGGTGACCGCCTGGCAGCAGGACCCACTGGTGATCGTGGCTGCCGCCGATGCCCGCGCACGCTGGTCGCTGGATGAACTGCGCCGCGCACGCTGGCTGCTGCGTGAGCCTGGCTCCGGCACCCGCGAAGCCGTGGAACAGGCCCTGCTGCCGCACCTGCGTGGCTTCGCGCAGACCCTGCAGCTGGGCAATACCGAAGCGATCAAGCAGGCCGCCATCGCCGGCCTCGGCCTGGCCTGCCTGTCGCGCCACGCGCTGGAAGAGCCGCTGGCCCTGGGCCGCCTGCGCGTGCTCGAGACTCCGCTGCCGGCCCTGCAGCGCACCCTGTGGCTGGTGCGCCACCCCGGCAAGCAATGGCTGCCGGGGTTGCAGGCGTTGCTGGGGGAGGTGGGGTAGCCATCAGATTTCCAGTCGACTCCATCCATCGACCCTTCTTGTAGCGCTCATCCACGCATGGCGTGGATCTACCGTGTCGACCAAGGTCGACACCCACCAGAGCAGAATGTAGTTCCGACAGATTGCAGGAATCTGTCGAAGGTGGGATGGGTCCGGTTGCGGGGGTGTCCGCGGCATGGATGCCGCGGCCAAGCCCCCAGAGACGGGTTTACGGCGTCCCCCGCGACCGGACCCATCCCGCCATCCCACAGGAAACCAGCTTTTGACGTTGCCGTTGAGGTTGCCGGCCAGCGGCCGGCACTACCGCGGGTGCCGGGTGCAACCCGGCCGACGCCCCCAACCCGTACAATATCCGGATGCCTCTGATTACTCTGCAGAACGTCGACTTCAGCGTCGGCGGCCCGTTGTTGCTGGAAAAGGCCGAACTGTCGATCGAGCCGGGCGAACGCATCGCCCTGATCGGCCGCAACGGCGCCGGCAAATCCACCCTGCTCAAGCTGCTGTCCGGCGACCACAAGCCCGATGACGGCGAAGTCCGCGTGCAGCAGGGCGTGCGCGTCACCCGCCTGGAGCAGGAAGTGCCACACGGCGCCGCCGGCTCGGTGTTCGACGTCGTTGCCGATGGTCTCGGTGAACTGGGCCAGTGGCTGGCCGAGTTCCACCATCTCAGCCATGCCGAGGTCTTCGATGGCGAAGCGCTCGGCAACGTGCAGGCCAAGATCGACGCCGCCAACGGCTGGGGCCTGGACCAGCGTGTCAGCGAAACGCTGACCAAGCTCGACCTCGACGGCGATGCCGAATTCGGCCGCCTGTCCGGCGGCATGAAGCGCCGCGTGCTGCTGGCCCGTGCACTGGTCTCCAGCCCGGACGTGCTGCTGCTGGACGAACCGACCAACCACCTGGACATCGAAGCCATCGACTGGCTCGAAGCGTTCCTGAAGGGCTGGAGCGGCAGCGTGGTGTTCGTCACCCATGACCGCCGCTTCCTGCGTGCGCTGGCCACCCGCATCGTCGAGATCGATCGCGGCCAGGTCACCAGCTGGCCGGGCGACTGGGCCAACTACGAGCGCCGCCGCGAGGAACGCCTCAATGCGCAGGCGCAGGAAAATGCCCGCTTCGACAAGCTGCTGGCGCAGGAAGAAGTCTGGATCCGCCAAGGCATCAAGGCCCGTCGTACCCGCGACGAGGGCCGCGTGCGCCGCCTCAAGGCGATGCGCACCGAACGCTCGCAGCGCCGCGACCTCAGCGGTAACGTCAAGATGGAAGCCGCGCAGGGCGTCAGCTCCGGCAAGAAGGTCATCGACGTCAAGGACATTTCGTTCGCCTTCGGCGAGCGCACCATGGTCCGCGATTTCACCACCACCATCCTGCGTGGCGACCGCATCGGCCTGATCGGCCCCAACGGCAGCGGCAAGACCACGCTGCTGAAGCTGCTGCTGGGTGAACTGCAGCCGGCCAAGGGTGAGGTCAATGCGGGCACCAACCTGCAGATCGCCTATTTCGACCAGTACCGCGCGGTGCTGCGCGAAGACTGGAGCGCGATCGAGAACGTGGCCGAAGGCCGCGATTTCCTCGAGTTCAACGGCAAGCGCAAGCACGTGCATGCCTACCTGCAGGACTTCATGTTCACCCCCGAGCGCGCGCGTGCGCCGATCACCCGCCTGTCCGGTGGCGAGCGCAACCGCCTGCTGCTGGCCAAGCTGTTCGCGCAGCCGTCCAACCTGCTGGTGATGGACGAACCGACCAACGACCTCGACGTGGAAACCCTGGAGCTGCTGGAAGAGCTGCTGGGCGAGTACACCGGTACGCTGCTGCTGGTCAGCCACGACCGTGACTTCATCGACAACGTGGTGACCTCCACGCTGGTGATGGAAGGCGACGGCGTGATCGGCGAGTACGTCGGTGGCTACAGCGACTGGCAGCGCTATGCGGCCAGCGTGGCTGCACCTGCCGCGGCCCCGGCTGCCAAGCCGGCGACTGCTGCACCGGCCGCTGCTGCGGCCGCGACTCCCGCAGCCCCCAAGCGCAAGCTGGCGTACAAGGAAGCGCGCGAGCTGGAGCAGCTGCCAAAGACCATCGAGAAGCTGGAAGGCGATGTCGAAGGGCTGACCTCAGCGATGAACGACCCATCGTTCTACACCCGCAGCAGTGCTGAAGTGACGGCGCACACCCAGCAGCTGGCCAAGGTGCAGGCCGAACTGGATGCCGCTTACGCGCGCTGGGAAGAGCTGGAAGGCTGAGCGTTGACCGGCGCCAGCGATCGCGCCGATTGATGTAGAGCCGAGCCCACGCTCGGCTCAGCAGATCCACGCCATGCGTGGATATCCGGAATCTGTGCGGACCAACGGTCCGCACCTACCAACCGACGGTCCGCGCCGACCGGGGGGCGGCCGTCATTTGACCCCGTGCAGATCCCGCAGCTGGCTCGGCCGGCTGCCGAAGTACGCCGCCAGATCGGCGATGTCCTGATCACTCAGGTCCTTCGCCTGCGGCGTCATCAGCGCATGCTGGCGGTCACCGGCGCGGTAGGCCTGCAGCGCGTGCGCCAGGTAGTCACCGTACTGCCCACCCAGCTTCGGATAGGTCGGATCGATCGGCGCATTGCCGTCGGCCCCATGGCAGTCGATGCAGCTCTGGTTGGTGGCTTTGCCCTTCACCTTGGCGCGGGCCTCACCGGCGGCCTCGCGACCTGCCGGCAGGCCGGCGGAGGACGATGAACCGTGCTCGCCGCTGGCATGGCCCGGGTCGGCGGCCGATTTTTCGCTGTTTTCCACCTGCGACTGTGAGCAGGCGGCCAGCAGCAGGGCAACGGACAGGGCGATGGCGTGACGCATCGGATGCGCGGCTTTCGACATGGGCGGGCCTTACTTGACGGTGGACAGGTAAACAGAGAGATCGGCGATCTCCTGTTCGCTGAAACTCATCGACTGCGCCTGCATCGTCGGATGCCGGCGCTTGCCCTGGCGGTACTCGGTCAGGGCCTGGGCCAGGTACTGCTGGGTCTGGCCGCCGATCTTCGGCACCCGGTAACTGGGGTAGGCGTTCTTGTAGCCGGTGATCCCGTGGCAGCCCTGGCAGGTGTAGGCCAGGACGCGGCCATTGTCGAAGTTGCCGGTGGGTGCGGCGGGCGCTGGCGCAACGGCGGGAGCCGGGGCCGGGGCGGGTGTGGCAGGAGCAGGAGCGGGCTGTGCGGCGGCCCCAAGGGGCAGGAGGACGGCCAGAGCGAGACAAGCGGCGAGCGGCTGCGGGCGCATGGTGTCGTTTCCGGGGATTCGGGTCTGGTCGTTCCGGCGTGGGGTACGGAACGACCCGAGTATAGCCTCAGGTTTCATCTAGCTGAAATGGGGTCGGGCCGACCGGCGGCGTGAAGGCACCATGACCTTTGGGATATGGTGTTGCCGTGAAGTGGTGCATTACTTTGCTACCACACCTGTCCACGCATCCTTCAGGGACCCGACGATGTCGCACCCAACCTTCCTGTCCGGCCGTCGCAGCGGAATCTGCGCTGCCGCACTGCTGATCTCCACCTCCCTGCTGCTGGGCGGTTGCGCCGCAGGGCCCAATTCCGAAGCCAAGGCTGCCGAGACCAAGGAGGAAAAGAAGGTCGATGCGGTCCCGGTCGAGGTGGCGGTGGCCAGCCATCGTGCCGTCGCGGCCAGCTACACCGGCACTGCCGCGCTGGAACCACGCGCCGAGTCGCAGGTGGTCGCCAAGACCTCCGGCGTGGCGCTGGCGGTGCTGGTCGAGGAAGGGCAGCGGGTCACCGCCGGCCAACCGCTGGTGCGGCTGGACCCGGATCGTGCACGGCTGGCCGTTGCACAGAGCGAAGCGCAGATGCGCAAGCTGGAAAACAATTACCAGCGCGCACAGAAGCTGGTCGGCCAGCAGATGGTCAGCGCCGCCGATGTCGACCAGCTGCGCTACGACCTGGAAAACGTCCGCGCGCAGTACCGGCTGGCCACGCTGGAGCTGTCCTACACCACGGTGGTGGCGCCGATCTCCGGCGTGATCGCATCGCGCTCGATCAAGACCGGCAACTTCGTGCAGATCAACACGCCGATCTTCCGCATCGTCGACAACTCGCGGCTGGAAGCCACCCTCAACGTGCCCGAGCGTGAACTGGCCACCCTGCGCGCCGGCCAGCCGGTGACGCTGGCGGCCGACGCGTTGCCGGGGCAGAGCTTCACCGGCACCGTTGATCGCATCGCGCCGGTGGTGGATTCGGGCAGCGGCACGTTTCGCGTGGTCAGCGCCTTCGACGGCGCCGCACACGCGCTGCAGCCCGGCATGTTCGGTCGCATCCGCATCGACTACGACCAGCGTGCCGATGCGCTGGTCGTACCGCGCCTGGCGTTGCTCGACGACGGTGAGCCGGCGGTGTTCCGCGTGCGCGAAGGCAAGGTCGCACGCGTTCCGGTCAAGCTGGGTTACGCCGAGGGCCCGTGGGTGGAGATCCGTGATGGCCTGGCGCCCGGTGATCAGGTGGTCACCGCCGGCAAGGTCGCCCTGCGCGACGGCACAACGGTGCAGGTGATTGCCGATCCGAAGGCGAAGACGGTCGCTGCGGCCGCCAAGCCCGCAGACAAGGCCGGGAGCAAGCAATGACCGCCCCGGGCCACGACCACGGTGCCTCGCCGGCGAGCGACGGCGCCGCCGGCGGCATGCGCGGCGGCCTGGTGGAGTTTGCCACCCGCCGCCGCGTGACCATCGCCATGTGCACGGTCACGCTGCTGCTGTTCGGCCTGATCGCGCTGGGCAATCTCAAGGTCAACCTGCTGCCCGACCTGAGCTACCCGACGCTGACCGTGCGCACCGAATACACCGGTGCAGCGCCGACTGAAATCGAAACCCTGATCACCCAGCCGGTCGAAGAAGCGGTCGGCGTGGTCAAGAACCTGCGCAAGCTGAAGTCGGTCTCGCGCACCGGCCAGAGCGACGTGGTGCTGGAATTCGCCTGGGGCACCAACATGGACCAGGCCAGCCTGGAGGTGCGCGACAAGATGGAAGCGCTGAACCTGCCGCTGGAGGCCAAGGCCCCGGTGCTGCTGCGCTTCAATCCGTCAACCGAGCCGATCATGCGCCTGGTGCTGTCGAACAAGACGGCGCCGACCAGCGATGCCGATGCGGTGCGCGAGCTGACCGGCCTGCGCCGCTATGCCGATGAAGACCTCAAGAAGAAGCTGGAGCCGGTCACCGGCGTGGCGGCAGTGAAGGTGGGCGGCGGCCTGGAGGACGAGATCCAGGTCGACATCGACCAGCAGAAGCTTGCCCAGCTGAACCTGCCGATCGACACCGTCATCAAGCGCCTGAAGGACGAGAACATCAACATTTCCGGCGGCCGCCTGGAGGAGGGCTCGCAGCGCTTCCTGGTGCGTACCGTCAACCAGTTCGCCGACCTGGAGGAGATCCGCAACCTGCTGGTGACCACCCAGGCCGCCAATGGCAGCGCGGCGGACTCGGCGCTGCAGCAGATGTTCAACATCGCCGCGTCGACCGGTTCGGCGGCCGCCATCGCGGCGGCGTCGGCGGCACAGAGCGCATCGTCCGGCGGTGGCTCCAGCGTGGTTGCCAACGGCGTGCCGGTGCGCCTGAAGGACGTGGCCACCGTGCGCCAGGGCTACAAGGAGCGCGAAGCGATCATCCGCCTGGGCGGCAAGGAGTCGGTCGAGCTGGCCATCTACAAGGAAGGCGACGCCAACACCGTGTCCACCGCTGAAGCGCTGCGCAAGCGCCTGGAGCAGATCAAGGGCACGTTCCCGTCCGATGTCGAGCTGACCACCATCGAGGACCAGTCGCGCTTCATCGAGCACGCCATCGCCGACGTCAAGAAGGATGCCGTGATCGGCGGCCTGCTGGCGATCCTGATCATCTTCCTGTTCCTGCGCGATGGCTGGAGTACGTTCGTGATCAGCCTGTCGTTGCCGGTCTCGATCATCGCCACGTTCTTCTTCATGGGCCAGCTCGGCCTGAGCTTGAACGTGATGTCGCTGGGTGGCCTGGCATTGGCCACCGGCCTGGTGGTGGATGACTCGATCGTGGTGCTGGAGAGCATCGCCAAGGCCCGTGAGCGTGGCCTGGGCATCCTGCAGGCGGCGATCGCCGGCACCCGTGAAGTGAGCATGGCCGTGGTCGCCTCGACCCTGACCACCATCGCGGTGTTCCTGCCGCTGGTGTTCGTCGATGGCATCGCCGGGCAGCTGTTCCGCGACCAGGCGCTGACCGTGGCGATCGCCATCGCGATCTCGCTGCTGGTGTCGATGACCCTGATCCCGATGCTGAGCTCGCTGAAGGGGCGGCCGCCGCTGGCGTTCCCGGAAGAGGCGCCGAACGCAGCATGGCAGCCGCAGAAGCGTTGGCAGAAGCCGGTTGCACTGGGCCGCCGTGGCGTGCTCGCCAGCGTGCGCTGGAGCTTCTATGCGCTGGCCTGGCTCGTGGTGCGCCTGTGGCGCGGCGTGGTGGCGGTGGTCGGCCCGGTGATGCGCAAGGCCAGCGACCTGGCGATGAAGCCCTATGCAGGCGCCGAGCAAGGCTACCTGCGCCTGCTGCCGAGTGCGCTGGCGCATCCCGGCAAGGTGCTGGGCGTGGCAGCCATCATTTTCGTGGCGACCATGGCGCTGGTGCCGATGCTTGGCGCCGACCTGATCCCGCAGCTGGCGCAGGACCGTTTCGAAATGACGGTGAAGCTGCCGGCCGGCACGCCGCTGAAGCAGACCGATGCGCTGGTGCGCGAGCTGCAGCTGGCGCATGGCAAGGGCGAAGGCGTGGCCTCGCTGTATGGCGTCAGTGGCAGCGGCACCCGGCTGGATGCCAGCCCGACCGAAAGCGGCGAGAACATCGGCAAGCTGACCGTGGTGATGGAAGGTGGCGGCAATGCGCACACTGAAGCGGCGATCACCGAGCGCCTGCGCGGCACCATGAGCCAGCACCCGGGTGCCCAGGTCGACTTCGCGCGGCCGGCGTTGTTCAGCTTTTCCACGCCGCTGGAAATCGAACTGCGCGGGCAGGACATGGCGACCCTGGAAGTGGCCGGCCAGCGCCTGGCGGCGATGCTGCGCGGCAACGCCCACTACGCCGACGTGAAGTCGACGGTGGAAGAGGGCTTCCCGGAAATCCAGATCCGCTTCGACCAGGAGCGCGCCGGTGCGCTGGGCCTGACCACCCGCCAGATCGCCGACGTGGTGGTGAAGAAGGTGCGTGGCGACGTCGCCACCCGCTACAGCTTCCGTGACCGCAAGATCGACGTGCTGGTGCGCGCCCAGGAAGGTGACCGCGCCAGCGTGGAGAGCATCCGCCGGCTGATCGTCAATCCGGGCAGCACCCGCCCGGTGACCCTGGACGCGGTGGCCGACGTGGTCGCCACCACCGGCCCCAGCGAGATCCATCGTGCCGACCAGACCCGGGTCGCGGTGGTATCGGCCAACCTGCGCGACATCGACCTCGGCGCCGCCATGCGCGAAGTGCAGCAGATGGTGGCCGAGCAGCCGCTGGGCGCGGGCGTCGGCCTGCACATCGGCGGCCAGGGCGAGGAACTGGCGCAGGCGGCGAAGTCGCTGATCTTCGCCTTCGGCCTGGCGATCTTCCTGGTCTACCTGGTGATGGCCTCGCAGTTCGAATCCCTGCTGCACCCGTTCGTGATCCTGTTCACCATCCCGCTGGCGCTGGTCGGCGCGATCCTGGCGCTGATGCTGACCGGAAAGCCCATCTCGGTGGTGGTGTTCATCGGCCTGATCCTGCTGGTCGGCCTGGTCACCAAGAACGCGATCATCCTGATCGACAAGGTCAACCAGCTGCGCGAGGCCGGCGTGGCCAAGCATGAGGCGCTGGTGGAAGGTGCGCGCTCGCGCCTGCGGCCGATCATCATGACCACGCTGTGCACGCTGTTCGGCTTCCTGCCGCTGGCGGTGGCGATGGGCGAGGGCGCCGAAGTGCGTGCACCGATGGCGATCACCGTGATCGGTGGCCTGCTGGTGTCGACGCTGCTGACGCTGCTGGTGATCCCGGTGGTGTACGACCTGATGGATCGTCGCGGCGACGCCTACTACCGTGAGCGCGGCCGCAAGCACGTCGGTGAAGGCCTGCATGGCGACGAGGGCGGCACAGCGGGTGTGGAGGAACCGGCATGAGTGTTGCCGAGTTTTCCATCCGCCGTCCGGTCACCACCATCATGTGCTTCGTGTCGCTGGTGGTGATCGGCCTGATCGCTTCGTTCCGGCTGCCGCTGGAGGCGTTGCCGGACATCTCCGCGCCGTTCCTGTTCGTGCAGATTCCCTACACCGGCTCGACCCCGGAAGAAGTGGAACGGACCATCATCCGTCCGGTCGAGGAATCGCTGGCGACGATGACCGGCATCAAGCGCATGCGCTCGTCGGCCACCTCCGAGGCGGCGCTGATCTACATCGAGTTCAGCGACTGGGACCGCGACATCGCCATTGCCGCGTCGGACGCGCGCGAGCGTATCGACGCGATCCGCAGCGACCTGCCCGACGACCTGCAGCGCTACAACGTGTTCAAGTGGTCCAGCAGCGACCAGCCCGTGCTGAAGGTGCGGCTGGCCAGCACCACCGACCTGACCACCGCCTATGACATGCTCGACCGTGAGTTCAAGCGGCGCATCGAGCGTATACCCGGCGTGGCCCGCGTCGATATCACCGGTGCGCCGCCGAACGAGGTGGAGATCGCCATCGATCCGAACCGGCTCAACGCGCATGGGTTGAGCATCAACGAGCTGAGCGAGCGCCTGCGCACGCTGAACTTCTCGATCTCGGCCGGGCAGATCGATGACAACGGCCAACGCGTGCGCGTGCAGCCGGTAGGCGAGATCACCGACCTTCAGGAGATGCGCGACCTGGTGATCAACGCCAAGGGCCTGCGCCTGGGCGACATCGCCGACGTGCGCCTGAAGCCGGCGCGGATGAACTACGGGCGCCGCCTGGACGGCAACCCGGCGGTGGGCCTGGACATCTTCAAGGAACGCAGCGCCAACCTGGTGGACGTTTCGCGTGCGGCACTGGCCGAGGTCGAGGCGATCCGCGCGCAGCCGTCGATGCGCGACGTGCAGATCAAGGTGATCGACAACCAGGGCAAGGCAGTGACGTCCTCGCTGCTGGAGCTGGCCGAGGCCGGCGCGGTCGGCCTGATCCTGTCGGTCACCGTGCTGTTCTTCTTCCTGCGCCATTGGCCGTCGACGCTGATGGTGACCCTGGCCATTCCGATCTGCTTCACCATCACCCTCGGCTTCATGTACTTCGTCGGGGTGACACTCAACATCCTGACCATGATGGGCCTGCTGCTGGCCGTCGGCATGCTGGTCGACAACGCGGTGGTGGTGGTGGAGAGCATCTACCAGGAGCGCGAGCGCATGCCGGGGCAGCCACGGCTGGCCTCGATCATCGGCACCCGCAACGTGGCCATCGCGCTCAGCGCCGGCACGCTGTGCCACTGCATCGTGTTCGTGCCGAACCTGTTCGGCGAGACCAACAACATCAGCATCTTCATGGCGCAGATCGCGATCACCATCTCGGTCTCGCTGCTGGCCTCGTGGCTGGTGGCGGTCAGCCTGATCCCGATGCTGTCCGCGCGCATGGCCACGCCCAAGCTGGTGCACTCGCAGACCGGCCTGATCGCGCGCCTGCAGCGACGCTATGCGCAGCTGCTGGACTGGTCACTGCATCACCGCGGTTGGAGCCTGCTCGGCATCCTGCTCGTGGTGCTGGTCAGCCTGGTGCCGATGAAGCTGACCAAGGTCGACATGTTCGGTGGTGAGGGTGGCAAGGACATCTTCATCGGCTACATGTGGAAGGGCGCCTACACCTACCGCCAGATGTCCGAGGAAGTGGCGCGGGTGGAGAACTGGATCGACCAGAACCGCGAGCGCCTGCACGTGAAGCAGGTGTATTCCTGGTACAGCGAGCAGGAAGGCAGCTCCACGGTGGTCACCCTGGACGAAAAATACGCCAAGGACATCAAGTCGCTGCAGGAGGAACTGCGCAAGGGCCTGCCGAAGTCGGCACGCACCGATTACTTCGTCGGCAACCAGGGCGGCGATGGCGGTGGCGGCAGCAACCAGGGCGTGCAGGTGCAGCTGGTGGGTGATTCCAGCTCGATGCTGCAGGAGATCGGCCAGGAAGTGGTGCCGTTGCTGGCGCAGCGTGCCGAGCTGCGTGACGTGCGCATCGACAACGGCGAGAAGGGCGGCGAGCTGAAGGTGCGCGTCGACCGCGAGCGTGCCGCAGCGTTCGGCTTCAATGCCGAGCAGGTGGCCAGCTTCGTCGGCCTGGCGCTGCGCGGCGCGCCGATGCGCGAGTTCCGCCGCGGTGACAACGAAGTGCCGGTGTGGGTGCGCTTTGCCGGCGCCGAGCAGAGCAGCCCGGAAGACCTGGCCGGTTTCAGCGTGCGCACCGGCGATGGCCGCAGCGTGCCGCTGCTGAGCCTGGTCACCGTGGACGTTGGTTCGTCGGCCACCCAGATCGGCCGCACCAACCGCCAGACCACGTTGACCATCAAGGCCAACCTGGCCGAGAAGGTCACCGCGCCGGACGGGCGCAAGGCGATCGAAGCCGTGCTCAAGCCGATGAACTTCCCGGCCGGCTATGGCTTCACTTTCGACGGCGGCGACTACGGCAACGACGACGAGGCCATGCAGCAGATGGTGTTCAACCTGCTGATCGCACTGGTGATGATCTACGTGGTGATGGCGGCGGTGTTCGAGTCGCTGCTGTTCCCGGCGGCGATCATGAGCGGCGTGCTGTTCTCGATCTTCGGCGTGTTCTGGCTGTTCTGGATCACCGGCACCTCGTTCGGGATCATGTCCTTCATCGGCATCCTGGTGCTGATGGGCGTGGTGGTGAACAACGGCATCGTGATGATCGAGCACATCAACAACCTGCGGCGCAGCGGCATGGGCCGCACCCAGGCGCTGGTGGAAGGCTCACGCGAACGCCTGCGCCCGATCATGATGACCATGGGCACGGCGATCCTGGCGATGATCCCGATCTCGCTGACCGATACGCAGATGTTCGGCAATGGCCCGGAGTATTCGCCGATGGCGCGCGCGATTGCGGGCGGCCTGGCGTTCTCGACGGTGGTCAGCCTGCTGTTCCTGCCGACGATCTATGCGGTGCTCGATGACCTGCGCAATGCCGTGACGCGGTTGATCCGCCGTGCACGCGGGCTGGAGAGGATGGAGCCGGGCGCTGCCCGGCTGTAATGCGCGCCAACGTGTTGTGGTGTGGGGGAGGCCGGTCGTAGTGGGGCGGTCTCCCCCTTTTTTTCTGCTCGCCGCGTCGCGGCGTCGCCCGAGCATGGGCTCGGGCGCTACAGATTCTGTGGCCGGTTGAGAGGCTTACCCCGCCACCTTGCCCCACACCTTGAAGGTGGTCAGCCACAGGCCGAGCATGCTGCCGATGTTGGTCAGCATGAAGGTCAGCACCACGCGGGTAACGCGATTGCGGTACCAGCCCTTCAGGCTCTGCGCATCGTCGCGCAGCTTCAGGAAGTCCTCGTAGGCCGGCTTGCGCAGGCGCGCTTCCACCAGCGCCGAGAATGCGCCGGTCGGGATGCTCAGGCGGAACGGCTTGAACGGGGCCACCGCGATCGCGGTAAGAATGCTCAGCGGGTGACCGCCTGCCAGCAGGCAGCCCAGGCCCGCCAGGCCGCCGGTATACATTGCCCAGGTCGCCAGCAGCTCGGTGCCCACGCCCAGGCCGCCGCGGTAGAAGCCCACACCGATGCCGGTCGCCACGATCGCCAGGATGCCGAGCGTGAACCACGGGATGTTGCGCTTCTTCGGCACCGCCTCCAGCTCGGCGCGCAGCGGCGCCGGTGCCTCGGTATCGGTTTCCAGGTAGCGCGCCAGCCCGGCCAGGTGACCGGCACCGACCACCGCCAGCACTTCACGCTGCTGCGGGGTGTGCTCCTCGCGCAGGCGCGTGGCCATGTAACGGTCGCGCTCACCGATGATGGTCTCGTACAGCGCCGGGCTCTCGCTGGCGAACTCACCAAAGCTCGATTCCAGCATGTCGCCCTGCTTGAGCTTTTCGATCTCGTTCTCGCCCACTTCCTCGGACGAGAACAGGCCAGCGCCCAGCCCGGCAACCAGCTTCAGCTTGCCGAAGAACCCAAGCCGCTGCGACGCCCGGCGGAAGGTCAGGCCGACCTCGCGGTCGATCAGGTGCACCGGCAGGTCGCGTTCGCGCGCCAGTTCCACCGCGCGTTTCAGTTCCGCGCCCGGCTCGATGTCGAGCTGTTCGGCCAGGCGGCGCTGGTAGGCGGACAGGGCCAGGTTGGCGGCGAACAGGGCGACGCGGCCCTTGCGGATCACCTCGACCAGGTCGAGCTTGGCCAGCGTGTCCGGGTCGCTCAGTGCCTGCAGGCGCTGCGGGTCCAGCTCGACGGCAACCGCATCGAAGCGGCCGCTGTCGATGGCTTTTTCCACGGCCTCGACGCTGGCGCGTGAGACATGGGCGGTGCCCAGCAGGGTGTAGCGCACGCCGTCGCGTTCGACGACGCGCACCGGCTGGCCGGCGAACAGGTCGTCACCGGTCTCGGGAAGGGTTTCGGTCATGGGTTCATTCATTGGAAGGTGCGGTGTCGGCGCCATCGCCGAGCGCGCGCTGCATCTGCACGGTATCCAGCCAGCGGCCATGCTTGCGGCCGAGGCCACGGAACACGCCGACCAGCTCGAAGCCGAAGCGTTCGTGCAGCTTGATTGAAGCGGTATTGGTCGGTTCGCCGATCACCGCCACCATCTGCCGGTAGCCACGCGCCACGCAGGCGTCGATCAACGCCTGCAGCAGGCCGGTGCCGACGCCCTTGCCCTGGAACGCGGCATCGACGTAGACCGAGTTCTCAACGGTCCACTGGTAGGCGACGCGGGTGCGGTAGGTGTTGGCGTAGGCATAGCCGGCCACCTGGCCGTCGATCTCGGCGACCAGGTAGGGGAAGCCGCGATCGACGATGTCACGCATGCGGCGCAGCATCTCGGTCGCGTCCGGAATGTCGTACTCGTAGGTGTTGACGAAGTCAGTCACTTCCACCGCGTAGATCGCGGTGATCGCGTCGATGTCGGCCGGGCCGGCATCACGGATGAGGACGGCCATGCGCGGGCTCCGGCTCAGTCGATGTAGCGCTTGAGCAGGTCGCCGTAGGCATCGATGCGGCGATCACGCAGGAAAGGCCAGATGCGGCGCACATGCTCGCTGCGCTGCAGGTCGACGTCGCACAGCAGCACGGTGGCCTCGGTGCCGGCCTCGGCCAGGAACTCGCCCTGCGGGCCCAGCACGTGGCTGTTGCCCCAGAACTGGATGCCCGACGCGCCCAGCGGCGAGGCCTCGTGGCCGACGCGGTTGCAGCTCAGCACCGGCAGGCCGTTGGCCACCGCATGGCCGCGATGGCTCAGCACCCAGGCGTCGCGCTGGCGGGTCTTCTCGTCCTGCACGTCGTCCGGATCCCAGCCGATCGCAGTCGGATACAGCAGCAGCTCGGCGCCGGCCAGCGCCATCAGGCGCGCCGCTTCCGGGTACCACTGGTCCCAGCACACCAGCACGCCCAGGCGGCCCACCGAGGTATCGATCGGCGTGAAGCCGATGTCGCCCGGGGTGAAGTAGAACTTCTCGTAGAAGCCCGGGTCGTCCGGGATATGCATCTTGCGGTACTTGCCGAGCAGCGTACCGTCCTTCTCGAACACCACGGCGGTGTTGTGGTACAGCCCGGCAGCGCGGCGCTCGAACAGCGAGCCGACCAGCACCACGCCATGCTGCTTCGCCAGCGCGCCCAGGCGCTCGGTGCTCGGGCCCGGAATCGGCTCGGCCAGGTCGAACTCGTCCACCGATTCGTGCTGGCAGAAGTACGGGCCGTTATGCAGTTCCTGCAGCAGCACCAGCTTGGCACCCTGCGCAGCCGCCTCGGCCACGCGTGCTTCGATCACCGCCAGGTTGGCGGCGGCATCACCGTGGTTGCGCTCCTGGATCAGGGC
The DNA here is from genome assembly GCF_059372355.1 of Stenotrophomonas sp. YJH_SMC_135. Lineage (NCBI taxonomy): Bacteria > Pseudomonadati > Pseudomonadota > Gammaproteobacteria > Lysobacterales > Lysobacteraceae > Stenotrophomonas > Stenotrophomonas sp. YJH_SMC_135. The sequence continues at coordinate 1,081,631 of NZ_JCAFVN010000001.1, forward strand.
GACGGTAAGGGGGCTGCGCGAGTTCATGCGGGGCGTTCCTGCGGGGGAAAACCAGCATGTTAGCGCGGATGGGCGGCGACGGCGTGTCGCGCGCTGAATGGCGCAGCGGGTAGTGCCGGCCGCTGGCCGGCAATCCCGTGGATCCATCAGGCATTGCAGGGTTGCCGGCCAGCGGCCGGCACGACCGTTACGCCTTCAACAGCCCGGCCGGCAGCTGCATGGTGATGCAGTGCAGGCTGCCGTTCTGCCAGATCAGCGAGCGGCAGGGCACCTGCACGATCTCTCGGCCCGGGTGCGCCTGTGCCAGCACGTCGCGGGCCAGGTCATCGGCCGGGTCGCCATAGGCCGGCATCAGCACCGCGCCATTGACGATCAGGTAGTTGGCGTACGAGGCAGCCAGGCGACGGCCTTCGTCGATCACCGGCCGGGCCCACGGCAGCGGGAACAGGCGGTACGGCTGGCCATCCTTGGTGCGTAGCGCGGCCAGCTCATTGCCCATCGCCTGCAGTTCGGCGTAATGCGAGTCGCTCTCGTCGTCGCAGGCCTGGTAGACGATGCTGTCAGCGGAGGCGAAGCGGGCGAGGGTATCGATGTGCGCGTCGGTGTCGTCGCCTTCCAGGTAGCCGTGGTCCAGCCACAGCACGCGGTCCTGCTGCAGCCAGTCGGCCAGGTCGGCGCTCAGGCTGGCGCGGTCGCGATCTGGGTGGCGCTCGTGCAGGCACTTCCAGGTGGTCAGCAGGGTGCCTTCACCGTCGGTCTCGATGCCGCCGCCTTCCAGCGCGAACGGAATGCTGCGGACCGGCGCATCGTTGAATACGCCGGCCTGGTCGAGCACGCCCACCAGCTGGTCATCCAGGGTGGCGTCGAACTTGCCGCCCCAGCCGGTGAAGCGGAAATCCAGCAGCTGGAAGCCGCCGTCGGCACGGCGCAGGGTGATCGGGCCGGAGTCGCGCAGCCAGGTATCGTCGTAGGCCGCCGTGGTGAAGTGGACCTTGTCCATGTCGATGCGGTTGGAGCGCAGTCGCATCTCGGCGTAGGTCTCCACATCGTCGTCGGCCACGCAGATCAGCACCGGCTGGAAGCGGGTGATGGCCGCGACCAGGGCGATGTAGGTCTCTTCCACCTGGCCCAGGCGGTCAGCCCAGTCGGTATCGGCGGTGGGCCAGGCAATCAGGACGCCGCTCTGGGCTTCCCACTCGGCAGGAAAACGAAGGGTCTGGTTCATGGTCTCGCTACACAGGCCCGCCCACGGCGGGTAATGGGATCAACGGATCGGCGGTTTCGGGCCGATTTCGTTCGGGTCCGCCTGGTTGGCCACCACGTCGATCACCTTCTGCTTCTCGAAGTAGACGGTGAACTGCGGGTACACCCAGCGGTTGATGGTCGGCCATTGCCGTTTCTGCCCGCCACGCGGCTGCAGCTGCTCGCTGGGCGCGCCGAACTGCGCCTGCACCTGCTGCATGCTCTGGCCGCGCACGGGCAGGGCACCGGCCGGCTTCTCGCGGGCGCGGTCGACAAGCAGGGTATCGGCCAGTGCCGGTGTGGCGGCGGCCAGGGTGGCCATCACGGCCAGGGCGGACAGGTAACGCTTCATCTCGATCTACTCCCCAGTGGTCAAGAAAGGCGATTACAGCAAAAACGGCAGGAAAAAGCCGCATAAACAAAAAACCGCCCGAAGGCGGTTTCTTGCATCGGGTCGGCCCCGCGTAGGGCCAGCCGCAGCCGGAAGGCTGTGAGGCTTAGCGCTGACGCGCCTTGAAACGCGGGTTCGACTTGCAGATGACGAAGATCTTGCCACGACGACGCACGACCTTGCAGTCACGGTGACGGGCCTTCGCCGACTTCAGGGAGGACAGGACTTTCATGGCATACCTCGGCGTAAACAGTAGTTGTTCGGGTGGAGCGTGGCCGCGATATGCGAAAGACAATCGGCAGTTGACGCTCGTTCAAGCCCGCCATTCTACCGGGCTTTTCCTCGTGGTTTCAAGTGGTTGCACAAAAGATCCCGCTGGGGGCGTCTGGCAGGGGCTAGAATGGCCTCTTCACACGCTCTGGGACCCCCATGAATCCACTCGCTCCCGTCCTGACCATCGACGGCCCATCCGGGGCCGGCAAGGGTACCATCAGCCGCATCATCGCGCGCCGGATGGGCTGGCATTACCTGGATTCGGGCGCGCTGTACCGGGCGGTGGGCGTGGCCGCAAGCTGGGCCGACATCGATACCTCCGACGCCTCGGCGCTGGTGCGTTGCACCTTCGACACCCACGTTCAGTTTGTCGAGCAGGGCGATGCCATGCGGGTCATGGTCAACGGCACCGATGCCACCGACGAGCTGCGCCTGGAGACCACCGGTGCGCTGGCCTCGGCCATTGCCGCCATTCCCGAGGTCCGCGCTGCCCTGAAGGAGCGCCAGCGCGCATTCAGGGAGCTGCCGGGCCTGGTCGCCGACGGCCGCGACATGGGCACGGTGATCTTCCCGGACGCCTCCTACAAGGTCTTCCTGACCGCCAGTGCCGAGGAGCGCGCCGAGCGCCGGCATAAGCAGTTGAAAGACAAGGGGGTTTCTGTTAACTTTGATGACCTCCTGCGCGAGATCATGGCCCGCGACGCCCGTGATGCCCAGCGTACCGTGGCGCCCCTGAAGCCGGCAGACGATGCTGTCCTCATCGACACCACAGGCATCGGCATCGATGATGTCGTTGCCAGAGTGATGGATCTGCTTCCGGTTCCGGCTGCCTGATCCGTTCGCGCGGGAGCGCTGCCAGCAGCATCGGCGGTGGTCGCGCATAGCAGTGCTGTACCAGCTCCGTCGCGCAATGATGCGTGGCGGTTTTCCTACTACACACGACCTGCGTTTCCGGGGTCGACCAACAGGCGGGCGGTCGCCATTCCCCTGAAGGGGACGCCACCGACCCATGTGTCCAACAGAGTAAATCTAATGACCGAATCATTTGCCGAACTGTTTGAAGCCAGCCAGGCCAATCTGGCCAAGCTGAAGCCGGGCGCCATCGTCAGCGGTACCGTTGTTGAAGTCCGCGGCGACGTCGTGGTGATCAACGCTGGCCTGAAGTCCGAAGGCATCGTGCCGATCGAACAGTTCCGTAACGACGCTGGCGAAATCGACGTCGCCGAAGGCGACATCGTCAAGGTCGCCCTCGACTCGATCGAGAACGGCTTCGGCGAAACCGTCCTGTCGCGCGAGAAGGCCAAGCGCGCGATGGTGTGGGACGAGCTGGAAGAAGCGTTGGAAAAGAACGAAACCATCACCGGCCGCATCAGCGGCAAGGTCAAGGGTGGTTTCACCGTGGACATCAAGGATGTCCGCGCCTTCCTGCCGGGTTCCCTGGTCGATGTGCGCCCGGTGCGCGATCCGGCCTACCTGGAAGGCAAGGAACTCGAGTTCAAGCTCATCAAGCTGGACCGCAAGCGTAACAACGTCGTGGTCTCGCGCCGCGCTGTCGTCGAAAGCGAGCACTCGGAAGAGCGCGAGCAGCTGATGGACAAGCTGCAGGAAGGCGCGATCCTGAAGGGTGTCGTCAAGAACCTGACCGATTACGGCGCGTTCGTGGACCTGGGCGGTATCGACGGCCTGCTGCACATCACCGACATGGCGTGGAAGCGCGTGCGTCACCCGTCGGAAGTCGTGAACGTCGGCGACGAGCTGGACGTCCGCGTGCTGAAGTTCGACCGCGAGCGCAACCGCGTTTCGCTGGGCCTGAAGCAGCTGGGCGAGGATCCGTGGGACAACATCGGCCGTCGTTACCCGGCCAACAGCCGCGTCTTCGGCAAGGTCTCCAACGTCACCGATTACGGTGCGTTCGTTGAGATCGAGCCGGGCGTCGAAGGCCTGGTGCACGTCTCGGAGATGGATTGGACCAACAAGAACGTCAACCCGTCCAAGGTTGTCCAGGTTGGTGATGAAGTCGAAGTGATGGTGCTGGACGTCGATGAAGAGCGTCGCCGTATCTCGCTGGGCATGAAGCAGGTTGCCGCCAATCCGTGGGAAACCTTCGCTGCCACCCACAAGAAGGGTGACAAGGTGTCGGGCCAGATCAAGTCGATCACCGACTTCGGCATCTTCATCGGCCTGGACGGCGGCATCGACGGCCTGGTCCACCTGTCCGACATCAGCTGGAACACCACCGGCGAAGACGTCGTTCGCAACTTCAAGAAGGGCGATACCCTGGACGCCGTCGTCCTGGCTGTCGATCCGGAGCGCGAGCGCATCTCCCTGGGCGTGAAGCAGCTGGAGCAGGATCCGTTCGGCCAGTACATGGCTGCCAATCCGAAGGGCTCCAAGGTCGAAGGCGTGGTGAAGGAAGTCGACGCCAAGGGCGCGATCATCGAGCTGGCTGACGGCATCGAAGGTTACGTCTCGGCCCGCGACATCGCCAACGAGCGCGTTGACGACGCCACCCAGCACCTGAAGGTCGGCGACAAGGTCGAAGCCAAGTTCGTGGGCATGGACCGCAAGGGCCGTACCCTGCAGCTGTCGATCAAGGCCAAGGACGACGCGGAAATGCGCGAAGTGCTGGAGGAATACCAGTCCTCTTCGGCTTCCAGCGGCACCACCCAGCTGGGCGCGCTGCTGCGTGCACAGCTGAACGGCAACAAGTCCGAGTAATCGGCCTTACGCTGTTCGTTGTTTCCTGGACGGCCCGGGCATTGCCCGGGCCGTTTCAGGCTGAGATGCCCCTGATGTGAGCCGGTAATGACCAAATCCGAACTGATCGAAATCCTTGCGCGCCGCCAGGCGCACCTGAAGGCCGATGATGTCGATCTGGCGGTGAAGTCGTTGCTGGAAATGATGGGCGGATCGCTGTCCGCCGGGGATCGCATCGAAATCCGTGGATTTGGCAGCTTCTCGCTGCACTATCGTCCGCCGCGCCTGGGTCGCAACCCGAAGACCGGCGAATCGGTTGCCCTGCCGGGCAAGCATGTCCCCCATTTCAAGCCGGGCAAGGAACTGCGCGAGCGGGTCAGCAGTGTGCTGCCGCTGGACGCCGATCCGGCCTGAGCCTTCCGTCGCGCCACCGCGTGCGAATCCAGCCGCGAGTCGGATAAGCTACGGACTCCTGCCACTGGAGCTGTCGCATGAAGGTTTTTCGTCTGCTGGTCCTGCTGGCGGTACTCATTCTTGGGTTGATCATCGGTGCCATGAACATGGACGAGATGACCATCAACCTGCTGTTCACCCAGCTTAAGACCTCGGTCGGCGTGGCCATCATTGCCGCGTTGCTGATCGGCGTCATCGTTGGCGCTGGCCTGGTGCTGGTGAGCGTGGTCATTCCGCTCTACAGCCAGCTGCGCCGCGCCAACAAGTCCGCTGCCGCCACGCCGGCACCGGTTGCTTCCCCTCAATCTTTTGATGGACGCTGATCGAAGATGGATTTCGTCACCGAGTGGTTCTGGTTCTTCCTGTTCGTTCCGCTGGCCGCCCTGGCTGGGTGGGTGATCGGGCGGCGCGGTGGTCAACGCCACGGTGACAGCCAGGTCAGCCGCCTGTCGAGCACCTATTTCCGTGGCCTGAACTACCTGCTCAACGAGCAGCCGGACAAGGCCATCGAGCTGTTCCTGCACATCGCCGAGCTGGACAAGGAAACCTTCGAGACCCAGGTCGCGCTGGGCCACCTGTTCCGCCGCCGCGGCGAAGTCGACCGCGCCATCCGCCTGCACCAGGGCCTGGTCAACCGCCACGACCTCAGTGATGCACAGCGCGTGCAGGCCCTGCTGGCGCTGGGCGAGGACTACATGAAGTCCGGCCTGCTGGACCGTGCCGAGACCGTGTTCACCGAGCTGGCGCAGCTGGATCAGCGTGCACCGCAGGCACTCAAGCACCTGATCGGCATCTACCAGGCCGAGCGCGACTGGGAAAAGGCGATCGACAACGCGACCCGTTTCGAGGACGTCACCGGCGAGCCGATGGGCAAGCTGATCGGCCAGTTCGAATGCGAACTGGCCGAACGTTTCCGTGGCGCCGGCAAGCTGGAAGAAGCGAGGGCAGCGATCGCCCGCGCCTACCAGGCCGACGCGATGTCGGTGCGCGCCGGCATCATCGAGGGCCGTCTGGAAACCGACGCGGGCAATCCAGAGGCCGCCGTGCGCGCCTTCGAGCGCGCCGCGCGCAACGATCCCGAATACCTGCCGGAACTGCTGCCGGCACTGATGCAGAACTATCGCAGGGTCGGCGATCTGGCAGGTGCACGCGCGTTCCTGTCGGAGATGACCGAGCACTACCGCGGCATCGCCCCGGTACTGGCGCTGACCCGGTTGATGGAAGAGCAGGAAGGCGTGGCGCCGGCCCGTGCCTACCTCGGTCGCCAGCTCAAGGATCGCCCGTCGGTACGTGGCGAATCCGCGCTGATCGATCTGACCCTCGCCGAGGGAGCCGATTCCACCGCCACCCTGCATGACCTCAAGCACATCACCGACCAGCTGCTGGTGCGCAACCCGGCCTATCGCTGCACGCGCTGCGGCTTCGGTGCGCGTACCCACCACTGGCAGTGCCCGAGCTGCAAGGAGTGGGGAACGGTCAAGCCGCTGCTGAACTACGCGGTGCTCTGATCCATGCCCTGGCTTGTGATGGGCGCGCTGCTGGGGCTCGCCCTGCTCAGTGCGTTGCTGACCTGGGCTGCGCGGGGCTATGCACTGCGCCAGCAGTTGATGGACCAGCCGGGCGAGCGTCGCAGCCATAGCGTTGCCACCCCGCGCGGTGGCGGCATCGCCATCGTCATCAGCCTGCTGGTGACCGCCGGCGTGGCCATCTGGGCCTGGCCCGAAAGCACGCCGACGGTGCTGGTGGCCAGCCTTGGGCTGGTGCTGGTGGCCGGTATCGGCTGGTGGGACGACCACAAGCCCCTGCCGGCGATGCGTCGCCTGCTGGTGCATTTCATCGCCGCAGCGCTGTTGGCCGGCCTGGTCAAGGTGAATGGTGGCAGCTGGCTGTTGGCGGTGCTGGTGCTGCTGTTCACCGCGTCGCTGATCAACATCTGGAACTTCATGGACGGCATCAATGGCATCGCCGCCAGCCAGGCCGTTGTGGCGATGCTGGGGCTGGCGCCGGTACTGCCGTGGCCCTATTCACTGGCCGCCGTGGCGCTGGGCCTGGCCTGCCTTGGATTCCTGCCGTTCAACTTCCCTCGCGCCCGGATCTTCATGGGCGATGTTGGAAGCGGCGCGCTGGGGTATGCGGTCGCAGTGGTGCTGGCGATCGCCAGCGTGCGTACCGATATCAACTGGATCCTGCTGCTGGTACCGGTTTCGCCGTTCCTCGTGGACGCGGGCTTCACACTGCTGGCGCGCATCATTTCCGGACAACGCTGGATGGAACCCCATACCCAGCATGTCTACCAGCGCGCGGTGCAGGCAGGAGCCAGTCACCCGCAGGTGACAGGGATGTACTTTGCTTTGGGTCTGTTCAGTATTACAGTGTTCAATGTCTGCTCCAATTTGCAGCCGAGGTGGGAGGCTGTCGTGGCGATCGCGTGGTTCATCGCGCTGAGCGTCCTCTGGCTCCTCCTGCGCAATGGAATGCGCCACCGACAAGGAATTACCTGAATTATGGCTTCACCCTGGCGGGACAGAATCCTCGGCCTGATGCCGCGTTCGGCCATCGTCTGCCACGACCTCTTCATGGTCTGGGCATGCTGGCAGCTGCTCCATGCAGGGCGTTACTCGATCCTGCCCAACGCCCCGGCGCTGCCCCTGTGGAACGTCGATACCACCCTGGTCCTGCTGCTGCAGGGCCTGGTGTTCTGGCGCGTGGGCCTGTACCGCGGCCTGTGGCGGTTTGCCAGCGTCAGCGACCTGCTGAACATCTTCAAGGCCAGCTTCATCGGCATGGTGGCCATCATCCTGGTGCTGATGTGGAAGCGCTTCGACGGCGTACCCATGTCGGTGCTGGTGATCTACCCGTTCGCGCTGTCGGCACTGCTCGGCGCGCCGCGCCTGCTGTACCGCGCCTGGAAGGACTACCAGGCACTGCAGTCCGATTCCAGCGCCCGCCGCGTGCTGATCCTCGGCGCCGGCCAGGCGGCCGAGACCCTGGTGCGCGACCTGCGCCGCTCCGGCAACTTCGAGCCGGTCGGCCTGCTCGACGATGCACCGCACCTGCGTGGCGCCAAGCTGCAGGGCCTGCCGATCCTGGGCACGCTGGATGACGCGCCGACGGTGGTCCGCGAGACCGCTGCCAAGCTGCTGGTCATTGCCATGCCGTCGCTGGACGCCGCAGGCATGCAGCGCGTCGTCGCGATCTGCGAAAGCACCGGCGTGCCGTTCCGTACCGTGCCCAAGCTCAGTGACATCCTGCAGGGCCAGTCGCTGCCGGGCCAGCTGAAGGAAGTGGCGATCGAGGACCTGCTGGGGCGCAAGCCGATCATGCCGGACTGGAACCTGATCCGCGGCTGGTTGGGTGGGCGCACCGTGATGGTTACCGGCGCCGGTGGTTCGATCGGCTCGGAGCTGTGCCGCCAGTGCGCGCGGCATGGTGCCGGTCGCATCATCCTGCTGGAGATCAGCGAGCTGCTGCTGCTGACCATCGAGGGCGAGCTGCGTCGCAGCTTCCCCGATGTCGAGATCGAGGCGGTGCTGGGCGACTGCGGTGACCCAGCGGTGATCCGCCACGCGCTGTCGCTGCACCCCGTCGATACTGCTTTCCATGCGGCCGCCTACAAGCATGTACCGGTGCTGGAACGCCAGCTGCGTGAAGCAGTGCGCAACAACATCCTGGCGACCGAGAACGTCGCGCGCGCCTGCCTGGAAGCCCGCGTGGAGCATTTCGTGTTCATCTCCACCGACAAGGCGGTCGACCCGGTCAATGCGCTGGGCGCGAGCAAGCGCTACGCCGAGATGATCTGCCAGAGCCTGGACCAGAAGTCCACGCATACCCGTTTTGTCACGGTGCGCTTCGGCAACGTGCTGGCGTCGGCCGGCAGCGTGGTGCCGCTGTTCCGCGAGCAGATCCTGCGCGGTGGCCCGGTCACGGTCACCGACCCGGAAGTCAGCCGCTACTTCATGACCATTCCCGAGGCCTGCCAGCTGATCCTGCAGGCGGCCGCATCGGCGTCGCATGGTGCGATCTATACCCTCGACATGGGCGAGCCGGTGCCGATCCGCGTGCTGGCCGAACAGATGATCCGCCTGACCGGCAAGCAGCCGTACAAGGACATCCAGATCATCTATACCGGCCTGCGTCCGGGCGAGAAGCTGCACGAGACGCTGTTCTATTCGGACGAAGATTACCGCTCCACCGCGCACCCGAAGATTCTTGAAGCCGGCGTGCGTACGTTCTCGCGCGACCTGGTGCTGGGCAACGTTCCGCGCCTGCGCGAGGCGATTGCCAGCTACGACACCGCCCGCATCCAGGAAATCCTGTTTGCGACGATGCCGGAATTCTCGCCAATCGAACAGGATGCTTACATTTCATCCGCTAAAGTCGTGCCTTTTCCGGCACGTGAGGCCAACAGGCACCAATGAGCAAGCGAATTCGCAAAGCAGTTTTCCCGGTGGCAGGATTGGGGACGCGTTTTTTGCCAGCAACCAAGACTGTGCCGAAGGAGATGCTGCCGATCATTGATCGGCCGCTGATCCAGTACGCGGTGGATGAGGCGATCGAAGCCGGCTGTGACACGCTGGTGTTCATCACCAACCGCTACAAGCACGCCGTTGCCGACTATTTCGACAAGGCGTACGAGCTGGAGCAGAAGCTTGAGCGCGCTGGCAAGCAGGAGCAGCTGGAACTGATCCGGCACGTGCTCCCCAATGGTGTGCGCGCGATCTTCGTGACCCAGGCCGAGGCGCTGGGCCTCGGGCACGCGGTGCTGTGTGCCAGGTCGGTGATCGGTGACGAGCCGTTTGCCGTACTGCTGCCCGACGACCTGATCTGGAACCGCGGTGCGGGCGCGCTGAAGCAGATGGCCGACCTCAACGAAGCCAGTGGCGCCAGCGTGATCGCGGTCGAAGACGTGCCGCACGATAAGACCGCCAGTTACGGCATCGTCGCCACCGACGCGTTCGATGGCCGCAAGGGCCGTATTTCGCAGATCGTCGAGAAGCCGAAGCCGGAGGACGCGCCGAGCGACCTGGCGGTGGTGGGTCGTTACGTGCTCAGCCCGAAGATCTTCGAGCTGCTGGAACAGACCCAGACCGGTGCCGGCGGCGAGATCCAGCTGACCGATGCGATTGCCGAGCTGCTGAAGACCGAAGAAGTCGATGCCTATCGTTTCGAGGGCACCCGCTTCGACTGCGGCACGCACCTGGGTCTGGTGGAGGCGACGATCCGCTTCGCGCTGGACAACCCGAAGCTGGCTGGCCCGGCGCGGGAGAAGCTGGCGGCGATGCTGGCGGAATAAGGGTTTTATCAAGCGCTCCGTGCGGCGCCTTGATTGATACGTGGGGGAGAGGGCGGATGGCCCTCTCCAAAACACGCCAAAGCCCTTCCATGGTGCTCGATGGCGCCATCCATGGCGCCAACGGTTTTGGAGAGGGCCATCCGCCCCCTCTCGACAGTTTCCGTGTGGCGCGGACGGGAAGGGCGGAATCAAAGGCAGAAGCAAAAGCAAAAAGGCAGCCATTGGCTGCCTTTTTTCGTGGGTTGGGGTCAGATCCCTTTGCGCATCAAAGGGATCTGACCCCAGCCTTTGACCCTGCCTTTGCTCATCCCTCCGCCGCGGGGAGGCTGGAAGGGCCGGGTTGGCAGGGCTGCCCGGGACCGTTGGCGCCATGGATGGCGCCATCGAGCCCCCATGGAAGGGTTCACGGCGTGTCCCGGGCAGCCCTGCCAACCCGACCCACGCCATGAAGCCCAACGAGGCAACGCCTTGAACCTTACAGCGCCTCGAAAATACCCGCCGCACCCATGCCGGTGCCGATGCACATCGTCACCATGCCGTACTTCTGCTGGCGACGACGCAGGCCGTGCAGCAGGGTTGCGGTACGGATCGCGCCGGTCGCACCCAGCGGGTGGCCCAAGGCAATCGCGCCGCCCAGCGGGTTGACCTTGGCCGGGTCCAGGCCGCAGTCACGGATCACCGCCAGCGACTGCGCGGCGAAGGCTTCGTTGAGCTCGATCCAGTCCAGCTGGTCCTGGGTCAGGCCGGCCTGCTTCAGTGCCTTCGGGATCGCGGCGATCGGGCCGATGCCCATCGCTTCCGGGCGCACGCCGGCCACCGAGAAGCTGACGAAACGGGCCAGCGGGGTCAGGCCGTAATCCTTGATCGCCTGCTCCGAGGCCAGCAGCACGGCGCCGGCGCCGTCGCTCATCTGCGACGAGTTGCCGGCGGTGACGGTGCCGCCGAACTGGCCGTTGCGGAACACCGGGCGCAGCTTGGCCAGGCCTTCGGCCGAGGAGTCCGGGCGGGGGCCTTCGTCGGTGTCGGCGATCTTGTTGCGGGTGATGATGCGCTGGCCGTCGGCCAGGTCCGGCAGGTGCGAGACGATCTCGTACGGGCTGATCTCGTCCTTGAACTCGCCGTTCTGGATCGCGGCCATGGCCTTCTGGTGCGAGGCCAGGGCAAAGGCGTCCTGGTCTTCGCGCGAGACCTTCCACTCTTCGGCGACCTTCTCGGCGGTGATGCCCATGCCGTAGGCGATGGCAACGTGGTCGTTGTCGAACACGCTCGGCGCCATGGCGATCTTGTTGCCCATCATCGGCACCATCGACATCGACTCGGTGCCGCCGGCCAGCATCAGGTCGGCGTTGCCCAGGCGGATCGCGTCGGCGGCCTGCGCCACGGCCTGCAGGCCGGAGGAGCAGAAGCGGTTCACGGTCTGTGCGGCGATGGTGTTCGGCAGGCCGGCCAGCAGCACGCCGATGCGGGCCACGTTCATGCCCTGCTCGGCTTCCGGCATGGCGCAACCGATGATGGCGTCATCGATGCGGTTGACGTCCACGCCCGGGGCCTGGGCGACGACGCTGCGCAGCACGTGCGCAAGCATGTCGTCGGGGCGGGTGTTGCGGAACATGCCCTTGGGCGCCTTGCCAACCGGGGTACGGGTGGCGGCGACGATGTAGGCGTCCTGGATTTGCTTGGTCATTGCAGTGATCTCTTGAATTTTTTAGCCGGAGTGCCGACCAACGGTCGGCACCCACCGGAAGCAGGGATGGGCGATCAGTTACGCAGCGGCTTGCCGGTCTTCAGCATGTGCGCGATGCGGGCCTGGGTCTTTTCCTGCTGGGCCAGTTCGACGAAGTGCTTGCGCTCCAGGGTCAGCAGCCACTCTTCGTCGACCAGGGTGCCGCGGTCGACCTTGCCACCGCACAGCACGGTAGCGATGCGCTCGGCGATCTCGTAGTCGTACGGGCTGATGAAGCGGCCTTCCAGCATGTTGACCAGCATCATCTTGAAGGTGGCGATACCCACGTCACCGGCCACCTGGATGCGGCGTGCCGGCAGCGGCGGGCGGTAACCCGCTTCGGCCAGGGCGCGTGCTTCGGCCTTGGCGATGTGCAGGGCCTCGTAGCTGTTGAACACCACCTTGTCGGTGCTGCGCAGCAGGCCCAGTTCCTTGGCGTTGACCGCCGAGTTGGACACCTTGGCCATCGCCACGGTCTCGAAGGTCTTCTTCAGTTCGGCGAACACGTCGCCGCCCGGACCCGCGGCCTGCGAGGCGCGCACGGCCAGTTCCTTCAGGCCACCACCGGCCGGCAGCAGGCCGACGCCGGCCTCGACCAGGCCGATGTAGCTTTCCAGGAAGGCCACGGTCTTGGCGCTGTGCATCTGGAACTCGCAGCCGCCACCCAGGGCAAGGCCGCGCACGGCAGCCACCACTGGCACCAGCGAGTACTTGATGCGCTGGCTGGTGCGCTGGAAGTTGGCAACCATTTCTTCGAACTGGTCGACCTTGCCGGCCTGCAGCAGGCCGAGGGCACCGGCCAGGTCGGCACCGGCGGAGAAGGGTTCCTTCTGCTGCCAGATCACCAGGCCCTGGAAGTCCTTCTCGGCGCGGCTCACGCATTCCTGCAGGCCGTCCAGCACCTGGTCGGACACGGTGTTCATCTTGGTCTTGAAGCTGACCACGGCGATGCCATCACCGTCGTGCCACATGCGCAGGCCGTCGTTCTCGAACACGGTCTCGCCCGGCGCGAACGTTTCGCCCAGCAGCGGATCGGGGAAGCGCTGGCGCTGGTACACCGGCAGCGACGAGCGCGGCAGCTTGGCGTTGCGCGACGGGCTGTAGCTGCCCTCGGCGGCGTGCACGCCATCGCGGCCATCGAACACCCAGTCCGGCAGCGGCGCGCTGCTCATGCTCTTGCCGGCCACGATGTCATCGGCGATCCACTGTGCGACCTGCTTCCAGCCGGCAGCCTGCCAGGTCTCGAACGGGCCCAGCGACCAGCCGTAGCCCCAGCGGATGGCCAGGTCGACGTCGCGCGCGGTCTCGGCGATGTCGGCCAGGTGGTAGGCGCTGTAGTGGAACAGGTCGCGGAAGGTCGCCCACAGGAACTGCGCCTGCGGGTGCTGGCTCTCGCGCAGCTTGGCGAACTTCTCGGCCGGGTTCCTGATCTTCAGGATCTCGACCACTTCCGGCGCGGCAGCGCGATCGGCCGGACGGTAGTCCTGCTTCTCCAGGTCCAGCACCACGATGTCCTTGCCGACCTTGCGGAAGATGCCGGCACCGGTCTTCTGGCCCAGTGCGCCCTTGGCGATCAGCGCGTCCAGCCACTTCGGCGACTTGAAGAATTCATGCCACGGGTCGTTCGGCAGGGTATCGCCCATGGTCTTGATGACGTGGGCCATGGTGTCCAGGCCGACCACGTCGGAGGTGCGGTAGGTGGCCGACTTCGGGCGGCCGACCAGCGGACCGGTCAGGCCGTCCACTTCATCGAAGCCCAGGCCGAACTGCTGGGTGTGGTGGATGGTGGACAGGATCGAGAACACGCCGATGCGGTTGCCGATGAAGTTCGGGGTGTCCTTGGCGTACACCACGCCCTTGCCCAGGGTGGTGACCAGAAACTCTTCCAGGCCTTCCAGCACGGCGGCGTCGGTGGTGGTGGCCGGGATCAGCTCGGCCAGGTGCATGTAGCGCGGCGGGTTGAAGAAGTGCACGCCGCAGAAGCGGTGGCGCAGCTGCTCGGGCAGCACGTCGGCCAGCTTGTTGATGCCCAGGCCCGAGGTGTTGGAGGCCAGCACCGCGTGGTCGGCCACGAACGGCGCGATCTTCTTGTACAGGTCCTGCTTCCAGTCCATGCGCTCGGCGATGGCCTCGATGATCAGGTCGCAGTCCTTCAGCTGCTCCAGGCCGGACTCGTAGTTGGCCGGAGTGATGGCTTCGGCCAGCGACTTGCTGGCCAGCGGTGCCGGGCTCAGCTTGCCCAGGTTGGCGATCGCCTTCAGCACGATGCCGTCGGCCGGACCCTCCTTGGCGGGCAGGTCGAACAGCACGGTGTCGACGCCAGCGTTGGTGAGGTGGGCAGCGATCTGGGCACCCATGACGCCGGCACCCAGCACGGCGGCGCGGCGGACTTGCAGGGAATTGGACATGGTGTAGGGCCTTTGTTGGTCAGCAGTTACTGGGTGGAATCAAAGGGAAGCGGGCAGGGCGCTGGCGCGAGCGGCGGCGCGGAACCCGGCTTCGGCGAAATGGATCAGTTCGTGGGCGGCATGGGCACGATGCGCCGCTTCAGTGACACCGGCGGGACGCTTGATCAGCCCGAAGTCGGCCATGGCATAGGTGAGCGAGCCGGCCAGGAAATCCAGGCGCCAGTACAGCTCTTCCTTGCTCAGGTCGGGTACGCACTCGCCGATGGCCTTGCCGAACGCACGCAGCACGTGGCCGTAGTGGTCGGACAGGAACTTGCGCAGGTTGTCGTTCTTCTCGGCGTAGGCGCGGGCGATCACGCGCACGAAGGCACCGCCGTTCTGGCGGTCCTGGGCCAGCGCCAATGCCGGCTCGACGAAGGCGGCCAGCACCGGGCGCAGCTGCCCGGGGTGTTCGCTGCGGGCGCGTTCGAGCTGCGACAGGCGGGCGCCGGTCATCTCGTCCATGCGGCGGCGGAACACCTCGTTGACCAGGTTCTCCTTGGAGCCGAAGTGGTAGTTGACCGCTGCGATGTTGACGTCGGCCTGGCTGGTCACCTGGCGCAGCGAAGTGCCGGCGAAGCCGTGCTGTGCGAACAGCTCCTCGGCCGCGCCGAGAATGCGGTCCTTGGTCGAGAAGTGGGCGGGTTTGGCCATCGGCGGGCGGACCTTAATCAAACGATTGTTTGATACTAGGACCAGACGGTAGCGTATGGCATTTTGCAGTGCAGCAAAAATGGCCCGGACGGTCAGAATCCACTCAGCTGGGTGAATGGGGTAGGGGTCGGATCCCCGCAGGGGCTCCGACCCCGACACTGGGCCGGAATGGGGTCAGAGCCCCTGTGGGGATCTGACCCCTGCCATGAGGGTTTGCCGGCCGGCGACCGGCACTACCATGCCGCCGCTTTATCTTTTACAATTCGCCTACGTTTATCAGGCTAAGCCCGCGTCCCGACGCGGGTTTTTTTCATGTTACCCTTCGGGCCATCAGCGGCCCGATTCCATTGGAGACATCCCATGGCGCTGGAGCGCACCCTTTCGATCATCAAGCCGGACGCCGTTGCCAAGAACGTCATCGGCGAAATCTACGCCCGCTTCGAGAAGGCCGGCCTGAAGGTCGTGGCCGCCAAGTACAAGCAGCTGTCGCGCCGTGAAGCCGAAGGCTTCTACGCCGTGCACCGCGAGCGTCCGTTCTTCAACGCGCTGGTCGAGTTCATGATCTCCGGCCCGGTGATGATCCAGGCCCTGGAAGGCGAGAACGCCGTCCTGGCCCACCGTGACCTGCTGGGCGCCACCAACCCGAAGGAAGCCGCGCCGGGCACCATCCGCGCCGACTTCGCCGAATCCATCGATGCCAACGCCGCCCACGGCTCGGACTCGGTCGAGAATGCCGCGATTGAAATCGCCTACTTCTTCGCCGCCACCGAAGTCGTTTCGCGCTGAGAGTAATGCCGTGAACGAGGTCGTACAGTCCCCCGCCATCCAGCCGCTGCCGAAGTCGGCACCCACGGCTGGCAAGCAGAACCTGCTCGACCTCGATCGCGCGGGCCTGGAGAAGTTCTTCGTCGAGGTTCTCGGCGAGAAGAAGTTCCGTGCCCATCAGGTGATGAAGTGGATCCACCATCGCTACGTCACCGATTTCGATGAAATGACCGACCTCGGCAAGGTCCTGCGCGCCAAGCTGCAGGCCCATGCCGAGGTGCTGGTTCCGAACATCGTGTTCGACAAGCCCTCCGCCGACGGCACCCACAAGTGGCTGCTGGCGATGGGCGTGGATGGCAAGAACGCCATCGAGACCGTGTACATCCCGGACAAGACCCGCGGCACGCTGTGCGTGTCCTCGCAGGTCGGTTGCGGCCTGAACTGCACGTTCTGCTCCACCGCCACCCAGGGCTTCAACCGCAACCTGACCACTGCCGAGATCATCGGCCAGGTGTGGGTTGCCGCGCGCCACCTGGGCAACGTGCCGCACCAGATGCGCCGCCTCACCAATGTGGTGATGATGGGCATGGGCGAGCCGCTGATGAATTTCGACAACGTCGTGCGCGCCATGAGCGTGATGCGCGACGATCTGGGCTACGGCCTGGCCAACAAGCGCGTGACCCTGTCGACCTCCGGCCTGGTGCCGCAGATCGACCGCTTGTCCGCCGAGAGCGACGTGTCGCTGGCAGTGTCGCTGCATGCGCCGAACGATGCGCTGCGCGAGACCCTTGTGCCGCTCAACAAGAAGTACCCGATCGCCGAGCTGATGGCCTCGTGCGCACGCTACCTGCGCGCCAACAAGCGCCGCGAATCGGTCACCTTCGAATACACCCTGATGAAGGGCATCAACGACAAGCCCGAGCATGCCCGCGAATTGGCCCGCCTGATGCGCCAGTTCGACAACGCGGTGCAGGCCAAGGATTCGGGCAAGGTCAACCTGATTCCCTTCAATCCGTTCCCGGGCACCCGCTACGAGCGTTCGGAAGAAGCGCACATCCGCGCCTTCCAGAAGATCCTGCTCGACAGCAACGTGCTGACCATGGTCCGCCGCACCCGTGGCGACGACATCGACGCCGCCTGTGGCCAGCTCAAGGGCCAGGTGATGGACCGCACCCGCCGCCAGGCGGAGTTCAACAAGACGCTGCAGGCGGGGAAGGGGAGCGATGCCGCGGCCTGACCGCCTCTGGCTGGCGCTTCTCGCAGGCGTGCTGGCCGTTGCGGTCGGCGGCTGCAAATCCCATCCCAAGGCCAAGCTCGGCCCGAGCCAGGCGCCGGTCTATTCGGTGGGTGACCCGGAAAGCGTGCGGCGCGAAGTGCGCTGGCGCGACCTGTTGACGCTGGCGACCCGCGACATGCAGGTCGGCAATCTCGATGCCGCCGAGCGCAAGGTGCGCGAAGCACTGAAGCTGGCGCCCGAGGCGCCCGATGCGCTGGTGCTCCAGGCCGGCATCGATGACCGTCGTGGCCGCACCCGCCAGGCCGGTGAGAACTTCCGCAAGGCCGCCGAACTGGCGCCGCAGCGCGGCGACGTGCTCAACAACTACGGTGCCTGGCTGTGCCAGCAGGGCCAGCCGGCCGAATCGCTGGTCTGGTTCGACCGCGCGTTGCAGGCGCCGGGCTATGCCACCCCGGGCGAAGCCCAGGCCAATGCCGGCAGCTGCGCACTGGATGCGGGCCAGCTTGAACGTGCCGAACGCGACCTGCGTGCGGCGCTCGTGGCGGCCCCGGCCAACCCGGTCGCGCTGGAGTCCATGGCCCAGCTGAGCTACCGCCAGGGCCGCTACATGGAGGCCCGGGCCTTCGCCGAACGTAGGATTGCGGCTGCACCCGCAACGCGTTCCGTGTTACAACTTGCGTCTCAAATCGAAGTGAAGCTGGGCGATCGGGCGGCATCTGATCGTTATCTGCAGCGGATTCGACAGGAATTTCCGCAGGACGCGGGCTCCTAACTCCAGGGTTGATGCATTGTGATTGATGACCAGACTGTGAGCGCTCTCGAGACTGCGGCCGGCTGCGGCACCCGCCTGCGCCAGGCCCGCGAAGCGGCCGGACTGACCCTCGAAGATGTCGGCTCGCGCCTGCGCATGCCGGTCCAGGTGGTCAAGTCGCTGGAAGAGGAACAATGGCAGAAGCTGGGGGCGCCGGTGTTCGTGCGTGGCCAGCTGCGCAGCTATGCGCGCCTGCTCGACGTGGATGTCGGCCAGCTGCTGGAACAGGCCCAGGTCGGCCCGGTGGTTCCGCCCACCTTGGTCAGCCATACCCATACCCCGCGTGCGCGCCGCATCGCCGAGAACCTCGGCCGGCGCGTGCTGTATGTCGGCATCACCGCGGTGCTGGCGGTGCCGGTGTGGTTCGCCACCCGTGGCCACTTCGACGGCAGCGCGACCCCGTCGCCGAGCACCGCCTCGCTGGATGTGATCCCGGCCGCCGTGCCGGTCACCCCGTCCACGGCCGGTGCCGAGGCTGTCGCGCCGGCCGAAGCGGCCACCGCCCCGGCCAGCAAGCCGGCGGCCACCCCGTACGTGGCCTCGCTGGCCCCGGTGCCGCGCCCGGCGCCGGCTCCGGCGGCTGCCGGCAACGCGCTGGAAATGCAGTTCAGCGGCGACAGCTGGGTCGACATCGGCGGCCCGGACGGCAGCACCGTCGAGAAGGCGCTGATCAGGTCCGGCGAGACCCGCAGCTTCACGCCGGGCCAGGTGACCCGGGTGACCCTGGGCAACGCCTCGGCGGTCCAGGTTCAGCAGAACGGCGCTATCGTCGATCTGACCCCCTACCAGCGAGCCAACGTGGCACGCTTTCAGGTATCCTCTGAAGGCTCCGTTGTCCCGGTTTCGCACTGAGGCGCGGTTTCACCACCTTCGATAATCCCAATGGTCCCTCCCGACGGGCGGGGCGAGAGTACGCATGGCGATCGACGATCTGCTCGACGAGCACGAACAAAGTGAACGCGTCCGCAGCTGGCTGCGGAAGAATGGCGCCAGCATCCTCGGTGGCGTAGTCATCGCCATCGGTGCCATTGCCGGCTGGCAGTGGTACCAGAAGGATCAGGGCGGCAAGCTGGCCTCGGCCAATGTCGAGTACCAGAAGGCCCTGCAGGGCCTGCAGCAGAACAAGCTTGACGACGCCGCCAAGGCGGTCAAGGCGCTCGAAGCCGGCCCGTCCAGCATCTACGGCGACCTCGCGGCGCTGCAGCTGGCCAAGGCCCAGGTCGACGCCGGCAAGAATGAAGAGGCACTGGCAACCCTGCGCAATGTGAAGGTCGAAGGTGACCTGCAGCGCGTGGTCGACCAGCGTGTGGCCCGCCTGCTGGTGGCCACCGGCAAGAGCGACGAGGCCATCAAGCTGCTGGGCAGCGCCACCGACAGCAGCAGCCTGGAAATCCATGGCGATGCGCTGATGGCGCAGGGCAAGCGCGATGACGCCCGTGCACAGTACGAGAAGGCGCTGAAGACGCTGGACGTGGCAGCGCCGCAGCGGCGCCTGCTGGAAACCAAGGTTATGGACGCCGGCGGCACCGTCGCCGCCCCTGCGGAGTCGGTTTGATGAGTCAGAAGGTCATGATCACCCGCGTCGCCACCGTGCTCCTGATGGGCATGGCCCTGACCGGCTGCAGCACCATGAAGGGCTGGTTCGCCGGCAAGGACGCGGCCGCGAAGAAGGCACAGGAACCGGCTGAGCTGGTCAAGTTCGAGCCGACCCTGAAGGTCAGCAAGGCCTGGTCGGTCAACCTCGGCAAGGGCGAGCGCCGCATCGGCGTGCGCCAGGGCCCGGCAGTGGCCAACGGCCACGTGTTCGCTGCGGCGATCACCGGTGGCGTGCACGCCATCGACCTGCAGACCGGCAAGAAGGTCTGGACCTGGGAGCCGAAGAAGGAAAAGAAGAAGGCCAAGCTGCGCCTGTCCGGCGGCCCGGGTGTCGGTGAGAACCTGGTCGTGATCGGCACGCTGGATGGCCAGGTCATCGCGCTGGACATCAACGACGGCAGTGAGAAGTGGCGCGCCCGTGTTCCGGGTGAAGTCATCGCCGCGCCGGCCGTTGCCCAGGGCATGGTCTACGTGCGCAGCAACGACGGCCGCGTTACCGGCTTCGATGCCGGCAACGGCACCCAGAAGTGGTTCAACCCGAGCGAGCTGCCGGCGCTGACCGTGCGCGGCAACGCGCCGGTGGTGACCGGCCCGGGCGTGCTGTTCATCGGCAAGGACGAGGGCGCGGTTGCGGCCCTGGCCCAGCAGGATGGCCGCACGCTGTGGGAACAGAACCTCGGCAACGGCGAAGGCCGCACCGAGCTGGAGCGCATGGCCGACGTCGACGGCGCGCCGGTGCTGGAGGGCAACACCCTCTACGTGAGCAGCTTCAAGAACCAGACCATGGCCATCGAAGGCCCGACCGGTCGCCCGCTGTGGGCGCGCGACCATGGCGGTGCCGGTGGCGTGGCGGTGTCGTCGGGCAATGTGTTCGTCACCGACAACAAGGGCGGCGTGTTCGGCCTGGACAAGGCCAGCGGCGCGGCCATGTGGTCGCAGACCGCGCTGGCCCGTCGTTCGCTGACCGGCCCGGCGCTGCACGGCGACTACGTGGTGGTCGGCGACTACAAGGGATACGTGCACTGGTTGCAGGCGTCCGATGGTGCGATGGCGGCACGGGCAAAAAGTGGCGGCGACGCCCTGCTGGCCCAGCCGGTCGTCGCAGACGGGGTGCTGCTGGTGCAGAACGTTGATGGCAAGCTGACCGCCTTCCGGTTGGCAAATTAAAAATTGGAGTAATCGCGATGCTGCCTTTGGTCGCCCTGGTTGGACGGCCGAATGTCGGCAAGTCGACTATTTTCAATGCGCTTACCCGCACCCGTGACGCGCTGGTCCATGACCAGCCGGGCGTCACCCGCGACCGCAACTACGGTGTCTGCCGGCTGGACGAGGACAATCATTTCCTCGTCGTCGACACCGGCGGTATCGCGGAAGAGGAAGAGGGTCTGGCAGGGGCTACCACCCGCCAGGCCCGCGCCGCTGCGGCGGAAGCCGACCTGATCCTGTTCGTGGTCGACGCCCGTGAGGGTACCTCGGCGATGGACGACGAGATCCTGGCCTGGCTGCGCAAGCTGTCGCGCCCGACGCTGCTGCTGATCAACAAGATCGACGGCACCGACGAGGACACCGTGCGTTCGGAGTTCGCCCGTTACGGCTTCGGCGAGATGCTGACCGTGTCGGCCGCGCATCGCCAGGGCCTGGACGACCTGCTGGACGAAGTGATCCAGCGCCTGCCGGAAGAAGGCAGCGGCGAAGAGCTGGACAACGATCCGAACCGCATCCGCATCGCCTTCGTCGGTCGCCCGAACGTGGGCAAGTCGACCCTGGTCAACCGCATCCTCGGCGAGGAGCGCATGATCGCCTCCGACGTGCCGGGCACCACCCGCGACTCGATCGCGGTGGACCTGGAGCGTGATGGCCGCGAGTACCGCCTGATCGATACCGCCGGCCTGCGCCGTCGGTCGCGCGTGGACGAGGTCGTCGAGAAGTTCTCGGTGGTCAAGACCATGCAGTCGATCGAGCAGTGCCAGGTGGCCGTGCTGATGCTCGACGCCACCGAAGGCGTGACCGACCAGGACGCCACCGTGCTCGGTGCCGTGCTCGATGCCGGCCGCGCGCTGGTGATCGCCATCAACAAGTGGGATGGCCTGACCGAGTACCAGCGCGAGCAGGCCGAAACCATGCTGTCGCTGAAGCTGGGCTTCGTGCCGTGGGCCGAGTCCGTGCGCATATCGGCCAAGCATGGTTCCGGCCTGCGTGAGCTGTTCCGCGCGGTGCACCGCGCGCACGAATCGGCGAACAAGACGTTCACCACCAGCGAAGTGAACAAGGCGCTGGAAGTGGCCTACGAGACCAATCCGCCGCCGACCATCCGCGGCCACGTCTCCAAGCTGCGTTACGTGCATCCGGCCGGTTCCAACCCGCCGACCTTCATCGTGCACGGCACCCGCCTGAAGGAACTGCAGGAGTCGTACAAGCGCTACCTGGAGAACTTCTTCCGCAAGCGCTTCAAGCTGATCGGCACGCCGGTGAGCTTCATCTTCCGCGAGGGTACCAACCCGTACGAGGGCAAGAAGAACGTCCTCACCGAGCGGCAGGTCAAGGCCAAGCGGCGCTTGATGAAGCACGTCAAGGGCAAGTGATTCACGAGAAGGCGGCCGCAGGGCCGCCTTTTTCGTTGCGGAGAATGGGGTCAGATCCCATTTCCTCCGGAAAAGGGATCTGACCCCGGGTGCAGGGCGGGCGCTACCGCAGGCCTGCGGTGGACCCGTAGAGCCGAGCATAGGCTCGGCTCTACAGATGCTGGTCAAGGCGGCCTGCCGCCACGTGCGCGATAATGCGGCCATGAGCATCCAAGATCTTTCCCCCGCGCAGGCGCGCGAGCGCCTGGCCCATGGCGCGGTGCTGATCGATGTGCGCGAGGCGCACGAACGGGCCGGCGGCATGGCCGAGGGCGCGCGCGGCGTGGCCAAGGGCGAGCTGCAGGCCGACCCGGCCGCGCATCTGCCAAAGCACGACCAGGAAATCCTGTTGATCTGCCAGAGTGGCAAGCGCTCGGCCGATGCCGCGCAGTTCCTGCGGGAGACCGGCTACACCCACGTCGCTTCCGTGACCGGCGGCACCGTGGCCTGGCGCGAGCAGTCGCTGCCGCTGGTGCAGCCGCTGGCCAGCGCCGCCGACCGCGACTTCTACGATCGCTATTCGCGCCACCTGCTGCTGCCACAGGTGGGCGAGGCCGGCCAGCGCCGGCTGCAGCAATCACGCGTGCTGGTGCTGGGCGCGGGTGGGCTGGGCGCGCCGGCGGGCTTCTACCTGGCCGCCGCCGGGGTAGGGCACCTGCGCTTCGCCGACCATGATCGGGTGGAGCGCAGCAACCTGCACCGCCAGATCGTGCATACCGAAGCCAGCGTCGGCCAGCTCAAGGTCGATTCGGCGCGCGAGCGGCTGCTGGCGCTGAACCCGTCGATCGACGTCGAGGCGGTGCCTGAGTGGGTCACTTCCGAGAACGTGGATGCGCTGCTGGAGGGCGTGGACGTGGTGCTGGATGGGTCGGACAACTTCCCGCTGCGCTACCTGCTCAACGACGCCTGCATCAAGCACGCCACGCCGCTGGTGTATGCCGCCATCGAGCGCTTTGACGGCCAGGTAAGCGTGTTTGACGCTGGCCGCCAGCGCGGCGTGGCGCCGTGCTACCGCTGCCTGTTCCCGGAGCCACCGCCGCCGGAGTTCGCGCCGAACTGTTCCGAGGCCGGTGTGCTGGGCGTGCTGCCCGGCCTGGCGGGCGTGCTGCAGGCCACCGAGGTGCTGAAGCTGCTGCTGGGTATCGGTGAGCCGCTGGTCGGCCGCCTGCTGCGCTTCGACGCGCTGGGCATGCGATTTCGTGAGACCGGCATCCGGCCGGACCCGCAGTGCCCGGTGTGCGCGCCGGGCGTGCCGTTCCCGGGATATATCGATTACGCCGCGTTCTGCCGGGGTGGGTGAACCCGGCCGGGCGTCATCCACGCATGGCGTGGATCCACGGCGGGGAACCTGGCCGGGGATTCATCCACGCATGGCGTGGATCTACTGTAGAGCCGAGCCCATGCTCGGCTGCTTCTGGCCTCGGCACGAAGAGCAGCCGAGCGTGGGCTCGGCTCTACAGGTTGTGGTTGTGCCAACCAAGGTTGGCACCCACCGACGCGGATGCATGGTTTCGGGATGATGCTGGGGGTCACTTCCGGTATCGTTCCATCTCCAAGACAATCCGGCGCAACATGCGTGCTATTGCCGTCATCGGCATTGCTCTATTGTTGAACCCGATTCTGGATCTTGGGGAAAACACCGCATGGCGGTAGAAGCAGCGACCAGCGAGCTGGTCAAGGTCGTCGCCCTGTTGGGCGCGGCGGTGGTGATGGTGCCTTTGTTCCGTCGGGCCGGCCTGGGCTCGGTGCTGGGCTACTTCGCCGCCGGCCTGGCGATCGGGCCGTTCGGGCTGGGCTGGTTCTCCGACCCGCAGGCCATCCTGCATACCGCCGAACTCGGCGTGGTGATGTTCCTGTTCGTGATCGGCCTGGAAATGCGGCCCTCGCACCTGTGGAGCCTGCGCAAGGAGATCTTTGGGCTGGGCACGCTGCAGATCGTCACCTGTGCGCTGGTGCTGACCAGCATCGCCAAGCTGTTCGGCCTGCCGTGGCAGGTGGCCTTCATCGGTGCCACCGGCTTTGTGCTGACCTCCACCGCAGTGGTGATGCAGTTGCTGGCCGAGCGCGGCGACATCGCGCTGCCGTCGGGGCAGAAGATCGTTTCGATCCTGCTGTTCGAAGACCTGCTGATCGTGCCGCTGCTGGCGCTGGTGGCGTGGATGGGCCCGAGCGCGGGCAGTGCCGACGGCGAGGGCTCGCGCTGGCTGTCGGTGGCGATCGGCGTGGGCGCCATCGTCGGCCTGGTGCTGGTCGGCCGCTTCCTGCTCAATCCGCTGTTCCGCGTGCTGGCCGAATCGAAGGCGCGCGAGGTGATGACCGCCGCCGCGCTGCTGGTGGTGCTGGGCGCGGCGCTGCTGATGCAGCTGTCCGGCCTGTCGATGGCGATGGGCGCGTTCCTCGCGGGCGTGCTTCTGAGCGAGTCGACCTTCCGCCACCAGATCGAGGCGGACATCGAACCGTTCCGCGGCATCCTGCTGGGCCTGTTCTTCCTCAGCGTGGGCATGGCGCTGGATCTGGGCGTGGTGGCTGGCAACTGGCAGCTGATCCTCGGCCTGGTGCTGGCGCTGATGGTGGCCAAGGCGCTGTGCATCTACGTGGTCGCGCGCATCATGGGCAGCGACCACGCGCAGGCGCTGGACCGGGGCGTGCTGATGGCGCAGGGCGGCGAGTTCGCCTTCGTGCTGTTCTCTGCCGCGGCATCGGCCGGTGTGATCAACCTGGAGATCAATGCCAACTTCACCGCGGTGGTGGTGTTGTCGATGGCGTTGACCCCGCTGGTGGTGCTGGTCTACAAGCGCATCGCGCCGAAGCCGACGGTGAACATGGACGGCGTGGACGAGGCCGAGGGCCTGTCCGGCAGCGTGCTGCTGATCGGCTTCGGCCGCTTCGGCCAGGTCGCCAGCCAGTCGCTGCTGGCGCGCGACGTGGACGTGACCATCATCGACAACGACGTGGAGATGATCCAGAGCGCCGCGCGCTTCGGTTTCAAGATCTACTACGGCGACGGTACGCGACTGGACGTGCTTCATGCCTCGGGCGCGGCCACCGCGCGTGCGATTGCGGTGTGCGTGGACAAGGCCGAGGCCGCCGACCGCATCGTCGAACTGGTGTCGCACGAGTTCCCGCAGGCCAAGCTGATGGTGCGCTCGTTCGACCGCGAGCATTCGCTGCGGCTGATCCATGCCGGTGTCGATTTCCAGATCCGCGAGACGTTTGAATCGGCGGTGTTGTTCGGCCAGGCCGCGCTGGTGGAACTGGGTGCGGATGAAGACGACGCGGTGGAGATTGCCGAGCAGATCCGGCGCCGCGATGCCGAGCGTTTCGAGCTGGAGATTGCCGGTGGTGGCTTGAATGCCGGCGCCAAGATGGTGTTCGGCAATTCAGGCCAGGGCGTGCCGACGCCGACGCCGTTCACCGCGCCGAAGCGGGCAAGCAAGACGTTGAACCCGCAGGACGTGCCGGAAGAGGAAGAATAACGTTTGCGGGTCGGATCCCTTTCCAGCGGAAAGGGCTCTGACCCGCTACGTCGTGCTGGGGTCAGAGCCCTTTGCCTGTGGCAAAGGGATCCGACCCCGTCAGGACCCCATCCTGCGGTGGGCGAGGGGGCCTGAATCAGGGACAATAGTGTCCCCGCCGCCCCACGCCTGCCCCCGATGACTGATTCCGCCGCCCCGCATCCTGCCCGCATCCTTGATGGCCGCCGCATCGCCGAGGACCTGCTCGACAGCCTGAAGGTGCGCGTCGACGCCCGCGTGGCCGCCGGTGGCAGCCGCCCGGGCCTGGCCGTGGTGCTGGTCGGTGGCGACCCGGCCTCGACCGTGTACGTGCGCAACAAGCGCCGTGCCGCCGAGAAGGTCGGCATCGAAGCGCATGACTACGACCTGCCGGCCGGTACCACCGAAGCCGAGCTGCTCGACCTGATCGACCAGCTCAACGCCGACCCGAAGATCAACGGCATCCTGATCCAGCTGCCGCTGCCGGGCATCCCCGACGCGCGCCGGCTGATCCAGCGCATCGACCCGCGCAAGGACGTGGACGGCTTCCACCCGGAAAACGTCGGCCACCTGGCCCTGCGCGAGTTCGGCCTGCGCCCGTGCACCCCGCGCGGCATCACCACGCTGCTGGGCCACACCGACCAGCCGGTGCGCGGCCGCAACGCCACCATCGTGGGCGTGAGCAACCATGTCGGCCGCCCGATGGGCCTGGAGCTGCTGATTGCCGGCTGCACCGTGACCAGCTGCCACAAGTTCACCCCCAAGGACGTGCTGGAACAAGCCGTGCGCAACGCCGACATCCTGGTGGTGGCGGTCGGTCGCCCGGGCATCGTGCCGGGCGAGTGGGTGAAGCCGGGCGCGGTGGTGATCGACGTGGGTATCAACCGGTTGGATGACGGCCGCCTGGTGGGCGACGTCGGGTTTGAGGCCGCCGCCCAGCGGGCGAGCTGGATCACCCCGGTGCCGGGTGGCGTGGGCCCGATGACCGTGGCTACGTTGATGCAGAACACCCTGGAAGCGGCGGAAGCGCTGAGCTGACCTGCGATTGGGGAGATCTGCTGTTGGTGGGTGCCGACCGTTGGTCGGCACAATGCCGGGCAGGCCGATGACCCGCTCCTGGTAGGTGCCAACCTTGGTTGGCACACATCCATCAGGGCCATCGGCCCATCTGGGGTGCCGGGGCCGGACGGATCGTGCCAACCAAGGTTGGCACCCACCCAAGGCAAATGCCGGGTGGCTTGGATGCCCTGCATGATCCGCTCCTGGTAGGTGCCAACCTTGGTTGGCACACATCCATCGGAGCCATCGGCCCATCTGGGGTGCCGGTGCCGGACGGATCGTGCCAACCAAGGTTGGCACCTACCAAAGGCGCTCCAGGGCGGCCCGATTGATCCTCTTAAGGTGGTGCCGACCGTGGTCGGCGCAATGCAGGGGCACAGGTGTCTGAAGGGTAGTGCAGACCAACGGTCCGCACCCACCAAAGGCAGGCCGATGACCCGCTCCTGGTAGGTGCCAACCTTGGTTGGCACGATCCGTCCGGCACCTGGACCCCAGGTGGGGTGAAGGCCTCTGGCTGTTTGTGCCAACCAAAGTTGGCACCTACCAAAGGCGCTCCAGAGCTGCCCGAGTGATCCTCTTAAGGTGGGTGCCGACCGTTGGTCGGCACAATGCAGGAGACACAGGTGTCTGAAGGGTAGTGCGGACCAACGGTCCGCACCCACCAAAGGCAGGCCGATGACTCGCTCCTGGTAGGTGCCAACCAGGTTGGCACCTACCAAAGGCAGTATGCCGCCGGCCCGGATGGCCCCCTGAACCAATCACCGCCGGCGCGACACTGCGTCGCATCTACCCCCTGCCACGCGACGCGAAAACAGGGTAAAATGTCGCGCTTCCCCACATCTCGGGTATGCCGATGCTGCGCATCCAGGCTGAAGCACTCACTTACGACGACGTCTCGCTCGTCCCCGCCCACTCGACCATCCTGCCCAAGGACGTCAACCTCGAAACGCGGTTGACCCGAGACCTGAAGCTGAAGCTTCCGATCCTGTCCGCAGCCATGGATACCGTCACCGAAGCCCGCCTGGCCATCGCCATGGCCCAGCTCGGCGGCATGGGCATCATCCACAAGAATCTCAGCCTGGAACAGCAGGCCGCGGAAGTGGCCAAGGTCAAGAAGTTCGAGGCCGGTGTCATCCGCGACCCGATCACCGTCGGCCCGGAAACCACCATCCGCGACGTGCTGGCCCTGACCCAGGCGCACAACATCTCCGGCGTGCCGGTGGTGGGCAGCGACGGCCTGCTGGCCGGCATCGTGACCCACCGCGACATGCGCTTCGAGACCGAGCTGGACGATCCGGTCCGCCACATCATGACCAAGAAGGATCGCCTGATCACGGTCAAGGAAGGCGCCGCGTCTGACGAAGTGCTGCAGCTGCTGCACCGCAACCGCATCGAGAAGGTGCTGGTGGTCAATGACTCGTTCGAACTGCGTGGCCTGATCACCGTCAAGGACATCCAGAAGAACACCGACTTCCCCAACGCTGCCAAGGATCTGTCGACCCGCCTGCTGGTCGGCGCTGCCGTCGGCGTGGGTGGCGATACCGATCGCCGCGTGGAAGCGCTGGTCGCCGCCGGCGTGGACGTGATCGTGGTGGATACCGCGCACGGCCACTCGCAGGGCGTGCTGGACCGCGTCAGCTGGGTCAAGAAGAACTTCCCGAACGTGCAGGTCATCGGTGGCAACATCTGCACCGGCGAAGCCGCACTGGCGCTGCTGGACAGCGGCGCGGACGCGGTCAAGGTCGGCATCGGCCCGGGCTCGATCTGCACCACCCGCGTCGTCGCCGGCGTCGGCGTGCCGCAGGTCACCGCCATTGATCTGGTGGCCGAAGCGCTGCAGGACCGCATCCCGCTGATCGCCGACGGTGGCATCCGCTACTCGGGCGACATCGGCAAGGCGCTGGCCGCCGGTGCCTCGACCATCATGATCGGCGGCCTGCTGGCCGGTACCGAGGAATCGCCGGGCGAGACCGAGCTGTACCAGGGCCGTTCGTACAAGAGCTACCGCGGCATGGGTTCGCTGGCTGCCATGGAGAAGGGGTCGAAGGACCGTTACTTCCAGGACGCGGCCACTGCCGACAAGCTGGTGCCGGAAGGCATCGAAGGCCGCGTGCCGTACCGCGGCCCGGTGGGCGGCATCATCCACCAGCTGATGGGCGGCCTGCGCGCCACCATGGGCTACGTGGGCTGCGCCACCATCGAAGACATGCGCAGCAAGCCCAAGTTCGTGAAGATCAGCGGCGCCGGCCAGCGTGAGAGCCACGTCCACGACGTGACGATCACCAAAGAGCCGCCGAACTACCGCGCCTGATGCGGGCCGAGCAAAGAGGAACGGGGAAGCACTTCCCGTTCCTCTTTCTCCATCTGCCGCCGTAAATCTGATTTCGTTTTCCCTACTGCATTGCCAGGGCGCCATGACCAATATCCATAACGACAAGATCCTGATCCTCGATTTCGGCGCGCAGTACACGCAGCTGATCGCCCGCCGCATCCGCGAGCTGGGCGTCTACTGCGAAATCTGGGCGTGGGACCACAACCCGGCCGAGATCGCCGGCTTCGGCGCCAAGGGCATCATCCTGTCCGGTGGCCCGGAATCGACCACGCTGCCGGGTGCGCCGGCCGCGCCGCAGGAAGTGTTCGACAGCGGCCTGCCGATCTTCGGCATCTGCTACGGCATGCAGACCCTGGCCGCGCAGCTGGGCGGTGCCACCGAAGCCGCTGACCAGCGCGAGTTCGGCCACGCCGAAGTGAACGTGATCAACCCCGATGCACTGTTCAAGGGCCTGAGCGACCACGGCGGCGAGCCGAAGCTGAATGTCTGGATGAGCCACGGCGACCACGTCTCCGTTGCACCGCCGGGCTTCACCATCACCGCCACCACCGACCGCATTCCGGTGGCCGCCATGGCCAACGAAGAGAAGCGCTGGTACGGCGTGCAGTTCCACCCGGAAGTGACCCACACCCTGCAGGGCCAGGCGCTGCTGCGCCGCTTCGTGGTGGACGTGTGCGGCTGCCAGACCCTGTGGACCGCCGCCAACATCATCGAAGACCAGATCGCCCGCGTGCGCGAACAGGTGGGCGATGACGAAGTGATCCTGGGCCTGTCCGGCGGCGTCGATTCGTCCGTGGTGGCCGCGCTGCTGCACAAGGCCATCGGCGAGAAGCTGACCTGCGTGTTCGTGGATACCGGCCTGCTGCGCTGGCAGGAAGGCGACCAAGTGATGGCGATGTTCGCCGAGCACATGGGCGTGAAGGTGGTGCGCGTGAACGCCGCTGACCGTTACTTCGCCGCACTGGAAGGCGTGAGCGACCCGGAAGCCAAGCGCAAGATCATCGGCAACCTGTTCGTTGAGATCTTCGACGAAGAGTCGAGCAAGCTGAAGAACGCCAAGTGGCTGGCGCAGGGCACCATCTACCCGGACGTGATCGAGTCGGCCGGCAGCAAGACCGGCAAGGCGCATGTGATCAAGAGCCACCACAACGTGGGCGGTCTGCCGGAGCACATGAAGCTGGGCCTGGTGGAGCCGCTGCGCGAGCTGTTCAAGGACGAAGTGCGCCGCCTGGGCGTTGAGCTGGGCCTGCCGCGCACCATGGTCTACCGCCATCCGTTCCCGGGCCCGGGCCTGGGCGTGCGTATCCTGGGCGAAGTGAAGCGCGAGTACGCTGAGCTGCTGGCCAAGGCCGATGCCATCTTCATTGATGAGCTGCGCAAGGCGGACCTGTACGACAAGACCAGCCAGGCGTTTGCCGTGTTCCTGCCGGTGAAGTCGGTGGGCGTGGTGGGCGATGCGCGGGCTTATGAGTGGGTGATTGCGCTGCGGGCCGTGGAGACGATTGATTTCATGACGGCGCATTGGGCGCACCTGCCGTATGAGTTCCTGGGTACGGTGAGCAACCGGATCATCAATGAGTTGCGGGGGGTGTCGCGGGTGGTCTATGACATCTCGGGGAAGCCGCCGGCGACTATTGAGTGGGAGTGAGTTGAGGTCCTTTGGGGGCTATCGCTAGCTATCGAAAATATGACGTAACGTGTTGATCTTAAATAAATTACGTCGCGGCAGCTATCGGTGAATATCGTCGGCCAGTAGGAGTGGTTGGCATTAAGAACGGAGGGCCGGATTAAGGTCGTCTCATTCACTATCCAGACCAAACCCGTCTTTGGTGATAAAGGTCTCCTCGGAAAAGCTTGATTTATGCGACTTTCCCGGCATCAGGAGGTCTCCTGGCCTCTGACGGTAAAAGCCGTCATGAGACAGGAGAAAGACCTCGATGCTGACCGACTCAGCACTGCGCAATCCTAAGCCTAAGCAAAGATTTATAAGGCTTCAGACCGCGATGGTATGTACGTGACGGTATCGCCTACCGGTACCGTCACCTTCCGCTACGACTACCGTCTCAACGGGCGCCGCGAAACCATCACGATTGGCCGCTACGGACCTGCCAGTATTTCGCTGGCCCTTGCCCGTGAAAAACTGATCGACGCAAAAAAGGCTGTCGCTCAGGGGAAGTCCCCTGCGCTGGAGAAGCAGCGCGAGAAGCGTCGCCTAACCACCGACGAAACATTCGGCGAGATGACCGGAAAGCGGCTCGCCGGCGCCCAGATGGCCGATAGCGCCAAGGCGATGCGAAAGAGCACCATCGATCGGGACATTTTGTCGGCCTTCGAGAACCGGCAGCTCAACGAAATTGCCGTTGAGGCTGCGCGGTGGCACCTGGTCATTCAGCGCGCAGCCCGCGAACTTCCTGTATCTTTAGCATAATAATTCTTAGCCATTGAAAGTTCACAGACGCTTCAAAGGTTTTGATGCAGCTAGGCGAAAAGAGGATAAGCAAGGATGCCATTGACGCTCACGCCAGTGACGCACGGGAAGCTCTGCCACGGTTCCCGATGGGTAATTTCTGATGAAGATGATCTTGCAAGTAAGGTTGCGCACATCGCACTCGGGCGGTCGCGTCACGTGGTAGCGATTCTCGCCAAGATAGATAAGAAGAAGCCTGCTACCCGCGTAGATACGGCGAAAGATGCGATCAAGCTTCTAACCGTGGAAAAGGGGAGTAAGCCCTACCATCGTGATGGCTGGATCTTTCAAGCAATTTCCTGGATCGCCGCTCACCGAAATGAAGCTGGAGCTGTAGTCCGTATTCCTCATGGAATCCTTGCGCACAAGGGTTTCGATGGCATGCAGCTGCGACTCGATACGAATGAAGAGAATGTCGTCGCAGTCGTCATCTTCGAGGACAAGGCTACGAAAAATCCAAGAAGTAAGGTTTCTGGTGATGTATGGAATGGCTTTCGGGCATTGGAGCGAGGCGAGCGTATGCCTGAACTCATTCAGGAAACCGGAGCAATATTGGAAGCGCATCAGCTGCGTTTTCCAAACCTGGATATTGATGACGCGGTAGAGACCATCCTATGGGAGCAGGCGCGGCACTACCGGGTCGCCGTCACCGTTGACGGCGCTTGTGACGATGATACCGAGCGGAAAGCTCTCTTCAAGGGGTTCGATGAAGTGGCGCCCGGGGCGCGTAAGCGCCGACAGGCTGAAACGATGTCTATCCCAGATCTTCGAAAGTGGATGGATAAGTTCGCTGCCAAGACTGTCAAGAAGATCGAGGCCTGGAGAGACGATGTTTGACCCCGCAACAATTAGCCTAATAAAAGCGGCTCCACCGCTCAGCTCTCTTGATCTAGAGGAGTTACCCCGCCGCTTCACCAACGCATTTGCAGAGATCGTTGCCGCTCGCGTTCGGCTCCGGGGGCTTCGCGATGTGGAGGATCGGAGTGAAGTTCTGATCGCGCTGCTGGATCAGATGCGTCGGCTGGCAGCCACTCAAGAACTGCTTGTTGCTACCGCGCCAGAGCGTTCTGACCGTACTGCAGCGGCGTTCGTTGCCGGAACCGCGCACCAGCTGTGCTTGATGGCCGAGGTTGTTTCTGAGAGCAGTGAGAAACGGGCGCCCTTCATCGACGCTGTTCGCGTATCGCCAGAGATCTGTAGCACCCTGCTGTTCTTGATCGCTGACTCGCAAAGCGACGCTGCCGAACTGGCAAGACGTCTAACCGTTGTTGGAGAAAATCGTTCAGCCGAGGCGCAGTTGATCAGGGCTATCGGTGATCTGGCGGCGGGCCGACTCGAATCGATCATTGGAGGAGCTGACGGGCCGCGCTATGAACGTCCATCCGATCAGAGTGGGATGGGTCTAGCTGTGGACGCTTTGCTGCGGCGGCTACATGTAGGAGTGGTCGAGCTCGCACGGGGATTGCTCAGCCGACCCGCGAATGGGGCCAAACCTGGAGTGGTTTCCAGGGCTCGAAAGATCTTTACCGAGGTTATTGATCTGTGCATAGCGCCTGTTGATGGCATCTTTGATGCTGGCGGGGCGAGCGCAATCAGTGTCTTCCCAGGTCCACTTCATGTAGCTAAATTGCTGTTCGCTCTTTCAGGTGATCTCGGTGCTGCTAGCCTCTGCAGAGTGCCAGCACCCCATGGGCTCGACGAGGATCAATGGTGGGGGGTTGTTCGGCGAGCCGCTAGCAAGCGTCCGTATCTTTGGCCAAATCACCGCGCTGCGCTCGACCAAGGGTATCTCACAAAGGGCGTGTCTGCCGCAGTCAGCTTTCCGACCGGCGGGGGGAAATCCACGCTCGCTGAGCTCAAAATCGCCACGTCTCTTCTCGATGGTGGGAAGGCCGTGGTCCTTGCGCCGACCTTGGCGCTCGTCGATCAGATAGCCTCCACACTTCAGCGAGCATTTGGTGACCACAGTGTCATTGGCGATCTTGATGAGGAGGTTGATTTCTCTGCAGTGATCGAGCTGCCAGAGATCATCGTCACTACGCCCGAACGATGTCTCATGCTGCAATCGCTGCAGCCGGATGCGTTCAAGGACGTCGGATTGGTGATGTTCGACGAGTGCCATCTTCTGCACCCCAGGGAGGCAGATCGAAGTCGCCGCAGTATCGACTCGATGCTTTGTCTGCTAAATCTCACTCAGCTGGCGCCGGATGCCGATCTTCTGCTGATTTCGGCGATGATGCAGAATGCAGCAGAGATCGCGGGTTGGGTTGCCGACCTGACTGGACGCCCGTGCCTGCCTCTTGATTTGGCATGGAAGCCAACCCGGCAGGCCCGAGGATGCGTGGCCTACAGCGAAGAGCGAATTGCCGAGCTCAACGAGTTGCTTCAAGACAACCAGGCTGTAGCCACCACTGTTGGGGTGCCGGCGAAGGTGAAGTCGGAGCTTAACGCGGCGCCACTTGCATTCTTCTGTCTTCGACAGACATGGGAAACGCGCAAGCGTAGCGACTATGCGCTGATGGCTCTGCTGGACGAACCTATCGGTTTTGCGACGGGGGTTAATAAATGGAAGAAGGAATGGTATCTAACGCCAAACGGCAACAAGGTTGCTGGGACGATCGCCGCAGCGGCTGCGGAGGATGGGCTGAAAACGCTGATCTTCGTGCAGAGTACAGTTGCTGCCGAGTCCACCGTCCGGCACTTTCGAGAGTTGCTGCCTGAGCGCCGCGTTTCGCTCACTGATGCAGAGAATGTGTTGAGGAGGCTGGTTGAGGAAGAGATGGGTGGACCGCAGTATTGCTACCTGAAGCTCGACGCGGATGGGCAAGTGGTGGGAGGTGCTGCCAGCCACCACGCACAGCTGATAAAGAATGAGCGGCTCCTACATGAATCTTTGTTCAAGCGGCGGGATGGCATTAGCGCACTCTTTGCTACTTCTACTCTTGCCCAAGGGATGAATCTTCCCAGCGATATCGTGCTGATCGCCGGCGACAGTCGATGGGATGTTGATGGCGACAAAATGAAGCAGCTTGATGCTCACGAATTACTCAACGCGGCCGGGAGGGCCGGGCGAGCTGGTGAGGGTAGCCAAGGCTTTGTGCTTGTTGTGCCGAGCAAAATCATCAGTATTGATGATAAGAAGAGCAACATCACGAGCCATTGGATGACTCTTCAGGGAATTTTCTCCCAATCAGATCAGTGTCTAGTGATTGACGATCCATTAACGGAACTGCTGGATCGGATTCATTCCGGAGTGCACGAAGGAAATGAAGAGTATCTACTTTCTCGGCTGCCTGTTGGTTACGAGGAGGCTTCAGACGATCCGGCGAGGGTAATGATTCAGCGGAGCTTTGGCGCATATCGTAAGCGCCAGGCGGGAAAGGCTGAATGGATCGAAAGCCGGATTGCGTCAGCATTGGCTCGGCGAGCTGAACTATCTCCTAAGCAGGACCTTACTTGGCTAGAGCGTGTCGCAGCGTCTTCTGGGCTCTCATACGATATCGTGGCGAGCTTGGCAGAATTCCTCGAAGCTCGTGAAGAATTTCCTGAGACTTCGTTCGGCTGCATGGAGATGCTCTTCGACTGGATCGAAAATAGTCCCGAATGGCTGCTGCAGTTGATTCGGCCGAATGATGTCGAGGGGCTGTTTGGAGGTGAGTACCGTCGGCTCAAAGACGACAAAAAGAAGGGCGAGCTGGCTCTCCCAAAAATCAAACTACTTCTTGGAGCGTGGATGTCAGGCAAGCCTCTATGCGATCTTGAGCGAGCGATCGGAACTGCAGAGAGTTCCATCAAGACATGCGAGACAGCGCGGCATTTCGCTGTCCGCTTGGCAGCGGACTTGGCCTTTGTAGCCGGTCTCCCTGCTCGGATACTAGCCGCCAAAGCTCTGGCTGCAGGTGAGGAGCCCTCAATCCCGATTACTTTCTTGACGCTAAGTGGGGTGGTTCGGAAGGGGTGCGCGAGTCCAGAGCTTCTGGCGAATTTAATTCACTTGAAGGGTGCCTCACGTCCGGCCGCGCTTGCAGCCTTTGCGCAGGTGCAGCTGCATCTCCGCCCAGGAAGCGCGTTCGAGAGCTTTGAGAATGTGCGGAAGCGAGTGCGGAGGGCATATAGGCTCTCGGAGTTGGATCAGCTTTAGGTTGGGGTAGCCAAGAAAAGCGCGCCGACCTTTGGGTGGCGCGCTTTTCGTATGACGAATTTAGGGGCGCTTTAACGCTGGGAAGTGGCCTTCTCGCTTCCAGTTGTTGATGACTTCGAGTTCACTTATCGACAGATCCTGGTCTAGTGCCTCTTGCGGGATCAGGAAATCATCTTCATTTAGCGCAATGTGGAGATCCAACCCTTCCCATTCCTGTAGCTCTCTCTTGGGAGGAAGGATGTGAATACGTCCATCGCTGATTTGGTGCCGGGCGTTGGAGTGAACATATCTAGTACGCCACTTCAATTTAAGGCCGGGGGGCGGTGCCTCCAGCTTATCGCCGAGATCATCATTGAAGTTCTTGATGCCAAGACGCACGTCCGAGTAGATCGAGCGCATGATGCCGAGGAAGTAGTTTCCCCGGCCCATATCGGCCCTTATATACATAACGATGGAGGTGTGGAACATGGCTAGGGATCTCAATGACATGTTCAAGCGGAAATTGGTTTTTCCGTGGGTGTAGTTGATGGCTACCTGATTGTTGGCGATGGTGAAGGATGACGGATTGTGGACGAGTGCATTCCGCATCACCTTTGCCACTCTGAACAGTTCACGCAGCATTCGGTCGTAATCCCCGTTGACCGGCAGATCCAAATATTTCTGGCGATATGACTTGCCTTCCATGTCGGGGTGCATGGTATCAACATGGAAATCAAGAAGGGAAAAGATCATTAGGAGCTTCAGGTGCTGGTTCTGTTCGATGCTAATTCGATTTCCCTGTAGAGCAGAAATATGAGACAACTGCATTCCGCTCTGTTCTAGCCAGTGAATGTCTGGATATCCGACAAACATTCCAGCGTCTTCCAGTAGCATCAAACTTTGATGGATGAAATTCATATATCCCTCCTTGTTTGGATTGTCTGATTAAGGGTGTTAAAAGAATGACGATTTCGGGCGTCAGGAGCACTTTACATCTTGAACGTCCTCGCTCGTAAGCTGGGTGGTCGCAGCCTCGTGGGGCATGGCTTCGTGGTGCGCGCCGATACCTGGCGTCATGCACGCTGCCGTACGTTCTCGGTGTACTGATGGCGTTGCAGCACTGACTAAAGTTGGTTCCTGCGGAGCATGGAGTTGCGGTGTGTTGGCTCGTCGCACGCCCGTCCGCTGATCGGCGGTGCTTGGTGGAGGTCGGTGTAGACTCGCTTTCCGCGTTGCAACCAGAACTTTGTTGCCTGCGTGGCTACCAAGGCGTCGCTATTGCCATGTTGGAACGCATCATCGTCGATGACGGGAGTTCGGTAAGGAGCAGGGACGCTGCCCCAAGCGTTGTCTAGGGGAGGCGGGAGGCGGGAGGCGGGAGACGGGAGACGGGAGACGGGAGACGGGAGACGGCCGAGATTGTCTGCGGTATGCTGTGAGATGATTGACATTGGTCCACCAAACACGGCTGCCTCACATGTGTCCGCATCTTCCATGCCTGGCAAAGCACTTGTCGGATGACGGTAGAAGCGACGGTAGTGCCGCGCGTCAATCGCCACTAATCCCTTTAACTACGCGGGCTTAGGGGATCTGTTGATGATGGAGTGGGAATGAGTTCCCGGCGCCCTTAGTGAAACATTGGAGTGCCCGGCTCTAATTCAAGCTGTTGAATTTTAGCCGCGGGTGGGCGATCGCTAGTTTCAAAAATTCATTCAAGCGCACGTAGGGGGCGCAGGTATCAAAGCAAGGTGTTGAAGTCCGTCTTTCTGCTGTTTGCTCCAGGATGTGCGCGAGTAGGAAGAGCGGCGGCTGAAGTGTGTTGGGACGTGCAGTTTTGCGGCGATTCCGATTACAGTGGGGCATGGACCTAGGAATCCACGGGGTCTACCTTTCGTGCCATGCCTGTAGGGGAAGGCTTGGGTGACGCATTGAGCCTCTGGGTCGACGCAATTGCTCGGAAGTAATGATCGGGCGTTTTGCGAGACATGAATTCCTGCTAGATTTGCCTGGCAGGCTTGGAATCCGTGGCTATAGGGAGCGAATTGGGGAACATGGAGCCAGTAGATTGCGCCACGGAAGCGCTCAGTCCATTCCTGAAGTGGGCTGGAGGTAAGCGCTGGTTTGTCCGGCATCATGGAGGCTTATTTCCTGCTACCTACAACCGGTATTTCGAACCCTTTCTGGGCGGCGGAGCCGTCTACTTCCACCTGCGCCCGCAGCGTGCAGTGCTCAATGATGTGAACCCCGAAGTGATCGCTGCGTATAGGGCCATCAAAGAGCATTGGATTGGTCTTAAGAAGAGCTTGGCCTACCATCAGCGCTATCACGATGCAGACGATGGCTATTATTATGCCGTCCGCGGACGAGCGCCCAAAACCTTGGTGCAGCAGGCATCGAGGATGATCTATCTCAACAGGACCTGCTTTAACGGTATCTACCGTGTCAACCGCCAGGGCGAGTTCAATGTGCCGCGGGGCAGTAAGGATAGCGTCCTGATGGACACCGACGACTTCAAGTCGATGGCCGCCTTGCTAGCCACGGCCGATCTTCGGGTGGGGGATTTCGAAAGAGTCATTGATGAAGCCGGTGAGGATGATCTTGTTTTTGCGGATCCGCCATACACCGTGCGGCATAACCTCAATGGCTTTATAAAATATAACGAAATCCTGTTTTCCTGGGCTGATCAAGAGCGATTGGCGAGGGCGCTCAAGCGCGCGGCTGCGCGCGGGGCGAAGGTCGTGGCCACCAATGCCAATCATCACTCTGTCCGCTCGCTTTACGAAAGCTGGGATTTCCTAACGCGCTCGGCAAGCCGGTTTTCGCAAATCTCAGCTGACGGCGCAAGTCGAAAGCAATTTGAAGAGCTCATCATTACCTGCAATATTTGAAGGAGTCGCCATGTCCACGCTTGGAAGCTTGATGCAGACCTCGGCAACGCAAGGCAATCCGATCGATGCTTTGCGAAGCTTTCTTGATGCCGAGGCAAATAATGAAGCTGCAAAGCTAGTAAGCAAAATGCGCTTTGTGGGGTACGTACTTGAATTGGGCTTTGACTCCGCAAAGATCATCACCAGCGACCCTTACAAGCTGGCGGTCGGGGGCATTCCGCGAGGTTCGTTTCTGATCATGACGCCGGTGAATGCTACCTCAGCACCGGCGCATTTTACCCTCCTTCGCGTCACGGGCGTATCGCCCACACCCCTTAGTAGTCAGGTTCAGCAGACGTATTTCGAACTGCACAAGAAGTCTATGCCTGAACTGGACGTGTGGACGCAAAGCGAATTGCAGTGGGGTGCGCTGGACTGCGACGTGTTGGGCATGTTCTATGCCGATCCCGCTGCGATGCAGCGGCTAGCCTATTCGGGTGATGTGAACAATGTGGTGAGCGCCCATCGCTACAAGGTTTTCTCTCCTGACGATGCGCTGTTGAAGCTGATTGTCAATGGCATGGTCAAGCCAGAGAGCCAGATCGAGATCGGCGCGCTAAGGACAATGGAGTGCGGCCTGTCCAGCGCAAGCACCAGCCGCATCCCTGTTTCAATCTCGATGAGAGATTTCAAGGGCTGCCGGACTGCGATGTTCGGCAAGACCCGGCTTGGTAAATCCAATGTGGTCAAGCTCATTGCTAAGGGCATGCTTGATGCAACGGCAGAAGATAAGTCGGTTGGTCAGCTGATCTTCGATGTGAACGGGGAGTATGCCAACGACAATCCTCAGGATGGGAACAAATCCATTCGCTCGGCTAATGCGGATCGATGTGAAGTCTATGCTCTGACTACCCGCCCGGAGACGCCATCCAAGCCGTTGCGACTGAATTTCTACGAACAGACCGACTCCGCTATCCAAATTCTTGGCTCGATGCTGGAGCAGGATAACAATACGGCGCACTACGTTAAGAGTTTTACCAGTGCGACACTGCCCTCCATTGAAGGGATCAAATCGCTCCCTGAAGAAGATAAGGTTCGGCCGATCCGGAAAATCCAGATGTTCTGGGCAATTCTGAGGAAGGCTGGCTTTGATATTGACGAGAAGCGGCTACGAGCACTTGGACTGATATCTCGTGTTGCCAAACACTTTGATCCGCATTTTAGCATGGAACTCCGGTCGGCAGCCTATTCGGCCACTGGTGCAGGAACGCCTCCCTCATCGATCGATTCCATTGACCTTCTCAAGACAGAGCTTGAGGTAATTGCTCAGTTTCGCCGTGACAATCCGTCCGATCCGGTGCTTACGTCTAAGAAATCGAAGAAAGCCACGTTCGATCCAGACGACATTGCGTTGCTGGACTTTCTCAGTCCTGCAGCGGGGCGTACAGGTCCAGGTATGCTGCGAGCCTACAAGGCTTTTCACTCGCCGCATGCTGGCGACTTTATCAATGAGATCCTAGCCCTACTGGATAACGGGCTTACGGTTATCCTCGACCTTGGCAATGCGACAGATGAAATACGGCGCTATTTTGCTGACATGCTGTCCAAGGCTGTATTCGCGCACCAAGAGCGCAAGTTTGTCAGCAATACCTTGGGTGGGTATTTTGTGCAGCTGTACTTCGAGGAGGCTCATAACCTATTTCCTCCGGATGCGCGAGACCTAACAGGCGTCTACGCTCGTTTTGCCAAGGAGGGTGCGAAGTTCCACATTGGCATGGTGTATTCGACCCAGTCGCCCTCCACGATCAACAAGGACCTGTTGGCTCAGACAGAGAACTTCTTTGTCGGCCATCTCTCCAGTCAAGATGAGGCGCGTGCGTTGGGTCGGGTGCAGATCGCCTTTGAAGGCATCGAGCAGGATATTCTTAGGTCCAAGACCCCAGGGTATATGCGCATGTTGACGATGTCGCACCGGTTCGTCATTCCTGTGCAGGCAAACAAGTTCGAGGCGATCTGACATGCCTTACAGTGGCGGGACAAGGTTGCCCTTCGAGTCGGCCTCCAAGTTGGGCCATCTATCGGTGGTTCAGAGCACGTGGGTGAAGGAGCTGGTCAGCGATTTCGAGCAAGCGAAAGCACCAGCAACGGATAACTCTGGAACTTTATGGCAGACCATCGACACTCAGGGTGTACTGCCCTTGCGGAGCGTCTGGGCAGTAGATGGCTCGTTCGTTGCGGTGCGATCAGAAGGGAAGCCGCCCAAGGAAGTCGCGTTCGTCAAGACCGCGCTCTTGCTGGTCGATCGAGTCAAGATTGATGCGATCGACAAGGAGAATCCGCACCCGCTTCTGCTGCAGGATGTTCTCAGGGGCAGTGCGATCTATCATTCCACTGTGTTTCCGCTCAAGAACGTGCGCACCACGCTGGGAAGCAACTACGACGCTGTCCGTCACATTGTCCGAGACTCGTTCAAAATCGATCAGGGTGGTGCGTTCTTCGACACTCTTAAGTGGCTGGTCTACAAAAAGTGGTCCGATGGCACTTCGTCGTCCCCTTCCTTCGAATGCCCGCATTGCCATACCTTGATCGATGGCTTGCCTCACGATGCCGACGAAGGTACTTGTGATCATTGCAAGCAGGTCGTCTTTGTGTCGGATCTGATTGGCTTCCATCTCGACATGGATGAGGACAGTGCGCCAGACTCGGTCGCGTCGTCCTACATGCTCGTCATGGAGCATCTGATGCTTTTTACCGCCATTCGGGTCGCATGGGGACACACCGACAAGTCGTTGGTCGGCGAGACTCTATTTATAAAGGACGGCCCATTATCGCTCCGTAGCCAATATTCCAAGCTCGTCCCCAACATCCGCGAGTTTCTTTCCTTCGCCGTGAATCAAGGCAGGGCTGTGCACATCATCGGACAGGAAAAGAGCGGTGCCTTCGTCGATCACTTGCAGTCAATCGTGCACTTCGCTGCTCCGCACGAGCGGGGAGAGCGGGGTAGCTATGCCGCGTTGGATCACAATTATGTTCGTCGCGAGGTCTATCGCTCGCCAGATTTGTCTAATCCCTATGGTAAGCGTACAAATTGGGGGGAGAAGCTATTCGTCAAGTTGGACCCGGGAATGTCCATGGTCCTGAATGTTCCAACGGGAGACTACATTGATGCTGGAGACCGACCGGTCCCCCAGGACTTGATCGGGTTTAAGCGAATCTTGGCTACTCTGCCATCGATAGTCAGCCATAAATTTGAGGGGGCACTTTTCCCCGTTGAGCTCGCCAATGGCATCGCGTCTATGTCGAGCTACCCGTCAGCTGCAATCCTGGCGAAGTTCTTGGAAGACCAGTCACCCTAATGACGAGAGGTGCCTGGCGATAGATTTGAAAAGAATGTTGCGGGCGCTGCAGTTGTTGCCTTGCCATCCTCGCGCAGCGGTGCTGGTCTCAGCATCCGATATCTATGTGGCCTAGGGTGATCAGTGAAGATCACCCCGGCCTTACCTCATGGCAAGCCCACTCAACCAACCCCCGGCAGGCCAGAAACAACCCATCAACTACCCCCTCATCCAAATGCCGCTCCGGGTCCGCTGCCACCCGACAGCGGTCCGCCGCGTGCAACAGCTCCAGCACGGTCAGCGCGCCGACCATCGCGCGCTCGCTCCTGGCCAGGCTCACGCGGCGGCCGGGTGATACATCGGTTTCCGGCCAGGGATGCCCATCTGCACCCTCGCAGCCACGCATGCGCTTGAGGATGCCGAGCAGGTAGTTCAGGTCGGGCAGGGAAGCGTCGTCGTTGATGGGCTCAGCAACGGTGTAGGCGGAGAGGATGTCGGAATCGTTCATGGCGTCGGTTTCCTTGGCTGTGCTTAACAGCGCCACCGCGTGAGCGGGGTGGCGGACGATGCGTGGCTGCAAACCGGGACGAAGTAGTGCCATGACCGGTGGGTCCGAAGACCCCCACGCACCGCCCGCCATACAGGCCGACGGATTGCCCGCCGGCACCGGTTAAGGGCGGTGCCGACGGGCAAGCGTAAACAACAGGCACAACAATCGTCGCGGGTTTGCAGACCCGGAGCCACCCGTTGTCGGTGGCACGTCATGTTGGTTACGCCGCCGCTTCGAATGCCAATAGAAATTCGCGAAGGAATCGCGGAGTTCGAGAGCGAAGAACTATTGTGGCATGCACCATTCGTGCAGCACGCGACACCGCCAGACGCATTCGCGCAGCTGCTCTGTTGATTGCGATTCGGAATGACGCAATCGCCTGCGCCACAAGCGCATAGCGCGACGGCCTTCTTTACAACAGTTCTTAGTCATGCCCGGCAGGCAACAGGGCCCAATCAGCCGCACGCCCCGAAAAGCGGTTCAAACACGACACCGCCAGCCAGCATCCCAGCCTCAACCAACACCTTCCCCAGCCACCGCCGCATTCCCCACCAACAACTCAATCATCGCCCGCGCCGCCGCCGACTGCCGCCGATGCGGCGCATAGATCACCGAGAACGGCCTCGACCGCCCACGTAACTGCGGCAGCACCTCCACCAGCTGCCCACGCTGCAACCGCTCGCGCACGATGAACTCATAGCTCTGGCAGATACCAATGCCCTGTTCGGCCAGCGACACCATGCCCAGCACATCGTCGGAAGTCTCGATGGACGAGCGCGGCACCCAGTCCACATCCCGCCCACCATCGCGGAACACCCACGGCGCCAGCCGTCCCGTACGCGGCATCACAAACGGCAGGCACAGGTGCTGCTGCAGATCGTCCAGCGTCTGCGGCGTACCACAGCGCTGCAGGTACTCCGGCGCGGCCACCAGCAGCAGCGGGGCGTCTTCCAGCTTTCGCCCCACCAGACCGCTGTCCGGCAGCTGGCCCAGGCGAATGGCCAGGTCGAAGCCTTCGGCCACCAGGTCCACGTTGCGGTTGGTGATGTTCAGTTCCACCTGCACCTGCGGGTACTGCTGCGCAAACCGCGCCAGCACGGGCGGCAGCCGGTAGTGGCCATAGGTGGTGGGCACGCTCAGGCGCACGCGGCCGGCCAGCGCACCGTCCTGGGCCAGTACGTCGCGCTCGGCGTCGTCCAGCAGGCCGAAGGCGGTGCGCACCTGTTCCAGATAGAGCCGCCCGGCGTCGGTCAGGCCCACGCGGCGGGTGGTCCGCTGCAGCAGCTGCCGGCCCAGCCGCGCTTCCAGGCGGGTGACCGCGCGGCTCAGCACCGAGGGCGTGGTGGACAGCGCCACCGCGCCGGCCGTGAACGAGCCGTGCTCGACCACCGCCAGGAACACTTCCACATCGCCCAGGTAGTCGAACTTGCGGCTCATTTGGCTCTCCGGGGAACAGATGTTTTGCGATGCGGTCAATTTATCGCCGCTGGGGCGATGAATAAAGTGGCCACCATTCCCCGATAGGAGCTCCCCATGAATCTGATGACCCGGCTGGCCGCTGCGCTGGCCCTGACCCTGGCCGCAACCGGCGCGCAGGCCGCCAACGTGTTGGTGGTGCTGTCCGACGAAAACCACCTGGACCTGAAGGACGGCAAGGTGCTGTCTACCGGCTTCTATCTCAACGAGCTGATGCAGCCGGTCAAGCTGCTGCTGGACGCGGGCCACGAGGTGACCTTCGCCACACCGCAGGGACGGGCGCCCACCGTGGATGCGTCCTCGGTGACGCCGGCGTACTTCGGCAACGATGCCGCGCAGCTGACGCTGCACAAGGACCTGCTGGAGAAGCTGGCGCTGACCTCGCCGACGGCCTCGCCAGTGGTGAGCCTGGCGCGTGTCGAGCAGCAGGGCTACGCGCGGTTTGATGCGGTCTACATTCCCGGTGGCCACGCGCCGATGCAGGACCTGCTGAAGAGCCCCACGCTGGGCCGGTTGCTGGCCGACTTCCATCAGCGCAACAAGACCACCGCGCTGGTCTGCCACGGGCCGATCGCGCTGCTGTCCACGCTGCCGGATGCCGATGGGTTCGTGGCGAAGCTGGAAGCGGGTGCGATGCCGGCCATGCCGAAGTGGATCTACAGCGGCTACCAGATGACGGTGATCAGCAACCAGGAAGAAGAGCAAGCCAAGCCGTTGCTGGGCGGCGGTGAGATGAAGTTCTACCCGCAGACCGCGTTGCAGCGGGCGGGTGCGCGGTTCAGCAGCAACACTACGCCGTGGACGGGGCATGTGGTGGTGGACCGCGAGCTGATTACCGGGCAGAACCCGGCTTCGGCGCTGGAGGTGGGGCAGCGGTTGGTGGAGCGGTTGAGGTAAGGCGGTTTCTGCAT
Source organism: Stenotrophomonas sp. YJH_SMC_135 (assembly GCF_059372355.1). Taxonomy (NCBI): domain Bacteria; kingdom Pseudomonadati; phylum Pseudomonadota; class Gammaproteobacteria; order Lysobacterales; family Lysobacteraceae; genus Stenotrophomonas; species Stenotrophomonas sp. YJH_SMC_135. The sequence goes on from NZ_JCAFVN010000001.1 coordinate 1,126,445, forward strand.
CGCATGCGGTGCCGTGGCACCATGATGGGCTGGCCTCGTCCTTCCGGCCGGGGCCGTTTTCCCAGGGAAGCCCACCAACACGACATGCGAACGCCCTTCTTCATTCTCTCCGCCCTGTGCCTTGGCCTGCTGTCCGGCTGTGCCAGTGGCCCGGAGGAGCACGCCTCAAGCCGCGAGATCACCAGTGCGTTCGTGGCCGACGACGGCCAGCTGTACCTGTTGCCGCGCTATGACGAGCCCATGCGCTTCAATGCCGCGCCGTTCCGCGAGTACCGCGCGCTGATGGACAGCCCGCTGCGCGAGGCGGTGGCCTGCGCGCAGATGTACTTCCATGAGGATTGGCGCGACCCGGCCAACAAGTCCAAGGTGCACGGCAGCTATGCGCTGCTGCTGCGGCCGGAGCAGGTGACGGCGGAGCAGGCCGCGCAGTTCAAGCTGGAGCGGATTGAGGTCCCCCCGCGTGAGGCCAAGGCCGTGGAGGAGCGGGCGCGCTACTACCTGCCGATGGACCGGACCCGCTACGCGCTGGCGTTTGATCGCGCCTGCAATCTTTCAAGGAAGGGCGGCAGCTATTACAGCGCGCTGTTCGAGGGCGACGGCGAGCAGGTGCAGTTGCCGGATGCTGTGGCACTGGCGGAGAAGGGGAAGCTGGCACAGCCGATCAATGCGCGGGCGCAGCGGATCCTGCCGGAGAGGGAGGACAAGCCGGGTGTGGGGTCGGCGGCGGGCAAGGTGCTGGGCGCGGCGCTGGTTCCTGTGGCGGTTCCGGTGTTTGTGTTGAGCCTGCCGTTCCTGGGGCCGGATCATTGGAAGTGAAAAGGCGTTGAGGGAGAGTCATCCACGCGTGGCGTGGATCTACTTGGGTATCGCCTGAAAGTTCATCCTGGAGATCTGTGTGCCCAGCACGATGGAAACTGTTTTGAAGACCGTAGGTTTCATTGTCCTCGCGGCCCTTCCGTTGGTGATCCTCTGGTTCACCCTTCGGCGAATGTCAGCAACTGCTCGCTCGTCCGTGAAATCGGGGCTGCATTTGCATGCCCCGCGCCGGATTTCCGGCAGGTCCATGACCTTGGTGATGGTGGATGGAAAAGAGGATCGGGAGCACTACTTCTTTGATGCGGCGTCCTTCTACCTGCGGCGTGGGCCGGTGCCCACGGCGGTTCCGCTTTCGCAGATCAACTCAGTCACTCGCACCTCCGACAAGATCTACGGACGTTATGTCTGGCAGGTGTGCTTCAGCAAAGCATCGGGCAGAAAGTGCGTGACGTTCACCAACAACCTGACGCTGTTCAATCGCGATTTCCTGCTGTTCCTGGAGGCGGTGCGGAAGGCCAATCCACTGGCGACTGTGGATCAGGCGGGTCTGTTCTTCTGATTGCGCGGGGACATCAGCGGCGCTGATTGGCAAATGGAGGGGACAGGGGGCGAGTTGCCTTGGACACGGTGGTGGGCAATTCAGTTGTGCGGGCGTTGAGGGAGTGAATCCACGCGTGGCGTGGATCTACCGGCACCTCGGTGTGCCACCTGCCACACAGCTGGCCCGCCAACGCTCCCAGGCCTTGGCGTCGATGCCGGCCTTCAGTGCGATGGTCTGCAGCTCGGCCCAGTTCCTCGGCGACGGCGCGGCCAGCAGCCCGCGCATGAAGGCCTGCATCTTCGCTTCGCCCACCTGTTTCTCCAGCGAGAGCAACAGCAAGGGGGCATGGACGTAGCGATACATCTCGCCCAGATCGGAGTTGCTGTCGATGGCATCGAATGCTGGCAGCGGCTTGTCCTGCGTGTCGATGGCCGATTGCAGTCGCGCAATATAGCGATCGGCCGCGGTATCGCCACTGATCTCGCGCAGCGCCTTGATCGACAGGAACTCGGCGCTGGACTCCAGCAGCACCCAGAAATACGGCCCCTGCGGATGGTTCAGTGTGCCGAAATAGTAATGGCCCATTTCGTGTGCGATGTACTGCACGCGCCGTTCGGCATGTTCGACACCAGTCAGCAGGGAGTCGGCCACGTTGCTGATGCTGCCGCTCATGGCGATGGTGGGCCAGGTGGCAAAGCCCCATTCGCTGCCTTCGCGATCGCGCTCGATCTGGTTGAGCGTGACCATGCGCAGGAAGGTGGGGCGGTCGGCCAGCGGCATGCCCATGTAGCGGCTGTGCACGTCGGCTACCTTCTGCACCGTGCTGGACAGTGCATCGACCTTGGCCGTGGGCAGGGTCTCGTTGAGGATCGTGACCTGCGCGGTGCGGGTGATCGGGCCGCTGCCGCCGAACAACAGGATCGGCCGTGCGTTGTCGCTGCGGAATCGCCCCTGCGCGCCTTCGATGGCCGGGCTGCCGTTGAGATACAGGAAGCGGCAGCCGGCGCAGTCCATCTGCAGGTCGTAGCGGCTTTCGTTGCTGCGCACGCGGGCCTTGGGATCGAATGCCTGCGGCAGCCATGCGGACTGTTCGGTGAAGCGGGCGCTGTCGCCGTTGAAGGCCATCATGCCCTTGAAGTCGCCCAGGGCATCGTGCTTCGGGTACAGCGGGAACGCGCCCACGTACTGCACGCAGAGCGTGGCGGTGGGCTCGGCCAGGGTGTAGACGCGCGCCTCGCCATCCACGCCCGGGTCGTACCAGCCATCGAACCCGACCGGTTTACCCTCGCCATCTGTGACCCGTGCGACGTTCAGGCCGGCGTTGAGTACGAACGCGCCCCTTGATTCGGCTGGGAGGTTGGACATGCAGACATCGCCCTCGACACGGCCGCTGGCAATATCCAGCCGCACGCTGCCGGTAGTGAGCGGTGTGGCCGGTTGTGCGGCCGGTGCGGCCACGCTGGTAGCGGGTGCGAGCAGCGCGATCAGGGCGGCAGGCAGTAGGGCGTTGCAGGGGTTCATCGGGCCATCCTTGGGTGGATGGCGTTGACTATAGGGCCAACATCGATGGACGCGGAGAGTCTTCTGGTCACCCGGTCTTGTGGGGCTGGCGCAATGCCCTGGCCTGGTGCAGGCATACTGTCAGCCGGGCGAACGGATGCCCGCAAACAGGAAGGAAGCCTGTGCCATGACGAACATGCCAACCCAACTCACGACCGACTTCGATGCGGTGCTCGACCGTGGTGACATTGCCGAGGCGCGACGGCTGTTGGCCCCGCAGCTTGCACGCGGCTGTGCTGAAGCGTTGTTCCTCTCTTCTTCGATGCCTGTGGGGGAGGACCACGCACAGGCCGAGGCGGACAGCTTCGCGACCCTCAAGCAGGCCGCAGAGAAGGGCTATATGCCGGCGATCCATGCGGTAGGGCTGTGCCTGCTGACCGGTGACCGCGTCGAGCAGGACGTCATGCGGGCGGCCGCGCATTTTGAGCGGGCATCGGAGGCCGGCTATCCGTCGGCCATCTACGAGTTTGGCCTGGCGCTGTTCCATGGCAAGGGTGTCCCCAGCGACGTGCCACGTGCGGTGTACCTGATCCGCGCTTCGGCGCAGGCTGGGAATGAGTACGCCAGGGAGTTCCTGCTGGCGTACTCGTTGGACGTGGGCACATAGGAGGAGGGTGCGGAGGCCGATAACGCTACACTGGCGTCCTACCCCCGATGGAAGCTCACCCATGTTCAGTGGCAAGGTTGCGGTGGTCACCGGCTCCACCAGCGGTATCGGTCTTGGCATTGCGACCGCGCTGGCCCGGCAAGGCGCGGACATCGTGCTGAACGGCTTCGGCGATGCGGCGGCGATCGAACGCGCCCGTGCCCGCCTGGAAGCCGAGTTCGGCGTACGGGTGGTGCATGACGGTGCCGACCTGTCCAAGGGCGAGGCAGTGCGAGGGATGATCGACCACGCCGTCGCGACGATGGGGCGCATCGACATTCTGGTGAACAATGCTGGCATCCAGCACACCGCATCGATCGAGGAGTTTCCTGTTGAGAAGTGGGATGCGATCCTGGCGCTGAACCTGTCGGCGGTGTTCCATGCAACGGCGGCGGCCTTGCCGCACATGAAGCAGCAGGGCGCCGGCCGCATCATCAACATCGCGTCGGTTCACGGCCTGGTGGGCTCGGTGAACAAGTCCGCCTATGTGGCGGCCAAGCATGGCGTGGTGGGGTTCACCAAGGTGACCGCGCTTGAGAATGCGGGGACCGGCATCACCGCAAACGCGATCTGCCCAGGCTGGGTGCGAACGGCGCTGGTCGAGCAGCAGATCACCGCGTTGGCCGAGCGCGAAGGCACGGATCAGGAGACCGCCGCGCGTGCGCTGCTGGCTGAAAAGCAGCCGTCGTTGCAGTTCGTGACGCCTGAGCAGCTGGGACAAATGGTGGTGTTCCTGGCCTCGGACGCAGCGGCGCAGATTACCGGCACGGCGCTGCCGGTGGATGGGGGCTGGACGGCGCGCTAGCTGGCTGGCTGCGCCTTTCGCTGCAGCATCGGCAGCGCCACCAGCGTGGCGAGGAGGGTGAACAGCACCAGCGACGAGCCCACCGTGCCGAAGCCCAGGCCGCCCTTTTCCAGCGGCTTGGTGAGCAGATCGCCGAAGGTGGCGCCGAACGGGCGGGTGAGCACGAAGGCGATCCAGAACAGGATGACCCGGTTGATGCCCTTGATGCGGCTGGCCAGTGCGGTGAGCGCGATGAGGCTGCCGATCAGCAGTGCGCCGCCGGTGAAGCCCAGTCCGGAATCGTCGGCGAGGAAATCACCCAGCGCGGTGCCGAGCGTGTTGGAGAACAGCACGGCGGTCCAGTAGAAGCCTTCGGCACGGCGCGATGCGATGTTGCTGACCGAGATCGACTTTTCCGACACCCGCCAAGCCAGCAGCACCAGCGCCAGGCAGCCGGCCAGCAGACTGGCGCCGGTGGCGTAGCCCAGGCCGAGCGTGCGGTCGATCAGGTCGGACAGGGTGGTGCCGGCGGTGCTGGTGGCCAGCACCACCGACCAGAACAGCACCGGGTGGAAGCGCCGCGCCGACAACTGCATGCCCAGCAGGCCGGCAAAGATCGCCAGCAGGATGGCCGAGCTGGCCACGTAGCCCAGATTGAGCGTCATCGACAGCAGATCGCCCGCAGTCTCGCCGAGGGTGGTGGCGGCGATCTTCATCACCCAGAAACCGAGGGTGACCGCCGCCACTTTGCTGTGCAGGGAATCTGCGTCTGAAGCGCGCATCGAACGTCGCCTGGGGAGCCCGCGGGTGATGCTGTGGCGCGCGGCGTCGGAGCCCGGTCGGAACCCGGTTCGGCGAGGGTGAGCGTGGGGGCGGCGTTCAGCCGGCGCTGGCGGGGGCCGAAAGGCGCGCCAGCAGGGCGCCCCAGTCGGCCACGAAGCAGCCGTCGCGGCCGCGGTTGCATTCGGTGATCCACGCGTCCAGCGATTCGCTCTGTGCGCGGTAGCCGCTGACATCGCCCAGGACGGCGAAGTGCAGGCGGTAGTTCACCAGCATCTGCAGCCATTGCCCGGCCATGCCGGAGCGCAGCTCGAAGAAGTCTGCCGAAAGGCGCTGCACCGGCACGGCGATCCACTCGGCCTGGTGCCCAAGGGCATCGCCGACCAGGTCGCGCAAGGCGTTGCCATCCAGCAGCGGGCCTGTATCGGCGCTGCGCAGGACGCGGGTGCTGCCGATCTGTTCTACATGTGTGTGCATCGTGCGCTCTGAAGTTCGTATCGTCCGCCCAGTATGGCCATGGGAGAGGCCGACAGTAAGCAGATGCAGCATGAATCTGGCGAACGAACGCGCTAGGCTGCGCCGGGCGCCCGCACGAGGCGGGTTCACGATACCGGGGACGGGCATGGAAGGGTGGAAGAGTCGTTCGTTGTTGAGCGCGGTGCTGGCGTGTTCGGGCCTGCCGGTTGCAGCCGCCGAGCTGTGCACGGTCAGTGCCTACGGTGACGGCCAAGGCAGCATCGTGGTGCTGGGCGCACCCGCTGCCGCGCCGGCCACGGGGCAGCGTTATCTGATGCTGGACGGGCGACGTGGCGCCACCGGCGATGCCAACGCACCGGTGAGCTGCAACGGCGACGTGGTCAGCTTCAGGTCGTCTGCTGGGGCCACGCAGCGCTGGCAGCGCCTGCCGACCCGTGATACCGATGCAACTTTCATCAGTGCGGGAACCAAGCTGGTCGGGCAGTTGATCGAACCGGCCGGCCCGGCCGACCCCAAGCGGCCGTTGGTGGTGCTGGTGCACGGCTCGGAACGCACGATGGCAGTGGCGGCGATCTACCAGCGCATGCTGGTGGCGCAGGGTATTTCGGTGTTCGCTTACCAGAAGCGTGGCACCGGCGATTCGGAAGGCGAGTACACACAGAACTTCGAGCTGCTGGCCGACGACGCGGCGGCGGCGCTTGCCAAGGCGCGCGAACTGGCGAGAGGTCGGTTCGGCCGCGCCGGCTACTTCGGTGGCAGCCAGGGCGGCTGGATCGCGCCGCTGGCGGCGACCCGCTCGCAGGCGGATTTTGTGGCGATCGGTTTCGGGCTGGTGGTGTCGCCCATCGAGGAGGACCGCGAGCAGTTGTTCGACGAGGCACGGCGCATGCAGCTGGATGCGGCCGCGTTGGCGCAGGTCGGGCAGCTTTCAGACGCAACCGCGCAGTTGATGCGCACGCATTTCACTGAAGGGTTCGAAACGCTGGCCAGGGTGCGTAGCCAGATCGGTGCCGCGCCGTGGGCAAAGACGATCAACGGCGAGTGCAGCGGCGACATGCTGCGCATGAGTGATGCCGACCTGCGCCGGATCGGTCGCGCGCGATTCGACAACCTGGAACTGATCTGGGACTACGACGCCGAGGCCGCGCTGCGCCGCCTGAAGGTGCCGTTGCTGTGGGTGCTGGCCGAGCAGGACCGCGCCGCGCCGATTGCCGCCACGCGTTCGATCCTGTCGCGCCTGCGCGCGTCGGGGCAACCGATCAACACCTACCTGTTCCCGGATACCGACCACGGCATGGTCGAGTTCCGCACCGATGCCGAGGGCAACCGCGTGTCGACGCGGATCACCGACGGCTACCTGCGCCTGCTGGCCGATTGGATCAAGCAGGATGTGCGTGGCAGTTATGGGCGTTCGCGCAGATTGAGCGATTGACCGGCCAGGGAGCGCTGGCGGCGGGTGGCGCTCCGCCGCCGATTGCGGCACGACTCAGTTCGGCTTCGCAAACACATCCAGCCCCTTGCCGGTCTCCAGCAGCGACTTCAGGCTGGACAGCACGATCGGCCAGCCCTGGCGGATGCCGGTATCCATGCCGCTGCCGGGTTCCAGTTCCTCATGGGTAACCGTCAGCCGCACCATGTCCTGGTAGGGCACGATGTCGAAGGTCACCCGGCTGTAGGCGTCCGGGTTGTCGGCCTGCGAGGCGGCGGCCCAGGTGATGACCAGGCGCGAGGGCGGGGTGCTTTCCACCACTTCGCCGACCAGCTCGACCGAGCGCGTTTCGTTGGCGCGCACGTGCTGCCAGCGCGAGCCCGGTTTCCAGTCCGAGACGTTCTCGTGGCCCCAGTAGCGGCTGGCGATCTCGGGGCGGGTGATGGCCTCGAACACCTTCTGTGGCGTGGACGCGATATAGATCACGTGGATGAAGCGGGTTGACTCTGCGGACATCGTCATTCTCCTTCCAGTTCGCGTTTCAGGTCATGCAGCAGGCTCAGGCGCTGCTGCTCGAACTTGCGTACCCAGCGTTCGTAGACTTCATGCAGCGGCACCGGGTTGATGAAGTGCAGCTTCTCGCGGCCACGGCGCACGGTGCTGATCAGGTTGGCGTCTTCCAGCAGGCCCAGGTGCTGGGTGACCGATTGCCGGGCCATGTCCAGGTGCTCGCACAGCTGGCCCAGGCTCTGGCCGTTGTCTTCGCAGAGCAGATCCAGCAGCGTGCGGCGCGTGGGATCGGCCAGTGCCTTGAACACCTTGTCTGCATCGCGCACGTGGTCTACCGCCATGGGGAGGTTTTCAATTCCAGTTGTCGATCCTGACGTCGTGGGGGTTGGGCTGGCCCTTGCCGGTCTCCAGCAGTGCCTTCAGGCTCATCAGGAACACCGCCCACTTGGTGCTGCAGTGGGAGGTGAACTCGACGCGCTCCTTCCAGCCTTCGTGCGTGAACAGCACGATGCAGTAGTCGCCTTCCTGCTTCAGCGCGAAGCGCGCGTGGGTGCCGATCCATTCGGCGGGGCCGGCGAGGAACCGCCACAGCACGAGCTCGCCTGGAACAAGCTGCTCAAGCTTCATCTCCATGGCGCCGATTTCCTGGCCGTTGTTGGTGAAACGGACCTTGACCGTGCCGCCGGCTTCGCGGTCGCCGTGCGCGTCTTCGGCCCACCAGGCGGCCACGCCTTCGGGGGTGGCCAGCGCCTGGTACACCTGGCTTGCGGGGGCCTTGATGCCGACCCTGTGTGCGATATCCACCATTGCAGGTTCCTCGCGATGGGCTGGCAGGCGCCGCCCTCGAGTGGACTATATGCAGGTAAATGCCTGCATGTCAAACCCGCCACGAACGCCCTCGCGTGTAGTGCCGGCCGCTGGCCGGCATCCCGGTGGCGTTGGGTGCGTGCAGTTGCCGGCCAGCGGTCGGCACTACCGGGGGCGATGCTTCAGTTCTCGCCGTCCTGCAGGGCGGCATGCAGTTTGTCGGTGATCCGCTGCAGTGCGGCACGATCATCCGCGGAGAGATGGTCGAGAAAATACCGGCGGACACCGGCGGCGTGTACCGGCCGTGCCGCGCGCAGCTGCGCGTGACCTTCTGTGGTCATGCGGATCACTACGACGTTTTCGCTGTCGGTATCGCGTTCGATCAGGCCACGGCCCGCCATGCGGGTCAGCTGGTGCGAGAGGCGCGTCTTGTCCCATTCCAGGTAGTCCAGCAGTTCGCGCTGGCGGCGGCAGCGATCCTTGGACTGGTTCAGCTCCATCAGCACGATGAAGTCGGCCCTTGAGAGCCCGGTACTACGGGTGATGTCCTGGACGATGCGGCCGGAGGTGATTTCTGCCATGCGCCGGAAGCCGCGCCAGGTGGCCCATTCGTCGGGTGTGATGCTGGGGGAGGTCATGGCCGAACGTTGCCGGGCAATGGTTGACATGTCAACCCTTGCGGCATACGGTTGACGTATCAACTAACCTGGATCGCGCCATGCAGCACCCTCCCCGTATTGCCGTCATCGGCGCAGGCCCCGCTGGCCTCACCGCTGCGCTCATCCTGCATCGCGGCGGTCACCGCGTGAGCGTGTACGAGGGCGAAGCATCCGGGCAGCAGCGCACACAGGGCGGCACGCTGGATCTGCACGACGATTCCGGGCAGGTGGCGCTGCAGCGCGCGGGCCTGCTGGAGGCCTTCCGTGCGGTCGCACGGCATGAGGGGCAGGAGGCGCGGATGGGCGACCCGTGGTCCGGGGAGATCACCACCGGCGGGTTCGGTCCGGAAGGGAGCAAGGACAAGCCGGAGATCGACCGCGGCGACCTGCGCCAGCTGCTGCTGGACGCGCTGCCGGCGGACACGGTGCAGTGGGGCCACAGCCTGACCGCGCTGGTATCTGCACAGGCGAACGGCCACGGCCTGCGATTCGCCAACGGCGTGCAGCGCGAGGCGGACATCGTGATCGGTGCCGATGGTGCGTGGTCGAAAGTGCGCGCGGCCTTGAGTACGTGCCAGCCGCTGCCCACCGGCATTACCTTCTTCGAAGGTTGGATTGCACAGCCTGCTGCGGACATCGCCGCGATGGTCGGGCAGGGCAGCCTGTTCTGCTTTGGCGGCGAGGAGGCCCTGTTCGTGCAACGCAACAGCCGCGATCGACTCTGCGTGTATGCAGCGCTGAAGCGCTCTTCCGAGTGGCTTGATGCGCAGATCGCGCAGCACGGCATACGGACGCTGGTGACAGGCTGCTATACCGGGTGGGCCACGAACCTTCGGCGCCTGCTGGAGGCCTGCACGGACTTCGTGCGGCGGCCGATCTACAGCCTGCCAGCGGATTTTTGCTGGACCCCCCGCGATGGCGTGACCTTGATCGGCGATGCGGCGCATCTGATGCCTCCGGTGGGCGTGGGCGTGAACCTGGCGATGCTGGACGCGTCGGATGTGGCGATGGCGTTGTGCGCGCGGCCGGATGCGATCAGCGCGATGCGCGACGCCGAAGTGCTGGTGCGTGAACGCGCCCGCGCCCTGATGCCGGATGCGATCGAGGGGTTCCAGCGCTGGTTCATTACCGGAGGGGATGCTCCACGCGGTTGATGAAGCATCGAGTCTGTACGCACCTGCGACACTGGGAACAGCAGCAGATTCCTGGCGGCGCGCTGGAAGTCACATGGACTGCCGACTGCTTTGGTCCGGTACAGGTGGCCACGCTGGGGCATGCGCTAGACTGGTTGAACCGGCCGACGCTCCCCCTGTCTTCCAGGGTTGGGGAGCGTGGTATGACAGGAGCGGAACGCATGACTGAAACCGGAAAGGACGCCTTGAACATCCGCCGCGCCAGCGCGGCCGATGCCCCCGCAGTGTTGGGGCTCTTTGACGAGGTGATCGAGTGGTTCGTGTCGATCGGCAATGTGCAGCAATGGGGCAGCGAACCGTGGTCGACGATGCCGCGCCGGATTGCCCAGGTCACCGAGGCGTGTGCACTGCCAGGCGCATGGGTGGCGCAGAACGAGCAGGGCGGCGTGCGGGCGTTCCTGGCACTGGGCGAGTCGATGCCCTATGTGCCCGCGCCCACCGGGCCGGAGCTGTATGTGCGGGTTCTGGTGGCCTCGCGTGATGTGCGCGTGCGTGGCATCGGCCGCCGACTGATGGCGTTTGCCGACGAGCAGGCGCGCGCTGCCGGTGTCGACCATCTGCGTGTGGACTGCTACGCCGGAGGCAGCGGCGACCTGGTGCGCTTCTATGAATCCTGCGGGTATACGCGCATCGCGCCGTTCAACGTGGACGGCTGGCCAGGCATGCTGCTGGGAAGGACGCTCTGACGCGGCTGCGTCATTCCGTCGCAGCCTGCGTGCAGGAAACGATACATCGGATCGGCGCTAGAGTAGGGTCATGACCTGCATCGGATGGCTGTGTCATTCCGCTGCCGGTTCCTGATGACCCCCTCCAGGAAGGTGCAACGCATGTATTACAGCAGTGGCAACTACGAAGCTTTCGCGCGCCCGCGCAAGCCGGCCGGTGTGGATGGCAAGCGCGCCTGGTTTGTGGGCTCGGGCCTGGCCTCGCTGGCCGGCGCCGCGTTCCTGGTGCGCGACGGGCGCATGGCCGGTGAACGCATCACCCTCCTTGAACAGCAGCAGATTCCCGGCGGCGCGCTGGATGGCCTGAAGGTGCCGGAGAAGGGCTTCGTGATCCGCGGCGGCCGCGAGATGGAAGACCACTTCGAGTGCCTGTGGGATCTGTTCCGCTCGATTCCGTCGCTGGAAATCGAGGATGCCAGCGTGCTGGACGAGTTCTACTGGTTGAACAAGGACGACCCGAACTATTCGCTGCAGCGCGCCACCATCAATCGCGGCGAAGATGCGCACACTGATGGCCTGTTCACGCTGACCGAGCAGGCCCAGAAGGACATCATCGCGCTGTTCCTGGCCACCCGGAAGGAGATGGAGAACAAGCGGATCGACGAGGTGCTGGGCCGCGACTTCCTGGACAGCAACTTCTGGCTGTACTGGCGCACCATGTTCGCGTTCGAGGAATGGCATTCGGCGCTGGAGATGAAGCTGTACCTGCATCGCTTCATCCACCACATCGGCGGCCTGCCGGATTTCTCGGCGTTGAAGTTCACCCGGTACAACCAGTATGAATCGCTGGTGCTGCCGCTGGTGAAGTGGTTGCAGGAGCAGGGCGTGGTGTTCCAGTACGGCACCGAGGTGACCGACGTCGACTTCGATCTGCAGCCGGGCCGCAAGCAGGCCACGCGTATCCACTGGATGCGTGATGGTGTAGCCGATGGCGTGGATCTGGGCGCGGATGATCTTGTTTTCATGACAATCGGTTCGCTGACCGAAAACTCGGATAATGGCGATCACTACACCGCGGCGCGTTTGAACGAAGGACCGGCGCCGGCCTGGGACCTGTGGCGTCGCATCGCCGCGAAGGATGCGGCGTTCGGTCGCCCGGACGTGTTCGGCGCGCATATCCCGCAGACCAAGTGGGAATCGGCGACAGTGACGACGCTGGATGCGCGCATTCCGGCTTACATCCAGAAGATCGCCAAGCGCGACCCGTTCAGTGGCAAGGTAGTGACCGGCGGCATCGTCAGCATGCGCGACTCGCGCTGGCTGATGAGCTGGACGGTGAACCGCCAGCCGCATTTCAAGAACCAGCCCAAGGACCAGATCGTGGTCTGGGTGTACTCGCTGTTTGTGGATACGCCGGGCGACTACGTGAAAAAGCCGATGCAGGAGTGCACCGGCGAGGAGATCACCCGCGAGTGGCTGTACCACCTGGGCGTGCCGGTGGAAGAGATTGATGCGCTGGCCGCGACCGGTGCGAAGACGGTGCCGGTGATGATGCCGTACATCACGGCGTTCTTCATGCCACGCCAGGCCGGTGACCGCCCGGACGTGGTGCCGGACGGTGCGGTGAACTTCGCCTTCATCGGCCAGTTTGCCGAATCGAAGCAGCGCGACTGCATCTTCACCACCGAATATTCAGTGCGCACGCCGATGGAAGCGGTGTACACCCTGCTGGGGATCGAGCGCGGCGTGCCGGAGGTGTTCAATTCCACGTATGACGTGCGCTCGCTGCTGGCCGCCACCGGTCGCCTGCGCGATGGCAAGGAACTGGATATTCCCGGGCCTGCGTTCCTGCGCAATCTGCTGATGAACAAGCTGGACAAGACCCAGATCGGTGGCCTGCTACGCGAGTTCAAGCTGGTGCAGGAAGACTGAGCGGGCAGGGGGAGGCCGCCGGTGAGGGCATCGGCGGCCTCAAGATCTCACGCTACGCCGTCGGTCGAACGGCTCAGCTGTTCCCACGCGTCGATGCTACCGGCCATCGATGCCAGCTTTGCCCTCACCAGCTGCAGTGCATCACTGCCCAGCAGCAAGTGGCGGGGAGGAGCGTCGCTGTCGATGACCTGCAGCATGGCCTGCGCAGCCTTCACTGGATCACCGGGCTGGTGGCCACTCTTCGCCTCACGCGCGCTGCGGATGGGATCGAACAATGCGTCGTAGTCGTCAATGCTGCGCGGTGCCCGCACCATCGAGCGGCCTGCCCAGTCGGTGCGGAAGGAACCCGGCGCGACGGCCGTGACGTGGATACCAAACGGCGCGACTTCCTTGCCAAGCACTTCACTGATGCCCTCCAGCGCGAACTTGCTGCCGCAGTACCACGCGATGCCCGGCATCGTGATGAAACCGCCCATGGAGGTGATGTTGAGGATATGGCCGCGGCGCCGGGCGCGCATGTGCGGCAGCACGGCCTTGATCAGCGCGGCTGGAGCGAATACGTTCACCTCGAATTGCTGCCGCAGCTCGGCGAGCGTGGATTCTTCGAGGATGCCTTCGTGGCCGTAGCCAGCGTTGTTGACCAGCACGTCGATGCTTCCGATGTTGGTTTCGATATCGGCGACGAGCGCATTGATGGCGGCGGTATCGGTTACGTCCAGCAGGCGACCGAATGCGCGGCCGGGAGCGAGCGCTTCGAGTACCTGGCGGTCGGTTTCGTTGCGCACGGTGCCGACCACGCGGTGGCCGGCCAGCAGGGCCTGCTGGGCAAGGGCGCGGCCGAATCCACTGCTGACACCGGTGATGAGGAGGAAGCGGGAAGGGGGCATGAGGGGGCGTTCGTGGTGGGCAGGGCTTGCACGTTAGTTCTTGAACGACCGGGGTCACAGGCCTAGGATTCGGCCATTCTTGCCTATTCCTCTGGAGTGCCTGTGCCTGTGGTCGATTCCCTGCAACGGCAGGTGCAGGCGCGCATGGTCGGCCTGCTGAAGACGCTGGCGGTGGAGGAGGGCTACACGCTCACGCGCCTGCCGGGGGTGCGGTTGCTGCGATCGGACCGGCCACTGGCGCGCACGCCGGTGTTGTACGACCCCGGCATCGTGATCGTCTGCCAGGGGGTGAAGCGTGGCTATCTGGGCGGGCAGGTCTACCAGTACGACGCCCAGCACTACCTGGCAGTGTCGGTGCCGGTGCCGTTCACGATGGAAACCGATGCGTCGGCCCAGGCGCCGCTGCTGGCGATCTACCTGCACCTGGATCTGCAGCTGGCGGCGGATCTGCTGATCGAACTGGGTGAACAGGAGGGCACCCCGGCGACACCGGCGCAGGGCATGATGTCCAGCCCGATGCAGGCGCCGATGCAGGCCACGGTGCTGCGCCTGCTGGAGGCACTGGCTGAACCGTTGGAGGCTGCCGTGCTCGGCCCTGCGTTGGTGCGTGAGGTGTACTTCCGCGTGCTGACGGGTGCACAGGGCGGCGCAATGCGCGAGGCGCTGGCCCTGCGCGGGCGCTTCGGCAGCATCGGCAGAGTGCTGCGGACGATCCATGCCGGATATGCCACCACCCTGGACGTGGGGCAACTGGCCACCGAAGCGGGCATGAGTGTGGCGACCTTCCACGACCACTTCCGCGCGATTACCGGCACGTCGCCGATGCAGTACGTGAAGTCGACCCGCCTGCACCAGGCACGGTTGCTGATGCTGCGGCAGGGGATGACTGCCGAAGCGGCATCGCTGGCGGTGGGGTATGCCAGCCCGTCGCAGTTCAACCGTGAGTTCAAGCGCCTGTTCGCGTTGCCGCCGGCGGCCGAGGTCGCGCGGATGCGGCGCAGTTTCGCGCTGCCACCTCCGCCAGCCGATGCGGTATACGTGTCTTCGCATTGAGGGGCAATCGAAGGTCACGTTGCCAGCAAGCCGGCCAGCGGCCGGCTCTGCCGGGAATGATGCCTGGCGGGTGCAGCAGAGAGGGGTTGACAGGCCGTCTACCTACTAGTAGGTTTATTGCCATGAAAGAGTCGCTCTCGCCCAAGGCACAGGAAATCCTGGCCCATGCCCGTGCGCTGCTGGAAGCCGGTGGCTACAACGGCTTCAGCTACGCCGACGTGTCGGCGCGGGTGAACATCAGCAAGGCCAGCATCCATCACCACTTCCCCAGCAAGGCGGATCTGGTGCGCACGGTGGTCGAGCTGTACCGGGCCGAAGCGCGCGAAGGCCTGGCGCTGCTGGACCGGCAGTTGGCCGACCCGCTGCAGGAGCTCAACGCCTATGTGGAGTACTGGTCCAGCTGCATTGCAGGGGGTACGTCCTCGTTCTGCATCTGCGCGATGCTGGCCGCCGAAGCGCCGATGATTCCGGCAGAGATCGCTGAGGAAGTGCGCGGCCATTTCGAGGACCTGAGCGGCTGGCTGGCAGTGACGCTGGAGAAGGGCGTTTCGATGGGCCAACTGCAGTTGCAGGGCTCGGCGGCCGATGAGGCCAAGGCGTTCATGTCATCGGTGCACGGCGCGATGCTGGCCGCGCGCGGTTTCGGTGATGCGGCGACCTTCGCGGCACTGGCGCGGTTCGCGATCGCGCGGGTGAGCGCGGCGTCCTGAGAGATGTGTGGTGGGCCTGCGGCGACGCGGGCCTTCTTTTTGAGTTCAATGCCTACCTACTAGTAGGTTCATTCTGTCCCTGGAGATGTCCCATGTCCCACCCTCTGTCCACACTTGGCGTGATCCATACCGCTGTCAGCCTGATCCCGGTGTTGAGTGGCCTGTATGCCTTCATTCGCCACCGCGCAATCGATCTCGCCACGCGCGCGGGCAAGCTGTACCTGGTTGGGCTGGTGCTATCGGTGGCCACCTCGTTCACCGTGTCCAGCACGGGCGGGATCAACCCCGGCCACGCATTCGGGGTGATCGTGCTGCTGGTGGCATTCGGCGGCATGCTGGCCGCGCGGCTGCGCTGGCTGGGGCGCGCCGCGCGTTACCTGTCGACCTTCGCACTGTCGTTCAGCTTCCTGCTCTCGTTGGTGCCCGGCGTCAACGAAACGCTGACCCGCCTGCCGGCAGCGCATCCGATTGCGGCGGCACCGATGGCCCCGGTGGTGCTGCACACGCTGCTGGCCTGCCTGGTGGTGTTCGTGATCGGCTTTGCCGCGCAGTGCTGGAGGCTGCGAAACCGTGCCTTGGCAGGACGATCCTGAGACGCCGCCGGTCACCCCTGCGCGGCAAGTGCGCCCAGTAGTGCCGCCGGTTCGATCAGTGCAGCCGAGCGCGCCGGATCGAGTTGAATGTGCCGGCTGCAGAAGCAGAACGATTGGCCCGCTGCAGGCTCGGGGGTGTTCGCGCTCGCGTCCGGCGTCTCGATCTCCAGCACTTCGTCCACGGCCAGCGCCAGGGTTGCGGTGCCGGCGTTGATCAACAGCATGGCCGGGCTGCCACCCTCGAATGCCGGTTGGCCGCTCATGCGGCGCAGGTCGACGACGGGTAACGGTTGCCCACGGACCTCCAGGGTCGGCCTGCCGTTGCGGTCTGCAGGGCCGAATGCCTCCGGACCGCGGATTTCGACCGCCGCCTGGATGTCGATGGCGAACAGGACGGTACCTGCACGCACGACGACGATCTCGAACAGGTCGGCAGGCGATGCGCGTGTTTCCGTTGCAGGGTGGGCGGGTACGGGCATGCGATGGGCGTGGCGAAGACGATGGGAAAGGAGATCTGGATGATGACGCCTGGACGCAACGCGCGGCCGCGTCGGCGTGCGCGTGCAAGGCGATGGTTCAGTGTCTATCAGGCGGCTGCGCGTGGCGCGCCGACGGTGCCGACGCGTGGAAAATGCGGACGCAGCAGGCGGACGAGCTGGTCCATGCCCGGAATGGAGTGGCCGAACTCGTCCCAGCGCGCATTCACCAGGCCGGACACCACGATCTGCCCGGTCTCGATGTGGGTCATTGCCCAGTACGGAACGGCACGCGCGCTGATGGCCATGTCCAGTACCGGCACGACGGCAGCATGCGAGCGGCTGTCATGGATGCGGCGCTTGACTGCTTCCAGGGCGTCGGGCGGGCCTTCGATGTACTGGAAAAACCGCTGCCCGTCGACGATCAGCGCACCGGTAACGTCCACCCGGCGATTGAACGTGGCAGATTGCGAGACGATCTGGTGGAGGGCTTGATTGGACAGCCCAGCCGACATGCGGCTGGAGTAAGCAAATGCATGGAGCATGGAAGGGGCTTCTTGTGACGCACGTCACTATACGCACGCAAGCCCGGACCGTCGTGAGGCTTTGCTCACGCCACGCCTGGCTCCGCGCACGGGATCAACAGCCCACCAACCGGTCGGCACCGAGACCGCCGCGATGCTGGCTGCGGTACTCGGTAGGGCTCGCGTCGACCTGACCGCGGAAGTGCCGACGGAACGATTCCTGCGAACCAAAGCCGGCCTGTTCTGCAATCCACTGCAGCGGCCGGTCAGTGGTTTCCAGCAGCTCGCGCGCGAAAGCCACGCGCTCGCGGATCAGCCAGTCGATCGGCGACAGGCCGGTGGCGTCCAGGAACTGCCGCTGCAGCGTGCGTTGGCTGAGCGCGGCCTGCTCGGCGAGGCTGCCCAGCGAGTGGGGCTCGCGCAGGTTGCGGCGCATCCATTCCATCAGCTTTGCCAAGCGGGTGGGCTCGCCGTGGGGAATGGCGCGGCTGACGCGCTGGCTGCGCCCGGCATCACGCCACGGTGCCAGGACCAGCCGTTCGGCCACCAGGTTGGCCACGCGCGCGCCGTAATCCTTGCGCACCATGTGCAGCATCATGTCCATGCCGGTGGCCGAGCCGGCCGAAGTGATGATGCTGCCGGTATCCACGTACAGCGCATCCTCGCGCACATCGATGCGTGGGAACTCGCGTGCCAGCGCTTCGGTGAGGCGCCAGTGGGTGGTGGCCTGGCGGCCATCGAGCAGCCCGGCCCAGGCCAGCACGAAGGCACCGGAGCAGATCGAGGCGATGCGCGCGCCACGTGCGTGGGCACGGATCAGTGCATCGAGCAGTGCCTGCGGTGGGCGCTCGCTGGGTTCGCGCCAACCGGGGATGACGATGATGTCGGCGTCATCGACCGTGCTGAGATCGTAGGGCAGCTGCACCTGCGCATTACCGAGCATGCGCAGCGCGCCGGGCTCGCCCGCGCACAGCTGGGTGCGGTACCAGGCCACGCCGAGTTCCGGCCGCACCGGCGCGAACAGGCCGACCGCGCAGCCGAATTCGAACAGCCCCTGGCCGTGGCAGGCGACGATGGCAACGAGCGGCGCGGTGGGATCGGCGGGTGGGCTGGGCATGGCCTGATGCTACGGGTGGCGGTGCGTGGCGTTGCGTGATGCGCGGGCATGAGGTGATGCCGGGCGGGCATATGGGAACCGGGGTCGGATCCCTTCCGCAGGAAGGGCTCTGACCCCGTGGTGGGGAGGCGTGCGTGGGGTCAGAGCCCTTTCCTATGGAAAGGGATCCGACTCCGTGGGGGGACCCCGTGCGTGTGCGCCGCCTAACGTCATTACCAGCGGTCATGTGGGTGGCCGGATGTTACGGCTGGGTGACGCGATCCCGCCTGTCGCACCAGGTGAACAGGCCCTTGAATGGAAGCGTGTTTCCGGCCCACCCCCACGAGCCCCCATGCCTGCCGCCCACGCCCCTGTCCTGAGCACTCTCGCTGTTCTGATCACAGCCATCCTTGCCACCTCGCCCAGCCATGCGGCTGAAGCCGACGCAGATCCTGCTGCCACCGCCGCGACGGCCAACGTGGCAGCGTCCACGCTGGATGCGGTGGTGGTCACCGGCTCACGCACCAGCACGCGCACGGTGAAGAACAGTTCCACGCCCATCGATGTGATCTCTGCAGAGGACCTCGCCGCCACCGGGCAGGGCAACCTGCTGGAAGCGCTGCAGCGCAGCCTGCCGTCGCTGAGCCAGATCGGCGGCTACCAGAGCGACCAGGAGAGCCTGATCCGTGGCTACCAGCTGCGCAACCTGTCACCGGGCTACACGCTGGTGCTGGTGAACGGCAAGCGCCGCAATGCCAGCGCTTACGTGAGTGGCGCAAACGGTGGTGGCTTTCCGGGCCACGCCTGGGCCGACCTGGCGTTGATTCCGGTCTCGGCCATCGACCACGTGGAGGTGCTGCGCGATGGTGCGTCGGCCATCTATGGCTCGGACGCGATCACCGGCGTGGTCAACGTGATCCTGAAATCGCAGGCGCACGGTGGCGATGTGTCGGTGGAGAGCGGGCAGAGCATCGATGGCGATGGTTCGCGTACCAGCGTACGCGCCAATGTCGGGCTGCCGTGGGGCCAGGATGGCTTCGTCAACCTGTCCGGCGAGAACACGCGGCAGCACCACGCGATCCGCACCCGCCGCTACATCGATGGCTACCTGAGCTATCCGGCAGTAGATGCCAACGGCAACCGGGTCGCACTGCGCCCGAACAATCGCTTGCCGACGGGTGCATCGCCGAACCCGGCCGAGGCCAACCGCGATGCCGAGGCCAACACCATCCTCAGTTCGCCGTCGTACGCGTTGAAGGCTTTCGCAGTGAATGCAGGCCATGGCCTGGGCGAGAGCGCGCAGTTCTACGCCAACGCCACGGCCAGTGACCGCACCGCGCAGGCGATCCAGAACTTCCGCCTGCCGGCGACCATCTTCACCACCTACAAGGCACCCGGCGTGCTGAGCGTGTTTCCCGATGGCTTCCTGCCGGTGCTGGAGACCAAGGAAAAGCAGTACACCGGCACTGCGGGCGTGAAGGGGCAGATCGCGGGCTGGGATTACGACGCCAGCCTGACCGGCAACCGCAGCACGGTGCGCACCTATACCCGCAATTCGGTGAACTACTCGCTGCCGTATCCCGGTTCGCCCACTGACTTCTATGACGGCAAGCTGGACTACCAGCAGGGGATCGCCAACCTGGACCTGCGCCGTGGCTTCGAGGTGGCCGCCTTTGCGTCGCCGCTGGAAGTGAGCGCAGGCGCCGAGTACCAGCACGAACAGTACAAACGCGGGGCCGGGCAGTGGGAGTCGTACACCGGCTTCGGTGCCGCGGCGTTCGTGGGCTACTCCACCGCCGATGCGGTGAAGGCGACGCGCAACAGCAAGGCGGTCTATGTGGGCGCGGCCAGCAACATCACCTCGCGCTGGTATCTGGATGCAGCGGCGCGCTGGGAAGATCATTCCGACTTCGGCAGTGTCTCCACTGGCCGCCTGACCACGCGCTTCGACTTCACCGACGCGTTGGGTGTACGCGCGACGGTCAGCAACGGCTTCCATGCGCCCAGCCTGGGCGCACAGTTCTACCAGGCCACGGGCAGCTGCCCGTGCGGGACCACGCTGGTGGCGCAGGTGTCTTCACCGGCGGCGGTTGCGCTGGGTGCTACGCCGCTGAAGCCCGAGAAAGCCACCAACTACAGCCTGGGCGTGACCTGGGACCCGAGCCCTGCATTCCATCTGGCCGTGGATGCGTACCAGATCGACATCCGTGGCCAGCTGGGCCAGTCCAGCCAGATCGGCTACAACGCGCAGGATCCGGCGCGCATCACCGACAACAGCGGTACGGTGCTGAGCGCGGCGCAGAAGAACACCATCGATGCGCTGCTGGGTTCCGCCGGCATCAGCATCCTGCCGGGTGATGCGTTCTACGCCAGCTACTTCACCAATGTAGGCAATACCCGCACGCGCGGTGTCGAGCTGACCCTGGAAGCCAACCAGGACACTGCGTGGGGCAAGCTGCGCTGGAGCTACGCGGCCAACGTCGGCCGTACCACCATCCAGAAGGTGAGCGACATTCCGGCGGCACTGCAGGGGCTGCCGAACATCAACCTGCTGACCAAGAGCAGCGAATACGCGCTGCGCTTCCGCACGCCCAGCTACACCCAGGTAGCCGGGCTGGGCTGGCAGAACGGGCGCTGGCGCTCGAACGTCGATTTCACCTACTACGGCCCGATCAAGCGCCTGAACAACGGCGTGGAGTACAAGCAGCCGCCGGTGCTGGTGACCAACCTGTCCGGCGGCGTGGAGCTGGGGGCGGGCTGGAGCGCGGCGCTGGGGATCAACAATGTGTTCGACAAGCGCACGCGCAAGGTGCCCGGGTACGCGCGCAGTGCCACCGATGTGGCGAGCATCGAGACGACCTGGGACAACGGCGACGTGTTGGGCAACGTCGGGGCGTATTGGTATGGGCGGATCAGTTACCGGTTCTGATCTGGGGCAGCCGAGCATGGCTCGGCTCTACAAAGGCGGGAAGCAGCCGAGCATGGCTCGGCTCTACAAAAGACGAAGGGCGGCCGGAGGTAGTTCGGCATTATCGAGGAGCAGTTCATGTCTTCTGCATTGAAGGTGGTTGCATTGGTGGGGTCGCCGACCAGTTCGGCGACATCGCGCACGTTGCTGCTGGTGCGGCATCTGCTGGCGTCGCTGCAGCAACGCGTGCATGCCAGCGTGGAGCTGGTGGAGCTGGCGCCGATCGCGCGCTCGCTGGGCCAGTCGTTGTCGCGCGATGAGGCGGGGCCGGAGGTGGAGCAGGCGCTGCAGAGCATCGAGGCCGCAGAGCTGCTGGTGGTGGCCGCGCCGGTCTATCGCGGCTCGTATCCCGGGTTGTTCAAGCACCTGGTCGACTTCGTCGGGCTGGAGGCGCTGGTGGATACGCCGGTGCTGCTGGCAGCGACCGGTGGCAGCGAGCGCCATGCGCTGGTGATCGACCACCAGTTGCGGCCGTTGTTCAGTTTCCTGCAGGCGCATACGCTGCCGATCGGGGTGTATGCCACGCCTGCCGACTTCGACGGCGAGCACATCAACAGTGCTGCCTTGCAGGCACGCATCGCGCTGGCAGCCGAGCGTGCGGCCGGCCACCTGGCGACGCAGGCGCTGGCGGTAGCGGCGCCGCTGCGACGCATCGCCTGACGTCATAACCGGCGGCGCTTTGCTTATGGCCACGCCGCATCTGCATGGCCGGATCTGACCGCCTATTGTCGCCAGGCGTCGCTGCCGCAGCCGCCGGCATCTCTAGCATCGATATCGAAGCGGCATCGCATTGCCGGCCCAGATGAGGACCCCCCAGTGACGCTCGACGCAGCAAGCAAACCCATCCTGTTCCTGCTCGACCGTGAGTTCGAGGACGGACAGATTCCCGGCCAGCGCTTCTTCTGCCGGCACAGCCTGTTGCTGGAAGGTGCACTGTCGAGCATCGACGGCCTTGATGCGCAGCTGGACGTACGTCGCATCGGCTTCGCGCGGCCGCGCCGCGAGGTGATCGCCGAGATCGGCGAGCAGGACCAGTCGTTGCCCAAGCTGGTGCTGCCGCAGGGCATGCGCAGCGACCTGGCCAGTGGCGCGCACCGGGACCGGCAGTACATCTCCGGTGCCGAACCGATCCTGGCCGCACTGAACGGATTGCTCGGCATTCCCGTGGCCCACCCCTGAGCGAGGACGCGACCGTGAGCTATCAGATCAGCGTGCTGGACAAGAGCCCGGTAGCCGAGGGCGCTTCGCCGGAGCAGGCGCTGCGCAACAGCCTGCAGCTGGCGCAGCGCGCCGAACAGCTGGGCTATCACCGCTACTGGTTTGCCGAGCACCATGCCGCACCGACGTTGGCCAGCCCTGCACCGGAAGTGCTGGCGGCCTGGGTGCTGGCGCAGACCCGGCGCATCCGCATCGGCAGTGGCGGGGTGATGCTGCGCCACTACGCGC
The DNA here is from genome assembly GCF_059372355.1 of Stenotrophomonas sp. YJH_SMC_135. NCBI lineage: Bacteria > Pseudomonadati > Pseudomonadota > Gammaproteobacteria > Lysobacterales > Lysobacteraceae > Stenotrophomonas > Stenotrophomonas sp. YJH_SMC_135. The sequence goes on from NZ_JCAFVN010000001.1 coordinate 1,148,997, forward strand.
CGTACAAGGTGGCGGAGAACTTCAACCTGCTGGCGGCGCTGGCGCCGGGGCGCGTGGATCTGGGCGTGGGCAAGGCCCCCGGCGGCCTGCCGGCCTCGACTGCCGCGCTGGCAGCCGGGCGTCCGCCGTTTGCCGACTTCGACCAGCAACTGCGCGACCTGGAGGGCTATCTGGCCGGCGCCGAAAGCGAGGCGCTGGCGCGGCCGGTTCCGCAGCAGGCGCCGGAGCGTTTCCTGCTCGGCGCAAGTCCACAGAGCGCAAAGCAGGCGGCCGAACTGGGCTGGCGCTTCGTCTACGCCGCCCACTTCGATGGTGACCCGAAGCACATCGAGGCCGCGTTCGATGCCTACCGCAGCGTCGCCTCGCAGCCGCCGCTGCTGGCCACGGTGGCCTTCGCCGCACCCACTGCGGAAGCCGCTTCGCGTCATATCGGTGCGCTGCGCGTCTACAAGCTGCACCTCGGTCCCGGGCAGGCGGTGAACCTGCCCAGCGCCGAGGCAGCTGCCGAATACGCGCGCCAGGTGGGGGTGGCCGACTTCCGCATCGAGGAAACGCGCCCCAGCGTGCTGTCCGGTGATGCGCAGCATGTGCGTGACGAACTGGATGCGCTGCACCGGCGCTTCGGCGTGGGCGAGTTCATCCTCGATGCGCCGGTGGCCGACCTCGACGCACGCCTGACATCCCTTGAACTGCTGTCGCCCGCGCCGCGCGCGGCGGTGGCCTGACCTGCAGGAGCGTTTCCCATGAGCACGACCCCGCGCCACATTCCGTTCGGCATCATGCTGCAGGGCCCCGGCAGCCACATGCATGCCTGGAAGCACCCGTCCAACCCGGCCGATGCCAGCGTCAACCTGCAGTTCTACATCGACATCGCGCGCACCGCCGAAGACAACGGCATCGCCTTCGGCTTCGTGGCCGACGGGTTGTATATCAACGAGAAGTCGATCCCGCATTTCCTCAACCGTTTCGAGCCGATCTCGCTGCTGTCGGCGTTGGCCACGGCCACGAACAAGATCGGCCTGGCCGGTACGCTGTCGACGTCCTACAGCGATCCGTTCACCGTCGCCCGCCAGTTCGCCTCGCTGGATCTGCTCAGCGGCGGCCGCGCCGGCTGGAACGTGGTGACGTCGCCGTTGGAGGGCTCGGGTCGCAATTATGGCCGGCCACACCCCGAGCATGCCCTGCGCTACCAGATCGCCGACGAGTACCTGGAGGTGGTGCAGGGGCTGTGGGATTCCTGGGATGACGATGCCTTCGTGCGCGAGCGCGACAGCGGTACGTTCTTCGCGCCGGAAAAGTTCCGCCGCCTCGACCACAAGGGCCGCTTCTTCCAGGTGGAAGGCCCGCTCAACATCCAGCGTTCGCCACAGGGCCAGCCGGTGATCTTCCAGGCCGGTTCGTCCGACGATGGCATCGCGCTGGCCGGCAAGTACGCCGATGCGGTGTTCACCCATTCGCCGTCGCTGGAAGAAACCCGCGCGTTCACCCAGAAGGTGAAGAACTCGGCGATCGCTCATGGCCGCAGCGGCAACGACGTGAAGATCTTCCCGGGCATCGGCCCCATCGTTGGCCGTACCGCAGAGGAGGCTGAAGCCAAGTACCAGGCAATCGCCGCACTGGCCACGCTGGAGGATGCACTGGCCTACCTGGGACGCTTCTTCGACCACCACGATTTCAGCCAGTACGATCCGGATGCTCCCTTCCCGGACCTGGGTGAGATCGGCAGCAACTCGTTCCGTTCCACCACCGACCGCATCAAGCAGGATGCGCGGGAGAAGGGGCTGAGCCTGCGCCAGGTGGCATTGGAAGCCGTGAGTCCACGACCGAACTTCATCGGTACGCCGGAGCGCGTGGCCGATGAGCTGATCCGCTGGTTCGATGCCGGTGCCAGCGACGGCTTCATCCTCGGTTTTGCGGCACAGCGCGAAGGCCTGGACGATTTCGTGACCCAGGTGCTGCCGATCCTGCAGGCGCGCGGCTACCACCAGCGCGAGCTGGGAGGGCAGACCCTGCGCGAGCATCTGGGCCTGCCGTACAAGGCCAGCCGCCATTCGACCGATGCCGAGCCGGCGCGGAAGGCGGGGTAGGGCAATGCGCGGAGACACTGCGGCAGCACCGGGCCATGCCCGGCGGGATTCCCAAACGACGGGCGTATTGCCCGAGATCGCGGCACGCGCCGAGGCCACCATCGCGATCCGCCGTGACCTGCACCGCCACCCGGAGCTGGCCTTCGAGGAGCACCGCACCAGCGCCCGTGTGGCCGAGTTGCTGCAGCAGTGGGGCTATGAGGTGACCACCGGTCTCGGCGGCACCGGCGTGGTCGGCACATTGCAGCGTGGGCAGGGGGGCCGTCGGCTGGGGCTGCGTGCGGACATCGATGCCTTGCCGATCCACGAAGACTCGGGGCTGGCCTACGCCAGCCAGACCGACGGCCTGATGCATGCCTGCGGCCATGATGGTCACACCGCCATCCTGTTGTCCGCCGCGCACTACCTGGCCCATCACGGCACTATCGACGGCACCTTGCAGCTGGTGTTCCAGCCAGCCGAGGAAACCGGCTCGGGTGCATCGAAGATGATCGCCGATGGCCTGTTCGAGCGCTTCCCGGTGGATGCGATCTATGGGCTGCACAACTGGCCGGGCGTGCCGGTGGGCCACTTTGGCTTCGTCGACGGGCCGGCGATGGCGTCGGTCGACTGGGCGCGGCTGAAGGTGATCGGCAAGGGCGGCCACGGTGCCGAGCCGCAGGGCAGCGTGGACCCGATCCTGGTCGCCGCGCACATCATCACTGCATTGCAGAGTGTGGTGTCGCGCAATGTCGACCCGCGGCAGATGGGCGTGGTCACCGTCGGTTCGATCCATGGTGGGCAGGCCGCCAATGTGATTCCGGACGTGGTCGAGCTGAAGCTGACCGTGCGCGCCTACCTGCCCGAGGTGCGCGACACGCTGCGCCGCCGGGTGACCGGAATTGCCGAGCAGACCGCTGCCGCTTTCGGGGCACGCGCCGAAATCGAGTTCCCGCGTGGCTTCCCCAGCGTGATCAACCACCCGCAGCAGACCGCCTACATCCGCGACGTGGCCATACAGGGCTTCGGCCACGAACAGGTGGTGCCGGAGTTCGCGCCGCGCACCGCCAGCGGGGACTTCGCTTTCCTGTTGCAGGCGCGGCCCGGGAGTTTCGTGTTCGTCGGCAACGGCGACAGCGCGCCGTTGCACAGCCCGCGCTACGTGTTCAACGACGCGGCCATCGCACCGGCCGCCAGCCTATGGGCGCGACTGGCCGAAGACTATCTGGTGAAGGACGTGGCATGAGCAGCAACGAACGCTTCCTCTATACCTCGGTGGATGATCCATTGGCGCGGCCGCTGTTCGATGGCCTGGAGCAGGAGTACGACAGCCGTTACGCCGACGTGCGCCGACGCATCGGCGGCAGCGCCCGCGAGGAGCTGCAACGCTATCCGGCGCAGGCCTTCGCGGCGCCGGTAGGCGCGTTCGTGCTGCTGCTGCGCGATGGTGTGGCGATCTCCGGCGGCGCCTTCATGCCGCACCGCGATCCGGACACCGCCGAATTCAAACGCATCTGGACGCTGCCCGGGCTGCGCCGGCAGGGCATCGCGCGTCGCGTGCTTCAGGAACTGGAAGACCAGGCGGCGCGGCAAGGGTACCGGCGGGTGTTCCTGACCACCGGCTTCCGCCAGCCTGAAGCCGTCGGCCTGTACCTCAGCCACGGCTATACCGCGCTGTTCGACCTGCAGGCCGACCCGGAAACCATCGCGCATCTGCCGTTCGAGAAGCATCTACGTGCGCCGGCGCCAGTGCTTTCGCCGTCGCAGACCGTGTTGCACGGAGCCCACGCATGAGCACGCCTTCGACTGCGCTGGATGGCATTGCCGCACCCCCCGCGCCAGCACCGGCGCTGAAGATCGTGCCGGCCCGGCATCCGCTGCAGGTCTTCGGCACGGTGCTGGCACTGGCGCTGATTCTGATCGGGCTGCAATCCGTGCTGGGCAATCCGCGCTGGGGCTGGGGCACGTTCGCCGAGTGGTTCTTCGCACGGCCTGTACTGGAAGGCCTGGGTCGCACGCTGCTGCTGACCGCGCTCGGTACCGGCCTCGGCTTCGCGCTGGGTACCTTGCTGGCGCTGGCCCGCGTGTCCGGCTCGCCGCTGCTGTCGGCGGTGTCGTGGGGCTATGTATGGCTGTTCCGTTCGATCCCGCTGCTGGTGCTGTTGCTGCTGCTGAACAACCTGGGCTACCTGTACAGCACCATCGAACTGGGCGTGCCGTTCACCGGCATCAGCCTGTTCTCGTACCCGACCACGCAGCTGATCGGCGTGTTCACCGCCGCAGTGCTGGGCCTCACCTTGAATCAGGCCGCGTTCTCGGCCGAAGTGATCCGTGGTGGCATCCTCTCGGTCGACCATGGCCAGTACGAGGCGGCAGCGGCACTTGGCCTGCCGCGTGGCCGCCAGGTGCGCCGCATCATCCTGCCGCAGGCGATGCGTTCGATCCTGCCGGCCGCGTTCAACGATGTGATCGGCCTGGCCAAGAGCACCTCGGTGGTCTACGTACTGGCGCTGCCGGAGCTGTTCTACACCGTGCAGGTGATCTACCGCCGCAATCTGGAAGTGGTGCCGCTGCTGATGGTGGCCACGGTCTGGTACCTGGTCATCCTTACCGTGCTGTCGCTGTTGCAGCGGCGCGTGGAGCAACGCTTCGCGCGCGGCCAGCTGCAGCGCGAGCGCTCGGTGTCGCGGGTGTCATCGCCCCCGCGTGTGCAGAGCGAAGCCGCACCGCGCGTAGCAAGCCGCCCGCGTATCGCCCCCCAGGTTGAAGCGGGCGAGGGCGCGGCGGTGTCGCTGCATGGCGTAGGCAAGGTGTTTGGCGACCAGCCGGTGCTGGAAGACGTGAACCTGGACCTGCGCGCCGGCAGCGTGACCGTGCTGATCGGCCCTTCGGGCGCCGGCAAGTCCACGCTGCTGCGGCTGATCAACCACCTGGAACGCGCCGACGGCGGTTACGTGACTGTCGGCGGCCAGCTGATCGGCTACCGCCGCGAGGGCGACACCCTGTACGAGCTGCCCGAGCGCGAGATCCGACGCCGCCGTGCAGAAGTGGGCATGGTTTTCCAGGGCTTCAACCTCTTCCCGCACCTGACCGCGCTGGAGAACATCATCGAGGCACCGATCGCGGTGCGTGGCGTGCCGCGCGCGCAGGCCGAGCAGCAGGCGCGCACGCTGCTGGAACGGGTCGGCCTGGCCGACAAGGCCGATGCCTTCCCGCGCCAGCTGTCCGGTGGCCAGCAGCAGCGCATCGCGATTGCCCGCGCGCTGGCCCTGCAGCCGAAGGTGCTGTTGTTCGATGAACCGACCTCGGCGCTGGACCCGGAGCTGGTAGCCGAGGTGCTGAGCGTGATCGAGGAGCTGGCCCGCTCCGGCACCACGCTGGTGATCGTCACCCATGAGCTGAGCTTCGCCCGCCGCGTAGCCGATCACGTGGTGATGATGGACCAGGGCCGGGTGATCGAGCAGGGCACGCCCGAGGTGCTGTTCGAACGCCCGCGCCAGCAGCGCACCGCCGATTTCCTGGCCAAGACCCTGTAACCGAGAAAGGAACACCATGAGCCCTGCAGCACCGCGTCGTCCCTCGCGCAGCACCCTGTTGATCGTGGGCGTGCTGGTCATCGGCATCACCGGCATCGTCTATTCGCGCGTGCGGCAGGCACCGGATGCCGGCACCGTGGCCGCGACCAGCCTGGCCGGTGCGAACACGGTGGTGTTGAAAGGCACGTTCGATCCAAAGGCGCAGTCATTGATCCCCACGGGGTATCGCTTCGTCACGCCCGGGTCGTTCACCGTGGCCACCCATCCAGGGCAGCTGCCGCTGGCCGACTACGGGGCCGACAGCAAGGACGTTGTGGGCATCGAGCCCGACATCGCGCGCCTGATCGCCGATGCGCTGGGCCTGAAGCTGGTGATCGTGCCGGTGGCCTGGGCCGACTGGCCGCTGGGTCTGGAATCAGGCAAGTACGATGCGGTGCTGTCCAACGTGACGGTTACCGAAGAGCGCAAGAAGAAGTTCGATTTCTCCAGCTACCGTTTCGACCTGCTGGGCATCTACACGCGCGCAGACGGGCCGATCCAGAAGATCGAGAAGCCGGCCGATGTGGCTGGGCTGAAGGTGGTGGTGGGTGCCAGCACCAACCAGGACCAGATCCTGCGGCAGTGGGACCAGCAGAACATCGCGGCGGGATTGAAACCAGTGGAGTACCAGTACTTCGATGACGCCGTGGTCGGCCGGTTGGCGGTGATCACCGGCCGCGCGGATGTGTCGTTCGAACCCAACGCCACCGGCGCCTATTCGGCACGCGACGGTAAGGTGCGGCGCGTGGGCCTGTTCCCCGGTGGCTGGCCGAACGCCGCGGCAATCTCGGTGACCACGCGCAAGGGCAGCGGCCTGGCCGACGCGGTGACGCAGGCGCTGAACACCCAGATCGCCAGTGGCACCTACGCGCAGGCGCTGAAACGGTGGAACGTGGCCGAGGAAGCCGTGCCGCAGTCGCAGACCAACCCGCCGGGATTGCCGACGTTGCAATGACACCGGGCGTGGCCCGGCGCGACCTCCGCTTTTGTAGAGCCGAGCCATGCTCGGCTGCTTTACCAATGCGCCTCCAGCGTTTTGAACGGTTTCGCCAGGCGCACGCCCTCGGCGTCGAAGTCGGAAATGCTGCGTCCGTCCACACGCACCGTCTTCGGCATCGTGCGCGCCGGCCACCAGACCTTCACCGCCGTTCCGCCGCGCAGCCCTTTGCCCAGCGCCACCGTCAGCACCCCGTCGCGCTGCCGCGCCTGCATCTGCAATGTGCCATACGCCGTCGGCAGGCGTTCCACCGCCAATCCATTCCCCGCCACCCACGAGGGCGGTGTGCCCGGCAGCAGCGAGAGCGCATCATCGTCTTCGCGCATCAGCATGCCGAACAGGGTGCGGCCGTATTCGGCGCCGATCCAGGTATGCGGCATGTCGCCGAGGTAGCGCGGGAAGCGCAGCCGTGAATGCACTACTTCGGCCAGCACCTGCCATTCAAGCGGGCGCCGGTCATGAAGCAGGCCCTGCAGCAGCTCGTCAGCCACGTCTGGCTGGCCCAGGTGCACATAGCTCAGCACGTTGCGGATCTCGTACGGCGTGTAGGCATACAGCGCACCGGGCTGGCTGCGCTTGCGCACGTCTTCCAGGTAGCGGGCGAAGGTGGTCCGCAACGCATCTGCCGGCAACACGCTCTGCGCGCCGGTCGGGTCCAGGGCGATCGACACGCCCGTGGGGTCACCATCGCCAAGATCGGCCGATGACGGAATGAAGTCGATGCCCTTCCACGCCATCGTTGCGCGGATCGAGGCACGCAATGCGTCGTACAGCGCTTTGTACTGCTCGCGCGCCCAACGGGCGGTTTCGTGGTCGCCCAGTGCCTCGGCCAGCCACGCGCCGTCGTGCCACCCCTTCAGGCCCCAATAGTCATCCCAGTAGCTGTGGGTGGGTGATGGATAGCCCTCATGGCTGATCGATGGTGCAAGGATGCCCGCAAAGCGTTCCGGGGCAGGCTGGTCAGCCTTGTATCCGGGCACCAGCGTGCGCTCGCGCAGTTCCTGCAGGAAGTGCAGCGCGGCCTTCACCTTCGGCAGGTAGTCACGCACCGACTCGGGTCCGCCATCCAGCCGTGCAACGTCGGCGACCAGCGCCACGTACTGGCCCTGGCTGTCGTACTCGATGTCCGAACCGAAGCCGGTGTTGACGCTGCCATCGTCATTGAGGATCGGCGAGACCAGGCCGTTGGCATGTACGCCGTGTTCGCTGTACCAGGCCAGGTAGTCGCGCGCGACCTTGGCCTCGCCCATGCGCAGCAGCACGGCCGATGTGGCCATGCCGTCGCGGATGAAGGAGCGGTTGTAGTTGCGCGGGCCGGGCTGCATCGCCGGGCCGGTCTGGTTGATCAGCATGTAGGCGGCCTGCGCGCGCAGCATGTCCACCAGTGATGGATCGGGCAGGCGCAGGCCGACCTGGCCCAGCCGTGCCTGCCAGTCCGCGGACGCCTGCGTGGCCAGTGAATCGAACGCCGCATTGGCATCGCGGGGAAGCGTGGCCAGATCCAACGCAGGCGCTTCGGGCAGCACGCCATTGGCATCCGCGACGGCGGTGCCCAACGGGAACGCGACCACGATGGCATCGCTGGTTCCCGGCGCCAACGAGACGCGGTAGTCCAACGCAGCCGAGGCAAGACCCTGGTCATCATGCGCCTGTTGCGCGGAAGGCAGTTGGCCGGCAGCGATGTCCGCGGTGATTTCCGTGGCGCCATCCCTGCCGAACGGCGCCGCGCCGGACGCAGCCACTGGCGTGAGCGACTGCAGCAGCGTGCGGCCATTGATGCGCACGGATTGCCTGTCGATGGCCACATCGCGGATCGGCGACAGCCCACCGTTCTGCCATGGCGGGTTCATCTGCATCGGGCGCACGACCAGGCTGAGCGTGCCGTCGATCCGGGTTTTTCCGGTGTTGTGCAGGCGATGACGCAGGAACGTTACCGGCTGGCCGTTGCGCTCGATGGCGAATACCTCGCTGCGCAACTCCAGCCCGGGCTGCGGTGACCACGTAGCGGAGGGCATCGGCTTCCAGCCATCCCGCAGCGCGTGCTGTATCGGCTGTCCTGCCGCGCCAGCGGCGCGGCCGTCAGCACTTCGCCAGATCGGCTGCACCAGTGGCGCGCCCTTGAAGGCTTCCAGATTGCCGTATTCGTCGAAGATCGACTTCTGCCGGCCCGCATGCACGCCCACTGCGGTCCAATAGGTCTGCTGCATCTGCAACGACGCCGGGAACAACGCGCGCTGCGCGCCGCTGGCAGCGATCTGGTAGCGCTTCATCGGCGTCATCACGGCTTTCGGGCCGAGCAGGCGCAGGCGCGCGATCTGCGGTGCAGCGCCGTCCACGCTCAGGCGGAATGTATGTAACGGTTGTGCTGCAGTGGCGGCCAGCCAGCTTTGTCGATGATTGGCCGCTTGTGCATCGTGTGCGAGGTCCTGCCAACGGCCCTGTGCATCCTGCACCTGCAGTCGCGCGGCGCCGCGCGCGCCATCGGCCCAGTCGACGACCAGGCCAGCCGTTGATTGGGCCCGCGGCAGCGTGATCTCGAACGTATGGGATCCATTTGCCCCGGCCGGCATCGCGACGGTGCCGCCGCCTTGCCAGAGCGCCGCCGCCTGCGTTGCATCCACACCGCTGATGCGTGCGCTGAGCGTGCTGTCCAGTGGCTCCATCTCGAAGATCGACACGCCCCAATCGGAGGTGCGCTGCGGGCTGGCCAGCCGCAGGTAGCGTGCCTTCCGCGGCGCGAAGTACAGCGTTTCCACGTCGCCCAGCGAATCGGCCATCGTGTACGCGGTCTGCCACTGCGTGCCGTCCAGCGAGGTCTGCAGCGAATAGCCTTCCGGGTTGGAGACATCCCAGGTAAGGCGCGCACCGGCCAGCAGGGTGGCCGCGCCCAGATCGATCTGGAACCAGTGGCCCGGACTGAAGGCGCCGCCGGTGACGGTCTTCGGGTCGCCGTCGATCAGGTGGCCGATCGCCATCGCCGGTACCTGCTGCGAGGAACTGCTGGCCTGCCATTGGCTGCGCGGGGGGAGGGTCTGTGCCTGTGCGCTGGAGGCCAAGGCGGCCAACAGCAGGGCGGCGGCAGATCGCCATGGGATAGCTGAGCGGGAGACCTTGGAGCGTTCGGCGCGCAACGTCATTACGGACTGCCTCGCAGGTTCGACCGGAATCGGGCGAGCGCTACGCTAGCAAGGGATGTAATCGGTTACATGACGCACTGCAGCGCCGCAGGCCGCTTCTGTGGTTGACGCAGCCGAGCATGGCTCGGCTCTACATGGCTTCCGGCAGGTCAAACGGCATCGCCCGTTAAAGCTCCACCGTCTCCCACCATCGCGTACCCGCCTGCGGCGCCTGCATGTCCAGTGCTTCGCCCATCATCGGCGTGGCCACCGGCACATTCTTTGCGGCCGCCAATGCCGTGATGCGCTCGAACGGCTGCTGCCATGCGTGCAGGGCCAGATCGAAGGTGCCGTTGTGGATCGGCAGCAGCCACTTGCCGCGCAGGTCCAGGTGCGCCTGCAGGGTCTGTTCCGGCTGCATGTGCACGAACGCCCAGCGCGGATCGTAGGCGCCGGTCTCGATCATGGTCAGGTCGAACGGTCCGTACTTCTCGCCGATGGCCTTGAAGCCATCGAAGTAGCCGGTGTCGCCGCTGAAGAAGATGCGGAAGTCGCCGTCCTGGATCACCCATGACGCCCACAGGCTGCGGTCGCTGTCACCCAGCCCGCGGCCGGAGAAGTGCTGGCCCGGGGTCGCGGTCAAGCGCAGGCCACTGGCTTCAGTCGACTGCCACCAGTCCAGCTGTTCCACCTTGTTGGCATCCACACCCCATGCAATCAGCTGGTCGCCGACGCCGAGCGGTGCGATGAAGCGCGCGGTCTTGCCGGCCAGCTGCATTACCGCGGCATGGTCGAGATGGTCGTAGTGGTTGTGCGAGAGGATCACGCCGGCGATGGGCGGCAGTTCGTCGATGCTGATCGGCGGTGCGTGGAAGCGCGCCGGCCCCATCCACTGCACCGGTGAGGCGCGCTCTGAGAACACCGGGTCGGTCAGCCAGTACTGGCCACGCAGCTTCAGCAGGATCGTGGAGTGCCCAAGCCGGAACAGGCTGCGATCCGGCGCAGCATCCAGGGAGGCGCGGTCCAGCGGCTTCACCGGAATCGGGTGGGCGGGCACGGTGCCCTTGGGCTTGTTGAACAGGAACGTCCACCAGATCTCCGCACCGTCGCGCAGGCCCATCGCCGGACGGGGCAGGGCATTGCGGAACTTGCCGTCGCGGTACTGCGGCGAATCGGGGAAGTCGGGGAGGGACCAGGACTTGCAGAAGGTGTAGGCGGTCACGGCGAGGATTCCAAGCAGGAGGACAAGGAGCAGGCGCTTCATGGGTGACGTCCGCTGGGTACACTGCACAGTGTAGTTTCGCATTTTTCAAAAGTACACTCCTGGGTGTAAAATGGTGCCGTCCGTTCAGCTATCCGGTTCCTGCCATGCCCCGTGCCCCACAACGCCTGACCGACCGCAAACGCGAGGCCATCGTGCGCGCGGCGGTGGAGGAGTTCCGTGCATCGGGCTACGAGGCGACCAGCATGGACCGCATCGCCGAGGTGGCCGGGGTCTCCAAGCGCACCGTCTACAACCACTTCCCGAGCAAGGAAGCGCTGTTTTCGATGATCCTGGAGGAGCTGTGGGAACGCAGCGTGGCCAGCGATGCACTGCCGTATCGCGCCGACCAGCCGTTGCAGGCGCAGCTGCTGCAGTTGCTGGGCCAGAAGCTGGAACTGCTCAGCGATGCCAACTTCATCGACCTGGCACGGGTGGCGATGGCCGAGGTCATCCACTCACCGGAGCGGGCGCAGGCCATCGTCTGCCGCATGGGCGAGAAGGAAAGTGGCGAGAGTGCGTGGATCCGCGCAGCGATCGCCGATGGCCGGTTGCGAGAGGTTGATCCGGAATTCGCCGGCCACCAGCTGCATGGCCTGGTGAAGAGCTTCGCGTTCTGGCCGCAGGTGACGATGGGGCAGCCACCGTTGACCGCGCAGGAACGTGCACGCGTGGCCGAATCGGCGGTGGCGATGTTCCTGGGTTTCTACGCGGTCTAGCTGGCGGCGAAGCGGCGGAACTCGTCGGCCGGCAGCGCCGCCGAGTACAGATAGCCCTGGCCGACATCCACGCCCAGTGCACGCAGTTGCTGTTCCTGCGCCAGGGTTTCGGTACCTTCGGCCACCACGATGGCACCGCAGCGGTGCGCGACTTCGACGATGAAGCGCACGATCGACTGCGACTTGGCGTCGGACAGCGTGGCGATCAGCGCCTGCTCGATCTTGACCTCGGCGATGGCCAGCTGCGAGAGCAGGATCAGGGTCGAATAGCCCGCGCCGAAATCATCCAGCGACAGGGTGACTCCGGCCGCCAGCAGCTGTGCGATGTTGGCATCGACCAGGTCACGCTCGACGATTTCGGTCCATTCGACGATTTCCAGCCGCAGCATCGCGCCGGGGATGTCGTGCAGCTGCAGCAGTTCCTGCAGGCGCAGGCCGAAGTCGGGCAGGCGCAGGGATTCGGCTGACACATTGACTGCGATGGTCAGCGCCGCGCCGTCCTGCCGACAGTGCTGCAGGAAGTGCACCGCCGACTGCAGCGTGGCCCATTCCAGGTCTGCCAGCCGGCCCTGCCGGCGCAGCAGCGAGATCACCCGCATCGGTGCGATCGGCCGGCCTTCGCCATCGCGCATGCGCAGCAGCGCTTCGGCGCCCACCAGCTGGCGGTCCTGCAGGCGATGCTTGGGCTGGTAGCACAGCGGTGCGTCGCCCTGCTGCAGCCAGCGTTCGAGGGCGACTTCGATCAGGGCGTCGATCTCGCCGTCGCGCTGGATCGGGTCGTCGAAGAACACGACGCCGGATTCGATCGCGCTCAGTGCCACGGTGATCGCGCGGAACGGAAGATGTCCTTCGTCGGCATCAACGGGGGGCTTCAATTCAACCACCGCACAACGGAACAGTGGCCGGAAGCCAGGCCAATCGCGGCCGACCCGATCGGCCAGGTTGCTGGCCAGCTCGGTGATCTGCGGTTGTATGCGCAGTTCGGACAAGGTCATGCCGCGCACCAGGATCGCCAGCGCGGCATCACCGAACTGGTAGACCTCCACGTCGTCCACCGCCAGCGATGGCAGCAACCGGTGGACGTCGGCCGGTGTATCGCGCTGCCACAGGCCGTTGTCCTGCAATGGCCCGTAGCGCAGGCGCAGATCGCGCAGGTTGCCCATCTCGGCCACGATCAGGCAGGCCTTGCCGATGCCGTCGTTGTCGCGCCAGTACCGCTGCAGGCGTTCACCGAGCGCACGCATGTTGGGCAGGCCGCTGATCGGATCGATGCGCAGCCACGCCTGTTCGCGCTGGCGCTGCGCATCGATCTGGGCATCGTTGTAGACCAGCGCGAACACTGCGCCGAGTACCAGCAGCGAGACCGGCAGTGCCAGCACACGCTGGATCGCCAGTTCGGCCACCGGTAGTTGATCGGCCCCAATGATCGCCACACCCAGCGCCAGGCCCAGAGCGGTCATCCCGATCCGCACGGACCACGCCTGCAGGATCATGCGTGGCGAGAGTTCGTTGAGCATGCGCGGGTGCAGGCGCCTGCGCAGCCAGACGCCGGCCACCATCTGCAACACGGCCTCGAGGCTGGCAGGCAGGAAGAACTGGGTGCCGACGAACTGGTAGCGGGCGAGCAGGGCGGCGGCCAGGCAGGCCAAGCCGCCGCGCCAGCCACCGAGCAGGCCACTGACCAGCAGGATGTCGAAGCCGAGGTGCAGCTTGACCACTCCCTGGGTGTAACGGGCCACGAACCAGGAATTGAACAGGTAGATCAGGCCCAGCGCTACGCCGACATACAGGCGCCGTCCTTCAATGGCGTGCCCGGCGCGACGGGTGGCGATCAGCAGCACGCCGATCATGCCGATCACCGCCGTGGCCTGCAGCAGGTACAGCGGCAGGCTGGGCAGGGCGCTGTCCAGGACCTGGGCCGAGACCCGTGAAAGCGCATCCATAGCAGGTTCCCGCCTGTGACCGACGGCCAGTGACGAGCAGGGTAAACCACAGGCGCCTGTGCGGCCACCAAGGGCCAGGCCAAGGTCCCTGCGGTCAGTAGCGCGGGTCGGCGATGGCGGGCAGCACCAGTTCGCGCACGAAGGAGGACGGTGACAGCTGCAGCAGGGCGCGTACCATCGCCACGACATCATGGACCGGCACCAGTGCGCCGTCGCCGCGCGCTGCGGCGTCCGCTACCGGCACTGACAGTGCATCGTCGGTGTTGAGGTAGCCCAGCTGCAGGCTGGTTACCGCCAGGCGCCGATCCCGGAAACCTTCGCGCAGCGCATCGGCGATGCCGTTGAGCGCGAACTTGGATGCGCCGAACGCCACTTCCGGGCGGCCGCTGCGCGGCAGCGCCGAGGTCGAGCCGGTCAGCACCAGCTGTGGGCGTGCTGCGCCCAGTACCCTCGGCAGCAGGCGCCGCAGCAGCACCAGGGTGGCGGTGATGTTGACGTCGACGAGCTGGGCAAGCGCGGCATCGCTTTCGTCGAGGAAGGCGTACTCGTCGCTGAAGGCCGTCTCTTCCCAGATGCCCAGGTTGTGGATGAGCACATCCAGATCGGCCGGCGCCTGCGCTGCGATGTGATTGGCAGCAAGGGTGGGCTGGGACAGATCCGCTTCGATCCACTGCAGGGTGACGCCCTCGGGGCATTCGAGGTCGTGCGGGCGGCTGCGCGAAACGCCGATGACGGTGTCGCCCGCACTGCACAGGCCTTCGACGAACGCTCGACCGAGGCCCCTGCTGGCGCCGATGACCATCAATTTCATGTGGCTTCCTTGTTGTGCTGCGGCGGCCTCAGTCGGCCGCCAGAATGGTGTCCCAATCGGCGAACGCGCGCAGGCCGCTGCGTCCGGCGGTGATGATCGAGGCGGTGTTGTCGAGCTGGCAACGGTATTGCGGCTGCAGCCCGGACGCCCGCGCGGACACGGCCATGGCGTGTACCAGCTGTCGCGCGTGACCGCGACCGCGGGCCTCGGGCAGGGTCAGTACGCCCATATCGGCGAAGGCTGGATCCAGGCTCCAGGGGTACATGCTTCCCGCAGCGACCAGGCACTCGCCGTCGAAGGCACCGAACACCTGCCAGTGATCCAGCTCGACCCATGCGGCATCGAGATCGTCCTCGCTGGCGGTGGCCTGGAACGCGTTGAACGCTGCCGCGTCGGTCGCGCCGAGGCGGCGGATATGTGGTGGGGCAGGGTGTTCGGCGAGGGCGGCGAGTGTTGCGGTGGGGAAGTAGAAGACACGATCCGCGCCGTGCGTATGCTGGCCGAGCTGCTGCAAGCGCTGTTGCAGCTGCGCCAGTGTCCAGTGCGGTTGCGCACGCAGTTGCAGGCGAGCGGCCAGGGCAGGACGCAACAGCGCTCGGGCGGGGCCCGCGACCGGCTGTAACAGCATGCCGTCCTCACCCTCATCGACATCATCGCTGCACGCCAGGTGCAGCTGCGGCCCCTGCTGCAACGTGCGCTGGCCGGCGAACACGCGCTGCCAGGCAGCATCGATCAACGGGGAAATCGCATCATCCATGACAAACGGTTCGCTCAGTGTCGGGGCAGTTCAACCTGCAGGCCTGCGGCCTTCCATTCGGGATAGCCGGCGGCCAGTCGCTGCGCGCTGAGGCCGGCTTCGCGCAGCATCATCACTGCATCGTTGGACAGCACGCAGTAGGGCCCGCGGCAGTACGCGACAATGTGGACGGCGCGCGGCAGTTCGTCCATCCGCGCGTGCAGTTCCGTAGCGGGAATGTTCAGCGCGCCGGGCAGGTGGCCCAGATCGAATTCCTCGCGCGGCCGCACGTCCAGCAGTACCACGCTGTCGCGTTGCTCCAGCAGCTGCTCGACGGTCAGCCCTTCCAGTGCATCGCGGCGCTGCAGGCTGTCGGTGAGGACGCCCTGCATTTCGCTGCGCTGGTGGTCGGCATAGTCGCGCAGCGCGGCCAGCAGGTTGGCCAGTGGGCCGTCAGCGCTTCGGTAGAGGATGCGCTTGCCGTCACGGCGGGTCTGCACCAGGCCGGCACGACGCAGCTGCTGCAGGTGCTGGGAGGTATTGGCCACCGACAGGCCGCTCAGTTCGGCCAGGCGCTCGACCGCACGCTCGCCTTGGGCGATGTGCTCCAGCAGGGCCAGGCGGTGCGGGTGGCCCAGGGTGCGGGCGATCTCGGCCAGCGCTTCCAGCGCGGACGGCGGCAGCTCGGTTGCAGCGTTCATGCCGGGCACGCTAGCGTCGCTCCATCATTCAAGCAAATAATTGAAGGTAAGCGGAATGAGTGGCTGGGCGACGACATTGGTGATCGATGCGGTAGTGATCGGCGTGGGCGCGACCGCGCTGATGGATCTGTGGGCGTTGCTGCAGCGCAGGCTGCTCGGCATTCCGTCGCTGGATTTTGCGATGGTCGGCCGCTGGCTCGGCCACCTGCGGCGTGGGCGCTTCCGCCATGAGGGCATTGGTCGTTCGCCGCCGGTGGCCGGCGAACGCGCGCTGGGGTGGACCGCGCATTACGTGATCGGTGTGGTCTTCGCCGCGTTGTTGCTGGCCGTGGTCGGGAACGGTTGGGTGCGGGCACCGACCCTGCGGCCGGCGCTGGCCTTCGGCATTCTCAGCGTTGCCGCGCCGTTCTTCATCCTGCAGCCGGGCATGGGCGCCGGCATTGCCGCTTCGAAGACCCCGGCGCCTGGCAAGGCGCGGCTGCGCAGCCTGGTGGCACACAGCGTGTTCGGCGCAGGCATGTACCTTTCCGCGCTGCTGTTGGCCGGGGTCCGTGCAGGATGAGCGAGAATCCGTGGGTCACCGGCAACAGGAACATCCCCGCATGGAAGCACCCGATCCCTTCACTGACGGCATGCCGCTGCCGTGGGCGTGGCGGGAAACATTGGCCGATGCGCGCATCGAGCGGCAGTCGATCGGCGTATCGCGCGCAGACGTCGCCCGTGTGCATCGCCCGGGACAGGCTGATGCGTTCCTGAAATCGGAAGTGATCGATGCCTTCAGTGAGCTGGGCGATGAGATCGCGCGCCTGCGCTGGCTGCAGGCGCAGGGCCAGCCGGCACCAACGGTAATTGCCACCGCCGAAGAAGCGGGCCGGCGCTGGTTGCTGATGAGCGCGCTGCCCGGCCGCGACCTGGCCTCGTCGCCTGAGCTTCCGCCCCAGCGCCTGGTGGAACTGCTGGCCGATGCGCTGCGGGGCCTGCATGCCATACCGGTGGCGGCCTGTCCGTTCGACCAGCGGCTGGCCTCGCGCCTGCAGGCCGCGCAGGCACGGGTCGAGGCGGGCCTGGTCGACGCCGATGACTTCGATGACGAGCGCCTGGGGCAGAGCGCACAGCAGGTGTTCGCCGAACTGCGCGCTACCCGGCCCAATCACGAGGATCTGGTGGTCAGCCACGGCGACGCCTGCCTGCCGAACCTGCTGGCAGCCGAAGGCCGTTTCAGCGGCTTCATCGACTGTGGCCGGCTGGGTGTGGCCGATCGCTACCAGGATCTGGCGCTCGCCGCGCGCAGCCTGGTCCACAACTTCGGCGACACGCGCTGGGTCGCGCCGCTGTTCCGGCGCTATGGCGTTGTGCCCGACGAACGGCGGCTGGCGTTCTACCGTCTTCTCGACGAGTTCTTCTGAAACCGCACAGGGCAGCGTAGGGCAGGGCTGAACGGTGCCCTGCTAGCGGATCCGCGCGCCCTTAAAAATGGACGAACGTTCGTTCACTATTTGTGGCATGAACCGGACTGACCGCAACGAGCAACGCATCGCGCAGATCCTGCAGGCCGCCCTGCAGTGTTTCCTCGTCAAGGGCTTCCACCAGACCAGCATGCGTGACATCGCGCAGGCGGCCGGCGTCAGCCTCGGCAATCTCTACAACCACTTCCCGGGCAAGGAGGCGATCATCCTTGCGGTGGCCGTGGCCGAAGGCGAGGAACTGGCACCGTTGCTGCAGCGACTGGCCGCGTCCGATGGCGAGCGCGCACGGGTGCTGGTTTTCCTTCAGGACTTCCACGCACTGTGCCAGCAACCGGAGTGGGCAACGCTCGCCGTCGAAGTGCTGGCCGAGAGCGCACGCAATCCGGCCGTGGCCGAGGCATTTGCGGCCAATCGCAGGCAATTGCAGGCGACGCTGGCCGAAGCCCTGCAGCAGGTGGCACGGCGCGAACGTCGGCGCCCCGTGCTGGCCCCGGCACTGCAGGCACAGGTGCTGCTGGATGCCATCGAAAGCGATGCCCTGCGCCGAGGGCTGGGCGAAGCCGGGGGCACCGATGAGGCATCGCTGGATCTCGGCCTGCTTGCGCTGCTGCTGGGCGCACGCGCATGAGCGCCGTCGACCGGCGACTGCACGGCGTTGATCTGGCGCGTTACCTGGCCTTGGCCGGCATGGTGCTGGTCAACTTCCGCCTGGCGATGGCCGTGCCGGCAGAGGGCGCCGGATGGTTGGCAGGCGTCTTCCACTTTCTGGAAGGCAAGGCTTCGGCGACGTTCGTTACGCTGGCCGGGTTGGGCCTGGTACTGGGCACGCATCGGCAGGGTTGGTGGCCGGCCAGTGTGCAGACCTGGCGGCGCGCACTGTTCCTGCTGGTGCTGGGCCTGCTCAACCTGACGCTGTTCCCGGCCGATATCCTGCATTACTACGCGGTGTATTTCGCGCTGGCCGTGCTGTGGCTGCGGGCCTCGCCGCGGGTGTTGCTGGCCAGCATCGTGGGGATCGCGGCCTGTTCGTTCTGGGCGTTGCTGCACTGGGACTACAGCCAGGGATGGAACTGGCAGACGCTGGAATACGCCGGTCTGTGGCAATGGCCGGGCGCGGCCCGCAACCTGCTGTTCAACGGGTTCCATCCGCTGCTGCCGTGGCTGTGCTTCTTCCTGCTGGGCATGCTGCTGGCGCGGCTGCAACTGTCGCAACCGCGGGTCCAGCGCGCGCTGCTGGTGCTGGGCCTGATGCTGATCGTGGCTGGACATGGCGTGCAGCAGCTTGCGCAGGGAACGCCCTGGCAGGCGTGGCTGGGAACGCAGCCGATGCCACCGGGACCGGCCTACGTACTCACAGGCGCGGGCGCGGCCTGCAGTGTCATTGCCGCCTGCCTGTGGCTGACGCGTGTACGACCGGGTGACTGGCTGGAACCGTTCACCGCGGCCGGGCGCATGACCCTGACCCTGTACGTCGGCCATATCCTGCTGGGCATGGGCACGCTGGAAGGCCTGGGCCTGCTTGATGGCAGCGCGTCGCTCGCGTCGGTGCTGCTGTGGGCATTGTTGTTCCTGATGCTGGCCACGGGCGCAGCGTGGCTGTGGTCCTGGCGGTTCGCGCGGGGCCCATTGGAAGCGGTGATGCGACGCGTCGCCGGCTAGCACTTTGGTCGCGCAGGCACGATGTTGTGACGGACATGTCTGTGTCGCGGCCCGCGCATCTGCGATAGTGGCGGCAGGTAATACTCTCCGCTTGCATCCATGTCATTCGCTTCGGCGCAGCATCTCGGCGAAGTCCTTCAGCAGTCCTATGGCATCACCGCCAATGCCGTGGTGCCACGCCCGGTTGGCGCCGATGCCAACGCCAGTGTGTATCGCATCGATGCACGGCGCGGGCAATGGTGGTTGAAGTGCCGCAGTTACCAGGTTGCCCCTGCCGTCTGGGACACCCTGCATTGGCTGCGCGGCACGCTGGGCATCGAGGAAATCGTCGCGCCCTGGCCGGCCCTGACCGGTGGAGCGTCAGTGCAGCGCTGGGGCCTGCAGTTCACCCTGTTCCCGTATGTGGAAGGCCAGTCCGGCTTCGAGGCGGCGTTGAGCCGCACGCAGTGGCAACGATTGGGCGAGGTGCTGCGGCGCCTGCACGAGGCGTGCCCGCCACCGGCGCTGCAGGAGGCGCTGCCGAGCCTGCGGATGGAAACCGCGGCGCTTGATACGGTCGGGCAATGGCTGGCCGGCGAGGGCCTGGCGGCCGCCAGGGATGGGCTGGGCCGGGCCTTCGTATCCGTCTGGGACCAGCAGCATGCGCGCATCGCGGCGCTGCATGCGCAGGCACTGCAGCTGCACGCGGCGTTGCAGGATGTCCCGGTGCGGCTGCACCTGTGCCACACCGACCTGCATGCCGGCAATCTGCTGATGGGCAATGACGGCAGCCTGCACCTGATCGATTGGGATGGCCTGTCGCTGGCCCCGCGCGAGCGCGACCTGATGTTCATCGGTGGCGCGGTCGGTGGGCGCTGGGGGCGCGAGAACCCGTTGGGATTCGAGGAAGGCTATGGCAGTGACCGCGGCGATCCACGCTGGATCGCCTGGTACCGGCACTGGCGCATCCTGCAGGACCTGATCGAGTTCCAGCAGGTCCTGCTGGGCAGTGATGGAGAGGACCGTTCGCCGCAGCTGCGCCGGCAGTCGCTGCATTTCCTCAGCGAACAGTTCGCACCGGGCAATGTATTCGACGCGGCAGAGCGGGTGTATCGCGCGCTGTAGATCCACGCCATGCGTGGATGGCATTTCCACGATGAACCCTCACGCTGCGCGATGAGTCGAGCATGGCTCGGCTCTACAGGGGGCCGCGGTGTCTGCGCGGGGTGTGGATCTACTCTGCGGGCTTGGCCGCTGCAGAGGCCGCCGCGCTTGCAGCGCGGCGTGACAGCACGGCTTCGCGGTGGGCGATGTAGGCGTTGGCGGCGAGGATGATGCCGGCACCGATGATCGTCCAGCGGTCCACCGTTTCGTTGAACAGCAGCCAGCCGAACAGCGTTACCAGTGGCAGCTGCAGGAAGCTGATCGGGGTCAAGGCGGAGACTTCGCCCAGCCGTAGCGCGCGGGTCCACAACAGCTGGCCGACGGTGCCGAGCACGCCGGTGGCCAGCAGCCACAGCCAGGCCGACCCGGTTGGCCAGGCCCAGACGAACAGCGCCGGCACCAGCGACAGCGGCACCCAGAACACGTAGGTATAGAGCACCACGGTATCGGCACTGTCGACGCGGGTCAGCTGCTTGATCTGGATCGCCACCAGCGAGCTGAGTACCGCCGCACCCACCGCGACCAGGCTGCCGGCGGTGAAGCCGGCGGTGCCGGGACGCACGATCACCAGCACGCCGATGAAGCCGACCACGACCGCGGCCCAGCGGCGCACGCGCACGGTTTCACCCAGCCACAGCACGGCGGCAATGGTGACGAACAGCGGCGTGGAATAGGAGAGCGAAACCGCCTGCGCCAACGGCAGGTGACCCAGCGCCCAGAATGCGCACAGCATCGAGCCCAGGCCGATTGCACTGCGCACGAAATAGCGTGGCAGCTGCTGCGTCTTCAAGGGCGCACGGCCGGGCCGCAGCAGCATCGGCAGCAGCGCCAGCAGGCCGAAGGCGTTGCGGAAGAACGCCACTTCCTGGGTGGGCACGTAGCGCGTGGCATAGCGGATCGCCACCGCCATCAGGCCGAACGCCATCGTGCTGCCGAGCATCAGCAGCGCCGCCCGCATCGGGGTGGCGCTGGGGGAAAGGGTGGGGCTGTTCACCACTGTGCGCCGAGCAGGCGGGGCTCCGGTTCGATCGGCACGCCGAATTTTTCCAGCACCGAGGCCGAGATGCGGCGCGCCAGCGCCAGCAGTTCAGCGCCGCTGGCATTGCCGTGGTTGACCAGCACCAGCGCGTGGCTGGGGGCCACGCCGGCATCGCCGTCGCGGAAGCCCTTCCAGCCGCAGGATTCGATCATCCAGGCTGCCGAGACCTTGCGCTTGTCGTCCTGCTCGGCCGGGAACACCGGCAGGTCGGGGAAGTGCTGCAGCAGCACGTCGACCTGTTCCAGCGGCAGCACCGGGTTCTTGAAGAAGCTGCCGGCGTTGCCCAGTACCTCCGGGTCGGGCAGCTTGCGGCGGCGGATCGCGATCACCGCGTTGGCCACGTCCACGGCGCCCGGCAGCTCCACGCCCTGCGCCTGCAGCTCTTCGCGGATGCCGGCGTAGTCCATGCGCAGATCGTGCAGCAGTGGCAGTTTCAGTTCGATGGCAGTGATCAGGTAGCGATCGGGCTGTTGCTTGAACACGCTGTCGCGGTAGGCGAAACCGCACTGTTCGTTATCCAGGCGCACCCAGGCCTGCTCCTGGCAGTCCCAGGCTTCGACCGCCTGGATGAACTCGCCGACCTGCGCGCCATAGGCGCCGATGTTCTGGATCGGTGCGGCACCGGCGGTGCCGGGAATCAGCGCCAGGTTTTCCAGGCCGGACAGGCCTTCCTGCAGCGACCACATCACCAGGCCATGCCAGGGCACGCCGGCGCCGGCGCGGATCACCGCGTGGTCGGCGCGGTGTTCAAGGAAACTGATGTCGCGGTTGCCGAACACCAGCACGGTACCGGGCAGGTCCTCGGCGATCAGGACGTTGCTGCCGGCACCCAGCACCAGCAGTGGGCCGTTGGCCACCTCGGGCAGTGCCAGCACCTCCGGCAGCAGCGCGGCATCGTGCAGTTCCAGCAGCTGTTCCGCATTGGCCTGCACGTGGAAGGTATTCAGTGCCTGCAGCGGCGCATTGCGGGTGAGTGTCCAGCGCAGCGGGGCGTTGCCGTCGATGGTGTCCATGGGCGCGCTCACAGTGGGGCCACCGCGCCGCGGCTGGGCGCTTCGCGGCGGCGACGGATCGCCTCCACGCATTCGGAAACCAGCGCCGGTCCACGGAAGATCAGGCCGCTGTAGCACTGCACCAGCGCGGCACCGGCCGCCATCTTGGCCACGGCATCGGCACCGGACAGGATGCCGCCGACGCCGACCAAGGGCACCGACTCGGGCAGGCGCGAGCGCAGGCGGCGCAGCACCAGCGTGGACTGCTCCAGCACCGGCGCACCGGACAGGCCACCGGCCTCGTTGGCCAGCGGATCGCCGGCCACCTTGCTGTGGTCGATGGTGGTGTTGGTGGCGATCACGCCGTCCACCTGCAGCTCGCCCAGCACGCGGGCGGCGGCATCGATGTCGCGCTCGCTGAGGTCCGGCGCCACCTTCACCAGCATCGGCACGCGGCGGCCGTGCTGGGCCGCGAGATCTTCCTGGCGGTCGCGCAGTTGGCTGACCAGCTGGCGCAGCGCGGTTTCTTCCTGCAGTTCACGCAGGCCGGCGGTGTTGGGCGAGGAAATGTTGACAGTGATGTAGTCGGCCAGCGGGTACACCTTGTCCAGGCAGGCGATGTAATCGTCCACGGCCTGTTCGTTGGGGGTGTCCTTGTTCTTGCCGATGTTGATGCCGAGCAGGCCTCGGCGGTTGCGCGCGCGCTCGACGTTGCGCACCAGCGCGTCCACGCCCGCATTGTTGAAGCCCATGCGGTTGATGATCGCGTTGTGATCCGGCAGGCGGAACAGGCGCGGCTGCGGATTGCCGGCCTGCGGGCGCGGGGTGATCGTGCCGATTTCGACGAAGCCGAAGCCGAGCGCGAACAGCGCATCGATGTGCTCCCCGTTCTTGTCCAGGCCGGCGGCCAGGCCGACCGGGTTGGGGAACGTCAGCCCGAACACCGTGCTGGGCATCGGCGCGATGCGTGCGGCCAGCAGCGGCGTGGTGCCGGTGCGATAGGCCAGGTCCAGTGCGGACAGGCCAAGGCCGTGGGCGCGCTCGGCGTCGAGCGAGAACAGGAAGGGGCGGGCAAGCGAATACATGCGTCGGTTCAGTCCAGCGTGCCGAGGAAGGCTCGGGTTCGATATTCAAAAGCGACCTGGCCGTCGACCGCGTGGGCGGCGAACAGGTGCTGCAGAGCGTCGATCATCGGTGCGTGGCGCGGATGACCGGATTGAGGGGCGTAGGAGGAGGACAGCAGGCGCCCGCGCAGGGCGTCGAAGTCCAGGTGCTGCACGTTCGGCAGCTCCACCCTGCCGCGCAGGCCAGCGCCGAACCAGGCCTGCATGGTGGCGTCGTCCTGGTAGCGCTCGGCCACGGCGGTGTAGTCGGTGCCGTAGTCCAGCAGCAGCTGTTCGTAGCCGACCAGGAACGGGCTGGCATCGAGGAGGCGAGAATTCCAGTAGATGAGGGCCTGGCCGCCGGGGCGGAGGATGCGCTGCCACTCGGCGCGTACCGCCACGGTGTCGAACCAATGGAAGGCCTGCGCGACGCTGACCAGGTCGATGCTGGCATCGTCCAGTGCGGTGGCCTCGGCGCGGCCGTCCACCGCACGGAACTGCGGGTACTGCGGTGCCAGCCATTCTTCGGCCGCGCCGCGCATGGCCGCATTGGGCTCAACCGCGACAACGGGATGGCCGCTGGCCAGGAACAGGCGGCTGGAAATGCCGGTGCCGGCGCCGATGTCAGCCACACGCACCTGCTGGCTGACACCCATCGGGCCGTGCAGCCACTCCAGCAGCGCGGGTGGGTAGTCGGGCCGGTAGCGGACGTAGTCGGCGACGCGGCTGCTGAAGCGTTCAGTGCTGTCGGAGGCGGTCATGGCGTCAGTTCGACACCGCCGCCAGCCACGCCAGGCCGCCGAAGAACAGGATGAAGACCACGATGGCGGCAAGTGCCGCGCCGACCATGACCCAGCCCAGCACCAGGCCGGTGACGGCCAGGCCATCGCCTTCCAGTTCGTGCGGGCGGCGGCGGATTTCGGCGCGGGCCATGTGGCCGGTGATGATGGCGACGATGCTGGCCACGAAGGGCAGGACGGTCCAGCTGGCGATGCCCATGACCAGGCTGACCACGGCCAGGGCGCTTGTCTGTCGGGGTGCCACGCTCATCGGGGTCCTCCTTGGCAGTGTGCACATGATAGTGCCTCTGCCCCGGCAATCCCATGCCCGGCGGATGCGATGGCAGGCGTCGCCCCTGGCCGGCGAATGGGATTTCGGCCCTGGTCGGCGTCGACCTTGGTCGACGAAAGGGATATCGGCCTTGGTAGGCGTCGACCTTGGTCGACGAAGGGATTTCGGCCCTGGTAGGCGTCGACCTTGGTCGACGAAGGGATTTCGGCCCTGGTAGGCGTCGACCTTGGTCGACGAAAGGCATGCCAACCAGGCTTGGCGGCTACCGAAGTGCCGGTATCAGCCCATCAACACCTGGCCGCCATCCACATTGAGCACGCTACCGGTGACCCAGCGCGCCAGCGGCGAGCACAGGAACAGCGCGGCGTCGGCGATCTCGCGCGGGTAGCCGAAGCGGCCGAACGGAATCTTCGCCAGGGTGCCGTGGTACAGCGCGGGGTCCTCGACGCGACGACGGTCCCAGAGGCCGTCATCGAACTCGATCGAGCCCGGGGCGATGGCATTGACCCGGATCCGGTCCTTGGCCAGCGCCAGCGCCTGTGACGTGGTGTAGTGCGAAAGCGCCGCCTTGGCCGCAGCATACGGCGCGCCACCGGGGCGCGGCTGCTGCGCGGCAATCGACGACAGATTGAGGATGCAGGCGTCGCTGGAGGCACGCAGCCATGGCAGTGCCAGGCGCGAGGCACGCACGGCCGCCATCAGGTCGATCTGCAGGCTGGCGGCCCAGCCGTCCTCGTCATCGGCCATGCCGTAGCCGGTGGCATTGTTGACCAGCACATCGATACCGCCGAGGGCATCGGCGGCGGCCTGCAGCCAGGCCTGGATCTGGCCGGGATCGGCCAGATCGGTGGAGAACGCGTGCAGTTCGAAGCCCTGCGCCCGTGCATCGGCACGCAGGGCATCCAGGCCGGCCTGGCCGCGGGCGCAGGCCGAGACCTGTGCGCCGGCGCCGGCAAAGGCCAGCGCCATTTCACGGCCAATGCCCTTGCTGCCGCCGGCGATGAGCACGCGGCGGCCGCTGAAATCGAGGGTCGGAGCCCCTGCGGGGATCCGACCCCTCGCTGGGGCCAGATCCCCGGAGGGGCTCTGGCCCACGGACGTGTCCGCGTCGTTCGCCATCACAGGTCGAACTTGATGCCCTGGGCCAGCGGCAGCGAATCCGAATAGTTGATGGTGTTGGTCTGGCGGCGCATGTAGACCTTCCACGCATCCGAACCGGACTCGCGGCCACCGCCGGTGTCCTTCTCGCCACCGAAGGCGCCGCCGATCTCCGCACCGGACGTGCCGATGTTGATGTTGGCGATGCCGCAGTCGCTGCCGGCGGCCGACAGGAACTTCTCGGCAGTCTTCAGGTTCTGGGTGAAGATCGAGGACGACAGGCCCTGCGGCACGCCGTTCTGCATGTCGATGGCTTCATCGAGGGTGTCGTACGGCATCACGTACAGGATCGGCGCGAAGGTCTCGTGCTGCACCACGGCGTCGCTGTTCTTCAGGCCGGAGACGATGGCCGGCAACACGAAGTTGCCCGGGCGGTCGATGCGGCTGCCACCGGTTTCGATGGTGCCGCCGGCCGCCTTGGCCTGGGCGATCGCATCGAGGAACTGCTGCACGGCGCCTTCGCTGTTCAGCGGGCCCATCAGGTTGGCCGCATCGGTCGGGTCGCCGATCTTGCCTTCCACCTGCTTGTAGGCCTTGACCAGGGTGGCCAGCACGTCGGCGTAGATCGAGCGGTGCACGATCAGGCGGCGGGTGGTGGTGCAGCGCTGGCCGGCGGTGCCGACGGCGCCGAACACGATGCCCGGCACGGCCAGCTTCAGGTCGGCGGTTTCGTCCAGGATGATGGCGTTGTTGCCGCCGAGTTCCAGCAGGCAGCGGCCGAGGCGGCGCGCGACCTTCTCGTTGACGGTGCGGCCGACCTGGGTCGAGCCGGTGAAGCTGATCAGCGGCACGCGGCGGTCATCGACCATCTTTTCCGACAGCGCGGTGCCGGCATCGTTGATCAGGAAGAAGATGTCCGGGAAGCCGGCTTCGCGCAGCGCGTCGTTGCAGATCTTCAGCGAGGCGATGGCGGTCAGCGGCGTCTTGTTGGACGGCTTCCAGATGCACACGTCGCCACAGATGGCGGCCAGGAACGAGTTCCAGCTCCACACCGCGACCGGGAAATTGAAGGCCGAGATGATGCCGACCAGGCCCAGCGGGTGGTACTGCTCGTACATGCGGTGGCCGGGGCGCTCGGAATGCATGGTGTAGCCGTACAGCATGCGGCTCTGGCCCACGGCGAAATCGGCGATGTCGATCATCTCCTGCACTTCGCCATCGCCTTCCGGCTTGCTCTTGCCCATTTCCAGGGCAACCAGCGAACCCAGGGCGTCCTTGTGCCTGCGCAGTGCTTCACCGCACAGGCGCACGGCTTCACCGCGGCGCGGGGCCGGCGTGGTGCGCCAGACCTTGAAGGCTTCCTGGGCGCGGGCAACGACGGTCTCGTACTCGGCCTCGGTGGTCGCGCGGACCTGCGCGATCGGCTCGCCGGTGGTCGGGTTGACCGGGGTGATCAGCTCACCGCTGGTCGCGCTCGACCACTCCCCGTTGCCCAGGTACGTGCCAGCGTTGATCGCGTCCAGGCCAAGGGACTTGAGCAGCTCGGAAGACATGCAGACTCCTGTATTTCGTTACGTTGTTTGGCGCCATCGCGGGCAGGTGGGGGACGCGATGAACTGAATCGCCGATGGTAGCAGAGCGCCCCGGCCGGCCATGGTGCAACGCGCCAGCCAGGCCTGGCCGAACATGAATGCTTGGAGGGCAGGGCACGTTGCCTGTAAACTTCCCGGCTGCATGGCCCCGTAGCTCAGCTGGATAGAGCGTCCCCCTCCTAAGGGGAAGGTCGCCCGTTCGAATCGGGCCGGGGTCACCATAAATCAAAGGCTTAGCCTTGCGTGCGGCGTGTCGGCATGGCATTGAATGCCATGATTCGACGGCCGTTTGGCACAGATGGCACAGGGCGAGTCGGGCTTGGCGCGTGCGGATGAGACGTCCCCCGCGAATGTCCTCGCGCCGACGGATAGCGAGCTTCGCTATAGCGAACTGCTCTGATGTGACTTCGGACACGATTTTGGGTAAAAGGGGGCTGTCGTCGACCCTCGACGGCCCGGTCCGGGGGGGGCCGGCCAGGATCCTCCCGCCAAAGATGGATGTCTGGGGATGAACGTTGCAGTTGCCATTGCGCCGGTTTCCGTGAAGCCGGCAACAGCACTTGATACGTCCAATTTGCTGATCGACGAGATCATTTCGCATCGGGTGTATGCCAAAGATGCAAAGAAGGTGGTGAAGCCTCCCCACCTGAAGGACGAACTCATGATCCTTCCGGGCGAGGGGGTCGACGCGCTGCAGCAACGCCTCACCAAGGCATTCGGCAGTCGGTCCCATGGAATTGAGCTTTCGATTGAGCGCGACGATGCCGGCAGCTTCATGCAGCTCGGCGCGCATGCCATTGCGCTGCTGCCGAAGGCGGACTTCATATCCGCTTCGAAGACTATGGCTATCAATCTTTCAACTGCTCAAGCGAGCACTAGCGGTCTCTCAGGCATCGTTTTCGTAATTAGGGGGCGCATGGGTGCAGCATCGAAACGTTTTGTCTCGGTGATCAAGGCTGAGCTTCATGATGGTTTCGGCTCATCTGACGACGCTGAGGATGCTGCATTTAAATATTTGAAGAATCTAGCTTTAACGCCTTCGCAGCGCTTGTATAAAGTCGGGTTGCTGCTTGAAGAGACGCCTGTACCTGCCACCATCCTTGGTGATTATAGTCGGGCGAATTACAGAGGTTTTCTGTTTGATCATCTGATCACTGCTACGGAGACCCGATCTGCTGCAGCTTATTTCTATCAAGCATTCCTCGGCATGGGAATACAAAAGTCTTCGAAGAAGCTGACCCAGGACTTTTATGAAAATGTCAGAGCATTTATCGCATCTTCTCCATTGTCTGAGGATCAGCGTTGGGAGCTAAAAGAGGCGCTTCGAGTGGAGCTCCGCAGTACGTCGGCTGTAATAAGTGCTTCGGATTTTGCCGAGCAGAACATGCCTACCGAGGAAATTCGGGATTCGTTCCTTGATTTTATGGATGCCAGGTCTTTCCCCAAGGCCGCCGTTGCGAAGGACGTCGAGTTCGTAAAATCGAAGCTGCGTCGTCCGCGGAAGCTGAGTTTTACAAGTGGCGTCAAGATCATCATTCCGCCGGACTCTGAAAAATGCGTCGTCGAAGTTGTTGATCAGAACGACGAGCAGGCTACGGTTGTGGTTCGTGGTACTTTCCATGAAGAGTGATCTCGACATCGGCGATTTCATCATCGAAAATCGAGCCAGTCTGCAGGAATGGGGAGATCTGATCGCTGCTGCTATCGGGGACAAACACGGCGATTCGTTCAAGGTTCCTGCCACTCCTCGCGTGAAAGATCCGGACTCTGCACGAAAGAAGCAACTGAAAAAGCAGTACGCCAATCCCGTGGTTGATATGACTGACTTGGTTGGAGTTCGCTTCGTCGTGCTCACCTCTGACGAACTTGGTCCGATCCTGGAGACGATCGAAACCAGCGATTGCTGGAATCATAAGCAGACACGTGACCCGAACGCTGAGGCCAGAGAGAATCCGGCGACGTTCGGTTATCAATCGCATCACTATGAGCTGCGACCTACTAATGGAGCGCAATGGTGCTGTGAAGTGCAGGTTCGTACATTGCTTCAGCACACTATGGCTGAGCTCTCTCACGACGCCATCTATAAGTCTCCCATCCCAGTGCCGTCTCAGGCTGAGAGATTGGTAGCTCGTAGCATCGCTCTCATGGAGACGACCGATGAGCTAATGTGCATGGCAATGGACACGATTCGCACTGCTCAAGCTCCTTTTGAAGCAATGAGAAAAGAGGCTCTTGTTCAAGCGTCTTCGGTTGGCGGAGCCGGTGCGGATTTGTTGGATGACTTGTTCGAAGCCTATCCCGAATCCATTACGTTTGAAGGGCTAGCGGAGTTCAGAGATTTTATTCGTAGCCGCAGCTACATTCTGGAAAGGATCGCATCGCGCAAAGGGCGCGGCGTCTTTGCCTTCCCAGCATCTACGCTGTTGGTCTATTGGCTCGCATTCAAGCATCCTCGTAGTACATCGAGGCACTGGCCCTATCCGGGCTCAGTTAGAGATCTAGAAATGATCTACTCGGATCTCGGCATAGGTCGTTAGAATAACGAGCGCGAAGGCGCGAAGCTGGACTTTAGAAGTGCAGCTTCGCAACCGCGCTTTCATCCCCATCGGGGGTTAGATGGGCGTAGAACTTCTCAGTGGTCGCATAGTCTGCGTGTCCCGCAAGAATCTGAATGCGACGCAATGGCACGCCAGCCATCGCCATGTGAGCGCAGAAGGTGTGGCGTAGCCTATGTAGGTGCCCGCCAACACCGGCGTGCTCGGAATCTTTTTTAAACCAGTCCGACACAGTGTCCTTGTGCACCGTAACCAGCGGGTCAGGCAGATGACGTAGCGCCCACCTGGCGTAGCGGTTGAGGGGAACCTCCCGCCACTTCCCTGACTTCGTCCGTCCTTCGCCGTTCTCGTCCGGATCGCTCTCCACTAGGAGGCGGCCGGCCACGACCGAGCTTTTTTCCAAGCCGATGATCTCGCCCCGCCGCAGCCCGGTGTGGGCCATAAAGAGCCAAAGCGGCGCCCGACTAGGGTTCGCCCTATACAGCCGGCGCATCGCCGCGCGGTCATAGAACTTGACTGCCACGCTTCGCACGCCGCGAGGCGCCTTCACGGAGGCCAGAGGGTTCACGTCCAGCTCTTTCCATTCGACACCGCGGTTGAACGCCGCCTTCAGCCGTCGAATCTCCTTCCCCACAGTCTCCTTTGCCGCCTTGTCGTCCAGCAGCCTAGCGCGCTTGTACTGCTCCACCTCGACCGCTCGGATGCTGTCGATCGGCCGGTGGCCGAAGCGCTCGATGAAGCGCTTCACCTCACTCCTGGCTTTCGAGATGGTGGTCGGGTGCTCGGCCTCGTACCAGTCCAGATACCACTCCAGGTAGTCGCGAACCTTAGGTAAGCGCGCCAAGATCCGCACCCCATGGGTCAGCTCTGCTTCTTTCGCGGCACGTATTCTCTCCGCCTCACGGGCGTCAGGTTGCCCAATGGACCGGCGAAAGCGCTCGCCGCCTTCCGCCCAGTCGAGATAGGCCTTGCTACCCCGCCAGTAGAGTCGAACCTTTGCCATTCCTCTGCACCTTGGATCGCGGCATAGAGCGCCGCCTTTTCGTACAACTGCTTTCCCATGAAGCGGCGGGGAGTGAGTCCGTAGCACATGGCGTTCTTCCTGAACTGGCTATTGGAGACGCCGCAGTAGTGGGCGGCCTCCTCAACGGTCAGCCAATCCTTCCCTGACAGATCGAGCCTTTCAGCGGCGCCCATTGGCGCCTCCCGCGGCTTTCCTCCGGGCCGGCGCCTGCTCGGCGAGGCTGAGGTTGAACTGCACGATGTTGTCGGGGACGGCCGCCGGAGACAGTGGCCGCGCGCTGCGGGGCGGATGGTTGAGCCGGCGCCATGCCGCGATGGCTGCGTCGGGATCGGCATGCTTGCTGGTCGACCTGCAGGCGCACTCGACCATGTGGCCACCGCCGGCGGAGGCGCAGCGCCTGTCGTGGATGTGGCGCGCGCGGTGGCCGGCGGTGCAGTTCGGCAACCCTTCCGGGTGGCTGATATGTTCCTGGGTCATGGCTTCTTGCACTCCTCGATGTGGGCGACCAGCTTTTCCAGCAGCAAGGCGGCTTGCTCGGCCCTCCTGCGGCGTTCGTAGGGGTTGAGGTTCGGACGGGCATCCCTGAGCCATTCCAGCGGCTCGACCAGCCACTGCGGGTCGAAGGGCAGCAGAGTGCGCGGGTCGACCTTCTCGACCAGCGGGGAACAATCGGGGCCCGCCCAGTCCTCGGGATCACCGCACCTGGTGCACACGCCTGCCTTGAAGGCGTGGTCGCGTTCCGGCTGGATGACGCGCGGGGATTCCCACAGGGCTCGCACGACCCAGCCGCGCTGCGCGGCGTGATAGAAGTGCTCAGGGGTGGCAGTCACCCAGCACCCTGGCCCCACGTCGTTCTTGTTGCGGTACTCCCAGCGCACGGGCGGTTGCGAGTACAGCTCCTGCAGGAGGGTGTCGCTCCACTCGCGAACCTGATCGGCAGAGATGGGTGCGCCGGCGGCGCCCAGGCGGCGCATGGTGGTGACGACCGCGGCGACAGGCGACGAAGCCTTGGTGACTTCAATCGCGGTCGCTGGTGTTGTTACATGGGCATGTGTCGTCATGTCAACTGTTCGTGCAGCGAAACGCTTGTTTGCGAAGGGATGAGCGTTGTAAGTTCAGAAGAGCCGTCAGCACTGGAACTAACGTTATGAATTTCGAACAAGTCGACATGCTCGAGGTGCAACTTTTCGCCGCGGGGCGCCGCTTCACGGCACTGCTTAAGATCGAGTCGTCGAGTCGCGTGCATGTCAGGGAAATCTGTCTGGAGAGCGGGGAGGTCTTTCCCACCCATCACGTCCCATACTCCAGTGTGGAAGAGGCAAAGAACGCCGCACGGGGAACTGTTGAGGATTGGGCTAATGGCACCTGATGCAGTCATGCTGCCTCCGCGATACCGGCCTGCACACGGTCCAGATTGGCCTCGGCCAAGGCGCGTAGCGGCGGCGGGCTTACACTGTTGCCTACCATGCGGACGGCGGCGCTGGTGCTGAGCGGCGTGCCGTTGGCCGTGCGATCGATGATGTATCCGGGTGGGAATCCTTGGGCGCGGTACAGCTCGTGCGGCTTGAGCATGCGCAGGCCGATATCCACGATCACGTAGGGTGTGCCCTGGATGTGGACGGTCACCAGTGCCAGGCGATCCTTGGTGGTCACCGTGTCCACGGGGTCGTGCAAATCCACAGCGATGCCGCTGCCGTAGTACTTCACCAGGAACGCTGCGACGCGCAGGGCGCCGGCTTCCTGCTCAGGACTGAGGGTGCATTCAACCAACGTCTGATTGCCGGCGCTGGTGATGGTTGGCACTTGACCTGCACCGCCTGCGCCGCAGTGCGCACTGGTGTTGGTCACCAGGTGGGCGGTGACCAGGCGTTGCTGACTACCGCTGGCAGTGATGGTGCTTACCGGATCTCGCGTATCGTTGCCCGCGCCCTGGTAGAAGCCACCATTGGCCTGTTCGAGGAAGGCTGTAGCCACTGCGTGCCCGCCGCTGCCGCTGGCGGTCACGGTTCCCACCGGTACGCGCGTGTCCTTACTACCGGTGCCCCAGCGCTTGGGGCCGTCTGGCCGACCTTCACCGTGCGCGGCCTGGACCATGAAAGCGGTGGAGACGCCAAGGGCATGCGCGGCACCGGCCGGGCGTGCGGCACCAGCACCAGAAGTTATCGTCGGCACCGGCTCGGTGGCGGCCGTGCCGATGCTGTCGCCTCGGAACTTCACCAGGTGCGGCGCGGCCACAGCGTGCTTCACACCGCCCGCGACGATCGTGCCCAGCGGCTGCTGCAGGTCCAGTGCACGCGGGGCCTTGCCCTCGCGCTCGCCGTAGCCGGTCTGGACAAGCGTCGGAGATACCACCGAGAAGTGGCCACCCTTCACCCCGGCGCAGACCGTGCGCAGCGGCTCGTCGGCGCGCATAGAGCCGAGGGCATGGCTGCTGTTCGCATGCTCGGCGATGAAGGGGGCTAGTTCCGGCGCTGCCAGCATCAGCTCACCGCGGTGGGCAGCGGTGATGGTGCGCATGGGATCACGCACGTCGTGTCCGCATTCGCCGCCATGGTGCGTCACCGGCACAATGAAGGGATCGGCTGAGTTGATGACGTGGCGCATGATGCCCTTGGCGATGCGGCGCATGGTGGCATCGGCCAGCGGCCGAGCGCGGGTGAAGATGGACGGGCAGGGGATGGAGAAGTCCAAGCAGTCGGCAGCGGTTACGCGCGGCTTCTGGCCCGGTGCGGGCCCGTGGCTGGCCTCCGGCCACACGATTGCCTCGCCGTCGCGGCGGCCGAGCAGGAACGGGCGTTCGCGGCTGGTGCCGGCGCCGTAGTCGCTGGCCACCAACTTGCGCCATTCGACTGCGTAACCCAGCGCACGCAGGGCGGCCACGAACTGCCGCCAGGTGCGGCCGCTATGGCATTTGTCCGGCACCAGCTGCTGGTTCTCGACCGGAACGCGCTCGCCGCGCGCTGCCACTGTGCCATCCATCTTGATGACGCGGCCGGTTTCCTTGCAGCGCTTCGCCACCAGCGGGCCCCAGGTAAGGATCTGCCAGACGTTCTCCATGGAGATGATGCGCGGCGCGGTGTTGGTCCCGTGCAGTCGATCAGCGCGCAGCAGCTGGCCAACCCACTTCAGCACCACCCACGACAATGCGCGGGTCTTGCGGCTGCGCGGCTGGCCGCCCTTGGCCTGGCTGAAGTGCGTGCAGTCCGGCGAGGCATGAAACCAGCCGATGGGCCGGCCGGCCACGTCCACGCGCGGGTCGGCGTGCCAGATATCCTCGCGGTGGTGCTGGGTCAGGGGGTGGTTGGCGGCGTGCATGCCGATGGCCAGCTCGTCGTGGTTGTAGGCCAGGGCGGGATCGATGCCGAGGGCCTGCTTGAGCCCTTCCGATGCGCCGCCACCGCCGGCGAACAGATCCACGACGATCTCGCCGGGGCGCAGGCGGGAGCGCTGCGGCATGGGGAAGTTGAAACCGCGGGAGCCGTCAGCCATTGGTATCTTCCTCGTCGTCTTCCTGGTCGCCGTCATCGGCGTCCATGCAGGTGGAGCAGGTGTGTTCGCCGCGGTGCCACTCGCCGCAGTCGTTCCAGCAGAAGCCGTTGCCGCAGGTCTTGCAGACACCGGCATCGGCGAGGTCGAGCGGCTCATCGCAGACGCAGCACAGCCCGATAGGCATGCCCTTACCCATGGGCCCGCTCCGTGTGCAGCGGGGCCATGGCAGAATGCCGGACAGTCCACAGGGGGATCAGGGAATGAGCATGTTGGATGGCGTTAGTCAGTGCTGGCCCATCGCGCACGATTGCCATATCTGGTGGGAAGCGTGGAGCGCGATCGGAGCGCTCGCCGCAGTTCTCACTGGCATAACGGCTATCGGTGTTGCGTGGGTAGGAATAGGCGTGACTTCCGCCTCTGCATACGCGGTTTGGAGGCTTGGGATAGCCGCCAACCGAGCAAGCCAAGAGGCTACGCGCATTGCTGGAGTGCAAGCCGAACGGACAAGCTACAAGGAGGACACAGAGCAACTTCTGGTGTTGGTCCAGGTGGCCCCTGAGTTGGTCAACGTGCGCATAAAAGTTGAGCGCATTTTGGCTGGTTTGAACCACGACAGCTTGGGTGGAATGGCGTTTGCGACGGACAAGGAATATCGAGACGCATTTCTTGCGGCGGCTGAAAAGCTGTCGTTGCCGATCCTTGGGGAGATCACTGGACGTCTGCACTACGTTGACCGTCCAACAGCGGCTCGGATGCTCAGGATCAAGGGCGTGGTGGAAACTGTTCAGGCTGATTGCAGGATTTTGAATGGCCAAGAGTCGGAAGAGGAATTGCTGCACTTCCACCGGACTGTTTTTGTCACACTGAGACTGGCCGTCGCTGATCTGACCGCCGTATGTGGCGAGTGTGAGAAGGCTATGGCTCGACTCCAACTGGTCAACCACTAGGAGGCAAGAACGCACGCTAGGCATTCTGGTGCTGTTAGGCAGGATGGGGCACAACTCACTCATACCTGCATGTCCTTTTGTTGGTGGTGCGCGCGCTGTGCGCGGCGAGGTGTTCCCAGCGTTCGGCTTCGCCCAGGTAGAACTCGTGGCGTTCCTGTCGGACGGTGGCGGTGAACTGCACGTCGTGCAGTGCGTGCTCGGCGGCTGCGCGGTTGGCCGCTGCCATGCGGGCCGGGTCGTGATCGAAGATGTCGAGCTGGTTACTCACGGCACGCCTCCGGCCGTCTGCTCATGGCAGAATTCCAGCTAGGCCACATGGGGATCAGGGAATGAGCTGGTGGAAGGGGGTTAGTACGTGCCCAGAGTTGGGTATCGACGGCTGCGTCGTTTGGTGGGATGGATGGGCGGTTGTCGTCGCCGTCGTCGCGGTTTTTGCGACCATCTTTCTCGGCGTAGCTACGCTTTGGCTGGGGCGGCAGGCGAATCGTCTTGGAGATCAAGCCAATGCGCTTTCCCAGATGGCATTCAATTCTCAGCGCGAAGCTGAGAAGGTAAGGCAGGACGCCGAGCGCGATCTCCGCAATCGTGAGAAAGCAGTTGCTTTGGCCTACTGCAACGTGGAACTTAAGGAGCTGCAGCTGCGGACGATGGTGATATATGCGTTTATGGGGCTGGGAGCAGATTTCTGCGAAGATGCTTTCGTTGGAAGCATCAGTACACGCGAGCTTCTCAGTAAGAACGCGAAGAATCTCAAGACTGATCGACTTCGGTCTCTTCTGGGTAGGTTGCACGCTCTGCCCGAGGAGGAAGGCGTGGACCTGGCTCGCTTGCTTGGCATCTGCGCAAGTGTTCAGGACCAACTGGCCCTGGCGGCGAAATCTCGCCTGGAGCCCTCCGATGAAGTCGGGTTGCGGCGCCTTCGAGAGACACATTCGCGGCAGCGGGCATCTTTGAAGCGTGCAAATGAGATCGCCAAAAAGTACTCGGATATGGCAGCCGAAGCCATTGGAGAACATGCTGCTAGTCCTGGACGCTGAAGTGGTTGCCGGCTTGTGGAAATCTCGCCGACTGCGCCGGCCGGGCGGTTGCTCGGTGCGTGTCGTCGGCGGGCAGCGGTGTTCGTGCTTTCTCTGCCGAGCGCTGCCGCATCTCCTCGCAGAACGCGGGCCATCCGGGCGGCGCCGCAGCACAGGTGATCTCAGTACCTGGCATTGGCTGTGGTTATCGCGATCGCGATGGAATTGCCGACCTTTTTTCTTACCAAGCGATTGGGAT
This sequence comes from Stenotrophomonas sp. YJH_SMC_135, assembly GCF_059372355.1. Lineage (NCBI taxonomy): Bacteria > Pseudomonadati > Pseudomonadota > Gammaproteobacteria > Lysobacterales > Lysobacteraceae > Stenotrophomonas > Stenotrophomonas sp. YJH_SMC_135. Next base: position 1,185,375 of record NZ_JCAFVN010000001.1, read on the forward strand.
AGCATCGACTTGGCTTTCGAGGGAAAGAAGCCTCGATCGCCGATCGGTCTAACATGCAGATGGACAATGCTTTTGAAATACGCTCTTGCTGGGATGCTTGGATTTGTTGGCTTAGGCGCTCTTGTCGCAGACGTGAATGCTGCCGCTGTCCGATGCGACACCTGTCGAATTGATGGTGACTATCGCGCTGAGGCCGTTCGTCAAGGGCCCGGGACTCACCTGATTTTTAATGTTACTGACAACCAGATTCAGCAGTACTACGTTGGTACAAGCTCCGGTGGCGGCGGTGGTGGCATTGAGCCGAGAGCCGCAGGACCTCTGGTTGTGCGGGAGACTCCACCGGCGGGTGCCGTTGAAGAGGTGAACCGAGCTCATCGCGTACAAGTCGTTGGTGGTGGCACACTTCGTCCCACGTTCATCGTGCCAATCGCGACGCTCGGCCTCAATCCGAGCGCAAGTGCTATGACGGCTTACGAGTACGTATCGGACTACAACCTCCGTGCAATGGTCGAAATTGCGACGGGTAGCACGGATGTCATTTCCAAGGTGGTCGGAACCGACGTTTTCACGGCAATGGCCGACCTACTCCAGCACGTTACGAACTACACAGGCCTGCGCGATCAAGCGAGGATCATAATGAAGGTCGTGTTTAAGGACGGCTCCTCGGTTGTTGTCGTCGTCAACCTCGAGCATCAGAATGGACAGTCCGAAGTCGGTAGTGAGCGTACCGCCGCAGGGCAGTTGATTCCGACCGATATTCAGCAGGTGAATGGTACTTGGACTGACTACGGCGGAGAGAATCTTGCAAGGATGGTCACCCATCTTCAAGGTCTCGGTGCAACGATGTCGGCATCTGGCCCGTCGTCGACCGGTAGTGTCAAGGCAATTACCTGTAGTGGCGCCGGGGTCGCTAAGGTTTGCAACGTCGAATATATGATCCGCTGATGGCGTGTTGGTCGACTTGCAATAGGCAAATGGGGCCGCTTTAGCGGCCCCATTTTGTTTGAACTCTCAATTGGCTTCTTATTTCTTGCGGCGACTGAGCGCAAGGACTATCGCAATAATCGCTACTGGGATCAGGATAACCGCCAGTAGGATGATCCAATGCCAGATGCTGAAACCACCCATGCTTTATATCCCTATGAAGTGACGCTTGGATGGTAGCATCTCGAAGTCGATGCCTCTAAAGCGTGATTCGTATCGAATGACACAGATCAACCTCGCTGCCGCACGCTAGGATGCAGCACGACCGTGGTGCTTGAGCGGCGCCGTGCGAAGGAGTTGAGTCGAGCACGCCCATCGAGTCCACGCCAGCGGCGGCGAGTCGCTCGACCATCCCAGCGAAGGCGTGCAGGTCGATGCCCGATTCGGTCACCGGCGTAAGAGGCAAGGCGCTGAGGCCGTGGATCATGCCGGATCCCGAGGGCAGAAGGAAAAGAGGGGTTGTCAGGTGTGTCGGCGGTGGACGATCGGCATTGCTTATTGCCCTGGGACAAAATTCAAGCGCTGCCGTGCAACGTGATTCGGCCACCGGGATCGCGCACCATGGCGGCCATCCTTCCTTGCGCGCACGCCATGAGTGAGTACCTTCGCCCCGTGCAGCCCCCGCACTACGCCGTCATCGGTGCGTGGCTGGATTCGGCCAGCGCAACCCAGCGCTGGGCCGGTCCTGGAGTGCTGTATCCGCTCGCGGCCGATGCATTCGCGCACGCACTGCAACTGCAGCAGCGCCCGGGTTGGGTGCTGCTGGATGCGCATGGCCACTGCCTTGGTTTCGGCCAGTACTGGCCAACGACCTCCGGCACGCTGCACCTGGGCCGCATCATCGTTTCGCCGCGGGCACGCGGGCGTGGACTGGGACGTGTACTGATGCAGGCGCTGATGGCGCAGGCGTTGCAGTCGCCCGGGGCGGAGCGGCTGACCTTGCGTGTCTATCGTGACAACGTCGCGGCGGTGACCCTGTACCGCGACCTGGGCTTTCAGCCGATGGAAGACGCTTCGACGCCGGAACTGCTGTTCATGCAGCACCGTGCCGGCTGAGTGGTGATCACGCGCGCAGCACGGAAGCCTGTTGCGCCTGCCATTGCTCGCGGGTGATGCGGCTGATGTGTTCGGTGTGGTGTCGCCGAGGAAGCTGTTGAACTTGTTCACTTCGGTGTGGTGATGCTGGAAACCGCATTTGCTCTGTACGCTCAGGGACTGCAGGTTGTCGGCGAAGTAGCCGCACCACAGTGCGTCCAGGCGCAGGCCGAGGAAGGCGTGCCGCATCACTTCGCGCACTGCTTCGGGCACCAGGCCGCGCCCCCAGTACGGTACGCCGATCCAGTAGGCGATCTCGCCTTCGCGTTCGCCGATCTCGAAGTTGCTGTCGGCACCGATCAGGATGCCGACGCAGCCGATGGCGCGGCCATCTTCGCGGCTCTGCAGGGCATAGACCTCCGGCCGGTTGAACACGGTGCGGATGATCTCGCCACTTTCCTCGACGCTGGTGTGGGCTGGCCATCCGGCGATGGACCCGACGCGCAGGTCGCGGGCGTATTCGTACAGGTCGACGGCGTCGGTGTCGCGCCAGGGGCGCAGGATCAAGCGTTCGGTATGCAGCGGCATTGCCGTTCCAGGGGCAGGAAGAGAGCGCACAGGCTAGGCCGTGCCGCGTTACCGGCACAGGGCGGGACCTTGATGTTTTCGGTACTTTTCACAACTGCCTCGTTGGCGCAGGTATGCTGTGCCCCGGATTCCAGCCGGATCAGCCAATGGACCGCATACCCCAGCTTCTGGATCAGGACGAATCGATGCGCCTAGAGGTCAGTACGCTGGCCGAGGGGCAGGGGGTTCCGCTGTCGTTCGGGCACGCGTATCTGGCGGTACTGGTGTGCGTGTCCGGGCGTGCGCGCTTCGCGCTGAACTTCCGTGAGGTGGCGGTGCAGCGGCACGACGTGCTGGTGCTGGCCGAGGACACGCTGGCGCTGCTGCGGAAGCGATCGCGTGGCTTCCTGGCGGTGGTCTGCCTGATGCCGAAGGCGCTGGCGTCGGAGGTGGCCTACGTACTGCCCAACGCGCTGTTCAAGTTCCTGCATGAGCATCCCCATTGCGTGCCGTCGCCGCTGGAGGTGCCGCTCCTGCAGGGCTGGCTGCAGCAGCTGATGGACGCGCAGCATACTGGGGGCCGCTATCGGCACGTGATGCTGCGCAATCTACTGCAGACCTTTTTCCTGAAATTCGCCACGCTGTTGCCGGCACAGAAGGGGGCCGCAGCGCCGGTCAGCCGGCGCGAGCGCCTGGCCTGGAATTTCTGGGAACTGGTCGGCCAGCGCAGTACCCGCCAGCGCGACGTGCAGTCCTATGCCGATGCGTTGTGCATCACGCCGTTCTATCTTTCACAGCTGACCCGCGAGTGCTTCGGTGAAACACCCAAGGCGTTGATCGACCGCCAGGTGGTGCTGGAGATCAAGGCGCTGCTGAGCTACAGCGAGCTGCCGATCGGGCGCATCGCCGAGCGATTGTGCTTCGAGGATGCGTCCTACCTGTGCCGCTACTTCCGGCGGCACACCGGGCAGTCGCTGACCGGCTACCGCCGTGCGGGGCAGGGCGGCGCTAGTGGGATACGAACAGCGGTGCCGGCACTTCGGACAGCAGATCCTCGGTAGCCCCGCCCAGCACGCGTTCGACCACGCAGTCGCGGCGGTAGGGCCCCAGCACCCGCAGATCGGCTTCGCCAGGCCTGGCGAAAGGTCAATCCTGCTTCAACAGCTCGACCAGCTGGCGCAGGCGATAGGGCTTGGGCAGGAACTCCACCTGCTCCGGCAGCGGCGGCAGCTGCGAGCGCGCGTAGCCGGAGGACAGGATCATGCGTGCCTGCGGCTGTTCGCGGGCGACGTGCTCGCTCAGTTCGATGCCGGACATGCCGTTGGGCATGCTGACATCGCTGAACACCACGTCAAAACGCGCCTCGCCCTTGAGCAGCTCCGCCGCCTCGTGGCCATCGGCGGTGGTGGCGACCTCGATGCCGAAATCGCGCAGGGCCAGGCCGATCATCTCGCGCAGATCGTTCTGGTCCTCCACCATCAGTACGCGGATCGGTTCATCGGTCATGGGTTGCTTCCTCTGATGCGGGTAACAGCAGGCTTACCGTCGTGCCGACACCGGGCGTGGTGGACACATCGACGAAGCCGCCGCTCTGGGTAGTGAATCCGAACACCTGGCTCAGGCCCAGGCCGCTGCCCTTGCCGATGTCCTTGGTGGTGAAGAAGGGCTCGCTGGCGCGCTCGGCGATGTCGGCCGCCATGCCATGGCCTTCGTCACAGACGCTGAGGGTGACATAGCCGCGTTGCAGCGTAGTGTCCGCATCCGGGTCGAGCCGATGTTCCAGCGCGGTGCCGATCAGGATGCGCCCGCCATCGATGGTGGCCTCCACGGCATTTGCCACCAGGTTGGCCAGGGCAGCCTGCAGCTGCATCGCGTCGGTGCACACCTGCGGCAGGCCCGGCGTGAGGCAGGCGTCCAGCGTCACCGTGGGCGGGCAGGCGCGCTGCAGGCCCGGCAGCCATTGCTGTACCAGCGTGTTGATGTCCAGCGGTTCGCGGATCAAGGTCTGGCCCGTGCTGAAGGCCAGCAGCTGGCGGGTCAGCAGGGCGCCGCGGTCGGTGGCCGCCTGCGCAGCGTCCAGCAGCTCGGCGGCGCGTGCATCGTCACCGCGGACGCGTAGCGACAGCAGGTCCAGTGCGTTGCCGATGGTGGTCAGCAGGTTGTTGAACTCGTGCGACAGGCCGCGGCTGAGCCGGCCGACCGTCTCGAACTGCTGGGTGTTGCGCAGCGCACGCTGGGCATCGCGCAGCAGTCGCTGTGCCTGCCATTGCTCGGTGATGTCGCGGGTGATCTTGACGAAGCCAAGCAGTTCGCCCGCTTCGACGACCGGCTCGATGACCACGCTGGCGCGGAACGAGGAGCCATCGCGGCGTACCCGCCAGCCCTCGCTGGCAACATGGCCCTGCTGCGCCGCGAGGCGGAGCAGGCGCTGCGGTTCGCCGGCCTCGCGCTCGGTGGCCAGGTAGAAACGACCGAAGTGCGTACCCACCACTTCATCGGCTGAATAGCCCTTGATGCGCTCGGCGCCCGGGTTCCAGCTGCAGACGATGCCTTCAGGATCAAGCAGGTACAGCGCATGGTCGCGCACGCTGTCGATCAGCAATCGCAGTTGTCGGGAAGGGTCCGTCAGCACGGACATCGTAGAGGCAGCTGCGTCCACGTGTAGATAAGTGTTACCCCTGTGAGGGACGTGAAGCTAGGCATTCAAGTGTGAAGGATGCGTGCACACCTGACACGTGCCATTTGTCCTGTGCGGCTGAATGCGACACGGAGTACCATCTTCCACCCTTTGCCTTCTGGAACCGACCTGCATGCGTCCTGGTGCGACTACGCGTGACCGCTGGATCTGGATGACCTCTGCCGTATTGCTGGCGGCGACCATCGCGCTGGAACTGGTGGTGCCGCTGGGATACGCGGTCTGGCTGGCCTATTTCCTGGCCGTGGGCGTCACGGTGTTCCAGCGCAGTGCGCGCGCGCCGTTCGTGGTCGCGATGATCGCCTGTGTCCTGCTGGTGATCGGCTTCAACGTGGCGCCCGCCAGCAACAACTCGTCGTTCTCGTTCGTCAACCGCACCATCGGTGGCTGCGCCTTCCTGATGATCGCGCTGATCGTCTCGCGCGCCATCCAGGCCCGCCGCCAGGCCATGCGCGCGCTCTGGCTGCAGGAGGCCGAGAACACGGTGGCGTCGAGCCTGCGCGGCGACCTGGGGCCGGAGCAGATCGCCGAGGCGGCTGCGACGAGCCTGGCCGGGCAGCTGGACGCGGAGGTCGGTGCGGTCTATCGGCTGGAAGGCGGACGGCTGCAGCTGACCGGTGGCATGGCGCTGCCTTCGGGAGCGCCGGCCTCGCTGGCCCTGCACGAAGGGCTGGCCGGGCAGGTCGCTCGTGATGAACGGATCCGCCACCTGCATGGCGACGATGCCGCCGTGCTTGAACTGCAGACCAGCCTGGGCCGGCTGCCGGTGCGCGAGCGCATCCTGGCGCCGCTCAGCAGCGACGGTGCCGTGGTCGGCATCATCGAACTGGGCCGCGCCCGGGTCGGTGAACAGCGTGATCTGGATCGCGAGCTGCTGGAGCGCTGTGCCGAGACCATCGGCTTGGCGCTGCGCGCATCGCTGTTGCGTGCGCAACTGGTGGTGCTGCTGGAAGAGTCGCAGCGCCAGGGCGAGGAGCTGCAGGCCCAGCAGGAAGAGCTGCGCGTGGCCAACGAGGAACTGGAAGAGCAGAGCCGCAGCCTGCTGCAGTCGCAGAGCCACCTGGAAGAACAGCAGGCCGAGCTGGAACAGAGCAACGTGCAGCTGGAAGAGCGCACCCACGAGCTGGAGGCGCAGAAGCAGGCGCTGCTGGTCGCGCAGAGCCAGCTGGTGCGCAACAGCAACGAACTGGCCGCGACGTCGCGCTACAAGTCCGAGTTCCTGGCCAACATGTCGCACGAACTGCGCACGCCGCTGAACAGCTCGCTGATCCTGGCCAAGCTGCTGGCCGACAACAAGGACGGCACGCTCACCGAAGAACAGGTGAAGTACGCCCGTGCGATCCTCTCGTCCAACAACGATCTGTTGGCACTGATCAACGACATCCTCGACCTGTCGCGCATCGAGGCCGGCCATGTCGAACTGTCCGATGAAGTGGTGGTGGTCGACAGCGCGCTGCAGCGCCTGCGCGAGACCTTCGAGCCGATGGCGCGGCAGAAGGGCCTGGCCCTGCAGATCGAAGCCGATGCGCTGGCACCGAGCCAGCTGGTGGTCGACAGCCAGCGGCTGCAGCAGATCCTGAAGAACCTGCTGGCCAACGCGGTGAAGTTCACCGAGCACGGAAAGGTCAGCCTGCACGTGCGTGCGGCCGGCAATGGCCGCATCCGGTTCGAGGTCTGCGACACCGGCATCGGCATCGCCCGCGAGCAGCTGGACGTCATCTTTGAAGCCTTCCGCCAGGCCGACGGCAGCACCCGCCGTCGCTACGGCGGTACCGGCCTGGGCCTGTCGATCTCGCGCGATCTGGCCGAGCGCATGGGCGGCCAGATCCAGGTCGACAGCGAGCCCGGGCGCGGCAGCTGCTTCATCCTGGAGCTGCCATTGCAGGGCGCCCCCGCGGCGAGCGCAGCCGAGGCTGCCGAGGCCCCCGTGGCAGTGCCGGCGCCGGCACGGACACCGGCCGTGCTGCCGCCCGCGCCGGTGCGCGCTGCCACTGCGTCGGCGCCGGCCACTGCGTCGGCCGGCGTGGCCGACGACCGCGGCCGCCGCCAGCGCGCCGGGCGCCTGATCCTGGCGGTCGAGGACGATGCCACGTTCGCCGAGGCACTGGTGGCCCTGGCCCATGAACTGGACTTCGACTGCGTGGTGGCGGGTACGGCGGAAGAAGCGCTGACACTTGCCAGTGAGCTGCGTCCGAACGGCATCCTGCTTGATATCGGCCTGCCGGACGTGTCGGGCCTGAGCGTGCTGGAGCGCCTGAAGCGCAACCCCGAAACCCGGCACATCCCGGTGCATGTGGTCTCGGCAACGGACCGCAGCCAGGTGGCGCGCGAGCTGGGCGCGATCGGCTTCGCGATCAAGCCGACCACGCGCGAGCGGCTGGTGACGGCCATCGAGCAGCTGGAACAGACCAGCCAGCGCGACGTGCGGCGCCTGCTGATCGTCGAGGACGACAGCGAGCTGCGCAGCAACCTGGAACTGCTGCTGGGCCGCGACCAGCTGCAGATCGTCGCGGTGGGCACCCTGGCCGGTGCACTGGAACAGCTCAGCACGGTCACGTTCGACTGCATGGTGATGGACCTGTCGCTGCCCGACGGCAGCGGCTACGACCTGCTTGAACACATGGCCGGCAACGATGAGGTCGGTTTCCCGCCGGTGATCGTCTATACCGGCCGCGCGCTCAGCCGCGAGGAAGAGCAGCGCCTGCGCCGCTATTCCAAGAGCATCATCATCAAGGGTGCGCGTTCGCCGGAACGCCTGCTGGATGAAGTGACCCTGTTCCTGCACAGCGTCGAGGCCAGCCTGCCGACCGACCAGCAGCGCCTGCTGCGCGAAGCGCGCCGTCGCGACACCGTGCTCGATGGCCGTACCGTGCTGCTGGCCGAAGACGATGTCCGCAACATCTTCGCGCTGTCCAGCGTGCTCGAACCGCTCGGCGTCACGCTGGAGATCGCGCGCAATGGCCAGGAAGCGGTGGATCGCCTGGCCGAGCGCGAGGTCGATCTGGTGCTGATGGACATCATGATGCCGGAGAAGGATGGGCTGGCCGCGATGCGCGAGATCCGCGCGCAGCGCCACCTGCAGGACCTGCCGATCATCGCGCTGACTGCCAAGGCCATGCCGGACGACCGTGAGCGATGCCTGCAGGCCGGTGCCAACGATTACATCGCCAAGCCCATCGATGTCGACAAGCTGGTCTCGCTGTGCCGTGTCTGGTGCTCGCGGCAATGAACGAGCAGGCGCTGTTCGACCTGGAACTGAAGGTGCTGCTGGAAGCGCTGTACCAGCGCTACCACTACGACTTCCGCAGCTACGCGGTATCGTCGCTGCGGCGGCGCATCCGCCAGGCCATGCAGCGCTACGAGTGCGAGCGGCTGGCCGACCTGCAGCACCGCCTGCTGCACGAGCCGGACCTGTTCGCGCAGGCGATGCAGTTCTTCACAGTGCAGGTGTCGGAGATGTTCCGTGACCCGGCCTATTTCCGTGAGCTGCGCGAGCAGGTGGTGCCGGTGCTGCGCACCTATCCCTCGGTGAAGCTGTGGGTGGCTGGCTGCAGTACGGGCGAGGAAGTGTGGTCGCTGGCGATCCTGCTGCACGAGGAGGGCCTGCTCGAGCGCAGTATCGTCTATGCCACCGACATCAATCCGGCAGCGCTGGCCACCGCCGAAGCCGGTGCCTATGGCATCGACCGCATGGCCCAGTTCAGCCGCAACTACCTGGCGGCCGGCGGCACCGCTTCGCTCTCCGACTACTACGCCACGGCCTACGATGGCGCGGTGTTCAACCGCCAGCTGCGCCGCAACGTGGTGTTCGCCGACCACAGCCTGGCCACCGACACCGTATTCTCCGAAGTGCACCTGGTGTCGTGCCGCAACGTGCTGATCTATTTCAACCGCGACCTGCAGGATCGCGCGGTGGGCCTGTTCCGTGATGCGCTGGTGCATCGCGGCTTCCTTGGCCTGGGCAGCAAGGAGTCGCTGCAGTTCGGGCGCTACCACGGTGCGTTCGAGGTCTGCTCGCGCGAGCATCGCCTGTACCGGAAAGTCGCCTGATGAGCCTGCCGATACGACCGGCCGTGCTGGTGATCGGGGCCTCTGCGGGTGGGGTCGCAGCGCTGCAGACGGTGCTTGGCGCGCTGCCTGCGGCACTGCCGGCGCCGGTGCTGGCAGTGCTGCACCTGCCACGCGATCGCAGCAGCCGCATCGCCGAAGTGCTGGCGCCGTACTGCGCGCTGCCGGTGCGCGAGGCCGAAGACAAGCAGCCGCTGCAGCCTGCCACGGTGACCTTTGCGCCACCGGACTATCACCTGCTGGTGGAAGACGCCGGTTCGCTGGCGCTGTCGGTGGACGCACCGGTGCTGTTTTCTCGCCCGGCCATCGATCCGCTGTTCGAGTCGGCGGCGGCGGTGTTCGGCGCGCAGGTGCTGGCCCTGCTGCTGACCGGTGCCAGCAGTGATGGCAGCGAAGGCGTGGCCGCCGTGCGCGCCGCTGGTGGCCGCGCCTGGCTGCAATGTCCCGAGGAGGCCGAGGCATCGATGATGCCGGCCTCCGCCCTGCAGCACGCTGGCGCCGATGCCGTGCTGCCCCTTGAACTGATGTGCCGTCGCCTGAAGGAGTTGTTTGCATGAACCTGTTGCCACCGGACCCTGCGCAGTCGCAGACCCCGGTCAACCTGCTGATCGTCGATGACGTGCCGCAGAACCTGGTAGCCATGCAGGCGCTGCTGCAGCGCGAGGGCGTGAACCTGCTGCTTGCGGGCTCGGGTGCGCAGGCGCTGGAGCTGCTGCTGGAGCACGAGGTGGCGCTGGCATTGCTGGATGTGCACATGCCGGAGATCGATGGTTTCACCCTGGCCGAGCTGATGCGCGGTTCGCACCGCAGCCGCGATGTGCCGATCATCTTCCTGACCGCCTCGCCGGATGACCCGGTGCGTGCCTTCAAGGGCTACGAAACCGGTGCGGTCGATTTCCTGCACAAGCCGGTCGCACCGCAGGTGATCCTGAGCAAGGTCAACGTCTTCATCGAGCTCTACCAGCAGCGCCAGCTGCTGAAGGCGCGCAACGAGGCGCTGGAACGTTCGCTCAAGCTGAACGAGACGATGGCGGCCGTGCTCACCCATGACCTGCGCACGCCGCTGTCGGCGATCCTGCTGTGTGCCGACAAGCTGGCGCTGGAGCTTCCAGAGGACAATGCCGGTGCGCAGCAGACCCTGAAGCACCTGGAAGCCAGCACCCTGCGCATGGCGCGGATGGTCGAGCAGCTGCTGGACTTTTCGCGGATCCGCAGCGGCGGCCTGCGCCTGCAGGCAAGTGCCTGCGATCTTGCGGAAGTGACGCGTGCCGTGGTGGCCGAAGCGGGCAGCGCCCACGGCCACGCACGGGTGCATCTCGACATGCAGGGCGATACCCGCCTGCAGGGTGATCTGGATCGGCTTGGCCAGGTCGCCGCGAACCTGGTCGGCAACGCGCTTACCCATGGCAGCGAGGCGAGGGTGGAGGTGGACGGCCGCGATCCGCGCAGCGTGCTGCTGCGGGTAAGCAACGCCGGGCGGATCGACGACGCGCTGCTGCCGCGATTGTTCGAGCCGTTCAAGGCCAGTTTCCACCCCAGCAATGGCCTGGGGCTGGGCCTGTACATCGTTGATCAGTTCGTCCGCGCGCACGGCGGCCACATCGGCGCGCGCAACGAGGCGGGGCAGGTGGTGTTCGAGGCGACGCTGCCACGGCGCTCTGAAAGCCCGGCAACGGCGGCCAGCTGAATCCTTCAGCAAGCGACGCGTGGATCTGAGACGGGCTCGTCCGCAACTGCTACCGTGGCGGCAGATATTGCCAAGGAAGCACCATGCCACTGCGTGCGATCGCCTATGTCAGCCGGGCGCTGCCGGATCTCTCCGCTCGACGGCTGCAGGCGCTGGTCGACGATGCGGCCCGCTTCAACAAGATGGCCGGCGTGACCGGCGTGCTGCTGCACGACGGCGGGCGTTTCCTGCAGTACATCGAAGGGCCGCCGGATGGCATCGGTTCGGTCTACGAACGCATCCTGCAGGCCGGCAGCCATATCGACATCATTGAACTGGCGCGCGGCCGCTTGGGCCAGCGCCAGTTTCCGTACTGGTCGATGCGCGCGCTGCCGGTGGAGGAGGCGCTGTTGCGCCAGCTGTCATCCTGTGACTGGTCGGGCTTTACCCGTACGCTGCAGGGTGATCGCTCCGCGCCGACGCCGGTGGACCTGCTCGACAACGTTGTGCAGCCAGCACTGCACGCCGGCTGAGCGTCAGCCCGAGGCGCCGCCGCCGCAATAGGCGGCATGCAGCGCCTGCAGCACGCCCAATGCGGGCCCTTCCTGCATGCGGTAGTGGATGGCCTGTGCTTCGCGCCGGGTCGCCACGATGTCCATATCGCGCAGCACAGCCAGGTGCTGCGACAGCGCGGACGCACTCAATCCGGTCAGCGCCTGCAGCTCCGGTACCGGCGCTTCGCCTTCGACCAGGCGGCACAGCACGCGCAAGCGGGCAGGATGGGCCAGGCGCTTGAGCAGGGCAGCGGCCTGCGCGGCGTGCTTGGCCATCGCGGCACTGTCGAGCGGGGTGCTGGGCATGGTTGACCTTTTTGTTTAGACGTGTCTAATTTAGATAAATCTAAATAAAAGGACAATCCCATGAAGGGCGTGAATGAGGGCAGGGCATGAACCTGCCGTGGACTGCGGTGGCCGGCGGTGGGTTGATCGGCGCCGCCGCAGTGCTGTTGCTCGCCACCCTCGGGCGTGTGGCCGGTATCAGCGGGATCGCCGCAGGCAGCCTGCGCGCAGCGGAAGGCGAGCGCGGATGGCGCTGGGCCTTCCTGTCTGGCCTGCTCGCGGCGGCCGGGCTGGTGCTGTGGTGGCAGTCGCTGCCCGAAGCGTTGCCGCGGGTACAGTTGCGCGATGCCTCGCCTGCCTGGCAGTTGATCGGCGCCGGCCTGCTGGTGGGCTTCGGCACCCGCTTGGGCAGTGGCTGTACCAGTGGTCACGGCGTCTGTGGCATGGCTCGCGGCTCGAAGCGCTCGCTGCTGGCGGTGCTGGTGTTCATGGCCTGCGCGATGCTGACGACGTTCCTCATCCGCCACGGCGGAGGCCTGGCATGAGCCGCGCGACAGGGGCCGCGGCAGCGGCGGGTGCGCTGTTCGGTGCGGGGCTGGCGCTTTCGGGGATGACCGACGCGCGCCGTGTGCTCGGCTTCCTCGACATTGCGGGTGATTTCGATCCCACCCTGGTGTGGGTGCTGGGCTCGGCGCTGCTGGTCAGTGCGGTCGGCCAGCGCTGGGTGCTGCGCCGCGCGCAGCCGTGGTTCGCGGTGCGCTTCCAGCTGCCCAGTGCGCGTGATGTCGATGCGCGCCTGCTGCTGGGCGCCGCACTGTTCGGTATCGGCTGGGGATGGGCTGGCTATTGCCCGGGACCGGCCATCGCCGGGCTGGCAGTCGCATCGCGTGAAGCGCTGTGGTTCGTGCCTGCGATGCTTGCAGGTTTCTGGCTGCACGATCGGGTCGTACGCTGAGGCTTCACCCCTGTGTCACCCTGCGTGCGGTCAGATCCGGGGTTCACGGGGAAAGGAGCACAACGACATGGTACGGATGAAGTGGACGGGCAGGGCAATGCTGGCGGTCGCACTGGCCGCTGCGGTGGCACCGGCGCTGGCCTGCACGCGCGCGGTGTACCTGGGTGACAACGGTGATGTGATCACCGCACGCTCGATGGACTGGAAGGTCGACGTGGCCACCAATCTCTACGTGCTACCGCGCGGCATCGCGCGCACCGGCCAGGCCGGACCGAAGTCGCTGGCCTGGACAGCGCGCTATGGTTCGGTGGTGGCCACCGGCTACGACGTGTCGACCACCGATGGCATGAACGAGAAGGGCCTGGTGGCCAACCTGCTGTGGCTGGTCGAATCGGAGTATCCGCAGCAGCGCGGCAACAAGCCGGGACTGGCGATTTCGCTGTGGGCGCAGTATGTGCTGGACAATTTCGCGACCGTGGATGAGGCAGTGGCGGCGCTGAAGCGTGAGCCGTACTCGATCGTCACCGACAAGGTGCCGGGCGAGGACCGCCAGGCAACGCTGCATCTGTCGCTGTCCGACGCGAGCGGCGACAGTGCCATCGTCGAGTACATCGGGGGGCGCCAGGTGATCCACCATGACCGGCGCTACCAGGTGATGACCAACTCGCCGATCTTCGAGCAGCAGCTTGCACTCAACAGCTACTGGCAGCAGATCGGTGGCACGGTGATGCTGCCAGGTACCAACCGCTCGTCCGACCGCTTCGCGCGTGCGTCGTTCTACATCAATGCCATTCCCAAGGCCGAGGACCCGGTGGAAGCGCTGGCCAGCGTGTTCAGCGTGATCCGCAATGCGTCGGTGCCGTATGGCATCACCACGCCGGGCGAGCCGAACATCTCATCGACGCGCTGGCGCACGGTGGCCGACCACAAGCGGCGGTTGTACTTCTTCGAATCGGCGCTGACCCCCAACACCTTCTGGATCGATCTGAACAAGGTCGATTTCGGCGGCCAAGTGCTCAAGCTCGACCTTGGCAAGGACCAGCGCAACACGTTCGCCGGCGATGCATTGGGTCACTTCGTACCCAGTGCACCGTTCGCCTTCCTCGGCGTGGACGGCTAGCGCGAGGCCTGGTCCGGCGCGTCCTTCGGATAGACCGCCAGCACGCTGCAGCCCGGGCGGGCGAAGCGCGGCGTGCTGGCGCGCATGTCGCCGGGGATTCCGGACGGCGTCTCCACGATGCGATCGCCCGGATTGCCACAGATCAGGCCGTTCTGGAAACCGGACTGGAATTCCACCGAGGTCGCCCCGGCCAGGATCGAGCAGCTGCCGGCCAGTTCGACGCGGTAGTAGCGATTGCCGCCATTGCGGCGCGGATTGGTCTCCACCACCACGCCTTGCGGATCCTCGTTCCAGCTGCGCACATGGCGGGTGGCGAAGCAGAACGCTGGCGAGGCCTGGAAGGTATGGCGCGGGCTGCTGCCGCCACGGCTGGGCTTGCCTGTGGCGGTCACGTTCACCGGCGGCAGGGTGGCCGCGTACAGGCGGCTGCTCTGGCGAGCGGTGCTGGCGAACTCCCGGTTGTCGATGGGGGTGACACTGCCGACGCCGCAGCGGCGGCCATCCACCATCACCTGTTCACTGGGGCGGCCGCAGGCCCAGCCCGAAGGCGCCTCCAGCCGCAGTGCGCTGGCTTCGTTGACACCCGGGCAGGCTGCGCTGAAGTCGATGCGGAAGGCCTGGCCCCTGCCATCACGGACCGCGATGGCGGTCGGTGTCTCCTGCTCGACCTGGCGTACGTCACGTGCGTCCAGGCAGTGCGGTGCAGGTGCGATGCGCTCGGCGGCCGATGGCGCGGATGGCGCCTGGGCCAGGGCGGCCAGGGGTAAGGCGCTGGCCAGTGCCAGCGGAAGCAATCGGATCATGCTGTTCATCCTGCCATCCCTGCGTCTGTAACTGGCTGGAACATAGCATGGCCGGTGCCGGGGCCGCGTTGCAGGGAAATGCCAGCACGCGCACACTCGTCATATGGGCGCGATCTTCCACCTGCGGCACTACGGCCAGGCCACCGGCCTGGACCGTCATGACTACGCGCAGTGGGTGCTGCCGCTGCAGGGCGAACTGCAGTTCGAGATGCAAGGCCGCGGTGGTCGCCTGGACCTGCTGCAGGGGGCCTTCGTCGCGGCTGGCGAAGCACACGACCAGATGGCCGATGGCCCGAATGCTTTCGTGATCGTCGACTGCCCCCCGGGTGTGCTCGATGACGGTACCCAGGAACACCTGTGCCGCCAGCGCTGGCTGCATCTGCCACTGGCGCTGCGACAGCGCCTGGCGCAGGTGTGTGAGGGCCAGGCACTGCCGGCCCTGTTGCCGCAGCTGCTCCAGGTGTTCGCACCGGCGGGCAGTGGTGCGCGCCTGCAGGGCCTGTGCGCGGCGGTGCAGGTTGATCCGGGCCAGGCGTGGCCGGTAGCACGCATGTCCGCCTTCGTCGGCGTCAGCGAAAGCCGGTTGCATGCGCTGTTCCAGCCGGAGTTCGGGCTGAGCCCGCAGGCCTGGCTCAGTGCAAGCCGGTTGCGTTGGGCCAAGCACCAGCTGCGTACCAGTGCGGCGCCGATCAGCGATATCGCGCTGGCGGCAGGCTATTCCGAGCAGAGTGCACTGACCCGTGCGCTGCGTCGTGAGTGCGGGCAGACGCCGGCCGCCTGGCGCAGGGGCGCCATCTGACCTGTAGAGCCGAGCCCACGCTCGGCTGCCCTTATCTGCACAGCGGCCAATCGCAGCCGAGCATTGGCTCGGCTCTACAGAGATGACAAGGCAATAGCCTCGGTCAAGAGCGCCCGCTGGCCAGCGCTTACACTGCGCGGCCCGTTCTCTTCCCCCGAAGAACCCGAATGCGCAACAACCCGATGGCCCTGGGCATCGCCAATGGCGTTGCCGCTGGCGCGCTGTGGGGCGTGGTCTTTCTCGCGCCCGCCGTGCTGCAGTCGTTCAATGCCCTGCAACTGTCCGCCGGTCGCTACCTGGTCTATGGCCTGATTGCCATCGCTCTGCTGCTGCCGCGCTGGAAGCGGCTGGCACCGCGGCTGGGCCGCGCCGAATGGTTCGGGCTGCTGTGGCTGAGCCTGGCCGGCAACCTGGTGTACTTCCTGCTGCTGGCCACGGCGGTGCAGTGGGCCGGTGGCGCGGCGGCGTCATTGATTGTCGGCCTGATTCCGGTGGTGGTCACTGTGGTTGGCGTGCGCGAGCAGGGCGCGGTGCCGTTGAAGCAGCTGCTGCCGGCGCTGGGCCTGTGCGTGCTCGGCGTGGCGCTGGTGGGCTGGGAAGCATTGATGTCCGAACACCTCGCAACACCGTGGCGGCAGCGCCTGATTGGCCTGCTCTGTGCGTTCGGCGCGCTGTTCTCGTGGGCGCTGTACTCGATCGGCAACAGTCGTTGGCTGGCGCGCCGGCCGGACCTGTCCAGCCACGACTGGTCGTTGCTGACCGGCGTCACCACTGGCGGCCTGGCCCTGCTGCTGGTGCCGATGGCCTTCATCGGCCACAGCGGTACCCACACCGCGGCGCAGTGGAGTGGCTTCTGGGCGATCAGCGCCGGCGTGGCAGTGGTGGCCTCGATCCTCGGCAACGCGTTCTGGAACCGTGCCAGCCGCCTGCTGCCATTGACCCTGACCGGGCAGATGATCGTGTTCGAGACGCTGTTCGCGCTGGCGTATGCCTTCGCCTGGCAGCAGCGCTGGCCCTCGCTGCTGGAGGCGCTGGCGATCGTGTTCCTGGTGGCCGGCGTGATGCTGTGCGCGCATGCCCATCGCTCGCCACGGGCGATCGCCGAACATGCAGGCTGAATGTGGGCGTCAAGCGTGCTGATACCGGCTTGGTCTCAGATGCAACCAAATGCCGGCACGTTGGCCGATGATCGCCGCAATGATTTTTTGCATCGCAGCACTTGACAGCGGACCGGCGCACAGTGTTTTCTGTGCGTCATGGTCCTTGATGCCGCCCACGCCAGCCTGATCGCCCCCGCCATTGCGGGCCGTCCGACTGCGCCGGTCGCCACCACCACCATTACCACCACCACCGTCACCACTGCCCTGGTGCGGCCCGTCGTCTTCGTGTAACTCCCGAAAACCACGGCCCCGCACCATCCAGGTGGCGGGGAAACTCGACACCTGCATGCGACGGGGCCTCCTACCGAGGTCTGCATGTCTTCCCACGCCCCCGCCCATCCCGTTGCCCCGGCCGATCTGGCTGCACCGTCCACTGTCGTGCACAAGTTCGGCGGCACCTCGGTGGCCGATGCCGAACGCTATCGCCATGTTGCCGGCCTGCTGCTGGCCCGTCCTGAGTCGCTGCAGGTCACTGTCGTCTCGGCGATGAAGGGGGTCACCGACGCGCTGATCGATCTGGCGCAGCTGGCGGCAAAGGGTGACCAGGGTTGGCGCGAGGCCTGGCATGCCCTGCGCGCGCGCCACCGTGGCGCCGCCGTGGCGCTGCTGGGCGAGCAGGTCGGCGAGACGGTCGAATGGATCGACGCCCGCTTCGATCAGCTGGCCGAAGTGCTGGCGGCGCTGGCGGTGATCGGCGAGCTGCCGCGCGAGGTGCTGGACCGCGTGCAGGGCCTGGGCGAAGTGTTCTCCGCGCAGCTGCTTGGCACCCACCTGCGCGCCTTGGGCGAAGACTGTGCGGTGCTCGATGCGCGCGATGTGCTGGTGGTCGGGCATGGCGAGCTGGGCGTCGATGTCGACTGGGAAGCCAGCGCCGACCGCCTCGCGCAATGGCGCCTTCAACATCCTCAGCCGCGCCTGGTCGCCACCGGTTTCGTCGCGCGTGACCGTGATGACCGCATCACCACCCTGGGCCGCAACGGCAGTGACTACTCCGGCGCGATCTTCGCCGCGCTGTTCAATGCCGATGAACTGCACATCTGGACCGACGTCGACGGCGTGCTGTCAGCCGACCCGCGCCTGGTACCCGAAGCCGTGCAGCTCGAATCGCTCAGCTACGACGAGGCCTGCGAACTGGCCTACTTCGGCGCCAAAGTGGTGCACCCGCAGACGATGTCGCCGGCGATCCGCCTGGGCCTGCCGATCTTCATCCGCAATACGTTCCAACCGGCGCATCCGGGTACGCGCATCAGTGCCGAGCGCTCGCCGCGTGGGCCGGTAAAGGGCCTGACCCTGAGCCCGGGCCTGGCCCTGTTGAACCTGGAAGGCACCGGCCTGATCGGCGTGCCAGGCACTGCAGAGCGCGTTTTCGCTGCCCTGCGCCAGGCGCAGGTGTCGGTGGTGATGATCTCGCAGGGTTCGTCGGAACATTCGATCTGCTGCGTGGTGCGCGCCGCCGAAGCTGCACGTGGCCGCGAGGCGCTGCTGCATGCGTTTGCGCATGAGCTGTCGGTGGGCCAGGTGCAGCGCGTGCAGGTCAGCGAGGGCGTCAGCGTTCTGGCGGCGGTGGGCGACGGCATGGCCGGCCAACCTGGCGTGGCGGCGCGCCTGTTCGAGGCGCTGGGCCGCGCGCAGGTGAACATCCTGGCGATCGCGCAGGGCTCGTCCGAGCGCAACATTTCGGTGGCGGTGGACAGTGCCGATGCCACCCGCGCCCTGCGCGCCGCGCATGCCGGCTTCTGGCTGTCGCCGCAGACCTTCGCGGTGGGCGTGATCGGGCCTGGCAACGTCGGTGCCGCGCTGCTGGACCAGCTGCTGGCCGCGCGCCCGCAGTTGCTGGCCAAGGCCAATGTCGACCTGCGCCTGCGCGCACTGGCCTCGCGTTCGCGCATGCGGCTGGATGCGGATGGGCTGCATGCCGACTGGCGCGAAGCCCTTCAGCAGGCGGGTGAGCCCAGCGATCTGGATCGCTTCACCGAACACCTGCTGGCCGCGCACCTGCCGCATGCGGTGGTGATCGACTGCAGTGGCAGTGCCGAGGTGGCCGAGCGCTATGAGGGCTGGCTGGCAGCCGGCATCCACGTGGTCACACCGAACAAACAGGCCGGCGCCGGGCCGCTGCCGCGCTACCAGCGCATCCGCGCCGCGGCGGCGGCCAGTGGTGCGCGTTTCCGCTACGAGGCCACGGTGGGCGCGGGCCTGCCGGTGATCACCACGCTGCGTGACCTGGTCGATACCGGTGACGAGGTACTGGCCATCGAAGGCATCTTCTCCGGCACGCTGGCCTGGCTGTTCAACCGCTTCGATGGCAGCCAGCCGTTCTCGCAGCTGGTCGCGCAGGCGCGGTCGATGGGCTACACCGAGCCGGACCCGCGTGACGATCTTTCGGGCGTGGACGTGGCGCGCAAGCTGGTGATCCTGGCCCGCGAAGCCGGCCACGCGCTCAGTCTTGAGCAGGTGGAAGTGGAAAGCCTGGTGCCGGCGCTGCTGCGCGAGGGCAGCGTGGATGACTTCATGGCGCGGCTGGGCGAGTCCGACGCCAGCCTGCTGCAACGCCTGCAGGATGCGCGGGCGCGTGGCGCGGTGCTGCGCTATGTGGCACAGCTGGGTGCTGACGGTGCCTCGGTGGGCCTGCAGGAACTGCCGGCCGATCATGCCTTCGCCAACCTGCGGCTGACCGACAACGTGGTGCAGTTCCGCACCCGTCGCTACTGCGACAACCCGTTGGTGGTGCAGGGGCCGGGTGCGGGTCCGGAGGTGACGGCAGCGGGTGTGTTCGCGGACCTGCTGCGGGTCGCCGCCGGTGAAGGAGCGCGGCTGTGATCGCACGTGCGTTCGCGCCTGCCTCGGTGGCCAACGTGGCAGTGGGCTTCGACATTCTCGGCCATGCCATTGCCGGTATCGGCGATACCGTGAGCGTGCGCCGCATCGACGAGCCGGCGGTGCGGATCGATGCGATCCGTGGCAGTGCCGTCGCGCTGCCACTGGACGCCGCCGGCAACACCGCCGGGGCTGCGCTGATGTCGCTGCGCGAAGGCCTGGGCCTGGATTTCGGTTTCGCAGTCGAGATCGACAAGGGCATCCCGTTCGGTTCCGGCATGGGCGGTTCGGCAGCGTCGAGTGTCGCGGCGCTGGTCGCCGCCAATGCGCTGCTGCAGGCCCCGTTGCCGCGCGAGGCGCTGTACCCCTACGCGCTGGATGGTGAGGCGGTGGCCAGTGGTGGCCGTCACGGTGACAACGTCGGCCCGCTGCTGCTGGGTGGCCTGGCGCTGTGTACGGCCGATCGCCTGTTGCCGGTCCCGGTGCCTGCCAGCTGGCACAGCCTGCTGGTGCATCCGCACGCGGTGCTGGAAACGCGCCGTGCCCGCCAGGCCCTGCAGGGCAGCTATGCGCTGGGCGAGTTCGTGGCCCAGAGCGCGAACCTCGCGCTGGTGCTCAGTGGTTGCCATCGCAGTGATGCGACGCTGGTACGCGCGGGGCTGCGCGATGTGCTGGTCGAACCGCGACGGGCCGGATTGATTGCCGGCTTCGAGGCCGCCCGTGATGCAGCGCTGTCGGCCCATGCAATGGGCGCGGGCATCTCCGGTGCCGGACCCAGTGTGTTCGCCTGGTTCGAGGATGCCGACCAGGCCCGTGCCGCCGTGGCGCCGGTGCAGGCAGCGTTCGCTGCGGCCGGCTTCGACAGTGACGCCTGGGTATCGCCGCTGGATGCGCCGGGAGCCCGGCTGTGCTGAATCCTTCCCCTTCTCTGGAAACCGATCCCATGCAATTTGTTTCGACACGCGGGCAGTCTCCCGCCGTTGGCCTCAGCGCGGCGATCGCCGCTGGATTGGCGCCCGATGGCGGGCTGTATGTTCCCGCGCATCTGTCGGCCGCGCGCAAGCTGCAGGCCGGGGCGACCCTGGCCGATACCGCCGCCGATCTGCTGGCACCGTTGTTTGCGGGCGACGCACTTGAGACTGCGCTTCCGGGGATCTGCCGCGAAGCGTTCGACTTCCCGGTGCCGCTGCGTGCACTCGGCGAGGGTGACCATGTGCTGGAGCTGTTCCATGGGCCGACGGCGGCATTCAAGGATATCGGCGCGCGCTTCCTGGCCGGTACGCTGTCGCGGCTGCAGGTCGGCAAGGATCGCGATCTGACGATCGTCGTCGCCACGTCCGGCGATACGGGTGCCGCCGTTGCGGCGGCCTTCCATCGCCAGCCGGGCGTGCGCGTGGTGGTGCTGTATCCGGAGGGCCGCGTGTCTCCGCGCCAGGCGCATCAGCTCGGTTGTTTCGGCGACAACATCCAGGCCCTGCGCGTGACGGGCGTATTCGACGATTGCCAGGCGATGGTCAAGCAGGCGCTGGCCGACCGCGAACTGCAGGCGCAGGTGCCGTTGAGCTCGGCCAACAGCATCAGCCTGGGCCGACTGCTGCCGCAGATGAGCTACTACGCGCATGCAGCGTTGACCCACTACGCCGCGCATCGTCGCCGGCTCAACCTGGTGGTGCCGACCGGCAATCTGGGCAACGCGATGGCGGCCGTGCTGGCGCGCGCGCTGGGCGTGCCGATCGGCCAGATCGTGCTGGCCACCAATGCCAATGCCGTGCTGCCGGCGTACTTCAATGGTGGCGACTACCAGCCGCAGGCCAGTGTGGCGACGGTGGCCAATGCAATGGACGTGGGTGCGCCGAGCAACTTCGAGCGACTGCGCTGGCTCTACCACGGCGACGACGCAGAGCTGCGTGCAGCTTTCCGCGCGTTCGCGGTGGATGACGTGACCATCCGCGCGACGATTGCCGCAGCGCATGCCAGCCGCGGCGAGCTGTTCTGCCCGCACACGGCGACGGCGGTGAAGGTGCTGCAGGATCTGCGCGCGCGCGGTGCCAAGGGCGACTGGGCGGTGGTGGCTACGGCGCATCCAGCCAAGTTCGAGGCTGTGGTCGAGCCGCTGATCGGCGAAACGGTGGCGGTGCCGCCTGCGCTGGATGCGTTGCTGCAGCGACCGGCGCACGCCGAACCATTGGCGGCGGATTACGCGGCGTTGCGCGAGGTGTTGCTGCGTTGATCGCAGATGGAGGCGGGTGCCGGCCAGCGGCCGGCACCACCCGTGTTGCATCCTTCCGGTAGTGCCGGCCGCTGGCCGGCAACCCAACCAACCGCGATACGGTCAGATCAACCCTTCACCGGCCAGCGTGCGCAGCCCATCCTCGTCGAGGATCTCCACCACGTTCAGGTGGGGCAGGGCGATCAGCCCCTGCTGGCGCAGCTTGGTGAAGGTGCGGCTGACCGTTTCCATGGTCAGGCCCAGATGGTCGGCGATATCGCCGCGGCCCATCGGCAGCGACACGCGCAGGCCGTCGCCCCCCAGCTTGGCCTCGCGCGCGGCCAGGCGCAGCAGGAAATCGGCCAGCTTCTCGGCCGGCTGCAGGCGTGCCAGCGCCAGCGCAGCATCCTGTGCGGCATCCAGTTCCTGGCAGGCGCGCTGCAGCAGCTTGCGCTCCAGGTGCGGGAAGCGGCTGCGCAGGGCCTTCATCTGTGGCAGCGCGACACGGCACACGCGGCTGTCGGCGATGGCCTCGATGTCGTAGCGATGGTGGTCGCTGCCGCTCAGGCCCAGGTAGTCGCCGGGCAGCACGAAACCGTTGATCTGGCGCCGGCCGTCGGCCAGGGTGCGCACCAGGCGCAGTGCGCCGGCGGTCAATGTATAGACATGGTCGCGCTCTTCGCCGGTGCGGGCCAGCGTGCTGCCCATGCTGACCTGCTGCGAGACGGTGACCTGTTCCAGCGCCTGCACTTCGTCTGGCGACAGCGCCGAGCACACCGCAAGGTGCCGAACCGAGCAGTGCAGGCAGTCCAGCGTGGTGCAGGACGGCGAGGCGGGATCGTTGGTGGCGGGCGGAGCGCCGGAAGGCCGTGACATGTTGCGGGGGGCGTATCGCGGGCGGGGAGGGCCTTATGATACTTCAAGCGGCCGTTCGACCCTGCCGGAGGCGGGGGCGCTAGAATGTTGCCCCCTCCCACGTCCCGTTCCAGCAGGAGTTCCGCCCGTGATCAAGCCCCGTACCCCGCCCGGCACCCTTGAGCTGCTGCCGCGCGAGCAGATTGCGTTCCAGCGCATGCTGGACGTCATCCGCCGCAACTACGAGCGCTTCGGGTTCCTGCCGGTGGAGACGCCGGTGTTCGAGCTGTCCGACGTGCTGCTGACCAAGTCCGGTGGTGAGACCGAGCGCCAGGTGTATTTCGTGCAGTCCACCGGCGCGCTGGCCAACGCGGCCGAGTCGGGCGACCGTTCGCTGCCGGAAATGGCGCTGCGCTTCGACCTGACCGTGCCGCTGGCACGCTACGTGGCCGAGCACGAACACGAACTGACCTTCCCGTTCCGCCGTTACCAGATGCAGCGCGTGTACCGCGGCGAGCGTGCCCAGCGCGGTCGTTTCCGCGAGTTCTACCAGTGCGACATCGACGTGATCGGCAAGGACAGCCTGAGCGTGCGGTACGACGCTGAAGTGCTGGCGGTCATCCATGCGGTGTTCTCGGAACTGCGCATCGGTGACTTCAGCATCCAGCTGAACAACCGCAAGCTGATGCGCGGCTTCTTCGAGAGCCTGGGCGTGGCTGAAGGCGAGCGCCAGCTGGCGGTGCTGCGCGAAGTGGACAAGCTGGACAAGCGTGGCGCCGATTACGTTCGCGAGACGCTGGTGGGCGAGGGCTTCAACATCCCGGCAGAACAGGTCGAGAAGATCCTGGCCTTCGTCGCTGTGCGTTCGCAGGGCCATGCCGATGCGCTGGCGCAGCTGGCCACGCTGGAAGCCGACGCCGGTTCTTCGGAGATCCTGCGTACCGGCGTCGCCGAACTGCGCGAAGTGCTGCAGCTGGTGCAGGCGCTGGGCGTGCCGGAAACCGCATACTGCCTGAACTTCTCCATTGCGCGCGGCCTGGACTATTACACCGGCACCGTCTACGAGACCACGCTGACCGACCACCCGCAGATCGGCTCGATCTGTTCGGGCGGCCGTTACGAAGACCTGGCCAGCCACTACAGCAAGTCGAAGCTGCCGGGCGTGGGTATCTCCATCGGCCTGTCGCGCCTGTTCTGGCAGCTGCGCGAGGCGGGCCTGATCGACGGCATCGAAGCCAGCAGCGTGCAGGCGCTGGTGGCGCTGATGGACGAGCAGGGCATGCCGCAGTCGCTGGACATCGCGCGCCGCCTGCGCGCCGGTGGCATCAATACCGAAGTGCAGATGGAGCCGAAGAAGATCGGCAAGCAGTTCCAGTACGCGGCCAAGGCCGGCATCCGCTTCGTGGTGCTGGCCGGTGAAGACGAGCTCGCGCGCGGCGTGGTGGCGGTGAAGGACCTGCTGCGTGAACAGCAGTTCGAAGTGTCGCGCGACGAGCTGGCCAGCACCCTGCTGGTGGAGCTGGAGCAGTCCAGGGCAATGGCGTGATGCGGGCCGCCGCAGGGGCGCTGTGCGTGCTCCTGCTGGCGGGCTGCCAGAGTGACCCGGTGCTGCGCAGTGATCGGCTGGGCCCGGCGCAGTACCGGCTGCAGGTTGATCGCTGTCACGTGATCGACCGCGCGCAGCTTGAGGGCGACCTGCGGGCCCTGGCCTCGCGGACGTGCCCGGCGGGTGCAGGGGCGTTGCAGAACATCCAGTCCCTGCCGAGCCGGCAGGGCAGCCTGTTCGGGGAGTGCCTGCGGCGCGGGACGCTGCAGGCGGAGGTGCGTTGCCTGCCCTGAGTCGAGCCAGGTTGTTGATTTGAAAGCAGAACGCCCGCCCTTTGGTGGGCGTTCTGCGTTTCCGGCATCCGGTCCAGGGGTCAGATCCGTTTTCCTCTGGAAAACGGATCTGACCCCATGAGGCTCCGATTTGACGCACTGCGCAAGAATGCGTTAATGTACTAACGCGCTATTACATTGATGCATGGACCCGACCCCGTGAAAGCCCGCCCCGAGATTGCCGCCAAAGACCCGAAGGCCGACCTGGAAGCCCTGGCCCGGGCCTTTGCCGCGCTGCGCGAGCCGGAGCAGGTCGAGGCATTCCTGCGCGACCTGTGCACCCCGGCCGAGCTGGAGGCCATGGCCGACCGCTGGAAGGTGGTGCCGCTGCTGCAGCAGGGCGTGCCGTACCGCGAGATCCACGAGCGCACCGGCGTCAGCGTGACCACCACCGGACGGGTGGCACGCACGCTCGAGCACGGCCATCGAGGCTATGCCGCCGCCATCGACCGCCTTGCTTCGCGCTGATCCGCGCCCCGTTCCGAACTTCGAGACCTCCCCCATGAGTGCATCCCAGGCAGCGCCGGCACGAGACCGGCTGCGTATCGCCATCCAGAAGAGCGGCCGGCTGGCCGAGCCCGCCCGCAACCTGCTCAGCGCCTGTGGTCTGAGCTGGCGCGAGAGCCGCGACAAGCTGTTCTGCTACGGCGAATCGCTGCCGGTGGACCTGTTGCTGGTGCGCGACGACGACATCCCCGGCCTGATCGCCGATGGCGTCTGCGACCTCGGCATCGTCGGTCGCAATGAACTGGACGAGCAGGCCGCAGCACGCCGCCAGATCGGCCTGCCGGACGCCTACCAGGCGCTGCGCGGGCTGGGCTTCGGCCAGTGCCGGCTGATGCTGGCGGTGCCCGAGGAATGGCAGTGGCAGGGTCCGGCGCAGCTGGCCGGCACCCGCATCGCCACCAGCTACCCGGCCATCCTCAAGCAGTGGCTGGCGGAGCAGGGCGTGGACGCGCAGGTGGTCGAGCTGTCCGGGTCGGTGGAAATCGCCCCGCGCCTGGGTACCGCCGACCTGATCTGCGATCTGGTCTCCAGCGGCGCCACGCTGCGTGCCAACCAGTTGACCCCGGTACACAACCTGCTCGACAGCGAGGCGGTGCTGGCTGGTGCGGTGCGCGTGCCGGATGACGCACGTGCATCGCTGCGCGCGATGCTGCTGCGCCGCCTCGACGGCGTGGTGCAGCGCCAGGACCGCAAGCTGCTGATGTTCCGTGCCAGCGAAGATCGCGTCGACGCGCTGGCGCAGCTGCTGGCCGATGCCGAGCCGCTGGTGCGGCTGCCGGCCGATGGTGGCGCGCTGCGCCTGCAGACCATGTGCCCCGGCCCGCTGAGCTGGCAGCGCATGGAAGAACTCGAGCGTGCGGGCGCGCAGGGCCTGATGGTATTGAGCGTGGAGCGGTCGCTGGCATGAACCGTCTGATCTGGTCCCGACTTGATGAGGCCGCGCGCAGCGCGGCATTGACCCGCCCGGTGCAGGCCGTGGCGCAGCAGACCCGCGATGCCGTAGCGGCCCTGATCGCGCAGGTGCGTGCACAGGGCGACGACGCGCTGCGTGCAATTACGGCGCGTTTCGATGGCGTCGAGCTGGCCTCGTTTGAAGTTTCCGAAGCCGAATTCGCCGCTGCCGAAGCCGCCGTGCCCGCCGAACTGCGACAGGCGATGGTGGACGCCGCCGAACGCATTGCGCGCTTCCACGCCGCTGGCATGGGCAAAGGCTATGCAGTTGAAACCGCGCCGGGCGTGGTCTGCGAACGCATGCTGCGGCCGATCGGCCGGGTGGGCCTGTACGTACCGGCTGGCAGCGCGCCGTTGCCGTCCACCGCGTTGATGCTGGGCGTGCCGGCGCAGCTGGCCGGTTGCCCGCAGGTGGTGCTGTGCACCCCGCCGCGCGCCGACGGCAGTGCCGATCCGGCAGTGCTGGTAGCCGCCCGCCTGACCGGCGTGCAGCGCGTGTTCAAGCTGGGCGGCGCGCAGGCGATCGCGGCGATGGCCTATGGCACGGCCAGCATTCCGGCCTGCGACAAGCTGTTCGGGCCGGGCAACAGCTTCGTTACCGAAGCCAAGCAGCAGGTCGCACAGGACGGCGCCGCCGCCATCGACATGCCTGCCGGTCCTTCGGAGGTGCTGGTGATTGCCGATGCTGGCGCCAATCCGGCGTTCGTCGCCGCCGACCTGCTGTCGCAGGCCGAGCACGGTCCGGATTCGCAGGTGCTGCTGCTGACCGACGACGCCGTGATGCTGGCGGCGGTCGAAGCCGAGGTTGAGCGCCAGGTGGCCCTGCTGCCGCGCCAGCAGATCGCGCGGCAGGCACTGTCGGCATCGCGGCTGGTGCAGGTTGATTCGTTGGACGAGGCGTTCGCGATCAGCAACCGCTATGCACCAGAACACCTGATCCTGGCCCTGCGTGATCCGCGCGCATGGCTGGACAAGGTGCAGGCGGCCGGCTCGGTGTTCCTGGGCGATTACACCCCCGAAGCACTGGGTGACTACTGCAGCGGCACCAACCACGTATTGCCCACCGCCGGTGCCGCGCGTGCCTACAGCGGCGTGAGCGTTGCCAGCTTCCAGAACCTGATCAGCGTGCAGAGCGCCAGCGCCGCCGGCCTGGCCGCGATCGGCGGCTGCGCGCGCATCATCGCCCGTGCCGAAGGCCTGGATGCGCACGAGCGTGCCGTTGCGTTGCGCATGGAGGTGGCGGCATGAGCGCGGCGATCGATGAGGTGCTGGCACTGGTGCGCCCGGACCTGCAGGCCTTCGCCGGCTACAGCTCGGCACGCAGCGCGGCGGTGCAGGGCGAGGTCTGGTTGAATGCCAATGAGTCGGCCTGGGCCAATGCGGCCGATCCCGCAGGCAGCAGCCGGCGCTATCCGGAGCCGCAGCCGCTCGCGCTGCGCGAGGGACTGGCGGCGCTGTACGGCGTGACGCCACAGCAGCTGCTGATCGGTCGCGGCAGCGACGAAGCCATTGATCTGCTGGTGCGCGCGCTGTGCGTGCCGGGTCGCGATGGCGTGCTGGTCACGCCGCCGGTGTTTGGCATGTACGCCGTCTGCGCACGCCTGCAGGGTGCCGCCTTGATTGAAGTGCCGCTGGTGGACAGCGAGGATGGACTGCGCACCGATCTGGATGCGGTGATCGACGCGGCCAAGGCGCAGGGTGCCAAGCTGGTGTTCCTGTGTGCGCCGTCGAACCCGGCCGGCAGTGACATCGCCCTGGATGAGGTCGAGCGCGTGGCGGTTGCGCTGCGCGGGCAGGCGCTGGTCGTGGTGGACGAGGCCTATGTCGAGTATGCACAACGGCCGTCGGCGACCACGTTGCTGGCCGCGCACGCCAATCTGGCGGTGCTGCGCACGCTGTCGAAGGCGCACGCGCTCGCGGCCGCCCGCGTTGGCACGCTGATCGCTGCCCCGGAGCTGATTGCCCTGCTGCGTCGCTGCCAGGCGCCGTACCCGGTGCCGACGCCGTGCGCGGAACTGGCCGTGCAGGCACTGCAGCCGGCCGCGCTGGCGCGCACCGCCGAGCGCGTGACCACGGTGATCGCCGAGCGCGAGCGCCTGCGTGCAGCCCTGGTCGGCCTGCCCGGCGTGTGCCGGGTGTATGCCTCGGCCGGCAACTACCTGCTGGTCCGCTTCGCCGATCCCCAGTCCGCGTTCGATACGCTGCTGGCTGCAGGCGTGGTGGTGCGCGACCAGCGCGCTGCGCCGCAGCTGGGTGATGCGCTGCGCATCAGCATCGGCAGCCCCGAAGAGAATGGCCGCGTGCTTGCGGCCCTGTCGGCGCGGAGGGCCGCAGCATGACCCCGATCCTGTTCATTGACCGCGACGGCACCCTCATCGAGGAGCCGTCCGACTTCCAGATCGACGCCTACGAAAAGCTGCGCTTCGTGCCGCAGGTGATCCCGGCGCTGCTGAAGCTGCGTGATGCCGGCTACCAGTTCGTGATCGTCACCAACCAGGACGGCCTCGGCAGCGACAGCTACCCGCGCGCCAGCTTCGATGGCCCCAACGACCTGATGCTGCAGATCTTCGAGAGCCAGGGCATCACCTTCCGTGACGTGCTGATCGATTCCAGCTGGCCGCAGGACAATGCGCCGACCCGCAAGCCAGGCATCGGCCTGATGACCGCCTACCTGCAGGACCGCAGCATCGACTGGGCACGCTCGGGCATGGTCGGTGACCGCATCACCGACCTGCAGTTTGCCGACAACCTCAACATCCGTGGTTTCCAGCTGCGCACCGCGCAGTTTGGTGGGGAGTGGGACTGGCCGGGCATCGCCCATGCGCTGGCCGACGCGCCGCGCACCGCCGTTGTCCAGCGCAACACCAAAGAAACGAAGATCCGCGTTGAGCTCGACCTGGACCGCGCGGGCGATGCACGCATCGCCACCGGCCTGCCGTTCTTCGACCACATGCTGGAGCAGATCGGCAAGCACGGCGGCTTCGCGCTGGACATCCAGGCCGAGGGTGACCTGCACATCGACGAGCACCACACCATCGAGGACACCGGGCTGGCCCTGGGCCAGGCCCTGCGCGAGGCGTTGGGCGACAAGCGCGGCATTGGCCGTTACGGCTTCACCCTGCCCATGGACGAGACCCTGGCCAGCGCTGCGCTGGACTTCAGCGGCCGTCCCTATTTCGTGTTCGAGGGCGAGTTCAAGCGCGAGCGCGTGGGCGATATGCCGACCGAGCTGGTGCCGCACTTCTTCCGTTCGCTGTGCGATGCCAGCGGTTTGAACCTCAACCTGCAGGTGCGCGGCGACAACGATCACCACAAGGTGGAGGCCTGCTTCAAGGCGCTGGCGCGCGCGCTGCGTCCGGCGCTGGCCCGGCAGGGCACGGCACTGCCGAGTACCAAGGGGGCGTTGTGAGCGATGTTGCGCTGATCGATGCCGGTGGCGCCAACCTGGGCTCGGTGCGCTACGCACTGGAGCGCCTGGGCGCGACGGTGCGGCTGGTGCGCGATGCGGACGGCCTGGTTGGTGCGCGGCGGGTGATCCTGCCCGGCGTCGGCGCCGCCGGTCCCGGCATGCAGCGCCTGCACGCTCAGGGCCTGGTGGAACCGCTGCAGCGACTGGAGGTGCCGTTGATGGGCATCTGCCTTGGCATGCAACTGCTGTTCGAACGCTCCGAGGAAGCGGGCGTAGAGACACTGGGACTGATTCCGGGCGTGGTACGCAAGCTGGTGCCGGCCTGTGGCATCCGCGTGCCGCACATGGGCTGGAACCGCCTGCTGCCGCTGCGCGAATCGCTGTTGCTGCAGGGCGTGCCGGAACGCGCCAGCGCCTACTTCGTGCACAGCTATGCGGCGCCGCTCAATACCCACACCGTCGCTGCCTGCGACCACGGTGGCCTGTTCACCGCCGTGGTGGAGCAGGGGCGCTACTACGGCGCACAGTTCCATCCCGAGCGCTCCGGCGAGACCGGCTCGCTGATGCTGCGCAACTTCCTCGAGGGCACTGCTGCATGAGTTTCATCGTCTACCCCGCGCTGGATATCCGCGACGGCCGCGTGGTGCGGCTGCGCCAGGGCGACTACGCGCAGGAAACCTCCTATGGGGATGACCCTCTGCCGCGCGCGCAGGCCTTCGCCGCGCAGGGCGCGCAGTGGATGCATCTGGTCGACCTGGATGCCGCACGGGCCGGTGGCTACACGCTGGCGCCGCTGTTGGCATCCATTCGTGCGCAGACCCCGCTGCAGGTGCAGACCGGCGGTGGCGTGCGCGGCCGCGACGATGTGGCGCGCATCCTCGACGCTGGCGCCGGCCGCGTGGTGGTGGGTTCGCTGGCGGTGCGTCGTCCCGATGAAGTGGTCGGCTGGCTGGAGGAATTCGGCGCCGATCGCATCACGATTGCGCTGGACGCGCGCCAGGACGCACAGGGGCAGTGGCAGCTGCCGGTGCACGGATGGACCGAGAACGCCGGGGTGACCCTGGATGACCTGGCCCGGCGCTACGCGCGCGCCGGCATGCGCCATCTGCTGTGCACCGACATCGCCCGCGACGGCATGCTGGCCGGGCCCAACATCAGCCTCTACCAGCACCTGTCGGCGCTGTTGCCGGGTGTGGCGGTGCAGGCGTCCGGTGGCATCCGTGACGTGGCCGATGTGGCCGAGGCGCGTGCCGCCGGCTGCGGAGGTGCCATCCTCGGCAAGGCACTGCTGGAGCAGCGCATGGACCTGAGCGAGGCGTTGGCATGTTGAGCCGCCGCATCATTCCGTGCCTGGACGTGCGCGATGGCCGCGTGGTCAAGGGCGTGCGCTTCCGCGATCACGTCGACATGGGCGACATCGCCGAGTTGGCACAGCGCTATCGCGACCAGGGCGCGGACGAGCTGGTGTTCTATGACATCGGCGCCAGTCCCGAGGCACGGTCGGTTGACGTCGCCTGGATCGAGCGCATCGCGCGCCTGATCGACATTCCGTTCTGTGTGGCCGGTGGCATCGACAGCGTGGAAACCGCGCGCCGCGTGCTGTTCGCCGGTGCCGACAAGGTGTCGATCAATTCGCCGGCGCTGGGCCGGCCGGAGCTGATCACCGAGCTGGCGGACGAGTTCGGCGTGCAGTGCGTTGTGGTGGGGGTCGATTCGGTGCGCGAGGCCGACGGGCAATGGCGGGTGCGTCGTTTCAGCGGCGATCCGGACAAGACCCAGGCGGTGCCGCTGCGCACGCTCGACTGGATCGTCGAAGCGCAACGGCGTGGAGCCGGTGAGATCGTGCTGAACTGCATGGACAGCGACGGTGTGCGCCGTGGCTACGATGTCGTGCAGCTGCAGCAGGCGCGGGCGCTGTGCCAGGTGCCGCTGATTGCCTCCGGTGGTGCCGGAGCGATGGAGCACTTCGCCGACGCCTTCGACCAGGCCGACGTCGACGGTGCGTTGGCGGCCAGTGTGTTCCACAGCGGCGCCATCGCCATTCCAGAATTGAAGCGCTACCTGCGCGGACAGCAGATCGAGGTGCGGGATGTCTATTGAAGTGAGGCCATCGCTGGATGCGCTGCAGGCGCTGGACTGGGGCAAGGGCGACGGCCTGCTGCCGGCCGTGGTGCAGGATGCCGATACCCTGCAGGTGCTGATGCTGGGCTATGTCAGCGCCGAATCGCTGGCGGCTACGCTGGCCATCGGCCACATGACCTTTTTCAGCCGCAGCAAGCAGCGGTTGTGGACCAAGGGCGAGCAGTCCGGCAACGTGCTGGTGGTGCAGTCGATCCGTGTCGACTGCGACGCCGATACGCTGCTGGTGATGGCGCGCCCGGCCGGGCCGACCTGCCACACCGGTGCCGAGAGCTGTTTCGACCAGGCGCCGAAGGATTTCCTGGGTGGGCTGGGCCAGCTGGTGGCCATGCGTGACGCGCAGCGCCCTCCCGGCAGCTACACCACCAGCCTGTTTGAAGGCGGCATCCGCCGCATCGCGCAGAAGGTGGGTGAGGAGGGCGTGGAGACCGCATTGGCCGCCGTGGCGCAGGATGATGAGGCATTGCTGGGCGAGGCGTCGGACCTGCTGTACCACCTGCTGGTGCTGCTGCGCGCGCGCGGGCTGTCGCTGGATGATGCGCGCGCGGTGCTGGAAAAACGCCATCGTTGAAGCGTGGTAGTGCCGGCCGCTGGCCGGCAACCAGCCGATGCCCGACGATCATGAGGTTGCCGGCCAGCGGCCGGCACTACCGGGAATGCGTCACCGCGTGCGCGATGTCATCAACGGAATCTACAATAGGCGGTCTTTCTTTCCCGGACCGCCCATGAAACTGCCTGCCGCCTGGCTGTGCTGCCTGTTGCTGACCTCGCCGGCCTGGGCCGCGGACACCGTGGTCAGCGGCAAGGTCTATCTGGAGCGTGACGGCAAGCCCGGCCGCGGTGCGACCGATCCGGGCCTGGCCGGGGTGCAGGTTTCCAACGGCGAGACCATCGTCAAGACTGCCGCTGACGGCAGCTACAGCCTGCCGGTGCGCGACGGCCAGACCGTATTCGTGATCAAGCCCGATGCCTACGCCTTCCCGAAGGCGGCGGACGGCCTGCCTTCGTCCTGGCGCCACTACCGCCCGAACGGCTCGCCGGCGCTGAAGTACGGGGGCATCGCCGCGACCAGCGACGTCACCCGCAACTGGGACTTCGCCCTGCAGTCGGATCGGCATGACAGCCGTCGTGGTTTCCAGATGCTGGTGTTCACCGATTCGCAGACCGCCAGCCTGAAGGACATCGGCTACTACCAGCAGTCGATCGTGGCGCCACTGGTCGGCCAGACCAGGGCACGCATGGGCACCACCCTGGGCGACATCGTCAACGACGACCTGACCCTGTACCCGGCGATCAACAAGGTCACCACCGAACTCGGCGTGCCGTGGTTCCACGTGCCGGGCAACCATGACCTCGACTTCGATGCGGCCAGCGACGAACACTCACTGGACAGCTGGCGCAACATCTACGGCCCGGACACCTACGCGGTGGAAGAGGGCGGCGCCAGTTTCGTGTTCCTGGACGACGTGGTGTACGACCCCAAGGCCAGGCCGAAGTACATCGGCGGCCTGCGCGAAGACCAGTTCGCCTTCCTCGCCAGCTACCTGAAGGGCCTGCACAAGGACCGCCTGCTGGTGCTGGGCATGCACATCCCGCTGTTCGACGCGGCGCCGGGGCGCGAGACCTTCCGCCATGCTGACCGCCAGCGCCTGTTCGACCTGCTGAAGGACTTCCGCAACGTACTGGTGCTCAGCGGCCACAGCCACACCCAGCAGCACGTCTACCACGGCAAGGCCGAGGGCTGGAACGGCGACAAGCCACTGCACGAATACAACGTCGGTGCCAACTGCGGTGCGTTCTGGTCGGGCGTGAAGAATGCCGCTGGCGTGCCGGACAGCACCATGAGCGACGGCACGCCGAAGGGCTATGCATTGCTCGACGTGGCCGGCAACGGCAGCTATCGCCTGCAGTACCGCGTGGCCGGCAGGCCGGCCAGCGAGCAGATCGGCCTGCACGCGCCGAAGGTGCTGCGCCAGGGGGCCTACCCGGCGTGGGGTGTCTACGCCAACGTCTACATGGGCGAGGATCGGAGCGTGGTCGAGTACCGTGTCGATGGCGGCGCCTGGCAGCCGATGAAGCAGGTCAGCCAGCCCGACCCGCGCCTGATGGTGGAGAACGTGGCCGATGATCTGGCCAGCAGCCTGCGCGGCTACGACCGTTCGCCCGAGGCCACTGCGTCGCCGCACCTGTGGCGTGGCGCGCTGCCGACCGATCTTGCAGTGGGCAGCCATAAGGTCGAGGTACGCTCCACCCAGCCTGATGGCGCAGTGTTCACCGCCACCACCAGCTACAGCCTGCAGACTGCCCAGCCCTGACCCCCGCGCACCAGCGCTCCAGCGAAAGGACCCCGCATGGATATCCGCTTCATGGCCGGCACCACACCGGTGACCCTCAGCCGCCACTGGTTCACCGGCGCGATGCTGCTGCAGAGCGCCACCGAGAAGGTCTGGGTGCAGCACCCGCTGCATCCGGGCACCCACTTCTCGTTCTCGCTGGTACAGTCGTGGCTGCGCCACATCGCCGGCCACGAAGTGCTGGTCGAGCGCACCCGGCCGCTGTTGTTCGCTGGCTTCCGCCCACAGCGCCTGCGCGTGCTGGTGGATGGGGTGCAGGTGGCCGAACAGGAAGGCATGTAGGTTCACCTGAACCACCGGCGCGCTAGGCAAAGCCGTCCCGATGCCTGAGAATCGGGGCGATTCAATCGATCCAAGCAGGCCAGCGTGACCATCGCAGCAGCGTCAACGGTTTCCTCCGACTCCGCCCGCGGCGGTCTTCCGCGCCGTCTGGTCGTCGCCGATGTCGGCGGCACCTTTGCCCGGCTCGCGCTGGCAGAAACCCGACCCGGCCAGACGCCGCTGTTGGGCAGCCACCGTACCTATGCCTGTGCCGAGCATTCCAGCCTGGCCGCGATCCTCGCCGATTTCACCGCCGGCCTCGGCCAACCGGTGCAGACCGCGGTGGTCGCCATCGCTGGCCTGCTGGATGGCGATGTGCTGATCAACTCGAACCTGCCGTGGACGGTCTCGCTGTCGGCCACCCGCGCGCAGTCCGGGCTGCACGAACTGCAGCTGATCAATGATTTCGAAGCGGTGGCGCTGGCCATCCCCTACCTGCAGCCGGAAACCCTGGTGCCACTGAACGGTGACGCCGATCCGGCGCAGGCCTTCCCGGCGCTGGTACTGGGCGCGGGTACCGGGCTGGGCGCCGCGCTGCGTTTCGCTGATGGCGAGCGTCCGGTGCTGGCCAGCGAGATCGGTCATGCCGCGCTGGGCGCCGGCAACGCGCTGGAACTGCAGGTGCTGGGCCGCCTGCTGCAGCGTTGGCCGCACGTGGACAACGAACGCGTGCTGTCCGGCAGCGGCCTGATGAACCTGTATCCGTGCCTGTGCGAACTGCGCGGCGTCACACCGGTGTGGAACAGTACGGAGGCGCTGATCGGCGCCGCGCGTGGCGGTGAGGATGCACTGGCGGTGGAAACGTTGCAGGTCTTCTGTGCGTGGCTGGGCAGCCTGGCCGGCGACGCGGCAATCGCCGTCGGCGCGCGCTCGGTGTACCTGGCCGGTGGCATTTCCGCGCATGTGCAGGATTTCCTGGCCGATGGCCGCTTCCGTGAGCGCTTCCTCAACAAGGGCGTGCTGACCGAGGTGCTGCGCCAGGTGCCGGTGTGGCGCGTGGAGCATGGCCAGCTGGGCGTGCTCGGCGCAGCGGTCTGGCACGCCGCACGGCAGCCCACGCACGACTGATCGGCAGGGTTGGCATCGGGCCGGCCGTGCATTGCAGACTGGGAGGGGAAAATGGTGGATCGCAGGCAGTTCCTGCAGGCCGGTGCACTGGCCGCAGGCATGGCGGCATTGCCGGGCGTGCAGGCGCGCACGCAGGGTGGGGCCCGGGTGGTCTCCACCTGGGACTTCGGCGTACCGGCCAACCAGGCCGCATGGAAGGTGCTGGCGCAGGGTGGCAGCGCGCTGGATGCGGTGGAGGCGGGCGCACGCTGGGCCGAGAGCGAGCTGTGCAACCCTACCGTTGGCCATTGCGGCAATCCGGATCGCGACGGCGTGCTGAGCCTGGATGCGAGCATCATGGACGGCGATGGCCGTTGTGGTGCAGTGGCCGCGCTGGTGGACATCCTGCATCCGGTGTCGGTGGCCCGCAAAGTGATGGAGAACAGCCCGCATGTGCTGCTGGTCGGCGAGGGCGCGCAGCAGTTTGCGGTGCAGCAGGGGTTCGAGCGCAAGCATCTGCTGACGCCGCAGGCCGAAGCGGCCTGGCGCGAGTGGCTGAAGACCGAGAAGTACCAGCCGCAGATCAATGCCGAGCGCCGTGGCATTCCCGGCAACAGCGACAACCACGACACCATCGGCATGCTGGCACTGGATGCCAAGGGCCAGCTGGCCGGTGCCTGCACCACCAGCGGCATGGCGTGGAAACTGCACGGTCGCGTTGGCGACAGTCCGATCATCGGCGCCGGCCTGTACGTCGACAACGACGTCGGCGCGGCCACTGCTTCGGGTGTGGGTGAGGAGATGATCCGCAACGCGGCTTCGTTCCTGGTGGTCGAGCTGATGCGCCAGGGGCGTTCACCGGCGCAGGCCTGCCGTGAAGCCATCGACCGCGTGGTGCGCAAGCGCCCGGAAGCGAGCAGAACGTTGCAGGTGTGCTTCCTGGCCATGAACAAGCAGGGCGAGGTCGGCGCCTACGCGCTGCATCGTGGCTTCGTCTATGCGGTGTGCGATGCGCAGCGCCAGGATGACCTGCGTGACTCGCCGTCGATCTACACGAGCACCCAGGCGTGAGTACGCGGCGGATCCTGGAGATCGCCAGCAACTCGCTGGCCTCGGCGCTGGCCGCGCAGGCCGGCGGCGCCGACCGCATCGAACTGTTCGACAACCTGGCCGAGGGCGGCACCACGCCGTCGTTCGCCAGCATCGCGATGGCCCGCGAGCGCCTGTCGATTCCGCTGTTCGTGCTGGTGCGGCCACGCCCGGGCGACTTCCACTACGACGCGCTGGAAACCGAACTGATGCTGCGTGACATCGCGCAGTGCCGCGCGCTGGGTTGCGATGGTGTGGTGATCGGCGCGCTGGACGTGCAGGGCGGCATCGACCTGGCGCTGTGCCGGGAACTGGTGCAGGCCGCCGGGCCGTTGCAGGTGACCTTCCATCGCGCCTTCGACGCCGCCCGCGATCTGCCGGCGGCGCTGGAGCAGGTGATCGGGCTGGGCTGCCAGCGCGTGCTGACCTCGGGCGGGCAGGCCAGCGCCGAGGCCGGTGCCGATGTGCTGGCGGGCCTGGTCACCCAGGCGGCGGGGCGCATCACGGTGATGGCTGGCGCCGGATTGGCCCCGGGCAACATCGCAACCGTCGCGCGGCAGACCGGCTGTACCGAACTGCACGCCTCCGCAAAAGGCCTGCGCCGCTCGGCGATGCAGTTCCAGAACCCGGCGCTGCGCGGTCTGGACCCGGACTGGAGCCAGACCGCCACCGCTACCGTGGCCGCGCTGCGGCAGGCGCTGGACGGCTGATCGAATCCGTCGGGCATGGCCCGGGGTCAGATCCCTTCTGCGAAGGGATCTGACCCCTGTCGCAACCCCGGCCGCAGGCACGCGACGGACAAAACCGTTCCGCGCGCGATTGTCGTGATCATGTCACTACTTCGTGCGCCGTTCTGTCAGCGATGCGTCGCAACTCTTTGATTGTTCTGGACACCGGCAGCCGATAGCGGCATCTCGCCGGCTGTTGCTGCGTTGCCGCATGCCGGGCGTGGTTCAGCTGTGCTTTAGTTTGGATCGATCCACAGGGGAGGTGCCATATCGGTCGTGAACCGATCCAAGCGCCTGGATCCGTCGTAGTGCCGCGCCACCGTCCGCCCGTGCGTCCACATCTTCGAAGAGCAACCACCCATGGCTCAGATCGTCCACAAGCGTCGCCACCTGCTGTCCCAGGCCCTGATCCTGGCCCTGTTGCCGCTGGCAGCCAGCGCGCAGGAAGCTGCCAGTTCGTCCACCAAGGATCTGGACGCGGTCACCGTCACCGGCTCGCGCATCAAGCGCGCCAGCGTCGAGGGCCCGGCGCCGGTCAACGTGATCACCGCCGCGCAGATCCAGAAGGAAGGCTTTGTCAGCGTGTACGACGCGCTGAAGACCCTCACCGAGGCCACAGGCACGGTTGAAGCCGCATCGCAATGGGGCTCGCATACGCCCAATGCCAGCGGCCTGAACCTGCGCGGGATGGGCCCGAACCGCTCGCTGCTGCTGGTCAATGGCCGTCGTGTAGCGGATTACCCGCTGCCCTACGGTGGCGAAACCAACTTCTCCAACTACGGCAACATTCCGGCCGCGGCGGTGGAGCGCATTGAAGTGCTGACCGGTGGCGCCTCGGCCATCTATGGTTCGGATGCGATCGCCGGCGTGGTCAACGTCATCCTCAAAGCCAACTACGACGGCGACGAAGTGCGCGTGCGCGGCGGCACTTCCACCGAAGGCGGACGTGATACCTGGGATCTGTCCTGGGCCGGTGGCAAGACCGGCGACAACTGGAGCGTGACCTACGCGCTGCAGTACACCAAGCGCGACCCGCTGTTCGGGCGTGATCGCCCGCAGATGGACGATGCCGACGATGCGCCGTACCCGTCCTGGAACATGGAACAACGCAAGGTCGGCTTCCGTCCCACCGCCGGTCTGGCGCTGATCGATCCGACCACGGGCCAGCGCCTGGCGCCGCCCACCGGCACCTGCGAAAAATTCGACGGCGAGTATTACACCGCCGATCGATTGGTCTACAACTACGCCGCCAACCGCATCACCAACACCGGCCGCCTGTGCGGCATGAGCGCCGACTACGCCAACTGGCTGCTTACCGGCGGCGCCGAGAACGTGTCCGGAAACCTGTACGCCACCTTCGATTTCAGCAATGACCTGCAGGTCTGGACCAACCTGGCGGTGTATCGCTCCGAAGCGATCTGGGGCACCAATCCGCCCGGCGTGTCGCTGATCGACGATGACAACGGCTATTACTGGGATGCCAACCGCAACCGGCCGATCCTGGGCGTGCGCCAGTTCACCCCGAACGAAGTCGGGGGCCTGGATACGCTGCGCAACACCAACCGCGAACTGTCCTGGGACTGGAGCGCGGGCCTGCGCGGGCGCCTGGCCGACCGTTTTGACTGGAGTGCCACGGTGGGGCGTTCCTATTACCGCGTGGAAGAACGGCAGAACGTGGTCGACAAGCAGAAGTCGTATGACTACTTCCTTGGCCCGCGCCTGGGCACCACCGCCGATGGCGAGGCGATCTATGCGTTGAACGAATCGCGCTGGTGGAACCCGCTGACGCCGGACCAGTACTGGCAGATGGGGACCGTGGCGAAGAACCGCGCGGCGTCATGGGTCAACCAGGCGTCGGCGGATATCACCGGCGAGCTGTTCCAGGGCTGGGCCGGCCCGATTTCGTTTGCGGCGGTGGCTGAAGTCGCGCAGCAGGGCTATCACCTCAGTCCGGACCCGCGCGCTGGCATCGACTTCGACCTGCAGAATGTCGATCGCGGCGGCGGTGAGCGTACCCGCTACTCGGCCGGCGTCGAGTTCAAGATCCCGCTGTTGGACAGCGTGACCGCCACTGCGGCCGCGCGCTACGACCGCTATGGCAACTACAAGGCCGATGACAGCAGCGAAGCGCTGGACATCGGCAGCCAGAAGGAAACCACCTGGAACGTCGGCCTGGAATGGCGCCCGGTCGAATCGCTGCTGGTGCGTGGCTCATACGCCACCAGCTTCCATGCGCCGGACATGCATTACCTGCTGGGCCAGCCGAGCAGTTCGGAAGTGCAGACCTATGACCGCCTGCGCTGCATCCAGAGCGGCGCGTACCTGGTCAACAACTGTGGCGTGGGCAACACCGACGTCTGGTACACGTTCGACGTGAACCGGCGTGGGACGCCGCTGCTGCGCTCGGAGACCGGTGATTCGTGGACGGTCGGCTTCGTCTGGGACGTGCTGCCGAACCTGTCGGTCAGTGCCGACTACTGGGCGATCAAGCTGGAAGACATGATCGTCGACGTCGGCGCCGATGAGGTGCTGGCCAGCGAGGCCGGCTGCCTGACCGGCAAGAACATGGACGGTACGCCATGGGCCAACCCGGCCGGTGGCGAGTACTGCGCCGGCATCCTGGCCCGCGTGAACCGTGACAGCAACGGTCGCCTGGTATCGATCGAGCGCGGCCCGTTCAACCTGGCCAGCCGCGAGGTGCGCGGCATCGACCTGACCGCGCGCTATCGCCTGGAAACCGCGCGGTGGGGCAGCTTCCAGCTGGGCGTGAACTACACCAACCAGATCTCGACCAAGGAGCAACGCTACGCCGCCGACCCGAATCCGGAACGCCGCGATCGCGACCTGCGCAGCAAGCTGCGCGCGAGCCTGGCCTGGCAGCGCGGCAACTGGAACGCCAACGTCTATGCCGACCGCATCGGTTCGGTGCCGGGCGTGCGCTACCACTGGGGTACCGACCGCCTGGACAACCCCGGTGGCTGCCTGCCGTTCGCCGATGGCTACGTGCCCAGTGACAGCCCGTCGCTGAACTGCCTGGAGCCGGCACGGCTGCCGGATGGTTCGGTGAACCCGAACCCCAACGCCGGGCAGCAGACGGCGCGCTACTACGGTCGAGTGGGGCCGTTCATCACCTGGAACTTCAACGTGGGCTACCAGCTGACCGAACACGCGAAGGTAAACGTGTACGTCAACAACGCCTTCAACGCCGCCAGCTGGAACCACAAGGACCCGTACAAGCTGGATTACGACTTCGCTCCGACCCGCCTGCTTGGCGCGGTCGGCCGCGAGTTCGCGTTGGAGTATGTGTTCACCTTCTGAGGTGACCTGCCTCCGCCGGTAGGTCCACGCCATGCGTGGATATGGACGCCCGGGCGCCCATTCAGGAACTGCGGACAGGCTGGATTTGACCTTCCCACGATGGCAAGGTTTAGCCTGTCCGCATCCAGAAGGAACCCCGGGAATCCGATCATGAGCACGCCCCGCGCCACTGCGGCCCCCGCAAGCCCTGCCACCATCAGCCTGCCCATCGAGGGCATGACCTGTGCCAGCTGTGTCGGCCGGGTCGAGGCGGCGCTGTCCAGGGTCGAAGGTGTGGGCAGTGTTTCGGTCAATCTGGCCACCGAGCGCGCGGATATTCGCCCGTCCGGTCCGGTCGATCGGGCCGCGTTGATCCAGGCGGTGGAGCGGGTGGGCTACGACGTGCCCGCTGCCACCACCGAGCTGTCGGTCGAGGGCATGACCTGTGCGTCCTGCGTGGGCCGAGTCGAACGTGCGCTGTTGGCCGTGCCCGGCGTCAGCCAGGCCAGCGTGAACCTGGCCACGGAGCGCGCCACCGTGCGTGGCGTGGCGGAAGTTGCAGCGCTGGTCGCCGCGATCGACAAGGCCGGCTATGACGCACGCGTGATTGAAGCCGGCGTGCAGTCCGATGACGAGGCCGCGGAAAAGAAGGATGCCGAGCGCGCCGAACTGAAGCGCGACCTGATCGTGGCCTCCGCGCTGGCGCTGCCGGTGTTCGTGCTGGAGATGGGGTCGCACCTGATCCCCGGCATACACGAATGGGTGATGTCCACCATCGGCATGCAGGCCAGCTGGTACCTGCAGTTCGTGCTGACCGCGCTGGTGCTCGCCATCCCGGGCCGCCGCTTCTACCAGAAGGGCATCCCCGCGCTGCTGCGGCTGGCGCCGGACATGAATTCGCTGGTGGCGGTGGGCACTGCTGCAGCGTTTGGCTACTCGGTGGTGGCGACGTTCCTGCCGACGCTGTTGCCGGCGGGCACGGTGAACGTCTACTACGAAGCAGCGGCGGTGATCGTCGCGCTGATCCTGCTCGGCCGCTTCCTTGAGGCCCGGGCCAAGGGCCGCACCTCCGAGGCGATCAAGCGACTGGTCAATCTGCAGGCGAAGGTTGCCCACGTGGTCCGTGACGGCCGGACGGTGGATGTCCCGGTCAATGAAGTGCTGAGCGGCGACGTGGTGGAAGTGCGCCCGGGCGAGCGCGTGCCGGTCGACGGCGAGGTGGTCGAGGGCCGCAGCTACATCGACGAGTCAATGATCAGCGGCGAGCCGATCCCGGTCGAGAAGCAGCCGGGCAGCAGCGTGGTGGGCGGTACGGTCAACCAGAAGGGCGCACTGACGGTACGTGCCACGGCGGTGGGCGCGCAGACCATGCTGGCGCAGATCATCCGCATGGTCGAACAGGCGCAGGGCTCGAAGCTGCCGATCCAGGCGGTGGTCGACAAGGTCACCCTGTGGTTCGTGCCGGCGGTGATGCTGGCCGCGCTGGCGACCTTCGCAGTCTGGCTGATCTTCGGGCCCTCGCCCGCGCTGAGCTTCGCGCTGGTCAATGCGGTAGCTGTGCTGATCATTGCCTGCCCATGCGCGATGGGACTGGCCACGCCGACCTCGATCATGGTCGGTACCGGCCGTGGCGCCGAGATGGGTGTGCTGTTCCGCAAGGGTGAAGCGCTCCAGTTGTTGAAGGATGCACAGGTGGTGGCGGTGGACAAGACCGGCACGCTGACCGAAGGGCGCCCGCGCCTGACCGATCTGGAGATCGCTGCCGGCTTCGATCACAACACGGTGCTGGCGGCAGTTGCCGCAACGGAGTCGCGCTCGGAGCATCCCATCGCCCGCGCGATTGTTGATGCCGCGACCGGCCAGGGCATCGCGTTGCCGGGCATGGTCGACTTCGAATCGGTCACCGGCATGGGCGTGCGGGCCAGTGTCGAGGGTGCACGCGTGG
This sequence comes from Stenotrophomonas sp. YJH_SMC_135, assembly GCF_059372355.1. NCBI lineage: Bacteria > Pseudomonadati > Pseudomonadota > Gammaproteobacteria > Lysobacterales > Lysobacteraceae > Stenotrophomonas > Stenotrophomonas sp. YJH_SMC_135. The sequence goes on from NZ_JCAFVN010000001.1 coordinate 1,227,612, forward strand.
AGGTCGGTGCCGATCGCTTCATGCGCGACCTGGGCGTGGACATCACTTTGTTTGCGACGCTGGCGGCAGAGCTGGGCATCCAGGGCAAGTCGCCGCTGTATGCCGCCATCGACGGCCACCTGGCCGCAATCATCGCGGTATCCGATCCGATCAAGCCGAGCACGCCGGCCGCAATCGCGGCACTGCATCAGTTTGGCCTTAAGGTGGCGATGATCACCGGTGACAACGCCGGGACCGCGCAGGCGATCGCGCGCCAGCTCGGCATCGACGAAGTGGTGGCCGAGGTGCTGCCGGAAGGCAAGGTCGAGGCGGTGCGCCGCTTGAAGGCCACACATGGCCATGTCGCCTTCGTCGGCGACGGCATCAACGATGCGCCGGCGCTGGCCCAGGCCGATGTCGGCCTGGCCATCGGCACCGGCACCGATATCGCGGTCGAGTCGGCCGATGTGGTGCTGATGTCGGGCAACCTGCAGGGCGTGCCGAATGCCATTGCACTATCGAAGGCAACGCTGGGCAACATCCGCCAGAACCTGTTCTGGGCCTTCGCTTACAACACCGCATTGATTCCGGTGGCGGCCGGCGTGCTGTATCCGGTCTGGGGCGTGCTGTTGTCGCCGGTGTTCGCGGCCGGTGCGATGGCACTGTCCAGCGTGTTCGTGCTGGGCAACGCGCTGCGCCTGCGCCGCTTCCAGCCGCCGATGGCGGACGCCCCCGCCGCGATCCATTGAGGGAGAACCGCATGAATATCGGTGAAGCCGCCAAGGCCTCCAGCGTGTCGGCGAAGATGATCCGCTACTACGAACAGATCGGCCTGATTCCCGCCGCTGATAGAACCGAGTCGGGCTACCGGGCGTATTCGCAGGCGGATATCCACCGCCTGCGCTTCATCCGCCGCGCGCGCGACCTCGGCTTCCAGGTGGCCGAGATCGGCGACCTGCTGGGCCTGTGGAACGACACCTCGCGGCACAGCGCCGACGTCAAGCACCTGGCCGAACAGCACATTGCCGACCTGGAACAGCGCATCGAGCACATGCGGCAGATGGCCGACACGCTGAAATCGCTGATCAGTTGTTGTGCGGGCGACGAGCGCCCGGAGTGCCCGATCCTGGAGCGGTTGGGCGAAGACCATGATGCCCCGGTGCCGGTCGTCGCCGCCAAGACCGGCGCGGTGCGGCGACGCGCACAGAAGCATTGAATCGATATCGCGTGCATGAAAAAGCCCGCCGGGTGCAGCAGCACCGGGCGGGCTTTTCTGTGTGAGACGGGGGCAGGGGATCAGGCAGTACGCGGCGGGAAGCCGGCATCGTTCACCGCGGCGAACACCTGTTCCTGCGACGCAGTAGTCTGCACCTTGACCAGCCCGGTCGGCGGATCGGCCACCACGCTGGCGTTCGGATCGATCTGCTGGATCGCACGGGTCACGCTGCGCGCACAGCCGCCGCAGGTCATGCCGTCGACATGGAATTCCATCTGTAGCTCCTTCGCTGCTCTTGGGATGGGACCAGTGTGCACCTTCCAACGATGGCAGGGTCAAGCGTCGGGCTGAACGACGAACAAGGCGCGGACAAAAAAAACGGCAGCCACCTGTACCAGCGCGGCTGCCGTGGAGGAACGTCCCCGCCAGGGCAGGGCATGGGTTGCACCGGGGCGCGCCCGGACAACCCGGTGTTGCCTTAGAACTTCCAGGTAGCGCCGAAGTACAGCTGGCGGCCTGCATAGGTATTGGAGATCAGGCGTGCCTTGGTGTCGCTTCCCAGGTGCACGCGCTGCTCCGACTTGGTGGCATTGATCACCGATGCGGTCAGGGTCCAGTCCGGGGTCAGGTTGTAGGCCACGTTCAGGTCCAGCTGGTCATACGGCTCGGTGTAGACGGTGAGGCCATTGTTGAGCCCACCGACCACCTGGCCGCGACGGTTGAACGAGGCGCGCGCGAGGAACTTCTCGTTCTCGTAGAAGACCGTCACGTTGGCCTGGTTCTTGGCGCTGCCGACCAGCGGCGAGGAGCCGATTTCCTGCCCGTCCAGAACAATGGAAGCCAGGTTGGTGTCGTTGTAGGTGTAGTTGGCCTGCACGCCGAAGCCGAAATCGAAGGTGTACTGGCCATACAGCTCGACGCCCTGCGACACACCATCGCGGCCATTGGCCTGGGTCTCGTAGCGCTGCACGTTCACCGCTTCACCGTTGATGACCATGGGCGTGTCGCGCACCACCGGCAGGGTGAAGTTGTCCACGTTCTTGCGGAACAGGCTGACGCCGGCGACCGCGCCCGGCTGGAAGTACCACTCCAGGCCCAGGTCGAACTGGGTGGCCTTGAACGGCTCCAGCTGCTTGTTGCTGCCCTGGCCGACCCAGCCTGCGGTCGATGCGCCACCGGCAACGCGGCGATCATTGACGTACTCCTCGCTGTAGTAGCTCAGTGCGCCCGGTGCTGCGATGTCGGTGTAGCCAGGGCGGGCGATCACCTTCGATGCGGCACCACGCAGCACCAGCGTGTCGGTGATGTCCCATGCAATGTTGAAACTCGGCAGCACGTCGGTGTAGGTGCGGTCCACGCCGATCAGGCTGTAGGTCTTGCTCTGCGCAAGGTCATGCGGCAGGCGCACGAAGCCGCTCTCGCAGCTGTAGGTCGGGTAGGCCGCAGCGGCGGGGTCGGTGCACGCCATCGGCGCGCCGGACGCGTTGTCCAGGAAGTAGTCGTTGAACTTCTCGATCGAGTCGGAAGACTGCGCGAACTGCTTGGTGCGCACCACACGCACGCCGACATTGCCGCGCAGGCGCTCGGTGCGGAAGTTGGCCTGGAAGTAGCCGGAGTAGATCTTCTCGTTGACGTTGTAGACGAAGTCTTCCTCGGTACGGTTGTGCGAACCACCGTAGGTCTTGTTCAGATAGTCGATGTACGCCGGGTAGTTGATGCCCGGGAACACGTTGGCATTGAAGCCACCGGCAATGTTGCTGATCGGGTTCGACAGGAAGAAGCCGGGCTGCGCATCGCCGGCAGTCGGATCGCAGCCACTCTGGTAGCGGCTGTTGTCATAGTCGGCCGGGTCACGGCCCGGGCATACCCAGTAGGTGTTGCCGGTGTTGCGGTGGACCTTGCCATCACGGTATTTGGCACCGAACTGGATCGAATCCAGCCAACCGGACTCGAACAGCTTGGTCACGTCGGCCTGGAAGTAGTTCTGCTTGACCTCGGTGCGCTTCCACGACGAATCGGTCGAGCCGGTGTCGACTTCGGCGATGCCGTTCATCAATTGCTGCTGCAGGTCGGGCGAGAAGGTGGCAGACGGCGTGCCGGTCAGGTCCCATGCGCTGTACTGGTTACCGGACAGGTAGTCGTTGCCGACCTTGCGGCGCGGCTTGGCCGACATGCGGAAGTTCATCGACGGACCACCTTCGGACCAGGTGCGGCCACCGGTGAACGAGGCCTTCCACAGCGGGCTGATGTCCCAGTCGATGGTCAGGTCGGCGGTCTGCGACAGCGCCTTTTCCTTGCTGTAGCCACCGGTCAGCTGCGGTGTCGGAATCGTGCAGTCGTCCGGGCCCCAGCCGCCGGGCTTGAGGCCGGCGGCCTTGGCCTGGGCTTCGCTGCAGTAGTAGGTCTTTCCAGCCAGCTTTTCGAATTGGGCACCCGTGACGGTGTTGCCGCTGGCATCGAAGTCCAGGCCATTGAGAAGGCGGCCTCCGGCCCAGTTGCCGTCCTGGTTGTAGCGCGCCATGCTCCATTCCGGAATCTTCAGCATGTTCTGGGTGTAGTCACCCTGCAGCTCGAAGCGGAAGTAGTTGGCGGTCATCGTGACGTTGTCGACCGGCTTGAACTGGAAGGTCAGCTGGCCGCCCTTGCGCTCGCGCTTTTCTTCCTTCACCGCGAAGTTGACCGAGGTCGGCATGAAGAAGTCGCTGTAGTTGCCGCCGGTCTGGTTGTTGAAACCGGACTTGCCCCACCAGTAGTGGATGCCATCCTGCTGCTGCACGTTGCCATAGGCGTCGCGTGCCTTGCCGGCGCCGTACCACTGGTAGTCCTCGGTGCTGGCCTCCATGGTGCGGGTGGTGCGCTTCTGCTGGGTCACGCCGACCAGCACGCCGAAGCGCTCATCCTTGCTGTGCCACGAATACAGGGCCGAGGCCTGCGGGTCGATATCGTGGTGGGTATCGGAGGAGGTGCCCTCGAGCGTGACGAAGCCCGAGTTGGACTCCATGTCCAGCGGACGGCGCGTGTGCAGGATGACCGTGCCGCCGATGCCGCCTTCGTCGATGCGGGCTTCCGGGGACTTGAACAGCTCGGCGCTGGACAGCATGTTCGACGGAAGCAGGGTGTAGTTGAACGAACGGGTGGCTTCGTCGTTGGTTTCCGACGTGGCCACGTAGTTGCCATTCAACTGGGTCAGCGTCAGGTCCGGCGCAAGGCCGCGCACGCTGACACTCTTGCCTTCACCACCGCTGCGGGTGATGACCACGCCGGGCACGCGCTGCAGTGCGTCGGCCACGTTCTTGTCGGGGAACTTGCCGACGTCCTCGGCGGTGATCACTTCGACAACGGCGTTGGCGTCGCGCTTCTGCTCAAGGCTCTTTTCGATGGCGTAGCGGTAGCCGGTGACCTGGACGCTGTCCAGAGTCGTGGCGTCCTGCGAGCCGGTGGTCGTGGCCTGCTGCGCGGCGGCGCCTGCCGGAATGACGGCGGCAGCCAGGGCCAGCGCGATGGCCAGCGACAATGCGTCCTGGCCGTGCGTACGTGTTGAATGCTTCATTCCCATCTCTCCCTCTCTCCTGGATTGATCCGGTGACGTGGCACGGACAACTTGAATCGATCTAATTTGAAGTGAATTTGTCGCTGTCGCCATGCAGTGGCAGTAGCACCGCACGCGTGGCCTGGTGTACGTCCTGTTGCTGCTCCCCCAACTCCCGGCCATCGCAGCGTCGTCTTGGATCGATCTAAGCGATGGGCGGGCGATTTTTAGCATGGGTCGCCCTTGGGCGCATGCTGCTCCGCAATATGGTACTGGCGTGGCGTAGGGATGACGGTTTGCTGAAAACAGTGAAATCGTTTTCGTGCGCAGGGGAGGGTGGGTCGGCAGGGCTGCGCCCTGCACCTGCGGGTAGTGCCGGCCGCTGGCCGGCAAGAGCCAAAGCCAAAGCGGCTCTGGGTTGTCTGGGTTTGGCGGTGCGGTGTGGACTGGCAGGACACGCCGTAGACCCTTCCATGGGGGCTCGATGGCGCCATCCATGGCGCCAACGGTCCTGCCAGCCCACACCGCCCCACCTTTGACAGTTTCCCGGTGACGGTTGGACTGATCCTGGAACGACATGGGGTCCTGGGGTCAGATCCGTTTTCCAAAGGAAAACGGATCTGACCCCAATCGATTTCGTTGTCTGACAGAGATTCATCCACGCATGGCGTGGATCCATCCACAGATCGCGGAAATCTGTCGAAGGCGGGGTGGGTCCGGTTGCGGGGGTGTCCGCGGCATGGATGCCGCTGCCAAGCCCCCAAGGATGGGTCTACGGCGTCCCTCGCAACCGGACCCACCCCGCCATTCCACGGATCGCCGGCTTTTGCTGTTGCTTTGGCTGTTGCGTCTGAGGTTGCCGGCCAGCGGCCGGCACTACCCGCGGGTGCAGGGCGCAGCCCTGCCGAATACCCCCTCATGCTGCGCCGCAGAATGCATTCGGCTGAACCTGCATGCTCTACTTGAATCGATCTAAATCCACGGTCACGTGGGTCGGGCGTCATTCCAGGGGGAGCCTTCTGCCGGTCCAGGCAGAGCTCAGCGGAAGGGTGCCGGAAGGCCCGGGCCGTCTGTCTCTGCGTCATCGACTACAGGAACCCGACATGCGTCCAGTGCCGTCCGCTCCCGCCGTCCCATCATCCTCGCGCCCGCTGGTGCGCCTGGCCTGCCTGATCGCGCTGTCGGCGGTGCCGATGCTGCTGCAGGCCGCACCGGCAGCGCTGGAGCGGGAGGTCAATACCTTCATCGGCAGCAAGGACGACGGCAACACGTTCCCGGGTGCGTCGGCACCGTTCGGCCTGATCCAGGTCAGCCCGATCGGCAGCCACTATTCGGGTTGGCGCTATGACGACGAGAAGATCCGTGGCTTCGGCCACTCCTTCATCTCCGGTGCCGGCTGCTGGGAGCAGGGCGGCCAGGTGTCGGTGCTGCCGGTGACGGGCTCGATCGGTCCGGGCGGCGATTTCGATACCGGCAACGCCAAGCAGTTCGACCACAAGGCCTACGCTGCGTCCTACACCCACGATGGCGAGGTCGGCCAGGCCGGCTACTACAAGGTGCGGCTGACCAGCTACGGTGGCATCGATGCCGAGGCGACCGCGCGTACCCGTGCCGCGGCCGAGCGCTACACCTTCAGCCAGCGCAGTGGCGATGGCCACGTGCTGGTCAATGTCGGCCAGGCCAACGAGCGCCATTCGGTGATCGGCAGCGTGGTCGATGTGGTCGGCGACCGCGTGGTCGAGGGCAAGCTGGTTACCAAGAGTTTCTGCGGCGGCCATCAGTACACCACCTGGTTCCGCATCGAGTTCGACCGTCCGTTCAAGGCGCATGGCACCTGGGGTGAGGGCGGCGGCCTGCCGGGCGCGCGCCACAGCATGGAAGGCGAGCAGAAGCCGAACGGTGCCTGGCTCAGCTTCGACCTGGCCAAGGGCCAGTCGGTGACGGCGGTCAGCGCGATCTCGCACGTGGATGCCGAAGGCGCGCGCACCAACCTGCGTGCCGAGGGCATGCAGGGTGGGTCGCTGCTCGGTTTCGACCGCATGCGCGCGCTGTCGCAGCAGGCCTGGCGTGAGCAGCTGGGCCGTGTACGCGTGCAGGGCGGCACCGCCGATGACCGCACCGTGTTCTACAGCGCGGTCTACCACGCGCTGCTGCAGCCGATGACCGGCAACGATGCCGATGGCCGCTACCGCGGCTATGACGATGGCATCCACCGTGCCGATGGCTGGACCTATTACGAGTACTTCTCGCTGTGGGATACCTATCGCGCGCAGAACCAGTGGCTGGCACTGACCCGTCCGGACGTGGCGCGCGACATCGGCCGCACCCTGCTGGCGATCGATGAGCAGGGCGGTTGGCTGCCGCGCTGGGGCTATGCCAACTTCGAAACCAACATCATGACCGGCGATCCGGTCACCCCGTTCATGGTCGACCTGTGGCGCTTCGGTGCACTCAAGGGCCGTGAATCGCAGGCCTGGGATGCGCTGCGCCGCAATGCCTTCGGCACGCCGCCGCTGAACTCGCGCATGGCCGGCCGCTCCGGCAACCCGACCTACCTGGACAAGGGCTACGTGGTCTACGACCGCGCGTTCCCGTCCAAGGGCATGGACGTCGATCCGCACCACGGTGGTTCGGCCACGCTGGAGTACGCGCTGGCCGACTGCGCGCTCTCGCAGATGGCCGACGGCCTGGGCCATGCCCAGGATGCGGCGACGCTGCGCGAGCGCGGCCGCAACTGGCGCAAGGTGTGGGACCCGCAGGTGCGCGACGCCGAGACCGGCTTCACCGGGTTCCCGCGCCCGCGTACCGAGGACGGCCAGTGGTACACCCCGTCCGACGGCCATTACAGCCCGCGTTCGCACCACGGTTTCCACGAGGGCACGGCGTGGCAGTACCAGTGGCTGGCGCAGCAGGACGTGCCGGGCCTGGTCGAAGCGATGGACGGCCGCGAGCAGGCGGGCCGCCGCCTCGATGCGTTCTTCGCGATGGACGCGCTGCAGGCCGATCCGCTCAATGCCGCCCGCAAGGCGTGGGTGGTCGGGCCGTACAGCTACTACAACCAGTTCCGCTACAACCCGAACAACGAGCCGGACCTGCACTCGCCGTGGCTGTACACGCTGATCGGCCAGCCGTGGAAGACCGCGGCCGTGGTGCGTGCGGCGCAGCAGCTGTTCACCAATGCCCCCAACGGTGTGACCGGCAACGATGACCTCGGCACGATGTCGGCCTGGTACCTGTTCAGTGCCATCGGCGTGTACCCGGCGGTGCCGGGCAGCGGCCAGTTCCTGCTGCACACCCCGCGCTTCAGCAAGGTGGAAGTGGACATGGGCAATGGCCGCACCCTGCGCATCGACGCGCCGGGCGCCGATGGCCGCCGCCTGCAGTATGTGCAGGGCGTGCAGGTCGATGGCCAGGCGCATGCACCGGTGTGGCTGGACTGGAACCGCCTGCAGCAGGGCCCACGCGTGCGCTTTGCGCTGGATGCGAAGGTGCCGGAGCAGGGCTGGGGCACGGCGGTGAAGGACCTGCCGGTATCCTGGTGCGCGGCACCGGGCAGCCAGCTGCGCTGAGCCGGACTGTGCCGTTCGCGGTGACCCAGCGAACGGCACGGCACGACACGGCCCTGATCCATTAGGCTTGAGCCTCCAGCGGAGTCCGGGAAGACGATGAACGACAACGGCAGCAGTCCCAGCAAGCGCGCCAGCAAGGCGGTGACGGTGACCGACATCGCGCGTGCGATCGGCGTGTCACGGGCAACCGTGTCGCTGGTGCTGCGCGGCAGCCCGCTGGTCAATGTCGATACCCGCGCCAAGGTCGAGGCCGAGCTGCGCCGCCAGCGCTATGTCTACAACCGCGCGGCGGCCAACCTGCGCCGGCGCACCTCGTCGAGCATCGCGCTGGTGATCAACGACCTGTCCAACCCGTTCTTCGCCGAATTCGCGTCCGGCGTGGACGAGGCACTGGGCGGGCGCGGTTACGTGACGTTGCTGGGCAGCACCGGGGAATCGCCGGAGCGCCAGCAGGCCGTGCTGTCCACGCTGATGGAGCACACCCCGGCCGGCCTGATCCTGTCGCCGGCCGAGGGCAGCGACACCGCGCAGTTGCGGCAGGCGCTGGGCGCCAATGCCAACGTGCTGCTGTTCAACCGTGAACTGGCCGGGGCTGACTGGGACTTCCTGACCCTGGACAACCAGCACGGCGCCTATCTGGCCACGCGCCACCTGATCGAGCGCGGCCATCGCCAGATCGCCTTCTTCGGCGGCCACGCCGCTTCCAGTTCCTGCCACCAGCGCCGCGCCGGTTTCCAGCAGGCGCTGGCCGAGGCCGGGCTGTCGCTGCCGCCGGGTTGGATGATCGAGTCGGCGCCGAACCGCCTGGAAGCAGCAGCGCGCACCGATGAACTGTTTGCCGATGGCCATCGTCCGAGTGCGGCGGTCTGCTACAACGACACCGTCGCGCTGGGCCTGATGCTGGGCTTGAACTCGCGTGGCATCCGTCCCGGTGGCGACTTTGCCGTTACTGGTTTCGACGACATTTCCGAGGCTGCGGTGGCGGTGCCACCGTTGACCACGCTCACTGCCGACCCGCGCGAGCGTGGCCGGCAAGCGGCCGCGCTGCTGCTGCAACGGCTGGACGAACCGGATGCGCCGCCACGGCGCACGGTCGCGCCGGTGCAGCTGCGCATCCGCGAAAGCAGTGCTGCGCGACCGAACTGATTCCTTTCATACACCCCTTCCACGCAACAACGACCTTCCGCGCATCGAGGCGCGTACCGCATGCCGATCTCCGCAACGCCCCGTCCATCGGGTTCCTCGGGCAACGCACCCGCCGTCACCAACGGCAAGGCGTTGGCTGTCGTCACCACGATCTTCTTCATGTGGGGCTTCCTGACCTGCCTCAATGACATCCTGATCCCGCACCTGAAGGCGGTGTTCGAACTGAACTACGCCAAGGCGATGCTGGTGCAGTTCACCTTCTTCGGCACCTATTTCCTGATGTCGCTGCCGGCGGGGCGGTTGGTGGCGGCGCTGGGCTACAAGAAGGGCATCGTCGCCGGCCTGGTGATCGCCGGCATCGGCGCGCTGGGCTTCTGGCCGGCGGCCGAACTGCGCGTCTATGGCGCCTTCCTCGGCGCACTGTTCGTGCTGGCTACCGGCATTACCGTGCTGCAGGTGGCCGCCAACCCCTATGTCGCGCTGCTGGGCCCGGAGCAGACCAGCTCCAGCCGCCTGACCCTGGCGCAGGCGCTGAACTCGCTGGGCACGGCCATCGCCCCGATCTTCGGCGGCATGCTGATCCTGTCCAACACGGTCAAGAGCGCTGACGACATCGCGGCGCTGCCGGCCGCCGAGCAGCTGGCCTACCGTGCCGCCGAGGCGCAGGCTGTGCAGGGTCCGTACGTGGGCCTGGCGGTGGCGTTGGTGCTGCTGGCGCTGTTCGTATTCCTGTTCCGCCTGCCGGCGCTGAGCGACGCCACCGAGCAGGCCGACCAGGGCCACCACCACAGCTACCTGGATGCGCTGCGCAAGCGCCACCTGCTGCTGGGCGTGCTGGGCATCTTCTTCTACGTCGGCGCCGAAGTGTCGATTGGCAGCTTCCTGGTCAACTACCTGTCGATGCCGAACATCGGTGGCTTCAGCGAGCAGCAGGCCACGCATTACGTGTCTGCCTACTGGACGATGGCGATGATCGGCCGCTTCGCCGGTTCGGCGCTGCTGGCGCGCTTCTCGCCCAGCCGTCTGCTGGCGATCTTCGCGCTGGTCAACGTGGCGCTGCTGGTCACCACCATGCTGAGCTCCGGCAACGTCGCGCTGTACTCGGTGGTGGCCATCGGCCTGTTCAACTCGATCATGTTCCCGACCATCTTCGCGCTGAGCATCGAGCGCCTCGGCCCGCTGACCAACAAGGGGTCCAGCCTGCTGATCATGGCCATCGTCGGCGGTGCCGTGGTGCCGTACCTGCAGGGCGTGCTGGCCGACCACATCGGTGTGCAGGCCAGCTTCATCCTGCCGCTGCTGTGCTACGGCTACATCATTTTCTACGGACTGGTCGGCGCGCGTACGCCGGCCTCCGCAACGCAGGGAGGCTGAGTCCGGAATGGGTGCCATCGTTTGCTTCGGCGAAATTTTGATCGATCTACTAGCACAGCCGCCGGCCTCGGCCGATACCCCGCGTGCGTTCCTGCAGTACGCCGGTGGGGCGCCGGCCAACGTCGCGGTGGCGGCTGCGCGGCTGGGTGCGAAGACCCAGTTCGTCGGCATGCTCGGCCGCGACATGTTCGGTGACTTCCTGGCCGACAGCCTGGTCGAGCATGGCGTGGGTACCGACTACATCGTGCGTACCGACGCGGCCAAGACTGCACTGGCCTTCGTGGCCCTGGATGCCAATGGCGAGCGCAGCTTCAGTTTCTACCGCCCGCCGGCGGCTGACCTGCTGTTCCGTGACAGCGACTTCCAGGCGGCGTGCCTCGACAGCGCGCAATGCTTCCACGTCTGTTCCAACAGCCTGACCGAGCCGGCCATCGCCGAGGCGACCTTTGCCGGCATGGACCGTGCCCGCGCTGCTGGTGCGGTGGTCAGCCTGGACCTCAACCTGCGTCCTGCCCTGTGGCCGGCGAACGAGGACCCGACGCCGCGCCTGTGGCAGGCGCTGGAACGCGCCGACCTGGTCAAGCTGTCGCGCGAGGAGCTGGACTACCTGGCCGCGCCGCTGGGCGCCGATGGCGAGGCGGCGGTGCTGCGGCGCCTGCTGGCCGCGCGGGCGCGCTGGGTGATCGTCACCGATGGTGCAGCCACGCTGCACTGGTACACCCGCGACAACCACGGCACCGTCACCAGCTTCCGCGTGGCCACGGTCGACACCACGGCGGCCGGTGATGCCTTCGTCGGTGGCGTGCTGGTCGGCCTGCTGGAGCGCGGCGGGGCCGGTGCCGGTTTTACCGCCTTCTGCCAGGACCCCGAGGCGATCACCGCCACGCTGCGCTTCGGCGCTGCGGTCGGCGCGCTGGCTGTTACCCGCAAGGGCGCGTTCGCCGCGATGCCCTCGCTCGATGAAGTGCAGCAGCTGCTGCAGGCACAGGACATTACCGCATGAGCACCTCGCCCGATTTCCGTTCGCCCGCGTTCCTGCGCGCCCACATCGCCGATACCATGGCGTTCTACCACCCGCGCTGCATCGATCCCAACGGTGGCTTCTTCCACTACTTCCGTGATGACGGCAGCATCTACGATGCCAGCCATCGCCACCTGGTGAGCAGCACCCGTTTCGTCTTCAACTACGCGATGGCCTACCGCGAGTTCGGCAATGCCGAGTACCGCGACGCGGTCGAGCACGGTGTGCGCTACCTGCGCGAGGTGCACCGCAACCCGGCCACCGGTGGCTACGCCTGGACCCTGCGTGATGGCAAGGTCGAGGACGACATGAACCACTGCTACGGCGTGGCCTTCGTGCTGCTGGCCTACAGCTGCGCGCTGAAGGCAGGCATCGAGCAGGCCCGCGCGTGGATGGACGAGACTTGGCAGCTGCTGGAAGCGCGCTTCTGGGAGCCGCAGCACGGGCTCTACAAGGATGAAGCGGACGGCCAGTGGAACTTCACCGGCTACCGTGGACAGAACGCCAACATGCACATGTGCGAGGCGATGCTGGCCGCGTTCGAGGCCAGTGGCGAGCAGCGCTATGTGGAGCGCGCGCTGCAGCTGGCCGACAACATGACCCGCCGCCAAGCGGCCAAGGCCGGCGGGCTGGTCTGGGAACACTACGATGAGAACTGGGAGATCGACTGGGACTACAACCTGGACGACCCCAAGCACCTGTTCCGCCCGTGGGGCTTCCAACCGGGGCACCAGACCGAGTGGGCCAAGCTGCTGCTGATCCTCGATCGCCACGTGCAGGCCGACTGGCTGGTGCCGACCGCGCAGCACCTGTTCGACGTGGCCGTGGCGCGCAGCTGGGACGACGCGCGAGGCGGCCTGTACTACGGCTTCGCACCCGAATCGCGCCGGCAGCCGGGCATGGATGGCGCGCCGATTGGCGGCGACAGCTTCGTCTGCGACGACGACAAGTACTTCTGGGTGCAGGCCGAAACGCTGGCTACTGCCGCGCTGATGGCCAAGCGCACCGGTGATGACCGCTACTGGCAGTGGTACGAGCGCATCTGGGCGTACGCGTGGGAGCACTTCGTCGACCATCAGTTCGGCGCCTGGTTCCGCATCCTCGATGCCGACAACCGCAAGTACAGCGACGAGAAGAGCCCGGCCGGCAAGGTGGATTACCACACCATGGGCGCGTGCTACGAAGTGTTGAACGTGGTGCGTTGAGGCGCGTGTCGCCATACGCATGATGAATCGGAATCAGTAGCGCCGGGCCACGCCCGGCGGAAGAACAGGAGCTCCGCGTGCATCGTCTTTCCCTCGTTGTCCGTCTGCTCCTGCTGCTGGTCGCAACGTCGGCCTTCCCGGCAACTGCAGCGCCCCTGCAGGCACAGTGGGAGTTCCGCATGCTGCCCGGCGACGCGCAGGGCGCAGCTCATCCAGGCCTGCAGCAATGGCGTGCGGCGACGGTGCCGGGCAGCGTGCACACCGACCTGCTGGCGCATGCGCTGATCCGCGACCCGTACGTGGGTGCGCCCGAAGCGGAGCTGCAATGGATCGGCCTGGCGGCCTGGGAGTACCGCGCGCGCTTCGACGTGGACGCGGCGATGCTGGCCAAGCCCAATGCCGAACTGCGCTTCGACGGGCTGGACACTTATGCCGAAGTCAGCCTCAACGGCAAGCCGCTGCTGCGCGCGGACAACGCGCACCGGACCTGGCGCGCGCGCGTGGAAGGGCATCTGCGCGCCAGGGGCAATGAACTGCAGATCGTGTTCCGTTCGCCAATCCGCAGCCTGTTGCCGGGCGTGGAGGCAATGCCACACAAGATCGCTGGCAACTATCCTTCGCCCTATGGGGACGAGCCGAAGGACGCGATGGTCGGAAACTTCGCGCGCAAGCCGGCCTACCACTTCGGCTGGGACTGGGGCCCGCGTTATGTCACCGCCGGGGTCTGGCGCGGGGTCGACCTGCAGGCCTGGGATACGCACCGCCTGACCAGTCTTGCCGTGCGCACCGATGCATTGAGCGCGGAGCAGGCGAAGCTGGCGGTGCTGCTGCAGGTGGAGCAGGGCGCAGCGGCCGGCTCCGCGGTGGTGAACGTGGATGTGCGCGATCCGCAGGGCCGCAACGTGGCCCAGGTACAGCGCACGGTGCTGCTGAAGCCCGGCCAGAACACGGTTGAACTACCGATTGAACTGGCGGAACCGAAGCGGTGGTGGCCGGTCGGCCATGGTGCGCAGGATCGCTATACCGTGCAGGCGCGCCTGGATGGCGGTGCCGACGCAACGCTGGTGCGCGAGCAGCGCATCGGCCTGCGCACGGTCGAACTGCGCCGCGAAGAGGACGGCAAGGGCGGGCAGGGCTTCGCCTTCGTCATCAATGGCGTGCCGATCTTCGCCAAGGGCGCCAACGTCATTCCGTTCGATGCCTTCCCCGCACGCGTCGACGCAGCACGTCTGCGCCAGGTGCTGACCGCCGCGCGCGACGCCAACATGAACATGCTGCGCAACTGGGGCGGTGGCTACTACGAGGACGACGCTTTCTTCGACATCGCCGACGAACTGGGCCTGCTGGTCTGGCAGGACTTCATGTTCGGCGGCGGCATGCAGCCGGGCTACGATCCGGCCTTCCGTGCCAGCGTGGTGGCCGAGGCGCGCGACAACGTGCGCCGGCTGCGCCATCACCCCAGCATCGTGCTGTGGTGTGGCAACAACGAGGAAGAAACCGCCTGGAAGGACTGGGGTCACGGCCGTGACCTGAAGGCGGCCGACCCGGCATTTGCGGTGAAGGTCTGGCAGGGCTATGTCGACCTGTTCGGCAACGACCTGCGCCAGGTAGTGGGCGAGGAAGGACTGGGCGTACCGTACTGGTCCAGTTCGCCCAGCAACGATCTGGACGAGAAGGCCAACGATTCCACCCGCGGCGACAAGCACTACTGGCAGGTCTGGGGCAATCCGGCGCTGCCGGTGCAGGCCTACCTGCGTGAGACGCCGCGCTTCATGTCCGAGTACGGGCTGCAGGCGTGGCCGTCGGTGGCGACGGTGGACCAGATCGCCACCCGCGCCGAACAGCGCATCGACAGCCCGGTGATCCGCGCGCACCAGAAATTCATGGCCGGCGAGGGCAACAGCCGCCTGCTGCACTACATCGAACTGGGTTACGGCACGCCGAAGGACTTCGAGGACTTCGTCTACCTCAGCCAGGTCATGCAGGCCGATGGCATCGCACTGGCGGCGCTGCATCATCGCGCCTCCCGGCCATACACGATGGGTTCGCTGTACTGGCAGCTCAACGATGTCTGGCCGGGCGCCTCGTGGTCCAGCGTGGATTATTTCGGCCGCTGGAAGGCGCTGCACTTCGCCGCGCGGCGTTTCTTCGCGCCGGTCACGGTAGCCGCGCTGCGCGATGAGGGCAGCACGCGGGTGCGCCTGATCAATGACGGTGCGGCGCTGGATGCACGTTGGCGGCTGCGGGTGATCGACATGGACGGCAAGGTGCTGCGTCGTCGCGAGGACGCGGTGACGTTGACGGCGGAGGGCGTCACCTCGATCGGTGATTTTCGCGATGCCGAGTTGCTGGCCGGTGCCGATCCGAAGCGCACGGTGGCGGTGTTTGAGCTGCTGCAGAACGGGGCGGTGAGCGCACGGCAGGTGGTCGGATTCGTCGAAGCCAAGGACCAGGTATTGCCGCGGCAGAAGCTCAAGGCCACCTTGTCCATCGAAGGCGACCACTATCGACTGCGGCTGGAAAGCGCGGCGTACGTGCGCGCGGCGTGGATCGACTTCGGCGCGCTGGACGTGCAGGTCGAAGACAACCTGCTGGACCTGTTGCCGGGCGAAACCCGCGATATCGCGGTGCGCGGCCCGGTGGATCTGGTTACCCTGCGCGAGGCGCTGAGGGTGAAGACCCTCAACGACCGTTGAGGGATATCCCGCTTTGGTAGGTGCCAACCTTGGTTGGCACACCAGGAGCCTGCCAACCAAGGTTGGCCTCTACCATTTTGCTTACAGCTGGATCTGCTGGAAGTTCTCGACCCGCTCGTGGCCGTTGGCGGCCTGGCCGGTACGCGGCATCGGGTAGTCATCCAGGCGGTCGATCAGCCGGGTCTGCAGGCCGGCTTCGCGGGCAGCATCCAGTTCTTCGACCACATCGGACAGGAACAGGATCTCGCCGGCCGGCACGCCGATGGCCTGCACGATGCGGCGGTAGCTGTCGGCCTCACGCTTGCCACCCATCTCGGTATCGAACCAGCCCGACACCAGCGGGCTGAGGTCACCGGCATCGCTGAAGCCGAAGAACAGCTTCTGCGCCGGCACCGAGCCGGAGGAGTACACGTACAGCGGCAGGCCGGAGGCATGCCAGCCCTTCAGCACCGGTGCCACTTCCGGGTAGAAGTGCGCGGTGTAGTCGCCGCGACGGTAGCCCTCATCCCAGATCAGGCCCTGCAGCGCCTTCAGTGCGGTGTGCTTGCGGTCCTGGTCAATCCAGCCCTGCAGCGTCTCGGCCACCAGGCTGTCCTGGCAGGCGCCGCCGATCTCGGTAGCCACCGCGTCCAGCCAGCGGCGGACCTCCGGCTGCTGGCCATGTTCGGCGACGAACGCGGGCAAGGCCTTGCGGGCATAGGGGAACAGCACGTTCTTGACGAACGAGATGCTGCTGGTGGTGCCTTCGATGTCGGTCAGGATGACGCGGGGCTGCATGGATCAGGACGCCTGGGTAGGTACGTAACGGGGGAACTTCTGCGCGATGTCGGTGCCGGTGAAATGACCCACCCAGCCGTCCGGCTCGGTGAAGAAGCGGATCGCCACGAAGCTCGGTTCATCGCCCATGTCGAACCAGTGGGTGGTGCCATCGGGCACGGCGATCAGGTCGTCCTTCACGCACTCGATCTCATAGACCTTGTCACCCACGTGCAGGGTGAACAGGCCCGAGCCTGCGACGAAGAAGCGCACCTCGTCTTCCTTGTGGAAGTGCTCGTCGAGGAACTTCTTGCGCAGCTCGGCGCGGTTCGGGTTGTCCGGGGCGATCGAGGCCACGTCCACGCTCTTGAAGCCGCGCTCGGCGACCAGGCGGTCGATGTCCGCACGGTAGGCGGCGAACACTTCCTCCTGGCTGGCGCCCGGCGCGACTGGCGCGGTGGCCTGCCAGCGCTCGAAGGTGACGCCGATCTTCTGCAGCTCGGCAGCGATGACCGCGCCGTCCTGGGTGTCCAGCAGCGGCGATTCGGGGCGGGTGTCGTCGTAGATGCGCAGTCGGCTCATGGCGGCAGCTTGAACGTCTCGGGGGGAAGACAGGGTAGCAGGGTGGGGGCGAGGCGCAGATTCCGGATCGGCATCTGCACCTGCGCGCAGGCTCAGCCGCGCAGCTTGCGCAGCTCGAGCTCGCAGTGGAACAGGAATTCGAAGGCTTCCAGGTGACGGCGGGCCTCGGCCATGTCACGGCCCCAGGCATACAGGCCGTGGCCGTCGATCAGGTAACCCCACAGGTTCTGCCGGTCGAGCAGGTCGTCGACCTGCGCCGAGAGCACGTTCATGTCCTGGGTGTTGGCGAACACCGGTACGTCGATGGCCATTTCATGGGTGCTGTTGCCGGCGAAGGCCTTCAGCAGCTCGTAGCCTTCCAGGCGGATATGACCCTGCGGCGCGTACAGGCGCGAAGCGATGGTCTGCACCGGCGAATGCGTATGCAGCACACAGCCGATTTCCGGGAAGCGGCGGTACAGCTGGGTGTGCAGCAGGGTCTCGGCGGACGGGCGCAGCGGGCGACCGACGGCCAGGCCGTCGAAGTCCACCACCATGATGTCGTCCTCGATCAGCCGGCCCTTGTCCTTGCCGGACACGGTGATCGCGGCGTGGCGGTCATCCAGGCGGTGGGAGAAATTGCTGCTGGTGGCCGGGGTCCAGCCGGCGTGCGCCAGTTCGCGGACGTTGTCGATCAGCAGCTGGGCCAGTTCGCTCAGGCGCGCGGTGTCGTACGGGAAGGTGGGGGCGTTCATGCCGGCGATTTTACTGGATTCGGCCAGCGGCTGAGCCCCTCGTGGCGGGTCGTGTAGAGCGGTTCATGGGCGGGGCGGGGCGGGTGGGCCGTGCAGCGCCCCCCGCAATCTCGCCCCTTCCCGCCAAACCCTCAGACCCGCTGTTGCCGTTGCCGTTGCTCCGGCTTCAAAGCCGGGTGCAGGGCCGCAGGCCCTGCAATCCCTTTATTTCGCGCGCAGGCGGCTGTGCCGGAACCCGTAGCAGAAATAGATCACGAAGCCGACGAACGTCCATACCCCCATCAGCATCCAGTTGTGCATCGTCATCGCCGACAGCAGCGCCAGGCAGCTCAGCACGCCCAGGCTGCAGATCAGCCACGCCATCGGCATGCGGAACGGGCGCGGCAGGTCCGGCTGGGTGCGGCGCAGGATCAGCACGCCGGCGCAGACTGCGGCGAACGCGATCAGCGTGCCCATCGAGGTCAGCTCGCCGAGGATGTCCAGCGGGAACAGCGCCGCCAGCAGCGCGATGCCAATGCCGGTGATCACGGTGTTGATGTGCGGCGTGCGGTACTTCGGGTGGATCCTGGTGAACACCGGTGGCAGCAGGCCGTCGCGGCCCATGATCATGAAGATGCGCGGCTGGCCGATGATCATCACCAGCACTACCGATGACAGGCCGACCAGCGCGCCGACCTCGACCACCCAGCGCAGCCAGCCCAGCTGCGGGTGCGCGGCCACGGCAGTCACCACCGGCTCGTCGGTGCCCAGCAGCTGGAACGGCACCAGGCCGGTCATCACTGCCGCCATCGCGATGTACAGCACGGTGCAGATCACCAGCGACAGCATCATGCCGATCGGCATGTCACGCTGCGGGTTCTTCGATTCCTGCGCCGCCACCGATACCGCCTCGAAACCGATGTAGGCGAAGAACACCATCGCCGCGCCACGCAGCACGCCTTCCATGCCGTACTTGCCGGGGCCTTCGTTGGCCGGGATGAACGGGGTCCAGTTGCTGGTGTCCACGTATTTCCAACCGACCACGATGACCAGCACGATCAGGCCGGTCTTGAGCACGACCATCGCCATGTTCATCGCCGAGGACTTGCTGATGCCGACGTAGCACAGCCAGGTCAGCAGCAGCACCAGTGCGGCGGCGGGCAGGTTGGCGATCGCGCCGGTGGGGCGCAGCTGCGCGTCCAGTGGCGCGCTGACCAGTGCCGCCGGTAGATGGATGTCGAACTGGCTGAGCAGGCTGAGGAAATAACCGGTCCAGCTGACCGCCACCGCCGAGGCGGAGACGCCGTACTCGAGCACCAGCATCCAGCCGATGAACCAGGCCGAGAGCTCGCCGAAGGTGGCGTAGGTGTAGGTGTAGGCGCTGCCGGAGACCGGCACCATCGAGGCGAATTCGGCGTAGGCCAGCGCGCAGAAGGCGCAGCAGATGGCGGCCAGCACGAAGGACAGCATGATCGCCGGGCCGGCGTGGTTGGCGGCGGCCTGGCCGGTGATGACGAAGATGCCGCCGCCGATCACCGCGCCGATGCCCAGGGCGGTCAGCCCCCAGGGGCCAAGGTGGCGACGCAGGCTCAGGCCGTTGGCGTCTTCATGGGCGGCATGCGGATGCTTGGTGGCCCACAGTTGCTTGAACATGTGTGGTGGTCTTGTCGAAGCGCGCCATGGGCGGCGCGCGGGAAAACGGACGGGCCGGCGCGAGGCCGGCCCGAAGGCGGATCAGGGCGACTTGGCCAGCTTGCTGTTGCGGATGCCGTAGCCCAGGTAGATCAGCAGGCCCAGCAGCGTCCAGCCAACGAACAGGTGCCAATGCACCACGAACGCCTGCCAGAACAGGAACAGGCAGGTGGCCGCACCGAGCGGGCAGATGATCCACACCATCGGCACGCGGAACGGGCGGTGCAGGTCCGGCTTGGAATAGCGCAGTACCAGCACGCCGATGCAGACCGTGGCAAACGCCAGCAGGGTGCCCATCGAGACCAGCTCGCCCAGCACGTTCAGCGGCACCAGGCCGGCCAGCGCGGCGGCGATCACGCCGACCACGATGGTGGCGACGTACGGGGTGCGGAAACGGGCATGGACCTTGCCGAAGAACTTCGGCAGCAGGCCGTCGCGGGAGATGGTATAGGCGATGCGGGTCTGGCCCATCATCATCACCAGCACCACCGAGGACAGGCCGGCGATGGCGCCGACTTCCACGAACGTCTTCAGCCAGGACAGGGTCGGGTAGGGCTCCAGGGCGGTGGCCACCGGCTTGTCGGTGCCCAGCAGGTGGTACGGCATCATGCCGGTCAGCACCGCACAGACGATGATGTAGACGATCGTGCACACGGCCAGCGAGCCGAGCAGGCCGATCGGCATGTTGCGTTGCGGGTCCTTGGTCTCGCCAGCAGCGGTGGAGACCGCATCGAAGCCGATGTACGCGAAGAACACGATGGTGGCGGCGCGGAAGATGCCGCTCCAGCCGAACTCACCCGGCACGCCGGTGTTTTCCGGAATAAACGGGTGCCAGTTGGCCGGGTCAATGTGGGCCGCGCCGATGCCGATGAACAGGCAGATGACAGTGACCTTGATCGCCACGATGATGGCGTTGACGAACGCCGACTGGGTCACGCCCACGTACAGCAGGCCGGACACCGCCGCCACGATCAGCACCGCCGGCAGGTTGAACAGCTTGCCGGAGGAGACGAACTCGCTGCCGGTCCAGGCGATGGGCGCGGCGCTGAGCATGTCCGGGAAGGGCATGTGCAGCGTGGTGGTGATGAAGCTGATCAGGTAGGCCGACCAGCCCACCGCGACCGAGGCCGAGGCGAACAGGTACTCCAGCACCAGGCACCAGCCGATGAACCAGGCCATGCCTTCGCCGAGGGTGGCGTAGGAATAGGAGTAGGCACTGCCGGAGACCGGCATCATCGCCGCGAACTCGGCATAGCACAGGCCTGCCAGCGCACAGGCGAAACCGGCCAGCACGAACGACAGCATGACCGCCGGGCCCGCGTGGTTGGCTGCGGCCTGGCCGGTCAGCACGAAGATGCCTGCGCCGATCACCGCACCCACGCCCAGCAGGATGAGGTGTTTAGCCGTGAGGGTCCGTTTCAACGTGGCTTCGCCGTCCAGGCTGCCTTCGATGGGTTCGCCGGCATCGACGTGCCCGGCCGGCTCGACCGGCTTGACCCTCAACAGAGCTTTCAGCATGCAGTACTTCCTAGTGATCGGATGGGGTGGGCGGCCGATACGTTGCCGGCTGCCTTGAATGGTGAAGGCCGTGCGAACGGCCCGCTGTACCTTAGCCAAAGCTGAAGCCAACGCACAAGCGCAATCGCAACAATGAACGGCGATAATGAGCAGTATTTTTCCGAACCGCCCCCATTCATGAGCCAGACCGCCGAAACCCTTGCCGCGCTTGACGATCGCCTGCGCGGCCTGCTCCGGGACTACGCGCGCCGCGAACCCGCCCACGACGCCCTGGCTGCCGAATTCGGCACATTGCTGGATGATCCGGAAGATCCCTTCCGCCGCGAGCGCCTGGCCGGCCACTTCACCGCCAGCTGCTGGCTGGTCAGCGCCGATGGCCAGCGCCTGCTGCTGACCCACCACCGCAAGCTGCAGCGCTGGCTGCAGCTGGGCGGCCACGCCGACGGCGACCGTGACCTGGCCCGGGTGGCGCTGAAGGAAGCCGAGGAGGAGTCGGGCCTGAGCGGCCTGGTACTGGAAGACCCGGCCATCTTCGATCTGGACAAGCACTGGATTCCGGAGCGCAAGGACGTGCCGGGGCACTGGCACTACGACGTGCGTTTCGTGATACGGGCGCTGGGGGGCGAGGCCTTCGTGCTCAGCGAGGAATCGCTCGACCTGGCCTGGCGGCCGGTGACCGAGGTCGCGGCCGACCCCGAATCGGATGAATCCATGCAGCGCATGGCGCGCCGTTGGCTGGCGCGTTGAAAAAAGGGGACGGAGGGGATTAAGTCGTTAATGCATAAACGACTTAATCCCCTCCGTCCCCTTTTTACCTAGTACAGGATGCGCGTCCGCAGCGTGCCTGGAATCGCGGCCAGTTCGTCGCGGACGGCGGCGGCCTGCGCCTCGCTGGCGGTGATGTCAATCACCACGTAACCCACCTTCGGGTCGGTGCGCAGGAACTGGCCGTCGATGTTGACGTTGTGGCGCGAGAAGATCTCGTTGACCCTGGACAGCA
The DNA here is from genome assembly GCF_059372355.1 of Stenotrophomonas sp. YJH_SMC_135. Classification (NCBI taxonomy): domain Bacteria; kingdom Pseudomonadati; phylum Pseudomonadota; class Gammaproteobacteria; order Lysobacterales; family Lysobacteraceae; genus Stenotrophomonas; species Stenotrophomonas sp. YJH_SMC_135. The sequence goes on from NZ_JCAFVN010000001.1 coordinate 1,249,608, forward strand.
CGCCCGGCACGTTCTGGTGAATGTGCAGCAGGCGCAGGCTGTCTTCGTGTTCGGGCAGGGTCACTTCCGGGAAATTGACCGCCGACAGCGTGCTGCCGTTGTCGCTGTAGCGCACCAGCTTGGCCGCCACTTCCACGCCGATGTTGTCCTGCGCTTCCAGCGTGCTGCCGCCCACGTGCGGGGTCAGGATCACGTTGTCGTGGCGGGTCAGCGGCGACTCGAAGATATCGCCGTTGCCCTTCGGTTCGACCGGGAATACGTCCAGCGCGGCACCGCCGACGTGGCCGCTGGCTAGCGCTGCGTCCAGCGCGTCGATGTCGACCACGGTGCCGCGCGCGGCGTTGATCAGGTGCGCGCCCTTGCGCATCTTCGCCAGCTCGGTGCTGCCGATCATCCACTGCGTGGCCGGGGTCTCCGGCACGTGCAGGGTGACGATGTCGGCGCGGGCCAGCAGATCGTCCAGGCTCGCCGCAGCACGGGCATTGCCCAGCGCCAGCTTGGTTTCCACGTCGTGGAAGATCACCTGCATGCCCAGCGATTCGGCCAGCACGCCGACCTGGGTGCCGATGTGGCCGTAACCGATGATGCCCAGCGTCTTGCCGCGTACTTCATGGCTGCCGCTGGCCGACTTCGACCAGCCGCCGCGATGGCACTCGGCGTTCTTCTGCGGAATGCCACGGGTCAGCATGATCGCCTCGGCGATCACCAGCTCGGCCACGCTGCGGGTGTTGGAGTAGGGCGCATTGAACACCGGGATGCCGGCCAGCTCGGCCGCGTCCAGGTCGACCTGGTTGGTGCCGATGCAGAAGCAGCCCACCGCGATCAGGCGCTTGGCCTCGGCCAGCACCTCGGCGCTGAGCTGGGTGCGCGAACGGATGCCGACGATGTGCGCCTCGGCGATGCGCGCCTTCAGTTCGTCCTCGGGCAGTGCCTTGGTGTGCGCCTCGATCTGGCTGTAGCCGGCGGCGCTGAACACCTCCACGGCGGTCTGGCTGACCCCCTCCAGCAACAGTACGCGGATATCCTGCTTGGGGAACGAGGTCTTCTTCGGCGACATGGGGCAACACGGCCAGTGGGACAGGGGCTGATCACTATGCCAGATCGAAGCGCCCATGGTGCAGTGCGCAATTGGTTGCATCCGTAGCTATCTGTATCGCTGCGGGGCTGGACGCTGGCGCGTACCGCTGGCACGCTTGCCCGTCTTCACGCACCGCGTTGGACCGTCATGACCGATTCCCGCATTGCCTCGCTGCAGCAGGCCTGTCCCGGCCTGAAGCTGAAGATCGACCCGGCTGACCTGGAGCATTACGGGCGCGACTGGACCCGGCGCTGGACGCCAGCGCCGCTGGCGATCGCACTGCCGGCCACGGTCGAGGAAGTGCAGGCGGTGATGCGCTGGAGTGCGGGCGAGGACGTGGCCGTGGTGCCGTCCGGCGGACGTACCGGCCTTTCCGGTGGCGCGGTGGCCGCCAACGGCGAGCTGGTGCTCAGCCTGGAACGGATGAACAAGGCACTGGCCTACGACGCGGTCGATCGCACCCTGGTGGTGCAGGCCGGCATGCCGCTGGAGGCCGTGCACAACGCCGCGCTGGACCACGGCCTGATCTACCCGGTGGACTTCGCTGCGCGCGGGTCGTGCACGATCGGTGGCAACATCGCCACCAATGCCGGCGGCATCCGCGTGATCCGCTATGGCAATACCCGCGAGTGGATCGCCGGGCTGAAGGTGGTTACCGCCAGCGGCGAACTGCTGGAACTCAACAAGGGACTGATCAAGAACTCCAGCGGCTATGACTTCCGCCAGCTGCTGATCGGTTCGGAAGGCACGTTGGGCGTGATCGTCGAGGCGACAGTGAAACTCACCGATCCGCCGCCAGCCAGCAACGTGATGCTGCTGGCCGTGCCCAGCTTCGAGGTGCTGATGCAGGTGTTCGCCGCGTTCCGCGCGCGCCTGCAGCTGCAGGCCTTCGAGTTCTTCACCGACCGGGCGCTGGAGCACGTGCTGGCGCATGGCGCGCAGGCACCGTTCGGCGAGGTGCATCCGTACTACGTCGTCACCGAGTTCGCGGCCAACGACGAGGCACAGGAAGCCGCGGCGATGGCGGCCTTCGAGGACTGCATGGGCAACGGCTGGGTCAGCGACGGTGTGATCAGCGCCAGCGATGCCCAGGCCGCCCAGCTGTGGCGCCTGCGCGAAGGCATCACCGAATCGCTGGCGCGCTACAAGCCCTACAAGAATGACGTCTCGGTGCGGATCTCGGCGATGCCGGCGTTCCTGGCCGAGACCCAGGCACTGATCGAGCAGGCCTACCCGCACTTCGACGTGGTCTGGTTCGGCCATATCGGCGATGGCAACCTGCACATCAACGTGCTCAAGCCGGACGACACCAGCGACGCCGACTTCGTGGCGCAGTGCGAGCACGTGACCAAGCTGCTGGCGCAGGTGCTGGCCCGCTTCGATGGCAGCATCTCGGCCGAGCACGGCATCGGACTGGTCAAGAAGGGCTACCTGGACAGCACCCGCGGCCGCGCCGAGATCGCGCTCATGAAGGCGGTCAAACGCGCGTTCGATCCCCAAGCGCGGCTGAATCCCGGCAAGCTGTTCGACGCCTGAGCCGGGCAAATCCTTCACGTACCCGTTACGCTCCACGCACCTTCACAACCGGCTTCGAACCGATGACCCGTCCGCTTCTGCTGCTCGCCCTGCTGTCCCTGCCGCTGGCCGGCTTCGCTTCCAGCTTCGCTGGCACCTCGGCCGGTTCGGCGACCGGTGCCTCCTCCGGTTCCTCGGGCAGCAGCTCGGGCGACGACAAGGTGGTGCAGGCCGCGCGCGACGATGCCGCTGCGTTCGTCGCCAGCGACGGCCAGATCCGTGGCGCCCGCCTGCAGGCCGCGCTGGTCCACCTGCGTGAGCAGAGCGCTGCCGCACAGCAGCAGAGCGACCTGGAACTGGCCCGCGCGCTGCTGGCACGTTGATGCGGGCTGCATGACCTCGGCGTCATCGCTTTCTGCAGAGCCGAGCCATGCCCGGCTGGATGCCCGGCGCACCCGGATCGCAACAGCAGCCGAGCAAGGCTCGGCTCTACGGAAGCACAACGGGCGGTGCGGGTGGATCGCCGCATTGGCATGGCTGCTCATCCCTTCCGTCCACGCGGCTGATCGGCTGCAGCTCGATCCCTCCGGTCTCGATCCGGCGCAGCAGCAGCTCGCCAGCCAGACCCTGGCCGACGTGCAGTCCCTGCTGCCGGAAGGCCTGCTGCGCGCTTTGCCGGCTCAGGTGCAGGTGCGCTGGAGTGATGACCTTCCCGCCGAGGTGCACGGGCGCGCTTTCGCCGGCCGCATTACGTTGCGCCGCACCCTGCTGGATGACGGCATGCCCGGCAACCGCCGTGCGCGCCGCAGTGCGCTGGTGCATGAACTGACCCACGTCGCCGACCGTGGCGGTGCGAACTGGTCGCAGAGCGTGCGATGGCGTGACCTTGCGGGCTGGCAGCGCAGGCCCTGGCACCTCGGCCGGGGCGATAACGATTTCCGTGATCGCAGCCCGGATGTCTATGAACTGGCGAACCCGGCCGAGTACCTGGCCGTGAATGCCGAGCATTTCGTGCTCGACGGCGAGTTCGCCTGCCGGCGGCCCGCGTTGGCGCAGTGGTACCAGGCGCATTTCGGAACACCACCGTCGCTGCCACGGCCGCGGTGCGCCACGACGCTGCCCCTGCTCCAGGCCGAATCGGAGGAGGGCGCTGCATCGCTGCTGCAGCTCGACCCGGCGCGCGTCTACGCGGTGGACTACCTGTTCGCCGAAGGCAGTGCGCAGCCGATGAGTCGCTGGGGCCACAGCATGCTGCGGCTGGTGGTCTGCAAGCCGGGCCGCGTACCTGGGCCGGACTGCCGCCTGGACCTGGAGTACCACCGCGTGCTGTCGTTCCGCGCGTTCGTGGGCGACGTGCAGATATCCAACTGGCGTGGCCTGACCGGCGGCTATCCGTCGCGGCTGTTCGTGCTGCCCCTGCAGCAGGTGGTGGACGAGTACACCAAGGTCGAGCTGCGCGGGCTGCAGTCGCTGCCGCTGCAGCTGGGCCGCAGCGAAATCGCCAGCCTGCTCGAGCGCACCGCGCAGGTGCACTGGAGCTATGACGGGCGCTATTACTTCGTCAGCAACAACTGCGCGGTGGAAACCGCCAAGCTGCTGCAGGCCGGGGTGCCGCGCCTTGGCGAGGCGGGCCTGGCCCAACTGAGTCCGCGCGGCCTGAAGCGGCGACTGGTGCGGCTGGATGTGCTCGACGAGAGGGTACTGGCGGACCGCACTGCAGCGCAGGCGCAGGGCTACTACTTCGCCTCGGCGCGCGACCACTACCAGCAGTTGTTCGCAGTGGCCGCGGCCCAGCTGGCCTTGCCCGCTCGTGATGTGCGCGGCTGGTTGAAGCTGCCTGCACAGCAACGCGCACCGTGGCTGCTGCAGGGTGACCTGCGTGCCAGCGCCGGCCTGTTGCTGCTGGAACAGGCCGCGCAGCGGCGCGCCGAGCTGCGCGCACGCGATGTGCTCAAGCGGCAGCTGCTGGCCGCACCGGACAGCGCTGAAACGCGCAGCCTGCGCGGGTTGCTGGAGCAGAGCGGGCAGTGGCTGCGCCCGGGGACGCTGCTGCAGGACGACGGCTATGGATTGCCTCTGGGCGACGAGCAGGCGCTGCTGTCCGCGGCCGTGGCCACTGCCAGTGCGCAGGCGGTCCCGGCGTGGCAGGCATTGCGCGTCCAGCTGCGCCAGCAGCTGCCGATCCGCCAACGCGAGGAAATGGATGCGATCGACGCCAATCTGGCCGCACTCGGTGCACACCTGCGTACGCAGGCAGCCCGCCCGGCTACTGGCGCGGCAGTTCGATGACGAAGCGGCTGCCGCCGGCGCTGCCCGGGATGCAGTAGACGCGGCCACCGTGCGCGTCGGCGATGGCCTTGACCACCGCCAGGCCGAGCCCGCTGCCGCCGCCCTGGCGCGAGCGCGAACCGTCGCCACGCATGAACGGGGTGAAGATATCCGCGTGCAGTTCCGGGTCGATGCCCGGGCCCTCGTCTTCGATCGCCACCTGCACATGGCCGGGCGTGTCATGCACTGCAATCCGCACCTTGCCCGGACTGGCATAGCGCCGCGCGTTCTCCAGCAGCGCCAGCAATGCCTGGCGCAGGCGGGTCGGGTCGCAGTGCGCGTTGTGTTCCTCGCGGCTGGTTTCCAGCTCAAGCACGAAGCCGGCGGCGCGGAACTGTGGATCGACCAGGGTCATCACCGAATGCACCTCGGCCACCACGTCGGTGCGCGCGCGACGCACGTCCAGCCGCGCGTTGTCGGACAGGCTCAGCACGCGCAGGTCCTCGATCAGCCGTGACAGCCCTTCGACCTGGGCCAGCAGGCTGCGGAACTGCGACTCGTCTGGCTGGAACACACCCTCTGCCAGCCCCTGCAGGCGGCCACGCAGGATCGTCACCGGTGTGCGCAGCTCATGGGCGATGGCCGCGTGCCACATCGCGCGCTCGCTCTCCATGTGCTGCAGGCGGCGCGCCATCGCATTGAAGTCCTCGACCAGGGTCGCCACTTCGCCCGGCGAATTTTCCTCGACGCTGGCGCGTGCACCCAGGTCGCCGCCCGCGAGCGCACGCACGCTGTCCACCAGCGAATTCAGCGGCGACAGGATGCGGTGGGCGAGGCGGAACGAGGCGGCGATGGCCAGCGCCAGCCCGGTCAGGATCACGCCCACCATCCATGCCAGTTCCGGGCCGGTCGGCAGCCAGCTTTCAGGCTCCTCGGCGCTGCCGGGGAAGAACTCGACCAGCACCGCGTACAGCAGCCACGATGACAGGATCATCATCACGATGACGCCGATCACCATCAGCGACATCGAAACGATGATGTGGCGGCTCAGCCCGGAGCGGCGCAGGGAGGGCATCAGCGATCGGCCATCAGCCGGTAGCCGACGCCACGCACGCTGGCTGGGACGTTGACCATGCCCACTTCATCCAGCTTGCGGCGCAGCTTGCTGACATGGCTGTCGACGGTGCGCTCCAGTGCTTCGCTTTCCGGCAGGCATTCGTGCATCAGCTCGCTGCGGCTGAAGATGCGCGTCGGCGCCAGCGCCATGCAGTGCAGCAGCTTGAACTCGGTGAGGGTGAGCAGCACTTCGTGGCTGTAGCCTTCGCCCTCCACGTGCACCGCGTGGGTGGCCGAGTCGATCAGCAGCGGGCCGACGCGCAACGCGGTGGGTGCGTCCACGCGCGCGGCGCGCAGCGTGCGCCGCAGTACGGCGCGCACGCGCGCGGCCACCTCGGCCGGGTTGAAGGGCTTGACCACGTAGTCATCAGCGCCCATCCGCAGCGCGGTCAGCTTGTCCAGGTCCTGGTCCAGTGCGGTCAGCATGATCACCGGCGTCTCGCCGCGCTGGCGCAGCTGGGTCAGCACGCTCCAGCCGTCCAGGCGCGGCAGCTGCACATCGAGCAGGACCAGGTCGGGCCGGGCGCTGCGGTGCAGGTCCAGTGCGCTGTGGCCATCGGCGGCGCGCAGCGTGCGCAGTCCTTCGCGTTCCAGGTAGGCGCAGAGAATGTCAGCGATCTCGGCCTCATCCTCGACGATCAGGACGAGGGCGGCGAGGGCAGGGGAGGCATGCATGCAGGGGCGGGGCCGTAAGGTGCTTGCCTCCATCGTATCTCCACAGTTCCTCCATCGAAACCCCATCATCGCCACGCAGACTGCGCGCTTCAGAACCTATCCGCCGCCTGCGCGGCATTGTGCACAGCAATGAGAACCTTCAGGACTCCGGTCGCGTTGATCGCGGCCCTCGCCTTGGCCACGGCCTGCTCCACTCCCGAAGCCACCCCCGAGGCGGCGCCGCGCGTCAGCGTGATCAGCGTCGGCCCGCAGGTGGTGCAGCGTGACGACGAACTGCCAGGCCGCGTCGCGGCGGTGCGCACCGCGCAGATCCGCGCACAGGTGGGCGGCATCGTGCAGCGGCGCCTGTTCGACCAGGGGGCGGAAGTCAGTGCCGGCCAGGCCTTGTTCCAGATTGACCCGGCAGCGTTCCGGGCCGACGTCGATTCGGCGCTGGCCGCACTGCAGCGCAGTGAGGCGGCGTTGGGCCGCAGTCGCGTGCAGTCGCAGCGCCTGCACGCCCTGGCTGCCGCGCAGGCGGTCAGCCAGCAGCATCGGGACGACGCCAGCGCCGAGTACGAGCAGGCACGCGCGGCAGTGAATGAAGCGCGCGCGATCCTGTCCCGTCGCCAGCTCGACCTGCGCTATGCCACGGTCAGCGCACCGATTGCCGGCCGTATCGATCAGGCATTGGTGACCGAAGGTGCGCTGGTCGGCGTGGCCGATGCCGAGCCGATGGCCGTGGTACAGCAGATCGACCAGGTCTACGTGGATGTGCGCCAGCCGGCGGCGCAGCTGGAGTCGCTGCAGCGCAGTGCGGCCGGCGGCGACAAGCTGCCGGTGACCATCATCGGTGCCGCCGGCAAGCCGCTGCCCGAGCGTGGCCAACTGCTGTTCTCCGGTATCAATGTCGATGCACGGACGGGTGATGTGATCCTGCGCATCCTGGTGGACAACCCGCGGCGGCAGCTGCTGCCCGGCATGTATGTGCGCGCGAGGGTGCCGCGGGGTGCCCCGGCCAGTGCGTTGACCGTGCCACAGCAGGCCGTGCTGCGCAGCGCCGGTGGCCAGGCCTATGCCTGGGTGATAGGCGCCGACGGCAGGGCGGTGATCCGCACGCTGGAGGTGGACGGCAGCGTCGATCGCCAGTGGCTGGTGCGCGCGGGCCTGAAGGCCGGCGAGAAAGTGGTGGTCGAGGGCCAGGAGCGCCTGCAGGAAGGCGTGGTGGTCGATGCGCGCGACTGGCAGAAGCCGGTCGCCAGCGCCGGTGCGGTGCAGGCCGGCAGCAAGGGCTGAGCCTTTCCCGGGACAGCCCCTCCAGGAAAATCCAACATGGCACGTTTCTTCATCGATCGCCCGGTGTTCGCCTGGGTGCTGGCGATCTTCATCATCCTGGCCGGCGCGCTGGCGATTCCGCGCCTGGCCGTGGAGCGCTATCCGGCGGTCGCGCCGCCCAGCGTCAGCATCTATGCCAGCTACCCGGGTGCGAGCCCGCAGACGTTGAACGATGCGGTGGTCGGCCTGATCGAGCGCGAGCTGTCCAGCGTCAAGCATCTGCTTTACTTCGAATCGTCGGTGGACACCTCCGGCGAAGCCTCGATCACCGCCACCTTCAAGCCCGGCACCAATCCGGAACTGGCGCAGGTGGACGTGCAGAACCGGATCAAGGCGATCGAGCCGCGCCTTCCGCGCAGCGTGCGGCAGAACGGCCTGTTCGTGGAGGCCGCCGATTCCGGCTTCCTGATGCTGGTCGGCCTGCGTTCGCCGGATGCCAGCGTCAGCGAGGCCGCGCTGGGCGATTTCATGGCGCGCAACATCATCGAAGAGCTGCGCCGCATCGATGGCGTCGGTCGCGTGCAGTTGTTCGGTGCCGAGCAGGCGATGCGCGTGTGGCTGGACCCGACCCGGTTGACCGGCTACGGCCTGACCATGGGCGATGTGGCCACTGCCATCGAGCAGCAGAACCTGGAGATCTCGCCGGGGCGCATCGGTGATTCGCCGGGTGTTCCAGGCCAGCGCATCACCGTGCCGCTCAGCGCCGACGGCCAGTTGTCCACGCCGGAACAGTTCGCGGCGATCGTACTGCGCGCCGGGGCCGACGGTTCACGGGTGGTGCTGGGTGATGTCGCCCGCGTCGAACTGGGCGCGCAGAGCTATGCCTGGGGCACCCGCGAGGATGGCCATCCGGCCACCGCCGCCGGGGTGCAGCTGCGGCCGGGCGCGAATGCGGTGCGCACGGCGTCGGCGGTCCGTGAGCGCATGGCGGAACTGGCGCCGCTGTTGCCGCGCGGCGTGGAGGCGAGCATCCCGTTCGACACCGCGCCGTTCGTGAAGATCTCGATCCAGAAGGTGGTGCAGACGCTGCTGGAGGCGATGCTGCTGGTGTTCGCGGTGATGTACCTGTTCCTGCAGAACTGGCGCTACACGCTGATTCCTGCGCTGGTCGCACCGATCGCGCTGCTCGGTACCTTCGCGGTGATGCTGGCGCTGGGCTTCTCGATCAACGTGCTGACCATGTTCGGCATGGTGCTGGCGATCGGCATCATCGTCGACGACGCGATCGTGGTGGTCGAGGGCGTGGAGCGGATCATGGCCGAGGAGGGCCTGCCGCCGCGCGAGGCGACCATCAAGGCGATGCGCGAGCTGACCGGCGCGGTGATCGGCATCACCCTGGTGCTGACCGCGGTGTTCATTCCGATGGCCTTGGCCAGCGGCTCGGTGGGCGCGATCTACCGCCAGTTCACCGTGGCGATGGCGGTGTCGATCCTGTTCTCGGCGCTGCTGGCACTGAGCCTGACACCGGCGCTGTGCGCGACCCTGCTGCGCCCGAACACCCACGGCCATCATGGTCGTGGCGGGCTGTTCGGCGCCTTCAATCGTGGCTTCGAGGCGTTGACCGGGCGCTACCAGCGTGGCGTGGCCTCCGTGCTGCAGCGAAGCGGCCGGGTGATGGGCGTGTTCGCCGCGCTGGTGGCGGCGCTGCTGCTGGGCCTGCACTGGCTGCCGGGCGCGTTCCTGCCGGAAGAGGACCAGGGCTATTTCATGACCTCGATCCAGCTGCCGGCCGAAGCCACCGCCGAACGCACGCTGGCGGTGGTCGAAGCCTACGAACGGCACGTGGCCTCGCGCCCGGGCATCGGCTCCAACCAGTCGATCCTCGGTTACAGCTTCTCCGGTTCCGGCCCGAGCGCGGCGCTGACCTACACCATGCTGAAGGACTGGGGTGAGCGTGCTGGCGCCACCGCGGCCAGCGAGGTGGAGGCCGCGCAGCAGGCGATGGCCACGGTTGCCGAGGGTGAGGTGATGAGCGTGATGCCGCCGGCGATCGACAGCCTGGGCCGTTCGTCCGGGTTCTCGCTGGCCCTGCAGGCGCGTACCGGGCAGAGCCAGGCCGAGCTGCGCGCGGCCCTGCAGCAGCTGCTGAAGCTGGCCGAGGCCAGTCCGCTGCTGTCGGAGGTGCATGCCGATGGCCTGCCGGCAGGTACCAGCGTGCGGCTGGACATTGATCGCGCCAAGGCCGAGGCGATGGGCGTGGGCTTCGAGCACATCAGCAGCACGCTGTCAGCGGCGATGGGCTCGCAGTACGTCAATGATTTCCCCAACAAGGGCCGGTTGCAGCAGGTGATCCTGCAGGCCGACGCGCCGCATCGCATGGAACTGGAGGACGTGCTGAAACTGTACGTGCGCAACAGCGAGGGCGGCATGGTGGCGTTGTCGGAACTGGTGACCCCGCACTGGACCGAGGCGCCGCTGCAGCTGCAGCGCTACCTCGGCTTCCCGGCGTTGAATCTGTCCGGCGCACCGGCCTCCGGCGTGTCGACCGGCCAGGCCATGGCGGAGATGGAGCGGTTGGCCGGGAAGCTGCCGTCCGGTTTTGCCCTGCAGTGGACCAGCCAGTCGCTGCAGGAGCGTGAGTCGGGGGCGCAGGCGCCGTGGCTGCTGTTGTTGTCGATGCTGGTGGTGTTCCTGGTGCTGGCGGCGCTGTACGAGAGCTGGTCGATTCCGCTGGCGGTGATGCTGGTGGTGCCACTCGGCCTGCTCGGTGCGGTCGCCGCGGTGCTGTTGCGTGGCATGCCCAACGATGTGTTCTTCAAGGTCGGCATGATCACCGTGATCGGGCTGTCTGCGAAGAACGCGATCCTCATTGTCGAGTTCGCGCGGCAGCTGCAGCAGCAGGGGCGCAGCCTGGTCGAGGCGGCATTGGAGGCAGCCAGGCTGCGCCTGCGCCCGATCGTGATGACCTCGCTGGCATTCGCGCTGGGCGTGGTGCCGCTGATGCTGGCGCAGGGCGCGTCGAAGGAAACCCAGCAGGCGATTGGAACCGGTGTGTTCGGCGGGATGGTCAGTGCGACCGTGCTGGCCGTGTTCTTCGTGCCGGTCTTCTATGTAGTGGTGCAGGGCGCGCGGCAGTGGATCGCGCAGCGCCTGCGCAGGCGCCGGCCGATGCCGGGAGGAACCGTGGATGGAACGGAACATCGTTGAAGATCTGCATGAGCAACAGTTGATGGCGCTGGAGCAGCGCCTGTGCGCGGCGCTGCTGGAAAATGACCACGATGCGTTGAACGCGCTGGTATCGCCGGCCTTGTTCATGATGGAAGGCCACGGCGGCCGCATGCTCGATCTGCCATGGCTGGGCGATTGGCTGGCCGGCAGCCTGCAGGTGCGAAGCCTGCAGCTGCACGCGGTGGAGACGCTGCTGTGTGGCCGCCTGGCGTTGCTGTCCAGCGACGTGCGGTTGTCCGTGTGGCGGCAGGGCCGGGAGCGTGAAGTGAAGCTGCGCCTGCTGCGGGTCTGGACCTGCAGTTCCGGCGGCAGCGGTGCGCAGCTGTTGTCGATGGCGGTACTGGCCGCGTGAGTACGGTCAGGCCGCTTTCAGGCCGCGCTCACCGGCAGGTGGTAGGGTCGAAGGTCTCTGTAGTGTCGACAAGGAGTCGAGCCATGCGTGTAGTTCCCAGTCTGTTGGCAGCCTCGCTCGGGTTGGTGCTGGCCGCGTGCCAGCCGGCCCAGGCACCCGCTGCGGGCGGCACCGATGCCGCGCCGCCGGCGGCGCCCGAACCGGCTGCCAGCACCAGCGCCGGTACCGGCAGCGAGACCACGTACCAGTGTGGTGATCTGAGCGTGCGCGCGACTTTCAATGGCGAGGATGCGGCCACGGTGGTGATCGGCGAACGTACCTTCGCCATGACCTCCGAACGTGCGGCGTCGGGTGCCAAGTACGGTGATGGCCAGGGCAACAGCTTCTGGACCAAGGGCAGCGATGACGGCCTGTTGAGCCTGAAGGGCGAGGCGGACCGCGAGTGCCATGCGGTCGAAGCGACCGAAGGCGATGGCAGCGCGGGCACGGCCGCGTTCCGCGCCACGGGCAACGAGCCGGGCTGGTTGGCGGTCGTCGATGGCGACGCGCCGGGCCTGCGGGTGGAAGTTGACTATGGCGAGCGTCGCTTCGACGTCGCCACGCCCACCGAAGGTGCTGACGGTTGGAGTGGCAAGGCGTCCGACGGTACCGACGTCAAGCTCAGCTTCCAGCGCACCACCTGCCAGGACGACATGAGCGGCGAGGCGTTCGATGCCAAGGTGAACCTGACCATCGGCACCCGCCAGTACCACGGCTGCGGCAACTTCGGCGCGAAGCAGCCGTAAGCCTTCTGTAGAGCCGAGTCCACGCTCGGCTCTACACGATCGCTACATGCGATGCGCTGCCCGCTGCCTGCGGCGAGCACGCCGCAAGCAGGGACAGGCAGCCGATCAGCGCAAGGCGCTTAGTCGGCACGGCCGGCGAATTCGCCGGTGGCGGTGTTCACCAGCACGCGTTCGCCGTTGACGATGTATTCCGGCACCATGATCTCGATGCCGGTGTTGAGCTTGGCCGGCTTCGGGCGCTTGGTGGCAGTGCCGCCCTTCAGTTCCGGCGGGGTCTCGATCACTTCCAGCACCACCGAGGCCGGCAGCTGGATCGCCACCGGCTGCTCGTCGATCACCTGCACGTAGATGCCGGTCAGGCCGTCGGTGATGTAGCCGGCGTCGTCGCCGATCACGTCCGCGTCCAGGGTGTAGGGGGTGTAGTCCTCGTCATCGAGGAACACGAAGGCATCGCCGTCCTTGTACGAATAGGTGGACTGGCGGCGCAGCAGTTCGACCTCGACCAGGTTGTCGTCGGCATCGAAGCTGGCGTCGAGCTTGTTGCCGCCCGGCACGCTGTACATGATGAAGCGGAAGCGGACGTTGCCGCCGCGACCCTGCGGCGAGCTGCGCTCGATGTCGCGGATCTGGTACACGCCGTTGTTGTACTCGACGACGTTGCCCTTCTTGATGTCGTTGGCTTTCATGGTGATCTAGGTCGTTGGGGGAGGGCGCCGTCCCGGCGCCCGGGGGGAATCACTTCGGAGCGAGGCGGGTAGCGCCGTCCAGGCGGATGGTCTCGCCGTTGAGGTAGGTGTTGCCGAGGATGAAGCCGACCAGGCTGGCGAAGTCTTCCGGCTTGCCCAGGCGCGACGGGAACGGGATCGAGGCGGCCAGCGACTGCTGCACGGCTTCGGGCATGCCATCGACCATCGGCGTCCAGAACACGCCAGGAGCAATCGTATTGACGCGGATGCCGAAGCGCGACAGTTCGCGCGCCATCGGCAGCGTCATCGACACCACGCCGCCCTTGCTGGCGGCATACGCGGCCTGGCCGATCTGTCCTTCATAGGCAGCGATGCTGGCGGTGTTGATGATCACGCCGCGCTCGCCGTCTTCGCCGGCGTCGTTGTGCTGCATGCGGTTGGCCGCGGCCTTGGCGACGTTGAAGCTGCCGACCAGGTTGACCATCACCGTGCCCTGGAAGCCGGCCAGCGGCATCGGGCCTTCCTTGCCGAGCACGCGACCGGCGCCGAGGATGCCGGCGCAGTTCATCGCCACGTTCAGGCCGCCGAGGAAATCGTGGGCCTGGTCGATGGCTGCAGCCACGGCCGCCTCATCGCTGACATTGACATTGAAATAGCGGGCCTTGTCGGCACCCAGCCCGGCAACGGCAGCTGCACCCTTGTCGTCGTTGAGGTCGAACAGAGCCACCTTGCCGCCCTGGGCGACGAGGTGCTGGGCCACGGCCAGGCCGAGGCCGGAGACGCCGCCAGTGATCACGGCACGTACGGAAGACAGCTGCATTGCACGGTCCTGCAGGTTCGAGAACCGCCGATTCTAACGGAAGCGGCGACCGTCGCCGTTGTGCGCTGCGCCGCCCGAGCGGGAGCGGCGCAGCGGGGTGCTCAGCCGGCCGCTGCGAGCGCCTGGCCGGTGCGGCTGGCGGTGGCGCGGCCGAGCAGGCCGGCCAGCCAGCGGCCGGTCTCGGCCAGTGCCGGCAGGTCCACGCCGCTGTCCAGGCCCAGGCCCTGCAGCAGGTAGACCACGTCCTCGCTGGCGACGTTGCCGCTGGCCCCCTTCGCGTACGGGCAGCCACCGGCGCCCGAGACTGCACTGTCGACCACGCGCACGCCTGCTTCCAGGCAGGTGGCGATGTTGGCGATGGCCTGGCCGTAGGTGTCGTGGAAGTGCACGGCCAAGGCTTCCATCGGGATCTCGGCAGCGACCGCCTGCAGCATCGCCCGTGCCTTGCGTGGGGTGCCGACGCCGATGGTGTCGCCCAGCGAGATTTCGTAACAGCCCATCTGGTGCAGCGCGCGCGCCACCCGCACCACGTCGGCCAGCGGCACCTCGCCCTGGTAGGGGCAGCCGAGCACGGTGGAGACGTAGCCGCGCACGCGCACGCCATCGGCGGCGGCGCGGCGCAGGATCGGCTCGAACCGGGCCAGCGATTCGTCGATGCCGGCATTGGTGTTGGTGCGGTTGAAGGCCTCGGACGCAGCGGTGAACACCGCCACTTCCTCCACGCCCACCGCGCGGGCGCGGTCGTAGCCCTGTTCGTTCGGCACCAGTACCGGGTAGTGGATGCCCGGCCGGCGCTGGATGCCGGCGTAGACCTCGGCGGCATCGGCCAGCTGCGGAATCCACTTCGGGCTGACGAAACTGGTCGCCTCGATGCTGCGCAGGCCGGTGGCCGACAAGCGGTTGATCAGTTCGATCTTGTCGGCGGTGGACACCGATTGCTTTTCGTTCTGAAGGCCGTCACGCGGGCCGACCTCGACGATGCGGACGTAGTCGCTCATGCAGCCACCTCACCGATGGGGCGATGGCAGACCGCTTCGATGTTGTTGCCGTCCGGGTCGAGCACGAAGGCGGCGTAGTAATCCGGGTGGTACCACGGGCGCAGGCCCGGCGCGCCGTTGTCGCGGCCACCGGCGGCGAGGGCGGCGGCGTGGAAGGCGTCCACCTGCGCGCGGCTGGCGCAGGCGAAGGCCACGTGCACGCCGTGGCTGGCGGTGCCGCCATTGCCGAGCCAGAAGAACGGCTTGCCGTCGCTGCCGAAGCCGATGTGGTCGTGGTCGCCGGTCTGTTCGGCGCTCACTTCCATCACCACGCCGATCTGCAGCGGCGCCAGCGCCTGCAGGAAGAAGGTCTTGCTGCGCGCCAGGTCGGCGCTGGTCAAACCAAGATGATCGAGCATGTTCAGGCTTCCGTGACCCAATGGGGGGCGCGCTTGTCGAGGAAGGCACCCAGGCCTTCCTGGCCCTCGGCGGACACCCGCAGGCGCGCGATCAGGGCGGCATTATCCCGATCCAGCGCGTCGCGGTCATGGCTGTCGCGGACCTGCCGGACCAGCTGCTTGGCGGTGGACGAGGCGATCGGGCCGGCCTTGTCGAGCAGGGCCAGCTGGCGCTCCAGCGCTTCGTCCAGGCGCTCGGGCTCGACCAGCTGGTGGACCAGGCCGATGCGCAGTGCGGTATCGGCGTCGAAGTGCTCGCCGGTGGCGAACCAGCGCCGCGCCTGGCGCGGGCCGATGGCCTCGATCACGTAAGGCGAGATCACCGCCGGCAGCAGGCCAAGGCGGCTTTCGGTCAGGCCGAAGCGGGCCGAGGTGCTGGCGATGGCAATGTCGCAGCAGGCAACCAGGCCGACGCCGCCACCGAAGGCCGCGCCGTGGACCCGGGCCAGGGTCGGCTTGGGCAGCTCGTCCAGGGTGCGCATCAGCCGTGCCAGTGCCAGCGAGTCCTCGCGGTTGTCGGCCTCGCTGGCCGCCGCCATGCCGCGCATCCACTGCATGTCGGCACCGGCCGAGAAGGAGGCGCCGTGACCGGCCACCACCACGGCCCGGACCGAATCATCGCGGCCGGCGGCTTCCAGCGCGGCGGTCAGCCGGGCGATCAGGCTGGCGTCAAAGGCGTTGTGCAGCTCCGGCCGGTTCAGCCAGAGGGTGAGGACGGCGCCACGGCGCTCGATCTGCAAAGCATCGTTCATGGGATTCCAGGGTCACTCCATACCTGTATGGATCATAGCGGGCCATTGGTCATGGGCCATGACGCGACGCGGGAATGTTAGAATCGAGAACCATTTACATCCAGCAGAGAACACGCTAGATGACGCTGTCCGAACTGCCGCTGCACACCTCGGCCGTGGTCGAGTCCGTGCAGGACCTGCATGCCAACGATGCCATTGCCCGTCGCCTGCGCGAGCTGGGTTTCGTGAATGGCGAGGAAGTGCGCTTGGTGGCCAAGGGCCCGGTGGGCGGCGAGCCGCTGCTGGTGCAGGTCGGGTTCACCCGGTTCGCGCTGCGGATCAGTGAAGCCAAGCGGGTCGTGGTCGACGCCGCCAGCCAGGAACGACGTGCATGACCGCAATCGCCGCCACTGCCCCCCTGCGCATCGCGCTGGTCGGTAACCCCAACAGCGGCAAGACCGCGCTGTTCAACCAGCTGACCGGAAGCCGGCAGAAGGTCGCCAACTACACCGGCGTCACCGTCGAGCGCAAGGAGGGCCGCCTGCGCGCGCCGTCCGGCCGTGAATTCGCCGTGCTCGACCTGCCGGGCGCCTACAGCCTGCATCCGGCCAGCCTGGACGAGGCGATCACCCGTGACCTGTGCCGGGGCTTCTACCCGGGCGAGGCCGCGCCGGACGTGCTGCTGTGCGTGATCGACGCCACCAACCTGCGCCTGCACCTGCGCTTCGCGCTGGAGCTGCGCGAACTGGGCAAGCCGATGGTGGTGGCCCTGAACATGGTCGACGCGGCCCAGCGCCGCGGCATCCAGGTGGATGTGGCCGCGCTGGAGCGCGAACTGGGCGTGCCGGTGGTGGAGACTGTGGCGGTGCGCAAGCAGGGCGCCAAGGCCCTGGTCGAGCGCCTGGACGCGATGGTGCCGCACCTGGATGCACCGGTGCCGGGCCCGGAAAGTGGCATCGATTACCACGCCAAGGTGCGCGGGATCCTGTCAGTCGCCGTGCGCATGCCAGCACGGACCGCGAAGATCGACGACGCGCTGGACCGCTGGCTGCTGCACCCGGTGTTCGGCCTGGTCAGCCTGGCGATGGTGATGTTCCTGATCTTCCAGGCGGTGTACGCCTGGGCGACGCCGCTGATGGACGGCATCGAGGCTGGCTTCGCCTGGCTCGGCACCTTTGTTGGCAGCGTGCTGCCGGAAGGCCCGCTGGCCAGCCTGCTGACCGACGGCATCATCGCAGGCGTCGGCGGTGTGGTGGTGTTCCTGCCGCAGATCCTGATCCTGTTCTTCTTCATCCTGGTGCTGGAGGAGTCCGGCTACCTGCCGCGTGCGGCGTTCCTGCTCGACCGCATGATGGCGGCCGCCGGCCTGTCCGGCCGCTCGTTCATCCCGCTGCTGTCCAGCTTCGCCTGCGCGGTGCCGGGCATCATGTCCACGCGCAGCATCCAGGACCCGCGTGACCGCTTGGCCACGATCCTGGTGGCGCCGCTGATGACCTGCTCGGCGCGCCTGCCGGTGTACGCGCTGCTGATCGGTGCGTTCATTCCGCAGAAGACGGTGTGGGGCGTGTTCAACCAGCAGGGCCTGGTGCTGTTCGGCCTGTATGCGGCGGGCATTCTCAGCGCGCTGGCGATGTCGTGGATCATGATGAAGTGGCGTCGCGACAAGAGCGAGCACCCGCTGATGCTGGAGCTGCCGTCGTACCGCCTGCCGCATGTGCGCGACCTGGCGGTGGGGCTGTACGAGCGCGGCATGATCTTCCTCAAGCGCGTCGGCGGCATCATCCTGGCGCTGACCATCCTGCTGTGGGTGCTGCTGTCGTTCCCGGCGGCACCGGCCGACGCCACGATGCCAGCCATCGACTACAGCTACGCCGGCCAGATCGGCCATGCGATGGCGGTGTTCTTCGCGCCGCTGGGCTTCAACTGGCAGATCTGCATCGCGCTGATCCCGGGCCTGGCCGCGCGCGAGGTGGCGGTGTCTTCGCTGGCCACCGTGTATGCGCTGTCGGCCGCCGATGACGATGCCGCCAGCCAGGCGCTGACCCCGCTGATCAGCGATGGCTGGTCGCTGGCGACCGCGCTGTCGTTGCTGGTCTGGTACATCTACGCCCCGATGTGCATCTCGACGCTGGCCACCATCAAGCGTGAGACCAATTCGTGGAAGCAGATGGGCTTTGCCGCGTTCTACCTGTTCGCAGCGGCTTACGTGGCTGCGCTGATCACCTACCAGGTGACCAGGGTGCTGGGAGGCGGCTGATGGATACCGGTCTGCTGGTCCAGTACCTGATCATCGCGGTGGCCGTGCTGGTCAGTGCCTGGGTGGTGCTGAAGAAGCAGTTCCCCGGCACCGTGCGCACGCTGCGCGGGGCGCTGGCGCTGGCCCTGCTGAAGCCGGGCCGCGCCGCCTGGCTGCAGGCGCTGGGGCGGAAGATCGCGCCGCCGGCAACGGGCGGTGGTGGTGCCTGTGGCGGTTGCGACAGCTGCGGGCCGAGCAAGAAGTGAAGTAGCGTCGAGCCTGTTCGGCTGCGGCCGCCTGGTGGGCGCGAACCTTCGGCCGGTGGGTGCGGGCCTTCGCCCTGTGGGTGCGAACCTTCGCCCTGTGGGTGCGAACCTTGGTTCGGACGCTCTCGGGGTTCAGACCTCTCTGCGGATGATCGCCCGGAAGTTCCCGTCCCGGTTCAATCGCCGCACCGATTCCCTGTTCCCATGGGCTGCCGCGAAACCCGCCACGTCGGCCAGGGCATCGAGCAGCAGGGCCTTCAACGCGTCGCGGTTACCGGCCTCCAGCAGATCTTCAAGATCCTGCTGGATGAAGGTCCGGCGCAGGCCCGGCGTTTCTTCGATCCGCCAGTCGACATGGGGCGTGGGGATGCTGGAGCGGTACCGGAAAGCCGTTTCAAGATCGTCAGGCGCGAGGGGATACGCGAGCAGTTCCGGAAAGTAGAGTCCAGCATTCACATAGAAGCCCCGGCTTTCGCTGGCGCGCTGGTGATTCACGACAAGCAGCGCGGCGTCCAGCAAGCGGTAGCGGGTCGTCGACGTACCGGCAAAGCCGGTCTTCCTGGCGCACTTGCTGAAGACGGTCGAGGATTTCATGGGCTTTGCCTGGGCCGTAACAAGGGCCCACAGCCTTGAGGCGCAGTGCCTGACGGTCAATTGGCAAATGCGACACCCGCAACGAGCGCCGCAGGTGGGTGCGAACGCTCCAGGTGGGTGCGAACCTTGGTTCGCACGCTCTTCCAGCTAGTTGGCCCGTGAGCCCAGCTCCGCTGCCAACGCCAGCCACCGGTTGCGTTGCTCCGGCGAGCTGCTGCGCACCGCACCGAGTCGGCTGACCCGCACCGGGCGGATGCCGCAGAATTCCAGAATAGTGGCGCGGATCTGCGTGATGCCCGGGTCGCGGTAGATCCAGCGGTAATACCAGGGCGGCGTATCCAGCGTAGTGATCACCCGTGCGCTGCGACCGGCCAGCAGCCGGTCCCACCAGACTGAATCGCGCCGGTAGCGGAAGGCGTACCCCGGCAGCAGCACGCGATCGAAGAAGCCCTTCAGCAGCGCCGGCATCGCGCCCCACCAGGTGGGATAGACCAGCACCAGATGGTCGCAGGCCTCGATCGCATCCGCAGTGTCCTGCAGGTCGGCTTCCAGCGGCTGGATCTGGCGGTAGCCATGGCGCAGCACCGGATCGAACTCGAGTTCGCCCAGTGCGATCAGGCGCACCCGATGGCCAGCATTCTCGGCGGCGGTGGCGTAGCGCTGGGCGAGGGCACCGCACAGGCTGTCGCGGTCGGGATGGCCGAGCAGGATCAGGATGGAACGGGACACGGCAACCTCGGGCAATGGAAAGTGCGCGAGGTTGGGCTATGCCCTTGGGGCAGAGTCAACCACCAGCGGCGCAGCCGCTGGGTTCCAGGATGCAGTCACCGCTACCGGAGTGCAGCCACTGCCGCAGTTCGTCGCTGACCTGCTGCAGGTCGAGCTCGACCTGCGCCAGCCGTGCCCGCTCGCTGGCGATGCGGCTGCGTTGTTGCTCAAGCAGGGCCAGCACCGCGGGCCAGTCGAGCCGTCCGTCGCGGCCCTGCAGGCGGGAGATCGCGGCCAGGGTGATGCCCAGCGCCAACGCCTGGCGGATCAGCTGCACCCAGGCCACATCCTGTTCGCTGTAGTCGCGATAGCGGTTCAGCCGCGGCACCGGCGGCAGTAGTCCGCGCGCCTCGTACAGGCGGATGGCCTTGGCGCTGGCGCCGGTCAGGCGGCTGACCTCGGAAATGCGCATTGGCTCAGTCCCGCACCAGCCCGCCATCGACCACCAGGTTCTGCCCGGTCACCGCGCGCGACCAGGGGCTGGCGAAGAACAGCGCGGCATCGGCGAATTCTGCTGGCGTGGTAACGCTGCGCAGTGGCGTGTTGGCGGCGATGTAGTCGAACACTGCCTCCGGCGTGGCAGCGCTGGCATCGGTGGTGCGCAGCAGGCCGCCGGACAGCATGTTCACGGTGATGCCATGTGGGCCGAGGTCGCCGGCCAGCGTGCGCGTGAGGGACAGTAGCGCGGCCTTGGCGGCGGTGTAGTCGTGGTAGGGCACGACCGGGTTCTGGAACAGGTTGGTGCCGATGTTGATGATGCGGCCGAAGCGGCGGGCCTGCATGCCGGGTAGGGCGGCCTGCACGGTGTTCAGCGCGCCGCGCACGCTGCCCTCGAACTGCGCCTGGAAGGCCGGCCAGCCGATGTTGGCGGCACCATCGCGGGCATCACCATTGAACGAGAACGCGGCGAGCGCGTTGTTGACCACGGTGGTGACGCCCTGGCCGAAGTGGGCCAGGGCGTGCTGCAGAATTGCATCGACCTGGCCGCGGTCGGTGACGTCGGCCGGTAGCGCGATCGCCTGTCCGCCCAGCTCGGCGGCCAGCGCACGTGCGGCGCCTTCGCTGCGGTGGTAGTTGACGATGACGCGCGCACCCTGCGCCGCGAACGCGCGGGCGATGTGCTGGCCAAGGCCGCGGCCGGCGCCGGTGACCAGCACCAGCTGTTCGCTGATCTGCATGAGGGAGCTGCCATCCATTGCATGAAAGGGCATGCAGCGTAGCAGCGATGGCGCTTGCCGGAGCGGGCGTGCTGCCGCTAGCCTGCAGGCATGAACCAGACTCCCCTGCGATTGCTCATTCACGGTGCCTCCGGGCGCATGGGCCAGGCCCTGCTGCGGCTGGCCGCCGAACATCCCGAAACCCTGCAGATCGTGGCCGCAGTGACCGGCCGTGCGCCGGCCCAGCGCGTGGTCGACGGCGTGCCGTTCTTCGGCGCCAGTGAGCTGCCCGGCGCGCCGGTGTTCGATGTGGCGATCGACTTCAGCCTGCCGGAGGGTTTCGACCCGATGCTGGCGTTGTGCGTGGAACGGGGGGCCGGGCTGGTGTCGGGCACCACCGGTATCTCCAGCACGCAGCGCCAGGCGCTGGAGGCCGCGGCGGCGAAGATCCCGCTGGTATGGGCCTCGAACTTCAGCCTGGGCGTGGCGGTACTGGACGAGCTGGTGGAGCGCGCGGCGCAGGCGCTGGCCGGCTGGGACTGCGACATCGTCGAATCGCACCACACCCAGAAGAAGGATGCGCCATCGGGCACCGCGCTGACCCTGGGCGCGGCCGCGCAACGGGGCGGGGCGGAGCCGCACTACGCCAGCCTGCGTGCCGGTGACATCGTGGGCGAGCACCTGGTGCAGTTCACCGGTCTGGGCGAGCGCATCGAGCTGGTGCATCGGGCCACCAACCGCGACATCTTCGCCCGCGGCGCCCTGTTCGCCGCCCGCCAGCTGCAGGGGCGGGCGCCGGGCAGCTACCGTGTGCGGGACCTGCTGCAGTAGGGCGGGCTGATTCGTGGGGTCGGATCCCTTTCCTGCGGAAAGGGCTCTGACCCCATCCGAGGGCGCCTGGGGTCAGAGCCTTTCCCATTCGGGAAAGGATCCGACCCCGCCTCCGGCCTGCATACGCCGCCGGATTGAAATGAATGCGCAATCGCCTGTTCATGAAGCGCGATAACCGCTGGCGCGAGCGCCCCGGCAGCGCTACAATTCGCACTCGCCGAATCACGAAAGCCGGACCGGTCCCAGACCGTACGTCCGCGCTTTTTTGCAACCGGATTTCCGTGAAGCGCAGGCGTGACTTCGGCAGCCCCCTCGGTAGCCAAAGTGAGATTCCCGTGACCCAAGCCGCAATCCTCGTCCTCGAAGACGGCACCGTATTCGAGGGCGAATCCGTAGGCGCGCCCGGCCTGTCCGTCGGTGAGGTGGTGTTCAACACCGCCATGACCGGCTATCAGGAAGTGCTGACCGACCCGTCCTACGCCCGGCAGATGGTCACGCTGACCTATCCGCATATCGGTAACACCGGCATGACCGACCAGGACAACGAAGCGTCCAAGGTGTGGTCGGCCGGCCTGATCGTGCGCGACGTTCCGCGCCGCCCCAGCAACTGGCGCAGCCAGGTGTCGCTGCAGGACTGGCTGATCCAGCGTGGCGTGGTTGCCATCGCCGGCATCGACACCCGCAAGCTGACCCGCATCCTGCGCGAGAAGGGCGCGCAGAACGGTGCGCTGATGGCCGGCGACATCGACGTGGAAAAGGCACTGGAAGCCGCCCGCAAGTTCCCGGGGTTGAAGGGCATGGATCTGGCCAAGGTCGTCACTACCGAGAAGACCTACACCTGGACCGAGGGCCAGCTGGACCTGGATGCCAACGCTTTCGTCAGCGTGCCGGCCCGGTTCAAGGTCGTGGCCTACGACTTCGGTGTGAAGACCAACATCCTGCGCATGCTGGCCGAGCGTGGCTGCGAAGTGACCGTGGTACCGGCGCAGACCCCGGCCGCCGAAGTGCTGGCCCTGAAGCCGGACGGCGTGTTCCTGTCCAACGGCCCGGGTGACCCGGAGCCGTGTGACTACGCCATCGAAGCGATCAAGACTTTCATCGATGTGAAGATCCCGACCTTCGGCATCTGCCTGGGCCACCAGCTGCTGGGCCTGGCCTCGGGCGCGCAGACCATGAAGATGGGCCATGGCCACCACGGTGCCAATCACCCGGTGCAGGACCTGGACAGCGGCCGGGTGATGATCACCTCGCAGAACCACGGTTTCGCGATCGATGAAGCGACCCTGCCGCCGACCCTGCGCGTGACCCACCGCTCGTTGTTCGACGGCACCAATCAGGGTGTCGCCCGCACCGACGTGCCGGCGTTCTCGTTCCAGGGCCACCCGGAAGCGTCGCCGGGCCCGACCGATGTCGGTCCGCTGTTCGACCGCTTCGTGGTGCTGATGGAGCAGGCCAAGGCGTGATCAGTACGCCGCCGGCCCCCCGGTGGCGTCGCGATGGACCGTAAACCCCGCATCGCTGCTGCCCCCGGCGCGGCGCTGCGGATCAAGATTCCTGATCGACAGCGTGCGATCACTCCCCCTTGTCACGCTGTACTGACTTAGAGAAGAAAATGCCCAAGCGCACTGACCTCAAGACCATCCTCATCATCGGTGCTGGCCCGATCGTCATCGGCCAGGCCTGCGAGTTCGACTACTCCGGCGCCCAGGCCTGCAAGGCCCTGCGTGACGAGGGTTACCGCGTGGTGCTGGTCAACAGCAACCCGGCCACGATCATGACCGACCCGGAGATGGCCGACGCCGTCTACATCGAGCCGATCAACTGGCAGACGGTCGAGAAGATCATCGCCAAGGAAAAGCCCGATGCGCTGCTGCCGACCATGGGTGGCCAGACCGCGCTGAACTGCGCGCTGGACCTGGCCGACAACGGCGTGCTGGAGAAGTACAACGTCGAACTGATCGGCGCCAAGCGCGAAGCGATCCGCATGGCCGAAGACCGCGAGCTGTTCCGCGTGGCCATGGGTGAGATCGGCCTGGAATGCCCGACCGCCGCCGTCGCCCACACCCTGGACGAAGCGCTGGAGATCCAGACCCGCGTCGGCTACCCGACCATCATCCGCCCCAGCTTCACCCTGGGCGGCAGCGGTGGCGGCATCGCCTACAACCGCGAAGAGCTGGTCGAGATCGTCAGCCGCGGCCTGGAACTGTCGCCGACCACCGAGGTGCTGGTGGAAGAGTCGGTGCTGGGCTGGAAGGAGTTCGAGATGGAAGTGGTCCGCGACACTGCGGACAACTGCATCATCGTCTGCTCGATCGAAAACCTGGACCCGATGGGCGTGCACACCGGTGACTCGATCACCGTGGCGCCGGCGCAGACCCTGACGGACAAGGAGTACCAGCGCCTGCGCGATGCCTCCATCGCCGTGCTGCGCAAGATCGGCGTCGATACCGGTGGCTCGAACGTGCAGTTCGGCATCAACCCGAAGACCGGCCGCGTGGTCGTCATCGAGATGAACCCGCGCGTGTCGCGTTCCTCGGCGCTGGCCTCCAAAGCCACCGGCTTCCCGATCGCCAAGGTCGCCGCCAAGCTGGCCGTGGGTTACACCCTGGACGAACTGAAGAACGAAATCACCGGTGGCCTGACCCCGGCCTCGTTCGAACCGTCTATCGACTACGTCGTCACCAAGATCCCGCGTTTCGCCTTCGAGAAGTTCCCGGCCGCCGATGCCCGCCTGACCACCCAGATGAAGTCGGTGGGCGAGGTGATGGCGATGGGGCGTACCTTCCAGGAGTCGGTGCAGAAGGCCCTGCGTGGCCTGGAAACCGGCAAGGTCGGCTTCGACCCGACCGGCCTGGACCTGGCCAACGAAGACGACCTGCAGACCCTGCGTCGCGAGTTGAAGGCGCCGGGCCCGGAGCGTCTGTTCTTCGTCGCCGACGCGTTCCGCGCCGGCATGAGCGTGGAAGAGATCTACGCACTGTCGTTCATCGACCACTGGTTCCTGGACCAGATCGAGGAAATCATCGCTGCAGAAGGCGAAGTCGCTGCCGGTGGCATCGACGCGCTGGACGCCGCACGCCTGCGCAAGCTGAAGCGTGCTGGCTTCTCCGATGCGCGCCTGGCGCAGCTGACCGGCACCAATGAAGCCGCCATCCGCGCGCTGCGTCGTGCGCACAAGGTGCGCCCGGTCTACAAGCGCGTGGACTCCTGCGCCGGTGAATTCTCCACCGGCACCGCCTACCTGTACTCGACCTACGAGGACGAGTGCGAGGCCGCGCCGAGCAACCGCGACAAGATCATGATCCTGGGCGGTGGCCCGAACCGCATCGGCCAGGGCATCGAGTTCGACTACTGCTGCGTGCACGCGGCACTGGCGCTGCGCGAGGATGGCTATGAAACCATCATGGTCAACTGCAACCCGGAAACCGTGTCGACCGACTACGACACCTCCGACCGCCTGTACTTCGAACCGCTGACCCTGGAAGACGTGCTGGAGATCGTCGAACTGGAACAGCCGAAGGGCGTGATCGTGCAGTACGGCGGCCAGACCCCGCTGAAGCTGGCGCGCGCGCTGGAAGCCAATGGCGTGCCGGTGATCGGCACCAGCCCGGACTCGATCGACCTGGCCGAAGACCGCGAGCGCTTCCAGCAGCTGGTCGACACGCTGGGCCTGAAGCAGCCGCCGAACCGCATCGCCCGCAACGACCAGGAAGCCCTGCTGCTGGCCCGCGAGATCGGCTACCCGCTGGTGGTGCGCCCGAGCTACGTGCTGGGCGGCCGTGCGATGGAAATCGTCTACGGCGAAGCCGACCTGGCCCGCTACGTGCGCGACGCGGTGAAGGTGTCCAACGATTCGCCGGTGCTGCTGGACCGCTTCCTCGACAACGCCGTGGAGTGCGACGTCGACATCATTGCCGATGCCCAGGGCAACGTCCTGATCGGTGGCGTGATGGAGCACATCGAAGAAGCCGGCGTGCACTCGGGCGATTCCTCGTGCTCGCTGCCGCCGTACTCGCTGTCGGCTGAAACCCAGGCCGAGCTGCGCCGCCAGGTGGTGGAGCTGGCCAAGGCCCTGAACGTGGTCGGCCTGATGAACACCCAGTTCGCGATCCAGACCAGCGACGAGGGTGCCGACACCATCTACCTGCTGGAAGTGAACCCGCGTGCCTCGCGCACCGTGCCGTTCGTGTCCAAGGCCACCGGCATGCCGCTGGCCAAGATCGCCGCCCGCTGCATGGCCGGCAAGACGCTGGCCGAGCAGGGCGCGACCAAGGAAATCGTGCCGGACTACTACTCGGTGAAGGAAGCGATCTTCCCGTTCGCCAAGTTCCAGGGCGTCGACCCGATCCTCGGGCCGGAGATGCGCTCCACCGGTGAGGTGATGGGCGTGGGCCGCACCTTCAACGCCGCCTTCGCGCGGGCGCAGGAAGCCGGCGGCATCAAGGCCCCGCCGGTTGGCAAGGCCTTCGTCTCGGTGCGTGATCCGGACAAGAAGCGCGTGCTGCCGGTGGCCAAGGCGCTGCTGGCGCGTGGCTACAGCTTGGTCGCCACCCGTGGCACCGCCGCCTGGCTGCAGCAGCACGGCATGGACTGCGAGATCATCAACAAGGTGGTCGAAGGCCGTCCGCACATCGTCGACTCGATCAAGAACGGCGAGATCGTCTACATCGTCAACACGACCGAAGGTCGTTCGGCGATCAACGACTCGTTCTCGATCCGTCGCGAGGCGCTGCAGCATCGCGTCACCTACTCGACCACCATTGCCGGCGCCAAGGCGCTGGTGGATTCACTGGAATTCCGCGGCACCGGTCCCGTCTGGTCGCTGCAGGAGCTGCACAAGGAGTTGAATGCATGAGAGCCCCCATCACCATGAAGGGCGCGCAGAAGCTGCGCGACGAACTGGATCACCTGAAGTCGGTCAAGCGCCCGAAGGTGATCGCCGCCATCGCCGAAGCGCGTGAGCATGGCGACCTGAAGGAGAACGCCGAGTACCACGCCGCGCGCGAGGAACAGGGCTTCATCGAAGGCCGCATCAAGCAGCTGGAAGGCGAGCTGTCGCACGCCGAGATCATCGACGTGAGCAAGCTCAACGCCGGCTCCAAGGTGGTGTTCGGCGCCAGCGTGACGCTGGCCGACGTGGAAACCGACGAAGAGAAGAAGTACCAGATCGTCGGTGACCTGGAAGCGGACATCAAGCTGGGCCTGATCGCGATTTCCTCGCCGGTGGCGCGCGCGATGATCGGCAAGCTCGAAGGCGATTCGATCGTGATCGACGCCCCGGCCGGCCAGCGCGAGTACGAGATCGTCAGCGTCAGCTACGTGGACTGACACGGTGGCAACGGCGACCCTGCTGTTGCCGGCCCGCAGCCGCTTTGCCGCGGCTGCGTTGCCGGACGATGTGGCACGTGCACTCGGCCGTGCCACGACCGTGCAGGTCGCGCCGGGCGAACGCGCGCAGCTGACGCGCCATTTCGCGGTTGCCGCGCCGCACTGGCCGGTGGCCGCGTTGACCCGCCAGCGCGACGTCGGCGATGCGGCCGGCGCCAGCTGGCTGCGTGCCGATCCGGCCTGCATGGTGCCGGACATGCATGGCGCGCGGATGATGGCCTACGGCGAAACGCTGCGGCCGACGCTGGCCGACAGCCTGGCCCTGCTGCCGGTGCTGCAGCCCTTGTTTGCCGATGCCGGCTTCGTGCTTGACGCACCGGACCCGTCGCGCTGGTACCTGCGGCTTCCAATCGACCTGGTGCTGCCGGACTTCAATAGTCCGGACGAGGTGCTGGGCGATGACCTGTTCTCGCATCTGCCGGAGGGCGAGGGCGGCCGTCGCTGGCGGGCGCTGATGACCGAAGCGCAGGTACTGCTGCACAACCATTCCTGGAACCAGCAGCGCGCCGCTCAGGGACAACAGCCGATCAATTCGCTGTGGTTCTGGGGCGGTGGCGTGATGCCGGTGTCGGTCAGCACGCCGCATGCGCAGGTGCGCAGCCGCGATGCGCTGCTGCAGGGCTTGGCTCTTGCGGCTGGCGTAGCCGTGGATGGCGAGCAGGCGGTCGATGCACTGGTTGATCTGCGCCAGCTGCGCTCGCTGCAGCAGCTCGGCAACGATGCGATCCGTCCGCTGCTGGCCGCGCTGAAGCGCGGCGAGCTGCAGCGGCTGGTGCTGGATTTCGAGGACGGCCTGCAGTTCCAGCTGGATCGCGGACAGCGCTGGCAGTTCTGGAAGAAGCCGCGCCAGCTTCACGATTGATCGGGGTCGACCGGGGGTCGGATCCGTTTTCCATCGGAAAACGGCTCTGACCCCGAGGGTTTGTCGGGGTTGCCGACCAGCGGCCGGCACTACCGCAGGTAGCGGCGCCTCAACGGACCTCGCTGACCACCGTCGGCAGTGTCCAGTGCCCGCCGAGCATATTGCGACACTGGCCCGTCGTGAAATCGCTGCTCTTCACGAAGCGCTCCCCGTCCCACACCCAGTCATTGGCGGAGATGCAATCGCCGACACCGCGGCCTCGGGAGCGGCCTCGCAGCGTAGCGTCATCGCGGTCAAAATCTTCGGCCAGGTTGGTGACAAAGGTCGCCTGGTACGGCGATCTGTCTCGCACCACCCAGTAGGCGTTGCTCATGTTGTAGGCACCCACGAAGCAACTGGTGCTTGCCAGTACATGCTGGGCGTCCAGTCGCTGGATCTCGATCTCATCTGTCCCGCCATCGCTCAGGCGGCCGCACTCATCCGGCTTCGGCAGGCTGGCGATCAGCGCCTTGCGCAGGCCCGTTGCCTTGGCCAGCGCCGCGTCCGAGGCGCGCGGTGCCATCAGCGTGCCGCGCACGATCACTGGTACCGGCAATGCCGCAGGCACGCTCGCTTCGGGCTTGTCGCCACGCCGCACCAGCGCACCGGGCGTGCCCAGCCGGCCCTGGGCCTCGTCCATCTTCAGCAGTACGGCCGCTGCGCCGCTGTCGGAGATCGGCCACGCCTTGCCCTTGCCGTCGATGATCTCGATGCGTGCCTGGCGCGGCAGTGCGGCGACCAGTGCATCGGTCTGTGCCTGCTGCAACAACACGTTGTCCCCGTCGCCGGTGTCGTGCACCGGGCCCAGGTCCTTGCCGTTCAGGCGCAGGCGCAGCGCCCCGGTCGGCGTCGGGCTTTCGCCATCCTCGCCATTGCGCAGCCGCGCGAGCACCTTCGTACCCGGGCCGCCCGCGCGTTCCAGCATCAGGCTGAGCAGATTGCCGGGTTGTTCCGGACTGTAGCCGGCGGCGCGGCAGGTGCGGGTGTTGTCACAGGCCAGCGACCAGTCGTTGTGCTGGAACTGCACGCCGGCCTTCGGTTCGGGCGTGGCGGCGTGGACGGCCGGGGCCAGGGCGATGCCCAGCAGCGCGGGAAGGAGCGTGCGATGCATGCGTTGAAGTCCATTTCCGGGCCGACAAGCATGGAAGATATGCTGGCAGATTCCAAATGCTCGCGATCGGGGTGGAGCCTCCTGCGGGCAGAGAGATCCGACCCCGCGCTATCATGGGGATGTCTTCCGCAACCCGGCGATGCCGATGTCCCTTGCCGCCGATGCTGCGCACTCCTCCTCCGATACGCCGATGATCCGCCGCCGCGATGCGGTCGTACCCGGCAGCTGGCCAGAGGGCACGCTGCCACTGCTGGCGCGCCTGTATGCCAGCCGTGGCGCAGGTACGCCAGAGCTGGCGCTGCCGAAACTGGGCAGCCTCCACGCGCCCGAGTTGCTGACCGGCATCGATGATGCGGTGGGTCTGCTGATCGAGGCCATCGCCAATGACAGGCGCATCCTGGTGGTCGGCGATTTCGATTGCGATGGCGCCACCGCCTGTGCGGTCGGCGTGCGCGGCCTGCGCATGCTCGGCGCGCAGCACGTCTTCCACGCGGTGCCGAACCGCATGGTGCATGGCTATGGCCTGTCGCCGTCGCTGGTGGAGGAACTGGCCGCGCTGCAGCCGGACCTGCTGGTGACTGTAGATCACGGCATCGCCTGCCATGCGGGCGTGACCGCCGCCAAGGCGCGCGGCTGGCAGGTGCTGGTCACCGACCATCACCTTCCCGGGCCGCAGCTGCCGCCGGCCGATGTCATCGTCGATCCCAATCTCGACGGTGATGCCTTCCCCAGCAAGTCACTGGCCGGCGTCGGCGTGATCTTCTACGTGCTGATGGCGCTGCGCCGGCACATGCGCGAGGCCGGCGTCTTCGCCGATGGCAAGGGGCCGGACCTCACCACGCTGCTGGACCTGGTGGCGGTCGGCACCGTCGCCGACTTGGTGGCGCTGGATCCGAACAACCGGGCACTGGTCAGCGCGGGCCTGCGCCGTCTGCGCGCGGGGCAGGGCTGTGTCGGCCTGCGTGCGCTGATCGAAGCCAGCGGCCGTGATGCCGCGCGGCTCACTGCCACCGACATTGGCTTCGCGCTCGGCCCGCGCCTGAATGCCGCGGGCCGGCTGGAAGACATGGCGCTGGGCATCGCGCTGCTGCTGACCGAAGACCCGCGCCAGGCGCGGGAGATCGCGCAGACGCTGGAGCAGATCAACGCAGAACGCCGCGCGGTGCAGCAGTCGATGACCGATGACGCCGAGCAGGCGTTGACCCGCGTGGTGCTCGACATGTCGGGGCAGCGACCGGTGGCGGCCTGCCTGTTCGATGCCGACTGGCATCCGGGTGTGGTTGGCCTGGTCGCATCGAAGATGAAGGATCGCCTGCATCGTCCGGTGATTGCCTTCGCCCCGGCCGAACCCGGCGCCGACACCCTGCGAGGCTCGGCGCGCTCCATTCCCGGCCTGCACATCCGTGACGCCCTGGCGCTGGTCGATGCGCGCCACCCGGGCCTGATCGAACGCTTCGGTGGCCACGCCATGGCGGCCGGCCTCAGCCTGCGGCGTGACCACATCGATGACTTCAAGGCCGCCTTCGTCGCGGTGGTGCTGGAGATGCTCGATCCGGCGGCACTGCAGCAGCAGGTCCTCAGTGATGGCGAACTGGCGGCGGACGAGCTGGACCATCGCCACGCCGATGCGTTGCGCCTGGCCGGGCCGTGGGGCCAGGGCTTCCCCGAGCCGCTGTTCGACGGCCACTTCGAAGTGGCCAACTGGCGCGTGCTGAAGGAGCGTCACCTGAAGCTGGAACTGCGCCTGCCCGGCGTACCCGGCACGATCAACGCCATCCATTTCGGCGGCTGGCACGGCAACGCGCCCGGTCGCCATGTGCATCTCGCCTATCGCCTCGCCTGCGACGACTATCGTGGCGGCAGCGCCATCCAGCTGATCGTGGAGCACTGCCTGCCCGCATGAAAAAAGGGGACGGAGGGGATTAAGTCGCTTGTGCCTTGTTTGCCACTTGCGACTTAATCCCCTCCGTCCCCTTTTTGGGGGCGCCAACCCCATTACGGTTGCTGGTGCGTTCAAAGGTTCACGATCCCACTGGAGTCCGCTCATGGTCTTCGTCCGTTGCTGCACTGTGTTGTTGCTGGCCCTCGCGGCCTGGCCCGCTGGCGCGCAGTCGCCGCCGATCTCCCGGCCGCAGGCCAGCATGCCTCTGCTGATTGCCCCGGCCGCCGAGCAGGCGGTGCAGCTGCGACACGCCCGCATCGAAGGCGAAGTCCAGGCCGGCATCGCCCAGACCCGGATCACACTGGAATTCCACAACCCGAACCGGCGCGTGCTGGAGGGCGAGCTGCAGTTCCCGCTGGCCGACGGTCAGCAGGTCAGCGGCTTCGCGCTGGATATCAACGGCGAGATGCGTGACGCGGTGCCGGTGCCCAAGGATCGCGGCCGCCAGGTGTTCGAGGAGATCGCCCGTCGCGGGGTCGACCCGGGCCTGCTGGAACAGACCGCTGGCAACCAGTTCCGGTTGCGCATCTACCCGCTGCCGGCCGGCGGTAGCCGGCGCGTGGAGCTGGTGATTCGCGAGCCGTTGGCCTTCGCCGGCCAAGGCTGGCAGTGGACGCTGCCGCTGCAGTTCGCCGCCGGCGCGGCCTCGGTTGAACTGAAACTGCAGACACCCGGCGCGACCACTGCAGGTACGGCACCCTTCCGCATCAGCGCGGGCCAACTGCTGTGGCAGGGCAAGGGCGCGCAGTTGCCGCAGCAGCTGCAGTGGAACCTGCCGGCAGCACGTCAGGCGCAGGTCCAGGTGGCGCCCTGGCAGGACGGCCATTACCTGTTGGCGCAGCTGCCGGTGGTGGCCAGCAGCACGCCGCGCACGTTGCCCAGCGAGATCGGGCTGCTGTGGGACGGTTCCGGCTCGGCGGGCCAGCGCGATCGCACACGTGAGTTCGCCCTGCTGGATCGCTATTTCGCTGCGCTGGGTGACGGCAGCGTGGCGTTGACCGTACTGCGGGATCGCGCCGAGCCGGTGCGTCGATTCCGCATCCGCGCCGGCAACTGGAGCGAGCTGCGCGCAGCCCTGCAGGCCGTGCGCCCGGACGGTGCCAGCGCGCTGGCGCAGTGGCAGCCGCAATCGAGCGTGAAGGAATACCTGCTGTTCAGCGATGGCCTGCTGACCTATGGGCCGGAACAGCTGCCGGCGATGGCGCCGGATCAACGCCTGTTTGCGGTCAGCAGCGCCGGCGCGCGCACCGATGCCGTGCGACTGCGTGGCTGGAGCGAAGCGCATGGTGGTCGCTTCGTAGCGCTGGGGAAGGATGTCGAATTGGCCGCCCGTGAGCTGCTGTCGTCGCCGCTGGATGTGCAGGTCGATGCAGGGCGCGGCGTGCAGGACGTGGTGATCGATCGTCGCAGTGAAGCCCAGGGCTGGTTGTGGCTGCATGCACGACTGGCGGCCGACGGCGTGCCGATGCGGGTGCGCGTGGGTGGCGGCGAATGGCAGGCACTGCCGGCCACGCAGAAAAGCGATGACGGCGAACTGCTGGCCGGCCTGTGGGCGCAGGCGCGCCTGCAGCAGCTGGCCGCCGACCGCCGCGGCAACCGCGAGGCCATGCAGCGCCTGTCGCAGCAGTTTGGCCTGGTCGGGCCGGATACCTCGCTGATCGTGCTGGAGACACTGGAGGACTACCTGCGCTATGCGATCCGCCCTTCGGGCACGCTGCGCGCCGAGTACGACGCCAGGTTCGCAGTGCAGGTAAGAGATCGCGCCGCTGCTGATCGCCAGCGCCTGGATGAGGTGGCGGCACGCTGGAAGGAGCGCCAGCAGTGGTGGAACCGCAGCTGGCCGAAGGGAATGCCGCCGCAGGCAAAGGGCGGGGCACTGGAAGTGGCCTCCGCGGACTACGCGATGGAATCAGCGCCGGTGGCGATGCTCGCCGCGCCGGCCCCGGCGGCACCACCCGCCCCGGCACCGATGGCCGCCGCCGAGCAGCGCATGGAAGCCAGCAGCGCACGCGCGCGCCGCTCCGCACCTGCATCGAGCAAGGCGCTGGATGCGATCGCGGTCACCGGTGGGTTCGCCGACGCATCTGCTGCCGCCAACGACGGCCAACTCGGCATCCAGCTGGCGGCCTGGCAGCCGGACTCGGCCATCGCCCGGCGCCTGCGCCAGGGTCCGCCGTCGCAACTTTACGACCGCTATCTGGCCGAGCGCGATGCCCACGCCGACAGCAGCGCGTTCTTCCTCGATGTGGCCGCGCTGCTGCTGGAGCAGGGCCAGCGCGAACTGGCACTGCGGGTACTGTCGAACCTGGCCGAGATGGATCTGGACAACCGGCATCTGCTGCGCGTGCTCGGCTACCGGCTGATGCAGGCTGATGCCCCGGCACTGGCGGTGCCGGTGTTCGAGCAGGTGCTGGCGATGGGCCAGGAAGAACCGCAGAGCTTCCGCGACCTGGGCCTGGCGCTGGCATCGGCCGGCAAGCCGCAGCAGGCGCTGGCGCCGCTGTACCAGGTGGTGGTGCGGCCGTGGGACAGCCGCTTCGATGGCATCGCCCTGATCGCATTGGATGAGCTGACCAACCTGGTGGCGCGCAGCACGCGACGGCTGGATACGTCGGCCATCGACCCGCGCCTGCTGCAGGCAATGCCGCTGGACCTGCGCGTGGTGCTGTCCTGGGATGCCGACAACAGCGACATGGACCTGTGGGTGACCGACCCGAATGGCGAGCGTGCCTACTACGGCAACCGCCAGACCTACCAGGGCGGGCGGATGTCGCAGGACTTCACCGGCGGCTATGGCCCCGAGCAGTTCTCGCTGCGCAACGCCAAGCCGGGCAAGTACAAGGTCGAGGCGAACTATTTCGGCAGTCGCCAGCAGCTGGTGACCGGTGCGACGACGCTGACGCTGCGCCTGACCACCCATTGGGGCACGGCCAAGCAGAAGGACCAGATGGTGACGATGCGGCTGAAGGATCGCGCCGAAACCGTGCTGGTGGGCGAGTTCGAGGTGCGTTGATCGCTCGGGCACCCGTGTAGAGTCGAGCTGGCTCGACTGCCTTGATGTAGCGCCGGGCACATGCGCGGCTCATGGCAGAGGCAGCCGAGCGCGGGCTCGGCTCTACACTACTGCGGTGCGCGCCATTGGCGCCGCCGGCGGATTCGCACGCAGGCCGAACAGGGGCCGCAGCCAACGCACGCGACGGATCAGCAACTCATGGATCAGCAGGCAGCCGCCGACAGTACCGGCCAGCAGCAGGGCCGGTTCCATCCACGGGCCCAACTGAAGTGGCTTGAGCCAGAACAGCAGCACGATGATCAGGCTCTGGTGCAGCATGTACCAGGGATAGATCGCCTCGGTGCAGTACGGCAGCCAGCGGAACGGGCGATCGAGGAAGACCTTTCCC
Source organism: Stenotrophomonas sp. YJH_SMC_135 (assembly GCF_059372355.1). Lineage (NCBI taxonomy): Bacteria > Pseudomonadati > Pseudomonadota > Gammaproteobacteria > Lysobacterales > Lysobacteraceae > Stenotrophomonas > Stenotrophomonas sp. YJH_SMC_135. Next base: position 1,284,146 of record NZ_JCAFVN010000001.1, read on the forward strand.
CAGCCGAGGATGGCCAGCAGCGCGGTCCATACGTAAAGCGACTGGCTGGCCCGGCCCTGCAGGTCCCAGAACGGTTCGGGCCATTGCCGCAGCGGGGAATCGGCGGGCAATACCTGGCCGAGGATGCGCAACCCCAGATACCAGCCGACGGCAGCCAGCGCCAGCCATAGCGTGGTGCGGCGCAGGGCGACCACGCGCTCCCAGAACACCGGTTCACGACCCAGCAGGTAGCCGGCCAGGAACACCGTCGCGTACTTCGCGTGCTGGTACCAGTCGCCGAGCAGGGCATTGGTGGACGGGTAGATCGGCTCCAGCCAGATCACCCAGGCCAGCAGCAGGGCGGACGGAAGGCCGATCAGCAGCATCGGCGATGCTGCGCAGAGCGCCATCGCGCGGCGAACCACCGCCGTTCCCAGCAATGGCATCAACAGGGCCAAGGCCAGCGTGTAGTTCCACAGATAGGCCAGGTACCACAGGTGGTTCCAGGTAATGCCGTACTGCCAGCCGGCGAAGCTGCCTTCCGGCCACGGCCGCACCTGCCAGTAGCGCAGCAGGAACTGGCCGAAGCCGGGTGCCACGTGGCCGTTGGCCACGCCTTCGCAATAGGGCTGGATCGGCACGATCACGAACATGCCGAACAGCAGCGGCAGCAGCAGCCGCCAGGTGCGCAGGCCGGCGAAGCGCAGCAACCTGCCTTCCGGCCGCATCAGCGCGATGGCGATACCCGAGATCAGGAACAGCAGCGACATCCGCCAGCGGTTGACGAACAGCATCGGCCACTGCAGCCATTCGGCGGTATGCACGCTCTTGAGGTGAAAGCCCCAGTCGTCCACGTAGGCCATGGCGGTGTGGTAGAGGATCAGCAGGGCGAAGGCGAACACGCGCAGGGCGTCGATGTCGTAGCGTCGGGTCATGGTGGTGGTGTGCCGGAGAATCGAGCCAAGGTGACGCCGCCCGGTCCGTGCGGCGACTGGCAAGGGGCCGCTGGAACCGACGCAGTGACCAATGGCGGGGGTGGTGGGATCAATGGAGCCGCTACCCTTTGTCCCTTGAGGCAGGCTGGAGCACCGCAACGACATGGATGCAGCAATGACCCAAGGCCGACCATCGCGCTGGCGTACTTCAACCCGCCTGCTGGTATGGGCGGCGATCCTGTCGGCCTCGGCAGTGACCAATGCGCTGGTGGAAGTGATGGACGCCAGTCGCCGCGGCGCCGATCTCGGGCTGTGGGAGCCGATGATCTGGGAGTTCAGCAGCCTCGGCCTGGTCCTGTTGACCCTGCCGCTGCTGTGGTGGGGCTGCGAGCGCTGGCCGCTGCATGCCGATACCTGGAAGCGGCGATTGCCGCTGTATCTGCTGGCCAGCGTCGGCTGGTCGCTGCTGCACGTGGTGGGGATGGTGCTGCTGCGGCACCTGGCCTACGGGTCGCTGGGCCATCGCTACCAGGACGATGCCGGCTGGCTGGAGCGTTTTGCCTACGAATACCTGAAGGATGTACGCACGTTTGCGATGTTCGTGGCACTGGAGCACTTTGCCAGCTGGTTCGGCCGGCGCAGGCAGGGCGAGGCGAGCCTGCTGGCCGAGCCGGACGTCGGCCCGCCGGTGGAGCCGGTCGAGCGCCCCCAGCACTTCCTGGTGCGCAAGCTGGGCAAGGAGTTCCTGGTCGCCACGGCGGACGTGGAGTATGCCCAGGCCGCGGGGAACTATGTGAACCTGCGGGTACGCGGCCACGACTATCCGCTGCGGATCACCATGGCGGTGCTGGAGCAGCGGCTCGACCCGGGCGAGTTCCTGCGCCCGCACCGCAGCTGGCTGATCCATCGGGGCCAGCTGCGCTCGATCGAGCCGCTGGACGGTGGCGAGGCCCTGCTGCACATGGCCGACGGGGCGAAAGTGCCGTGCAGCCGGCGCCAGCTGCCGCTGCTGCGGCAGGCGCTGGGGGCAGGGTGAGGCCCTCATTCCGGGCACCCGCAGCCTGCGGTATCATTACCAGTCATCTTTTGAATGCATAACCGCCGACATGATCGAACTGAATCCTGTCCGCCAGCGCATCACCGATCTGACCGATCGCGTGCTGTCGCTTCGGGGGTATCTTTGACTACGACGCCAAGAAAGAGCGTCTTGAAGAAGTAACGCGGGAGCTGGAAAGCCCCGACGTCTGGAACAACGCCGAGTACGCCCAGAACCTGGGCCGCGAACGTTCCAGCCTGGAAAAGACCGTGGGCGGCATCGCCTCGGTGCTCGATGGCCTGAACGATGCCACCGAGCTGCTGGAGCTGGCCGAGTCCGAGCAGGACGAGGACACCGCCCTGGCCGTGGTCGCCGACCTGGACAAGCACCAGGCCCACGTGGAGAAGCTGGAGTTCCAGCGCATGTTCTCCGGCGAGATGGACAATGCGGCGGCGTTCGTCGACATCCAGGCCGGTGCCGGCGGCACCGAAGCCCAGGACTGGGCCGAGATCCTGCTGCGCATGTACCTGCGCTGGTGCGAGTCGCGCGGCTGGAAGACCGAACTGATGGAAGTGTCCGGTGGCGACGTCGCCGGCATCAAGTCGGCCACGCTGCGCGTGGAAGGCGACTATGCCTATGGCTGGCTGAAGACCGAGACCGGCGTGCACCGCCTGGTGCGCAAGTCGCCGTTCGACTCGGACAACCGCCGCCATACCAGCTTCACCTCGGTGTTCGTGTCGCCGGAAATCGACGACAACATCGATATCACCATCAACCCGGCCGACCTGCGTACCGACGTGTACCGTTCGTCCGGTGCCGGTGGCCAGCACGTGAACAAGACCGAGTCGGCGGTGCGTATCACCCACATCCCGACCAACATCGTCGTGGCCTGCCAGACCGGCCGCAGCCAGCACCAGAACCGCGACAACGCGATGAAGATGCTGGCCGCCAAGCTGTATGAACTGGAGATCCAGAAGCGCAACGCCGAGAAGGACGCGGTGGAAGCCACCAAGTCCGACATCGGCTGGGGCAGCCAGATCCGCAACTACGTGCTCGACCAGAGCCGCATCAAGGACCTGCGCACCGGCATCGAACGGTCGGACACGCAGAAGGTGCTGGACGGCGACCTGGACGAGTTCGTCGAGGCCAGCCTGAAGGCCGGCCTGGCCGTGGGCTCCAAGCGCGTCGATGCCTGATCGGCGCGCCTGCGCGGATATCGTCACCCTCGTGCGCAACGCCGAGGGTGGCTGATCACGCTTCCGGTGTGGGGCCGAGACCATGCTCGGCTGCTGTTGGCGCAGTAGCAGATGCGTCGAGCATGGCTCGACGCTACAACGGGTACGGCGGTAGCGATGATGCGCAGCGAAAGTGAACGCAAAGAACTCGGCGGCTTTCTCAAGGCCTGCCGCGCCCGTGTCGATCCTGCCACGCTCGGCCTGCCGGCCGGGCGCCGGCGGACCCCGGGCCTGAAGCGCGAGGAAGTCGCGCTGGCGATCGGGGTGAGCGTCAGCTGGTACACCTGGATCGAGCAGGGCCGTGAAGTGCGCGCCTCGCCCGAGGTGCTGGAGCGCCTGGCGCAGGTGCTGCGCATGAGCGACGACGAACGCGCCTACGCGTTCGCGCTGTCCGGCTACGGCGTGCCGCTGGAATCACCGGACGAGAGCGTGACTGACGGCTTGCGCCAGCTGGTGGAGGCGATGCAGCCGATCCCGGCCTATGTGCGCAACACCCGCTTCGACATCCTGGCCTGGAACCCGGCCATCGCCGATCTGTTCGTGGACTACAGCCAACTGGCGCCGCATGAGCGCAACACGCTGCGGCTGATGTTCCTGTACCCGCCGTACCGCACGCTGATCCTCAACTGGGAAGAAATGACCCGCGGCCTGCTGGCAGGCTTCCGTGCGGCGATGGCGCAGGCGCCGGACAAGGCGCCGTTCCTGGCGCTGGTCGAGGACCTCGCCGCGCACAGCGAGGAATTCCGCCAGTGGTGGCCGGAGCACGACGTGCGCCGGTTCGATGAGGGTGCGAAGAAGCTGAACCATCCCACGCGCGGGCTGCTGGACCTGCAGTACGTGGCGCTGGTGCCGGAGAGCCGGCACGATCTTTCCCTGGTGACTTACCTGCCGCGTAGGTAGGTTGGTCGGCAGGGCTGCGCCCTGCACCCGCAGAGGCCGAAGCGACAGCAACGGCAACAGCAACAGCAACAGCAACAGCGGGCTATCCGAGGGATGGCGGGGTGGTGTGGGTTGGCAGGACACGCCGTAAACCCGTCCATGGGGGCTCGATGGCGCCATCCATGGCGCCAACGGTCCTGCCAACCCACACCGCCCCGCCTCTGACAGATTTCCCGCGGCTGTTGGTAGGTGTCGACCTTGGTCGACACATCTGTCAGATATCGAAAGAAGTTCCGGGGTCAGATCCGTTTTCCTATGGAAAACGGATCTGACCCCAAGAGCATTTCCGACAGGTCGCGGAAAACCGTCGAAGGCGGGGTGGGTCCGGTTGCGGGAGTGTCCGCGGCATGGATGCCGCGGCCAAGCCCCCAAGGACGGGTTTACGGCGTCTCCCGCAACCGGACCCACCTCGCCATCCCACGGATAGCCCGCTGTTGCTGCTGCTGTTGCTGTTGCCGTTGCTGTCGCTTCGGCCTCTGCGGGTGCAGGGCGCAGCCCTGCCAAGAGCCCCCATTCAGACAGGTAAGTGCAGGTCACAGGATAAGCAGACGCCTTGTTGCCTCCGCCAATCGGGTCCACATTCCTGTGCAGGAGACGGGCCGCCCGCCCGTCGTCGAGACACCAGGAGACCTGCATGTCCGCTGCCCCCACCACCGCCATTTCCCGCGATCCGGCCACCGGCCAGCAGATCGCCAGCCATCCCTTCGCCACGGATGCCGAGCTGGAAGCGATCCTCGATCGCGGTCAGGCCGGTTTCGCCGCCTGGAGCGCCCGCAGCCTGGAACAGCGAGCGCAGGTGTTGCGTGCGATGGCGGGCGTACTGCGCCGTGACCGCGAGACGCTGGCTGCCCTGGCTACCGCCGAGATGGGCAAGGTGCAGGCCGAAGCACTGGCCGAGATCGAGAAGTGTGCCGTGCTGTGCGACTGGTACGCCGACCACGGTGCGCAGTTCCTGCGCGACGAGCCGACCCAGGTGCCCGACGACAAGGCTTACGTGTCCTACCTGCCGCTGGGCGTGGTGCTGGGCATCATGCCGTGGAATTTCCCGTACTGGCAGGTGATGCGCGCGGCGGTACCGATCCTGATGGGCGGCAACGGCTTCCTGCTGAAGCCGGCCGAGAACATCGTCGGCACCGCGCAGCTGCTCGATGCCGCCTGGCGTGATGCCGGGCTGCCGGAAGGCACCTTCATCGCCGCCAACATCAGCCGCGAGGGTACCAGCCGTGCGATCGCCGATGACCGCATCGCTGCCGTCACCCTGACCGGCAGCGTAGCCGCAGGCCGCAGCATCGCCGCCCAGGCCGGGCAGGCGCTGAAGAAGGTGGTGCTGGAACTGGGCGGCTCGGATCCGTTCATCGTGCTGGCCGACGCTGACCTGGATGCGGCCGTCGATGCGGCGGTGACCTCGCGCTTCCAGAACACCGGGCAGGTCTGCATTGCCGGCAAGCGCATCATCGTTGAAGACGCGGTGTACGACCGCTTCGTGGCGCAGTTCTGCCAGAAAGTGCAGGCGCTGACCATCGGTGATGGCCGTGAAGCGGGCAATCGCATTGGTCCGATGGCACGCCAGGACCTGCTGGAACAGTTGGACGCGCAGGTGCGCGCCTCGGTGGACGCAGGCGCGAAGCTGCTCGTCGGCGGCCATCAGCTCGATCGCCCGGGCGCGTTCTACGCGCCCACCGTACTGGCGGACGTAGAGCCGGGCATGCAGGCCTTTGACACGGAAACGTTCGGGCCGGTGGCCTCGATCAGCCGCGCCCGCGATGCCGACCACGCGGTGGAACTGGCCAACCAGAGCGAGTTCGGCCTCAGCGGCAACCTGTGGACCGGTGACCGCGCGCGGGCCATGCAGCTGGCGCGCCGGCTGCAGACCGGCGGTGTGTTCGTCAACGGCTTCTCCGCTTCCGACCCTCGCGTGCCGATCGGCGGTGTGAAGAAGAGCGGCTTCGGCCGCGAGCTCTCGCACTTCGGCATCCGTGAATTCGTCAACGCGCAGACAGTGTGGTTCGACAAGCATTGACGCGCGGCTCTCATCCTTCCTGCAACGATCCACCATCAGTCCAGCACAAAGGACGGCATCCGATGTCCAAGGGTTCAGATCTGCTCGTCGCCGCACTTGAGAACGAAGGCGTCGAGCGCATTTTCGGCATTCCCGGCGAAGAAAACCTCGACGTGGTCGAGTCGCTCCGCCATTCCAGCATCGAACTGGTCATCACCCGCCACGAACAGGCGGCGGTGTTCATGGCGGCCACTTACGGCCGCCTGACCGGCAAGCCGGGCGTATGCCTGGCCACGCTCGGCCCGGGCGCGCTCAACTTCACCACCGGCGCCGCCTATGCGCTGCTGGGTGCGTGGCCGGTGATCATGATCACCGGCCAGAAGGGCATCGTCGCCAGCAAGCAGGCGCGCTTCCAGATCGTCGACATCGTCGGCACGATGAAGCCGCTGACCAAACAGGCGCGGCAGATCGTCTCGGCACGCACCATTCCGACCATCGTCCGCGAGGCGTTCCGTGTCGCCCAGGAAGAGCGCCCGGGCCCGGTGTTGCTGGAGCTGCCCGAAGACATTGCTGCCGATGAGGTCGAGGGCGTGGCGCTGATTCCGCCGCACGCGGTGGACCGTCCCATTGCCAGCCCGGAGGCGCTGGATCGGGCAGCAGAGCTCATCCGCAATGCAAAGCGGCCGCTGCTGATGATCGCTTCGGCGGCCTCGCGGCCGCAGTCCAGCGACGCGCTGTCCGCGTTCGTGCTGCGCGCCGGCATCCCGTTCTTCACCACGCAGATGGGCAAGGGCGCGGTGGCCGGTGGTTCAGGCCTGTACATGGGCACCGCGGCGCTGACCGAGCGCGATTACGTGCACATGGCGATCGACCAGGCCGACGTGATCGTGACCATCGGCCACGAGGTCACCGAGAAGCCGCCATTCGTGATGCGCCCGGGTGGGCCGACGGTGATCCATATCGGGTACTCGCAGGCGGCGGTGGAACAGGTGTATTTCCCGCAGGTGGAGGTGATCGGCGATATCGGTCGTTCGCTGACCCAGCTGGCCGACCGCATCGAGGGCGCGGTGCCGAATGCCGCTGCGCTGCTGCCGCTGCGCGCGACCATCCTCGAACACCTGGCCGACCGGGCCGAAGAGGCCGGGTTCACCCCGCAGCGGCTGGTGCACGACGTGCGCCAGGTGATGCCGCCGGATGGCATCGTGGCGCTGGACAACGGCATGTACAAGATCTGGTTCGCGCGCAACTACCGCACCCAGGTGGCCAACACGCTGCTGCTGGACAACGCGCTGGCGACGATGGGCGCGGGCCTGCCGTCGGCGATCATGGCCTCGATCCTGTATCCGCAGCGGCGGGTGCTGGCGGTGTGCGGCGACGGCGGCTTCATGATGAACAGCCAGGAGCTGGAGACGGCCCGCCGGCTGGGCCTGAACCTGGTGGTGCTGATCCTCAACGACGGTGCCTACGGCATGATCCGCTGGAAGCAGGCCGTGGACGGATTCACCGACTACGGCATGACCTTCAGCAACCCCGATTTCGTGAAGTACGCCGAGGCCTATGGCTGCAAGGGCCACGAGGTGACGGCCATCGAGCAGTTCATCCCGACCCTGGAAGCGGCCTTCAACGAGGGCGGGGTGCACCTGGTGTCGGTGCCGGTGGACTATTCGGAGAACCAGCGGGTGCTGGTGGATGAGTTGCGCCAGGCGTTCCCCGGCAACAGGTAGACATCCAGGGTCCAGGTGGGGTCCCGGTCGGGGTCAGATCCCTTTGCGCAGCAGAGGGATCTGACCCCTCTCCCGGCTGGGGCTGGGCGGTTTTGGTATGCTGGGCAACCGGCTGTGCCGGGCGCTGCATCCCCCCTCACTACACGATTCCCGCAGATCCATGAGCGAAGCTACCGATACCCCCCCCGTCGACGAAAACAAGTTGATCGCCGAGCGCCGTGAGAAACTCAAAGCGCTGCATGGGCAGGGCATCGCGTACCCGAACGACTTCCGTCGCGAGGACTTCGCCGGCCGCCTGCAGGAAGAATTCGCAGATGCCGAAACCTGGACCGCCGAGGCCCTGGAAGGCAACGGCCGCCAGGTGAAGATGGCGGGCCGCCTGATGGCCAAGCGCATCATGGGCAAGGCCAGCTTCGCGCAGATCCAGGACGAGTCCGGCCGCATCCAGCTGTTCCTGCAGGGCGCGGTGCTGGGCGATGCCTATACCGCCTTCAAGGGCTGGGACGTGGGCGACATCATCGCCGTCGAAGGCGGCCTGACCCGTACCAAGACCGGCGAGCTGTCGGTCAAGGCCGAATCGATCCGCCTGCTGACCAAGTCGCTGCGCCCGCTGCCGGACAAGTGGCATGGCCTGGCCGACGTCGAGCAGCGTTACCGCCAGCGTTACGTCGACCTGATCGTGACCCCGGAGTCGCGCGCGGTGTTCATCAAGCGCTCGAAGATCATCCGCGCCATGCGCGCGTGGCTGGACAACCGCGACTTCCTGGAAGTCGAGACGCCGATGATGCATTACATCCCCGGCGGCGCGGCGGCCAAGCCGTTCACCACCCACCACAATGCGCTGGACCTGGACCTGTACCTGCGCGTGGCGCCGGAGCTGTACCTCAAGCGCCTGACCGTGGGTGGCCTTGAGCGCGTGTACGAGATCAACCGCAACTTCCGCAATGAAGGCGTCAGCACCCGCCACAACCCGGAATTCACCATGATGGAGCTGTACGAGGCCTATGCCACGTACAACGAGATCATGGACCTGACCGAAGGCGTGATCCGTGACGTGGCCAAGGCCGTCAACGGTGGCACCGAGGTCGAATGGGACGGCGCGAAGATCGACCTGGGCCCGGCATTCCGCCGCTGGCGCATGGACGAGGCGGTGCGCCACCACAATCCGGAAATCTCTGCGGCGGACTGCACCGACCGCGACGCGCTGCTGCGCCATTGCGAGCGCTTGAAGATCCGCGTCAAGCCGTCCTACGGCTGGGGCAAGCTGCTGCTGGAGATCTTCGAGGCCACCGTCGAGCACACCCTGATCCAGCCGACCTTCATCACTGACCATCCGGTGGAGGTCTCGCCGCTGGCCCGTGCCAACGACAATGACCCGGGCTACACCGACCGCTTCGAGCTGTTCGTCAACGGCAAGGAGCTGGCCAACGGCTTCTCCGAGCTGAACGATCCGGAAGACCAGGCCCAGCGCTTCCAGGCCCAGGTGGCGGCGAAGGAAGGTGGCGATGACGAGGCCATGCACTACGACGCCGACTACATCCGTGCGCTGGAGTACGGCATGGCACCGACCGGCGGCCTCGGCATCGGCGTGGATCGCCTGGTGATGCTGCTGACCGGCAGCAGCTCGATCCGCGATGTACTGCTGTTCCCGTACATGCGTCCGGAGCAGTAAGTCGCCTTTTTGACTCCCGATTGTGCGCGCCGTCCCGAAACGAGACGGCGCGATTGACGCGTCCCGCACTCGGCGTATCGTAATTGCACTACCTTGACGCCTGTTATGGCTTGATCGGCGCCAGGGGGAGGGCACGGTGTGGGGAGTCCGCTTCACATTGTGATGACGATCATGAATCGGGACGCATGACACGGGAGTCAGGCCGATGCAGGGTGCGAGCGTTCGCAGCGGCAGAGTATCCTCGCCTGCTGATGATCCAGCGTGGTCGAGAAACCAGGCAGAGTACGCGTTGAACATCGTCATCGTTGACGACCAGACTTCGGCCCGGACGATGCTGCGTCACGTCATCGAAGACATCGCGCCGGAACTGAGCGTGTATGACTTCGGAGACCCGCTGACCGCATTGGCCTGGTGCGAAGCCCATCCGGTCGACCTGCTGCTGCTCGATTACCGCATGCCGGAGATGGATGGGCTGGAATTCGCTCGTCGTTTCCGTCGCCTGCCCAAGCACCGTGACATTCCGGTGATCCTGATCACCGTGGTCGGTGACGAGCCGATCCGGCAAGCGGCACTGGAAGCAGGCGTCATCGACTTCCTGGTCAAGCCGATCCGCCCGCGCGAGCTGCGGGCGCGCTGCTACAACCTGCTGCAGCTGCGCCAGCAGACCGAGAACGTGAAGCAGCGGGCGCTGTCGCTGGAGCAGCGCCTGCTGGCCAGCATGCATGAGGTCGAAGAGCGCGAGCGCGAAACGCTGTCGCGGCTGGCACGCGCGATCGAGTTCCGTGATGCCGGCACCAGCGCCTACCTGGAGCGCATGGCGCGCGTGGCCGGACTGATCGCCGAACAGCTCGGGCTGCCCGAAGAGGAGGTGCGCCTGATCGAAATGGCTGCGCCGCTGCATGACATGGGCAAGATCGCCATTCCCGATGCGGTGCTGCTCAAGCAGGGCAAGCTCAACGAGGAAGAGCTGGCGATCATGCGCAGGCACCCGCGGATTGGCCACGAACTGCTGAGCGGCAGCCAGAATCGCTTCATCCAGGTTGGCGCGTTGATCGCACTGCGTCATCATGAGCGCTACGACGGCAGTGGCTATCCCGATGGGCTGGTCGGCGACGCGATTCCGCTGGAAGCGCGCATCGTGGCCGTCGCCGATGTCTTCGACGCCCTGATTTCGCCCCGTCCGTACAAGGAAGCATGGACCATGGAAGCCACTCTGGCTTATCTCTACGCCCAGCGTGGCCGCCTGTTCGATCCCCGATGCGTGGACGCGCTGCTGCGCGGCCGCGAACAGCTCGACCAGATCTGCGCCGAGCATTCGATGGCGTCCGCGCGCCCGGGGCTGGGCGCGTGAAACGCCTGTTGTCGCAGCTGCGGCTGCGCCTGTCCCAGCGCCAGGACAGCGAGCACGGCCAGCAGATCGTCCGCATCGTGCTGATCAGCCTGATCCTGGCCTACGTGCTGTTGCCGGCACCGCGCCACGATCTGCCGCACACCCAGTACGTCGGTGTGCTGGCGATCGTGCTGACCGGCCTGAGCCTGTCGCTGCTGCTGTTCGGCTGGCTGCTGTGGCGGCCGGCGCGTTCCGATCCCCGCCGCGTGCTGGGCATGCTGGCTGACTACGGCCTCATTGCTGCCGGCATGGTGCAGATGGGTGAGCCGCTGGCCTGGGTCTACATCGTGGTGATGTGGGTGACGGTCGGCAATGGCATGCGCTTTGGCAACCACTATCTGTACGTGGCGGTGGCCATGGCGATGGTGAGCTTCGGTTGCACCGTGATGCTGACGCCTTACTGGCAACAGAATTTCCGCCTGGCCATCGGCCTCTGGCTGGGCCTGGCAGCGGTGCCGCTGTACTTCTCGACATTGCTGCGGCAGTTGACCGAAGCGATGGCCGAGGCGCGCCGCGCCAGCGAGGCCAAGAGCCGGTTCCTGGCCAACATGAGCCATGAGTTCCGCACGCCGTTGAACGGTCTCAACGGCATGACCGAAGTGCTGGCCACCACGCGCCTGGATGACGAGCAGCGCGAGTGCCTCAACACCATCCAGGCGTCGTCGCGCAGCCTGCTGGCACTGGTGGAGGAAGTGCTGGACATCTCCGCCATCGAGGCCGGCAAGCTGCGCGTGGTGGCCGAGGACTTCGCCGTGGCCGACGTGATCCAGGCGATCGGTCTGATCCTGTTGCCACAGGCCAAGGCCAAACGGCTGGATTACCGGGTGAAGGTGGCCGATGGTGTGCCGCCACGCGTGCGCGGCGATGTCGGGCACCTGCGGCAGATCCTGCTGAACCTGGCCGGCAACGCGGTCAAGTTCACCGACCATGGCCGGGTCGAGATACGTGTCGGCGTGGTGCAGGCCGATGCCAGCGGGGCGGTGCGGTTGCGCTTCGACATCCTCGACACCGGCATCGGCGTGCCACCTGCCATGCGTGCACGGCTGTTCGACGCGTTCGAGCAGGCCGATGTCAGCATGGCGCGCCGCCACGAGGGGACGGGGCTGGGCACGACCATCGCCAAGGGCCTGGTCGAGGCGATGGACGGTGACATCGGCTATCTGGAAAACCCGCCGCGCGGCAGCCACTTCTGGGTCGAGCTGCCGTTCGCGCCGCCGCAGCCGCAGGTGCCGGGCGCGGTGCCGAGCCTGAGCGGCGACGAAGACGCGGGCCCGGGCGGCAACGTGATCGCTTTTGCTGATCCGTTCCTGCGCCATCGCGCCCGCGTGCGCAGCATGCAGATCCTGGTGGCCGACGACCACGAGGCCAACCGCATGGTCCTGCAGCGCCTGCTGCAGAAGGCCGGCCATCGCGTGCTGTGCGTGGACGGCGGTGAGGCGGTGCTGGATGCGCTGGCCGACAGCGAGTTCGACGCGGTCATCGTCGATCTGCACATGCCGGGCATGAGCGGGCTGGACATGCTCAAGGAACTGCGGGTGATGCAGGCGGGCGGCGGTCCGCGCACGCCGGTACTGGTACTCAGTGCGGATGTAACGCCCGAGGCGATCCAGCGCTGTACCCAGGCCGGCGCACATGCCTTCCTGGCCAAGCCCGTCGTTGCGGTGCGCCTGCTCGATACGCTGGCCGAGATCGCGAGCAATGCCCAGCTGAAGACCATGGCCGCACCGGTGGTGCGACCGGCGGCGCCGCTGCAGGATGGCGTGCTCGACAGCAGCGTGCTGGACGAACTGGCTTCGCTGGGCATGGGCGAGGGCTTCGAACGTGAGTTCATCCGCCAGTGCCTGGAGGACGTGGCGAGCTGCATGGGCAAGGCCGAGCAGGCCGGCGAGGCCACGCAGTGGGATGTGTTCCGCGAACAATCCCACGCGATCAAGGGCGTGGCCAGCAACCTCGGCCTGATGCGCGCGTCCAACCGTGCCGGCGAGCTGATGCGGATGGCCGACTGGCAGCTCAAGACCGAATGGCGTCCGCGCCTGGGCATCCTGCAGGAGGCGATCAAGGAAGGCCGGCGCGCGCTGGACGCGCGGGCCGAACGCCGCATGCGCGGCGCCGCCGATGATGGTGAAGCGCGCTGAGGCGTGGCGTGGACCCAAAAAAAGCCCGGTGGCCAGCCGGGCTTGAACCCATCCTGGGGGAGGGGAGGAATCAGGCCGCGTCGAGACTGGCGCGACGGGTCTGGGCCTTGATCAGGCGATCCATGGTGCGCAGCGAGCGGTCGCCGAGTGCGAGGGCGGAATCGACCCATACCTTGGTGATCTCCAGCAGTTCGTCGTAGCTGACCGGCTGGGCGATGGCGCGTGCGGCATTCATCGCCAGATAGGACTGCGGCGTGCGCTGCTGCTGGCGGATCAGTTCCTCGACCGCCGCCCGGCCTTCGCCCTTCTTCACCAGCACGTCGACCACGCCCATGGCATGCATCTCCTCGGCACTGTAGACCCGGCCGTCGAGAATGATCTTCTCGGCCAGATGGGGGGACACGCGCCGGCACAGGAAGGAGTACGCGCCCATGCCCGGGAACAGGCCGAACAGCACCTCCGGCAGGCCCAGTCCGCTGCCTTCCTCGGCGACGATGGTGTGGCAGGCCAGGGCCATTTCCAAGCCGCCGCCGAGGGCGTCACCCTGGATCAGCGCGATCGAACGGACATCGCCACCGAACCCGGTATGCAGGTGGTGCACGCCCTCCACGCAGCGCTGGGCGTAGTTCAGCAGGAGGTCGCGGTTGCCTTCGCGGATCAGGCGGGTGAACAGGTCCAGGTCGCCGCCCAGGTTGTAGGCGACGGCATCGGAGGCCAGCACGAAATGCCGCAATGTCCCGTTGTGGCGTTCGGCAGGGCTGCGGGTGATGGCCGCCATGTAGCTCCACATTTCGTCGAGCATGTCCTTGCGGCAGCAGGGGCGGATCCCGGTGGCGGCATCGGCGTGCATGAACAGCCAGTGGGCAGCGCCGTCGGCGCTGTCTTCGGTACGGATGGTGGCGAACGGTGAGCCGCTTGAAGGCAGCTTTTCGATGGTACTCATGGAAGGGTCCTCGGCATGCGGCCCGCAGTGTCAGGTGGGTGGCCGGCGGGCCGAACGGTCCACACACGCGGCGATGCTACACCGCCTCAGCGGCGTCGCATGCGAAAGGGCCCGGGACGTTTCCGCCCCGGGCCCTGCACTGTCCAGATTGCCGCAAACCCTTACTGGGCGGGCGTATCGCGGAGTTCGCGACGGAGGATCTTGCCGACGTTGGTCTTCGGCAGCTCCTTTCGGAATTCAACGATTTTGGGGTGCTTGTAGCCGGTCAGGTTGGCCCGGGCATGCTCCTTGACCATTTCGGCGGTCAGGTTCGGGTCCTTCTTCACGATGACCACCTTCACCACCTCGCCGGACTTGTCGTCCGGGACGCCGACTGCGGCCACTTCCAGCACGCCCGGCATCATCGCGATCACGTCCTCGACTTCGTTCGGGTACACGTTGAAGCCGGACACCAGGATCATGTCCTTCTTGCGGTCGACGATGTAGAAGAAGCCGTGTTCGTCCATCTTGGCCATGTCGCCGGTATGCAGCCAGCCGTCCGCGTCGATGGCCTTGGCCGTTTCCTCCGGGCGCTGCCAGTAGCCCTTCATCACCTGCGGGCCCTTGATGCAGAGCTCGCCGACCTCGCCCAGCGGCAGGATGGCACTGTTGTCATCCTTGATGCAGGCATCGGTGGAGGGGATCGGCAGGCCGATCGAGCCGTTGTACTCGGTCAGGGTGAGCGGGTTGATGCAGGCTGCCGGCGAGGTCTCGGTCAGGCCATAGGCCTCGACCAGGGTCACGCCGGTGACCTTCTTCCAGCGCTCGGCGACGGCGCGCTGCACCGCCATGCCGCCGCCCAGGGTGACCTTCAGCGAGGAGAAGTCGACCGTGTCGAAACCGGGGGTGTTGAGCAGGCCGTTGAACAGCGTGTTGACGCCGGTGATGGCGGTGAAACGCACCGACTTGAGCTCCTTGACGAAGCCCTTCATGTCGCGCGGGTTGGTGATCAGGTGATTGCAGCCACCGAACTTCATGAAGACCAGCCCGTTCGCGGTCAGCGCGAAGATGTGGTACAGCGGCAGGGCGGTGATGATCCACTCCTTGCCCATCTCGATGCCGGACGCACTGATCCAGGCCGAGGCCTGCTGCATGTTGGCGATCAGGTTGCGGTTGGTCAGCATCGCGCCCTTGGCCACGCCGGTGGTGCCGCCGGTGTACTGCAGGAACGCGATGTCGTCGTGGTCGATCTCGACCTTGGGCAGGCTGTGGCGGCTGCCGAGCTTGAGCGCCTGGCGGAAGCGCACCGCGCCCTTGAGATGGTAGTTGGGCACCATCTTCTTGATGTACTTCAGCACGAAGTTGACGATCACGCCCTTGGCGCCGAGCAGGTCGCCCAGGCCGGTGGTGACCACATGCTTGACCGGCGTATCGGCGATGACCTGCTCGACGGTGTCGCCGAAGTTGTCGACCACCACCAGCGCGGTCACGCCGGCATCGACCAGCTGGTGCTTGAGCTCGCGGGCGGTGTACAGCGGGTTGACGTTGACCACGGTCAGGCCGGCGCGCAGCACGCCGAAGGTGGCCACCGGGTACTGCAGGCAGTTGGGCATCATCAGGGCGACGCGGTCACCCTTCTTGAGCTTGAGCTCACCGAGCAGGTAGGCCGCGAACTGTTCGACCAGCGCGTCGGTCTCGCCGTAGGTGAGGACCTTGCCGAAGCTGGAGTAGGCGGGACGGTCGCGGAATTTCGCGACGGAAGCGTCGAAGACCGAAGCTACCGAATGGAACTCGTTGACGTCGATCTCGGCGGGAACGCCTTTCGGATAGCTCTGCAGCCAGGGACGATCCAGACTCATATTCCCCCTCCAGGAATCGTGATGTATTAGGTCCGGCCCTGAGCGTATCGACAACGGCCGGTCATTGCAGCATACCCCGCCGTAGGGAAAACGCGAAGAGGGTTTCGCGGAGGCTGCAACGGTAGGTGCCGACCTTGGTCGGCACAGGATGGCGAGGGGCGCTGTGAGGCGTGCCCACCAAGGTGGGCACCTACCGATTCGGGGTGTGGGACGGCCGAAGAGCCGGCTGCGTCAACCCTGCTTGCGAACGGGTGCGCCGTTGGCCTTGTAGTACGGCGCGGTGCTGCGGGCCAGCGGGGTGCGGCCGCGGATCACGTCGGCCAGCTTCTCGGCCATCATGATGGTCGGCGCGTTGAGGTTGCCGGTCACCACCTGCGGCATGATCGAGGCATCGACGATGCGCAGGCCTTCCAGCCCGTGTACGCGGCCCTGGCCATCGACCACCGCCATCGGATCGTCGGCATGGCCCATCTTGTTCGAGCACGACGGGTGATAGGCAGTCTCGGCGTGCTCGCGCACGAACGCATCGATCTGCGCGTCGGTCTGCAGCGCGCTTCCCGGCGAGATCTCGCGGCCGCTGTACGGGGCCAGCGCCGGCTGCGCGAAGATCTCGCGGGTGATGCGGATCGCCGCACGGAACTCGCGCCAGTCCTGGTCGTGCGACATGTAGTTGAACAGGATGCTCGGATGTTCGCGCGGGTCCTTCGAGCGCACGTGGATGCGGCCGCGGCTGGGTGAGCGCATCGAACCGACGTGCATCTGGAAGCTGTGCGCCTTGATCGGGTTGGAGCCGTTGTAATTGATCGCCACCGGCAGGAAGTGGTACTGCAGGTTCGGCCAGTCGAATTCGGCGTCGCTGCGGATGAAGCCACCGGCCTCGAACTGGTTGCTGGCGCCGATGCCGGTGCCCAGGAACAGCCACTCGGCACCGATCGCCGGCTGGTTGTACAGCTTCAGTGCCGGCGCCAGCGACACCGGCTTCTTGCACTCGTACTGCAGGTACATCTCGAGGTGGTCCTGCAGGTTGGCGCCGACGCCCGGCAGGTGGTGCACCAGGTCGATGTCCAGGCTGCGCAGCAGGTCGGCCGGGCCGACGCCCGAGCGCTGCAGGATCTGCGGCGAGGCGATGGCGCCGCCGCACAGCAGCACTTCGCGGCGGGCGGTGGCGCGCTGCGGCTGGTCGCTGTGCAGCCACTGCACGCCCACGGCGCGCTTGCCCGAGAACAGGATGCGGTCGGTCAGCGCGTGGGTGACGATGGTCAGGTTCGGGCGCGGCTTGGCCAGGTCCAGGTAGCCGCGGGCGGTGCTGGAACGACGGCCCTTCGGGGTCACCGTGCGGTCCATCGGGCCGAAACCTTCCTGCTGGTAGCCGTTGAGGTCGTCGGTGCGCGGGTAGCCGGCCTGCACGCCGGCTTCGACCATCGCAGCGAACAGCTCGTTGTTGCCGGCCTTCGGCGTGGTAACGCGCAGCGGGCCGTCGCCACCGTGGTAGTCATTGGGGCCGATATCACGGGTTTCGGCCTTGCGGAAGTAGGGCAGGCAGTCCAGGTAGGTCCAGTCTTCCAGGCCCGGCATGCTGGCCCAGTTGTCATAGTCCATCGCGTTGCCGCGGATGTAGCACATGCCGTTGATCAGCGACGAGCCGCCCAGGCCCTTGCCGCGGCCGCAGTCCATGCGGCGGTTGTTCATGAAGGGCTCCGGATCGGTCTTGTACGCCCAGTTGTAGCGCTTGCCCTGCAGTGGGAAGGCCAGTGCCGCCGGCATCTGGGTACGGAAGTCGAGCCGGTAGTCCGGGCCACCGGCTTCCAGCAGCAGCACGCTGACATCGGCATCTTCGGTGAGGCGGGTAGCCAGCACGTTGCCGGCCGAACCGGCGCCGATGATGATGTAGTCGTACTCGTTGTGGGTGCTCATGGGTGTCTCCTGCAGGCCGGGGCGCGCTGCATGCAGGCGTCCCGGCGGGATGTCGGATCGGCGCGGTGGCCGGACGATGGGGCGTGCTGGCGGCGCGCCGGTCAGAACACGCTGGCGTAGTCGCCCAGCTCGACCTGCACCGACTTGATGCGGGTGTAGTGGCCGAGGGTCGAGATGCCGTTCTCGCGGCCGACGCCGGATTCCTTGTAGCCACCGACGGGCATTTCGGCCGGCGATTCGCCCCAGGTGTTGATCCAGCAGATGCCGGCTTCCAGGCGGTGGATGATGCGGTGGGCGCGGCTGACGTCCTTGCTGACCACGCCGGCGGCGAGGCCGAAGGTGGTGTCGTTGGCACGACGCACCACTTCGTCTTCGTCGTCGTAGGCGAGGATGCTCATCACCGGCCCGAAGATCTCTTCCCGGACAATCGTCATGTCATCGCGGCAGTCGGAGAACACGGTCGGCAGCACGTACGCGCCATTGGCCAGCGCGCCTTCGGTGGCACGGCCGCCGCCGGTCAGCAGGCGGGCGCCTTCGGCCTTGCCGCTTTCGATGTAGCGCAGCACGTTTTCCATGTGCGGGAAGCTGGTCAGCGGGCCGAAGTTGGTCTCGGCGGCCATCGGGTCGCCGATGCGGATGCGCTTGACGCGCTCGACAACGGCGGCCTCGAACGCGGCCAGCATGCTGCGCGGCACGAACACGCGGGTGCCGTTGGTGCAGACCTGGCCGGAGCTGAAGAAGTTGGCCATCACCGCGATGTCGGCGGCGCGGTCCAGATCGGCGTCATCGCAGATCACCAGCGGCGACTTGCCGCCCAGCTCCATGGTCACTTCCTTCAGCGACGAGGACGCCGCGCTGGCCATGACCTTCTTGCCGGTGGCGACGCCGCCGGTGAAGGAAATCTTCTCGATCACCGGGTGCTCGGTCAGCCACTGCCCGATCTCGCGGCCCGGGCCCTGCACGACGTTGAACACGCCGGCCGGCACGCCGGCTTCGGTGTAGATCTCGGCCAGCCGGATCGCGGTCAACGGGGTCACTTCGGACGGCTTGAACACCATCGCATTGCCGGCGGCCAGGGCCGGGGCCGACTTCCACATGGCGATCTGGATCGGGTAGTTCCAGGCGCCGATGCCGGCCACCACGCCCAGCGGTTCGCGGCGGGTGTAGAAGAAGCTCGATTCGCGCAGCGGCAGCTGGATGCCTTCGATGGCGGTGGCCAGGCCAGCGTAGTACTCGACCACGTCGGCGCCGGTGACAATGTCCACGGTGGTGGTCTCGGCCAGCGCCTTGCCGGTGTCCAGGGTTTCCAGGTGGGCCAGTTCGTCGTTGCGCTCGCGCAGGAGCTCGACGGCGCGGCGCAGGATGCGCGAGCGCTCCATGGCCGTCATCGCGGCCCACACCTTCTGGCCTTCGGCCGCGCTCTGCACGGCGCGCTCGACGTCGGCCTGGCTGGCAACCTGCACTTCGGCGATCACCTCACCGGTGGCCGGGTTGACGGTCTTGAAGGTCTTGCCGCTGGTGGCATCGACGCGCTGGCCGTGGATGTAGAGCTGTTGGACGGGCAGGGTGGTCATGGGGCGTACTCCTTGGAAGGGGGCGGGTGCTGAAGCGCTTATAGCGCGGCAGCCTGCAACTGGAAGTCGATGTAGCCGTAGGCGATGCGCCGGGACTTGTCGGCGTTGAACTGGCCGCCGACCAGGCTGCCACGCAGCCACAGGCCGTCGATCATCGCGGCCAGGCCACGGGCGGCCAGGCGGGCCTGCGGGTGGGGCAGCAGGCGGTTGAACTGGTGGCACAGGTTGGAGAACAGGCGCTGGTCGTTGGCGCGCTGCAGCCGGGCCAGTTCCGGCTGGTGCATGCTGGCGGCCCAGAACGTGAGCCAGACGCGCATTGCGGTACCGTTGATCTGGCTGTCGTCGAAGTTGCCATCGACGATGGCACGCAACTGCTCGCGGGGGTCATCGCTGGCCTCGGCGCGGTAGCGGGCGACGGCGTCCTTCAGTTCGCGCAGGATCTGCCGCATTGCAGCATTGAGCAGGCCGTCCTTGTCGCCAAAGTAGTGGGCGACGATGCCGCTGGACAGCCCTGCCTTCTTCGCGATGGTGGCGACGGTCGCGTCGGCCATGCCGATCTCGTCGATGGTCTGGAAAGTGGCCCGGATAAGCTGTTCGCGCCGTACCGGTTCCACGCCTTTCTTCGGCATTGTCTCTCCACGGATTGCGACCCGAAGGATCGGCTGCCCGCCATTATGCTTTTTATTGATTGAACGTTCAATCAATAAACCCTAGGATGCGCTCGCGCCCCACGCCATGGGCCCGGTTTACCGGTCCGGCCCCGCCCATGTGCTCCCCCGGACTGATGAGACGATCCCATGTCTTCCCTGGCTCATCCCAAGCGTTCGCCCCTGCGCTTGAACCGTTTTGTCTTTCTCAGCTCCTCGGTGTCGATCGGCATCCTCGGGCTGCTCACCGTTCTCTATCCCGAAGGCAGCGAGCACTGGCTGCAATGGGCGCAGGCCGAGGTGTCGGCCGCGTTCGGCTGGTGGTACATGCTGCTGATCGTGCTGTGCCTGGGCTTCGTGCTGTGGCTGGCGTTTTCGCCGTATGGCCGCATCCGCCTGGGCCACAACGAGGAGTCACCGGCCTTCGGCTACGTTGCCTGGGTCTCGATGCTGTTCTCGGCCGGCATCGGCATCGCGCTGCTGTACTACGGCGCCTACGAGCCGCTGGACCATTTCCTGCATCCGCCCGGGCAACCCGGCGGGACCGTGGCCGCCGGCCGCGAAGCGATGGTGCTGACCTTCCTGCACTGGGGCCTGCACGGCTGGGCGCTGTACGCGCTGGTCGGCGTGGCGCTGGGCTACTTCGCGTACCGCCGCGACCTGCCGCTGGCGCTGCGCTCGGCGCTGTACCCGATCTTCGGTGAGCGCATCCACGGTCGCATCGGCGACATGGTCGATGGTTTCGGCATCCTGGCCACGCTGATCTCGATGGTGACCAACCTCGGCATCGGCGCGCTGGTGGTGCAGTCCGGCCTGGTCTACCTGTTCCACATCCCGGATACGCCGCAGGTGCTGGTGGCCATCGTGCTGGTGATGATGGTGGTGGCCACCATCGGCGTGGTCGCCGGTGTGGAAAAGGGCATTGCCTGGCTGTCCAACCTCAACGTGCGCCTGCTGTGTGGCCTGCTGCTGTTCGTGCTGGTCACCGGCCCGACCCTGCACCTGTTCGACGGCCTGATCCAGAACACCGGCGATTACCTTGGTGCGTTCGTGCGCAAGAGCTTCGACATGTACCTCAACGACCCGAAGGGCCGTGAGTGGATGGGGTCGTGGACGCTGTTCTACTGGGCCTGGTGGATCGCCTGGGCGCCGTTCGTCGGCCTTTTCGTGGCGCGCATCTCGCGTGGCCGCACCATCCGCGAAGTGATCATGGGCGTGCTGCTTATCCCGCTCGGCTTCACCCTGGCCTGGCTGTCGATCTTCGGCAACACCGCCATCGACCTGGTGCTCAACCACGGCCAGGCGATCCTGGGTGAGGTGGCCCAGCACGATGCGGCGATGACGCTGTTCAAGCTGCTGGAATACCTGCCCGGCGCGCCGTACGTTGCCGGTGCGGCGGTGGTGATCGGCTTCGTGCTGTTCCTGACCCCGGTCGACTCGGGCACGCTGATGATCGCCAACCTGTGCACCCGTCGCGTTGACGATGGTGTGGAAGACGGCCATGACGCCCCGATCTGGCTGCGCGTGTTCTGGGCGGCCGGCATCACCGTGGCCAGCGTCGGCCTGCTGCTGGCCGGCAATTTCAGTGCGATGCAGACGGCGGTGGTGCTGTGTGGCCTGCCGTTCTCGTTCACGCTGGCGTTCTACATGTGGGGCCTGCTGAAGGCGCTGCGCACCGACCCGGACGCACCCCGCCGCTGAGTGCCTCTGTAGAGCCGAGCCCATGCTCGGCTGCTGTTGGCGCAGAAGCAGCCGAGCGCAGGCTCGGCTCTACAGGGGGGCATCGCAGACGGAAAGGGCCGGACCCGCAAGGATCCGGCCCTTTTCCGTTACTTGGCTGCCAGCTGGCGCAGCACGTACTGCAGCAGGCCGCCATGACGGAAGTACTCGACTTCCTTCGGGGTCAGCAGCATCACCGAGACCTCGAAGGTCTTCTTCGTGCCATCGGCCTTGGTCGCGGTGACCGTGGCGCGCTTGCTGGCACCGTCCTGCAGGCCGGTGATGTCGATCACTTCCGAGCCGTCCAGGCCCAGGCTCTGCGCGTTCTCGCCGTTGCGGAACTGCAGCGGCAGCACGCCCATGCCGACCAGGTTGGAGCGGTGGATGCGCTCGAAGCTTTCGGCGATGACCGCCTTCACCCCCAGCAGCAGGGTGCCCTTGGCCGCCCAGTCGCGCGACGAACCGGTGCCGTATTCCTTGCCGGCCAGCACCACCAGCGGCACCTTGTCGGCCTTGTACTTCATGGCCGCATCGTAGATCGCCAGCTTCTCCGGCTGGCCACCACCGGCGGGGTAGTACAGGGTGTTGCCGCCTTCCTCGCCACCGAACATCAGGTTCTTGATGCGGATGTTGGCGAAGGTGCCGCGGACCATCACGTCGTCGTTGCCGCGGCGGCTGCCGTAGCTGTTGAAGTCGGCCGGCTGCACGCCGCGTTCCTGCAGGAAGCGGCCCGCCGGCGAGTCCTTCTTGATGTTGCCGGCCGGGGAGATGTGGTCGGTGGTGATCGAATCGCCGAACAGGCCCATCACGCGTGCGCCGTGCACGTCGTCGATGCTGCCGGTCTGCATGGTCATGCCATCGAAGTACGGCGGGTTCTTGATGTAGGTGGAGGCATCGCTCCACGCGTACAGGTTGCCGTCCGGCGAGGCGATGGTGTTCCAGCGGGTGTCGCCCTTGAACACGTCGGCGTAGTTCTGCTTGAACATCTCCGGGCCGATGGTGGCGGCGATGACATCGCCGATTTCCTTGTTGCTCGGCCAGATGTCGCGCAGGAACACCGGCTGGCCATCGCTGCCGGTGCCCAGCGGCTGGGTGGTCAGGTCGATGTCGGTGGTGCCGGCGATGGCATAGGCCACCACCAGCGGCGGGCTGGCCAGGTAGTTCATCTTCACTTCGGGGTGCACGCGACCCTCGAAGTTGCGGTTGCCGGACAGCACCGAGGTGACCACAAGATCGCCGGCGGCGATGCCGGCGCTGACTTCGGTCGGCAGCGGGCCGGAGTTGCCGATGCAGGTGGTGCAGCCGTAGCCGACCACGTAGAAGCCGATCTTCTCCAGCTCCTTCAGCACGCCGGCCTTTTCCAGGTAGTCGGTGACCACGCGCGAGCCCGGCCCGAGCGAGGTCTTCACCCACGGCTGGCGGTTCAGGCCCTTGGCGGCCGCATTGCGGGCCAGCAGGCCGGCACCGATCATCACCGCCGGGTTGGAGGTGTTGGTGCAGGAGGTGATGGCGGCGATGACCACCGCGCCATCCTTCAGCCGCACCTTTCGGCCTTCGATCTCGATGTCGGCGAAGCCCTTGGCCAGCTGCTCGTTGCCGACCGCCGCGCCGCCGCCTTCATTGACGAACGAGGAAACATCATCACTGCGCTTGTCGCGGTTGCTGGTCATGCCGACCAGTGCTTCGCGGTAGTTCTTCTGCACGTCTTCCAGCAGCACGCGGTCCTGCGGACGCTTCGGGCCGGCCAGCGACGGCTTCACCGTGCCCATGTCCAGTTCCAGCGTGGTGCTGTACTGGGCATGCGGGCTGCCCGGTTCGTGCCACAGGCCCTGTGCCTTGGCATAGGCTTCGACCAGGTCGATCTGCTCTTCGCTGCGGCCGGACAGGCGCAGGTAGTTCAGCGATTCGGCGTCGATCGGGAAGATGCCGCAGGTGGCGCCGTACTCCGGGGCCATGTTGCCGATGGTGGCACGGTCGGCCAGCGGCAGGTGCTGCAGGCCGTCACCGTAGAACTCGACGAACTTGCCGACCACGCCGAGCTTGCGCAGCATCTGGGTGACGGTCAGCACCAGGTCGGTGGCGGTGGCACCCTCGGGCAGCTTGCCGGTCAGCTTGAAGCCGACCACCTGCGGGATCAGCATCGACGACGGTTGGCCGAGCATGGCGGCCTCGGCTTCGATGCCGCCCACGCCCCAGCCAAGCACGCCGATGCCGTTGATCATGGTGGTGTGGCTGTCGGTACCGAACACGGTATCGGGGTAGGCGACCGCCTTGCCGTCCTTGTCGGCGGTCATCACTACGCGGGCCAGGTTCTCCAGGTTCACCTGGTGGACGATGCCGGTGTTCGGCGGCACCACCTTGAAGTTGTCGAAGGCCTTCTGGCCCCAGCGCAGGAAGCCGTAGCGTTCCTGGTTGCGCTGGAATTCGATCTTGCCGTTGAGGTCCAGCGCGTCCGGCTTGCCGAACACATCGACCTGCACCGAGTGGTCGATGACCAGTTCGGAGGGGATCTGCGGGTTGATCTGCTCCGGCGAGCCGCCCAGCTTGACGACCGCGTCGCGCATCGCGGCCAGGTCGACCACGCATGGCACGCCGGTGAAGTCCTGCAGGACCACGCGCGCCGGCATGAAGGCGATCTCGGTGTCCGGCTCGGCCGCCGGGTTCCAGCGGGCCACGGCTTCGATGTGGTCCTTGCCGACGGTGATACCGCCGTCCTCGTGCCGGAGCAGGTTCTCCAGCAGGATCTTCATCGAGTAGGGCAGGTGGGAGATATCGAAGCGCTGGCCCAGCGTGGGCAGGCTGAAGTAGTCGTAGGTCTTGCCGCCGACGTTCAGCTGGCTGCGGGTGGAGAACGAATCGCTCATGCGGGGTAACTCCTTCTTGCGGATGGCTTGCAGTGGCCCGCGCATGGGCGGGCCTGCTTGCGGTCGCCGCGGGCCTGGCGGCCCCGGTCGTCCCAGTATGAACCTCAGACTGAATGGATTCATCCGGGCCGGGTTCCGGCCTGCGGCATCGGTTCCAGACTACAGGGGAAGGTGTATGGCGTATGTCACGTTTGTGGCCGATCCTTTGCGAGGCAAGGGCTGGCGGGGCGCCGGTCCTGTTCAGGGTGGAAGTATGCCCGGGGAAGTATGTATAATTTGTGCATACTCTGGAGGGCCTACCCATGGAAGCCACTGTTGCAGAACGCGGACAGATCACCCTGCCCAAGGCGGTGCGTGATGCCCTCGGCCTGACCAAGGGCACGCTGCTGAAGGTCGAGCTGGACGGCAGCCGCATCATCCTGCGCAAGAGTGTTGACGATGCGATTTCACGGGCGCGCGGCAAGTTTGCGCTGGACGGCTTCGAATCGTCCGACGCAGCGGTACGCGCGGTGCGTGACGAGGAATAAGCCGTGATGATCGCCGTCGATTCACCGGTGCTGGTCGAGCTGCTCAGCAATGGTCCGCAGGCCGATGCCGTGGAAGCCATCCTGCGGCAGAGTCTGGTCGGTGGCCGCGTGGTGGTCTGTGGCGCGACCCTGGCCGAGGTCTGCGCATCGCTGCGCGGCGGCGCCGAGGTGCTCGAAGCGCTGGAAGAAATGGGCGTGCACTTCAACCCGATGGAAGCCAAGTCGGCGCTGCGCGCCGGCGAGATGCACCGCCGTCATCGCCAGCGCGGCGGCAGCCGCCGCAGCCTGGACGAATTCATGGTCGGCGCCCACGCACTGCTGCAGTGTGACGGCCTGATCACCTGGAACGACACGTTTTACCGCGACTACTTCAAGGGCCTGAAGCTGATCGTGCCGCACGCCTGAGCCCACTTTGTTATTTCAACCTACGCATTACCCGGGAGTTGTCATGTTGGAAGCCTACCGCCACCACGTCGCCGAGCGCGCTGCGCTTGGCATCCCGCCGCTGCCGCTGAGCGCGCAGCAGACGGCCGATGTCATCGAACTGCTGAAGAACCCGCCGCAGGGCGAGGCCGAGTTCCTGCTCGACCTGCTGACCCACCGCGTGCCGGCCGGCGTCGATGACGCGGCCAAGGTCAAGGCGTCGTACCTGGCGGCGATCGCCCTGGGCAGCGAGCAGAACCCGCTGATCAGCCGTGAGCGCGCCACCGAACTGCTGGGCACCATGCTCGGCGGCTACAACGTGGCCCCGCTGGTGCAGCTGCTGGACGACGCCAGCGTCGGCACCATCGCCGCCAACGGCCTGAAGAAGACCCTGCTGGTGTTCGATGCGTTCCATGACGTGCAGGAAAAGGCCAAGGCGGGCAATGCCAACGCCCAGGCCGTGCTGCAGAGCTGGGCCGATGCCGAGTGGTTCACCAGCAATCCGGAAGTGCCGCAGAGCCTGACCGTCACCGTGTTCAAGGTGCCGGGCGAAACCAACACCGACGACCTGTCGCCGGCACCGGACGCGACCACCCGCCCGGACATTCCGATGCACGCCCTGGCGATGCTGAAGAACAAGCGCGACGATGCGCCGTTCACCCCGGAAGAAGACGGCAAGCGCGGCCCGATCCAGCAGATCCTGTCGCTGAAGGAAAAGGGCCACCTGGTTGCCTACGTCGGCGACGTGGTCGGCACCGGTTCCTCGCGCAAGTCGGCCACCAACAGCGTGCTGTGGTGGACCGGCGATGACATTCCGTTCATCCCGAACAAGCGCGCCGGTGGCGTCTGCCTGGGCGGCAAGATCGCACCGATCTTCTACAACACCATGGAAGATGCCGGCGCGCTGCCGATCGAGCTGGACGTATCGAAGATGGAGCACGGCGACGTCATCGAGCTGCGCCCGTACGAAGGCAAGGCGCTGAAGAACGGCGAAGTGATCGCCGAGTTCCAGGTCAAGTCCGACGTGCTGTTCGATGAAGTACGTGCCGGCGGCCGCATTCCGCTGATCATCGGCCGTGGCCTGACCGGCAAGGCGCGCGAAGCGCTGGGCCTGGCCCCGACCGACCTGTTCCGCCTGCCGGTGCAGCCGGCCGATACCGGCAAGGGCTTCTCGCTGGCGCAGAAGATGGTCGGCCGCGCCTGTGGCCTGCCGGAAGGCCAGGGCATGCGCCCGGGCACCTACTGCGAACCGAAGATGACCTCGGTCGGCTCGCAGGACACCACCGGCCCGATGACCCGCGACGAGCTGAAGGACCTGGCGTGCCTGGGCTTCTCGGCCGACCTGGTGATGCAGTCGTTCTGCCACACCGCCGCTTACCCGAAGCCGGTGGACGTGAAGACCCACCACACCCTGCCGGAGTTCATCTCCACCCGTGGCGGCGTTTCGCTGCGCCCGGGCGACGGCGTGATCCACAGCTGGCTCAACCGCATGCTGCTGCCGGACACCGTGGGTACCGGCGGTGACTCGCACACCCGTTTCCCGGTGGGCATTTCGTTCCCGGCCGGTTCGGGCCTGGTCGCCTTCGCCGCAGCCACCGGCGTGATGCCGCTGGACATGCCGGAGTCGGTGCTGGTGCGCTTCAAGGGCAAGATGCAGCCGGGCGTGACCCTGCGTGACCTGGTCAACGCGATCCCGCTGTACGCGATCAAGTCCGGCCTGCTGACCGTGGCCAAGGCTGGCAAGAAGAACATCTTCTCCGGCCGCATCCTGGAAATCGAAGGCCTGCCGGAGCTGAAGGTCGAACAGGCGTTCGAACTGTCCGACGCCTCGGCCGAGCGTTCGGCCGCCGGCTGCTCGGTGCGCCTGAACAAGGAACCGATCATCGAGTACCTGACCAGCAACATCACGCTGCTGAAGTGGATGATTGCCGAGGGTTACCAGGATCCGCGTTCGCTGCAGCGTCGCATCGAGAAGATGGAAGCCTGGCTGGCCAACCCGCAGCTGCTGGAGCCGGATGCCGACGCCGAGTACGCCGCCGTCATCGAGATCGACCTGGCCGACATCCACGAGCCGATCGTGGCCTGCCCGAACGACCCGGACGACGTGAAGACCCTGTCCGAAGTGGCCGGGGCCAAGATCGACGAAGTGTTCATCGGTTCGTGCATGACCAACATCGGTCACTTCCGCGCCGCGGCCAAGCTGCTGGAAGGCAAGCGTGACCTGCCGACCCGCCTGTGGGTGGCCCCGCCGACCAAGATGGATGCTTCGGAGCTGACCAAGGAAGGCGTGTACGGCACCTTCGGCGCTACCGGCGCGCGCATGGAAATGCCGGGCTGCTCGCTGTGCATGGGCAACCAGGCGCAGATCCGCGAAGGCTCCACCGCGATGTCGACCTCGACCCGCAACTTCCCGAACCGCCTGGGCCGCAACACCAACGTGTACCTGGGTTCGGCGGAACTGGCGGCGATCTGCTCGCGCCTGGGCCGCATCCCGACCAAGGAGGAGTACATGGCCGATGTGGGCGTGATCGCCGCCAGCGGCGCCGAGATCTACCGCTACATGAACTTCGACCAGATCGAGGAATACCAGGACGTGGCCAAGACGGTCGCTGCCTGATCCTGCTGATCGGTTGATGATGTGAACGAAGAACCCCCGGTGAAAGCCGGGGGTTTTTTGTGGACAGGACACTTTCGTAGAAGTTGTATTTCTCTAGCGAAGCATGGCGCCTACCTTGGCTGCTCTCCTTTGCGGTTCTGTCTGAGATGCGCCGTTCATTTCTGCTGACTTCCAGTCCTACCCATCGCCGCAGCGTCATCGCCCGGGCCTTGGGCGCTCTGCTGGCCTCTGCACTTCTGACTATGGCGCCATCAGTCGGCGCAACGCCGGCGTCTGCGATGCCGCTGTCTATCAAGCCGCCGCCACGTCTCGACAGGACTACACGCCACAGCCTCTGTCATGAGGGTCGATGCGTGGTGCTGGATGGCACGGGCCGGCAACTGGCCGAGCATCGGGGAATGCAATACCTCCGCCCCTTCAAAAATGGGGTGGCGGTCTTCGAAAGGGGGGAGAACAGGGGCATCATGAATTCAGAAGGGCGTATCGTCCTTGAAGCGCATTACGATTCGGTTGAGGTACATGGCAACGGGGTGATCGAAGCCAAGGTATTGCTGCGGAAACCGCCCAAGGCGTACACGCGAATTGACTTCTTCAATGCACGGGGCCGATTGGCGCGTCGGTTTGAGGAGAAAGGCGAGAACGATCTCCTGCGCTCTGCGTCCTGGGCTGGAAACCCGGCTGTAGAACTCTGCAACAAAGAGAAGCAGCGCTGTACGACCCGCTTCCTTGACGCGAAGGGTAAGTCCGGTCCCGTTTTCAGTGTCTTTGGTAGTTTTGGTCCCGTGGGTCATGAGGGGGAAGTGGCCATCGCTTCGCGCGATGGTGTCCACTTTGGCCTGGTTGATCGATCACTGGCAGGCATAGGGCGCCAGGACTACGATCAGATGACCTTCAACAGTTCGGGTTTCGCGCTCGCCACCCAGGGCGGGAACGACACGGTGCTGGATCCCCACGGGGTGCAAGTGGCGCCCATGGGTCGATATCGGTTCAAGTTTGGTCGGGGTGGGTACCTGCTTTCTGCGGTAGCCGAAGACGGCCAGTGCCTGCATTTCACGCGCGCGGGTTTGATGTTTCCGACGCCTGCAGGCCACTGTATGAAGACAGATGAGTTCGCTGAACGAGTGGGGTATGTAATCTTCAGTTCGGAAGATGATGAATACGTTGTAGGCCTGGATGGGTCGCTGCGCTCCCTGCAACGCGCTGCAGGCCTGCATCCGCTGAACCGCAGGATCGTCGAGTATCAAAAGCCCGGCGAAGCGGGGGTGCGTTTCATGATGCTGGAAGATGGCAGCATCTCGTCTTCCCTGTACTACCGACTTGCGCCTTTTCAAACCGCGGAAGGACTGGATGACCAACTGCTGTTGGCCCAAGCCGA
Source organism: Stenotrophomonas sp. YJH_SMC_135 (assembly GCF_059372355.1). NCBI lineage: Bacteria > Pseudomonadati > Pseudomonadota > Gammaproteobacteria > Lysobacterales > Lysobacteraceae > Stenotrophomonas > Stenotrophomonas sp. YJH_SMC_135. The sequence continues at coordinate 1,313,631 of NZ_JCAFVN010000001.1, forward strand.
TGGAGGATGGGGTGTAATAGATGCTACGGGTGCTTGGCTGATTCCTCCTCGCTACCGTCGGATAAAACCATTGGGTCCGAATCTGGTCGCCGCATTCGAACGGCCGGGATATGACGCCGGGTATCACATACTCGATCTGCGCGGAAATGCGCTGGCTGATTTCACTCCGCATACTCCCTCAGCAGAGCTTCTGGCGGATGGAACAAGAGTCTATGCGCTCTCGTTGCGGGGTCGCTGGGGCCTTCTGGATGAGTCGGGGCGGTGGAGGCTGGCGCCCCGCTACGGCTACGTGAATGTTTCGAAAGGCCGAGTTTCCGTGCGTGAGCGAAACAGTGCCGGTGAGGTTACGGTCAATTTTCTTGACCCAGACACAGGAACGACGCTGTTCGAACAGGGATTTCTATCGATTCATTCTCGACCGGATGGTCTGTTTGAGACGTTGAAGACAGATCAGACCATGGAGCTGATCAAGCTTGACGGGACCGTTCTGGGGCGTCTGCATCCTCGTCCCAGCCAATAGTCGGACCATTGACTGCTTGGTATGGCTGGAGCCTGGTGCGATCCAAATGGAAGATCTGGGCGTGTTTGAAACAACGGAATGCTCAGGCTTCCGGCGCTACTGCACGGTCCAGTCTGCGCTGCCTTCCAACCGACGGCCTGCTATGAGCACGTTGCCGCGCTTGCCGGAGACGTCCATTTCGAACCAGGGCAATCCGTCGTGGCGGAGCGGACGCACATAGGCCTGGCGGCGGGCGCGGTCGAATTCGATGTAGTAGCGGCGTTGCACGTTGGGGTACGGCGGGATCGACGTGCCTTTCCAGCTGACGCTTACCGCGCCGGGGTCTTCGCGACCCACCAGCATCAGCATGAAGAACACATCACCCAGCTTGGCCTCGAAGTAGAACAGATCGCCACTGGCGCTGGCGGGTGCCAGTGGCAATGAAAGCAGTACGGCCGCCAGGGCGGCCTTCCATATGCCTTTGATCATGTGCAGCATTCCTTGTGCAATACCGCTATCAAAGCACACATGCGGGTAGCGCGTTGAAACGAAGAACCCCGGTGAAAGCCGGCGCCTTTTTTTGTTGCCTGATGGCCTGTAGCGCCGAGTCCATGCTTGGCTGCTGTTCGTGCGATGCGCGATGAGTCGAGCGTGGTTCGACTCTACAACGGCAGCCACGTATGGCGTGGATCTACTGCGCGCGCGCCCTTGAGCTGCGGCGCGCAATCAGCCGCGGGCGAGCGCCAGCAACCGCTCGGCAATCCGTTCCAGCGGCACCTGTTCCTCGGCGGCGCCGAGCTTGAAGGCGGCACCGGGCATGCCCCAGACCACGCTGGTGGCCTCATCCTGTACCAGGGTCGGGGCGCCGGCCTGGCGCATCTCCAGCAGGCCACGTGCGCCATCATCACCCATGCCGGTGAGGATGGCACCGATCGCATTGCCACCGGCGTTCTGCGCGACCGAACGGAACAGCACGTCCACTGCCGGCTTGTGCCGGTTCACCGCCGGGCCGTCGTCGACGCGGCAGCGCCAGCGGGCACCGTCGCGGATGATGCGCAGATGCTTGCCGCCTGGTGGCAGGTAGGCATGGCCAGGCAGCACTGCCTCGCCGTCGCTGGCCTCGCGTACGGCCATGGCCGAGTGGCGGTCCAGGCGTTCGGCGAAGGCGCTGCTGAAGCTGGCCGGCAGGTGCTGGGTCATCACCACGGCTGGGCCATCGGCGGGCATGCCTTCCAGCACCACGCGCAGGGCTTCGGTGCCACCGGCTGACGAGCCGATCGCGATCAGCCGGTCGGTGGTGCGGAACTGCGGCGCGGCCGCGCGTATCGCGGGCGCGGCGTCCAGCATGAGCTTGGGCGCGGCAGCGCGCACCAGCGGACGTACCCGCGAGCGCGCCGCCATCTTGACCTTGGCGATGATCTCGTCGGCGTAGCCCTGCAGGCCGCGGGCCACGTCCAACTTCGGCTTGGATACGAAATCCACGGCGCCCAGCGCCAGTGCCTGCAGGGTGGTGTCGGCGCCGCGCTCGGTCAGCGAGGAGATCATCACCACCGGCAACGGGTGCAGGCGCATCAGGTTTTCCAGGAACGCCAGCCCGTCCATGCGCGGCATTTCCACGTCCAGGGTGATCACGTCCGGGGCCAGTCGCTTGATCTTTTCACGGGCCAGCAGCGGGTCGGCGGCGGTGCCGACCACGTCGATGGCGGGATCGCTGGACAGGATCTCGGTGAGCATCTGGCGCACGACGGCAGAGTCGTCGACGATCAGCACCCGGCAGGGGGCGTTGCCGGTAAAGGTCATTCGAACAGCTCCACGCCACCGGTGACCGGCGCCTTGGACAGGCGCGCACGCACCGCCGATTCGGTGGCGGCCACTTCGGCCTCATGCGCATGCGGCAGGCGCTGCACCACCACGCGGCCGGTGTCGGCGAAGAACCAGATCTTGCGCGGATGGATGCCGCACAGGTCCTCGGCGATGATCGGGATGTGCTCGGCCTGCAGGTACTGGCGCACGAACTCGGCGTTGCGGGTGCCCACTGGATTGCTGGTGAAGCCCTTGAGCACGTTGGCGCCGCCGAACACCTTGGCTTCGATGCGCTTGCGGTGGGCGCCCCGCTTGAGCATGTCGTTGATCAGCAGTTCCATCGCATAGCTGCCGTAGCGTGCGGGTGCGCCGTCGCCAGCGTTGCCTTCCGGCAGCAGGAAGTGGTTCATGCCGCCGATCTTCAGCACCGGGTCGCGCAGGCAGGCCGCCACGCAGGAGCCCAGCGTGGTGGTCAGCGCAGTGGTGTCATCGACCACCAGGTACTGGGTCGGCAGCAGCTTGGCGGCGATGGTCTGGAAGCGCGCATCCTGGTAGCGCATCACATCGTCGGTACGCAGCGAGGCATTCATGCGCCGGCCTTTGCCGCACGGCGGTACAGGGTGCGGCCGCAGGGCTGGATCAGGTCGGCGGCGTGCAGGTAGTTCTCCGAGTGGCCGGTGTAGAGCAGGCCGTCATCGGCCAGGTGCTGAACCAGGCGACCAAGGATGGCGCGCTGGGTCGGCTTGTCGAAGTAGATCATCACGTTGCGGCAGAACAGCGCGTCGAACGGGCCGCCGACGTCGTAGCGCGGGGCGAGCAGGTTCAATGGGCGGAACTCGATCAGTTCGCGCAGCGCCGGCAGCACGCGGCACTGGCCCTCGTTGGGGCCGCTGCCGCGCTGGAAGTAGCGGCGGCGCAGGTCCGGATCGAGGCTGGCGACGCGATCGATGTTGTAGACGCCGCGGCCGGCAGTGGCCAGCACCTGGGTATCGACGTCGGTGGCAATGATGCGTACCGGCGGCTTCAACGTGCCGAAGGCCTCGCAGGCGGTGATCGCCATCGAGTAGGGCTCTTCGCCGGTGGACGCCGCGCACGACCACAGCAGCAGTGGGGCGCGGCTGGAGCGCTGTTGGAGTTCCTCGCGCAGCTTGTCGAAGTGATGCGGTTCGCGGAAGAACGAGGTCAGGTTGGTGGTCAGCGCGTTGGTGAACGCCTGCCATTCGTCACCATCTTCCTGCTCCAGGTGGTCCAGGTACTGCTGGAAGCTGCGCATGCCCAGCGTGCGCAGGCGGCGCGACAGGCGGCCATAGACCATGTCGCGCTTTGCCGGCGCGAGGGCGATGCCCACGCGCTGGTAGATCAGGTCGCAGACGCGGCGGAAATCGCGGTCGGCGAACTCGAATTCGCGCGGGCCGGTGACGATGGGGGTAGGACTTTGCACGGGGGACGTGTCCATCGGCAGAGGCGGCGGCCGCAGCCGCCGCGGGTGGGTCTCAGAATTCCTGCCAGTCGCTGTCGCTGGCGGCGAAGGTGCTGGCGTTGCTGCTGCGGCGGACCGGAGCGGGCGTGCTGGTCGGCTGCGGGCGTGCCACGGTGGTGACACGGGCCGGCTCCGCGCGCGCGGCCACGGCCTTCACTGCGGCGGACACCTGGTTGTCGAGGCGGAAGATCGCCACGGCGTCAGCCAGCTGGCCGGCCTGGTCCTCCATTGCGCGTGCCGCAGCAGTGGCTTCTTCCACCAGCGCAGCATTCTGCTGGGTGGTTTCGTCCATCTGCACCACGGTCTGGTTGACCTGCTCGATGCCCGCCGACTGTTCCTGCGAGGCCGCAGAGATCTCGGCCATGATGTCGGTCACGCGCTGCACCGAGGCGACGATCTCGCC